>JAMHVU010000001.1:0-1562 GCA_035911355.1 Sphingobium sp.
CTGCCGAAGATGCCCTGCGGGGTCAGCAGGTAATACAGAAGCAGCGCCGCCGCGACGCCCAGCAGCACCCAGGAAGCGCGTCGCGCAGGTCGCTTGGCGGGCGTCATGGCAGCGGCGGTTAGTTGCGCAGCGAGATGATGGGCGCAGGCAGGCGACCGCCCAGGTTGATAAAGCCCTCGGAGCTGTGACGAGAGACGGCCATGATTGGGGCCTCACCGAGGAGGCCGCCGAAGACCACCTTGTCACCGACTTTTTTGCCGGGAGCGGGGATGATGCGCACGGCGGTGGTCTTGTTGTTGAAGGTGCCGATGGCAATCTCGTCGGCGATGATGCCGGACAAGGTAGCGGCGGAGGTATCACCGGGCACCGCCACCATATCGAGACCGACCGAGCACACGGCGGTCATGGCCTCTAGCTTATCGAGAGACAGGGCGCCGACTTCGACAGCAGAGATCATGTCGTGATCTTCGGACACTGGAATAAACGCGCCGGACAGACCACCGACGGCGCTGGTGGCCATGGCGCCGCCTTTTTTGACCGCGTCGGTTAGCATTGCCAGCGCGGCGACGGTGCCGTGGCAGCCGGTGCGCGACAGACCCAGGATTTCTAGGATCTCTGCCACGCTGTCACCAACTGCAGGAGTCGGGGCCAGCGATAGATCGACGACGCCAAAGCGGACGCCGTTGCCGAGCCTTCGCACGACCTCTTGGCCGACTAGCTCGCCGGCGCGGGTGACTTTGAACGCCATGCGCTTGATGGTCTCGGCGACTTCGGTGAGGGTGACGCGGCCTCCGGACTCGCGCAGGCGACGCAGGGCGGACAGGACGACGCCGGGACCGCTGACGCCGACGTTGATGACCAGGTTGCCCTCGCCGATGCCGTGGTTGGCACCCGCGACAAACGGGTTGTCCTCGGGCATGTTGGCGAAAGTGACCAGCTTGGCGCAGCCGATGCCGCCTCGGTCGGCGGTGTTTTCGGCCAGTGCTTTGATGACGTGGCCCATCATCGCGATGGCGTCCATGTTGATGCCGGCACGGGTGGTGGCGACGTTGATCGAGCTGCACACGCGTTGCGTGACGGCCAGCGCCTCGGGAATCGACTCAATGAGCACGGCGTCGCCGCTGGTGATGCCTTTTTCGACCAGCGCCGAGAAGCCAGCGATGTAGTCGATGCCCAGCTCTTGCGCGGCGCGGTCCATGGCTTGCGCCAGCGGCACATAGCTTGATGCACCAGTCGGCTCACCAACGAGCGCCATTGGCGTGACCGAGATCCGCTTGTTAACGATCGGCACCCCAAACGCGTCTTGGACTTCCTTTGCGACGGGAACCAGGCGCTCGGCACTCTTGCTAATGTGGTTATAGACGCGCTGCGCGGTAGAGGCCATCTCACCCGTCGGGCAGCCGCGAAGTGACACACCTAGTGTCACCGTGCGGATGTCCAGGTGCTCGGTCTCGATCATGCGCAAGATGGCGCGGGTCTCTTCCAGGTCAAAAATCATCGGCAGGGCTCACGGAAAAGTGGGGGAGGCGGCGCTCCCGAAAAAGCAGCCAAGGTGTTGGCGC
>JAMHVU010000002.1:0-7130 GCA_035911355.1 Sphingobium sp.
GTCCGCGCCAGCATCGCGTTGATCTCTTTCAAGCTGGCCTGCATGAGGCGCCGCGCCAGTGCGCCGTTGGTGGTCTCCCCGCGTTCCTTGAGCTTGACGCACATCTCCACGAAAAGGGTTCTCGCCGCGACCTCCCAGAAGGCATCGCCACCGTTAGGATTGCCGGCGATCAGCGCTTCGGCAGCGGCGGTCAGGTCGGCATAGGATGAGCAGTCATTGAACAGGGTCCATGGCTTGCAGCGGGTATCGAGTGGATTGAGGATCGTATCCCGCGCGGGATCATAGAACGGGCCAATGAACGCGCCGGTCAGGTCGAAAATGACGCAACCATGATTGCGCTCGCGCGCCTGTCTCACGATCGATCGAAGCTCGGTCGTCTTGCCCGTTCCGGTGGTGCCGATGACCATCGTATGAGTCTGTTCGAGACGCCACGGAAAGGGGACGCCGGCCATCACGTAGGGAGCATGAAATCCTCGCTCGATTCGATCGGCGACGGGCAAATCGAGAACCCTCTGCGGATCGAGCGGCGGATCGTGCTCCGCGCACTCCTTTCTGAACTCCGAGACATTGTGCGCGCGTGTTTCCCGGATGAGGATTTCTCGCGGCACAAGAAGGGCTCCGCGCTCATGCCTTTCCAGCAGGATATCCTTCCCCCGACGCAGCGAAAAGTCGATGAACCAGATACTCGTTGGGACACTTAGGAAAAGCGACCCGAGCATGGACGCAACCACGCACCTTCCGGCCTTGGATGTTGCGATCTGCACGTAGATATTTTCCGTGACGGCCGCGATCGGCATACGGATCAAGCGGCCGTCTGGAATGGTGAGGTTCACGGCATATTCCGGATTGAAATAGAACCATGTCCAGGCACGCGAAAATAGGCCCATAAGAAAGAGCTGGATTTCATGCTCCTGCATCCTGATAGCGAAGGTGAACGAGAGGATGATCGAGAAGGCGAGGAGCAGGATCGCAAGGGGAATTTTGACCCCTGCCCACGTCATCATGAACTCATGGGTCAGGAGCTGGGAACCCCTCGTGAAGTTCCCCGAATTTCGCTTCACTTTCCCGCGCGAGGAATGATGGGTGAGAGTGGCCGGCGCGCGGTTGAAGCGCAGATCATCCTTACGCATGATATTTGACCAGATTGGCCTTCGCGTCGGCCAGGGCATTTGCGAGAAGCGGCGCGTGCTCGCTTTCCGCGATCGTCATTGCCAGGGCGTATGTGACCTCGACGGTGAAAGCGAGACGATCGAAGTCGAACGGCTTCTTGCTGGCCGTGATCTTTAGGCCCGTATCGATGGCATCCCGCAGCGCGACGGAGACCGGCACGCCATGGGTGGCGGCAATCTTCTCCAGAGCGGAGATCTGGTCGACGGTTAGCCGGACGGTTTTATGAGTGAGGGAAGAGCCTTCCTCAGTCTGGCGAGGGGCGTCTTCAGTCTCCAGATCGTCAATCACTAGCGTAGCTCCGATCGCTCGAAAGTTACGCTGGTGGAGGTATCGCCCGCTTCTTATAGCAAGGCCGACGGCCCATTGGAAGTCAGGGGCTGGCGGTCTTCGAGTGGCACGGTGTGTCACGCCTCATTATGGCGCTATTTCAAACCGATAGCTCTACGCAACCCAAGACGGTGCCACGCTGTGGGACGTTGAGGAGTCCAATGAACGTATTGTTTTTACACCTTAATTGTCTGCGGGCATCCGCGTAGGGTGTGCAAAATTTAAGGGGACTTAGTCTCTACCTGCTATCGGGTTCGAATGCCCTTCCCTGAGTTGACCATCTCCCCCATGATCGGGACGTTGGACATCAGGCCAAACCATGCCGCGTGGCGCTGGCGGTGAAGATGAGATGCCCGCAATCTCCCATTCGAGGGCGGCACTTTTAGATTGTCTTATGGCTGATAAATCCGGTTCGATTCTGGACGCTGACGCGTTCTGTCCATGGCTGAGTTTGCGGGAGCTGGCGTGTTCGCATATGCTTGGCGAATTGGACAATGGCAAAGGGCAGAAGATGGCACGTAAATCTGCGTTGGATAAAGAGCGTGAGAGGGTTCTTGCGCTGGAGAAATCGGCGGTCGAGGCGCGCAAGAAGCTCGCCAAGCTGGAAGAGGCCGAGAGACAGGCGCTCATGGGCAAATCGGTGCTATCCAAAGCCAGCCTCGATCGGCTTGGCGAGCTGCTCGATGCAATGAACAAGCTCGGCCTTGATGAGCTTGCAAATAAACTCGGCCTCTCACCTGAATGATGCGCTCGGATCTACACCACTGATCGCGGATCGCAGCAGTCCGGCTATCCGAATTTGCATATGATCCGATTCCATCGGAATCGTTGCGCCATCGGATAAGACTATGGCCGCCTCGCTCGAAGGCGGCCATGTTGACCCGCATGGGATAATGCGGCTACTCGTTGCAGCGCGATACCTTCACCGGCATGTCTTCCTTGCACAAGGCGATGACATGCTACGACATATGCTGATTTGCGGGGCGGCTATGACGCTGAGCGTCTCTGTTCAGGCACGGGAATCGGTGCTTCTCGATTTCACCGCTCCAACGGCCAAGGCTGGCCTCACCGATGTCAATCCGGGCGATGAAGCCCCTACCCTGCCCGCTCGCGATGCTCTCATTCCTGCGGAATTGGTGAAGGTTATGGCGGCTGAGGGAAGCGACATTCTCGAGGTGCCGCGCAGCGTGGATCGTGTCGCCGTTCCGTCTTGGATGAGAGGAAAGCGGAACCCGTTTTCGCGCGGATCAAGCGCGTTCGTGGCAGCCGCATCTGCTTCGCCCGACATCGCGAGGACATGCGCGGCCGATCCATATCGACCGATGCGGGATTTATCCCGCGAGGCGGAAGCACGACGCGCGCGTCACTATGGCGATGTCGTGGCGGCTGCGTGCGAGGTCGGAATTCCCGCTCGACTGTTCGATGCTCTTATCGTGCAGGAGAGCCGCTATAACCCCGCTGCGCTCAGCAGCAAAGGTGCGATTGGAATGGCGCAGTTGATGCCGGAGACGGCATCCTATCTCGGGGTTTCCAACCCTTGGGACGTCGCACAAAATCTTCGCGGCGGCGCGCGCTATCTCAAGGCGCAGCTCGACAGATTCGGGCGCTATGATCTGGCTCTCGGTGCCTACAACGCCGGACCCGGAAGGATCACTCAATATGGAGGCGTGCCGCCCTTTCGGGAGACGCGGAACTATGTGTCGACGATCCTGCGAACGGTTCGTGAGGGCCTCTATCGCAGAGCAGCGATAATGGGTGGATCTGCGAGTATGGGCGGAGCTGGCGGCGGCTAGGTCGGTGCGGCGGTTACGCTGCACATCTACATATCGACCGCGCCCTTTTGGGCGCGACCGCTGTGCGACCGATCAGGTCGCGCGCGTGTCTGGGGTTCGATGCCCCAGACACGCGCCTGGTCCTCGCACAAAGAAAGGATTGGGGCGCCAAGCGCGCCCCAGCCTGTCGTCCAGCTCAATGCCTGGCGTATTCGTCCCAATAGGGGTCGGCGAGGCGCATTGCGAGGTCTTCCAGAAGATCGTCGCTGCGCGCCGACGGGATCGTCCGGATGATGTTGGCCGGCATCGTGGCGCAGTCGCCCTCGTCGATTGCGATGTAGCCGAGGCTGGGATCGGCGACGATGTGCTGCGGGAAGAAGCTGTAGCGCGCGCGGATCTTGGCGTTCTCGACGGCTGCGATGTAGGCTGCTTCATCGGCGAGTTTTGCGTGAGGATCAGCGTGCAATAGGCACCCCCTTCGTGGGGTGATCGGCGTGCAAAAAGGACCCCTTCATCCCGGGGATTTAGTCGGCCGACTGGTTTTGATCAGTTGGCGAGAACGGGATGTTGATCGTGGAGACAGTGGTTCGGATTCGGCGTGAGCATGCAGCGGGTAAGGCGATCAAGGCGATCGCTCGTGACCTTCGTTTGTCGCGGAAGGTCGTCCGCAAAGCGATCCGGTCGCCGGAGGCGGCGTTCAACTATCAGCGCAAAGTCCAGCCGCTGCCGCGGATCGGTCCTTATCAGGATCGTCTCGATGCGCTGCTTGAGGAGAACGAAGGTCGCGGCCGCCGCGATCGGCTACGGATGACGCGTATCCATGACCTGCTGGTGCGCGAGGGGTTCGATGGATCCTATGATGCGGTGCGCCGCTATGCGGCGCGCTGGCGTGCTGCGCGGCGGAAGGATGCTGGCGAAGGCGCACCGGCGTTCATCCCGATGACCTTCCAGCCGGGTGAGGCCTACCAGTTCGACTGGAGCCACGAGGATGTGGAGATCGCCGGCAAGCCGATGCGGGTGAAGGTGGCGCATATGCGTCTCTGCGACTCGCGCGCACCCTATGTCCGGGCCTATCCGCGCGAGGGCCAGGAGATGCTGTTCGATGCCCATGCCCGGGGGTTCGCGTTCTTCGGCGGTGTGCCGCGACGCGGTATCTACGATAATATGAAGACGGCGGTGACGGCCGTGTTCACCGGCAAGGAGCGTGTGTTCAACCGCCGCTTCCTGATCATGACCGATCATTACATGGTCGAGCCGACCGCCTGCTCGCCGGCGGCGGGATGGGAGAAGGGCCAGGTCGAGCAGCAGGTCCAGACGATCCGAGGCCGCTTCTTCCAGCCGCGACTCCGGTTCGCCAGCCTGGCCGAGCTCAACGGGTGGCTGGAGGCCGAGTGCCGGCGCTGGGCCGAGCATCATGCCCATCCCGAACGCGGGGATATTACCGTCGCCGAGGCGCTGGATATGGAGCGACCGGCCCTGCAGCCGATCCTGGCACCGTTCGACGGCTTCCATGAGAGCGAGCATGCCGTCACCGGCACCTGCCTCATCAGCTTCGATCGCAACCGCTACTCGGTCATGTCGACGGCCGCACGCCGGACCGTTCAGGTGCGCTCCTATGCCGATCGCATCGTCATACGCTGCGGCGATGCGATCGTCGGGGAGCATGAGCGCCACTTCGGTCGGAACCGCACGATATACGATCCCTGGCATTATCTGCCGGTCCTCGCGCACAAGCCCGGCGCGCTGCGTAACGGCGCACCGTTCCAGGACTGGGATCTGCCGCCCGCCCTGCACCGATTACGGCGAAGGCTCGGCACCGGGGACGAGGCCGATCGCAGGTTCGTGCGGGTCCTCTCGGCGGTGCTCACCGATGGCCTGGAGCCGGTAGAGGCTGCCGTGCGCGAAGCGTTGGCGAACGGAACGGCCAGCGACGAGCTGATCCTCAACATCCTCTCCCGGCGCCGCGAGCCGGCGACACCCCACAGCATCGTCACTTCGGAAGACCGGATGCTGCAGCATCCTCCGCTCGCCGACTGTGCCCGCTATGATCTGCTGCGAGGCTATGATGCAGCGGCATGATATGATCGACACGATGCGCGGCCTCGGACTCAAGGGCATGGCGGCGGCGTTCGACGAGGCGGTCACCACCGGCCTCCAGCGCAAGCGCACCACCATGGAGATACTGACCGACCTGCTCCGTGCTGAGGCGACCCACCGGGATGCAGCCTCCATCCGCTATCGGATGACGGCTGCGAGGCTGCCCGTGGTGAAGGACCTGGAGCGGTTCAGCTTCGAGGGCACACCGATCAATGAGGAGATGATCCGCTCCCTTCACGATGGCTCCTTCCTCCCGCCTCGCCGCAATATCGTGCTGGTCGGCGGCACGGGGACAGGCAAGACCCACCTCGCCATCGCGATCACCGCCAATGTCGTGCGAAGGGGCGCTCGCGCCCGCTACTTCAACACCGTCGATCTGGTGACACGCCTCGAAGAGGAGACCCGGATCGGCAAAGGCGGGACCCTGGCGGCGCAGCTGTCGCGGCTCGACCTGATCGTGCTCGACGAGCTCGGTTATCTGCCGTTCGCCCGCTCGGGAGGGCAGTTGCTGTTCCACCTCATCAGCAAGCTTTATGAGCGGACCAGCGTCATCATCACCACGAACCTCGCCTTCGGCGAATGGCCGACCGTGTTCGGCGATCCCAAGATGACCACGGCGCTGCTCGACCGCGTCACCCACCACTGCGATATCGTCGAGACGGGCAACGACAGCTGGCGCTTCAAAAACCGCAGCTGACAGCCACCTTCGGCGCCTTCAAAAATCTATCTTGCGCTGCGCGCGCCTCCGGTCGGGCTACGCCCGCCCTCCGCCGCACGCAGCGCAAGGCCATCTTCAACAAACCAGCATCATATTATCCGAAAAGGGGGTCCCTCTTCGACGCCGATCGGGGGTCCCTTTTGAACGCCGTTTGACAGAAGCATAGATCGCGGTTGCCTCGCGCGCGGCGGTCGAAAGGGACAGCCAGGCTGCGGCAGCTTCCACTGCAGCGTCATTTCCCACCTCGATCACCTGGGGTGCCAAATGGCGCATAGCATCCTCAATGCGCCCTTCTTGCGCTGCCTGTTGGGCTTCACGCAGGCCTTCGCTGCGCGCGCGAAGATTTGTACTCATGACGGCGGTCTCAATGCCGGCCTGCTGCATCACATCGAACGGCTTGCCGGCATCAACTGCGCCAAGCTGCTTGCGGTCCCCGATGCTCGCAAAGCGGCCGAGTTCGAGCAGGTTGGCGAGGCGCACCAGCTTTTCCTTGTCGGCATTGCCGACCATGGAGGCTTCGTCGAGCAGCACGACACTGCCGCGCATATCGGCCCGAGCCTCGGCGAGACTGTCCGCATCTGCTCCTTCGAGGAGATCGCGGTGCCGCGCGAGGAATCGCGACACCGTCATCGAGGGAATACCCGTATCGCGTTCAAGCATCTGGACCAGCGTGTTTTGCACAGCGAGCCCGAGCACGGCCCTTCCTTCCTCGCGCAGAATGTCCGCAACGGGCTTGAGGACCGTGCTCTTGCCTGCCCCGGCTACGCCCTGGATGGCGACGATGCGGTTGTTCGATCCAAGCAGCAGGCGCCCCGCGCCTTCCTGTCCGGCGTTCAAGGTGAGCCCGTATTTGATTTGGGAAAGTGCCTGGAGGCGGGTCCCGGCAAGGTCGGGAGGTACAATCGCCGGGGCGGCCCCTCGCCCGCTTTCGACCCCGGCGATGATGCGCTGCTCAAGGCTGATGGCGTCGCGGGTGGTCAGCAGGTCCCGGTCTGCGCCCCTGCCCTTCTCCAGAAGTCCCTGGCGGAGCAGTTGATCGACGCGAT
>JAMHVU010000003.1:0-7967 GCA_035911355.1 Sphingobium sp.
CGCAACCCATTCCGGTTGACGAAAATGATCCCGCTCAACACCCGGCGATCGTCGACACGCGGTTTGCCATGGCTCTTGGGAAAGTAGGGCTCAAGCCGAGCCATCTGCTCGTCCGTGAGCCAATACAGGTCGCTCATCTTCAATCTCCTCGCGGAGCCTGAATCAGATCGAGCCGGTTATATCAATGGGTCCTGACCCTAGAAAGTACAAAAGCCGCTGGTACTCGTCCCGATGCTGGCACCAGTACCCGCAGCAGACCGTTGTCGCGCAGATCGCGGATGATCTTGCGGCCTGGCACTGGCGGGATTTGGCCGAAGCGATGAAGGCCGGCGCCTGGAAGATCGGGCGCTGGAAGATTCAGTCGAGTGCGCAGACGGCATGTTGCGAATGGGTGATTTCGACGACCCAGTCGCGCTTGTTCTGAAGCATTGCCAGAATCGCAACTGGGTTTTGATGATCGTGAAACGGCATTTTGTTTACATCAAATATGATTGTTGTTCGCCGGCGATCATCAAAACCAGCAGCGCTAGCGATCCAGTGCCTGTGAAGATAAGGCGGCTTGCAACAAGTCGATCTGACCAGGTAAAGATCCATTATGCTGGCGTCGCTTGTCCATCGTAGGGCCGACAGCGTTTAATCGCTGTCGCGGATGTGGTTACGTTCCCAGCCCTTCGCCCGTTCAACGCCACGCAGTAATCCCATCTGAAATGCGGTTCGACCTGCTCTGGTCGCGGGTTGGGCCGGAATTGTCGGCATCGCGGCTGCGCTCCCGCGCACGGCACGGAAGCCTTGCCGAAACCCCTCTCCAAAATCGCTGTCATCGACCATGCTGCGCTCTACTCCCGTCAGGCCGCTCTGGCGAACTTTTGAACCTTTATGTCCTGCTCATGCTCGCGGACCCGGGCCAGTTCATAGGCCGTCTGCATCCGCAACAGAGTGTCGGCCTTGATCCCGAACGCCTTCTCAAACCGGATAGCCATATCGGCAGACAGGTTCGCATTGCCGTTCAGCAAGGTGCTCAATGCCTGTCTCGATACGCCAAAATGCTCGGCCAAAACTGTCACGCTGACCTGCGCAGGCTCCACAATTTCCGTCTTCAACCAGTCGCCAACATGGACGGCGAGCGAAGGGTGCATCTTAAGCGCCATGATAATCCTCCAGATCAATATCGATTAGCGCGCCTTCGTCATTCAACCCGAAGGTCATCCGCCAATTTCTCGTAACCGTCATCGACCAGCTCCCCTTTCGATCGCCTGTCAGCTCGTGCAATCCAAAGTTCGGAGGCACCGACAGTTCGTCGAAGCTTTCCGCAGCGTCGATGAAAGCAAGCATCTTACGAAGCCGCCCAACATCCCCAACCAGGCCTTTCGCGTTGCCGGTCTCGAAGAAGCGGTGCAGGCCTTTGTGCCTGATGCTTTCGATTTCCATGCCTGGGATATAGCGCGGACATGCGAAATCGTCAAGTGTCGCGTGACACTTGACTAAGATGACTCGGCATGGCCAATGCTCGTGCTGGCCATTCCCGTCATGCCCGGCCTGTGCGTCGCTTGGCCGGGCATGGGCTGACGAGGTGCAGCCAGCGATCAGGACGGGCCGATCCTGGCGAGCCATGTGGATCGGTGCGTCCGGCAGACGATCACGGGATCGCCGCTATGATGCTGTTATTGCTGGTGTGGGGCAGGGGGGGCTCATCGGCCTGAGGGCGGTGGCTGAATTGCTGTTGGGAATACGCAACATTATGACAGGGGGATTGCGGTGGGTGTCCGCGCCGCTCGTGAATTGATCAGGTGAGGCTCCAGACCGGGGGGCGCCCTGGGTGGCAGGTCATGCGCGCGAAATCACGATTGTCAGCGAATTCCGCAGGCTTGCGCTGCAATGCAGGACCGACTTCGGCCTCAAGGCCCTGCTGGGCGATGCCGCCACTGATCTTGGCTTCGACTATTTCGCGCTGATCGCCGCGATGGGACGGCGTCATTCCGTGCCCTTCATCTCCGGCACCGCTACCTATCCCGAAGCCTGGACCGCACGCCAGCTCGAGCAGCTTCTCTATATCGACGATCCCATCCTGCTCGCCTGCCGCTATTGCGGATGGGGCTTTTCCTGGGATGAGATTGGCGCCTTCATGCCGCTGCGCACGCGGCATCGCTCAATCCTCGTCGCCGCCGCCTCCTGCGGTCTGCGACAGGGCTTCACCGTGCCGGTCAATATTCCGTTCGAGCCGCCCGGCTCCTGCTCGTTCGCATCCCGGCGCGCTGGCGTCATCCCGCAATGGCGCCGCCGCGCCGCCGAACTGATCGGCATCACCGCAATCCGGACCGCCCGGCGTATTCTTGGACTGTCTTCCCGGCCGCTGCCCATCCATCTCTCGCCGCGCGAGCTACAGGTGCTCGAATGGATCGCCGAGGGCAAGTCGAACACTGATATCGCAACAATCCTGGGCATCGGCCTCGAGACCGTCAAAAGCTATGTCCGCCATATCATCGCCAAGTTCGGCGCTGCTGACCGGACGCAGGCGGCGATCCTTGCCGCGCGCTCTGGTCTCGTCCTGACGGGACCAATCTGCGACCTCAACCGGCGCTGGTAGCCGCGTTTCCGCGCACAGGCTTTCCGTCTTTCTGATCCTTACTGATGCTGTTGGCGGCGTGCCCATACACGGCCGCGCCTGTCTTGATGCGCCGGTCGTTCGCGGACATGCCGTCGCGCAGGACTGAATGCGCGAATGGGGCGGCGTCATCGCTGGCTGCGCACAATCATGGGGAGCGCAACTCCCTCAGTTGAGTGAATATCTGCCGGTCCGCTACTTTGCTTTGCCTTGGCTCTCTCACATCCAAGGAGGAGCTCATGGTCCGCATTTGGCGTGGCTACACATTATCCGATCCGTTGCACGCCACCATGTTCGAGGATCGTCGCCGTCTGTTCGTCGAACTGATGGGCTGGGATATTCCCGTCTCGCCCGATGGTCATGAAATCGACCAGTTCGATGGCCCCGATGCCGTCTATCTGGTCGCCGGCGACGAGGAGGGCGCGCATGCCGGCTCGGTCCGGCTGCTCGGCACCGATCGCCCCCATCTGCTCGACACGCTGTTTCCGATGCTGGTCGAGGCCGACTTGCCCCGTGGTCCGGGCATTTGCGAGATCACCCGTTTGTGCCTGCCGACCCGCTACGGTGCCGACGAGCGCCTGCGCGTCCGCAACCTGATGCACACGGCCCTGGTCGACTATTGTCTCGCGACCGGCATTCGCACCCTGACCGGCGTCGTGCGGCCTGCCTTTCGCACACAGGTCCTCGCCATGGGCTGGGATGCCTCGGTTCTGGGGCCGGTCCGCGAGGTGGGCGGCATGGCGCTGGGCGCCTTCGCCGTCGAGATCGATGCCGATACGCCCGCCCGTCTTGCTCGCAACGGCCATTATGGCGCGGCACTTGCTGCCTCGGTGCCGGCATGAAGGAGGTCATCATGGAGTATGATCTCGAGGCCCTCGGCAGCGAACTGAAGGGCAGGGGCTATGTCATCGTCCGCAATGTCATCGACCCTGCTGTCGTTTCGGCGCTCAATGCCGATCTCGATCCCTGTTTCGCGGCGGTGCCCTTCTGCGACGGCGAATTCTATGGCCGCTCGACCAAGCGCTTTGGCGCTTTGCTGAACCGCTCGCCCCATGCCGAGGCGTTCGTGCGCCATCCCCTGGCCCTCGCACTGGCAACGCATCTGCTCGGGCCCTGGTGCGACCGGATTCTCCTCAACCTGACCCAGGCCGTCGAAATCCATCCCGGCGCATTGGCGCAATATCCCCATCGCGACGAGGATATGTGGGGCGGGCCCAAAGGCGGCGGCCTGGAATATCTGGTCAATGTCATCTGGCCGCTGACGCCCTTCCATGCCGGCAATGGCGCGACGCGCCTGTGGGCGAAGCCTGGCGACGATGGTGCGGGCAGGGCGGATAGCGGCGAGTATGAAGGCGACGGAGCCGGCGTGCCGGGCAGCACGATATTCGACGAGGCCGATGCCATCTATGCCGAGGTGGCGCCGGGCGACGTGTTGCTGTTCGCCGGATCGACCCTCCATGCCGGCAGCGCCAATCATGCCATTCTGCCACGCCGCGGCCTGATCATCAGCTATTGTCTTGGCTGGCTTCGCCCGTTCGAGAACCAGTGGCTCGTCTATCCGCCCGGCGTCGCACAGGGCTTTGATCCTGAACTGGCCGCGCTCATCGGCTATGCCCAGCACCGCCCCAATCTCGGCAATGTCGAGGGGCAATGCCCATCACGCTTGCTGCGCGGCGACACCGCCAGTCTCGTCGCGGCCACCGATGCCTTGCGCGAGGAGCAGGCTGACGCGCTGCGCTCCTATGTCGCGGGGCAGCGCTCCGGTCCGGTCGCGGCCTGAGAGCAGGGAAGACTGAGCAGGGGAGGGCGGGGTGGTCGAGGCCGCTCCGCCCGACTGGCGCGATGCGGAAGCCTATGCCTGGCTGGCACCCGCCGAACGCGGTGCCTTCGCCTGGGAATGGCTGCGGCGCACCGAGCCTTATCGCGCAGTCTGGCAAGATGCCGATGCCGTCATGGCCATAGGTCTGCTGCGCGGTGAACCGCCCTGGCGCGATGCGCGCCACGCCTTGCCACTCTGGTCGCGGCAGGTCGATCCCGGCATCCTGCGCGGACTGGTCCTGCGCCCCGGATATCTGACCGGCGTGCAGGAGCATCATATCCCGTTCGATTTTCGTCGATGCGGCGCCGGGCTGCGTACCCTACCGGGCGAAGCTGTCGAGCATGTCCGCATCGGCGACGGGCAGCGCTCGGCCCGGTTCGATTTGATCGGTGGCAGCGTGGATGACGGCCCGCTTGCAATCGCCTGGCTTCTGGCGGGGCTGCATCCCGACGAGGCCGGGATCGCCCATCTGCGGCGGCTTGCCTCTCTGTGCGTCGGCTACTCTTCGACGCCGCCTGCCGCGAACCCGCTCGCACAGCGCTGGATCCTGGCGCTGCGCGTGCATGATGCGCTGGCGACCGGCGCCAGCCATCAGGATATTGCTCGGGGTCTCTATGGTTCGCTGGTGGCGCCGGCGCGATGGCGCATCGAGGCGTCGAGCTACCGGACGCGCGTGCAGCGCCTCGCGGCGGCGGCACGGCGCTATCTGGCGCTGCCGGTCGTGCATTGGCTTGCCGGCTGATCAGATAGGATCTGCCGGCGAGGGACTGGCTATTTCGGGTTGGCGCCTTGCTGCTGACGGACGCGATCGGCCGTGTCGGGATGCAGCAATTCCCAGGTCGCAACGCCAAGCGCCTCGGCCAGAGGTTCGAGCTTGTCGATCGACGCGCCATAGACGTCATTTTCAAGCTGGCTCAAATAGGAGCGGTCGATGCCCGCCACCTCCGCCAGCGTTTCCTGGGTCATGTCCCGGACCTCGCGCAGTACCCGCAGGTTTCGCGAGACGATTTTTCGCACTTTCGTCATCGCCGACCGTCGTGCCGTGACCGGACGATCTTCGCCGTTGAGAATACCCAACAAGAGTCCGGATCATGCCCGGACTGAAGGCCGTCCCGGTGCGTTAGGCGGGCTTGTGTGCGACGACGCGGAAGGAGCACGGATCGGATCGTTGTCGATCAGCTGATTATGGACTATATTCAGTTCGAATTTAGTCCATGAGGGCGCCATGCGATATTCCACCCAGGTCAGACCGATCAGTTATCTGAAAGCCAATGCGGCGGAGGTCTTGCTCGACCTTGCCGAAAAGCGCGAACCCATGGTCATCACCCAGAATGGAGAGGCCAAGGCCGTCCTTCAGGATGTCGCATCCTATGAGCAGACCCAGGAAACGCTTGCGCTGCTCAAGATTCTGGCACTGGGCGCGCAGGATATCGAGGCGAGCCGCACGACACCGGCACGGGCTGTTGTCGCGAGGCTCCGGTCAAAGGCGTCCGATCGCTGATGCCGATCAAGCATTTTGACGTCGAACTCACCCAGGGCGCGGAAGACGATCTTGAAGAAATCCATGCCCACCTTGCGGAGAACCGTTCGGCTGACGATGCCGAGGCGCTGCTGGATGAGTTTATCGTCGTTATCGAGAGCCTTGAGCAGTTTCCCTTGCGCGGTGCAGTTCCCAAGGAACTCGATGCGCTGGGCATGCGGGAATTCCGGCAACTGCTCCTGCGGCAATATCGCCTGATCTACCGCGTTATCGCCGCCAGGGTGTATATCCTCATAATCGCGGACGGCCGGCGGGAAATGCAAGCCTTGCTCGAACGCCGACTTCTCAGGTAGTGATTTGGGGCAGGGTGACCTCCGCGTTTTCGTAAGTTTGCCCTGAAATCATACCCTGCGAAAAGCCGGGAGGGCTCCGTTTGCGCGCCGTTTGTCACTTGAACGGAGCATGAAGAGATGGAAGCGAGAATGGGCGGCAAAATGCCACCTTCCAGCGTGGAGGTCTGAGCCAGATCTGCTTACTCATCAGGTTGTGCAACGCCTCTTTCACGAGAATCAGCAATGAAGGAGGCGAGTGCGAATTTCCGCCAACAGAGCGGTCATTCGCGACGCCTTGCTTGGCCGTCAAAGCCGGCCATTCATTCACACGAGGAATTATGCGCTCTTCTGAATCGGTAGCAGACGGGAAGCTACCAACCTTGCAGGCCCATCTCCAATTATCATCGGCAACGTCCGCGTCGTGGAACCGACCAAGCTGCCCTGCCGGCTACCTGACAACCCTCTTCCCCATAGTATATGAGTGGAGATGAGATGCATATTCTGCCTGGATGAACAACCACCTTCGATCGAGCACGTCTTTCCCTTGGCGATAGGAGGGGCGATGACCTGCGACCGCGTCTGCCGACATTGCAACTCGACGCTCGGCGAAACGGTCGACACTTACCTGACGAACCATCCGCTGATTATTGCGCAGCGCGCCATGCTCGGCCTCGCCGGTAACAGCGGTAAGGTTCCAGATCCGTTCAAGGCATTGTTTGGCGAAGGCACGCTCCGCGGCAGCAATGGACGCCGCGTGCGTGCCTACAGCGCTCCCGACGGCAAGATGATCGCCCACCTCCTGCATCATGTACAGGAGTTCGTCGGCGAGGACGGGCTGCGCTATCGTACCACGAGCATAGACATGCGCGATGCGAAGCAGCTTCCTACGATTATCAAACGACAGCATACGCGAGACGGAGCTCCGTCGCTCAACGAAGCGGAGATGGCCGCCACTGTTGCCGGCATCTTGGCAGACCGGGAGATCATCCACGAACCGACTGTCGAGGGTACCACCAAAATCGACTTCAAGATGTATCGAACCGGGATCCTCAAGATCGCCTATGAACTGGCGTTCCTATGGGTTGGAGAAAGGTTCCTCGACAGCGATCCGGCTCGGCAGTTGCGCGATCTTATCACCGGCCAAGCGGAATATGAGCTCGACGATCCGAAGCGAGTGGTGAGGTTCCAACTGCACCGGCTCCTGAGGCTTTGGCCAGGCAGCGACCACCTCGCGCTTTGCATGCGCTCGTCCCGCAAGCTCGTCATAATCATTCGGATATTCCGGACAATCAGCGCAATCATCGATCTCGGAGACACGCAATTGCCCGACGGGCCGCGCTTCCTGCAAATGGACCCTCAGCGACGCCGGTTCACCGAGGGGCCGCTGGCTCCAGAACTATTTCGGCGGGACCTTGCAAACTTCCGGACGGCGCTCAATCAGTGTTCTTCGCTCAGAAGGGTGATCATGCCATCTCGGGCGACGTTGTAGAAATGGAGGTATGGCGACGGTAATGCGGTCCCATCCGGTTACCTCGTATCCATCCGGTGAGGACCGCGGTGTGATCAGATGTCTTGCATGAACTCTGATCGGCGATCGTCGAGGAGGTCTTCGAGGTATTCCAGACCTCGGTGGGTGAACGCGGTGACCGCGGGGGCATTCTCATCGGTGCTGCTGATGACGCAGAGGCACCCAAGCTCTGGCGTCATGTCCTCGGCGAGCTCTTCAATGACATC
>JAMHVU010000004.1:0-61979 GCA_035911355.1 Sphingobium sp.
CCTTCACCAAAGCGCTGCCCTTCGAAAGTGGCGCGCCGGAAATTGTCATCGCCCCGCCGCCCGTGACAAAGCTGGTGTTAACGGTCGGAGCGACCGCCCCGAAGGCGTGCCGGTAGGCGAGTGCGCCATCCAGCGTCACGCGGGTCTTTCCTCCGCTTAGGGGCGTCGTGCCGCGAACGCCGAGCGTGCCCAGCGTTGTGCCCTTGTTCGCTTCATCGCCGGACAGGCTGGCAGCGCCGCCCTGCTCCGTGAATGCATCGGTATGAACATGGATGTATGTCAGATTGGCGAAAGGTTCCATATTCGATGCGCCCAGCGCAACCTTGTAGCCTAGCTCGCCAAATGCCTGAGCGGTACGGCCATTATATTTGCTCGAAGCACGGTCATTGAAGCCCTGAAACGCAACCGACCGCGTGATCGAAATCTTGTCCCAGCCATAGCTTGCGCCGATCCGCATTTGCACCGGACCAGCCTGCACTGGCATCGTCCTCTGCATCCCGATCAAAACGCATGCCGTTAAGATCAACCTGCCGGCGCCCTAAACTCAAGGGTTTATAAAGTGCATAATCGCCAAAATTTAAGGAGAGTCAGAGTCAACGCATTCCGAGCCCTTCAGGATGACTCAAAATGATACTGGACGATGTATTGGCGGAGCGGGAGTCCGCCCTAGAATGGCGGAAAACCGACATTATTGTGGGAATTCTGCGTTTCTGGCCAACATAACGGCCATCATTGACGCGACAGTTCTTCGCCTCCACGTGCTATGATTGAAACTACGGCGACCGTCGAAGCGGTAGCTTCCACGCACAGTGCGGCCAACTGCCGGGTTGCCGTTCGGCGATGCTGAAGGTTCAGCGCCAACGCAAGCGAAGCGCGATGGTGCGCCCGAACTTCCTTGTAGCTATCGCCGGGAAAAACATCCGCGACATATGCTTCAAGCATACGGTTCGCGTCGGTCTTGCTGGCGGTAACGCCATCCAGCGTTTCGTGAATGGTTGGATCGAAGACGGCTTGTGCCAGCGAAATGATGACTTCGCGGCACAAAAGGCCGATGGATTGGAAGTCTTCTTCGACGCAAGCCAAGCCTAATTGCGCTCGCGCTTTCGACAATGCCCGGTCAACCCGTTCCCAACCCGACGCCTCCCGTTGCGGAATAGGTAGCGCCGAACGTTTCGATATAGCTTGGACAGCCGGTGCGAAAAGCTTTCGCACATATTGGCGGCGGTCGGCCCATGTTCCGAAGTTGTCCTTCCAATAGTGATACCATGCCCACAGGTCATCATGTGGATTTTCATATTTCACATCGCTGGGAAGGCTTTCACGAAGCCTGACTTCACGAGCGATGTAATAATCGTTTACGTCTTGAATGCTTCCGCCGCCGGTCGCTACGGCAATCATCATCGCGCGATGTATCAGAAGTTCGGCAAGCAATTCGACAACGCCGCCTGCCCTATGCCGGATAGTATCGACCCGTATATCTTCAAACGTTTTGGTGTTGGCATATCCGTTTGCGATGGCTTCGCCGACACGCTTACGGTCATTGGGCGGCAACGTCCGAAGGGCTTCATCAATAGGTGACGGCGCTACGACGACCGCCACTTCTTCGCGGACGCGCGGAAACCAATCGTCGTCAATCTGGCGCGGCCCGACTTCATCCTGAATGGAAATCGAGCATTCGCTTAAAAGCATCGAAAGTTCGTAGCGTTGCAGGCTCTCAAGAAATCGCCTTGCGGTGTCCAATGCGTCGGTCATGCCGCACAATTGACCGGGTGCTTCGCCGTTGCAACGCCTACGATGGAACATACGGTGAAAAAGCCCGGCCCAACGCTGGCACCTACGTTGAACCGGGCTTCCCAAAGCGCGATGGCGGAGGAATGGAACCGCCGCGCTAAGGCAGGAAAGGAAGCCGGTGGGCGATCTGGACCCGTTCTTTCAGCGTGAACTTGAAGACGGCGACTGCCAGCACGGGAACCCCCGCCAAATCGACGCCGGGGGGCATCTGCGCGGCGATTTGGTGGGCAATGGGGGTGTCGGGGCTGAACAGGCCAAAGACGGCACATTGGCGGTCCTGCCAGCCGTCCTGGCCCCGCCACACAGCGTCGCGGCGGGCAAGGCCAAGCTTGGCGTCTTCCAGCTTCGCGACAATGTGGGCAAGCCGTTCGAACGCGCGGCCCTGCCCCGCCGGGGGCGATAGGTCGGCGACCGGCGGAAGGCTCAACAGCCCCGCCTGTTCCAACGATATGAACAGCGGCAAAGCGTGTTCGTCAAAGTCCGATGTTGGCGACGCCGAAAAATCCCAAGGCAGGATTTCGGCATACCGGCCAACGACGACCATTTCGACAGGGTGCGGGATGGCCTTGCCGAAATATGTCCGCTTCGGCGGCTTCATCGAAGCTGGCGACGGATACGCTTCCGACGACTTGTCCAACCACGCTGACAGATTCGACAAGGCTTCCATCACACGTTGACCCGCGTTGCCATCTTCCGCGCGACGGACGGATTATGGAAGTTCAGCTTCACGCGCGCCGCAAGCGACGTATAGCGCCCGGCAATGTCGCGAAGGTCTTCGGCGCGCTGATAGGCTTCCTGAATTTCGGGGTGGAACTTCTCAACCGCCTTCGTGCGAACGGTGTTTAGGAAGTCGCCCGGCAAGCCCAACAGTTCGGCGGGCATCTTCATAAGCACGGTGGCCAGTTCGTGATTGGCCAGCGCTGCCTTGCGAATGTTGGCGAACCCGCCGTCCTGATTTTTGGCTTCGCGTTCGACGTAGGACAGCCAACGGTCATAGAGCCATTTGTCGCCGTCCTTGATGGCGAAGGCTTCCTTCAACGCGGCGTCGCCACCGGCCTGATATGCGGTGGCTTGCGCCTGAAGAATACGTTGGCTTTCTTCGATCTTCGCCACCGTCTTCGCGGACACTTCGCCGCCCGCTTCATGCTTTTGCGGTTCGTTGCGCGTAAGGTCCGCCGTCAACGCTTTGATCTTTGACGCGCCGTTCACCAACGCTTCGCGGCCCGCCATCATGGCGTTATAAACGATCGTGTCGTCCTTGAATGGTTCAGCGCGACCGCACCAAGCGTCCAGTTGGCTTGGGCGTTCGATGCCCTGAATGAAGTCCGTTGCCGCTTCCGGCATTGACGATAGTGCGTATCCCGGCGTGACGTTCGACATTGGTTTCTTCCTTCATTTTGCGTGTTTCGGTGCGAGCGTCGGCGGCGAGGCGGCGCTGCTGTTCTGCCCACACGGGTTCAAGGTCGGCCAATTCGTCGTCAGTCGCGCGGGCCGGTAGGACGATGCACGACGCCGGGGCGCGGCCATATCGTGCGACGAACCCGGCGATGGCCTGTTCGCCGGTTTCGCCGGTCGCGACTTCAACGACGTTGGGCACGACGGCGGCACGGCCCCGTTCAAGCCGTGCGATACGACGGGCAAGCGCACTGGCCATGTCATGCCGACCGCCCTTCAAGCGCCGCAAGCCGCGCTTCCAACTCCGACGTTTCGTGAACGCGGGCGATCAGCGACAGCATGTTGACCAACTTCGACCCGTCGCCGGTCGCCACAAGGTTGGACCGGCATTCGCGGTAAATCCGCTGCATTTCGCGGTTCACGTCCGCGACGCTGGCCAGCTTGCACCGATACCGCTTCGACGGGACGGGGGGCGGGGTCGGCACTGAAGCCCCCGGCATTCCTTCGTTTTTCGCCTCTGAAGTCCACATAATCTTGCCACCAACACCGCGCTATCGAGCGCCCTAGTTGCCAATAACTACATCATGGACCCGCCTAAGTGAAGTCAAGACACGAAATAATGGAATGAAGCGGCGATATTCTTTAGTTGAACGCAATTCCGACAGATAGTCCAATGAACGGTCTATTGTTTCGACATAATCTTCTTTGATTACTTCGATGCCATGGCGCATCATCGACGCACTAAAATCAGATGGAACTTTTGACGCCCGTATTTCATATACGGTGAATAGTTCATCGTTCAGTGTTAGCGATTTGTCGGCGAATACTTCGTCGCGCCGTTCGGCCAAGGTGCGTTCGACCGCTTGGACAACGCCCTTATGCCGGGGCATCACTTCGGCCATTTCGCGGGCGATGGCTTCGCACTGTTCGTCGGTCCACCGGGTAATAAAGCCGTTGGCCGTCAATGCCTGTTCGGCATGGCCACGTTCGAACGCAACTACGCGACGGGCCGTTTCCAGCTTCAGCGTTTCCACCGACGCTTTCATTGGCAGCTTGTTCGACGTGTAGAACAGTCCATAGGCGAAGTGCATGTGAAGCCATGCCAAGCGGTCGCCGTGATGCAGGCGAACGCCTTCGTCCAAACTGGCGATGCACGGCGGTTTCCATAGTTGGGCAATTTCGGCACTCATTGCGATGAACCTTCGTTGTTATGTTGGCCGCGATGTTGGCCGATACTTTGACTGATTAAGAGATCACCGTTGATTTCGACGTTCGAAGGCGGATGATATGTCCGCCATGCCCACATTTCGGCGGCGTGATGGGCCGGTGGCGAGTCGGCTGGAGATATGCTCGTTATGAGCGGGCTATGAATTGCCGATTTCCAGTAAGTTACTGAAGATACAGCGATATTGATAAGAATATGAATATATGAAGATATGAACGGGTATCCGTTGGCCGTTTTATTGGACGGCCATTGATCCTTCCAATTCATATCTTCATATTTGCATATTTCGCAGTTTTCTGCGGTTTTGCGGGTCATATGAAGTTGGGTCACTTCATATTCTCCCGCACGGAACTGCCGAAATCGCCAACGAAGAATACGGCGTTCTTCGCCTTTTCGACTTCGTTATTCGGATTGTATTGCGCGAAACTATACGACAGGAAGCCGTGACCGAAGACGGTCTTGGCCTTTGGTGCGGTCAGAACTTCAATTTCGGCATTCTCGCCAAGGCTTTGGATTGTCCGCTTCAACGCGGGCGTCGCCTTAATTGGATCATTCCTGAACAGCGGCAAGTTCAACAAGCGGCGCTGAAGGTATTGGTGTGTGACCATCCCGACGCTGTGCATTTCGGCGGTGCCGCCATACTGGCCTTTGATTTCGTCAAACGGACGCTGAATGCACTCCCGCATGACGGCGCGAACGCGGTCTTGCTGCAAGAGTTCGTTGCCCGCCACTTCGCCGACTTCGCCGTTGTCGAATTTGGCAATCAGCGCGTTGGTTTGGTCCACGACGACGTTCGTTGCCCACATACATTCGTCAAGCGTGATGCGCGGGGCGACCGCATCGACGCCAACGGCATTCAGCGCGGCCAGCTTCAGCGCCTTGACGTTCGCGCGGGTCCATAGGTGCCGCGTCACTTCGTTGGCAGCGTCGTTGACCCTATCCGTTGTCCAATGCTCAAATTCATCGAACCGTGCGGCGGCATCGGCGGTCATCGCTACGTCGCAAACCCGCTTGCCATGCTGCAAATCAAGGGCCGTCGCGCATATGCGCTTCAAGCCTTCGATCAAATGTGGGCTAGGCTGAAGCTGGCGGTCCTTGTTCTGGTACGGACGCCGGGCGGTCGTTTCGAAGATGATGAAGCGCGGCAACAGGCCCGATAGAACCATGCGGTCGTCAAGCGCACCGTAAAGCGTTTCCGGCGTGGTATCGCCTATGATGGACAGTGCGGGCGACACGACGACGCCGGGGTTGTTCTGGCGGTCGCTGTAAGCCGCGTCGTCCAAAACGCCGCCAAAATCGCTCTTGGTATAGACGTGAAGCAAAAAGCGTTCGATGCCCGCTTTGTTCGCGTCACGCTTCGGCGATGATAGCTGCGATAGCATCAAGCCCGCTTCGCCGATGATGCAAAGCATGGACGGGTTGCTACGGATCGCTAATGCCCGATGCAGGCCGGGCGCTGACACGATTTCGCCGGGGCCGCGAATTTCAGCGATCAGCGGGAACGACGCGATAAGAGGCGTCAACAGCCGCGAGATTCCATTTGGGGCTTGCTCTTTACCGCTGCCCGTTGGCGCGACGTTCAAAAGATATTGGTTCAGCCCCAATCCGTTGATGTTGTGCGAGCGTCCGACGATGGCGGCGACAAATCCCATGCCCGCGACTGCGGCGATAGATTCACATGGGTATGGCGCGGCGTGATAGACGAAGCTTGCCACGTCCCGCATTATGCCGGGCGGCATTCCAAGAAATGTGGGCACGAAGCGACCCCTTACGCGGCGTTGGCGCGCTGGCGCTGAAGGTCGTCCACAAGGACTCGGATTTCTTCGTCGGACTTCCCGGCGATACGTGCGGCGATGATGGCGTTGACTGCATCGCTAGGCCATGCGGACACGCGGCCAAGCTTGACGGGGCGGGGGAATAGGCCCCGCTTCATGTCGCGGTAGAGCGTGGGCCGGGCAAGGGCCGTCGCGGCCATCACGTCGGGCAAACGGAGTAGGGTTTGCATCGGTAGCTTCCTGTATCGTTCCATAGACGACACAGGGATGGCACCGGCCCTATGGGCAGTCCGCCCGCAAACCCGGAGAATTACGGGCGGTTGGCTTCAGCATGGGCGGCGCGGTATTCATCACGCCACCGTTGCAGCGTCGTCCGCGACGGCGCTTCGCCGTCGTTCTGTGCTTCGTATTCGCCCAAAACGGCACTGATTGCCGCGTCGGGCGCATCGCCCGTGTCTTCACGATGGCATACGGCTTGGCCAAGGCGATAGGCGTGTTCGGCGGTCCAATGGCCGGGATTGCCACGACCCGTCTTCAGGCCAAGACGAAGCAACAGTTCGTTCGGGTCTCCTTCGGCGTATTGGACGGCCAAGCCGAACCATTGCGCCAAGTGCGACGGGACCGCCGTTCCCGCGTCCAAGTGTTCGGCGATGGTAGCAAGCTTCGTCCACGGGTTGTCGTCGCGCCCTTCCGTCGAAGTATCGAATCGCATTGTGGGCATTATGCCGCGCCCTTGATTGCGACGACGTTCGCCGTGCGCTGTTCGACGGTCACACAAAAAGTCGCCCATTCGGCCATAAGCTTGACGCGGTGCGGAAGTTGGGTGCGGCGCTGATACGACGCTTCGACCTTGTTCGGCAGTTGGTGCGCCAATGCGTGTTCGGCGATTTCACGCGGATAGTTCGTCCGGTCGGCAACCCATTCGCGGAAGGTGGACCGGAAGCCGTGGACCGTCACGCCGGTGTTGCCCATGCGCTTCAGGACCGCCGCCAGCGTCATATCGGACATGGCACCGCCCCTTGGGGCCGGGAAGACGTAGTTGGACCCCTTCAGGCGCGGCGTGGCCTGTAGCAGCGCCACAGCGGCATCGGACAGCGGAACGACGTGTTCCTTGCCCGCCTTCATGCGGTCGGCGGGTATGGTCCACAGGCGCTTTTCAAGGTCGATTTCATCCCATGTCGCGCCGCGCACTTCGCCGGAACGTGCGGCGGTCAATATGGCGAACTCCAATCCGCGCGCGGCCATGCCAGCCCGCTTGCGAAGTTCGACCATGAACGCGCCAATGTCGGCGTAGTCCATCGCGGCGTGATGTTCGACCTTCCGAACTTTGCCGCGCTTCGACAGGACGTTATCAAGATGCCCCTTCAACCGGGCCGGGTTGTCGGCGCTGCGAAGCTGGCGAACCGCCGCCGAACCCAAGATGCGTTCAATACGACCGCGAACACGATTGGCCGTTTCGTTCTTGGCATCCCACAGGGGTTTCGCGCCGTCCTTCGTTTCCACGTCCTGTTGCAACACGCGCAAAACGTCGTCGGTGTTCACGGCGTCAATCGGCAAATCGCCGATGAAGGGATAGGCGTAGGTTTCCAACGTCGCCGACCATTGCTTGACGTGCTTTGCGTTGGAGTTGGCCCACTCGCCTTCCTGCGACTTCAGATACTCAATCGCACATTCCTTGAAGGTCTTCGCCCGAACCAATTCGACGCGCTGGCGCTGTGCGTCAACCCGACGCTGTTCGATAGGGTCAATGCCGTCGCGAACCATGCGACGAAGCTTGCGGGCTTCAATGCGGGCTTCGTCCAATGATAGGCCGGGCAGTTGATTGGCTTCTTCGTCGGTCGCCCCAATTTTGCCGTTGTAGGGGCCAAGGCCAACGTCGCGGCGCTTTTCGCCAAGCTTGTAGCGTAGCGCCCACGACTTCGTTCCGCCTTCAATCCGAAGGTGCAAACCGGCGCAATCGGCGGGTCCGACCATGACGCGACGGTTCTTCGAACCATCCGACCTAAGCTTGTCCACCGCCAGCGGCGTAAGCGCCTTCAATTGCTTCGGCATACCATCAAATCCTTGGCCAACTTACCGGCCAACATAAAATCAGGTATTTGGGTAGCAGTCAAGAGTCAGCGATAGACGCAAGATTGCGTTAACCCCCTTGTTTTCCGGGAGTTTCGTAGCTGTCTGTAGATGATGGTAGATGACTAGGTGGCGGAGCGGGAGGGATTCGAACCCTCGATACGCTTTTGACGTATACTCACTTTCCAGGCGAGCGCCTTCGACCACTCGGCCACCGCTCCGCATAGGCACTGGAAGCGCTGTCCCCTAGACGACCGGATCGGCTTTCGCAAGCCGGCTTGCCACAGCTTTCATCCGTCAAATCCCGGCCTGCCGGCAGCGACTCGCGCATGCCTCACGACAGCCCGTTCTCGGCGCCCTGCTCCATGCGCCTTCCCCATTTCATCAACGGGACAGCTCGCAGTCGGCGCGGCGCGGCGCCGTTGAGGACATAGGCCGGGCCGCTTTGCCCTTCCCGGCACCGGCGGCTGCCGCGTGCCTCTTGAGCCGCATGACGGGCTGCGCTGCCGTTCGCACCACGGCCAGCGTTCACGCGCGCAGGCCGCGCACCGGCAGGCTCACAGGCGTCGGCGCCCCGTCGAAACATGATTATCTTATGATTTTCCAAAAGCAGACAATGGATAGTCTATGGAATATCTATTGACAAACATAAGAACGTCAGCAAAGCTCACTCCAGAAGGCACACCGGCTCGCAGGACGGTAGTTGCCTCGGGACGTAGGCTTTCCAGTGTTCCAACAGAGGCATCTCAAATGCCCGGTCACTGGCGCCGCACAGGTGAAGGGGAGATTTTGACAATGAGCCGACATTTCCATGGGCGCTATCTTACCGGCAGCGCCATGCTGCTGCTTGCCACTGTCGCATCTGCGGCCACCGCGCAGACCGGGGCTGAGCCAGCCTCCGCGGAGACTGCCCCTCAGATCGAAAATCATGGTGGCGACATCGTCGTTACCGCCAACAAGCGCGAACAGTCGATCAACAAGGTCGGCCTGGCGATCACCGCGCTCTCGGGCGATGCCCTCAAGGATCAGAACGTCGTTTCTCTGGCCGATCTCGCCAACTCGATTCCAGGCCTGAGCTATGCCCCCTCGGCGACCCAGACCCCGGTTTACACGCTGCGCGGCGTGGGCTTTTACGAAACGTCTCTGGCCGCCTATCCGACGACCAGCGTCTATGTCGATCAGATCCCGCTTCCCTTCCCCGCGCTCAGCACGCACGCAAATTTCGATCTGGAGCGGGTCGAGGTGCTCAAGGGTCCGCAGGGCACGCTCTTCGGCCAGAACTCGACCGGCGGCGCGATCAATTTCATCGCCGCCAAGCCGACACGCCATTTCGAGATGGGTGGCGACCTCACTTATGGTCGTTTCAACCGGCTGGAGGGCAATTTCTACGTCAGCGGGCCGCTATCGGAGACGGTGCGGGCGCGCCTTGCCGTCACCGCCGCACGCGCGGACGACTGGCAGTATAGCTATGTGCGTAACGACAAGCTGGGCGAGGTCGGCTATTATGCCGCGCGCCTGCTGGTCGACTGGGAGCCGACCGATCGGCTCAACTTCGAGCTGAACCTCAATGGCTGGCGCGACAAGAGCGATCCGCAGGCGCCCCAATATCAGACATTGCTGTCGCAGTCGCCCACGACGACCGTTCCGGGCCTGCGCGCCTTTCCGTTCGCGCCGTTCAAGGCCCGCGCCGCGGACTGGACGGCCAGCACACGCCCCCATGCCGACAACCGGCTGCTCCACGCCGCCGTGCGCATGAACTGGGAGGTCGTCGACAATATCACCGTCACGGCGATCAGCTCCTATGCCGATTACAAGCCAGATCAGGGCTTCGAGACGGACGGCACGACGCTGATGGTCGACGATTTCATCATCGATCGCGGTTTTGTGAAGTCCTTCAATCAGGAGCTGCGCGTCGCCAATAGCGGTGCATCCGCCTTCCGCTGGGTGCTGGGCGCCAATTACGAGAAGAGCCACGTCTACGAATATCAGCTCCAGACCTTTTCGGACATCAGCACCGCGCCGGTCTTTGGCTATACCGGTGCCTATGTCTATTCAGACCAGCACATGCGGAACTATGCCTTCTTCGCCAATGGCGAGCTGGATCTGGGCGATCGCGTGACGCTCAAGGCCGGCGCCCGCTACACCAATGCGCGGCGCCGGGCCGCCACCTGCACGGGCGATCCGGGTGACGGTTCGTTCGCCGGCGCGTTCGATGGGCTGGCCAATGCCATCCAGCTTGGCTTTTATCCGGTAGCCGGCTTCACGCCCACGGGCATCCCCGTGCCGCCAATCGGCGATGGCTGCGCCCCGCTCGACAATATTACGGCGGATGGCTCCCCGGCCACCTATCTGCCGGGCGAGTATCGCGGCGTCCTGAAGGAGAATAATATTTCCTGGCGCCTGGGTGTGGACTTCAAGCCGAGCAACACCACCCTGCTTTATGTCAACGCCGCCAAGGGCTATAAGGCCGGCAGCTTCCCCATAGCCTCGGCGGCGACATGGGAGCAGTTTCTCCCCGTCACGCAGGAATCGCTGCTGTCCTATGAGGCGGGCTTCAAGATCGGGCTGTTCGATCGCCGCCTGCACCTGAGCGGCGCCGCTTTCTATTATGACTATAAGGACAAGCAGCTTCGCTCGAAGATCGTCGATCCGATCTTCGGCGTGCTCGATGCGCTGGACAATATCCCCAAGTCGCGCATGATCGGCGTCGAGCTTGACGCGACGCTGACCCCGGTCGAGGGGCTGACGCTCAGTGCCTCGGGCAGCATTCTGGACAGCAAGATCAAGCGGTTCATCGGCCCGAACACCGCCGGCGTGGACATCGACTATGCCGGTTCGGTGATCCCCTATACGCCCAAATATCAGCTCCGCCTCGCGGCGGACTATAAGTGGAAGATGGGGTCGACGGAGCCGTTCATCGGTCTCGTCTACTCGACCCGCAGCAAGGCGGTGGCGAACATCGGCGGCGCGCGCGGTCTGGTCATCACGTCCGATTTCGCCTCGTCGGTGGCAGTGGCGGACACCTATACCATTGCTGGCTATTCGCTGGTTGATGCCCGCGCCGGCGCCTCGTTCAACGATGGTCAGTGGAAGCTCACCGTCTTCGGCAAGAACATCTTCAACAAATATTATCAGACCAATATCTTCACCGATTATGACACCATCGGGCGCTTCGCCGGCCAGCCGGCCACCTATGGCGTGACGGTGTCTTTCAAACTGCGCTGAAATCGGCGACGATCCGGTCGGCCGGGCACTGTCCGCCCGGCCGGTCGGGCGCCGTGCAGCAATCGTGAAGCACCGCCCGGAACAGGAGTTGCGACGGTGAAATTTCCGCCCTTTGCCTATGCCGCGCCGACAACGGTCGAGGATGCGCTGGCCATTCTCGCGGACGAGGCGGATGCCCGGCCGCTGGCCGGCGGGCAGTCGCTGCTGCCGATCATGGCGCTGCGCCTTGCGGCACCATCGCTGCTCGTCGATCTCAACGGCATTGCATCCCTGCGGGAAACGGCCGTGCTGGAGGACAGGCTCAGGATCGGGGCGATGGTTACGCATGCCGCCAATGCTGCCTCGTTCGATATCTGGATGAACCTGCCGCTGATGTCGCAGGCGCTCCACCATGTCGCCCATCAGGCGGTCCGCAACCGGGGCACATTCGGGGGCAGCCTTGCCCATGCCGATGCCGGCGCGGAAATGCCGCTCGTCGCCTCCGCGCTTGGCGGAGACATTCTCCTGCGCGGGCCGGCCGGCGCGCGCGCCGTGCCCGCCGCCGACTTTTTCGAGGGCCATTATGCCACGGCCATCGCACCGGGGGAAATACTGGTCGGCGCGGAGCTGCCCTTCTCGTCGCTGCACTGGGCCTTTGAGGAGCAGGCGCGCCGCGCGGGCGATCTGGCCATTGCCATGGCGGCGGCCGGCATCGGCATGGAGGATGATATCTGCCGGGAGGCGCGCATCTGGCTCGGCAGCATTGCCGACCGGCCGCTCCGTGCCGAAGCCGCCGAGGCCTATCTCGTCGGGCGCACGCTCGATCCGGCGACGATCAGGGAGGCCGCGCGCCTTGCCACCGCCGATGTCGCGCCGCGATCGGACGGTCATGCCCAGGCCGATTACCGGCGTTCGGTGACGACCGCGCTGGTGCGCCGGGCGCTCACACGCATTGCGGCGGGAGATAACTGATGCGCGAGGCCGGCCCCGATGATCGTCTGGATATCGTCGCCACCGTCAATGGCAGCGAGCGCCGCTTTGCCGCACTGCCGCGCGCCAGCCTGGCCGATACGCTGCGCGGCGAGCTTGGGCTGTTCGGCGTCCATATTGGCTGCGAGCATGGTATCTGCGGCGCCTGCACCATAATTGTCGACGGGGTGCCCGTTCGCTCCTGTCTGATGCTGGGCGTTCAGGCCCATGGGTGCCGGATCGAGACGGTGGAGCATCTGGCGGACGGGCAGACGCTGCACCCCCTGCAGGAGGCGTTCCGGCGGCATCACGCGCTGCAATGCGGCTTCTGCACGCCCGGCTTCCTCGCCGCCGCCATCGGCTTTCTCGATGAAAATCCGGACCCGACGCGTGAGGAGGTGCGGGAGATATTGTCCGGCAATATCTGCCGCTGCACGGGCTATCAGACCATCGTCGACGCCGTGATGGACGTCGCCGCTCAGCGCCTCGCCGCGCGCGCGCAGGACGCGGGGACGGAAGGAGCGAACGATGAGCAAGTCTGAAGTCGCCCAGATCCGCCCGAAGTCGATCGGCACGTCGATCCCGCGCCGGGAGGACCCCGGCCTGTTGACCGGGCGCACCCGCTACATCGCCGATATCGCGCTGCCGGGCATGTTGCACATCGCCATTCTGCGCAGTCCCATCGCGCATGGCCGCATCAGCCGGATCGACACGACAGAGGCGCGTGCCATGCCCGGCGTGACGCTGATCTGGACCGGGCAGGATACCGCCGGGCGCTGTCCCGGCATCGCCTCGGGCCTTGAGCATAAGGGCTTCGTCGCCACCGTCCAGCCGCTCCTCGCGCATGATGAGATATGCTTCATCGGGGAGGCGATCGCCGTCATCGTCGCGCACAGCCGGGCGCAGGCGGAGGACGCGCTGGAGAAGATCGAGGTCGATTTCGAGGATCTGCCCCCCGTTACCGATGCGATAGCCGCGCTCGACCCGGAGACGGTGGCGAACGGTGCGATCCCCGCCAACATGGTCTATCAGTCGCACCGCGTGACCGACGATGTGGCGGAGGCGTTCGCGCGCGCGCCTGTCGTCGTGGAGGGGCAGTTCCGCACGCCGCGCGTCAATGCCTCGCCGATGGAGACGCGCGGTTTCCTCGCGCAGCATGAATGGACCACCGGCGCATTGACCTGCTGGTCGGCAACCCAGATGCCCAGCTTCATCAAGACGATGATCGCGATCTTCCTGCAATTGCCGGAAAATAATGTGGAGGTCATCACCCCGCAGGTCGGCGGCGGGTTCGGGCAGAAGGCGCATCTGCACCCTGAGGAGCTGCTGGTCTGCCTGCTCGCCATAGAGACCGGCGCGCCGATAAGCTGGATCGAGGATCGGCAGGAAAATCTGTTTCGCGCGCCGCAGGCCAAGCAGCAGATCAACGAGATGGCGCTCGCTGTCGACGCGGACGGCCGTTTCCTTGCCATGAAGGATCGCGTCATCACCGATGGCGGCGCTTACAACAGCCTGCCCTGGACGCATCTGGTAGAGGGGCATGCCGGCATATTGGTCGTCACCGATCCCTATCATATCACCGCGCTCTCCGCCGAGAGCCTCTCGGTCGCCACCAATAAATGCCCCATCGGCGCCTATCGCGGCGTTGGATTTTCCGCGCCGATCGTCGCGCGCGAATGCCTGATCGATCGTGCGGCGCGTGCGCTCGGCCTCTCACCCTTTGAGATCCGGCGGCGCAATCTGCTGCGGCCGGAGCATTTCCCCTACACCACCCGCACCGGCATGGTGATCCGCGAGGGCACGTTCGTCGAAACCGTCGACAGGCTCGAAGCCATGGTGGATTATCCCGCCTTTCTGGAGCGGCGGGCCGCCGCCGCACGGGAAGGGCGCTATCTCGGCCTTGGCATATCGATCTTCAGCGAGGTGTCGGGCATCGGCACCCGCGCGCTCAATTTCCTCGATTTCCCGCTGACCTCGCATGACACGGCGACTGTGCGCGTCGAGCCGACGGGCAAGGTCACCGTCACCACCGGCATCGTCACCGCCGGTCAGGGCCATCTCACGACATTGGCGCAAATCGCGGCCGATGCCTTTGGCGTGCCGGTCGAGGATGTGACCATTCATTCGGGCAGCACCCGCCATGCCGTGGGCTTCGGCGCGGTCGCCAGCCGCTCGGCGGTGTTCGGCGCGGGCACCATCGGCCGCGCGTCGGAAATCGTGCGGGGGCGGATGCGCCGCGTCGCGGGCAAGCTGCTTCAGGCATCGCCCGATGACATCGAGATGAGCGAGGGCATGGTCCATGTGCGGACTGATCCCGGGCGCGGCATGCCGTTCGCGGCGGTCGCGGGCGCGGCCTATTTCGCCGAGGCCACCCACCCGGACGATTTCGACCCCGCGATGGAAGCAACCGCCGCGTTCGACCCTGCGGACATCGTGCTGGCGAACGGCGGCCACGCCGCGATCGTGGAGCTCGACCCGGAAACCTGCATGATCCGCGTCGAAAAAATGTTCGCGGTCGAGGATTGCGGCAAGATGATCAATCCCATGATCGTCGAGGGCCAGATTCGCGGCGGCATGGCGCAGGGGGTCGGCATGGCCCTGCTTGAGGAGCTGGTTTACGACGATAACGGCCAGCTCGTGACGACCACCTTCCAGGATTATCTGCTGCCCACCGCGCTCGACATACCGGATATCGAGATTTCGCATCTGGAGACGCCCTCCACGCTGGTGCCCGGCGGCATCAAGGGCATGGGCGAGTCCGCGATGATCTCCTCACCCGGCGCGGTGGCCGCTGCCGTCAACGACGCGCTGGCCCAGCTCGGCGCCACGCTGGAGACTTTTCCCGCGTCACCCCAGCGCATTTTCGAGGCGCTGACGGCGGCGCGCGGCACATCCTGACCATTGACCGACAGCTCAAGGAGATCATCGGGTGAACTTCAAATATCGCTTTGCGCTTCCGGTTTCCGTCGATGAAGCCTGGCCGATCCTGCTGGACCTGCGCCGTGTCGCGCCCTGCATGCCCGGCGCCGCGATCGAGTCTGGCGAGGGGGATAATTATGTCGGCCGGATGAAGGTCAAGATCGGGCCGATAGAGATGGGCTATCGCGGCGATCTGCGCTTTCTGGAGCGGGACGATACCGCCCACCGGCTCAAGGTGGAGGGCATTGGCAAGGAAGTGCGCGGCGGCGGGGGCGCGCGGGCCGTCGTCACCATGGATGCGGTCGCCACCGCCGGCGGCTGCGAGGTGTCGATCGACAGCGACTATACGCTGAGCGGTCGCGCCGCGCAGTTTGGCACCGGCATGATCGACGAGATCGGCGGCAAGCTGATGAAGGAATTCGTCCGGCGGCTGGAAAAACTCATCCTGAGCGGCGGCGCGGCGGCGTCGCCGGCGGCCACGCCGGCGCCAGCCCCCGGCGCCACCCCGACCGCGCCGGCCGCAACACCCGCCGCCCAGCCCGTGCACTATGCCGGCACCGCCGCCACGCCGGACGATAATGAAGCGCTCGATCTGGTCGGGCTGGCATGGGGCCCGGTGGTCAGCCGCGCGCTGCCCGTGCTCCACCTGCTGATCTCGGCCGCGACACTCATCTATGTGCTAATCAAGCTCTAGGTGTGTCGACGGAATTTTGAGCGCCCGGGCGCATGCATGTCTGCGGTGGGTTGGGGAACGGACGAGCGGCTTTGAAATGCATCGAGTTAACCTCAAGCATCTTTGTCCTCCGACGCTTTTGCCGATCCTCTTTCAAAGGTACATGGCATAAATGCGGGCCGATGATGACTTATTTTCTGCGCGTTTAATAGTGCTTGTAGCTTCCGCAATATTGCCGCCCCCTGACCGACCGCTTTTCAGCCGATCGCCGGATACGGCAGTGTCTGGACTCCGCCCACGCCGCGGCGGACCGGGCGCCGGATATCAGGCGAGCGGCGCGGCGCGATGCCAGGCGGTTGCGCCCTGATAGGCTATTGCGGCGCGCAGCAGCGCGTCCTCCCGCCCCTGTCCGCTGATGAACTGCATGCCAATCGGCGTGCCGGCGACGGTACGGCCGGCGGGCAGCGCCAGCGCGGGCTGGCCGGTGAGATTGAACGGCGAGGTAAAGCCGATCAGCCGGGCATTGGCCTGCGCGTCCCCCGCCACCGCGTCGAGCGCGTCCAGCGTCGTCATCGCATCGGGCAGCGCCGGCGCGATCAGCAGGTCGATCCCGGCCATCAGCGTGGCGAAGGCGCCGCGCAGCGCGATCCGGTCGAGCTGCGCGCGCTGATAGTCCATGGCCGAAGCGCCCCGCCCGACCCCGATGAGGAAGGACAGCGCCGGGCCATAGTCCGCCGCATATGCGGGGAAGGTTTCGGCGTGCGACACGGCGATTTCAGTGCCGGCGATGATTTCCCAGCCCAGCACGGCGCGGCGCATGTCCGGCACGGAGACCGGGACGATCCGCGCGCCGAGCCCCTCCAGCACAGCCACCGCCTGCGCGATCGCGGCGCAGGTTTCCGCGTCGCTACCCTGTTCGTTCCAGCCCCGGTCGATGCCGATCCGCAAACCCGCGAGTCCCCCTTCAGCCGGCCCCGGCGGCGCCATGGCCGGCTCCGGCGCGCAGGTCGGGTCGAGCGGATCAGCGCCGGATATCACGGAGAGGAGCAGCGCGACATCGCGCGCGCTGCGCGCCATCGGCCCGACATGGTCGAGCGTGGGCGCGAAGTCGAACAGGCCGTGCCGGGAGACGCGGCCCCAGCCCGGCTTGAGGCCGGTCACGCCATTGACGGCCGATGGAAAGCGGATCGAGCCGCCCGTATCGGTGCCCAGCGCGCCGAAGCAGAGCCCGGCGGCGAGCGCGACACCCGCGCCGCTCGATGAGGCCCCCGGCCACAGCGCTTCACCCCATGGATTGAGCGGCGCGGCAATGCCGGGGTGATGCTGCGCGAAGGCGCCTTCGGTCATCTGCAGCTTGCCGATGATGATCGCGCCGGCCGCGCGCAGCCGGGCGACAACCGTGGCATCGGCCGGGGCGCGATAGCCCGCGTGGATCGGCATCCCCGCTGCGGTCGGCATGTCATCCGTCCAGAAGAGATCCTTCACCGCCACGGGCAGGCCGTGCAGCGGGCCTGTCGCTTCGCCGCGCGCGCGCCGCGCATCCGCCGCCTCGGCCTGCCGCAGCGCGTTGTCGCCGTCGACATGGGCATAGCTGTGGAGGCGCGGATCGAGCGCGGCGATGCGCGCCAGCAGCGCGGCGGTGATCGCGCGGGACGAGATCGCCCCGTCGCGCAGCATGGCGACGATGTCCGTCGCCTCGCGATAATGGAGCGGCGTGTCGTTCATGCCGCCGCCCCGCACGCCATGGGGGCCGCCATGCCGACGGCCGGCCCGCCCGCGCCATTTCGCGCGCGGGCCGGTCGCGGCATGGCCCCGGTCATCGCCGCGCGCCGATCAGCACCGCCGCCATGGTGGCGGGCTTGTCGCCAAGGTTGCGCCAGGCATGGTGCGTGCCGTTCTGGATCACGATGTCGCCGGCCTTGAGGTGGCGCTGCTCGCCATCGTCGAGTTCGAGCCACAGTTCGCCTTCGAGGATGATGTCATAGTCCACCGTCGCGGTGCGGTGCATGCCCGATCCATCGGGGTCGAAACTCTCGAACAGGCCGGGCAGGAAGGCCTGCTGCTCACGCGCGGCCGCTGCCCCGTCGAATGTCGGCGCGCTCGCCACGCTGTCGGGCGGGAAGCGTACGATGATGAGGGTGGAGCCATGGGGATCGGGCACCATCGTGGTGACCTGCGCCACCGGGTCCGTGCCGTCATAGGGCAGGTCCGGGATGGCGTCGGCCTTCCAGGCCAATGTGGTCTGGAAGCCGGGCACCGCCACAAAGTCATGCGTGTTGGCAACCGGACCGTCGGCAATCACGGTCGAGCGCCCGTCGCGCTCGCCGGTCACAATGCGTCTTACCATCTTGTTTCTCCCCGATTGTGCATCACGACTGGGTCACGACGACATTGGCGAAGCCGCCCGAGCGCTGCTCGGCGAGGGCCAGTGCCTCGTTGACCTGGTTCAGGCCGAAGCGATGATGCTCGAACACCGAGAGGTCGAGCGTGCCGGCGGCGGCCATCGCCGCCATGTCATTGCCCTCCGCGACGCTGAACCACAGCGAACCGACGAGGCTGATCTGCGCGCACATGAGCTGGTGCATATTCACCTCGAACGGCGCGTTCATGCCGCCCACGTCGACCAGCCGGCCGCCCCGGCGCAGCGCGCCCACCGCATCGAGCATCGCCTGCCCCGGCGCACCCGGCCCGAGCGTATCGAGCACGGCGTCCACGCCGGTCCCGCCGGTCTCGCGCCGGGCCCAGTCACCCACGGACTCGGTGCCCGCGGGGAGCACGGCGATGCGCCGCGGATCGATCGCGCGCACCCGCTCCAGCAGGTCCGGCCGGCGGGCGACGCCCAGAATGCGCGTTGCGCCCATGGCGAGGGCGAGCAGCACGGCGCCAAGCCCCAGCGTTCCGCTCGCGCCGTTGATGAGCACGGTGCGACCGGACCCGATGCCCGCCTTGCGCAGGCCGGAATAGGCCGTGCCGAGATAGCCGAAACGCGCCGCCTGCTCGAAGCTGATGCTCTCGGGCAGCTTCACCAGCCCGTTGGCCGGCGCGGTCGCATATTGCGAGAAGCCGCCATAGGGATAAATGCGGTAGATATCGCGCGAGGCCGGGCCAAAGCCGAAATAGCCCTGAAAGGTGAAGGCCGTGCAGTTGATGAGGTCGTTCTCGCGGCAGGCATCGCATGATCCGCACGAGCGGCCGGGATTGATGTAGACGCGGTCGCCCGGCACGATGCCCGTCACGCGCGCGCCTACCTCCTCCACCACGCCGGCGGCGTCGAGGCCATAAATGGCCGGCAGTTCCGGCACGGTGAGATAGGCGCGGTCGCCATAGTTGCTCATGACGTTCCGCAGATTGGGCACCACCCCGGTGGCCTTGACCGCGACGACGACGTCCAGATCGCCCGGCCGTGGCCGCTCGATCTCATCGACCTGAAACGCGCCAGCGGGTTCATGCACCCGCGCTGCTTGCATCATTGTCATTCCATCTCTCCTGTCATTCTGCCTGAAGACCAAGTTCGCTCCGGCTGCGGGTCAGCGTGTCGATAAGCGTGTAGGCAATCTTCCGGGCGCACGGCATGAGGTCGGGAATATAGGTCGCGCCCATGCCCCCCAGCCCTTCCGCAATCGGCTCGGGTGAGCCTTCGGCCGGCCATGGCCAGCCGATCCGCGCGGTCGGCACGCCCAGCCGGCGCAGCGCGGCGCCATCGGTCTGCCCGCCAAGCGGCGGCGGCTCGGGATGTGCCTGTCCCTCGATCGCTTCCCAGCCGCGCCGGGCCGAACCGATGATCCAGTTCGCCGGATCGGTGGTCCCGCCGGGGACCGAGCCATACATCTCCCAGTCGAGCGGGATGTCGGGATGGCGGCTGGAAAAATCGGCGACGAACCTTGCGAACTGCGCCTTCACCTCGGCCGGGCTGGTGCGCGGATTGATGCGGACGTCGAAGAAGATTTCGGTCACGGCCGACGGGAAGGAGGGCCGCTCGACCGAGCCCGAGCGAATGCCGGCGATCCAGCCATGCGGCTTCACCACGCCGGAACTGTTGCGATCGGCATAGTCGATCAGCCACTGCTCCAGCTCCGGGATGACGACGGCCACCGGCACGATCGAACTGCGGAAACCGGGCGTCCCGCGTGGCACGCCGGCATAGCCATAGCTGCCCAGCACGCGCAGCTTGAACCAGCCCATGCCCGGTTCCTCATGATAGACGAAGTTCCATGGCTTCATGATGATCGCGAAATCGGCCGCCGCTCCGCGCGAGAGCAGATGGTGCACGCCGTTGGACATGCCGGCATTGTCGCGCGCGGCGATGTTCACGGGCATCCCTCCGTCAGCCAGGCCGAGCAGCAGGTCGCCCATGATCGGCACCTGTGCCTCGATGAGCGCGGTAGCGACCTCGGTGAGCGTCGCGATCATGCCCTTGGGGTTGGACGAGCCAAGCCCATAGACCCAGTCGCCATTGATCCGCGCCTGCGGGCGCAGGTCGACAAAGCCGGACGGGCCGACCCAAGGCTCATCGTCCTCATTGCCTTCGAGATGCGTGTCGATCGGCGCGTAGAGCATCACCGCCGCGCCGCCGCCCGATCCGCGCTTTTCGGCCAGCACATTGCCGGTCCGCTCGCTCATCGGCATGTAGCGCGCATTCATGCCGATGCCGCGCAGCGTCTCGGCCATGAATGCGCTGGCGTCACGCGTGGCGCCGGTGGGGCTGTGAATATCGGTCAGCGCGAAGAGCAGGCGCTTGAGCCGCTCGGGGTCAAGCCGCTTGACCGTCTCGTCGAGCCATTGCTGGCGTTGTGCGCCAAATGGCGCCGGGGTTTCCGTCGGCATCACCCGCTCCCTCAGTTGCTCGCGACGAATTGTTCCGCGAAGATATTTTCTGGCCGGAGGCCAAGCGTCTCCAGTGTTTGGCGCGCGGCCTCGATCATGCGCGGTGGCCCGCACAGATAGGCCACGCTCTCCGGGTCGGCGCAGTCGGCCGCCGCCAGCGCCGCCACCGGGTTGCCGGTCAGCAGGTCCGCCGTGGCGCCCTCGTCCACGGATATGCGCGCGTCCAGCGTGGGCAGCCACTGGCGCCGCAGCCGGATCTCATCGAGCGCGAAGAGCGCGCCGGGGTTGAGGCAACCGAAGCTCAGCAGGATCGGCGGCTTGCGCCCGGACTGGCCGCGCAGCGCGTCGATGATCGAGAGGATTGGCGCCAGTCCCGTCCCGCCCGCGACGAGGATATGCGGCGCGCGCACTTTCTCGCGCAGATAGAAGGCGCCGAACGGCCCGCTAAGCTGCACCACCGCATCGGGCGCCGCCACCTCCGTCAGCCAGCGGGACATGACGCCGTCTGGCAGCAGGCGGATGTAGAACTCCAGCAGCGGCAGCACTGTCGGCGCGCTGGCCGGCGAATAGCTGCGGATCGCCTCGGTGCCCGGCACGGTGATCTGGACGAACTGGCCGGGCCGGAACGAGATCCAGTCCCCGTCGGCCAGTTCCAGCGTCAGCTTCACCACGTTGGACGCGACCCGCTCGACCGTGTTGACGAAGGCGTTGACGGTTCGCGCCACCGCCGCGCCCACCGCGCTTTCGTAGGAAAGCTCGAACACGCAGTCGCTTTCCGGCCGGGTCTGGCACAGCAGGCGCAGGCCCGCGTCATATTCGCTGCGGAGCAAGGTGGAGCTGGTGCCCGGCTGGCGGATGGCATCGCCCGCAACCAGCGTGGCGATGCAGCTTGAGCAGCTTCCCGAGCGGCACTGGTGGAGCAGCGGCAGGCCGCTCTCCAGCCCCGCGTCGAGAATGGTCTCGCCCGGTGCCATGTCGAGCGTTTTCGTCACACCATCGGTGAACCGGAACTCGACATGGCGCGTGTCAGGGGCCCCGGTCGACGATGCGCCGGGGGTGGCAGCGGTTTGGGCCGGCATGGCGTCAATCCTCGATCTTGGCGACCTTGTAGCCGGGCGGAGTGCCCTGCGCCGCGCGGCGCATGCGGATGCTCGACGCCGGGTTCACGCCGTCCACGCCCCGCCCGGGGCCGGCAATGCCGCGGTTCCAGCGCGAGGCGAGCTTGCGCCAGGTGATCGGCGAGACGTCGGTGGAGACGAGCTGTTCGTCGTCCCAGCCGCTGCCATCCGCGTAGAAGTCGTGCATCGCCTCGCGGGCATGGACGTCACAGTCGTTGAAGCCATGCAGCGCGAGCGGCTTGTAGAAGGTGTCGTAGCGATACTGATAGGCCTTGCGCTCCGCCTCCGTCGGGCAGATCCGCACCAGAACTTCCCAATATTCGTGGGTGTCCGGGGTGATGGGCACATACCATTCATACTGGACGACATGCTCCTCGGGCCAGTTCTCGACCATGAGCACGCCCGGCAGCACCACGGAGGTCCGGTAGGGCCGGCTGTTCATCCCCTCGACCTTGAGGCCGAGGCGGTCATTATCCAGCACCGGCTCCCATTTCTCGGTGAACAGCCACTGCATCATGCCCTTGGGGCCGTCCTTGTCCTCGACCACCTCGATGCAGTCCTCGGCGGTGGGCAGGATGCCGAGCGGCAGGGTCCAGTCCATCGCGTGGACGATCGCATTGTCCTTATGGACGAGGATATGCGCGTTATCGAACCCGTTCTCGCAGGCGATGCGCCAGTCGGCAAAGCCGGTGCGGTGCATGCCGAGCGCGACGGCATTGTCGTCAAGGATGCTGGGCGATGCGGGCCATAGCGGGTGCGGGAAGCGCTCGCTGCTCTCGGGGAAGCGGAATGGCAGATCCTCGGAGAGCGGCGGCACATCCTCAAGCGGATAATCATCCTCGCGCACGAACACGAAGATCATGCCGGCGATTTCCTCGGCCGGATAGGTGGTGAGGCCCGTGGTGCCGATGAGCGGATCACTGGGATTGGCGACGATCGTGGTCAATTTGCCGTCGTCGAGGTTGAATGTGAAGCCGTGATACCAGCAACTTATGCTGTCCTTGGTGAAGCAGGTCGGCTTGGCGGAGAGGCGCACGCCGCGGTGCACGCACTGGTCCTTGAGGGCGTAGACCTTGCCATCGATCCGGCGCAGGACGATCGGCACGCCGCAAATCTGGATACCCTCGACATGGTCCTCTGGCAGTTCGGCGCTGAACAGCGCGGGATACCAGTGGTTGATGAAGCCCCAGGCGGCATCCTTATAGGGCTGATACTGGCTTTGCAGGCCCTGATCGTTGACCCGCGCCGCGCCGCTGCCGCCGGGCGCCGCGCCTGCGCTGCGCCGCCGTACGATCGCGTTGTCGCCATCACTCATGAATCGTCTCCCGTTGCCTTGTCCCAGCTCCCGCTTTGTCGCGACTCAAACGGTCGCCAGCGGGTGTCTGGAAGGGAGAATTATCCAACGTCGATATATTGTCAATAGAAAGTCGATTGAATATATGTTGTCAGACAATTGCCTTATCGACTGTGGTTGTCATGTCCCGAGGATGCTCCTAAGGACCATCGCAGGACAGAATCGACGGCAGGAACGGAGCGGCGGGCATGGAAGCGAAATATTATCGCGCATGGCATCTCGCGAAGTCGGACTTCGAGTATAAAACCACCGAATTCGAGTGGTCGCTCATCCGCTTTTATGAGGCTTTCTCCCGTTTCGTGGCCGAGACCGGGGCCATTTCGCTGGGTAGCGATCTGAAGTTCGCCGAGCATATGATCCTGCATATCGTGCGGATGCAGGACCGGCCGAAGAACAGCGCGACGATCGCGCGGCTGATGAATCGCGACGATATCCCCAATATCCAGTACAGCCTGCGGAAGCTGGAGGCCGCCGGCCTCGTCTCCAAGATCCGGGACGGGAAGAGCAACCAGTTCGCCTATTCCGTCACCGAGCAGGGCGAGAAGGCCACGGACGAGTATCACGATATCAAGGCAACGATCCTCATGGATCGCCTGCAGGAGCTGCAAAAGGCGCCCGAGAAGCTGGAGTCGATGGCGCGCTTCCTCTCCGTGCTGACCGGCCTTTACGAGGAAGCGGCGCGGGACAGCGCCACGATCACACCCAACGCCGACAATCGCGGCTAGGCAGGCGCGATAGCCGGGCGACCATCCCCGGATTGCCCCGAATGATCAACTGCATGGAAGGCCGTGCCCGGCGGGCATGGCCTGTCGATGGCTCATGCCCGGCCCGCGTCAGCGGATGATCCCCGGCGTCACGTCGACCTTATTACGAGACAATAAAGTCAATAGAATATCTATTGACATACAACGGCTCATCTCTACTCTTCCGTCGCATGGGAGCACCGGCAAGCGCCGCGCAGGCCACATATGGCTGGCGGTCGTGCCGCAAGGAGAGACTGAGGGATGCAATCGGCCGTGCTGTGCGCTTCGCACACACCTCTCATGCGCGAGCTGGCGGTCGCGCCCGCGACCATGGGCGCGGTTCGCCACGGGTTCGCCACGCTGGCTGCGCGGGTGGAAGCATTCGCGCCGGATATCGTCGTCCAGTTCGCCCCCGATCATTTCAACGGATTCTTCTATGATCTGATGCCGAGCTTCTGCATCGGCGCGGCGGCGGAGGCGATTGGCGACTGGGGCACGAAGGTCGGTCCGCTGGACATTCCACGGGATATGGCCGTCGCGCTTGCCGCCGCCGTGCAGGCGGAGGATGTCGACGTGGCGCTCTCCCACGCCATGAAGGTCGATCACGGGACCACCCAGATCTGGGAGGAGATGTTCGGCGCGGCGACGCGCTTTGCGATGATCCCGATCTTTGTCAACGCCATTGCCCCGCCGCTCCCCAGCTATCGTCGTGCGCGGCTGCTGGGCGAGGCGGTTGGCCGCTTCATGAAGGGCACGGGCCGGCGCGTGCTGTTCGCCGCATCGGGCGGGCTCTCGCACGATCCGCCGATCCCCGTTCTGGCGACCGCACCGGCGCCGGTCCGCGCGCGGCTGATCGACGGCCGCAACCCGACGCCCGAGACACGCCGGGAGCGGGAGGAGCGGGTGCGCGCGGCCGGCCGCGCGGCGGAGGGGGGCGGCGGCGGCATTCCGCTCAATCCTGATTGGGACCGGCAGGTGCTGGCACTGCTCGAACGGGGCGATATCACCGCGTTCGACGCGTTCGACGTGGACGAGGTCGTCCATGTCGCCGGCCGTGCCGCCAATGAGACGCTCACATGGATCGCCGCCTTCGCGGCCTACACCGCCACCGGCGGACGCACCGCAACCACCGAGTTTTACGAAGCCATCCCGCCATGGATCGCAGGCATGGCGATGATGTTCGGCGCGGGTGACGGAGCGTCCGCAAACCAGCCAGAGGAGATCATTGAATGACAGGCACAATCAGTGCTGAAAGGCCGGCCAACTTCGCGAGCGTCTGGTCCGATCTGGCCGACGTTGCCTTCAGCCAGGGCTATCTTGATGCCAATGGCGTGCGGACCCGCTATCTTTCGGCCGGCTCGCCGGACAAGCCCCTGCTCCTGCTGCTGCACGGCGTGGGCGGCCATGCCGAGGCCTATTCGCGCAATCTTGGCCCTCATGCGGAGCATTTCTGGGTGGTCGCCATAGACATGCTGGGCCATGGCTGGACCGACAAGCCGGCGATAGATTATCAGGTTGCCGATTATGCCGCGCATGTGCTGGACGTGATGGCCGCGCTCGGCCGGGATCGCGCGCATATCAGCGGCGAGTCGCTGGGCGGCTGGGTCGCCACGCATCTCGCGGTGCATCACCCCCATGTGGTTGATCGTCTCGTGCTCAACACCTCGGGCGGCTGGACGGCGCACCCGGAGGTCATGGCCCGCCTCAAGACACTCTCGAACGAGGCCGCGAGCGACCCGAGCTGGGCGCGCATCCGCACCCGGCTGGAGTTTCTGATGTGCGACAAGTCGATGGTGTCGGACGATCTGATCGAGACACGCCGTGCCATCTACGCGCAGCCCGGCTTTGCCGACACCATGAAGCGCATCATGTGCCTTCAGGACATGGAGGTGCGCCGGCCCAATATGATTACCGAGGCGCAATATCGCTCGATCGCCGCTCCGGCGCTGGTCGTCTGGACCTCGCATGATCCCACGGCCACGCCGGAAGAAGGCGCGCAGATCGCCGCCATGATCCCCGGCGCGCGTTATGTCGTGATGAACCAGTGCGGGCACTGGCCGCAATTTGAGGATGCCGACACGTTCAACGGGCTCCACATCGCCTTCCTGCGCGGCGAAGGCTGAAAAGGGGGATGGCGAGAATGGACCTTGACGGCAAGCGTGCGCTGGTAACGGGCGCGGGCAGCGGCATGGGCCGGGCGAGCGCGCTGGCGCTCGCGCGGGAGGGCGCGGCGGTGCTGCTCATCGGCCGCCGGGCCGAACCGCTGCACGCGGTGCGCGAGGAAATCGCGCAGGCAGGCGGCCGCGCGGATATTTTCCCGTCCGACGTGACGGAAAACGGCGCCGCCGCTGCCGCCGTCGCGCGGGCCGTCGCGCTCTGGGGCGGGCTCGACCTCGCCTTCAACAATGCGGGCGGCCATGCCGATTTCAAACCGATCGACAGCACGCCGGATGAGGAGGCGGACTGGGTGATCGATCTTAACTTTCGGGCCGTGTTCCGCGCGGTCAGGCATCAGGTCGCCCATATGCGGGCAGCGGGCACCGGCGGCTGCATCGTCAACAACGCCTCGGTTTTCGGGCTGAAGGCCATGCCGGGCATCGCCCATTATGTCGCCAGCAAGTTCGCCGTTGTCGGCCTCACCCGCGCGGTCGCGCTGGAGTGCGCGGATGCCGGCATACGCGTCAATGCGGTGTGCCCCGGCGGCACGGAAACGCCCAATTTCCTGCGCGTCACCGGCGGGGATGCCCATGCGATGGACGGCATCGTCCCGATGGGGCGGATCGGCCGGCCGGAGGAGGTGGCCGAGGCGGTGGCCTGGCTCATGTCGCCCCGGGCATCCTATGTTACAGGTAGCGTGCTGTCGGTTGACGGCGGACTCTGGGCGGGATGATCATTCGGTGAGCATCAAACAGCGATTTGAGATCGGCAGCGGGGCGCGGCGACGCAGCGCCTCGCCGGTCTGGCGCTAGCGCCGTGCAGCTCGCCGGCGCCGACTGGCCGACCTTCGGCTGGGTGGACGATATTCGCCCCGCCCTGCGCGGCGCTGTGGCGGACGCGCGGGAGGTCGTGCTGGCCACGCTGATCCGGCTGGAGGGCTCGGCGCCCCGCCCGGTCGGCACGCAGATGCTGTTCGATGGCGATACCGCGGTCGGCTATTTTTCGGGCGGCTGTCTGGAGAATGATGTCGCCAATCATGCGCTTGCCGTGCTTGACGATGGTGCGCCCCGGCATCTGGTCTACGGTCAGGGCAGCCCGTGGATCGACGTGCGGCTGAGCTGCGGCGGACGGATCGAGCTGCTGCTGGAGCGCCTCGCGCCCCGCGATGCCGCCGTCATGGGGATGCTCGCGCTCGGCGAGGCGCGCCGCGCCGCATATTGGTGGAGCGACGGGACGGAGCGGGTCGTTTCCCCCACGCCCGTCACGCCGGCCGCCGCGTCCGGTAACGCGCCATCCTATGGCCTTGTCTACCAGCCTGGCTGGCGGCTGATCGTCATCGGGACAGATCCCATTGCACTGGCCATCGCACAGTTTGCCGGGCTCGCTGGGTTCGAGACGCTGCTGTTGCGGAACGATCATGTGACGGATGCCTCGCCGCTCGCCGCCGTCACCAGCCTGCATGGATCGATCGCCACGGTCCTGCCGACATTGCCGGTGGATCGCTGGACGGCCGTCGTCTCCGCCACGCATGAAGATGATGTGGACGATCAGGCGATGCTCTTCGCGCTTCGCCATGATGCGGGCTATGCCGGCGTGCTCGGGGCGACGCGCAAGGCGGCGGACCGCCGGCAGCGCCTTGCCGAGGCCGGGCTGGACCCCGCGCAGATCGCGGCCATGCGCGCGCCGATCGGCCTGCCCGGCCTCGGCAAGGCCCCGTTCGAGATTGCCGCCGCCGTTCTCGCCGAGATCATGCAGACCCGCCGGCGCGAGGCGGCCTAGCGCATGTCGGGCGCCACGGGCCGCCGCACCTCTCCCGGTTTCGCGGGCATCGCGCTGGTCCTGCTGGCGGCAGGCCATGGCCGGCGCTTTGGCGGCGGGAAGCTGCGCGCGCCGCTGGCCGGCCGGCCGCTCGCGCATCATGCCGCCGCGACGCTCGCCGCCCTGCCCTTTGCCTGCAGGATCGCGGTGGTCGGCACCGATGATCTTGATCTGCCCCGTTTCGGCTTTTCCTGCCTCGCGCCGGAGGGGGATGATTATCCCATGTCCGCCTCGCTCGCATGCGGCGTCACCGCCGCCGCCGGACGCGATGCCAGCGCGGTGATGATCGCGCTGGCGGACATGCCGCTGGTTTCCGCCGGCCATGTCATCCGCCTTGTCGAGAATTTTCGCGGCTCGCGCATCGCCTCGCGGGATGGGGCGCATCTCGCGCCGCCCGCCATTTTCGGCCGGCAATGGTTCGGCCGGCTCCGCGCGCTGGACGGGGACAAGGGCGCGCGCGCCCTGCTGCGCAGAGCGCCCGGCGTGACGGCCGATCCGCTCAGCCTCGCGGATATCGACACCGCCGAAGATCTGCACGGCGTGGCGCGGCGGCTCTCCGGTTCGCCGCCGCCTTAAGGCGCGGCAGGGAGGCCGGAGCGCCCGCCCACACGGGGCGCTCCGGCCTCATCCGGTCAGGCCAGCGCCGCGCGCGCCGCCTTTGCCGCCTCGACCATGTTGACGAGGGCGGGCTTCACATCCTCCCACTTGCGGGTCTTGAGGCCGCAATCGGGGTTGACCCAGAGCTGCGCGACCGAGAGGCGCTCGCCAGCCTTCAGAAGCAGCGCCTCCATCTCCTGCGTGGAGGGGATGCGCGGGCTGTGGATGTCATACACGCCCGGCCCGATCTCATTGGGATACTGATAGTCCACAAAGGCATCGAGCAGTTCCATCTTCGAGCGCGAGGTCTCGATGGAGATGACGTCGGCGTCCATCGCGCCGATCGATTCGATGATCTCGTTGAACTCCGAGTAGCACATATGGGTGTGAATCTGCGTTTCGTTCGCCACGCCCGCGGCCGAGATGCGGAAGCTCTCCACGGCCCAGTCGAGATAATGCTGCCAGTCGGCCTTGCGCAGCGGCAGGCCCTCGCGCAGCGCCGCCTCGTCGATCTGGATGACCTTGGCGCCGGCGGCCTCAAGGTCGAGCACTTCGTCGCGGATGGCGAGGGCGATCTGGCGGCAGGTCTCCTCGCGGCTCTGGTCGTCGCGCACGAAGGACCAGTTGAGGATGGTGACCGGGCCGGTCAGCATGCCCTTCATCGGCTTGCGCGCGATCGACTGGCTATATTGCCACCAGGCGACGGTCATCGGCGCGGGGCGCGAGACGTCGCCATAGATGATCGGCGGGCGCACGCAGCGCGAGCCATAGCTCTGCACCCAGCCGGCGCGACTGAACGCGAAGCCGGCGAGCTGCTCGCCGAAATATTGCACCATGTCGTTGCGCTCGAACTCGCCATGGACCAGCACGTCGATGCCGATCTCTTCCTGCCAGGCGATCGCGCGGGCGGTCTCCTCGCGCAGGAACAGCTCGTAGCCAGCGCTGTCCAGCTCGCCCTTGTCATGCGCCGAGCGCGCCTTGCGGACCTCGGCCGTCTGCGGGAAGGAGCCGATGGTCGTGGTCGGCAGCGGCGGCAGGTTGAGGTGGGCCTGCTGGGCCTTGATCCGCTCGGCAAAGGGGGCCTTGCGCTGTGCCCATGCGGCGCTGACGGCGGAGAGCCGATCGCGCACCGCCGGGTTGCGGGTCAGCGGCGAGCTGCGCCGGTCGGCGATCGCGGCGGCATTGGCGGCGAGCGCCTCGGCCACGCTGTCGCGGCCATTGGTCAGCGCGCCGGCCAGTGTCGCCAGTTCCTCCAGCTTCTGCGTGGCGAAGGCCAGCCAGCTCTTCACCTGCGGGTCGAGCTTGGTCTCCAGCGCAAGGTCGACCGGGGTGTGGAGCAGCGAGCAGGACGGGGCGATCTGCACCACGCGCTGCGCGGCCACCGCCGCCGCCTTGTCGAGGATCGCGGCGAGGTCCGCCTTCCAGATGTTGCGGCCGTCGATCACGCCGAGCGAGAGGAGCTGGTCGGCGCGGGCGCCGGCCAGCACCGCGTCGAGCTGTTCGGGCGCGCGGACGAGGTCGATGTGGAGCCCGGCGACAGGCAGCGCCAGCGCGGTGTCGAGATTGTCGCCCAGCCCGCCGAAATAGCTCGCCAGCAGCAGCTTGATGCCGTCCACCTTCGCCAGCTCGGCATAGGCGGCGCGATAGGCGGCGCGGGCAGCCTCGCTCAGGTCGAGCACGAGCGCGGGCTCGTCGATCTGCACCCAGTCGGCGCCGGCCGCCTTCAGCCGGGTCAGCAGTTCGGCATAGACCGGCAGCAGCCGGGGCAGCAGCGCGAGCGGATCAAGGCCCTCATCCTTGGATTTGGCGAGCAGCAGCCAGGTGACCGGGCCGAGGATCACCGGGCGGGTGTGATGGCCAAGCGCGCGCGCTTCCTCGAAATGATCGATCGGCTTGGTGGTGCTGAGCGCGAAGGCCTGATCGGCCGTCACCTCGGGCACCATATAGTGATAATTGGTGTCGAACCATTTGGTCATTTCCTGCGCGGGCACGTCGCTGCCAGCGCCATGGCCGTGGATGCAGCCGGTCTCCGCGGCATCGTCCTGACCGGCCTTGATCTGGCGGCCGCGCGCCATGGCGAAGTAGAGGTCGAGCGAGTCCGGCGCGCCGATCGGCCGGTAGATCTCCGGGATCGCGCCGATCATCACGCTGGTATCGAGCACCTGATCGTAGAAGGAGAAGTCGTTGCTCGGGATCACGGCGATCCCGGCCGCCTTCTGCCGTTCCCATGTCGCCGCGCGCAGCGTGCGCGCGGTTTCGAGCAGCGTGGCCTGGTCGATCTTGCCGGCCCAATAGGCCTCGGTGGCGGTTTTCAGCTCGCGGCGCGGGCCAATGCGCGGAAAGCCCAGATTGGCGGATATGGCGGACATGAACAATCTCCTTCGGCCCGGCGGGGCGCCGGCCGTTCTTTGATGTCAGGGGGAAATGCGGGTGGTGCGGGGCGCGCTGGTCAGCGCCGTCCCACGGGGGCGGGCGGGCCGATGGCGTTGTGGCATTGGATAGGGAAACATCGGCCGGGCACCATATTTGGGCGAAGGCCGACAGGCAGGCGCGCGAATGCAATGGAGCCCCGGCGGTCGCACAGCCGGGAAGCCGCTCTCGCGCGTCCACCGGAGGCACCCCCGTCCGAGGAACGTTATCGCGTCGGAGGCAGGTCTCCTGGCTCGCGGGTCAACACGTCGGCTCCGGCCTTCCCGGCGCGTTGCCGCGCCAGTGACACCATCTGGAACCGCCGCTCACCGCTTACAGTTGCGGGGGCAGCGCCGGACTCCGCCCAGAGGCGTCACCGGCTTCCCGTCTTAGCCCCGTCGCCCGGCACCTGATAGGGACCGGAAACGGGGAACCTCGACAGGGTGCAACAGACCATAGCCCGCACAAGCTGTCAAGTGCTACATAAGGAAATCTTTATATGCCGATGCTGGAATGCCGGATATCCGGCGTCAGTCGCTCCGGTCGCCCCTGCCGCCCGCCGTATCGCGCAGGATGAGCGCGGCTTCGGGCTTGTGGGCACGGATTTCCTCCGGCGTCAGGCCGTGGAGTTCGTGCGGGAAGACCAGCCATTCGTCGGTTTCATAGACGAAGAAATCGGGCGTGAGCGCGACCGCCCGCCGGCGCGGCTTGTAGTAGACGGTGGCGATCCGCACGGTGCGCGGCATGTTGTGCCGGCAGCGCGCCGCCAGCTCACGCAGAAACGCCGCGATCGACCGGCCGCTGTCGAACACATCGTCGATGACGAGCAGCCGGTGGTCCGGCTCCAGCGTGTCGATGAGATAGCCGAGCGAGTAGACGCGCACCTCCGCGTCCTGCCGGTCGATGCCGTGATAGGAGGCGGTGCGGATGGAGATATGGTCGGCGCTGATGCCGTGATAGTCGAGCAGTTCCTGCACCGCGATGCCGACCGGCGCTCCGCCGCGCCAGATGCCGACGATGTGCGTCGGCCGGAAATCCGCTTCGAGGATGAGGTTGGCGAGGCGGAAGGAATCCGCCAGCAGCTCATCGGCGCTCAGATAGCGCTTCTCGATCGTCATTCCGGCCGCACGCCTGTGTCTTCGTCCGTCAGATCTTCTCGACCAGTTCCGGGACGGCCTTGTAGAGGTCCGCGACCAGGCCGAAGTCGGCGACCTGGAAGATCGGGGCGTCCTCATCCTTGTTGATGGCGATGATGGTCTTGCTGTCCTTCATGCCGGCAAGGTGCTGGATCGCGCCGGAGATGCCCACCGCGATGTAGACTTCGGGCGCCACGATCTTGCCGGTCTGGCCGACCTGATAGTCGTTGGGCACATAGCCCGCGTCCACCGCCGCGCGGCTCGCGCCGATGGCGGCGCCCAGCTTGTCGGCCAGCGGCGTGATGGTCGCCTCGAAGGTCTCGGCGTCCTTGAGCGCGCGCCCGCCCGAGACGATGATCTTGGCCGAGGTCAGTTCCGGCCGCTCCGACTTGGCGATCTCCGCGCCGACGAAGCTGGAAAGCCCCTTGTCGCCCGTCGCGCCGACCGCCTCGATCGTCCCCGCGCCGCCATCGCGCGCGGCCTTGGCGAAGGCCGTGCCGCGCACGGTCAGCACCAGCTTGGGATCGCTCGTCTTCACCGTCGCGATCGCGTTGCCGGCGTAGATCGGCCGCGTGAACGTGTCCGCCCCCTCGACGGAGAGGATGTCGGAGAGCTGCATCACATCGAGCAGCGCGGCGACACGCGGCGCGATGTTCTTGCCCGTCGTCGTCGCCGGGCTCACGAACGCGTCATGATGGCCCATCAGCTCGACGATCAGCGGCGCGACATTCTCGGCCAGCGCATGGTCATAGGCCGCGTCGTCGGCGACATGGACCTTGCCCACGCCCGCGATCTTGGCGGCGTCGGCGGCCACGCCGCCCACATCCTTGCCGGCGACCAGCAGATGCACCTCGCCAAGCTGCCCGGCGGCGGTCACCGCGGAGAGCGTCGCGTCCTTGAGGGCGCCGCCCTCATGCTCAACCCACACCAGCGTCTTCATGCGACTACTCCCAGTTCCTTGAGCTTGGCGACGAGCGCGTCGACGTCAGCCACCTTGATGCCGGCCTGCCGCTTGGCGGGCTCCGCGACGGAGACCGTCGCGATGCGCGGCGTCACGTCCACGCCATAGTCACCTGGCGCCTTGGTCGCGAGCGGCTTGCTCTTGGCCTTCATGATGTTGGGCAGCGAGGCATAGCGCGGCTCGTTGAGGCGCAGGTCCGTCGTCACGATCGCGGGGAGCTTGAGCGACACCGTCTCAAGGCCGCCGTCGACCTCACGGGTCACGTCCACCTTGTCGCCGGAGACCTCCACCTTGCTGGCGAAGGTGCCCTGCCCCCAGCCGAGCAACGCGGCGAGCATCTGCCCGGTCTGGTTCGCGTCGTCGTCGATCGCCTGCTTGCCCAGGATCACGAGGCCCGGCTGCTCCTCATCGGCAATCGCCTTGAGGATCTTGGCGACCGCCAGCGGCTCGACCACACCCTCGGCCTGCACCAATATGGCGCGGTCGGCGCCCATTGCGAGGCCGGTCCGCAGCGTTTCCTGCGCCTTCGCCTCGCCGATCGACACCACGATCACTTCTGTCGCCACGCCCTTTTCCTTCAGGCGCAGCGCTTCCTCCACCGCGATCTCGTCGAACGGGTTCATCGACATCTTGACGTTGGCAAGGTCGACACCCGTGCCGTCGGCCTTCACGCGCGGCTTCACATTATAATCAAGCACGCGCTTGATCGGGACCACTATCTTCATTGCACATCCTCCCGCGATGGAGTTGGTTCGCTAGTTTACGTTGACGTGAGCGTCAAGACTGCCAGAATCGTCAGATTCAGGCGACTTTCTTCACTTCCGCGACGATCTTGCGGGCGGCATCGCCCAGATCGTCGGCCGGTACGATGGCGAGGCCGGAATTCGCCAGAATCGCCTTGCCTTCCTGAACATTGGTGCCCTCGAGGCGGACGACCAGCGGCACGGCGAGGTTCACTTCCTTGGCGGCCGCGACAATGCCCTCGGCAATGATGTCGCAGCGCATGATCCCGCCGAAGATGTTGACGAGAATGCCCTTCACCGCCGGGTCGGACAGGATGATCTTGAACGCCGCCGTCACCTTCTCCTTGGAGGCGCCGCCGCCCACGTCGAGGAAGTTGGCCGGGAACATGCCGTTCAGCTTGATGATGTCCATCGTCGCCATGGCGAGGCCCGCGCCGTTCACCATGCAGCCGATGTCGCCATCCAGCTTGATGTAGGCGAGGTCATATTTGCTCGCCTCCAGCTCCATCGGGTCTTCCTCCGTCTCGTCGCGCAGGGCGAGGAGATCGGGGTGGCGGAACATCGCGTTGCCATCGAAGCCAACCTTGGCGTCGAGCACCAGCAGCGTGTCGCCGGAGATGGCGAGCGGGTTGATCTCGATCTGGCTGGCATCCGTGCCGAGGAAGGCGGCATAGAGCGCGCCCGTCACCTTCGCGGCCTGCTTGGCGAGATCGCCCGAGAGGCCGAGCGCGGCGGCGACCCGGCGGCCATGGTGCGGCTGGATGCCGGTGGCGGGGTCGACGGTGATGGTGGTGATCTTCTCGGGCGTCGAGTGGGCGACTTCCTCGATGTCCATGCCGCCTTCGGTGGAGACGACGATGGCGATGCGGCCGCTGGCGCGATCGACCAGCAGGGCGAGGTAGAATTCCTTGTCGATGTCCACGCCGTCCGTCACGTAGAGGCGGTTCACCTGCTTGCCGGCCGGGCCGGTCTGGATGGTGACGAGCGTGTTGCCCAGCATCTCCGTGGCATGGGCCTTCACCTCATCCAGCGTCTTGGCGAGGCGCACGCCGCCCTTGGCCTCGGCGCCCAGTTCCTTGAACTTGCCCTTGCCGCGGCCACCGGCATGGATCTGCGCCTTCACCACATAGAGCGGGCCGGGAAGCGATTTGGCCGCGGCCACCGCCTCATCGACGGAGAGGGCGGCAATGCCGGCCGGCACGGGCGCGCCGAATTTCGCCAGAAGTTCCTTGGCCTGATATTCGTGGATATTCATGAGCGGACGCCTTCCTGGGTCGTCATGCCTGGGAGGGGCATGGAGTTTGGTCCCCGGCGCCTAAGCACATCCCGGCGCCGCGCGCTTTTGCAAAGTTGCTAAATCGTCCGTTGGCGGGCGCGTCAGGCCCCCTGGATGAAGCAGCCGGTCGCGGCGCGCATCGTCACCTGCAGGATATCCGGGTCCTGCAAGGCGCGGGTGCGGCGCATGAACTCCTCCAGCGTCGTCTCGCGCAGGTCCATGCCGCGCGCTCTGGAGAGGGAGTTGAGCTTCATGAGCTGGCTGGTGCTGAGCTCCTTCACCATCGGCCGCGCCATGCAGCCGGCCATGCTCTCGGACAGCCCGGCATTGACGAGGCCCCGCCGCACCTTGCCCTCCGCGCCGACGCAGCCGGCGAGCACGCCAAGCGCCAGCGCGCCGGCAAGAACCGCCTTGGTGGCGGCGGCAAGGGTGGATTGGCGCGATGAGCGCGATGAATATGTCATGGAACAGGCCTTTAGCAGTGTCGGACGTTGAGGGGGAGGGGGCCAGACGAGCGCGCCGGTCATATCATCGTACATGGCGTCCAGCCCGCCACGGATCAACTTTTTACGCAGATCGCCCGCGCCGCAGGCCGCATGGCTGTCAACGCCGCGACCATCGGAAGGCGCCTCGGCTCGCGCTCGTCACGGAGCATGAGTGCCTGCTGTGGCGTGCCGCTGTCGGGCAGCCTGATGTCCGGGTTGAGGTGGGAAGCGGAATGGCGGCTTTCGGGTCGGATTGAGCAAAAGCTGAAATCCGCTATGATTCCCTAAAGCGCTACTTTGTTGCCGGAGCCATCCACAATGACTCACGAGGGAATGGCAGCCTCACGCTGGCCGCAAATTTCTTGCCATTGATCTCGATGGCGCCTTTTTCTTTCGTGCTTGCCAGGAACGCCTTCAGAGTAGGCAGTTCGGCAGCAGCTATAAAGATGCTATACGAATCTCCGCGTTTTCGAGTGGTAGGGTCTTTCAGGTCTGGCCAACGCTGCGGCCAGATTATCGATCGATCCGGGGCATCCTCGTAGGGCCATGCCATCACTTCAACTTTGTCTGGCAACCACGTTTCCGCAGCTAAGGGGCGGAAGTTTTGAAGCTTATCGAAGGCGTTTGTGATCGCTAATGGTAATTTCGCACGCACTAACTTATCTTCCAGAGAGCCATAAACTGAGATATAAATCGGTTCTTTGTTCCCATAGACGAGCAGTGTGTTGTCGGGCTGATCCGTAGCATTTTCAGCTTTATAATTGCCAGCGACGGCCGCAAGGTCGGGATTTTCAAAGGTCCGAAGCAAATTCGCCTGTTGTTTCTGATCCAACTTTGTCGATTTGAAACCTGTTTTAGTTCGAAAGATTACGGTTCCATCGCTGTAAAGCGCGAAAGCGGGCGAGTCAGATCCAATCACCATGAGCCAAGGATTGGACATCAACATGACGATCAGAGGATATGATTCCGCAGAGGCTCGCGCGGCAGCGAGTGCTACCGGCCGATGGAAGAAAGCCATTCGGCTTTGATCGGGCTTTACGAGGGTCGCACTGTCTGAGGGGGCAGACCCATTGCAAGCAACCAAAAACAACGGAGCCGCTGCCAATGCAATTTGGGTGACTGACTTTCGGCTCATCAAAGCACGATGAACGAGCGTCTGCTTTCAAGCAAGCTATGGAGCAAAGCGAACTGCCATTTCCAGGTCGTTAGCCGCCAGTCGGCTTGCAGCCTGCACCAGCCGGGCACGAGCGTCTTGAATGGGGTGGGAAGCTGCCGCCTAATGTGTATGTATCGCATTATGTCGGGAGTTAGCCGAATTATAAACTGCGTGCTCGTCGCTTCGCTCCCGTTTAGCGGCTTCTCCGACCTCAAAGCCAGCGAACCAATTCGAGCCGGAACTGTGACACACAGATGCGGCGACAACACTGCCGGGTGGCAACCACAACGCAGCCAGTATGGCGAAATGTTGTGGTTCAATCTAGTAAAGATCAACCAACAAACCGTTGAATGGAACGGCTCGACTGTCGAGAGAAACACGCTCAAGCGTTACCTCAAAAGGGCCGCACGGAACCGCTTCGGCGGACTCGTCTTAGTGCTAGACAGCTCTCTACCGTGTGATCGCATCGAACGCTTACGGCGGGCTTTGACAGAACAGTTCAAATGCAGCCCTAACCGAATCTGCGTCGAATATTCCACTGAGGAATGGCTTGAAGAGGAGCGCGCAATGACACCACCTCCTGCCCCTGATCAGTAACGTCCGCTAGGTTGTTGAAAGCTGTCATTCACGTATTGCTGATAAGAATCAGCAATGGGCCTTATCGCAGCACTGGCACCTCTCGCAGGAATGTTCGGAAGTTTAATAGGAACATTCGTCCTCTTTCTCGTTCATGCCTCAGAATCTGGATTTGAGGTGGACGATATCTCCGTAGCGATAGCACTTCTTGTTGTTAGCTGGTTCTTTACAACGCTGTCATCTCTCTTGTTTGGTACGGTTGTAATATACTCAATCCGCCGCAAGATCTCAGAACGACCTTGGCTATGGGTCCCAATCGTGGGGACTATTGGAATAATTATTGGAGAATTATGCTTCGGATATACATTTGAAGCAATTTTTGAATATGGAAATGATGGACCGATGATCCTTGCGCTTTTCAGTGCAAGCACTGCTGTTTCGCATGCCATTCTCTATAAGCTTAGCGTCCGCATAGCATCATAAACCACAAGCGGCGCGCGCCGGCCATCGATGCCCGGCAACTCTCCAGCAACTCCGGGACAGTAAGCGCCGGGCCGGAGTACGCCTCCAGCCCGCGCCTGTCTCTCAGAGCTTGGCTCTCAGAATCCGGCCATTACTGGCAGCGGGTACGGCCCTTGTCGATCGCGCGTCCGGCCACCGCGCCGCCTGCCGCGCCGATCACCGTGCCCAGCGTCTTGGAGCCGCCCGGCGCGATGACATTGCCGAGCAGACCACCCGCGACGGCGCCGACGATGGTGCCGGTCGTGCCATCGCGCTTCTTGCAGTAATAGCGGCCCTGCTCGTCGCGATAGATATTGTCGTTATCGGACATATAATAGCCGTCGCGGTCCGAGGCATAGCCGGGGCCGGAGCCGCCGCCCAGCACGTCGGAACAGGCCGTGAGCGGCAGGCCGGCGCATGTCGCGGCGGCGGCCATCCAGATGAAACGCTTGGCGGTGGGCATGGGGAAGGCTCCTCTCGATTGTGTTCGGAGACTGCGCCTCCCCGGCCGGTCAGGCAAGCGGGGAAACGCAGTTCGCTGTCAAATCGCGCTTAAACGTCGCGGCGCGCGTCCGCTCGTCCGGCGCGCAGCTCCTCGAACTTCTCGCGGGCCTCGCCGGCGCGGGTCTTGAGGTCTTCGCCAAAGCGGTCGAGCGAGCCATTGTCGTAGAGCTTCTTGCCGACGACGCCGACGATCGCGCCGAAAACGATGGTGCGGAGCAGAGACATATTTGGCTTCCTTTCTTCGAGACACACTAAAACAGGGGAACGGATGATCATCCAACCAGTGACGCGGCGCGGAGTTCCACGCCTTGCGCTCTGGCGGTTTATTTCGCAGCCGGCTTGATGAGTTTCACCGGCTGGAACTGGCCCAGCCCGCACGTCACGCCGGGGGTAAGGCCGGGCGACTGGAGCACGGTGATCATGTCCACCGCGCAGAGCCGGCCGATGCTCGTCCGGTAGGCGAAGCGCTCCTCGAAACCGAGCGAGGGGCAGCTCATCGGCAGCGTGTTGCGGTAGATCTTGCCGCCGGCGGTCCTGAAGTCGATGATCTGGTCCGAACGGACCGAGGATGAGCGGATCTGACGGAGCGAGAGGCAGTTGACCGGCTTGCCGTCGGGCACCGCCTCCGGCACGGCGCGCTCTCTGGCGAGGAGCGGCAGCGGGGCCGCCACCAGCCCCAGCGCCAGACCCTGCCCCAATATGGCAAGCGCGCCGATCCTTGCGGCACGGGAGGGGGGCGTGGCCATGGGGAGCATCTCCTGTGTGCGGGCGCCTCTCATGCGCGCCCCTGTCTGAACGCCCCATGAGCGCTTTCGCTCCGCCCGAAATAGGATAGGATAGACAGGATAGGACGACGCAGCCCGACACCGAAACATGGGCCGAGGCTGTAGTAATTGTAGAGAGGGCATCGCCGCATGACGCGCACGGATTTCACCCTGAACCGGCCTGACCTGCTGCGGGAAGACGCCTTCATCGCCGGCCGCTGGACCGCCGGCGCGCGCCGCTTCCCCGTCACCAATCCCGCGACCGGAGAGACGATCGCGCATGTCGCCGACATGGGCGCGGCCGAGACCCACGCCGCCATCGATGCCGCCGCCGCCGCCATGCCTGCCTGGGCCGCGCAGACCGCCAAGGCGCGCGCCGCTATCCTGCGCCGCTGGCACGATCTCATCATGGCCCATCAGGAAGATCTTGCCCGGCTGATGACCGCCGAGCAGGGCAAGCCGCTCACCGAGAGCCGCGGCGAGATCGCCTATGCGGCCTCATTCATCGAGTGGTTCGCCGAAGAGGGGAAGCGCGCCTATGGCGATGTCATCCCCACGCATAATCCCGACCAGCGCCTTCTTGTACTGAAGCAACCCGTCGGCGTCGTGGCGGCAATCACCCCATGGAATTTCCCCGCCGCGATGATCACGCGCAAGGTCGGCCCCGCACTGGCCGCCGGTTGCCCGATCATCCTGAAACCCGCCGCGCAGACGCCACTTTCCGCACTCGCTCTTGCGGTACTGGCGGAAGAAGCGGGTCTGCCCGCTGGCCTGCTCTCCGTCGTACCCGGACTCGATGCCCGCGCGATCGGAAGCGCGATGACCGCAAGCCCCATTGTCCGCAAACTCAGCTTCACCGGTTCCACGGAAGTGGGCAAACTGCTCTTTGGCCAGTGCGCTGACACGGTGAAGAAGCTCAGTCTGGAGCTGGGCGGCAACGCGCCCTTCATCGTCTTTGACGATGCCGATCTCGAAGCGGCCGTCAAAGGCGCGATCGCCTCCAAATATCGCAATGCCGGGCAGACCTGCGTATGCGCCAACCGCCTCTATGTACAGGCAGGCATTCACGATGCGTTTGTCACCCGGCTCGCCGATGCGGTGAAAGCGCTCAAACTCGGCAATGGCGCGGCCGAGGGAACGGACATGGGGCCGCTGATCGAGGATGCCGCGGTCGCCAAGATCGAGCGCCATATCGCCGACGCGACAGCGAAGGGGGCGTCAATCATCACTGGCGGCGCGCGCTCGCCGCTCGGCGGCACGTTCTTCGAGCCAACGCTGCTAACGGGTGTCACCGCTGCCATGGATGTCGCGCGGGAAGAAACGTTCGGCCCGCTTGCTCCCGTCTTCCGCTTCACGGACGAGGCGGACGTCGTCGCTCAGGCGAATGATACCCGCTTCGGTCTTGCCGCTTATTTCTTTGCGCGGGATATCGGGCGGGTATGGCGCGTGGCGGAAATGCTCGACTACGGCATTGTCGGCATCAACACCGGGATCATCTCTACCGAGGTCGCGCCCTTTGGCGGGATCAAGGAATCGGGCGTCGGCCGCGAAGGCTCGCGCTATGGCATCGACGACTATCTCGAGATCAAATATCTCTGCCTCGGCCTGGCTTAGGCGGTGCCGCTCATCGCGGTGGAAACCAGCCAGGAAAGCCCACCAGTCCGGACGAGATGATGTCTACATCATATGGACCTTCGGACGTTCGGTCGATAAAGGGCCAGTGCAATTCTTCAAAAGGGATTATCATGAATAATAGTGACCTGGCCGACAGCATCGCCGCAGCACATGGCGTGACCAAGGCCGATGCCCGCAAGATCGTGGATGGCGTTTTCGCCGCGATCGCCGAGGCAGCCGTTCGCGGCGACGAGATTGCTCTGAATGGCTTCGGCAAATTCAAGGTGAAAGATGTCCCCGCGCGCGAAGGCCGCAACCCCGCAACGGGCGCAACCATTCAGATCGCGGCTTCGCGTAAGCTTGGCTTCACGCCTGCCAAGGCTGTCAAGGACCGGCTGAACGGCTGATAACAGAGCGGCCGGCGCCCTCGACGAGCGGGGCGCCGGCCCTGACTGGCTATGCTGATCGACACATGACGAAGCATCGTCGTCTGCCGACTCTCTGTCATATATTTCTATATTGATCGGCATCGTCACTTTCCTGTCACAGCAGCGCGACAAGGGATCGGGACAACCCCATTCCTGAGAGTCCGACCATGACAGCCTCCGACCAGCCCCGTTTCGACATGGATCGTATCAAGGAGGAGATCGCCGACAGCTTCGACGAGGAGCTGGAAATGGAGATCGACGAAAGCCGGCTGGCATCGATTCTCGGGGATTTCGCTGCCGATCCCGATCAGGCGCAAATCGACCGGCGCGTCTATTTTCGCGAACTCTTCCGCCTCCAGCACGAGTTGGTGCGTTTGCAGGACTGGGTCCAACACCAGAAACTCAAGGTGCTTGTCATCTTCGAGGGCCGTGACTCCGCCGGGAAGGGCGGCGTCATCAAGCGTATCACGCAACGGCTTAATCCGCGGGTATGCCGCGTCGTCGCCCTGCCTGCGCCAACAGAGCGGGAACGCACCCAATGGTATTTCCAGCGCTATGCCGCTCATTTGCCTGCGGCCGGCGAAATCGTGTTGTTTGATCGAAGCTGGTATAATCGCGCTGGTGTCGAGCGAGTGATGGGGTTCTGCACGGAGGATGAAGTGGAAGAATTCTTCCGTTCCGTCCCCGAATTTGAACGGATGCTGGTTCGCTCCGGCATCGTCCTTCTCAAATACTGGTTCTCGATCACTGATGACGAACAACAATTCCGCTTCCAGATGCGAATTCACGATCCGCTCAAGCAGTGGAAACTCTCACCCATGGATGTCGAATCCCGTCGTCGTTGGGAAGATTACACCCGTGCGAAGGAAGCCATGCTGGAACGGACCCATATTGAGGAAGCGCCGTGGTGGGTTGTCGAGGCGGTCGACAAAAAGCGGGCGCGCCTCAACTGCATCGCACATCTCCTGAACCAGATACCTTATGACGATGCGCCCAAGGCGGAGGTTGTGTTGCCCGACCGGGTGCGCCATGCGGACTATATCCGCCATCCTGTGCCAGCAGCCATGTATGTGCCTGAAGAATTTTGACGGTTATCGCGCGGAGACGATATGATGTTTGACAGATATCCAGCCCTGCTTGTTGCGGCGGCCGCGATGTTGCCTCTCCCGGCTGTCGCCGAAGCACAGGAGAAGGCAGACTCTGAAGATGCGGCCAACGCCGCGCTGCGCGATGAAGTGGTTCGACTACGCGCTGAGGTCGAGGCAATTCGCGCTGAGATGCGCAGTCTCCGCGCAGAAGCCAGTCCGGTTCCGTCGGCCCCTATCGTCGCTGCACAGACGCCGGCCGCAGCGCTCTCACCCGCATCGAATGCAAATGCAGTCCAGATAAGCTGGAAGGGAGCGCCGGAGTTCAAGAGTGAGGGCGGGTGGAGCTTTAAGCCACGCGGTCGCCTTCAGGTCGATGGCGGTTATCTCTCCGCGCCCGCTTCTCGCGCGGGCAGCCAGGCCGATGGCCGCGGCTTTACCAGTCGCGTCCGGCGCGCCTATCTCGGCGTACAAGGAACGATACCAGGCGGATTTTCGTATCGGGCAGACGTTGACCTTGCGGGGAATTCAGTGACGTGGACAGACCTCTACCTCGCTTATGGGGAAGGCCCCCTCAGCGTCACGGTTGGCCAACACCATCCCTTTACATCGCTGGAACAGATACAGTCGGATCTGTTTCTTTCCTTCAACGAGCGTGCGGCCTTCATTGGCGCCTTTAACCTGGAGCGGCGTGTAGGTATCTCAGCTGGATACAAAGCCGGCGATGTGACTATCAATGCAGGCATTTTTACCGACGACGTGGCTAGCCTCACCAATGATGGAAACAAGTCAGTCAGTTTCGATGGTCGGGTTGTCTGGGCACCTAAATTTGGCGCAACGCAACTCCATCTGGCTGGCTCCGCTCACTATCGCAAACTAGGCGATACCCAGGCAGCACTCGGCACGCGCTATCGCCAGCGCCCTTATATCGCCACAACGGACATCCGGTTTGTGGACACTGGTCAGATGACAGTCAACCGCGAGACTCATTATGGCGCTGAGTTCGCTCTTAATCACAAACGCATTCACTTGGTCGGCGAAGCAGCATGGCTGCATGCTGACCGACTGGGCGGAGCTGACCCAACTTTCTTTGGCGGTTACGCCGAAGCCGGCTTCTTCCTTACCAATGACACGCGCACGTATAAAAATGGGACTTTCGACCGTATCGTACCGACACGTCCGCTGGGCGATGGCGGATTTGGTGCGTTAGAGCTAAACCTACGTTACGACCGGCTCGACCTGACTGACGCCGGTATCACCGGCGGCAGCCAGAACGGCTTCGGCGCCGGGCTGGTCTGGATCCCAACGTCGTATGTCCGCTTCATGCTCAACTACATGCACCTCAGCTATGACATTCCGGGCGCGGCATCAAAATTCAATGCGGACGTGATTGGGATGCGCTCGCAGGTGGACTTCTAGGCCATCGGGTGGCCGGCGCTATTTTAGCCCGCCACCCAATGCATGATAAAGCGCCACGCGGTTGCTCGCACGGGCAAGGCGTGTGGCCTGAAGCTGCTGCTCGGCGCCATAGGCGACCCGCTGCGCATCCAGCGCGGTAAGGAAGGAATCGATACCGGCCCGATAGCGCGCATCGGAGAGACGGGAGGCGACCCGGGCCGCATCGCGCCGTGCAGTCTGCGCCGAGACCTGCTCGCCAATCGTCCCGGACGTAGCCAGCGCATCGGCAACTTCACGGAACGCAGTCTGGATTGCTTTCTCGTAGCTGGCGACAGCAGCCTGCTGAGCAGCCTTGGCGCCGGCAAGATTGCCAGCACTGCGCCCGCCATCAAAGATCGGCAACGTTACACTGGGCGTCGCCGTATAATTGAAGCTGCCGTTGCCAAACAGGCCGGAAAGCCCTGTGGACATTGTGCCGATCAGCCCGGTGAGCGAGATGCGCGGAAAGAAGGCAGCGCGTGCTGCGCCAATATCCGCATTGGCTGCGATCAGCACATGCTCCGCCTGCAAGACATCGGGCCGGCGCAGCAGAATGTCGGAGGAGATATCCGCCGGCAGCGCGTCCAATGTCGCGGCACCCTCACCCAGCCCGGCGGGAAGCTGCCCATCGGGAACTGGGCCGCCCACCAACAGGTCCAGCGCATTGCGATCCTGAGCGATCCGCGCTTGCAACACCGCGACATCATTACGTGCGCTCTGATAATTGGTTTCCGCCTGCCGCGCGTCCAGCTCCGACGCGATGCCGATGCGGAAACGGGCGCGGGTCAGCTCCAGCGTCTGCTCGAAGGTCTTGAGCGCGGCCTGCGAGAGGGCAAGCTGATCCCGGTCAGACGCAAGGGTGAGCCAGGCAGTGGCGATTTCGCCGATCAGGCTGATGCGGGCCGCGCGCGCGCCCTCTTCCGAAGCCAGATAGCGCTCCAGCGCGGCGCGGCTGAGGTTGCGAACCCGCCCGAAAAGATCCACCTCAAAAGCGGAAATTCCGGCATTGACGGAATAAAGCTCCGTATCCGCGCCGGCCACCGCCCCGGATGTCGCGCTATCTGTAAAGGTCGCGTTCCCCGTGGCCGAGAGGCCGGGAAGCCGGTCTGCCCGCTGCACGCGATATTGCGCCCGCGCCTGCAGCACATTGGCCATGGCGACCCTGAGATCGCGGTTATTGGCAAGCCCCGTTTCAATCACCGCGCGAAGCTGCGCGTCGGTGAAGAAATCACGCCAGCCGATCTCCGTCACATCCGGCGCGTCGCTCGCTGCCCGCGGATAAACGCCTTCCTGCGGCAGCTCAGCGGGAACGACACCGGTCGGCCGCACATAGTTGGGGGCGAGGCTACATGCCGAAAGGCTCACTGCCCCCGCCAGCAACAGGCCGGTCCTCGTCAGGGCCTTCATGCGTGCACCTCCCCATTTCTGCCTGCTTCCGGCTCGGCGGGCACACTGTCCTTGCCATGGCCAAAGAGGCGTAGCACGACGACAAAGAACATCGGCACGAAGAAGATCGCCAACACCGTCGCCGAGAGCATACCGCCAACCACGGCCCGGCCAATCGCGTTCTGCCCACCTGAGCCTGCACCGGATGCGACCGCGAGTGGCAGCACGCCGAAAACGAAGGCAAGGCTGGTCATCAAGATCGGGCGCAGCCGCAATCGCGCGGCAACCATCGCCGCTTCGAACGGTTTCATTCCCGCCGCGATCCGCTCCTCGGCGAATTCAACGATCAGGATCGCGTTCTTCGCCGACACGCCGATCGTAGTGATAAGGCCGACTTGGAGATAAATGTCATTGTTGAGTCCGGTGATCGTTGCAGCAAGTACCGCGCCGATGACGCCCAACGGCACCACGAGCAGCACAGAGACGGGCACGGACCAGCTCTCGTACAGCGCGGCAAGACATAAGAAGACGATCAATAGGGAAAGCGCGTAGAGCGCGGGGGCCTGTCCACCCGAGAGGCGCTCCTCATAGGAGAGGCCGGTCCACTCTATGCCAGTCCCCGGGGGCAGCTTCGCCTGCATCTCTTCCATCGCCTGCATCGCCGTGCCGGTGCTGACACCAGCGCCAGGGCCGCCCTGGATCTGCATCGCGGGCAATCCATTATAACGGGTCAATTGCACAGGAGCGTTGGCCCAATCCATCGTGGAGAAGGCGGAAAATGACGCCATCTGGCCATTAGCCGCGCGGACGTAGAAGTCCCCAACATTCTCAGGGCGCATGCGATAAGCTTCATCGGCTTGAATGTAGACTCGCTTCACTCGGCCTCGATCGATGAAGTCATTAATGTAGGATCCGCCCCACGCCGTCGCGATTGTCGAGTTGATCGCACTCACGTCGAGACCCAGCGCCTGTGCCTTATCCTGATCAACATTGATTTTGAGCTGCGGCGCATCATCCAGGCTCATCGGACGCACTTGCGAAACCTGCTGGCTACCAGCGGCCATGCCCAACAGCATGTTACGCGCCTGCACGAGGCGCTGATGGCCGATCCCGCCCGTATCGACGAGTTGCATGTCGAAGCCGGTAGCGTTGCCCAGCTCAGACACGGCCGGTGGCACTAGAGCGAAGATCATGCCATCTTTATAGCCAGCGAATGCCGGGAACGATCCGCCCGCTATCGCCTGCGCTGTGTTGTTCGCGCCGGGGCGTTCATCCCATGGTTTTAGGTTGACAAACGCGATACCGGTATTCTGCCCTTGTCCCGCAAAGGTGAAACCGCCGACAGTGAAGATAGCATGCACGGCCGGATTAGCCATGAAATGCGAGCGAATCAGCGCCAGCCCCTCCTCGGTCCGCGCAGCCGTCGCACCGGAAGGCCCCTGCACCATCGCAATGACATACCCCTGATCCTCATCGGGGAGGAAGGACGACGGCAGGCGCCAGAAGAGCAGACCCATACCGATGACGATCAGACCATAGACGAACAACGAGCGCTTCCAGCGTCGTGCCGTGCTCGTTACTCCACGCTCATAGCGCTCACGCCCCTTGTCAAACGTCCTATTGAACCAGCGGAAGAAGCGCGCGAGAAGCCCATTACCTTCCAGCTTGGCCGGGTCATGCGGCTTCAGAATCGTTGCGCAAAGCGCCGGAGTCAGGATCAGCGCGACCAGCACGGATAGCACCATGGCTGAAACGATGGTGATCGAGAACTGGCGATAGATAACGCCCGTCGATCCCCCGAAAAATGCCATGGGGACGAATACAGCTGAAAGCACGGCGCCAATTCCAATCAGCGCCCCGCTGATCTCATCCATTGACTTTCGCGCAGCATCCTTTGGGCTCAGCCCCTCTTCCACAATCAGACGCTCGACATTCTCCACAACGACGATCGCATCGTCGACCAGCAAGCCAATTGCGAGCACCATGCCAAACAGAGTCAGCGTGTTGATAGTAAAGCCCGCTGCGGCAAGGATCGCAAAGGTGCCGAGTAATACCACCGGCACCGCAATCGTCGGAATAAGAGTCGCCCGCCAGTTCTGGAGGAAGAGGAACATGACGAGAAACACCAGCGCCACGGCCTCGAACAGCGTTTCCACAACTTGTTTGACTGAGAGGCGCACGAACGGTGTAGTGTCATAAGGATACATGACCTTCACATCGCCGGGCAATCCCTTAGCGATCTCAGCGACACGTGCCTTCACGAGGTCAACAGTCGTCAGCGCATTAGCGCCCGAGGCAAGCTTGATGAAGAAGCCTCCTGCCGGCTTGCCGTTGTAGCGCGGGTCAAAGCCATAGGTTTCCGCACCCAGTTCCAGCCGCGCCACGTCGGAAAGGCGCACCGTGGAGCCATCTGTACCGGCTTTCAGACGGATAGCGCCGAACTGCTCGGGCGTCTGCAGGCGCGATTGCACAGAGACGCTGGCATTCAGCATCTGCTCCTTGGGCGCGGGCTGCGCGCCAATCTGACCAGCAGAGACTTGGGCATTCTGCGCCCGTACCGCACTGATGACATCCGCAACTGTGAGTTGGAAAGCATTAAGCTTGAGCGGATCGACCCAAATCCGCATGGCATATTGGCTACCGAACATCTGGAGTTCGCCTACGCCGTTGACGCGGCTGACCGGGTCCTGAAAGCGCGAAACCGCAAGATCAGCAAGATCCGCAGCGTTATGCGTACCGTCCTCGGAGTAGAGACCCACAATCATTAGCATGTTTGCGGCGGACTTTTGTACCTGCAGGCCCTGCTGCTGCACTTCCTGCGGTAACAGCGGAGTCGCCGCCTGCAGCTTGTTCTGCACCTGAACCTGCGCGATATCGGGGTCGGTACCCTGCTCAAAGGTAAGCGTGATTGTCACCGAACCCGCACCTGAGGACGAGGACGAGAAATAGCGCAGATGATCGATACCCTTGAGCTGTTGCTCAATAATCTGAGTCGTCGTGCGTTCCATCGTCTCGGCGTCAGCGCCTGGATAGACGGCGGAAATGGCCACGGTTGGTGGGGCAATTTCCGGAAATTGCGCCACTGGCAGCGACCGGATAGCGAGCAAGCCCGCCAGCATTAGAATAATCGCGATGACCCAGGCGAAGATCGGCCGGTCAATGAAATAGCGAGCCATAGGTGGTTACTTCCCCTGAGGGGCTGCTGCCTGAGCGGCGGGCTTACCAGTGAATGGGGATGGCTTCACCGGTGTTCCCGGCTGCAGCATCATTCCGCCCTCGACGATCACCTGGTCCCCTTCCTTGAGACCGGAATCGACAAGCCAGGAATCTCCGACCGTGCGGGAAACTTTGACAACGCGCAGCTCCGCCTTGTTGCCAGCGCCCACGACCATCACCGTGGCACCGCCACGATCATCGCGGCCTACCGCGCGCTGCGGCACGAGAAGGCCACGGCTCTGCGTGCCCTCGACCAGCTCGGCACGGACATACATGCCCGGCAACAATAGGCCATTGGGGTTGCCGACACGGATACGGATCGTCTGGCTCCCTGTCGAGGGATCAACCGAAACGTCGGTAAACCGCAGTTCGCCTTCAACCGGGTACACACTACCATCGTCGAGTCGCAGGCGCACGCGCGCAGTGCCCGCACTGCCGACCTGGCCGGCAAGGATCTGCTGACGCAGCTTGAGGATGCTCGCAGCCGACTGCTGAACATCGACATAGATTGGGTCAATGCGCTGGATCACCGATAGTGGATCGGCCTGCCCTGCCGTCACCAACGCGCCGCTCGTGAACAACGAGCGGCCGATGCGGCCGGAAATAGGCGCACGGATCGTCGTGCGGCCAAGATCAATGCGGGAAGCCCGCAGCGCAGATTCCTGCGCGGCAACATCCGCGCGAGCCTGCTGCGCCTGCATCACCGCATTCTCATATTCCTGCTTGGAGACAGCATTGATCTTGACCAGTTCGCGATAGCGGGATGCCAGTGCACTGGTGGACGCGATCGCCGCGCGGGAACGGGCAAGCGCCGCAACGGCACTCGCCTCGCCGGCGCGATAGGGCTGGGGGTCGATCCGATAGAGGGGCTGCCCCTCACGCACTGCATCACCCTCCTCAAACAACCGGGAAAGAATGATTCCGCTCACCTGTGGTCGAACATCCGAGGTTTCATAAGCAACCGTGCGCCCGGGCAGCACCGTTGTCAGCGCTACGGACTGCGCGCGCAACGCGATCACGCCAACTGGCGCGGGACCTTGTTGCGGAGGTTGCTCCCCAGCGCCACAGGCGGAAAGGAGGAGCGCTGCTGCCGCTACCGGCGCGAATTTCCTCATATGGGACTCTCGCCTCTGGTGATTATCAGGTAGCGGTATGCTACGATGTGAGTGAACGATCATTCACAATGTAGTCAATTAACTTTGAGACTCATCCGACGCAAGCCGAAAAAACCAATCAGCGGCACAAATGTTCCATTGGACGATGCACCGTGCTGCTGCGGCGCCACCTCTCTCAGCCGGGCAGGCCAACGCCGGCGACATCTGCTCGATGTCGCCAGACGCCTCTTCATCGAAGGCGGCTTCCACGGCACGGGCATTGCCCAGATTGCCTGCGCATCCGGGATAAAAGTAGGGCAGATTTATCGCGATTTCGGCAGCAAGGAAGACATCATCACTACCATCGCCATGGAAGATCTGGTGCTTTTCCTGAATGAGGCCGGGCTGGAGCGAGCCATCGCGGCGGGCGACATCGCCGCTATTCAAGAATGGGTACTCGGATTCGTCTCACATTATGATCGCACAGAAGACTACCTGCTGATACCCGAGATTACAGCGGAGGCAGTCCGCAATCCCCGTATAGCACAGGCACATCGCGCGATGCACGATCGCATCCGGCAGGCCATGATGGCCGCGCTTGCGGCTTATGCTCCACAGGAAACACGTGAGGCCGTCCGGGCGGACCTTGCCAGCTTTATCCTGACACTGGGCGCGGGCTTGTGCCAATCCATTGTACTGAACATGCGCTCAGGCGAAACTCTCGATCCGCCCTACAGCCGTTTCGCAGATGTCGTCTCGCGTGAATTGGCGGAATTCCGTCGAGCAGCGGAACGGGACACCTGAACGTCAAAACCTGCAGGACTTCGTCCTGCTTTGACCAAAAAAGGGGGTCGTTTCCGACCCCCTCCGCATATTCTTGCCGTAACGCGTAATCCCAGAGTTAGCGCTTGGAGAACTGGAAGCTCCGGCGCGCCTTCGCCCGACCATATTTCTTACGTTCGACCGCGCGGCTATCGCGGGTCAGGAAGCCTTCGGCCTTCACTGCGGAACGCAGCGCCGGCTCGTACTTGGAGAGCGCCTGGGCGATCCCGTGCTTTACCGCACCAGCCTGGCCCGAAAGACCGCCGCCCTTGACCGTGCAGACTACGTCGTACTGACCGGTACGATCGGTGACGGTAAAAGGCTGATTGATGACGAGGCGCAGCGTCGGGCGCGCAAAATAAACCTCTTGGTCACGGCCATTGACCGTGATCTTACCGGTGCCGGGCTTCACCCAAACGCGCGCGACGGCATCCTTGCGGCGACCGGTCGCATAGGCGCGGCCCTGCTTGTCCAGCTCCTGCTGGCGCAGAGGTGCGGCCGGTGCGACGACAGCAACGACGGGCGCCGTTGTTTCAGTCGTGGCTGCACCTAGATCCTGCAAATCAGAAAGCGAATTGACGGTGTCGGACATTATGCACCCACCTTATTCTTGCGGTTGCGCGACGCGATGTCGAGCACTTCGGGGTTCTGGGCAGCATGCGGATGCTCTGCACCGGCAAAGATGCGCAGGTTACGCATCTGCTGGCGGCCGAGCGGACCGCGCGGAATCATGCGCTCTACGGCCTTTTCCAGAACGCGTTCGGGGAAACGCCCCTCCAATACCTTCTGGGCGGTAATGCCCTTGATGCCACCCGCATAGCCGGTGTGCTTATAATAGACTTTAGCGGCCAGCTTGTTACCGGTGAACTTCACCTTGTCAGCATTGATGACAACGACATTGTCGCCGCAATCGACATGCGGGGTAAAGCTCGGCTTGTGTTTGCCGCGCAGGATATTGGCGATAATCGTAGCGGCGCGGCCGACGACAAGGCCCTCCGCATCGATCAACAGCCACTTTTTCTCGACCGTGGCTGGCGTCGCCACTTTGGTCGTCTTCATGAGCGCCTTCATGGCTCCGTGACTCCGTAGCTGGGCGAGACCCTTAAAAGTCTTGCCCTGTGAACAGCAAAGCGGCGCCCGTCACGGGCACCGCTGACGGCGCGCTACTGGCGGCATTGGGCGCGCAAGTCAAGAAAAAGTGCGCTTTTTCTGAAGGGTATCATAATACCTCATATAGTAGCGCGCGCTATTGCGATGCTGGTTCCAGCGTCCATCGTTCGTCAAGGCGTCGGGCAGGATCGGCGGCGGGTGTCGCGATACGGCGAACATCGATGGCAAGGCCAGTGCGCGCATCGATCCGATAGGTGACGTCCTCAGCTATGCCGTTACCTCCCGCCGGTCGGCTATCGCGGCGAAGGATGTGGTTGTCGTCTCGCGCGACCGCATCGGTGACGATCTGGCCACAAAACCGCATCACCGGCTCCAGAAAGCCAGTGAGGATCGCGCGGCGGCGGGCCGGACTTGCGTTGCTCAGCGCATAATAGGCCAGGCGGGCACGCTCGTCACGACCGTCAGGCGCCTGTTCGGCAAGCCTGGAGATCAGATCACGCTGCGCTGCCAAAAACGCCGACCAATGCGCTTCTTCCCCAGCAATGCCGACGACCTCGGCGCGCTCACTTAGCCGAACTCGCATAGCCATAGGATCGGCTGCCTCATACAATGCCTTCAGACGTTGGACCCGTGCGCCCTTATCGTTGGTCGTTACCATCGCGGGCGACGCGTCCAGAAACTGCCCCGCAGAATCCCGCCCGAAACTGACGGCGCGTTGAACACGAATTGTTACCGGCCGCCCCTCGGGCGTAATCAAATGCTGCGTCAGGGATAAACGATGCGGGACATTCATCGGCAGCGTGCACGGCAGCACGACCGGCAAATCATGGTGAGGAGCAGGCGATGCCGGAGCAACAACTCCAAGGCTGGCAAGCATAAGCGCGCCCAATGTCAGCATGATATGGGCGCATCCGGCGCCTCATCCGTGACGCAGGCGGCATGTCCAGTCTCTGCTTCCGCATCCCCAAAATAGAGAGGCGTGCAAGGCGCCAGCTTAAAGTTACACAAATCGCGTTTCCGCCGCGGGGAGGTCAGGATGACCAAATCCGGGACCGCAATCGGCGCCATCCGCGGGTCAACGTCGGACCATGCCAAGCCGGTGTGCCCCAGCGATCGCGACCGCAAAGAGCAGCGCACCGATAAGCTGATGTAGCGCCGCAATAGGCAGCGCAACCATCGTCACCACCGTTGCGATACCAAGCATCAGTTGCACGATCACAACGAGGATGATCGCGAAACCGAGCGGCTGGTCGCCACGCCGGATCAAACCGCGCGCCATCACCGTCAGTGCAATGAGCGCAACCCACGCCCACCAGCGATGCAGAAAATGGACGAGAAACGGATCGCTCGTCACGGTGAGCCAGAAGCTGCCCCACCACATCATACCCTCCGGCACGAAATGGTCATTCATCAGCGGCCATGTGCTAGAGACGGCACCCGCGCGCAACCCAGCAGTAAGCGCGCCGAGCAAAAGCTGAACGAACACAACACCAAGCACTGCCGCACCGTCAAGAGTAACACCGACCCGACGAGCTTGTCGATTGCGGGCAAGCATCTGCATGTCGCAGGCGGTCCAAACGACCGCACCGAGCAGGATGATCGCCATACCCAGATGCGCCGCAAGCATGGCCGGCTGGACATTCACCCGGTCGACAAGCCCGCTCTTCACCATCAACCAGCCAACCGCACCTTGCGCGCCACCGAGCGCCAGCAGAACGAGCAAGCGCAGCCCGTAGCCGCGCGGCACCGCCCCGCGCGCAAAATACCACAGCATGGGCAACGCATAGGCGAGGCCAATAATGCGCCCGAGCAGGCGATGGGCATATTCCCAAAAGAAGATGCGCTTGAACGCTTCGAGCGTCATCCCCTCGTTCAGCAGCGCATATTGTGAGCTTTGCTTATAGAGCGCGAATTCGGCTTGCCAGTCCCTGTCGGTCAACGGCGGGATCGCGCCAGTCACCGGCTTCCATTCAGTAATGGACAAACCCGATTCTGTGAGGCGCGTGATACCGCCAACAAGCACCATGAACAAAATGAGGCTTGCCACGGCAAAGAGCCAGCGGGCAATCGCGGCCGGACGCGGCTCGCGATGACCGACTCCCATCCAACGATCATGGGATGAAGAGATACGCGTACCTGTCGATCCTACCATGTTCGCTCCATGCCCCACAGCGTGCCAGGGGGCAAGTCAAGGACTTGCCATTACCCACAAGGCGATGCGTCGGCATCTTCATTGGCTTACATCAACGCGATATCGGGCCGATCAAGGATATGCGGCCCAACCTCGGCAATATTCCTACAGCCAGCCAGTGCCATCGCATGCGTTAGTTCCGCACCGATCTGGCGCAGCCAGCCATGCACGCCTGCACCACCGCCGCTGGCAAGCGCATAGGCCCAGGCCCGTCCAAACATCACGCCCTTCGCGCCGAGCGCCAGCATCCGCAGCACATCCAGCCCTGAACGCACACCGCCATCAGCCAGCACGGTCAGGCGCTCTCCCACCGCATCCGCAATGACGGGCAGCCTCTCTACCGTCGCTACGACGCCATCAAGTTGGCGGCCACCATGGTTGGAGACAACTATACCATCAACACCCGAGTCAGCAGCGCGGCGTGCATCCTCCGGGTCCAGGATGCCCTTGAGAACGATCGGCCCCGACCAGTGCCGGCGAATCCAGTCAAGATCAGCCCAATTCATCGACGGATCCGAGCTAACCTGCATCAGCTTTGGAAAGTCCTCGATGTGCGTATGCTCCCCCAGATAGGGCGTCACATTGCCAAAGCTGTGCGGCCGGCCGGCAAGGGCCAGGTCAATGGCCCAGCCTGGACGGGTCAGGATGTCCCTGGCCCGCGCCCACGTGCGGCCCATGCTTGGCATGCTGCTCATGCCGCTACGATAATCGCGATATCGGAATCCCGGTAGTGGCAGGTCCACCGTCAGCATCAGGACGCTGCAGCCCAGCCGGGTTGCGCGCTCGAGCAACGACGCCGCGACATCGCGATCCCGTGTCATGTAGAGCTGAAAAATAAACGGCCGCTCGCTGGCGGCGGCCACTTCCTCCAGCGAACAGATCGAGACAGTCGAGAGACAGAAAGGAACGCCAGCATGGCTTGCTGCCTTTGCTGCCTGCGCCTCGCCGCGCGGCGCGGTCATGCCTGCCAGCCCGACAGGCGCCAGCAACACAGGCATAGTCATGGCCATCCCAAGGCACTGCGACGAAAGGTCGATCCGCGACACATCAATGAGGGTTCGCTGGCGCAGGGAAACACCTCGAAGCGACACTTCATTCTGCGTGAGCGTCACCTCGTCGAAGGAGCCACCATCGATATAGTCGAAGAGAAAACGGGGCAGCCGACGCCTGGCCGCCGCGCGATAGTCTGCAAAGGCAATGGGACGCGGCATTATAAGATCGCCGCGACGCGACCGATCATGGTCCAGCAATGGAAATCGCGCCGTTCAGCCACGCATGCCCGCCTTAATATGCTCCCGCTCATGGATATGCGCGCTCTCCCATATGCCAGGGATCAACCACTGAAACTGGCAGAAAGTTCATTTTATGCCAGCATAGCATGGTCCGGCACGCAGAGGCCAGTTTTGACACCTTTTGAAACCATTCGAGGCAAAAGGCGCTTCCTTCCGGCGAAAGGCCCATGTGAAACTGGCTCGGAGCCGTGAGGGATATCCGGCGGGACCAGCACTCCCGCCGGCCCCGCCTGCTTCGGTCACGCGATAGAAAGCTTCAGCCCGCCATCACCTTCATCCACACGCACGGTCGATCCGTCCGGTACCTCGCCACGCAGAATGAGGTCCGCGAGGGGGTCTTGTAAATAGCGCTGCACCGCGCGCTTGAGCGGCCGGGCGCCATAGACAGGATCATAGCCAACCCGGCCGAGCCATGCCCGTGCCGCGTCGGTCAGCGCCAGCGTCACCTTGCGATCCTTGAGCAGGCGCTGGACCCGCGCAACCTGGATGTCCACGATCGGCCCCATATGCGCTTGGCCAAGCCGGTGGAAGAGGATGATCTCATCCAGCCGATTGAGGAATTCCGGCCGGAAATGCGCGCGGACCACGTCCATCACCTGCGACTCCACATCCTCTACAGCCTGTCCGTCCGGCAGGTTAGAGAGGAACTGACTGCCAAGATTGGACGTAAGAATGATGAGCGTGTTGGTGAAGTCCACCGTACGCCCTTGCCCATCGGTCAAACGCCCGTCGTCGAGCACCTGCAGCAACACATTGAACACATCGCTGTGCGCCTTTTCGACCTCGTCGAACAGGATCACCTGATAAGGCCTGCGCCGTACCGCTTCGGTCAGCACACCGCCTTCCTCATAGCCGACATAACCTGGAGGCGCGCCAATCAGCCGGGCAACGCTGTGCTTCTCCATGAATTCGCTCATGTCGATGCGAACCATCGCGCTGTCATCATCGAAGAGGAAGCCTGCAAGTGCCTTGGTCAGTTCCGTCTTACCGACGCCCGTGGGGCCAAGAAAAAGGAAGCTGCCGAGCGGCCGGTTAGGGTCCTGCAACCCTGCGCGGCTACGACGAACAGCGGTGGCGACGGCTTTCACCGCATCCGCTTGCCCGATGACGCGTTTGCCCAGCTCTATTTCCATGGCGAGCAGCTTTTCGCGCTCACCCTCCATCATCTTGTCGACCGGGATACCCGTCCAGCGCGAAACGATGCCAGCTATGTCCTCGCTGGTCACTTCTTCGCGCAACATGGCTCCACTGGCAGCGGATTGCGCCTCCTCCAGCTGCTTTTCCAGCGTGGGGATCACGCCATAGGAAAGCTCGCCCGCCTTACCGAGATCGCCGGAACGCTGTGCCTGATCAAGCTGTAGCCGCGCGGCATCAAGCTGCTCCTTGATCTTCGCCTCGCCAGCGATCTTGTCCTTCTCGGCCTGCCAGCGCTGGGTCAGCTCCGCCGACTGCTGCTGGAGATTGGCAAGCTCCTCTTCAAGCGCGGCAAGCCGGTCCTTGCTGGCAGTGTCGCTCTCCTTTTTCAGCGCCTCACGTTCGATCTGGAGCTGCATGATCCGGCGGTCGAACGTCTCGATCTCCTCCGGTTTGCTCTCCACTTCCATCCGCAGACGGCTGGCAGCCTCGTCCATGAGGTCGATGGCTTTGTCCGGCAGGAAGCGATCCGTAATGTAGCGATTGGAAAGGGTCGCCGAAGAGACAAGCGCTCCATCGGTGATCCGCACGCCATGGTGCAGCTCGTACTTCTCCTTGAGGCCGCGCAGGATGGAGATGGTGTCCTCCACGGTCGGCTCGCCCACGAATACGGGCTGGAAGCGGCGCTGCAGCGCCGGGTCCTTCTCGACATATTTGCGATACTCGTCGAGCGTCGTCGCACCAATGCAATGGAGCTCGCCGCGCGCAAGAGCCGGCTTGAGCAAATTGCCTGCGTCCATCGCGCCTTCGGATTTGCCCGCGCCGATCAGCGTGTGCATCTCATCTATGAAGAGGATGATATGGCCTTCAGCCGCCTTCACCTCATCGAGCACACCCTTTAATCGCTCCTCGAACTCGCCACGATATTTGGCGCCCGCAATAAGGCTACCCATGTCGAGCGCCATCAATGTGCGATCCTTGAGCGTATCGGGCACGTCGCCATTGGCAATACGCAACGCAAGTCCTTCTGCAATCGCTGTCTTGCCAACACCCGGCTCGCCGATCAGCACGGGATTATTCTTGGTGCGGCGGGCAAGGATCTGGATGGTACGGCGGATCTCTTCGTCGCGGCCGATCACCGGATCGAGCTTGCCGTCCTTCGCAGCCTGTGTGAGATCGCGCGCGAACTTTTTGAGCGCGTCATAGCGATCCTCGGCGCCAGCCGTATCGGCCGTACGACCGCCACGCAGATCGTTGATCGCCGCGTTGAGGGCCTCGGCCTTCAAACCCGCTGCCTGCAAGGCTTTGCCCGCAGCCGTGTTCAGTCCAAGGGCAAGCGCCAACAGCAAACGCTCGACAGTCACGTAGCTGTCCCCCGCTTTCTGGGCGACCTGTTCAGCGGAATCGAGCACCCGCACCGCATCATTGTTCAAGCCCGGCGTCTGTTGCGCGCCGCTGCCCGAGACGACTGGCAGCTTCGCAAGCGCAAGATCCGTTTCATTGAGCGCCCGCGTAGCATCGCCGCCTGAGGCCTTGATGAGCCCGCTCGCCATGCCCTGCTCGTCCTCCAGCAACGCCTTCAGCAGATGCTCGGGCGCGATCTGCTGGTGATTCATGCGGATAGCGACGGTTTGCGCCGATTGGAGAAAGCCTTTGGCGCGATCAGTGAATTTTTCGAGGTTCATAAATGTCCCTGCTCCTTCCTCCGCGAGATAGTGTTGCAATATGGCAACACAAGGGCTTTGAGCGATTTTATCAGTGCGGGACGTGGAATTACCAGCCTGTGGGGGCAGGATATCGCTGCCGCATTTACAGGTTAGGCGGCAATTAGCATACGGGTGAAACCTTCTGAAGTGTCGGTCTTCCTCGCGATATGGCCTTGGCTGGTTTCCGGCTTGGCGGGGCGACTGAGCGGGGCGATGAGGGTCTTCGTGCGCTCAGAGGCCCTGATCAGGCCAGTCCGATGTTGAGACCGGTTAAGACTGCCTCAAATCGGGTTTAACGCTGCCTCACGTTCACTGGTGGGACGATCCGGAACGGCAGATTTTGAGACGCGAATCGCGGATAGCTGCCGTGAGATGTTGCTATCTTGATAGGCAGCTACGCGCCCAAAATTCGGCCACTCATGCAAGTTCAGACTGTTCCTGAGAGCGGACACGGTCAGTTCTCGGCACCCCCAAAATGAAATGGTAGTTCGATCTCTCCCGGCCCTCCATTTCGCCTTGGGCCGCCGTTTGCCGCCGCTTCCTACTCTAAACCCGCAGCCGCTACGCCATTGGGACCCCGCAGAGCGCCTGGCTGATGGCTTGTGGGAAAATTCTCCACTGTCCGCTTCAGCGCAACTGACGGTGGAAGCAGACGCCGCAGGGCCGACCATAATCATTACCCGCCGCACGAGCCCGAGTTCATGGCTGCCGGGCATTTCAAAAGATGTTAGAGCCGAGATGAACAGAAAAGGGATGGTACGGGGGCGGATGACGTATTGGAATGACAAGGTTGCCGACGCGGCACAGCTGCGGCTGTTCGTCCCCGGCGATGGCTGGCGTGCGTTCAAGGACAAGATGAACGCGGAAGGCGATCGTGTTGAAGAGCCGGGCACGCAGCGCGCAATTGAAAGCAGTCTCCTAAACGTCCTCAATGCTACGAACGTCGTCGTTCTGACCGGAACGGGGTCATCGTTCGCCGCATCCAACCCGGCTGACAAGCTCACGCCAGCCGGCATGTGGGATGTGTGGAAAGCCGTGGAAGCTAAGGTCGGCGCTGAAGCCTTCAAGGCTGTGTGCGATACGTTCGCCAGCGCTAAGATCGAGGACAATATCGAGCGGCTGCTGACTCTGTGCAAACTCTATCTCGAACTGCACGAGACGGCCGTGGAGGAATCAACCTATCAGAGAATTGACGGGTTCGTGAAGGCGGCCGAGAAAACGATCCTCGCCCGTGTCGACTTCGTCGATCGGACCACCAATCTCGACGCGCACGCCGGCCTCATCCAGAAAATCGGGCGTCGCGGCGTTCGTAAGGCGCGCTCGAAGCTGTTCACGACCAACTATGATCTCTGCTTCGAGGAAGCAGCCCGCCGGCATCGTTTCACCATCATCGACGGTTTCTCGCACGGCCTCGATCAGGTCTACGACCGCAGCCACTTTGAGTTCGACATTGTCCGTCGTTCGGGCCAGCGCGACGCGCCCGACTATATCGAGAATGTCTTCCATCTCTACAAACTGCACGGCTCGCTCGACTGGCGCAGACAGGCATCGGACATTTTCCGCTCGCGCGGCCCCGAGGGCAATCCGGTCCTCATCTATCCCCGCTCGAGCAAATATCAGGAAAGCTTCGAAGCGCCCTATCTCGACATGATTGGCGCATTTCAGGCGGCGTTGCGCGAGCCCGACACGGCGGTGCTGATATCGGGGTTCGGGTTCAACGACGATCATATCAGCCGGCCGATCCTGTCAGCGGTGGAAGCCAATATGTCGCTTCGGCTGGTGATCTGCGATCCCGCCTTCATCCCCTCGGCCGATCTGGACGGAGGAGATCAGTCACTTCCAGCGGTGGCGGAGCCCAAGAACCAGTTCCTTGCGGCGTTCAAGCGCATGGTGGCCGGGGGCGACGCGCGGATCCATCTGATCAACGGTCGCTTCCAGGACTTGGTCTCGGCTTTGCCCGATCTGATCGGCGAGACCGATCGCGAACGGCATATGCAGCGTGTCCGCACGCTCAGGGACGGCATGGACGTCAAGGCGTGACCCGCGTCAATCCAATTAATCCCGATCGCTACATCGGCACGATCACGCAGGTAACGGCCTCGTATGTGCATGTGAATTTGCCCAACGCCGCAGCGGTCCCGGAAAGGCGCGGGCTTTCGCTGGGCGCGGTCGGCGATTTCGTTTTCGTCGACTGCGAGCGGTTTCAGATCCTGGGCAGGATCGTCGAGACGAAAATACCCGATGCCGAGCGGCTCACGGTTGAGCCGTCGCTCGGGAAGACGGCAGTCACTAACCCGATCGGTCGTGTGCAGCTCCTCGCCGCGGTCGAGCAACGCTCCAACAAGCTGCGGCGCGGCTTGCCGGATTTTCCGAGAATCGGCGACGGGGTGTATCTGGCCGAGCCGAGCCAGCTAGCCACGCTCATCCGCAATGCAGTCGCGAATGAAGACGAGCTGACGTTGAGCATTGGCCGGATCGATGCCGCCGACGGCGTCGATGTTTGCCTGCCGCCGGAGAAAATCTTCGGTCGGCACTGCGGTGTGTTTGGTGCCACCGGCGGCGGTAAAAGCTGGACGGTCGCCACGCTGGTACAACAGCTTAAGAAAGCCGGTGGCCGCGCGATCGTCCTCGATCCCACCGGCGAGTTCGCCGACATGGGCAATGTCGACGATGTCTTCGTCTTCGATGCGCCCGTCGGCGCCGCGAAGTTGGTCCACTTCTCCTATCGCCAAGTCACCGAGGATGATCTGTTCTCCCTGTTCCGGCCATCAGGTCAGAGTCAGGGGCCGCGGCTACGGGAGGCGATCAAGAGTCTTAAGCTCGTCGCGGCGGTCGGTGCGGCGGTGCCTCAGGGCTTGATCATCAATAACGGTCTGATTGAGAAGGCAGGGCGGCAACGGGCGCCTTATTTCAACGCACTCCACGCGCATACCGCCCAGCTGCATGATCCGGCGTGCGCGTTCGACATCGCGAACCTTGCCGAACAGGTGAAGAATGAGTGCGTCTGGGGCAGCGCGCAGAACAATGCCGGCGCGTTCGGCAATACCGATCAGAGTTCACTCGGCTATTGTGAATCCCTGATTGCGCGGATCAACACCCTTCTCGCGTCACGCGAACTCGAGTGCATCTTCGGGACGCGCGGTACGTCGCTAGTCGCAGAACTCCGTGCATTCCTGGCGGATGACAGTCGGGATATCGCGGTCATCTCGTTTAAGGACGTGCGGTTCGAGCACAATACGCGGGAGATCCTGCTCAACGTGATCGGTCGCTTCCTACTGGCGGAGGCGCGTGGCGGCGCGTTCAGGACATCGCCGCTCGTCGTTTTCCTCGACGAGGCGCATCAGTTTCTCGGACGCTCGGTCGGCGACGATTATAGCGCGGTGAAATTGGATTCCTTTGGTTTGATCGCAAAGGAAGGCCGCAAATATGGCCTGACATGCGTTCTCGCCACACAGCGCCCACGCGATATCCCGCAGGATGTCATGAGTCAGCTCGGAACATTGTTTGTCCATCGCCTGACCAACGATCAGGATCGTGAGACGGTCGAGCGGGCCTGCGGTGACCTCGATCGCGGCGCGGCGCAGTTTGTTCCGATGCTGGCACCCGGCGAAGCTGTCGTGATTGGCCCAGACATTCCTGCCCCGGTTCCGCTGTTCATCCACCCGCCGGAATATCCGCCTGACTCAAAGGGCCCAGAATTTCAGAGCTTCTGGAAAGCGCGACGGGCTCGGGCTGCTGTGGCGTCAGCCCAGTCCGCTGCCAATGCGAGCGACGCGCTAATTCTGGCGGAGCTTGGGAATGTGCCAGCCGCCGTCACCGCCCCGGCTGTTCCTGCGCCGAACCCGCAGTTTGATGGCGATTTTGACGATGAGATTCCATTCTAGGCGGAACTACGCTGACGGCCGCGCGTCGGATTTTGATTGTTCATTCGCGCATGATCAGACGACTTGAAACACGAGTGGCGAAATAAGCTTCGAGACATATTATAAACGCGCATGATCTTGCGGGCAGACGGCGACGGGGCAGATTAACGGATGTCGATCAAAGATGACCTATTGAGGAAGGGCTACCTTCCTGAGAATCTTCCTCCGACATTCACGACTGATGCGCTGGGCATTTACCTAGGGTCAGGACCCATTGATATAACCGGCTCGATCTGATTCAGGCTCCGCGAGGAGATTGAAGATGAGCGACCTGTATTGGCTCACGGACGAGCAGATGGCTCGGCTTGAGCCCTACTTTCCCAAGAGCCATGGCAAACCGCGTGTCGACGATCGCCGGGTGTTGAGCGGGATCATTTTCGTCAACCGGAATGGGTTGC
>JAMHVU010000005.1:0-5839 GCA_035911355.1 Sphingobium sp.
CCTGCGCAAAGGGCAGGCCCGGGCATGGTGCCTGCAGCCAGGGATCAGGGGAGAGGTGCGTCTGATCGAAAGATCATTTGGCATTGGCCCCTCGGCCATGACCGAGGCCATGGCCATGCTCAATCAGCATTTCAACAAAGCGGCCTGATCCCAACAAAGGCGCGGTGCCGCTCGGCGGTCCCGAATGTTTGCAACAGAGCCGGTGTCGGCATCCCTCGGACGCGCGGCTGTCAGCCAGTGCGCCACCGACACATCCTGAATCCAGGTCACCCAGACCGCATTGTTGACATGGCCGAGTTCATCGATGTCTTCTTCGGTTGCCTGGAAACGGATATGGAAGCGCCGACGTTCGTCCACTTTTCCAGCCAAGGGCACGCCTGAAGCATCGCAGCCGATCCTGCGGCGTCCTTCGCCAGGAAGGCTCATGACCGGGTGGATGGCGCATCGAGGCCTGCCATCGCGCGAAAGAAGCCGACAAACATTTGCTCTCGGGGAATAGCGCCTTCGACATCGCCCTGGACCGCCAGTCCCATCCACAGTGCATAGAGGCCGATCCCGGTCTGCAGCGGCGGCAAGGCAGGCCGAAGCGCAAAGCGCCGCGTCAGATCCGCCACAAGTTCTCCGAACAAATGGTGGCAGGCGGCCTTTCCTTCGCGATGCCGTTCAGCGAACGCGGGGTCCCGCCGCGCATGAAGCTGCAATTCGATCGAAAGCAGCGACCAATGCTGTTCGTCAGCCAGCTTAGCCAGCCGCGCCGCAAGCACTTGCAGAGTCGCCTCGATATCATCGCCGGAGCAGTGGGCGACCAGATCGCGCAGAAGCACGACCTCGTCCTGGATATGAGCCTGCAGAATCTCGACCAGCAGATCGTCCTTGCTTGCAAAATTCGAATAGAAGGCCCCCTGCGAATGACCCGCTGCACTACAGATGTTGCGGATCGACATGGCCGCCACCCCTTCTTCCACAATGGACGAATGTGCTGCGGCGAGCAGCTTATCCCGCGTCTGGCGCTGCGTTTCCTCTCGCGTGAGGCGCATGAGCGATCGACCTCCAATTCAGCACGGCATGGAAACCTTTTACCCATGTCGGCGTTCACCGTAAAACCAGATATCACCTGATATCTCGAATGCAACGAAAATCCGGTTCGAAGGATCGCCCTTGGCTGAGACCTATATCCCCTACTCCACCAGCGTCGAAGTGCTCGGCGAAGACGAGGAGCGGCTCACCGCCGAAATCCTCGAAATCATGGCGAGCACCAACCGCAAGGCGTTCGAGCGCCATCGGCATGCGGTGCGCGACGCCCATGCCAAGAGCCACGGGTTCCTGAAGGGCGAACTCGTCGTCCCGGAACTGCCGGAGCATCTGCGCCAGGGGCTTTTCGCTCGCCCGGCCACCTATTCCGTGGTGATCCGCCTCTCATCAGCGCCCGGAGATATCCACTCGGACACCATCCCCGCCCCACGCGGCATGGCGATCAAGGTCATCGGCGTGGAGGGAGAGCGGCTTCTGCCCGACGACCAGGGCCGCAATCAGGATTTCCTGCTGGTCAACATACCGGTCTTGAGCTTCGGCACGATCGGCAAATATCGCCAGCTCATTGGCCTTCTGGAGAAGAATGCGCAGAACCCCGCCTTCCTCCAACGCGCCATGGCCGGGGTGGCGCGTGGCGTGGAAGCCGCGGTCGAAGCGGTCGGCGTCGAGCCCGGCGCGACGCTGCGCGGGCTCGCGCGCGACAACGACCATCTGCTCGGCGAGACCTATCACTCGATGGCGGCGATCCGCTTTGGCGATCACATCGCCAAGATCAGCGCCGCGCCGCTTTCCGACAATGTCCGCGCGCTCACCGGCAAGGACGTCGGCACAGTGGAGGATTCCACGATGCGCGATCTGGTTGTCGAGCATTTCCGCGACCAGGGTGCTGAGTATCAACTGCGCGCCCAACTTTGCGCTGATCTCGACAAGATGCCTGTCGAGGACGCGGCGGTGCTCTGGCCCGAAGAGCTGTCGCCACACCAGCCGATCGCCACGCTGCGCATCCCGCCGCAGGACGCCTATTCGCCGGCGCGGCGGGTCTATGGCGATGACGTGCTGTCGTTCAATCCCTGGCACGGTATCCGCGAGCACCAGCCGCTCGGATCGATCATGCGGGTGCGCATCGCCGCCTATGAGCGATCCACCCGCTACCGCCATGAGATGAACGCGCAGCCGCGTGTCGAGCCGACAAACATCGACGCCATCCCGGACTGACGCACCGATCGACACACGCAATCACGAAAGGAGGCCAGTCATGGCCGAGACCGAAGAAAACCCGCAGATCGACGAAACCCGCCTTCAGGCCATCCGGCGGCGGATCGAGGAAGTGGCCGGCGACGCGCCGCAGCTCGCCAAGCTCGCGCTCGAGCAGATGGTGACGAAGCACAATCCCGACCTCAAGGGCACGGCGGGCTCGGCTGGCCGTGTCGGCGCCCAGTCCGGCAATGTCTCCGAGCTCACAGCCATCGCAAACTTGAAGCCAGGCGGCGCGGACCGGCTGAAACGCATCTTCGGGCTGGTGAACGGCAATTTCGATGGCGCGCAGAAGGTCGGCACGCTCCACAATATGCGGTTCGTGTTCTTCGACAACGACACACGCATCCTGTTCGCCACCGCCTATGACGGCGACTGGGACACCTATATCAACGACTTCGCCACCAAGATCCCCGACCTGATGGACCTGCTTTTCGCTTCGGTCGAAGGTTGGCCTGGCATCGCAAGCCCCAAGGTCAAGGATTTCATCGCCGAGCATCAGATCACCGCTGCCGGCTGGTTCGTCGCCAACCCGCAGGTGACCGTCGTCGACGTGCGCCGCCTTCAGCGGATGGAGCATGCCGTCAACGAATTCCTGGACAAGGTGGGCTGAGCCATGGCGATCCTTCAGAAACTGAAAGAGCGCTTCCGGCGCGACAGCGTTACGCTCGATCTGCACGACATTCAGGCGCTGATCCTGCGAAGCCGGCCGGAGCCCTATGTCGGTATCCACGCCATGCTCCATTTCGACGAGGCGGAGGGCGCGCGCGATCTTCTCGGCCGGCTCGCGCCCCATATCGCATCTGCCGACAACTGGAGCGAGGATCTTGATTTCTGGATCGGGGCCGCACTCAGCTTCGAGGGGCTGAAGGCGCTCGGCGTTCCCGAAGCGCAGCTCAAGACATTCCCGCTCCCCTTCCAGCAGGGCATGGCCGCACGCGCGGAGCAGCTTCGCGACTTCGGGCCCAACGCGCCGGAAAACTGGGAAGAGGTGTTCAAGCCCGGCAACTGCCATCTCGCGCTGACTATCTACGCCGTGGATGATGCTGCGCTCGATAAGGCGCTGGCGACGGCGCGCACCGAACTCGACCGGAGCAGCGGCGTGACCCTGCTCGGCGAGTATCGTTTCGGCGCGCCGGATGGCGCGAAAAACCCGTTCGGTTTCCGGGATTCGATCTCCCAGCCCGCCGTCGAGGGTAGCGGCGTCGATCCGCTGCCGGGCGAGGAGCGCCCGATCAAGGCGGGCGAGTTCATTCTTGGATATGAAAGCGAGAACGGCCAACCGCTTGGCATGCCCGAGCCCGCCGGGCTGGGCAAGAACGGCACCTTCGTCGTTATGCGCAAGTACAACAGCCGGGTCGGCTGTTTTAACGCCTTCCTCAAGGCGCATGGCGAGACGCCGGAGGAACGCGAGCTATTAGCCGCCAAGATGTTCGGTCGCTGGCGGTCAGGCGCTCCACTGACGTTGTCGCCGGATCATGACGACCCGGACCTCGGCGCCGATCCGCAGCGCAACAACGACTTCAATTTCAAGGACGACCCCAAAGGCCGCGTTGTGCCGCTTGGCTGCCATATGCGCCGGCTCAATCCCCGCGACTCCGAGTTGACGCTGCTCACCGACGTCAACATTCACCGCATCATCCGCCGTTCCTCGACCTTCGGGCCGGTTTATTCCGAGGATGTGGCGCCGAAAGACGATGCCAAAGGCGATCGCGGCCTGTTCTTCATCTTCATAAGCGCGCGCGCTTACGACACGATCGAGTTCATGCAGCAGGAATGGATCAACCGCGGCAATTTCGTCGACCTCGGCGAGGAGCGCGATCCAATCGTTGGTCTGCATGAGGAGGACGGCCGGTTCACGATCCCGCAGGCGCCTGCGCGCAAGCGCATCGACGGTGTGCAGACCTTCAATGTCATGAAGGGAGGCGAATATCTGTTCATGCCAAGCCTATCGGCGCTTAAGTGGTTGGCAGAACGACGCTAAAGCTATTCACCTGATTGTCGGTTGAGATTTGAAGTGTGCAGAGTGACCCGGAAAGTGCGGGGCTGTGCGGAAGGTTAAGTGAGTGGGAGTTGAGTTTCGGCAAGGCTGGGGATAGTTGGTCCTTGTGGCGCTTACGATTTCGACGACCGGCGATGAAATCACGTTGCTGACGTTGATGTTCCGCACTGCCGAGAACGCATCCGGCTATGCGGTGCCGACGCTGCTGACCGCGGAGCTGCTACCCGGTCTGATCGCCGCACCCTGGGCGGGCCGCTTGATCGACCGCCGGGAGGCGGCGCGCATTCTGGTCATGGTGTCAGTTCTGCAAGCGGGCGTGATAGCATTTATCGCCTATTATCCCATGTTCACGCTCGCCGGGGCCGCGCTGTTGAGCGTGCTGTTCACGATCAGCAGCGCCGCAACATTCGCGTTGATTCCAGTGCTGGCGAGCGGCTTGGAATGACCTCGCACTCGCCAATTCCCTTATGGAAATGGTTCGCAGCCTTGGAATGCTCGCTGGTCCAGTCGCTGGGGGCGTACTGGTGGGATGGATCGGATCGCGCAATGCGCTTTTAGCCGATGCCGCCAGTTTTGCCCTTTTGGCCCTCGTCGTGATGGCGAGCAGGCTTCGCCGCAAGCCACAACGGGACGATCAGGAGGAAGAGACCCTGTTCGCGGACTACCTGCCGCTGCTCCGCAATCGACGGTTGATGGTGGTTACGGGTGCGCTCAGCCTCGAAGTGTTTGCGACCGCCATAGCCGACGTTGCTTTCGTGTTTCTCGTGATGGTGACGCTGGGAGCGGGCCGACCGCGTTTGGAATGCTGACGGCACTATGGGCGGTTGGGATGTTGATCGGCGCTGGGCTGGCCGAAAGGGTTATTGGCCATAGGGTCGGACTGGCGGCGTTCGGCACGGCCGCTGTCATGGGCGCGACCATGCTGTGGATCGGCCTTGCGCCGATCGGGCTGGCAATCGTTGCCGTCGCCTTCATCCTAGGCGGCGGCGCAAACAGCATCCACAACGTCGCTGTCCGAACCTTGTTCCAGTCGGAATGCCCGCCCGCCGATCATGGCAAGGTCGCCGCGATCTATGGTGCGGTGACACGCACCGCCGTAATCGGCGGCTATGTTGCTGGCGGCTTCTTTTTTGTGCCGAATGATGCGCCAACCGCCTATCTCGTGGGCGGCCTGCTGGGCGTTGTCGCGGGCTTAGTCGGATGGCGGATATTCAATCGTAGATGGAGCGCAGCACCAATCAAAGCATCGACGCGCCAAGATTGACCTGATTGTCGTGCCCCTCCGCTAACGGCTATACCAATCAGGTGGCGTGATTGAGGCGCGGTGCGGAACGGACACGATAGCGACGCCCTAGGGTCAGGACCCATTGATATAACCGGCTCGATCTGATTCAGGCTCCGCGAGGAGATTGAAGATGAGCGACCTGTATTGGCTCACGGACGAGCAGATGGCTCGGCTTGAGCCCTACTTTCCCAAGAGCCATGGCAAACCGCGTGTCGACGATCGCCGGGTGTTGAGCGGGATCATTTTCGTCAACCGGAATGGGTTGC
>JAMHVU010000006.1:0-1084 GCA_035911355.1 Sphingobium sp.
CATCCGCACCGCACACATCGTGACGCCGGAGACGGCCACGCGCACGCACTACTTCATCCAGCACGCCCGCAACTTCGCCCGGGAGGACGAGGGCGTCACCGCCTTCATGCACCGCCACCTGCTGGCGGCCTTTCAGGAGGATGTGGACGGGCTGGAAGCCATCGAGGAGCGCCTGGGCGGCTACCCCGAGCGCCAGCCGGAGATCTCCTTCCACGCCGACCGCGCCTCGCTGGCGATGCGGCGCTGGCTGCTGCGGCAGGCGCGGGTGGCGGCGGCGGCCGATTCAATCGAAGGTGCACCCAGAGCTTGATGGGCCGGCGGCAACTCCGCCGCGGTTGAATCCGAGCCAGGCCGCCAGCCCGTCACCTGCAGCAGATCAGGTCAGCTTCTGCGCTAACCTGACATGGTCGTTCCGGCAGCCCCGTCAGCTCAATCTTCATGCTGAACCAGGGAATGCTTTGTCAGTGTGCAGAGCGCAATTGTGCTGGCACGACAGCACGCCGAATCGTCTTCAGCGCCGACAGCGGACGACGCAAGGGGAGGGCCGACGGCGTCGCAGCGGGTGGATGCTGCAGTAGAACCTGTGAGCCATGGAGGATGTCGGGGCGACCATCGCCATTGATATCGCCAACGGCCAATCCATTCCTGCCCCATCCTGCTCCAACTGAATGAAATCTCTCCTCTGACATCAACGTACCGTCCGACTTCTGACGATACAGGCTGACGGAGGCCTGATTCTCATGTGTAACCACGATGTCATTTCGACCATCGCTGTCGACGTCGGCGATCACAATCGATTCCGGGTAGTCCAGCGTAGACATGGTCTGTATCGCACCCAGGACGCCGCCGGCGCTTTGCAGAATGACTCCGACATTGGAGTCCTGCGATACGTCCCCCCAACCGAAAACGATATCCTGCCGCCCGTCGCCGTTGACGTCACCCACTGCGACAGCAGCGCCGTTCGGGCCCAGGTCGCCCGTGAGCCAGACCAGATCGCCAAAGCGTCCATCTGGCTGCTGAAGCAGCGTTGCGACCGATCTGCCGCCGATGACGATGTCAGGACGGTCGTCGCCGTTGATGTCGC
>JAMHVU010000007.1:0-14264 GCA_035911355.1 Sphingobium sp.
TGCGTGATAGTCCGGTGCGCCGCGCTATCTCCCGGATCGGTAGATGATCGCGAAAATGCCAGCGCCGGATAACGCTCAATAACGCCATGTCCAACACTCCATATACCCTCGCTTGTCAAAGCCAGGGACGAGTTCAACATGGGTCAATTCTCAGTGGAAATTTATGCCCTACCCGGGTCACTTCTCAGTGGAAATCAACAGGCAGCGCTTGTATCGCGTGCCGGATCCCCGCGACAATCCGTTTTTGCCCTGGCCTCCCAAGCGGCCCAGCACGCTGGACGATGTTACCGGTTCCTTTCAGGTCAACGGCACACTGGGGGAGGTCAGCGAGCAGATCAAAACTCGCCTGACGCCCAAAGGATATCAGAACCTGCAATATTTCAGCGTGCCCGGTGGTTTTGCAATCGCTACACAGCTGGAACGTGTGGGACGGCGCGGCAAGGTCGTGAAGGAGGATCGCTGGACCAAGGGAAAACGCGCCAAAATCGGTAGCCTTGAAGACTATTGGCGCTCCCTGATGAAAGGTGAGGACGATCGCTTCCGGACGTTCGTGTTCATCGTGACCGACGAGGACATCATGCATGATCGCGACCCCGTAACCGAATTGGACCTCAATGTGTGGAAATCCAACGCGAGGCCGGCCCTCAGCAAGCAGCGTGCGGCGGCAGTCGCCCTACCTGGAACCCGGGTATGGATGTACGTCTACGAGTTCGAGGCAGCGAAAGACAAGGATGCCGAACTGATCCAAAACGGACGAGATCCGCTCGAAAACCAGGAAAACAAAGCGGGAGTAGGCCTGCCATGACTCGCGAGACAGCACTCTCAACCCTGACCATCACCTGGTTGGTGGGATCGTTCGCGGTTGCAACCTTCATGGTCGTACAACTCATACTGGGAAAATATGGCAGCGACTATAGCGCTCCATTGACTTGGCTCTCCGCACAAGTTGCTCCTGTTATCGGCCTCCTATTGTCGGGATATTTTTCTTCGCCGACCAATACCTGGAAACAGGAGCAGGTAACGGGTCACCGCTTCACTGTGGCCCTCATGGTTAGCTTGGTGCAATTCGCTGCGATCATCATTCCGATCGTTCTCGAGCCGCTAGTGACAGCAACGCCCTTCGAGATTTTCGACAGAACAATACTCCTTTCGTCTATTTGGCAGGGGGTCGTCACGGCTTGTGTTGGCGGTATTGTATTTGATGGGCGATAGCCAAACGAAGCATGAATCAAGTCGATCTCGTCTTCGAATCCTCGCCAAGTTCATCGAATTTTGATGGAGTTAATCGCCCTGACAATATCTTTGGGACAGGCGTCTCCTGCGATCTCTATGGTATATGGAGGCTAGCGCTCAAACCCGGCCATCCATCTGGCGGTTTATCGGAGCGGATAGTCCGTAATTTCCCAGCTGACTATTCCTTCGCTGGTGAAAGGGCGACGCGGCCTGTCGCTTCCAGCCCAATGACAGCTACCTTCAGATTCGGACATGCCGGCGGCATGGGTGAACGAGGTGGTTTGGTCGGGAAGCGACGCCATGCGAACATCAGCAATTGTCGCAGGGGCAGTGCTTGTGTTTATCGCTCCATCGTTTCGACATTTGTCAGCACGCGGCGCAGGAGGTCAACCAAAGTGCCGACCTCCGCCTTGGTGAGACCTTCCGTCATCTCACGATTTGCCTGCCGGAGGATCGCCCGACCTGCCGGTAGTCTGGCTTCGGCTACCTCGGTCAGAGACACGAGACTGCTCCGCCGGTCGGCGGGGTCGGGCTCTCGTCGGATGAGGCCATCGCGTTCCATACGGGCGAGTAGTTGCGCCATGGATGGCTGTTCGACTTTGGCCAAGCGCGCAAGCTCGGTCTGTGACCGACACGCGCCATCCTTCAGGGCCGTGAGAACGGGAAGCTGCGCGGTCGCAAATCCCAGTTCCTGAAATCGCTGATCGCCGATGCGGGTCAGTGCGCGTGAGATCCGGCTGAAATAATGGCCGGGATGAGCCTTGGGATCCCATTCGTCCTCTGGCATTGCATAGGCTCCTATGAATATGTATAGGTGCCTATATAGATTGATAGGGATCGTCATGACAAGTCATCAGACCATTGCAATCGTGGGAGGCGGTCCGGGTGGGCTGTTGCTCGCGCGCCTCCTCATCCTGCGTGGCCAGTCCGTCACTGTGTTCGAGCGTGATGCCCATGCAAACGAGCGCCCCCAGGGTGGGTCGCTCGACCTTCATGCGCAAACCGGGCAACGCGCCATGCGGCTCGCGGGGCTCGAGGACGAATTTGAAGCCGCATCGCGTCCCGAGGATCAGGGCGACCGCCTCTATGATCAGTATGGCGCGCTGCTGTTTGATCGCGACGGTGCTGGCGATGACCGACCGGAAATCGACCGCACCGCACTGAGGGATATTCTCTTGGCATCGCTGCCTCTCGGCGTTGTGCGTTGGGCTTCCAGGGTCGAGGCGATCCTCCCCGATGCGACGGGCGGTCACGAGGTCCTGTCAAATGGCGTGCGCGAACATTTCGACGTCGTTGTTGGCGCGGACGGCGCATGGTCGCGGGTGCGGCCGCTGCTGAGCGAGGTGAAGCCGATCTATGAGGGCGTGACGCTGATCGAACTTGGATTTGACAGTCGCAGTCACCCGCATGTCGACAGGCTGGTCGGCAGCGGGAAGATGTTTGCGGCCGGGCAAAACCGCCTGCTTATCGCGCAACGCAACGGTCAAGGCCATGTGCGCTGCTATGCGGGGCTCCGTATTGCTAAGCGAAGCTTGCCGGAATGGACCAACGCGGAGGCCGAGACTGTTCGAGGCTGGTTGCGGACGGCATTTGACGGTTGGGCGTCATCGCTGACCTATATCTTTGAGCGCGGTGATTTTCTGGGGGTTCGACCGCTCTATGCCTTGCCGATCGGCTTTCGCTGGGCCAACCGGTCCGGGTTAACGCTCCTGGGTGATGCTGCCCATCTCATGTCGCCGTTCAGCGGAGAGGGCGTAAATCTTGCGCTCGCCGATGCCGTCGATCTCTCTGAGGCTCTCACCGGCGGGAACGGACCGTCGGCTATGATCGAGTATGAGGCTTCCATCGTCGATCGTGCTGCAATTGCCGCCGAAGGCGCTGCGGGAGGCCTGCGGTCCAGCTTCGCGGACGATGCCGCCGCGGCGGTGCTGGACCATTACCAGAGCCGTACAGAGGTGTGAGCACGCCCTTCGTTAGAAAGGCTGTGCTTCGATGGTGTTTCTACCGTTTCATCAAGGCTGGGAGCCATATAGAGGCGCTGTCCGACATGATGTGTGGGTATCGTGAGCGGCTGACGCCGAGAGAACAATAAGCGGCGCTCAGTCATCGGCACATGTGCTGACGGGCGGGGTCATGGCTTCGCCCGGTGGCGCCGGGATCAGCAGGACGGTGCTGACGCATATCATCGCGCGCAGCCGTTCGGCGAGCCGTTCCGCCCGGGCGATCGGCATGTCTGCTTCAATCGCCATCCACAGACCGCCACAGCTCGTCCGGGCGGCAAGGCTGGCGGGAATGATGGACTGCGCGGCAAAGGCGCCCGCAACCCGGCAGATGGACTGGGGTGCCTGCTCGGCATGAATTTCGAAGCGATGAAAAGGCGAAGCGGCGGCGCGATCGACGCGCGCACCATGCGAATAGAAAACCATCTCGACTATCCTGGAAAGATCGCACCACATGACGGGGCTGCTCTTGACGATCGGGACGAAGCCGATCGTCGGCGCCGAGCACAGCGCGGGCCGGTCGTCAGGACCGGCCGGCGATAAGTCGGCGCGTGCCGGTAATTCGGATGGGGAAGGGTAGGACATGACACGGGCCGGACAAATCCGACCCTGATGCCGTGCGGAAGGGAGGCAGATTATTGCGCATCCGGCCTGGCCGGATCCGGCGCTGCGGCCAGTTCTGCGAGCGCTTGCGCCAGGTCTGCCTGGAACATGGGCTCGGCATCGAGCCGGGAGACCACCGCGACCGCGACGAGGCGCCCGGCCTCGACATCGGACGGGAAATGGACCCCACAGATCAGACGGCTCTGTGCATAATCGCCGGCTCGTTCGAACAGGGACGCCGCGCGTGATGGATCGAGCCGGGCGAGAATGAGTGCGCTCGCCCAGCCATAGGCACTGTGCCCGGAGGGGTAGGATGAGCCGCCGGTCGGCCGGGGGTCGGGCTTTGGCGCCCGCATTTCGCCGCAGACACGGGCGAGTTGATAGCGCTGAAACGGACGGGGCCTGGAATAGACCGCCTTGGCGGCAAATGTGGTCGCCGCGACATCGCGCAGCGTCCGGTTGAGCAGACGGATCATCGCGGGCGAGGTCGCACGGCTGACCGGTCTTCCGAACGCCGTGTCGAACCGGGGATAGACAAAGCGCGCGTCGAGATTGGCCTCGTCCCATCGCGCGCGATCGACATGCTGCAATTGCCGCACGGTGCGCACATCGTCCCGGTCGCGCGGGCTTGCGGGCACCGGTTGCGGACCCAGGATGAGCCGATAATCGACTTCATGGCCCGCGAGATAGGGGAGGGGCGCAGCTTTGCCCTGCGGCGCCTTGTCGGCTTCCAGTTGCTGCGCGTGAAGAAGGGCGGGCCAGGCGGTGGCCGAGAGGGATGCAAGTGCCAGCACGGCGGCCCTTGCCGGGCCGATCGGCCGTCTCGCACGATCCGTTGCGGAATATCTCATATCGTCATCCTTCTCTCGATGGCCGAAGCGATGCCGCGCCGCATGGGCACGGGACGGCCGGGCAAAGGCCTTCTTCAGCGTTCCGGGCTTTGCCGTGCCGGAAAACAGGCGGGCTCATAGCGGCCGCTCCCGGACGGCAAATCCCGCCTCGCCGAGCCGGGCGATCACGGCGTCGCCATGGCTGCGGTCCTGAACCTCGACGACGAGATCGAGCACCGCGCTCTTGGGCGTCAGCGCGAGCGAAAGGCGATCATGGGAAACATCGACGATATTGGCGCCTTCCGCGCCGATCGCGCCGGCTAGTTCAGAGAGGATGCCTGGCTGGTCGGAAATGGGCACTTCGAACCGCAGCAGTTGGCCGGTGCGTACCAGTTCGCGCAACGCGATTGAGGATAGCACCCTCAGGTCTATATTGCCGCCCGACAGGATGATGCCGACCCGCCGGCCCCGGAACGGCGCGGGATGTTCGAGCACGGCGGCCAGCGCTGCCGCGCCGGCGCCTTCCACCACCGTCTTCTCGATCGAGAGGAGGAGTGCGATCGCGCGCTCGATCGATGCTTCCTCGACCAGCATGATGTCGTCGATCAGGGCGCGGACGATCTCGCGGGTCAGCAGGCCCGGTTCCTTGACGGCGATGCCTTCGGCGATCGCGGGGCCACCGGCGACCGGTTCGTCCATCCCGGCGAGCACGCGCACCATCGAGCGATAGGCTTTCGACTGGACGCCGATGATCCGGATATGGGGCTTGAGCAGCTTGGCCGCAATCGCCATGCCCGAAATCAGCCCGCCACCACCGATGGGCACGACCAGTATATCAAGATCCGGGATCGCCTCGATCATCTCGAGCGCGACCGTGCCCTGGCCGGCGATCACGGCGGGATCGTCATAAGGGTGGATGAAGGTCAGGCCTTCCTCGGCGGTGATACGCGTCGCGATGGTCGAGGCCTCGGCCAGGCCCGCCCCTTCGACGATGACCCGGGCGCCATGGTCGCGGGTCCGGGCGATCTTGGTGAGCGGGGTGCCGCGCGGCATCACGATCGTCGCGGGCGCGCCGAGCAGGCGCGCATGATAGGCGACGCCCTGGGCATGATTGCCCGCCGACATGGCGCAGACGCCCCTGCGCAAAGTGGCGGACGGCAGCATGCGCAGCTTGTTGCGCGCGCCGCGCTCCTTGAACGAGGCGGTGAACTGGAGATTTTCGAATTTGAGGAACAGGTCGCAGCCGGCGATCGCCGACAAGGTCTGGCTGGCGACACAGGGCGTGCGCATGACAGCGCCCGCCAGCGCGGTGGCGGCCTCCTGGATATCGTCCAGCGTCGGGGGCGTCTGGTCCATGCCGGCGCTAGGCTCGGCACAGGTGCGGGATCGGGAGGCGCGGGCCATGTCTGTATGTCCGATGAAATTGTCAGTCAGCGGGGCAGGGCGCGCGAAGGGGGCATGACCGCGCGCATGACCCGAGCTGCCGCTTCGGACAGGAGCCCGGGCCATGCGCGCGAGGCGGTTTTCGCGCGGCCCTTCATGCGGCCGTCATGGGCAGATCGTGCAAGCTGGATATTCGTCACCAATGTCGTCCACTTATTCCTTCATGCGGTCATCAAGCACGAGAGCTTACTGGCGCGCGGCCGATTACGGGCCGCGTGCCGGCATCTGGTGCCATGGCGGGAGACAGCTCGGCCCGGATTGTCCGGTGCGACCCGAAGGCTCCTGCCATGTCCGTCAAAAGCGTGTCGGCCGCTTTCTCGGGGCGAGCGCGGCAAACAGTCCGGACGATCGTCCAACGCTGAGAATTCCGCCGTCGCGCGTCTCCATGGCGGGCAAGCCGGTAACAGCGAGGGAAATGTGCCACCGCCTTGCCACATAATCGTAACGAGCCATCGGCACGGACACCGCAAGCGACCGGATCGGCCGGGCAGGGACAGGCCGGAACGCGCCGCGCCTATTGCGCTGTCCGGTTCGACGAGGTGCGGGCGCACGTACCGCGCCTGCTTCTTACCGTTGAGGGTTTGGCCCGGGTCGGTCGTTGCCTTCATGATGATGTTTGCGATCCGCCATCGTCCGGGGCCATTGGGTCCCGACAGCGCGACCGTCCGGATGACTGTCCCGGGGCGCAGGCGCGTCTTCGCCGACAATGCCCGTGCGGCGCGCGGCGAGGCCTGCGCGCGACAGGTTCCCGGAGATATCGTCGATGACGTCGCCGGTGACGTTGTCGGTGACTGGGCGCGGCCTTTATGGCATGATCCGTCCATGCGTCATGGGGACGTGGCCCTTGCCTGTGCTTCGAACGGTCGCGCCTTTCCGTACGTGTCCGTGCCGGCACTGCGCGCCCGCTCCGATGCGGAAGGTGCCGTCTCCTGATGGCCGCTTATGGCCGCCTCAGATCGCGAACGGCGAGGGGGCTGCGGTTCGTCGAACATTCCTCTGACGGCGCCACGCTTTATCATGTCGCCTTTGCCGATGAAGCCAAGCCGCTGCGTCCGCGCGCGCCGGTCCTGTCCTTCGACGATCTCGATCCGCCGCCCAAGGAGCGTGCGAGCTGGGCGCCGTTGCTACTGTCGCTGCTGGCCCATGGCATCTTCGTCCTGGCGCTGATGCCACTGTGGACTGAAGATCCGCAGGAACGCCAGCGCCGCGCCCCCATGGAGGTGAGCCTCTTCTCCGCGCCGGGAAGCGCGCAGGCAGATGGTCCGGAACGCTCCCTGGCGAGAAGCCGGGCGGAGGCGCGCCCCGATGGTCGGCAACTGGCGGTGACGGCTGATGGACGCCCACCCGCACCAAGCAGCCCGGCCAGGCCCCAGCAAGCCGAATTGCCGGCGAGCCCGGCCTCGCCGCAGGAGACGGCGACGATGGACCGGCCCGGCACGACAAGCGTCGCGCCAGTCGCGTCGGCGAGCGGGCAAAGGTCGAGCGAGGAGGATCGCTGGGAAGGCGAGATGATCTCCCATGTCTCGGCGAGGCGGCGCTATCCGCCGGGCGCCCTGCGTCAGGGTCTGGAAGATACCGTTCTGCTGCGGATCGTCATCGACCGGGACGGCGCGCTGCTGCGCGCGGAAATCGCCCGCAGCCAGGGCATCGCACTGCTCGACCGCGAAGTGCTGGCGCTGGCGCGGCGCGCGGCGCCCTATCCCAAGCCGCCCGACATGGTCGATGGCGATATCATCTCGCTCGTTCTCCCCGTCGAATTCCGGGTCAGGAAAGCGCCCTGAAGCGGCAAGGGGTTTCCGATACCGCGTGGATCCGGTCCGGCTCGACGGGATATGCGCGTCAAAGGGGCAGGGCGCTCGTCTCCTTGATCCGCTCCATCGAAAAAGCCGAGCTCACATCGTCTATGTCGGGAATATCGGCGATGAGACCATAGAGGCGGTTGAACGCCGCCATATCGGCCGTCACCACCTTGAGCAGATAATCATCCTTGCCCGTCAGCCGATGTAGCTCAATCACTTCGGGCATGGCCGCGACGATCTCCTTGAACTGGCGGAGCCAGGCGGTGCCATGATTGCCGGTCCGGATCGTCACGAACCCGGTCAGTGACAGCCCCAGCGCCTCGGGCGACAAATGCGTCACCCGCTCCAGAATGATGCCGTCGGCCTCGAGCCGCCGGATCCGCCGCCAGCAGCCAGTGGCGGTCAGGCCGGCCAGCTCGGCGAGCCGCGCCATGGGAATCGCCGCGTCCTTCTGCAGGGCGATCAAAATCCTGCGATCCACAAAATCAATAATCTTGCCTGCCACCCGGCCCAACTCCCTCGTCCCGGCGCGATGCGGGGTCATGGGCGCAACGATTAGCAAAACCCTTGACCGCAATTTGCGCTATGCTGTGCGTGGCGGATGGCGGCATTTTGGGCCCGGGATCATGGGTCTGTCCGACGTCGATCGGGAGCCGGCCGGATGGGCGAGTACAGGGCCGATATCTGCCGGTCGGGGCGGGCCGGAGCGCCCATGATAAAAATATGTGCGGTGGTGGGGCGACTGGATCGTTGCGGAATTGAGGGGCGAGATTTGATGGCGGTGTTACGATCTCAAGGCTGGCATGAAGCGTGCGCGTTTTTCTCGCATCGTGCCTGCGCGCGTCGGAAACCGGCACGGTGAGCGGCCCCGCCGGGAAGAGCGCGGACCTCGCGTCCGTCTTTCTGACTTCCCGGCGCGATCTGGAATCCTTTCTGCGCCGCCGCGTCCGCAGCCCGCAGGTCGCCGAGGACCTCGCCAGCGACATCTATTTGAAGCTCGACCGGGTCGAGAATTTCTCCGGCGATGAAAGCGATGCGCGCGGCTATCTGTTTCGCATGGCCGCCAACATCGCCACTGATCATGAGCGCGTGGCGAACCGGCGCGTCCAGATACTCGAGGAAGAGCGCGATCTGTTCGACAGCGTGACGGAGAGTTCCGAAGCCGCCGTCGTCGCGAAAAGCCGGATCCGGGTCATCGATGCCGCGCTCGACGAGCTCCCGGCCAAGGCGCGCGATTTTCTGTGGCATTCACGGGTCGATGAGATGACCCATGGCGAGATTGCCGAGCAGATGGGCGTCTCCAAGAGCCTGATCGAGAAATATATCATGCGCGCGCTCGCTCATTGTCGCCAGCGGCTGCGTGAGGCCGAGGATGATGGCAGGGCCACCCGGCGTCTGGCCGCGGCGGCAAGCGAGGCCGCCACCCTGCCCAAGGCGGCGCAGGAAGGCTGAAGCGCCTCGTTCGCGTGGCCTCCGCGGCCTTGCGCGGCGCCTCCCTGATGCGGTCCTGACCTGGCCCTTGTGAAATCCATGCCGCGATTGCGGTGGCTACCGTTTCAACTCGTTGCCCCCATGAGCTCGCCAGTCGCTTCTGTCGGCCGGCGACGATCCGAACAGCGGGGAAAAGAGCGACATCATGAAAATCTTCCGAAATCTGACGGTCTGCGCGGGGCTAGGCGCGGCGATCCTTCTGACCGCGTCCACCGCCTGGGCGCAGGGCAATGCCGCCCCGGCCGGTGCGCCCGCCATCGCCACGCTGATCGTGCCGAAAAATCTGAGCTACTGGGAAATGTTCGCCAATGCGACGCTGATCGTCAAAACGGTGATGCTCCTCCTGCTCGGCGCCTAGGTCGCCACTTGGACCATCTGGATCTCGAAGCTGGTCGAGCTGCGCGGTGCGCAGGCCCGCCTCAAGGTCGATGTCGCGGCGCTCGACAAGGCGCCCGGCCTCGCCAAACTCACCGTGCCCACCCATTTCGCGCCCGCCGCCATGCTCGACGCGGTCCGCACCGAACTGCAGAAGGCCGGCACGCTGGTGAGCGCGCAGGCCGGTGAGGGCGTCAAGGAGCGGGCCGCCGCCCGGCTCGTCACGGTCGAGGCCGGCGCGATGGAGCGGATGATCCGGGGCACCAGCGTGCTGGCGACCGTCGGCGCGATCGCGCCCTTTGTCGGCCTGTTCGGCACCGTCTGGGGCATCATGAACAGCTTCATCGGCATCAGCCAGTCCAACACCACCAATCTGGCGGTCGTCGCGCCGGGCATCGCCGAGGCGCTGCTCGCCACCGCCATGGGTCTGGTCGCGGCAATCCCGGCGGTCATCATGTTCAACCATGTCGCGCGAGCCATCGCTGCCTATCGCCGCCGCTTGGCCGAGGCCTCGACCCTGATCGCCTGCCTCGTCAGCGCCGAGGTCGACAGCCAGCTTGCCCGGGCCGGCAGCCCGGCGCGCGCGGTCGCCTGATCCTCCTGCCAAGGGACGCCCGATCATGGCGATGAAACTCAGCCATTCCGACGATGGCCTCGATCTCAACCACGACATCAATGTGACGCCGTTCATCGACGTCATGCTGGTGCTGCTCATCATCTTCATGGTCGCAGCCCCGCTCGCGACCGTGAATGTGCCCATCGACCTGCCGGTCTCGACCGCGCAGCCCCAGCCGCCGGCCGACGAGCCGATCGTGCTCAGTCTCCAGAAGGACCTCTCGCTCAGCCTCGACAATGACCGGATCGACCGGGCGAGCCTGGCCGCCCGGCTTGGCGCGCGCACCAAGGGCAATCTCAACGCCCGCCTGTTCCTGCGCGCCGACAAGACGGTGGGCTATGGCGATCTCATGGCGCTGATGAACGACCTGCGTGCTGCGGGCTATCTGAAGGTCGCGCTGGTTGGGGACGAGCAGGGGGCCGCCAAACCGTGATCGCCACGCAAACCGACCGCCGGCTGCTCGGCGCGGGCGCCGCGTCGATCGGCCTTCATGGCGCGGTTGCCGCCTCGCTGTTCCTGGGGATTGCCTCACGTGGACCAGTGGCCGCGCCGCCGCCTGCCGCGATGGTCGTCGAAATGGTGGCGCTGCCGTCCGCGCCGCCCGCGCCTCCGCTCGATGCGCCGCCCGAGCCCGAGCAGAAGAAAGCGCAGCCCCAGCCTGTGCCCGATCAGCCCAAGCTCCCACCGATCCCCAAGCTCGCCCTCAACGTGAAGGCCGAGGTCGTGGTGCCCTCGCGCGAAAAGCCTGAGGAAAAGAAGGAGCAGGCCGACAAGCCCGCCGAGGAAACCACCCATGAGGCCGCGCCCGACGCACCCCGGCAGGATGCGGCCAGAGCGCCGCAAGCCGGCGCGCCGTCCAACACGCCCTCCAATGCCGAGCAGGGCTGGGAAGCACGCGTGATCGCGGCGCTCGAGCGCAAGAAGCGCTATCCCGATGCGGCGCAGAGCGCGGGCCAGCAGGATGTGATCGTGGTGCGGATCGTGCTCGACCGGCAGGGGCGGGTGCTCTCGTCGGAGATCCGTCAGAGCCAGGGCTATGCTCTGCTCGATGGCGAGGTGGCGGCGCTTGTCCGGCGCGCCAGTCCCTTGCCCAAGCCCCCCGACGAGGTCGCGGGCGATCGGATTTCCTTGCTGGTGCCGGTCGAATTCCGCATCAAGCATCGTTGAATCGCAGATCGGCTTGTTTGGGCAGGACCCGGTGGTTTGGTGGCCGCCGGGTCGCTGTGAATTTTTTTGTGCGGTGTTGTGGAGGCTGACTCGTAGTCGGGACATGACGGAGAGTAACCAAGACGGACCCAGGCTGCGCCACGGCGCCGATCCGGAGGAGGAAGCGCTCCGCTGGATCGCGCGTCTGACCTCGGGCGAGGCGAGCGAGCAGGAGCGCCTGGCGTTCGACGCCTGGCGCGCCGATCCCATGCATGCCGCGCTTTATGCCGAGCTGGAGGACATCTGGGCCGATTTGGGCACGGCGCTCGTGCCGCCCGACAATGTCGTGCCGCTGCGCCCGCGCAAGCCGCGTTTGCAGGTCTGGAACGGCCGGGTGGCCGCCGCTGCCGCCGCCTGCCTCGCCTTGGTCGTGGCGGGCAGCTATCAATATGCGACCGTCTGGCAATATGACCATGTCGCGCAAGGCGCCGCGCGCAGCCATGTCGCTTTGGCCGATGGCAGCAGCGTCGAGCTCAATACCGGCGCGGCGCTCAATATCGATTATGCCGGCAAGCTGCGCCGCGTTACGCTCGCGCGGGGCGAAGCCTATTTCGATGTGCGGCACGATCCCTCGCGGCCCTTCATCGTCAAGGCGGGATCGGGCGAGGTGCGGGTGCTCGGCACCGCCTTCTCGGTCGCGCGCGAGGGCGATGGCGCGCGCGTGACCGTGACGCGCGGCAAGGTCCGCGTGTCGAGCGGCGATCATTATGTCGACATCACGCCCGACCAGCAGGTCGCCTTTGCCGGTGGCTCGGAAGGCCAGGTGCTCAAGGTCGATGCCGGCAAGCTTCTCGCCTGGTCGCGCGGGCGTCTCATCTTCGAAAATGCCGCGCTCAGCGACGTCATCGCTTCGATCGATCGCTATTATCCCGGCATGATCCTCCTCACCAATCGCGAGGTGGGCGCCCACCGGGTCAGCGCGGTCATCGATCTCGACCGGATCGACAATTGGCTGACCTCGCTCAAAAAGTCGCAGCATGTCCGTGCGACCTATCTGCCGGGGTTGACCATCCTGCGCTGAGGGTATTCCCTTCCAGGATAGCGGTCCTTGGTGCGCGGTATTGATGGGGGCGCCCGCCAATGCGTGACCGCCCTCCCGGCGACATTCCAGAACATCTGCTGCGCGTGCGAAGAGCGGCCGTTTTGCAGCGCTCTTTTCCCTGTCGATCGCTCTGAAAAGCGGGCGTTCATTCTGCTCGCCAAGGCCGGATTTGCAGCGCACAATTTCGATTGCGGTGGGTGGAACACTGGGTCGTTGACCTCATGAAACCACTCAAGGGGGCAATCTTTCATGTACCATCTGAACACTGTCCGGCCTGTCTCGCGAAAGCTTCTCCTGCTCGCCGCAACTGCGCTGATGTCGGGCGGCATCCTCGCCCCGTCCACCGCCTCGGCCCAGGCCGCCACCGGTCGCGAACAGGCTTATGAGTTCGATATTCCGGCCCAGTCGCTTGCCACGTCCGTCGCGGCGGTGTCGGCCAAGACCGGCATCCAGGTGCTCTTTCCGGATTCCCAGTCCACCGACATGGCGCCGGCGATTTCGGGGCGGATGACGGTCTCCCAGGCGCTCGACAAGCTAACCGGCGGTACGCAGATCGTCTGGCGCTTCACCAGCTCGGGCGTGGTGACGCTCGAGCGGATCAAGACCGGTGCGGAGAATGGCGAGCGTGTGCTCGGCGCCGTCCGTGTCGAAGGTGCGCAGAGTTCGGAGTCTGGTGTTGGCGGCAGCGCGATCAATGGCGTGAATGGCAGCACCGATGTGACCGCGACGGAAGGGTCGGGTTCCTATGCCACCAATGCGGTGAGCATCGGTGGCAAGACGCCGACCAATCCGCGTGAGGTCCAGCAGTCCGTGTCGGTGCTGACTGCCGAGCGGATCAAGGATCAGAACATCAACAATCTGACCGATGCCATGGCGCAGTCGACAGGTATCACGTTGGTGCAGTCTGATGGTACACAGACAAATATTTATTCCCGTGGATTTGAGATCAAGAATGTTCAGACAGATGGCGGTGCCGCCGGCTATGTGAATGGCTACGGAAGCTGGCTGCTCCCGGACATGGCTGCTTACGATCATGTCGAATTGCTGCGCGGCGCGGATGGTCTGTTTGCGGGCACGGGCGATGCTGGCGGCACGGTCAATCTCGTTCGCAAGCGACCGCTCGATCATAATCAGATCGTTGTCGATCTTTCCGGCGGCAGCTGGAATCATTATCGGGCGCAGTTGGATGCGACTGGGCCAATTGGTTGGGGTGGTCGTCTGCGCGCGCGGGTCGTTGCTGCGCGGGAAAGTCAGGATTATTTTTACGATATCGCCTGGAAGCGCAGCTATGCGTTCTATGGCATAGTGGAGGTCGATCTGACGCCGAGCACGTTGGTGAGTGTCGGCGCTAACATTCAAGATGTCGACAATAATCCTTTTTACTATGGCCTGCCGCGCTATTCGACAGGGGCTGATCTGGGGTTGCCTAGGGTCAGGACCCATTGATATAACCGGCTCGATCTGATTCAGGCTCCGCGAGGAGATTGAAGATGAGCGACCTGTATTGGCTCACGGACGAGCAGATGGCTCGGCTTGAGCCCTACTTTCCCAAGAGCCATGGCAAACCGCGTGTCGACGATCGCCGGGTGTTGAGCGGGATCATTTTCGTCAACCGGAATGGGTTGC
>JAMHVU010000008.1:0-1247 GCA_035911355.1 Sphingobium sp.
GACCCGCAGGACCGCGCCGTGAACAAGTTTCCGCCGCTGCTGTCGCACGCCATCCTGCTGCGCTCCGAGTTCCGCTGGTAGCACCCTTGACAGCACGGCCTTCATTTACGACCGTGCCCGGATGCTGCTGTTCTCCCCGCTGACCGTCGGTCCGCTGACGCTTCCCAATCGCATCGTGCTGCCGGCCATGGTGACGCGCCTGTCGGGCAGCGATGGTCACGTCAACCCAGACATCACCGACCGCTACGTCCGCTTTGCCCAAGGTGAGCCCGGCCTGATGGTGATCGAGGCCATGGGCGTCAGCACCGCCAAGTCCGGCCCACTTTTGCGCATCGGCAGCGACGAGTTTTTGCCCGGCCTTACGCAGCTGACCCAGCGCCTACATGACACCTCGCCAAGTCGGGTGGTGCCGCAGATCATTCACTTCCTGAAGATTGCGCGCAGCGGCTATCGCCAGACCATCGCCGACCTCAGCATCCCCGAGATCAAAGACATCGTGGCCCAGTTTGCCCAGGCCGCCGTGCGCGCCCGTCGTGCTGGCTTTGATGGCGTCGAGCTGCACATGGCCCACGCCTATACCCTGTCGTCATTTCTGTCGCGTCGCAATCGTCGTCGCGATGAATACGGCGGCAGCCTGCCCGGTCGCTTGCGTGCGCCGCTAGAGGTCCTGGCCGCCGTACGCGCTGCCGTCGGCCCCGACTTCCTAATCGGCATCCGCTTTGATGGCGAGGAGTGCATTACCGACGGCTATTCCCAAAGCGACGCCGAGCAGATTGCGCTAGCGCTGGCCCGGGGTGGCGCGCACTACCTCTCGCTGAGCGCCGGTGGCAAGTTCGAGGACGCGGTGCACAAGCCCGGCGTGCCCCTTTATCCCTATACCGGCTATTCCGGCGACCGCTGCATGCCCGGCAAGGCCTATCCCGACGGCATGAACCTGTATTTGGCGCAGGGCGTTCGTACCGCGCTGGCGGCAGCGGGCCTTTATCACGTCCGCGTCGTCGGCACCGGCAAGATCTGGGACCCCGATCACGCCGAGCGCATCGTTCACACCCAGGCCGATCTAGTCGGCATGGCGCGGCAACTGTTGGCCGATCCCGACTGGCCACGCAAGGTACGCGACGGCCAGCGCGACACCGTGATCTTTTGCGAGTACGGCAACGTCTGCAAGGCCCTCGACGAGAGCTTTCAAAAAGTACGCTGCACCCTTTGGCCCAAAGACGCGCTGCATGCGCCCAGTTCGCTGCTAC
>JAMHVU010000009.1:0-70397 GCA_035911355.1 Sphingobium sp.
GCGCGGGGTGATCGTCGCAGCGTCGCGGATGTTCGAATAGCCGTAGCTGTAGGCCTCATCCATCATGCGCACTTCGCGGTGCCCGATGTAGTCCGAGCAGTGCTCGGCGGTGTCGCGGTCGGCTGCCGCCAGGATCAGCTTGGTGCGGGCCAGCGACGAGAGGTTTTGCGCGCCTTCCTTGCCGTAGGTTTCCGAGAGCTTGGCGAAGGAATGGATGCCGAGCACGAAGGCCCCGCCGAACCCGCGCGCCGTCTGCAAACCGTCCTCGATCGCCGGCAGGCGGTGGAGCGCATGGACCTCGTCGAAGAAGAACCAGGTGCGCAGGTCCCGGGTGCGCGGCAGGCGCATGAGCGTGTGGACGGCAAGGTTCATCCACAGCGAAAGCAGCGCCCGGTTGAGCACCAGTTCGTTGTGCGAGGAGGTGATGAACAGGATCGAGCCCGGCTTGTCGTTCGAGCGGATCCAGTCACAGATCGAGAACGGCTCCTTGCCCTCAGGGAGGAAGCGCAGGGCCTGGGCATTGGTGTTGAACACGGCCCGGATCGACTCGGCCATCTTGGCTGCTTCGGGCGCGGTCAGCGGGTCGGCGACGGTGTTCTCGAGCATCTTGTGGACCGCCTTGAGGTCGGCCATCATCAACCGGCTTGCCAGCGCGTGATTGGTCGCCTGGTTCTCCTTGATGAGCTTGATGCAGGTCTCGACGAAGAGCGTGCGCGCAGCCAGCATCCAGAACGGTTCCGCGCCGCCGCCATCGGCGGGGAGCAAGGCAGCGGCGATGCCGGTGAAGTCGGCATGGTTTTTCGCTTCGGAGAACACCGACCAGGACGGGCAGCGCTCATCCATGGGGTTGAGGATGGTGTCGGTCTCGGGGTTGTAGAAGGCCTCGACGTAAGCGCCGGTGAGATCGAAGACGACGGCCCGGTCGCGCCGCACCCGCATCTGCGCCATGAGCGCACGCATCTGGGTCGTCTTGCCGGTGCCGGTCGAGCCGATCATCATCGTGTGCGACTGTTCGGTGCGCCAGGGAAAGGCGATCCCGGCCAGCGAATAGGCGTGATGAATGCCCGCCGCCTTGCGCGTCTCGAGGCCCATGCCCATCACATCGTCGAAGCTTCTGCCGGGGAGTTTCTCGGCGATCTCCTGATCGAGCTGGGCGCGATTATGGGCATTGATGACGCTCGCCAGTTCAGGGCCGTCGACGAGCATGGCGCCGCGCTGGTGCCGCTCTTCGAGGATCGACTTGCCGCGCCTCTTGGAGAAGTCGACGAACCACACGGCAAGCGGCACAGCGACGAACAGCGAGATGAACAGTGAGCCCCAAATCGCGCGCATCAGCTTGGTCCAGGCGATCATCACATCGGGGTGCGATGCGACCATCGAGATCGGGGCCGGGATCACTTCGCCCGATGGCACGGTGAGGTTGATCACCTTGCCGGGCGAGAATTCCATGAAGGCCCACCCGGCGGCATAGATCCGCATCAGGATCATCTCGATCTCGTGCTCATGGAGACGCAGCGCGAGCACCACCGAAAGCACGAACAGGAAGGTGAAGAACCAGACCAGGAAGGGCAGGCGGGCGGATGCAAACCACATCAGGAATTCATGGGTGATGAGCTGCGAGCCACGGGTGAAATCGCCGGCATTGCGCGGCATGGTTCCGCGCGCCGAATGATGCTGCAGCTTGCCGGGCCGCGCGCGGTCGGACCAGGTGTCAGGCCCCGCCATGGAAGGCCTCCATGCGCCGCTCGGCTTCGGTCAGCAGTTCGGTGTGCACATCGGGGTATTCGCGCTGGACCATGAGGTCGAGCGCCAGGAAAGTATACTCGGCCGCGAATTGCCGCCGACGATCCTGTTCGGACGCGCCCGATATGTCATCGACGAAGCGCTCGATGGCGATTCGCAGGAGCTTCGAGCGGGAGATATTGCGCGAGGCCGCAGCGGCATTGGCCGCTTCGGCAACCGACCCGGGAAGCCGGACCGAAATCAGAACCGTTTCTGTCATCACCAGACCCTTCAAAAAGGGCCCGGCGGAGATTGCGCCTCAACGTTCTAGGCGATCGGCAGTGGCTTGGCAAGGGAAGGGGGAGGAGGCAACTGGCGTATTCATATGTATTACGCGACAATTGGCACAATTGCGTTGTCTCCAATTGTCATCGGCATTTTGAACACCTTGTGATACAGGCAAGGCATCGTTGTATACGCGCGCATTCCTGCCATTTCGCTCAACGGCCCTGCCGTGTACGGTCTGCCATCTATACCACTGATCCACCAATCTTCGTTTTGTCGGATTTGCGATTGTTATTGTCGAGATAGGTTGGGGCATTCCGGTCGGTGCGGCAGCGACATCTGTGCTTGTATATTACTTGCTGGAGATGACAGATTTTGTTCTGCGGCATGAACGACAGGTCTTGCCAAAGCCGCGCAGGCTTGGAACGATAGGCGCGGGAGGTTTCAGCGCCAACCCAAGAGGTACAATCATGGCCAGGAAAGGAAGTCTCGAAGCGGAACGTCAGGCAATCGCAAAGGAGCGAAGTGTACTGGAAGCGCGCGAAGCGAAACTGCGAATGAGTGAGCAGGCCGCCATGTCCGAGCTGCTGCGAAAATCGGCACTCGGCAAGGCACCGTTCGAGCGGGTCGAAAGGTTCTTCGGCGCACTCGCAAGGCTCGGCCTGGATGAAGCGGAGAAACGCTTGGCAAAGAGCTGAAACCGGTCTCGGCAAGAGACCAGCAACGCCGGGGCTCGATGTCCCGGCGTTGCTTTATTCCGGCACGCAAAAAAGGGGCCGGAGAGCTCCATGTGGAGCCCCCCGGCCGGGCGGTGATCTGATCATGTCAGAACGGGCAATCGGCGTCGAAGTCGGGATCCATCACCACGCTCATGAAGCTGGCGGCGCGGGCGATGTTCGCCTCGTCGAAGTCATCGGCCATCATGCCCGGGACGGAATGGACGATCCGGTCGATCAGGTCCTGGGGCAGGGCGTTGTAGTCGCCTTCGTCGATGGCGAGGAAGCTGCCGCCCTCGTCCTCGATGACGTGCTGGTCGAAGAAGCTGTGCTGGGCCCGGCAAGTGGCGGCGCGCACTGCGGCGTCATAGCTGATGGGGTCGAAAGCCGGGATATCGATACGGGATACAAGCGCGTTCATGACAAACCTCCATTCAAGAAATTGAAGAGGTCGCTCTCAGGATGGCCGAGCTTGGCCCGGGTCAGGAACGGGCCGCTCGCGGCCCGCCGCGCAGCGGGGGTGGGGGAGCCGATTTTGTCGCATTCTTCATGCGGGAAAATTGGGGGAACCGCCCTTCTTGACGCGGGCCAATGGCGGCCATCATGCTTGGAATTCTGCGAGAGTTTTAACCTCTGTTGGTCCACCACTGGTGGCCCCATGCACTGGTCTTGCTGGCCCGGCCGATGCGAAGGCTTCGCGCCCCCGCCAGCAGGCCGTCAGGCCATTACTGGCGAGGGCAAGATGCGAGCGAGCCGGGCAATCCTGGTGTGCGTCTCGAGCGACAAAAAAGAAGGGCATCCGGCGGTGAGGCCGGACACCCTTCTGGTTGATAAGATCGGAGCTGGCCCCGCTCAGAATGGCGGCAGATCATCCCCATTGGCGACGCGCTTGCCGGCCTGCTGCCCGCCTTGTGCTGCCACTTTGGCCTTGGCCGGTGCTGCCTCGTTCTGGGCACTCGCATCGCGCACAATGTGAAGCGGAATGCGCGCCTCGCGCAGCCGGTCCGCGAGGTTCGCCTGGATGCCGCCGCCGCTGCACACCACGGCCTCGACCGGCTTGAAGGCAAGCATGCGGGCGTTGCGCTGATAGGGTGCCGACGGTCCCCGCGAGGCGTCGGGCTTGCACAGGATCACCGGCACGTTGTGGCGAGATGCCCACGCTGCTGCGATCACGTCCGCGCCCTTGTTCTGTGCCGTCGTCGCCAGTGCCATCGAGGGCACCCGCGTGTGGATCGCATCGAGGTAGTCTTCAACCAGCGCAATGTCGCTGAACTGCTGCCCGCCCGAGAACACCACGACCGGACCCGACGGAGCGAACTGCTCGCGCCGCTGCGCTTTCTGGGCAGCGAGATAATCGCGCGCCTCGATCATTGAGGCATTGGTCTTCGACGAGACCCGCGAACCGCGAACCGGTGAGAACGGCCGACCGGTTTCGACCAGGTAGATGCGGGCGGCATGGTCGCGCATGCATTCCATCGCGTCGCGGCACTCGGCGAGGCTGCGGGCCTGCATGGTGAGGTCTTCGAGATCGGTCGCATAGACCTCGCTCGGATCGTATTCGCGAAGTTTCTCCTGAAGGCGGTTTGCCATCGAGTCCTCGCGGCCATCGAGGCGCTTTGCAACAACGTGGAAGCTGTTGGCGATGCCCCAGGCAACTTCGCTTGCCATGTCTTCCATGCGGGTGTCGCGGAACAGATCGAACACGGTTGCCAGCATCATCTCGATCGCCGCCTGCGCAACATCCGGGTCGGGCATTTCCACGGCGCTTGGCTCATGTTCGATCGAGAGTTTGGCCATCTCGGTCTGCTCCATGAATGCTGCGGCATAGTCAGGCGTGGCGATTTCGCGGGCGTAGTGATCGGCGAGATCGGCGAAGTTCGAGAAACGGTCCGTCATGATAACCTCCAAAAGGAATTGTCTCTCATCGGGCTGATGAAAGATGCCCATCGGAAGGACGCCGGAATCAGGTAGTCAGGGACGGCGGCGCCTATGCGCTGCCGCCGCGCGAGCGGGCGCGGGGGGAACCGATTTTGTGCGCGGCAAGCCGTCAGGCGCCGGGTGCAAAATTGGGGGGCACCCGCGATCCTTGACGGCCGCCAATCTCCCAGGCGTCATGCTATGGCGATGCTGATTTCGCTCAGCCACCGAGAAGAGAGAGAGATTACGGTTTTGCCCCCGAACCCCCGTAACGGGCGTTCGGGGTTAACCGCAAAACACAGTCCTGCTGCAGTTCTACCGTGCTTCCGCACTGGAGCCCTGCCGCGGTGCGCATTGCGCACCCGCGAGGGCAGCGGGAGCGCCCTGGCCAGCGCCGACGACGGCGCGGGCCACCTGCAAGGAAGCGGACCCCTTGCCGGAGCAAGTCTGTCGGCCCGTGAAATCCGTGCTTGTCGCGGGTCACGGGACGGCGACGGAGCCGGAGGCAAGTGTGCCGGCGGCCCAAAGCAGGAAGCCTCGCACCCGCAGGAGCGCGCATGCGCGCGGGACCGAGTGCGTCATTCTTGACACGGCCGCTCAATCTGAAATGGCCTCCGTCAAGCAGCACGGCGCATTGCTCAAGGAAAGTGCGGTATGGAATTCGACGACCAGATGCGGCGCTTCTTCGGGACCGATGATCTCGGAGCGGTTTCGCCTGAAGGCATGGCCAGCGGGATCGAGCGCATGCTGGTCGAGTTCGGTCTCGAGACCGACAAGGGACGCAGGTTTGCCATGTGGTCGCTGCTCTACATGCTGGGTTCGGCGCCGGACCTCGATGTCGCGTTCAAGGACCCTAGCGACCGCGACGCGGCGCGCACGTTCATGGACCTGCTGGACCAGACTAATGAGGACGCAAGCAGCCCGCGCTAAGGCCTTGGCCGACACATGTCAGTCGTTCAATGGAGAGTTTTGCCATCGCGGTTGCGCGCGGGTTTCCTGTCCGTGCAGTGAGCAAGCCATTCTATGGCACCATGGGTGCAGAACCAGTCGATCCCGAGTTCCTGAGCATACCATGCTGCTTCGCTTTCGCGTCCGGGCGAATAGGTGCCGGAACCCTCGTGCCAAAGCGCTGAGTTGGCGAGATAGTGTGGGATATGGCGGTTGGCGAGGTAGGCTTTTGCTGCCATGTCGCGCGTTTCTTCGCAGTCGCCGTGCGTCCGATAGGCAAGCAGCACGCGGGTGAATTCCATGAAGGCCGAGATTTCGTCACGGTGCTTGTCGAGCAAGTCTTTCGCAGCCTGATTGGCGTCCGTCCGGATCAGCCAGACCAGGAGGATGTAGCGCAGACCCTGATTGTCGTTCGGATTGAGTTCGAGCATTTCGCGCAAGTGGGCGATGGCTGCGATCCGCTCACTCCGGTCACAGGAATACCAGAGGTCCTGCGCCAGCGCGAAGCGCGCGCGCATATAGGGGCGGGTATCGAGGACTAGCCAGAAATCGCCCTTGGCCTCGGCAAATCGTCGTTCGCCAACTGCGAGCTCACCGGCGCAAACGGCACGCGAAAGGTATTCGCGGCGCTGAATGTCGGAGAGATTGTTAAGCTCGGAGAGTTGCAGCCAGGCATCCGCGCAGAGCGGCGACCGGACGAGGGCCTTGCGGGCCAGCAAGTTGCGGCGGGTCCTATCAGGCTCATCCCAAGCGTCGTAGGCAAACTGCTGCGCTTCGTTGATATCGTCGTAACTGGTGCCGACGCCGCCGCTACTGGAGAGCTTGCGCAGTCCATCACAGTCCGGAAAGCGCTCAAGGTCAGATCCCGAACGCTTGGACGTCATCACCTTAGCCCCTTCCTCAGCGAATGACTGTGACGCTGACGCCTGCAGCATCCGCCACCGACCGCCACTGCCTGTCCGCAGTCAACGCGGGCAGGTCGTCGCGCCTGGCAAGTGCAAGGCAGAACCGGTCGCCGAGCGATAGTCCGGCCTCTGCCGTCACGGCGCGCAAACGTCCGGCGATCACGGCGAGAGCTTGATCGGCTTCGACCACGGTCATCGGCAAAGGCCTCAACATTGCATCGACCTGATCGGCGGGCATGCCGGCATGGATGAAGTGGCTGACGACCTCAGCATAGTTGACGCTCGACATCCGCGCATCTCCGATAGCGTCGGCGACCTTGACCGCTCCGGGCTCGTCCCGGAGCAGGGCAAGGAGCGCAGAGGCATCGAGCACGACTTCGCTCATTCGCCGGATTCCTCGCGGCGTCGGGCAAGGAAGGCATCGACGGAGGCTTCGGGCTTGCCGCCGGTGAATTTCTTGGCGAGTGCCTGGGCGTGCGCGATCGACTGCGCCACGGTGCGCAAGATTACACCATCCTCGGTTTCCTCAACCAGCAAGGCACCGCCACCGGCGAGGCCGAGCCGCTTGCGGATATCGGCCGGCAGGCTCATCCGACCGTTGGGCGTGATCGTCACTTGCACCGTCATGGCACTGCTCCAGCTTGGCCGATGCGGAAGCATCAAGCCACGTTTGAGCGATCATGCCACAAATTGCAAAACATGTCACGTGGGCTCGATCGCGCCCCGATCCAGCGGATTGATAATAATGATTATGTTAAAAGCGATACCGGAACTGTCCATGTAAACTGTGTCCAGTGTGTCTTAGATTGCGGCTTACGCAGAACCATCATTGTCGCGCCACGATGACTGATCGCGCGGCAAACGCCGCTCGTCATCGACCACTTCCAAGCGGTGCGGCGGAACCCGGCTCCAAGACCACAGCACGAGATTACGATCATCGGCCGTAGCGCGCGAAGCGAAGCTCGGCACGATAACGTCCGCGCAGCCGGCGGCGATCAGCCGGTCGGCAAGCTCCCAGGTCGGCACTGGCTGGCGGTCACCGGCAAGTCGCTCCCATGCGCAACCGAGCTGCGCCAATGTGACTTCAGCCACCTCGCGGATGTCAGGGTCCGTCAGGTCCAGCACGCCCGACAGTTCGGCTCGGTAGCTGCAGAGCGTCAGCGGCTGCGCCTTGAAGGCGAAGCCCTGCTGGGCTTCGAGCCAGGCGGTTTCGAGGCTCAGCGCCGCATAGAAACACGCCATCCCGATGCGGTTGAAGCGGCCGCCGTGGATCCGCGCTCCTTCACCGGACTCCGGCTCGTAGGCCCAGGCCGGATGATGTGCCCGGTAGACCAGCCCGTCGAACCGGCTGAACGGCAGTGTCGCGTCAGGAGACTGGGCCAAGGATCAAGCAAAGCCGCCAGCGGCAATCCGGCCGAGGTAGGCGCGGACGCGCTCGCCGAGGCCTTGGCGCACGAGCTCTTCAGCCGTCGCGTCGCCGAACGACGACAGCGGCTGCGACCGGTACCACGCATAGGCGGCGAGTTCGCTGCCCGCCCAAGGGATCACCCGGTTGATAATCTCGCTCATTTCGCGCAGTCGCGACTGGGTTGCGATGCTGTTGCTGCGGGCCGCCTTCGAGACGGCATCGCGCGACAGCCCTGCCGCGAGCGCCAGCTCTGATTTGGTGATATGAAGCGCGGCCGACAGCCGATCGACAGAGACACCTTTGTCGCCGGAGACTTCATTCAGAAATGCCGCGCTTGCCATTTGCCTCACCATATGCCGATATTCGGGAGTGTGTATGCGGCATGTGGGTCAAAATGTCAAGTTGAGTGTCAGGCCGCAAAGAGCTCGCCCTGACTCGTCCGAATTGTCCCGACCGCGCTGTACGCTGGCGCGGGCCGCCGCAGCAGCTTGAGCACACCCGGGTTCACCACATAGACAGCGTGACGCCCACCGCCGCGATTGCGGTGGTTGGTCGCATAACCGGCATAATGCCGGGTCACCAGCCCGCCGCGCGCCAGATCCGAGATCGCGCGGCTGACATTGGCGCGGCCAACGGCCAAGACCTGTTCTTCGACCGCGAGGTCGATCAGCGCAGCGTCGCGGGCATCATCGCCGGTGAGTTCGTTCTCAAGTGAGGCCGCAACGCGCGCGCGCAGCGCCGCGCGGCGGCCGTTCTGCTCGCTCATCGGCAGGAGCTGGGTGCAGAGCCAGTCGCGCAGAAGTGCGGGTTTTCCATCCCGGCAAACGAAGGGACCGGCCTGCCCTCGCCCGTCGGCGGCTTCGGCAACCAGCTGGAGCACCAGGAAGGCATAACGCGGCCGGCTCGAGACCTCGGCCAGGACCGCATAGATGCCGCCAACACCAGTGATCTGTGCCTGTCGCTCCATGGATCAGGATTGAGCACAAAAGGTGAATCCTGTGAATCCCCTTCGTGCTCATCGTTGTCGATTGTCGCCCGTGACACTTCGCCCGGCACAGCTTCGGCAAGGTCGAGCCTGCCATCACTGCCCGATCACATATTGGATCATGCAACTATTGCTGTTGCCAATCCAGATGTCGGCGATGACACTCTGCCCCGAGGGCAAAGTGTCACTGGCGGCAGGACATGGGCCAATCAGCCGAAGGCGACGCCGAGCTACTTGCGCTTGGCCGGGGCCGGTGAGGCCATCGGCTGCGCCGGGGCTTTGGCTTTCGGGCTCTGGCCCGGCTTGCGGCCAAGGCCGATCTTCCTGGCAAGCGCGGCCCGCGTCGCGGCATAGTCCGGCGCGACCATCGGATAGTCGGCAGGCAGGTTCCAGCGCGCACGGTATTCGGCTGGGGTCATGCCGTGGTCGGTGCCAAGGTGGCGTTTCAGCATCTTGAACTTCGCACCGCATTCGAGGCAGGCGATAGCATCGGACTTGACCGATGCGCGCACCGAGACGGCTGGCGTGAGCTTTCCCGCTACCGGCTCGGGTGCCTGGCCGAGCGCGGCGAGCGAAGCATAGACCGACTGGATTAGGCCCGGCAGGTCATTCGCTGAGACCGAATTGTTGCTGACATGGGCCGAGACGATGTCGGCAACGTGGTCCAGGAGCATTTCATCGGCCATGGTGTTCAGGCTTTCTCGAATTGGCGGTGCCGGACCCTATGGGCCGCCGCGTCACAATTCCAGTGCTGTCGGGGTCGTCCCGGGATCGATATGCGCAAAAAATGGGGCCAGCGTGAGCCGGCCCCTTGGAAAGTTTTGGGAGAGGATGCCTGAAAGGCACCCTCCATATGGGTTGCACCCATTTATGCTGCAAGTGCGAAATGGGCACGCGCGATTGATTTTTCTTCAACCCTCACGGTGATCCCCGCCAACGCGGGGTCGGATCGCCGAGACGACGCGGGTTGGCGAGTGCGCTGCGCTCCACCCGGAACGTATAGCCATCCCACTCGCGCCAGGGATGGTAGCGGCCCGCTTCGTCGAGGCGGCCGTAACAGACCCGCGCGAGGACGCTGTCCTTGGCCGGGTCGTTCTCGATGAGCGCCACGGTGAATGTTCCGCCCATGCCGCTCGGCGTATCCCAGACCGGGGTGTCGTGGGTGATGGTGATCGCCATCGCCAGGCTCCTGTTCCTGTGAGTGATCGGGGGGCTCGTCAGAGCGACCCGAAAGGGAGGCGGCGCTGCCGCCTCCCGTGACCGGATCAGAGGAAGAGGACTTCCTCAGCGACGATCTCGACCGCGTAGCGTTCGATGCCCTCGCGGTCGGTCCACTTCGAGTAGTGCAGCCGGCCCTGGACCTCGACAAGATCGCCCTTGGCCTTGTGCTTGGCGACCGAAGTGCCGAGGCCGTTGAAGGCGGTGACGCGGTGGAATTCGGCGAGGGTCTCGGTGTAGCCGGCCTCGTTCTTGACCGTCTTGCCATCGACCAGCTTGGGGCGGTCGGTGACGAGGGTGAAGCTGGTGATCGCGGTCTCGCCGGCGTGGCGGGTTTCGGGGGCGGCAGCGATGCGGCCGATGAGGATGACGAGGTTCTTCATGGGATACTCCGTGGCTTGAATTCGGCGGAACCGCCCGCCGATGAACTGGACAGGCGGCGCCGATAGGCCCGGGCCCGCACCGAGCAGCATGCGAGGGACACCCAAAAGCGAGGAGTGGTGCGGCAAGCCCGTGAGGGCTTCACGGTCCGCTGCTTTTGGGTTGCGGCCAGGGACTGGCGCCGCAGGGTTCATCGGCAAACGAAGGGCGGTTTCGTCAATTCAGGCCATGCGGGGTCCATGGGGTCCAAGACCCGTCAACCTCGGCCGTTGTTTAGCTGCGCTCGTCCCACCCGGCGGACCCGCGCGTCCAGCGCGGCTTTCCCTTACCGCCGTCAGGGCTGTTGGACTCTGCGGTCAGAACAGGCGCCTGCCGATCCCGCGCGTTTCACCTGTGCCCGCACCGGCTGAGGCCCGTGTCGCGGAGCAAACATGGGCATCGCTTCGAAAGGTCAGCCCCCGGCCCTACGAAGGGCCGCTTAGCGCCAGGGCTTTGCGAGACCCTGCGCGATCAGGTAGTCGCCGGCGTCCACGCCATTGACCGAGACGGTGGCGAGCGTCCGCCCATAGGGGTCGGTGCCAAGCCGCTCGATCATGACCCTCCCGCGCCACAGCAGGCGGACAAGCGCCACGCGCGAGGCTTCCCCGGCTGCAAAATCACACCACGCATAAGACTGCCGCCGGTCTTGGCACTTGGGACTGTCCCGAAGTTCCGGCGCATCGATATTAGCGATGCGCACCCGCTCGCGTCCGCAACGGATCGTGTCGCCGTCATGGACGGAAGGGGACATGCACAGGGCAGCGGCAGCGAGTACGACAGGCATGAGCGCCAGCCTTGCGCCATTGCGCCGCTTTCGCCAATAACGCCGCCCTCACCCCTCGCCTCTGGCCCCGATCGTTACCCGCAGGGCCGGCATCCATGCCGGCGAGCTTGGGCGGGCGGCGGCGCGCCAGCGTCGACGCGCGCCAGCCAAGTAGAGCGGGTTGCCCCCATGGCCGCGCGGGGCGCGGACGTGGGGGTGCCTCTCCCCTTCACCACCTCGCAAACTCTGCACAAAACGGGTATGTATCGCCACTAATCCAAACAGTCCGGACACGCTGCGCCGAGCAGAGCCGTCCAAAGGGAAGGATCCCCGCCCATGGATAATCAACCGCCATTTCCAGATGCCCTGCAGGTGGCCCGCGCAATTGGGCAGGTCCTGCGCACCAAGCTCGACGTGTTCGATGCCGAAGAGATCACCCTCACCCGCGAGGAAGCGGCGCTGTGCCTGGGTCTCGCCGAAGGCGTGACCGAGAACCTGGAACAGCACAATCAGGGCGCGGCCTGAACAGGCGCATTCCCCTGCCCGCCACTACCGGACGTTGAGTCCCAGCTCGGCCAGCAATTGCCCGGCCTGCTCGCGCGAGATCGTCGCCCCGCGAAACAGCCCGGCATCGACCAGGCGCAGACCGCCAAGGTCGGCACCGCGCAGGTCCGAGCCCTCGAAGCGCGATCCGGCGACCATCGCCTCGCGCAACGAGCAATCCTCGAACACGGTCATGCGGAAATCGCTCTTGCGTACGTCGGCACCCGACATGTCGACCCGGCGCAAGGTTTCCTTGCGGAACGAGAACCCGGGCAGCTTGGCCGAGACCAGCAGCACTTCCTCGAAATGGATGTGCATGGCGCGCGCTTCGGTGAAGTCCGCACCGGTCAGTTTCGAGCCTATGAACCGGGTTGAGGTCAGCGTCGCGCGGCGCATCGAGCAGTTGTTGTAGTCGCCGCCGAGGAACTCGGCTTCGCTGAGGTTCGCGCCCGAGAACTGGGCGAACGGCCCCCGGCAGCCCTGCCAGACCGTGCCCTCGAGCCGCGAGCCAGCAAAGTCGCTGCGCCGCAGGTTGCAGCGTTCGAAGCGCCAGCGGGTGAGATCGAGCCCGGAGAGGTTTGCCTCCTCGAGATCGCAGTCGACCAGCGTGCGGGGCGCAGACCCAATCAGCCGCTCGACATCGGAGCGCGACAAAGTGGTGCCCGAGATCGGCAGCGAGGTGAACAGGTCGTCCATCGCCGGACCGGTAGCGCGCACCGCGCAGCGGCGCCAGCGGGCGCACCAGCAGCGTCCACGATTGTCGGCAAGATCACGAGCTTGCCGCAGCCGGAGGGCTGACATAGACTGATCCCAGCGTGCCCATTCGGGGCCGCGTCAACTGCAAGGAGATGCGCGAGAGGTCGAACGGGCAGCGTCGATCGCGAGAAATTGGAGATTCCCCAATGATCCAGCGATACCGTGTGCTCGGCCGCAGTGTGGCCGAAGGCGATGAACTTCAGCAGCTGCTCGCCAGCGCCTACGCGCAGAAAAGCCAGGTCCTCTGCGAATGCCGCAGGGGGACCGAGCTTCCACTTTACATCATGCACCGCCAGAACCGCTACGTGCTCGCGCGCTGGCCGGGCTCGGGTGCGCGCCATGCGACGCCATGCGATCACTACGAGGCGCCCGATTACCTGACCGGCATGGGCCAGGTGCGCGGCAGCGCGGTGATCGACGATGAAGCCAGCGGCGAGACCAGCCTCAAGCTCGGCTTCCCGCTCTCGCGGGGTGCCGCCCGGCTCGCGCCTGCGGCTCTGACCAACGACAAGCCGACGGTGAAATCATCGGGCCAGAAGCTCTCGATGCGCGGGCTGCTCCACGTCCTGTGGGACCGGGCTGAACTCACGCACTGGCATCCCAAGATGGCGGGCAAGCGGACATGGTTCGTCGTGCGCCGGGCACTGATGGAAGCGGCGGCGAGCTGCCGGGCCAAGCAGGAGGCGCTGCCGCACGTGCTGTTCGTTCCGGAGAGTTTCCGGCTCGAGGAAAAGGAAGACATCCGCGCCCGCCGCCGGGCAGCGCTGGCCCGGGTCTACCGCTCGCGTGACGAGATGATGGTGGTGGTGGGCGAGATCAAGGAGCTCGTCAGCGCCCACGGCGCCGAAAAGATCGTCCTGCGCCACATCGGCGACATGCCGTTCGTGATGGACCCCGACATGGCGCGCCGATTCCACAAGCGGTTCGCCGGCGAATTGGCGCTGTGGCAGGCGCAGGATGGACCAAAGGGTTCAGGGAGCCACCTGGTCATGGCGGGATCGTTCGCGCGGCGGCGTGAAGGCACCTTCGACCTCATCGAGGTCGCGCTGATGCCGGTGACGCCCGAATGGCTGCCCTACGAGACCAGCGACGAGCGCTACCTCCTGGCAAAGACGGTCGCCGAGAAGCGCCGGTTCGTGAAGGGTCTGCGCGTCAATCTCGATAGCGACACCCCGATCGCCAGCCTGGTGCTGAAAGACACCGGCGAGGAGGCGAGCGCGATTCACATCCACGACCGCGACAACGAGCTGGCCGAACCGCTCGAGGCGCTGCTCGCCGGGCACGGCGTCACGCACCTCTTGTGGAAGGAAGGCGAACCTTTGCCACCGCGCATCACCCGTCCGCGCCGCGGCTGGAACGAAGCACCGCAGCCGGCCGCCGCGTGAGTGGGATTCAGCCAGACGTGTCGGGGAGCGGCCGGGTTGGCAGGAGATCGACGCGGCGGGCGCGGCGGGGTTCGGCGCGCAGCGCCGCGAGCCGGGCTTCGACCGTGTCGCCATCCTGGGTGATCTCGATACGATTGAGGCTCACAATGGTCCAGACGGCGAGGTCCGGATGCTGGGCGGTGCGCACCGCGTAGGCGAGAGGGAGCTTGTCGGGGTAGAGCCAGAGTAGGAGGACCGGCAGCGCCGCGAGGTTCGGCGCACCGAGATCATCGGTGATCGTTAGGCTGCCCGACCTGGCGCCATAGAGGCTGGTCAGCCCCAGCGGTGCGGGGTGTCCGACCAGGCCCAGCAGCGTTTCGCGCGGATGTTCACCGAACAGGCCGTCGAGTTCGGGACCGGGCAGCGCAGCGGGATCGCGCGCCACACCGTCGAGGAAGACCAGAACCGCTGTGAAGCGCGCGGCTTCCTCAGGCGTGCAGGGAATGTCCAGCGCGAGCGTGATGGTAGTCATGGGCGAATTCCTGGGATGAGCGCAGACGCGCAAAGCCCGCCCTGCAAGCGAAGGCCGCATGAGGGTCGGCGCTGCAGCGCATCGGCAGGACTGGAAGGTTCAGAGCGAGAGGTGCATCTCGACGTGGCGGCGCTCGCGGCTCCGCTGGAGATTGTAGACGGGCACAGAATATGTCGCCGCGATCCGCAGCGCCTGGCCGGTGCCGCCCGAGGCTTCGCCATCGGCGGTCCAGCACAGTACGAATTCAGCAGGGCTATCGAGACGGACCCCGAGCACCTGGAAGACGTTTCGGGTGTGGAGGTCCTGAACGAAGGTCGAGAGTCCAGCGAAGGCCGGGTGATGGGCGGCGGCAATGGCTCGCGCCCTGCCCCAGATCTCGGCCCCGAGCGTGCCCTGATGGAACGCGCTTGCCGAGCCGCGCCAGCCCGGTACCGGGAGATAGATCTGCGCGCCCCCCCCTGCCCCGCGTTCGAACGCGCTGTCAGCACCGATCGCGTGGCCCGAGCGCAGGACATAGCCGCGTTTGAGGAGCGCGAAGGCGGCGCGGGTCATCAGGCTGAGCATTTCAGGCGGCGTCGCGCGCGCACCGATCCCGGCGTAGAAGCGAGGCATGGGCAGAATCTCCTTGAAGGAACGTCCATCCCCGCCCCCCTTCCCTTCGCCGGCGGGCCGATACCGGCGAGCACCACTGCCCGGGGGCCAATTCGGAGCGCCGGGTCAGTTCCGCTCGTCGGAGTCACCCTCCGGTGACGGCAAAGGGGGGGATCGTCAGTTCTGCTCGCGCCATCTCTCGCTTGAGATCGCGCATCCGCGTGAAGCTACCGATCCATGACGGCGGGAAGAGGACATATTCATCTTCGCTGGCGGTGTAGTCGCGAAAGAGGCCCTGCCCATCGAACAGGACAATCTCGGGAAGGTACGCGCCCAGGCAGCCGCCTGACCATCGCCGGAACGGCAGCCCGTGCTCGGCGCAGAAGGCATCGATCTCAGGAATCTGGCCGCCGTTGAGTTCGTTGCCATAAAGCTCGAGCGGTTCGCCTTCGGGCAGCACGGCGGGATCGAAGGGTTCGCCATCCCATTCGGTCCGCAGGTCATAGTCTGCGGCATGCCCGGCGAAGGCGGCAAGGTGCTCGCACGGCAATTGGCCGCCGATGGTGATGTGAACGGGGGCTCGGTCGCCCATGGGCAGGGTCCTTTCTCGCAATCGTTGATGCAGCCGCTCATGCCCCCTCCCCTCAGCCAGCTTCGGGCTTCGCGGAAAGCAGTCTCTCAAGCTGTGGGTCCAGGGCAAACCCGAGGCACCGGGCCAGTTCGACGGCATGTTCGAAGTCTGCCGGGCTGACATGGAGCGAGCGGGCGAGGTCAACCAGCATTTCGCCTTCGCGGGGGCAAGCCAGGGCATGGAGCTTGCCGTGCGCGTTGGTCACGGCAAATGGCCAGGTCATCGCAATGCCGACGACTTCCTCTGCCAGCACGACCAGCGTGTCTCCGGTCCGTATGGCCTCGTCGCACTGGGCGGCGTCGTAGGCATTGCCGGCGCTCGCGAAGGCATGATGGCGCCGGGTATCAAAGGCGAAGCGTTCGCTGTCGGTCAGCATAGGCGGTCTCCAATTGCCCCCCTGCAAAAGAAGAGGCGGAACGCCAGGCGGGGGGCAGTGCCGGCGTTCCGCCTCAGGCCGCGCGGGGAGGTATTCGCGGCCTTTGCGAAGGTGACGGGGACCCCGCATGGAGTCCCCGTCGGTTGGTCAGGTTGTGGGCCGATCAGGCATCGACGAGCGGCGGGAGCGCGCCGTCGTGTTCGGCGCTGTCCTTGGCGTTCGCGCGGCCACGCTTGCCCGGAGGGGTCGCGGTGCTGTCGCCGAGGCCATCGTCGCTGTGGCCGGTGCCGGCCTGCTCGTTGGCGCGATCGGCGCCGCCAGCATCTTCAGCGCCGAACATGTCGTTCTCGCCATATTCGCTCGAACCAAGCCGGTTGTCCCGGCGGCGCGGACGCTGCCAGGCCACCGCCATGGTGTCGTCCTCGCGCGGGAATACTGCTATGTAGAGCGGCTGGGCCATCGAGGGATCGTCGATCTTGCCCTGGTAGAAGATCTCGCCGGTGGAATTGGAGGCGAGTTCGAACAGTGCGCCGACCGCGACCCAGCGGCGCTGGTCGTTGAGCGCGACGATTTCGTACTTGGGCGCGCGCGGGTTGTTGGAAGTGACGGGCCGCAGGCCGATCGTGCGGGTCATGGTGAGCGTTTCGACGGAGCCGATCAGCTGGCCGTTGGCGTTCTTCTTGATTTCACCGATGTTCATGGGACATTCCAATCTTTTGATGGTTCACGACCGGACCCCTTGTCCGATCACCCCTTCCCACCCCCCTTCCCTCCCGGCCGTCAGGCCGAAGCTGCGGGCCCTGCCCGCAGGAACGCTTCTGGAATTGTCGATGGAAACGTGCGCGCGGGCCGTGTCAGACCCACAGGCTAGACGGCAGCGCCAGCCATTCGGGCTGGTCAGCGGCGATGACGACGTCAGCGGACTTGGCCTCGTCATCGGTATAGACCCTTGCTTCCTCAAGCGGGCCAAACCCGTGACGATCGTTCCAGAACAGCAGTCCTTCTTCGTCATCGCGAATGGTGAGGACGTACCTTGTGGCGAAGTGGTTTTTGTCATGGATCATGCTGGTCCCGACCCAGTGCACGCCTGCGGCATCGATCAGAAAACCACCGCCGCCAAAGGCGTCGGGATGATGCCGGTCGCTGTCGAAGGACCACGTGACCCGCACCGGGAGGGACTGGGTGATCACGCGGTGCAACAGTTCGGCCACCGCGTCGGGTTCGAACTGCTCGGCCTTTCCGAAGACCTGAACCGTGCTGTCGTTATGCTCGTCGAAGGAGAAGCTTGTCCCGAAGGTGGGATAATCGGCATCGGGAAACAGCGCGAGAAACCCCGAGATCGGGTTATCGTCGATCGGCGCAAACAGGGTGCGGAAGCCCCCCGACAGGTCCTGCCAGTGATCGGCAATGGCCTGCGCCTCCGGTTCGTCTTCGAGGAATTCGGCAAGCGCAATCGCCTCGCGCAGCAGCGCGGCCTCGGCAGCAGTGACAGTGAACGCGAAGCAGGAGTTGGTGTAGCAATTGGACATGGGGAGTTCCTTGCCTGGGCAGCCGGTGCGCCAGGTCGGGCTCAGCGTGGGCCCGGGTGAATGCGCCCGAGCAGTTCCTCGAGCAGACGGCCTGGCGGACAGTCGGGATTGTGGGGGACACGCAGCCGGTCGATCTCGAGCTGGCGCGCGAGACCTTCGGGGATCTCGGCGTGGTCGGCGGCGATGGCGATGAGCTCGGCCGGGGTGCCGATCTCGCGGGGGCGCGTGCCGCGCCACAGGCGGATGTCGGGCTCGCACTCGCGGTCGGGTGTGCCGAACACCGTAACAAAATAGGTGCCGAGCCCGGCGTCCCAGCCCAGCGCGACCTCGAACAGATCAGCGCGTCCGGCAAGCGGCCGCAGCGAATACCGGCTCATGGCTCAGTAGTCGGTCGCGAGCATGATCGTGACGAGGCGGAAGCTTGCGGCCGCGTTCCAGGGTTTGTCGGCGCCCCACGAGAAGGTGCCGTCGTTCTCGTAGACGTCGATCTTCCAGAAGATTTTGCGGGCCATATAGGTGACGACGCCGAAGTCCCGCTCGCCGTGCGGATCGTTGCCGGAATCGATCGGGGTTTCGTTGATGAGGCGGCGCAGCGCGCATTGGTGCTGGAAGAGATGCACCTGGCGCACCGCCGGATCATCGGAACCGCCTGCGAGCAGATCGGCCAGTGCCCGGGTGAACACCGTGCGCGAGGTTGCAAGCGAGCCGACGCGGGCCGCGTCGTTGAGCCGGGCGATATCGGCGGTGCGGTCGATGGTCTCGGCGACCGGGGTTTGCGGAAGGGCGGTTGTCTGCGGTGTCATGGGGAAAGTCTCCTTTGTGGATGATCGACCGCCCCTCGCCCCCTCCCCTCCCTGTCCGGTTGACGGGGCCTGAGCGTTCACGCTACGTTCCATTGACGGAAGGGGTTCGAGGAAGATGAATGCGATGCTGAATGAGTTCGACCTCGACATCGCCCTGCGTGACGCATCCTGCGATCCCGGGATGCTGCCAGCGCGGCGCGCGATCGCCGCGCTCGCCATCGGCATCGATGTCGACGATGCCTACCTGTCGGTCCGCGAACTGCGCGAGGCAGTGTCGCTTGTGCACGAGAATGCGCCCGGCGGCCGGGCCAAGCTCGCCGCGATCCTCAGCAACTCGTGCGACGATTTCCAGCGGGCGATCTACTACTGCCTCGCCGGACGCGGCGTGGTCGAGATGGCCGAGGCGATGGACTGGCTGCTCACGATCCTGAAGGCGCGCGGCTGCACCGCGGCGTGGCTGAGCCGGTCGCGCGTGCGCCGCAAGGATCTCGTTTCGCCCTACGTGAGCGAAGCGCCGGACGGACCGCTCGTGTCGGCCAGTCCGGATTTCGAACTCGGGCAGTCGTGGTTCGTCGAGCGAGGGCCGGAGCCCTACTGAACCTCGGGTTCATCATCGTTGCAGGTGACCACGCGCGACACCGTGCGGCCAGGCGATGCCTTGCTCGCCAGCACCACCCGGAATGGCTGCAGCGGGTTTCCTGTCTTCACCACGGCTGTGTCGGTCAGGATGTGCTCGGCAACCCTAGTGGCCACCCGGTTGGCGTGCTCGATGGAGCACAACCGGCTGCGCTTGGGCGAACGGTCGGAATGAGGCGGGTCGGACATGGCCGTGTTGGGTCCAGTCCGGGTCACGGCGCTGACGGAGCTGTCACTGCCGGCACAATCGTCCAGGCCCGGCTCATTAGCTTGCTGATTTTCACGCCCACACCATCGCCAAGACGGCGCAGCACGGTCTTCTTGCCCGCCGAGGTTACCCGAAAACGGCGCTCGGCAACGCCGTCTGTAAAGGTCAGGAGTTCGGCAAGAACCAGCATGTCACCGGCGCGCGGTTTGCGGCGCGATGTCAAGGCAAGGCGCTGGCGGCAGTTCTCGCGCCACTGCGCGGCATATTCGTTGCCCGGCGGCCCCAGCAGATCGAGGATCGAGGCCGGACAATCGTAATTGTAGGGGCCCATGGTTTCGGTCATGTCCTTGTAGCCGAACTCTTCGCCGCTGCGCGCACCGGGGTTCCATTTGACCAGGCAGATGATCGCAAAGGTCTCTTGCGGCCCTTCCGCGTCGTAGCACTGGCACGCGGCGTAATAGGCGCCGGAGCGGACAGTCGACTTCAGGACCCGAAGTCCAGTCTCCCGACCTTTCTCTGGATCGGGAGGATAGGTGCACTGGTTGTCGAGATAGGCCTTCGGCGTGGCAAAGGGCGCCATGCCGCCGCGGCTCATGAACAGCCATCCCATGGGGAGTCTCCTAGACGAGTTCTGCTTGCCGGCGCGCGATGACGAGCCCGGTTTCGCGGGCGACAAGCGCGGTGAAGCGATGGGGATCGGCGAGCACGGCGATGTCGCAGAAGTGGTTGTGCTCGCCCCGGTAGTCCTGCCGACCCTTGCACCGACGGAACATGACTTCGCGGCCCGCGCCGAAGCAGGGGATCGAGACCATGATGTAGATCTCGTCGGCATGGAGGATGACGTCGCCCGAGATGGCCTGACCGGCCATGTTGCTGCGCAGATCGTATTGGCCCGCATCAAGACCGAGATGCCGCGCGGCGACGCGAAGCGCGACACGCGCCTCGCGGTGGAAAGCGCGTTTGGCTTCCGGATCATAGCTGACCCCGCGCCGGGCGAGCGCGACCAGCGCCGGCTTCGACTTGAGCTCGTCGATCCGCGTCAGGCATTGACGGCGGAGCGGCGCATCTTCGGCGTAGGTCGCATCGGGCGGGTTGCCGAGCGCCAGCCGCCCGACATGGCGGGCGAGCAGGATGGTCGCGGGATCGCGCGCCGGATCGACGCCGGCATTGCGCGCGTCCTGCATGGCATCGACCACTGCCTGGGTGGCGGTGGCAATCGTGGCGAGGCCGTCGGGCTGCAAGGCACGCCGGTAACGAAAATCGAGGTCATAGTTCATGGCCAAGGCTCCTCATGCCCCGAACAGGGGCATCGCCCCTCACCCCCTCCCCTCACCTGGGTCTCTTTTGCTCAGGCAGCGTCGCGCAGTGGTTCGGCCAGTGCCGGATCGAACTGGCGCAGCCACTTCACCGCTTGTTCTGCCTTGGCGGCGATGTGCAGGATCGCGGTCTTGTCGGCTTTCATGACCTTCATCCAGTGCGCCAGGTAGGATGCGTGGCTGTCGTGCAATTCGTTGGGCAAGCCGTATTCCGCACACAAAATGGATTGTCCGAGCGTGGCGACGCACTCTTCGACGCAGTAAGCATCGTCGCCAAAGCGCTTTCCGAATTGACGGTTGAGACGGGTTGAATGTCCCGAGCCATGCAGGCTTTCATGGGCTCTTACGGAGAAGTAGGCTTCGATCGAATGGAATAGGCCGGGTTCAGGTAACGAGATGGTGTCAGAGCTGGGCGTGTAGTGCGCGCTGTCTCCGCCATGCACGACGCGGATCGGGATCGCGTCCAGGAAATCGCGCACGCCGACCGAAAGCTCACCGATCGCCTTCGGGTCGGGCGGCTCAGGGTAATACTGCGCGGGCAAATCGTCGATCTGCGAGGCGTTGAAGACGTGGTTCCACTTCATGAACCGGATTGTCTTCTCCGTGGTCTCGCCGGTCAGCCGGTCGGTGTCGGCCTTGCGCGCATTGCTGTAAAAAACGCTGTACGAGCCGGATTCACCTTTGCGGACCTGACCCCCGAGCTCGCCTGCCTGCCGGTATGTCATCCAGTAGGGACTACTGTAACCGCGGGTTTCGGCCACCGCCCACAAATAGAACGTATTCACCCCAGTGTAGGGTACACCGTTATGGCGCAGCGGTCGGCCGCTGCGCGATGACCATGGCTTTAGCCAGGGCGCGGTACCCTGCTCGATCTTCTGGAGGATGAGGTCGGTGATGGCCTGGGCGACATCGGGTCGCGGGGCAGTTGGCGGGGTCCGGCGCATTCGGGTTCTCCGGAGGACGGCCAGTGCGGGCCACTCCCGCGCCTTCAAGCCGTGCCCTGAACCCTTCCCCCTCCCCTCTTGCGCTGGGGCACGTCACGCCTCGAGACTGGTGGGGCCCTCATTGAAGGCTTTGAGCCACGCGTTCATCGTCGGCCGCTCGGAGACCGGAACGAGCGCTGCTACATCCTGAAAGCGGACAAGGTCCCGAGGCGCATGCTGAACGATGGCTTCGACCTCGGCAGCGGGAAGCAGTTCCTCATCGACGATGAAGTCGGTCATCCGGCCGGGACGGGTCCTCGTCGACCGCCGCCAAAGCCCTTCGACCGTACGCAGACGCGGCGCGGCGCGCGCTTCGACCAGAACGATCAACCGCAAACACCATGCTGGCAAGGCGCGGACCTCGTCCGGCTTCATCGCGCCGCAAATGAAGCAGCTCGACTTGGGCGGAACTGGCAAGCCCGCCCGTTCGATCCGTGCGATACAATCGGAACGCTCCCATCCCCATTCGCGCAAGGGATAACGGCACTCGAAGCGGTCGTCGGTGATCGCCGAGGCGTGCGCATGACGCCGGGTGTCGGCAGGCGAAGCATCGTATCCAATCAGGCGGATAACGCGTTGTCCGCGCGACCACGCCTCGCGAGCCGGCGCCCAGTCCTTGAGAAACGAATCCTGGGGCGCAATCTTCCATTTGAGGCTGCACGAATGCCGACCCAACGAGATGCTCGGGAGCGTCGCGTTGGTCAGCACGTTGGACAGAAGGTCATAGTAAGGCGGCCAATGTTTGAAGCGCTTCGGCACATATCGGACTACCTCGTAGCGGATGCCCCGCGCGGCCATCCAGGCGGACATCATGCTCTGGTATGCGTATGTCTCGGGTTTCTCGACGCCCGTGTCGGCGGAGAGCACGAGGTCAGGCGGCGTACCACGGTGGTCAAGCTCGACGAGCAAAGCAGTGCTGTCGACGCCGATGCCATAAGCGAGGACGATTGGCGGCGGGGGAGCGTCACGGAAATAATCGATGACGCGCGAGGCCCTTGCCATGCGGTGGGAAGTTGTGGGCATGGGAATCTCCGGTTCTCGCGCAGTTAACCTGCGCACCGGACCCGCCCCTCTATCCTTCCGTCGAATCGAAAGGCGGGTGTCTTCCAACGCGGTTTTGCTTAGGTGGGCAGCGGCGCAAATGCTTGGCCTCAGGTCACAATCTCGAGCGGCGGTAACGGTATCTTGAACTGCGCGAAACGGTTCATCGCCCCGTCGTATCCAAGCTCCTTGAGTTCGCCCTCGGTGAGGCAAGGGCCACCACCGCTATCGGCGAGTTCCACCCGCTCGCCGCCGACACAACGCACGGTTGCGGCAGACCAGTCCGGCCCGCGGTCGAACCAGTATTCGTAGTCGAGGCCGTGTCGGACCGCGAAAGCTTCAAACTCGTCAAGGCAGCCGTAGTTGATCTGCCAATCGCCGAAAGTCTCATGGAGGTTCGTGGGGCCCGGATCGTCACCCTCGAAGTCAACCGATAAGCCGTGTGCCTTGATGAGGTCGACAAGTTCGGGAACGAGTTCTGCGACGATCTTGCCGCCGAAGCGGATGCTGGCGCCTATCCATTCGCCCATGTCAGTGCTCCTCGAATTCTCTGGTCCAGGTGTCGTCGAAAATGCCCAGCGCGCACATCTCGTCGTGGGTGAGCGTCTTGTACTCGTCCTCGGCGGGCAGATGGCGCTCCCAGGCTTCCCAGAGCTTGATGACCGAACCGTCGGGCAGGATGATCGCGGTCTCAGTGTCGCTGATCCGCGACCCGTCAGGCACTTCAACCGAACCGGCTAATTGATAGTGGATGTTCATGGTCGGTGTCCTTGGTTGCAGGTGAAGCCGGCGGTCATTGTGGTGTCCGGATTTGGGCTCGCGACAATTCGAGACTGACCTTGTCGCTCGACCAGCTGAGTTGCAGGGTTCGGCCGTGCGGGATGCGCCAGGCGATGCGGTCGCCAAAGGCCATGCGGATGCCCGCGAGCGTCGCCGCGTCTGCACCTTCAAGAATGTCGTGCGCGCGCACCGCCGCATCATGCCGGAAGCGGGTTTCCTGGGTGTCGTAACTGTCCGCATCGGAATCGTCGGACGGACTGAATACCGCGTCGATGATGAGTTCGGTGAGGTCGCCGGGATCGAGACTGGAACTGCGCGTCAGTGCGATCTTCGCACAGTCGGGATCGGACCAGGAGCTATCATCCTCCTCGATCCGGAAATCGGTCTCGAGGTCGAGACGGTGCCCGTGTTGGTCCTCGAAGGTGAGCACGATCCGATCCGGGCGGACCGTGGCTGGATCGGTTTCGCCTTGTGCCGCCGATCCATCGGCGTTGAGCAGGGTCTCGCTTGTGCAAGTGTAATGCGGCAATGCGTCGTACCAGGGATAGCCGGCGAAATGGCGGACAGGGCTGAAGAAGGCCAAAGGACGCGGCATGGCAAGGCAATGGTCTTCGAATTCGCTTTCATCTTCTCGATTGAAGGCGAGAAGCCGGTCAAATGTGACCGAGCTGCAAGCATCGTCGTCTGAGTAAACTGCAGCATTCGCGCCAACGGCCATAAACTTTGGCACTTCGCGGTATTCCTCGCGGGCGCATATCTGAACCCATGGCGGCAATTCCTGCGCCGCTTGCGGAAAGTCCGGGTCGTATGTCTCGGCGAGAAGCCAGTTCTCGAACGACAGGCGATGAGACGGCTGCTGGCGAATGACCGCGAAGATTGCCTCGCGGCACAAGTCGATCAGCCGTTCGAGCGCAGCGTTGTGAAACACTTCCTTGCGCGCTGGGAGGACCAGTACGAGTGCGGGTGCATCGACTATATCGACTTTCACGCTCCAGTGCGTGTGATGCACTTCCTTGATCGTTGGCAATCGGTGTCGCAGCGTCAGGCCGTGGAAATTGATCGTATCGACATGGTCGGTGCGCGTGTCCCTGAACACGCCGATCCGGTAACCCTCGCGCTCTATCACGGCTTCAGCGCCCGCCAGGAAATCGGCACGGGCGAGATCCTTGCCATTGTACGAAACCGGCAGCGGAAAGAAGCGCGCGGCCGACGCGACGGTCCGTTCCAGCTTGCCGTCAGGCTGCGGCTCGAAGGAGAACGCGATTGCGGTCCCACGCGGTCCTTCCCACGGAACCACGTCGATATCGGCTTCGCCGGTCCAGGCATCGCCCGCGATCGCGAGCGAGAATGACCCCGACGCGCAGTGCGAACTCACCACCGTATCGAGACCGGCAAGGCTGAAGAAGCCCATCCCTGCCGGATCCTCGCGGGCGCGACATTCGTCGGACCAGTCGGATTGGCCGAGCGAGACGAGATCGGCAGGGTCGGCAATGCCGGCACCGTCATCGCTGACGGTGATCAGGCAGGTATTGGGTCCATGCTCGGCAGTAACGACGACGCGCGTGGCGCCAGCACGCCGGGCGTTCTGGAACAGCTCATTGAAGATGTCGTCGAGGGTGCCGTTGAAAATCCGGGTCACCTTGGAGATCGCCTGCGGAGAAACCCGCGCGCGCAGCTTGGTAAGAATGGTCATGGGAGGAGGTCCTGGAATCGGGGAATGCGGCCGCAGACGTCGTGACCTGCGGCTGCCTTCCCTTGGGGTTGGATCAGGCGTCGATGGTGTCAGCGTGCTCGACGTCCTGCACTTCGGCAGGATCAAACTCGTCCGCATCGGGCTCCAGTTCCGGCTCGTCGAGGTCCTCAGCTTCCGCTTCGCTGGCCGCGAGCTCCCGGAACCGCATGGCCTCGGGCACCCAGGCGAGCGCAGCTTCCTTGACCTCGGGCGCAACGATGGTCTCGCCGGCGAACAGCTTCTCGCAGCTCGCCGAGAGGTCACCCTTCTTCGAGCCCATGAAGCTCGCTGCCATGGTCGGTCCGCCGACCTCGCTGACGTGGGCGAGCAGGGTTTGCTTGCTGACCCGGTCGAAGTAGTTGGCCGAGGTCGGCCGCCAGTGACCGGCGACGTTGATGCCCATCAGCGCGGCGAGATGATCGTGCAGATCAATCGGCTCGGGACCGGACTGCCCCGCCTTCTTATCGACGCCCATGCTGGCTTCCAGCGTCTTTGCCATGCACCAGGCCAGCCAACTCGCCTTGGCATCGTCGTCGAGCGCGCTGAACGCCGCGAACCGGTCGACCGTGCGGCGATGCTCGGTCCAGGTGAGATCGAGCGTCTCGCGCATATCGGCCATCAGCGTGTGCGCCGGGCTTTCCGGGTAGTTGGCGAGGTAGAGCGAGGGCGACGGTGCGCGCAGCGTCGTGCCCAGCGCCTGCGCACTGTAGAGCGCGCGGGAGTCGGCGATGGCGAAGATCAGGTAGTCGAGCGCGATTGCCGGGTTGGAGGCCAGGTTGATCGCGAGGATGTCGCGGCGCTGGACGGCGAGTTCCTCGACCAACTTCTGCGACAGCGGCTTGGGCGCGGACGAGGGCGCACTGCCCTCCCCTGCCCCGCTGGCACCGTCCGGCGCATCGCTGCCTCGCCCCTTGCGGCGCTCGAGCGGCTTGTCGCTGTAAAGGCCGTTCGCGACCATCGGTTCGCCGTCAGTACCAATGACGACGAAGCACCCGACATTGGCCGTCATTGCCTCGGGGATCACCGGCGGCTTATCATGAAGGGCGTCATAGGCATTGGACGCCGCGTCCCAGCGGGCCTGGAAGTCGGCAGCGGCCGCTTCGTCGTCCTCGTCGAGCGCTTCGCTTTCGGCTTCCAGCGCCGAGATCGTCTCGAGCAGCTTGTCGGCTTCGAGCTGTTCTTCGTCGGACAGCGGCGCGGGTTCGAGGTGGACTTGGTGGAGGTCCTCGGTCGCGCTGTAGGGGATGCGGGTCTCGAGGACCGGGCGCACCCAGGCGTAGCCGGAGGTCTCGGCGAACTGGGTGGCGAAGGCCTGGAGCTTCTCGCCGGCAATGCGCTGGGCGATCTCGGCATCGATCCAGGTCTCGCCGCCATCTTCGGTGAAGAGGTCGCGCTCGATCTTGCCGCCGGCGGCGAGGTAGTCGGCTTCGCCCGCGAGCCTCGCCATCGGCGAGGCCGAGCGGATCGCGCTGTGGGTGACCATGCGCCGGATGGAATCCGGGTTGTTGCCCTGCCAGCTGTTCGACAGTTCGTTCCACACCATCAACTGCCGGTCGTGGTTCGGAGTGGTCGCATAGGCCTTGGCGACGTCGAGGGTGATCTTGCCTTCCTCGAGCGCGGCGAAGATCGGATCGGCAAGGTCGGCAAGACGCAGGCGGCCTTCGATGAAGCGGCGGGTGCGGCCGAAGCGCTTGGCGATCGCGTCAAGATCGCTGCCCTCGTTGACGAAGTGCTTGTACGCGCGGATTTCGTCGGTCGGGGTCATATCGAGCCGGATGACGTTCTCGATCAGCGAGAGTTCGGACTGCTCGGAGGCATCGATGTCGAGCACGCGGCAGGCGACCGGGTGATCCTTGGGCAGCTTGCCCGCCTCAAGGAGGAAATTGAGCGCGCGCAAGCGGCGGCCGCCCGCAGTCACATCGAACATGCCCCGCTTCTTCGCCGGCACGACGATGAGGTTCTGGAGGAGGCCTTTCGCCTCGATGTTGGCGGCAAGCTCCTCGATGAAGAGGTTGCTGTCATTCTTGCGGACATTGGCTTCGGACAAGCGCAACTTGGCCAAAGGGATCATTTCGAGTGTGTTCATGGGAGTGCTCCTGAAAGCCGGACTGGCCGAGCCCTTCGGCTCGCTCACTCCCGCCCCCCTCCCCTCAAAGGTTCAGGAATTCAGGTGGCCTCGTGGGCCATGGCGGTAACTTGGTGCAGTCAGGTTTGTTAGACTGTCCGGTTAGGGGGCTTTCAGGGGTATCGATTGGATAGCGGACGGTCTGGACGGCGAAACGGTACGTCATCTTCGTCACCCTAAGCGCGATCGATTGTCGCTCCCTTCTTGCTTCCGCGATACGGTTGACCGAACAGGGGACCGAACGGTAACGGCGAAGCTTCAACGAAGCAGTCTATTTCTTGCTCGCTTTAGGCGAAGGAATAATGTCCCTTCCGTTTCGGAACTGTATTTCTAGAGTACCGCGTGAGCGCTGCTAGGGGCTCGTCTGAAATCCTGAAGGTTTGTCGATTGTTGCGATTTCGCTCATGACCCTGACGCTTGTCCCTATTGATCATGGCGAACTCTGCCACGGCTGGGCATGGACTGTAGACGATGAGGATGTGCTCGCAGAGCGCGTCGCCCGCATCGTCCTCGGCCAATATCGTCATGTCGCGAAGATCTTGAGCGGCGTGGGCGTACCTGGACCGGCCGCCAATACCGAGCAGGCTAACGCTGCCATCAAGCAGCTGACGCTCGCGGAAGGAGCCGATCCCTGGCACCGTGACGGTTGGCTGTTCCAGGCGATCTCATGGATCGCGGCCCATCAGCAGCCGTCGGCCTCGCTCACGCGCATGCCGCACATCCGCAAGGCCGATAAAGGGTTTGACGGCATGCAACTGGAACTCAACGAAGCCGGTACCGCGATCACTGCGGTCGTCGTCTTTGAGGACAAGGCCACCGACAACGCACGTGACACGATCCGCGACGATGTCTGGCCAGGCATCGTCGCCTTGGAAAAAGGCGAGCGGCTGAACGAGCTCAGCCAGGAGGTGAGCGGCATGCTTGACGCGCGCGCCGCCGCCGATCCCGAATTCGACCTCGATTCCGCCATCGCCAACACGCTCTGGCACGATGCCCGGCACTACCGCGTCAGCATTACGATCGGCGACACACACAATGATGCTTCGGCGCGTGCCAAGCTGTTCAAGGGGTTTGATGACAGCGCGCCGGGTGCAGCCGCGCGCCGTCGCGCCGACACGATCTATCTGCCGGCGCTGCGCAACTGGATGGCCGGTTTCTCTGCTCGCGTGATCATCAAGATCAAGGCGATCGCCAATGTTTGATCCGACCACCGCTGCGTTGATCCGCGCGGCGCCGCCGCTCGAAGGGCTCGACCTCGACAATCTTCCCAAGCGGCTAACCGAAGCCTTTGCCGATATCGTCTCAGCGCGCATTCGGCTGCGCGGCGCGCCGGTGGACGCCGAGGACGAAGCGCTGGTCGCAACCGTGACCGAACTGCGCCGTATCGCCGCAGCGCATGAAACCTATGCCGCCTTGCTGCCCGACCGCGAAAACCGCGCCTCAGCCGCTTTCGTCGCAGCCTCTGCACATCAGGCAGTCTCGCTGGCATTCCGCAAGGCGCAAGCGACCAGCCATGTGGACATGGCGGCGGTAAGTTCCGACGTCTGCGCAACCTTGCTGTTTCTCCTGGCGGAAGCCCATGCAGATGCATCCGAGGCCGCCAAGCGGATCGTGCCTGCAGCCGATGCCGGGCCGATCGAGCGAGCGCTGCTCCTCGCGATCCGCAGCCTGGCGCAAGGGCGGCTCGGCGAGATTGTCGCCGACGATGAGCCGGAAATCGATACCCATGGCGATGATCTTGGCTTGCGGGCGCTCGATGCGCTCCGATTGCTGCTTCTGCGCGGGGTAACCAACCTCGCCCGGCAGTTACGTCTGCGCGTCGACCTCCCGCCCGAGGCCGGCGGTGTCGTCCCTGCGAGCGAGATTTTCGCGCAAGTGCGAAGCTTGGCGAGCGAACCTATCGATGGTGCCGGTGTGGCGGGGGAGACGCTGCTAAGCCTCTATCCTGGTCCCTTGCACCTCGCCAATTTGCTGCTTGGGCTTGAACGCGATCTTCTCGGCACGGCGCTCAGCCGCATCCCGACGCCAAGCGGGGTTGACGAAAACGGCTGGTGGCAAACGCTCCGCCGCATGGCCCGTCTACGCCCTTATCTCTGGCGCAATCACCGCGAAGCCATCGAAAAGGGCTATCTCGAGCAAGGCGTGTCCTCTGCGATCAGCTTTCCGACCGGAGGCGGCAAGTCGACGCTTGCCGAGCTCAAGATTGCAACTGCGCTGCTTCGCGGCGAGCGGGTCATCTTTCTCGCACCCACCCACGCCTTGGTCGGACAGACGCAGCGTGCGCTCAAGGGCACCTTCCAAGACTACAGCATTCTCGCCGATGTCGATGAGGATGTCGGTATCGGCGATGTTGTTATGCTCGGCGAAGTCACGGTCATGACACCCGAGCGTTGCCTGATGTTGCTGTCGGTCGATCCAGACGCCTTCGCCGATCTGGGCCTTATCATCTTCGACGAATGTCACCTGCTTCACCCCCGAGAAGACGACCGCAGTCGACGCGGCCTCGATGCTATGCTCTCCATCCTCAACCTGACCCGTGTCGCGCCTGCGGCCGATCTTCTGCTCCTCTCGGCCATGATGAAAAACACTCAGGAAATCGCCGGATGGGTTGCCTTCCTGACCGGGCGCCAATGCCTCACACTTGACTTGAGTTGGAAACCGACAAGGCAGGTGCGTGGCTGTGTCGTCTACCCTGCTGAGCAAATCACTGCACTCAAAGCCGTCCTTGCCCAAGCACGCATCGACTATCCGGATCACGACAAGCCGCCGGTCGGGGTGAAGAACGCGCTGCTCGCACAGCCCTTCGGCCTGTTTAGCCTGCTTCAAACATGGTCGACCACTGACCGCAGCGACTATGCACTGCTCCAATTGCTCGCTGATGGCAGGCTGCTGTCGAGCGGCCGGGCTTGGGGAGGCAATTGGTATCTAACCCCCAACGGCAACGAGACTAGCGGCGCAATCGCTGCCGCCGCGGCCAGCGCCGGTATGAAGACATTGGTGTTCGTGCAGACCACTGTCTTTTGCGAAAGCTGCGTGAAAGGCTACCCCGCGCGCGTCGCCGCCAGCCAGATCGCGCTCAACGAGGATGAGCAGAAATGGCGGAACCTCGCCGAGGAGGAAATGGGCGGCGCCGGCTATTGCTACATGAAACTTGCTGCGGACGGGACGTTGCGGACGGGGACCGCCAGCCATCATGCACTGCTGCTGCGCGAGGAGCGCGAGCTGCACGAAAGCCTGTTTCGCCGTCCCGACGGGATCAAAACGCTATTCGCAACCTCGACGCTTGCCCAAGGTATGAACCTGCCCAGCGAAGTCGTCATTATCTCCGGCGATAGCCGCTTCGACCCTCAGGCCGATAAGATGCAGAAGCTTGAGGCGCATGAACTGCTGAACGCCGCAGGGCGTGCAGGACGTGCCGGCGAAGGCGCACAAGGTTTCGTCCTGCTTGTGCCGAGCAAGGTCATCGACTTCGACGACCAGAACAACCAGATCAACGGTCATTGGATGGACCTGCAAGCGATCTTCGAGCAGGCCGACCAATGCCTCGTCATCGATGACCCGCTAAAAGCGGTGCTCGACCGCATTCATGACGGCATCACTCAAACCGGCGCTTCGGCCTATCTCCTGAGTAAGTTGCCGTTGGCCGTCGCGGGCGCCGAACTCGATCCGGCCGCGGCGTTGCTCAACAGGAGCTTCAGCGCCTATCGTGCGCTCGTCGCCGCCGACGCCGACTGGCTGAGCACAAGGATCACCTCGGCGCTCGCCGCACGAGCCGCTCTTGATCTCCCCGAACCTGATCGCTGGATCGAGCAGGTCGCTGGCGCAACCGGACTCTCCGTTGTTTTGCTGCAGCGGATCGTTGAGCGGCTCGATGCTGGTTCCTTTTCAGGGACGGCTCTCGAGATAGTGGTGGCGTTGCTCGACTGGCTCGACGCGCATCCGAGCCAGTTGCTCAGCCTGATTCGGCCGGAAAGCCTGGAGGAGATGTTCGGCACGATTTACAAAAACCTGGCCGATGACGAGGCGCGCGGAAAGCATGCGTTGTTCTGGCTGCGCAAGCTATGGCCGATATGGATGTCCGGGGTGCCGCTGTGCGAACTCGAGAAGGTATTTCTCGGGCCCACAACCAATCTCAAGCAGTGCAAAAATGCCCGCCATTTCGCGTCGCGGCTCGTGCCCGATCTTGCGTTCCTGGCAGGCCTTCCCGGACGCCTGCTTGCGGCGCGGCTGCGCGCCGCGGAAGACGAGACGCCCGTCCCTTTGGTTCTGGCCACGCTGAGCGGTATCGTCCGCGAAGGCTGCGACAGCCCTGATAGTCTGGCCGTGCGCCTCCATTTGACACGCTCAGTCTCGCGTGTTGCTGCCCGCAAACACTACGATGTCATCCGCCAGCATATTCAGCCGGGCGAGCCCAACGAGGGTTTTGACGACACTCTGGAGAGAATCCGGCATGCCGATATCGTCGCCAGCTTCACCGACCTAGATGATCTAGGTGAAGATGATTGAGCGTTTAGCTTTCCGATGCCGCCAAGCTCGCGATGTCGGCGAGCAGATGACCTGGCCCCGGGTGCCGGCACTGGATATTCAGGAGCTGGCGGGTCTGGAATACCGCCGCCCACTTGTTGAACTCGACCAGTGTCATCTCCGCAATCACCGCAGAATTGTCGGTCGAGCGGCCGAGAATGGCGGCCGACGTCATGGGTGAGATAGTTGGTAGCGATGACTTGATGCTTCACCGCCACCGTGACGCCTCTATCGATCCGGTTGCTGGCGCGGGGTAGCCTCTGCGCGGCTTTTCGGACGAGGGCTGGGTGACCAAACTGACGTGCATATCGCTCTCTAATTTGCCGGCAAACTGCTTCATACCAACGGCCATGACCACGATCGATCCCTCAGCGACTTTCGTCCTCGACGGTGCCGCCATCGCCAATTTCGTGAAATTGCAGCGGTTGTTCTTCCGCTGGAAGCAGCAGACGCTGGCAAGCGAAGCAGGTGTCTCGCTCGCGACGGTGCAGCGCGTCGAGCGTGGCGTCCGGGTGCGACCGGCGCAGCTCCGCAAAATCGCCGTCGCGCTGCGCCAGCCCGAGGATGAATTCCTTCGCTCGCGGATGCGCCCCACAGCCGAAGAAGCCGCCGCCAATTTCGTCGAGATGTTCGCCTGGACCGAGGGCCGCGTGCCGGTGGCCGTGGCGCCATTCCGTAGCGAATCGCAGCTCAAGGCGATGCTCGCCACCCAGAGCCTGCTTTTTGAATCCGATCTCGGGCCTGAAGCCGCCGACGACCTCGCCGAACTGCGCGAATGGCTCGATCTCGCATCCTTCGTCCAGGCCGAACGCCTCGGGTTGATCGGGCGCAAGCCCGAGCGCGACTTCCGCGTCCGGCCGCTGTGGCGCGATGTCCTTGCCTGTGCCGGGCGGATCGAGCGCACGCATGCTGCGACAATCCTCACCGGTACCTACGAGGCCGAACCGAGTCACGATGGTGTGCCGATCGCGATCGCGCTTCTGGCGGTGCGCTCGCGCCGCTCCAATCCCGCAGCGGGGACGATTCCGACGCTGTGGGCAGACGCCAGGGTCGATGAGCGGCAGATGCTCGCCGACTATTTCGCCGAGGGCGACTGATGGCGAGCGAGCCCCGCCTCATCGACCGGTTCACCGGCGCGTTCGTCGAGGAGATCGGCAAATGGGTGGCGCGCGTGCTGATCGCCTTGATGGTTGCGACCGCCAGCGGCTATTTTCTGCTGCCAGCCTGACGCCTCATCGAAGAGCGGCGGCAACCAGATGGAATAGGGGTCTTGCACTTGGATGCGGTTGGCCGTAGCTTCATTACAGCTCTCGGTAGGAGCTCGGCACCCGCCACCCCCAAGCTGTTTGACAGCACTACCTTGTCCTTTCGCTGTTCGTTCAACCACGTTGTCCGGGCTTGTGAGGTGTTCGGCGGGTGACACTTCCCAGCAGGCCAGGAGAACGACCATGTTGAAGGAAGCAATTCGTCCGACCACGATCGTCGGCATCAAGCGACTGGCCACCCAGCACAAGAAGACCGCTGGCATATCGCATCGCGAAGCACTCGACTTCGCCTCGCGCAAAGCGGGCTATCAGAGCTTCGACCATGCGCGCCGTATCCTTGGGAGCAACGACAACGTCACCGGCGACGGTCATAGCCTGTTCCTGAGCTACTACTGGTTCGACCGGAAGCCCTATCGCGCAGGCCGCGAGACCATCGAAATCCGGCTCTCGCGACCGCTATCCGAAATCTGCGGCAGGGACGGCCTTCGCGAAGGCCGCGTCACCGCCGGGATGCGGCTCGTTACGCCCGATCACCTCGTCCATGACTTCCTTGCCGAGTCGCAGGACTACGCCCGCGGCGAACTATGCAAGCTCGCTCGCAGTCTGCGCTTCATGGAGGCGACAGGCCTGCAGCCGTGCTCGTGGCGACGCGCGCGGGAGGCCATGCCGGACCGGGAGGATGAGCTGCCCGGCAAGGATCACGGTACCGAGTGGCACGATCCACGGACCGGCCATGTTGTCCTGCTCGACGAGCCCTACAGCGCCGCAGTCGTTAGTCCCGAGAGCGCAGCCTGGGCGGCGCGCAACGGGTGGCATCTGCAGGCCTCGTCTTGGCCCGGCATCTACAGCCCGTCCGCGTGCGCACTCTTCGTCGCAGCGAAGGCCGACAGTGATCTCGACTTCGCCTCGCTCATGGCGAGGATCGATGGTCTGGCCCCGCCGGTCACGGCCGAAGCCTGGCCCGGTGTCTCGGTGCTAGGCCACGAAACCTTCTTGAGCCCGATGGCGATAACCCCGCAGGACAAGCGGCGCTCACGGGCCAAGGGTACCATTTACCAGGTATCTTCGAAGACAACGGTCCCCTCAAGCGCGCGGTGGAATGCACGCCGCAAGCCCGTCGGTGCGCTCGGCCGCGATACACATCTCGAAGCCGGGCGGATGATCATGGCATTGCTCTACTCGGCATCCAAGCCCTATGCGGTCAACAAACGGTTCCAGACCCTGCGCTGCACGCTCGAGGACTGGCTGGGCATGGAGACCCGCGACGAGGACATGTCGAGGCGCGAGTTCCTCGATGCCTACTACGGCGCATTTGACAAGGACGACCCGCTGGTCGCGGAAGCGGAGAGCAGCGATGGCGTCATTGCCATGCTCGCGAAGCTGCGGGCGATGCTCACCGAGGCCTACCCGGACTGCGCGCCGCTGCGAAGGCTGACTGGCCGGATCGATACGGCGGTGAAGATGACCAGCCGGTACCGCGATCAGGAACAAGCACGGCTGCAGGCAGCCCCCGCCAAGCCGAATCTGGGACGGCGCAGCCTGCACTGAGCGGTGAGCGACATCGGTGCCGCACCGCTGCCGAGCGGCACCGCCATCACCGGAAGGCGAGCGCCTCGGTCTCGAGGGCAACGAGTTCGCTGCGAGCGGCCTCGACGAAGGCCGATCGCACCCCAAAGTGATCGCTCTCGGAAACGGCGTCATGGCCGTTGGCCGATATCGCGAGATCGCAAACCCGCTTCGCTGCCCGGAGGACGGGGTCGTTGGAGAGCAGCGAGATTTCGGCGTAGAGCGCGAGGAGCGGCATCACGTTGTCGACATGGGGCCCCTTGCCGCCCAGCACGATCAGGAGATTGCGATCCGCCTCGGCAATGAACCTGGCGTAGAGGCGCTGCCGTTCCAGCAGCCGCTCGCGAACCAGACTTAGCCTCCACTCCTGCGAGCGCATACCGCGCCCGACGTAGTAACTGCCGACAACGGCGACCGCCGAAGCACCGAGCGTCGCGATCATTGGAACGTAGATCTGGGCCAGTGTCGGAGCCATCGCGCGGGTCTCCGTTACCCGCCGAGGCGGGGAAAGGGTGAGCTGGCTTCCGCTGCGGCCACAGGCTGCTCGATGTCTTGCTGATCGAGCCCGTGCCGGATTGCCTGCAACACGACCGTGTTCGCCAAGTCACGAAGGAGCGCCCGATCCCTGGGCGCAAGGTCACGAAAACGCATGATCAGCTCGATCTCCTCGCCGTCGAGATCGTATTGGTGCGCGTAGGCGTCCGCCTCTTCCAGATCCTGGCGTAAGGCGCGGTTGTGCGGGATATTCTCGCGCTCCCAGGCAGCAAGATCATAGGTAGGCACTTGTGCGTGCCGGACGACAAGCGGCATCCAGTACATCCAGTCGGGGATGACCTGACCTTCTCGTTCGAAACGGGCGACGCGCTTTTCCGTGGCCCGGTCGCACCGCGGGCCGCCGCCGGACCCGATGTAGAGATCGCTCGCGGCGGCGCAGGCAAAGAAGGCAGTGGCCACGTCCTTGTGCGACCACCCGAGCTCTCGGCGCTGACCGATCAGCCACGTCTTCGCCTCTGCGGCTCTGGCCCACTTCGGTCCCGGCAGTTCGGCCCATCTGCCGGCAGCATCGACGTTGCTCACGCATGTTCCCCTGTCTGCACCGAACATAGCCTCTGCCGGGCGCGAATGGTAGGTGGCGTAGCAGGCGTCACGGCGATACGCGGGCTGCCCAACAGGGGCTGTTCCTCCAAATTTCGAATAGCCAAGGAGATCGGTGACATCATGAGGGAAGCGAGGCGGAAGAGGGAGGCGGTGCGCACCCGCCTTCGAGTGTGTTCACGGGAGCGCTCCTGAAAGCCGGACTGGCCGAGCCCTTCGGCTCAACCACTCAAGCCCCCCCTCACGATTTCAGGAAAACCGGGGCTTGCCGGCCCGCATCGAGAGAAGGGGCGTGCCTCTCAGGCATCGCCATGAGGCATAAATTGAAGTTTTATGCCTCATGGATGCCGACCCCCGAGGATCTCGAGATGCATAATGAGGTTGCGTTTATTGCGAATATGGGTTAGAGAATATGGCCATCAGCGGAGAGAGACGATGACACTGCCGGCCAATGCCTTGCCGTTTGGCAACAGGCTGCCCTCTGCCGACGATCGCCAGATCGCCAACCAGCTTCGGCGCATCCTTGCCTCGCAGAAGGCTGGCGAGGCCAAGCTCCACATACCGGATCCCAAGACCAGGAAGCCGGTCGAAATCACGCTGACCCCGGCGATGTCGGACCTGTTCCTCGAGCTGCTGCGCCACATCGGGAGCGGGGATGCCGTCACGCTCGTGCCGATCCAGCAGATGCTGACAACGCAGCAGGCGGCTGACCTGCTCAACATGTCCCGCCCTTACCTGATCAGGCTGATCGAGAAAGGCGACATCCCGCACAGCATGGTGGGGCGGCATCGGCGGCTCAAGGCTGAGGACGTGTTTGCTTACAAGGCAGCGCGCGACAAGACCCGGTCGAAGGCGATGGACGAACTGATCGCGGACGGCGCGGACCTCTATTGATCTGATCGAGCCATGTTCGCCAATCGTTACACGGCCCTTGTCGATGCCTGCACGCTGGTCAGCGCACCACGGCGTGACTTGTTACTCACGCTGGCCGAGGCAGAGTTCTTCCGTGTGCGCTGGTCGCGGCGCATCCTTGATGAAACCAGCGCGGCGTTGAACAAGATATTTGCCGAGCGGGGATTTGCGGACGCGGCAGATCGGGCGGCGCGATCAGTCGATGCAATGCATCGAGCCTTTCCGGAAGCCTTGGTTGAGGCGCACGCTTCCGTCGCCGCCCTAACGTTCGGGCTGCCTGATTTGAACGACGAACACGTACTGGCGGCAGCCGTCCAGACCCAAGCCCAGGCGGTGGTCACCGAGAACATCATCGACTTCCCGGCAGCAATCCTCGCACCTCTGCATATCGAATCGCGCACCGCCGACGAGTTCATTGCTGACACCATCGCTCTCGACGAAGGAAAGGCTGTGGCGGCGATCCGGACCCTGCGCGTCCGACTGCGAAAGCCGGAAATGTCTGCTGAAGACTACCTGCGCTCGCTCGAAGCACATGGATTGTTCGTCACTGCGTCGATCCTGAGTGGCCACGCTGAATCCATCTGATTGAGCGAAACGCGACGTTCGCCACGAGCCTAGGCGATTATCCGTCCCAACACCTCGGCGGCGCCATCCACCGGCACAAACACGCGCGTCTTGTAGGCGATGATCTCGGTGAAGCAGCCCTTGGCCTTGAGCTCGGGAATGCGCGCTGCCTCGGCGCCGACGATCTCGATCCTTCGGGAACCGTTCACGCGGGAGGTGCGGATCGTGCAGTTCAGTGGATGCGGAGCCTTCCAGGTCCCTCCCCCGAGGATTGCAGCGGTGATCTTACCGGGATCGGTCTGCACCGTCCGGGCGACCCCGAGCTTCTCGAGGGTGGCATCGACGAAAAGATCGTGGACATGCCGGCCGAGCCAGGAAGCGCCGGACTTGTCGACAATGCGGTTGACCGTGAGGTCTTCCTTGGGGAGCGCGCCCCAGATCGGCAGAAGGAGGCCCGTGGCCAGGTACGTCGTCTCGGTAACGAGCTGGCTTTCGTCGGCGGCGAATTCCTCCTGCCAGAGCCTGCTGAACTCGGACTTGGACACCGGCCCCCAGGCTGACTCGTCGAGCCGCGCGGCAAGGATGTATTCGCTGCGAAGCGGGCGAACAAGCTCGAAGCGGCGGATGTAATTGCCCTCCTCGTCCATGTGCGACGGTGCGGGAATGGCGAGCGCCACCTTCCCGGACTTGTCGTTGCGCATGTAGAGCGGCTTGTCCTCATAGGCCGCCATCGTCAGCACCCGATCGAGGCTCAGCACCTTGCGGCGCTGGGTGAGCGAGAGTTCGAGTAGGTGCGAGGTCGCGCCCGTCACCGGGTCGGTGCGGATCACCGTGTCCGACAGCACCTCGCACGCTTCGACCGCAATCGTCTCGACGCCGATGTCGAATGTGCCGGCGTCCTTGGCTGCCGAGACGCGGGTTTCGACGAGGGTCAGGAACTCGTCGAAGATCGCATTCTGCACCGCGATCTTCATGGCAAGGATGCGGTTCAGCCAGCGCTGGATCGGCGGAAGGTCCTCGCGCAACACTCCGTCCTGGTCAGTGAGCTCAAGCCCGCTCATCATCTGGAATTCGGCGAGCGTCGTACTCTTGAGCTTTCCGGTCGCGAGCAGCCCGTACCAGTCGTGCAGAGCGTGCTTGGCGTAGGCGCTCTCGAGGTTGTCGGCTGCATCGAACATCCCCTGCCCGCCGGTCTGGCGCTGGCCGCGGGTGAGCGCCCCGAGCGCATCCAATCGCCGGGCGATTGTGCTGGTGAACCGGGCCTCGCCCTTGCAGTCGGTGGTCACGGGGCGAAACAGTGGCGGGCGGGCCTGATGGGTGCGGTGGGTGCGCCCTAGGCCCTGGATCGCCCGATCGGCGCGCCAGCCAGGTTCGAGCAGGAAATGCACCCGCCGCTGCTGGTTCTTCGCATCGAGACTGGCGTGATAGCTGCGCCCCGTGCCGCCAGCGTCCGAGAAGACCAGGATGCGCTTGGCCCCAGTCATGAAGGCAGTGGTTTCGGCAAGGTTGGTGCGCGGCGAGCGGCTTTCAAGGCGCTGCTGGCCCGAGCCGTCACGGACAAGGCGCTTGCTGCGCCCAGTGACCTCGGCAACTGCGGTGACCCCGTAATGCTCGAGCAGCGCATCGAGTGCGGTCGGGATCGGCGGCATGGCGCAGATGTATTCGATGAGCTCGTCGCGGGCGGCCTCGGCCTGCGGGTTGACGACCGGATTGCCCGCCTCGTCCCACATCGGCCGCGAGCGAACGTCTCCGAGATCATCGGTGTATTCTTCCATCTGCCGGGTCGGGAAGGCCCGGGTGAGATAGTCGATCACATATTCCTTGCAGTCATAGGCAATGTCGAGCGCCTCGCGCTCCGCCGGTTCAAGCTCATTAAGGCGGCGGTTGAGGATCGATTCCGCCGTGCTGACAAGCTGGACCACCACGCTGTCATCCTCAGAGAGGTGCTGGTCGATCGCGGGGTAGATCGAGGGTAGCTTCATGGCGAGCAACACCTGGGAAAAGAAGCGCTGCTTTGTCCCTTCGAACCGGCTGCGCGCAGCAGCCTTGGCGCCGCTGTTGAGCGTCTTGTTCTCGAGGCCATCGACGATACCGGTGAGTTCGAGCGCGGTCTCCAGGTTGCGATGGATGATGCTCCAGCTTTCCGCGTACTTGTCGTAGATCGCGATCTGGCCCGGGGTCAGGTCGTGGCGCAGGATATCGTATTCGATCCCGGCGAAGCTCAATGCGCGGGCAAGGTAGAGCCCCGACGCCTTCAAATCGCGGGCGACAAGCTCCATTGCCGCGATGCCGCCGTCGCGGATTTCGGAAATGAACTGCTCGCGATTGGCAAAGGCGGTCCCCGGCCCCCACAGCCCGAGCCGAACAGCATAGGCGAGGTTGTTGACGTCCGAGGCACCGGTGGCCGAGGCATAGAGCACGCGGGCGCGGGGCAACGTGTTCTGCAGCAGGACCCCGGCGATGCCCTGGAGCGAGCCCTGCTTCTGCCCCAAGGCCCCTTCCCCGCCGGCAACGCCGCCCATTTCGTGAGCCTCGTCGAAGACAATCACACCTTCGAAGTCGGGACCCGCCCAGCGGACGATCTGGTCGAGACGGGTATCTTCGACCCGTGACGATCGCAAGGTGCCGTATGGCACGAACAGGATGCCTTCGGGGGCAGCGATCTCCTCGCCGATCTTCCAGCGAGCGAGATCGAGGATATCAGATGGCAGCCCGCCGATCGCGGTCCAGTCGCGCTGGGCGTCTTCCAAGAGTGGCGCGTTCTTCGAGATCCATATGTGGCGGCGATTGCCCTTGAGCCACTGGTCGAGAATGCAGGCAGCCGCCTGCCTCCCCTTCCCCGCCCCTGTGCCGTCACCAAGGAAGAAGCCAGTGCGGTAGCGCTCGCCGTCGGCATCTTCCTTAAGCGCCACCTCGCCGGCAGGATGGATGAAGCGGCCGTGTAGATCGCGAGACCAGGCTTCCCCAGCGTAGATCACGGTTTCTAGCTGGGCTGCCGACAGTAGCCGCGCAGTAACCGTGCGCTCGGGCAGGCATGGCACATAGCTCGGTCGCGGTGCGGCGATCGACGCCATGGCAGCGGATTCGACGAGATGGGTCGGATGCTCACCCGCTTCGGGGACTACAACGCGCGAAGGGCGATAGTCGGCGTAGACACCGCGCTGCTCGCCCATTGGCGCGGGCTCATCGAGCACCTGGTAGGCGACGGGCCTGACCTCGTTGGTTTGAGGTGCCCTGACGATGACCGGCCGCGCCGGACCGCTTTTCACCGCCCGGAATAGGCTGAGCTTGGGCCGCTGAGCGGGCGGTGATCCGGTCGCGCGTAGTTTAGCCCGTGGCGGGACCGCCGTAATCGCTGCGAACAGCTCGCTCACCGACGGACGATTGATCGTCGAGACGCCGATTTCGCCCGCGACCTTGTCGATCACCAGCACACGGACCGCGATGCCCGTGCCGTGCTTGGCGTATCCTCCCTTGTCGAGCCGCAGCGACAGGACGACGCGGGCGCCTTCCAGAGACCGGCGGAAGACCTCTCCCCCCTTGGCCGAAGGTGAGAACCAGTCGGGCATGATCGCGACCACCCTCCCCCCTGGGAGCAGGTGATCGAGCGCAGCGCGCAGATGCCTTGCTGCGGTGTTCTGGTCCTCACCCCGCGATTGCGAGACGGAGAATGGCGGATTCATCAAGATCACGCTCGGTCGGGCCGTACCGGAGAGCATCGCTGCAATCTTCGCGCCGTCGTGCCGGAACACCGGAGCCCCAGGAAAGAGCCCCTCGAGCAGTTCCGCCCGCGTTGGCTCGAGTTCATTGAGCAGGCACTGCTTCACTGCACCCTTCGCCAAGGATGCAATGATCCCGGTGCCGGCGCTCGGCTCCAGGAAGACATCTTCGGACCCGAGGCGCGCGAGATTGACGGCAAGGCAGGCCAATGCCGGCGGCGTCGAGAACTGCTGGAACGCGATCTGGTCTTCGCTGCGCACCGTGTGGGTGGGAAGGTCCTTTGCCAGCGCCTCAAGCGTGGCGATCGCCGCACCGGCATCCATCCGGCCGACCAGTTCGGGAATGGCTATGCTGAGCGCTACCTCGAGCGCCTCGAAACTCTCGCGTTGGTTCCAGGCTCCGGCGGCGTCGCTACCGCCTGCGCTTTCGATCATGGCCTGGGTGAGCGCGGCTCGGTCAATAGGAATGGCAAGCAGGAGTTTGGCGGCAAGCGTGCGCGCAGCGCCGAGAATGGCGCTGCTGCGTGAGATCGTAGCGGTCATGAAGGTCTCCGGGAGATTTGCGAGGTCTGCTGCCGACCGGCGGCACGCCCCACCCGCCCCCCTCCCCTCACTGCTTCAGGAGCTGGGCCCAGTCATTCATGCGCCCCGGCGGCCATTCGGTTTCGATTGCAAGGCCCGGGCGAACATAGGCTTCGAAGGCACGATCCCGAGCGCGGCGGCCTTCCGGGTCATTGTCGGCGAGCAGGATCACGGTTTCGACCGACGCCGGGATTTCGACTTGGTGGAAGCGCTTGGCCCCCATGGTGGCCCATGCCTGGATGCCGGTCAGCGAGGTGTAGGCTGCAGCCGTCTCGAAGCCCTCGCAGATGCCGACGGTTCTGCCTGGCGGACCATTGGTCCAGGCCGCGCCGATCGCCTGCCCCAGCGCGCGCTTCTCGGTGTAGGTCCTGCTCTCAGGATCGAGGAAAATCCGCTGAATTGCCGCCACCTGGCCTGCCTTGCGCAAGGCGAGGAGAAGCGCGGGGTAGAACTGCACCAGGGCCCCCTGCCCCAGCGGGCATCGCGGATGGTAGCGGACGTCTTCCAGTGGTGCCCAGATATTGCGCGTCTGACGGATGTACTGCTCTGCTGGTGTGCCAGCGATAGGTCGCCCTGCCTGCCATATGGCCAGATGTGCTGTTGTCTGACGGGCTGGAGATTGCGGTCGTGTGGTCGCCTCGAAGGATGGCAGATCTGCGATCCGTCGAAGTTCGCGCAGGACATCGCGGGCATCGCAACCAGCATGGCAGGTCACGAGGATTCCTCGATCGCCTTGTCGGATCGCTAGCGACGGGGTTCGGTCTGCATGGGAGGGGCAGCGGCACATTGCGGTGTCGCCCGACCATGAGCCCCCAAGTCTGCGGACCAAGGAACGCAATTCGTCGGTTGGTTTATTGCGGATGATGGACATGGGCAAAGAGCCCAGCCCCTCTCACCTCCTCAATGAATCATGATTGACGCAACGTCGGGCACAGATTCGACCCTGTCAGTTCATTCCGGGCCGTTCGGCATGGACCGGCGCATGAATGCGTCGAACAGCGGCACGGTGAACGCTGTCTCACCATAACCCGGCGTATAAATCATGCCCTTGGCAACGAGCGATGCTCTGACCGGACCAAATGAGGAAGGCTTGCGACCAAGGTGCTCTGCGATCGCCGTCGAGTTATAGGGGCCTTCTCCTAGGTCGGCCATTGCTCGCAAATAGCGCTTCTCGGAGGGGGTCAATCGATCGAAGCGGACCCGGAAGAAGCTGCCGTCGAGCGCGGCGACTGCAGTTGGGTTGGCCTGCTCGACGTCACTCAGAGTGATTGGACATTGATCAGCATTGTCCCAACTCTGTTTCCCCCACTCTTGTAGAAAATATGGATATCCCCTCGTTACATCCAGGATCTTGGCGACAGCATCTGAATCAATGCTGCAATCTTCCGCTTCGATTGGGTGTATTATCGCGTCAGACGCCGCTTGATCATTGAGTGGACCAATCGTCGTAAATAGGAAGAGCCGCTCTGCATAAGACTTGGCCTTTCCCATCTGTCCTGCGAGTTGAGGCAAACCCGCAGCAACAAGGGTGATTGGTCGGTCGTTTTGCCGTGCTCGATGCAGGGCGGTAATCAAGGCGGCTAGTTCGCGCGTAGGCACATATTGCAGTTCATCGATGAAGAGCACCAGAGCCGTGTTCCGCTCGGCAGCAGCTGCTCCTACCAAATCGATCAGGTCGATCAGATCAGATTCAAGATCGCCATTGTCGGCCACTCCAATCTCTCCGAGATCGAGCGATGCCTCGAGTTCCCCATAACTGAGTTTGAAGGCTCTTACGAATCGAGCCAATGCACCCAGCCCTCGCTTGGCGAGGGTCATGGCGGCTTGCCCGCGGTCCAGTTTGAGCAATGCTGTGCGCAATGCTGGTACGAGCATGGTTGGAAGGGATTGCCCCTCCGGCGCTTCGATTGGAACTGTTTCGATACCAACGCCGTTTGCAGCTTTTCGCATCTCGTTGAGCAAGACGGTTTTGCCTACGCCACGGAGGCCTAGAAGAATCGTGCTTTGAGCATGTCGACCACTACGAATTCGATCAAGGGCTATGGCGACACTCTCAAGAACGGCTTCGCGACCTGCGAGCTCTGGTGGCCTGCTGCCTGCACCTGGGGCAAAGGGATTGCGTCTTGGATCCATGTTTATGGCTTTTACCCAGTTCTACGTGATCTGCATAGAACTATCTAATGTTTGAAGAACTGAGCCCTCGGGGACCTCCTTCACTCAATCATAAATCGAAATTGAAACTTCGGGATTGGTTAGAGGGTTTCATAAATATGTTAGATAGTTAAGCCCCCGCCGACGGTGTTGGAATCGTTGCAAATCCACGAGTCGCATCGAAACAGCTGTTCCTGAAAGGTCTATGGATCGTTCCCGATGTGGCGAGAGTTGCGTTCCCGTAGTGTCGGTTGTTCGTTCCTGATGGATCGACGGTAGGACGGTTGATGTTCCCGATGTGTCGAGCGAGTGGAAAACAACGGTGATGCTGGCTGTGAATTGAATCACTTTTATGCGGGTGTGAGTCGAACTCCTTCAAAACGCTGATTGGAATGTCGAGGGTGCGGCACATGGCCGGATTGGCACGACACAACGGGAACGGGCTGGTGATGGTGGCGGAGGATCGAGTTGGATCGCGACTAAATTCGGACTGATGATGCCCCGCGCCATTATTCGGTGCGAGGTTCAGCCACCTTTCAATTCGTGCCGATGCTTCTCATGGTGGCGTCGTACCCAGCCAATGAAGGCGCGTTGCCAATTGGCAGGTGTGCGTTCTACGGAGCCTGCAACCCAAGTCTCGAAATCGGCATGCAGAGCGTACAGATCCCAGCCCGGACATTCGCTCCGAAGTAGAGTAATTGTATCATCGGCCATGAAGCCGCGGTTTGCTGCATCAGAGAGCCCCGCCACGGATTTCCGGATCAACGTGCTTGCGTCAAACAATGGTTCGCTTGGCTGCGGCTCACTAGTCGAGTTAGCCAATTTTGGCGCGTGATGTCCTAGAGGTTTCCTGGAGGAAACTTCTGGGTGTTTAACGGCTGACGCCAGCGGTGCAGGGTTTCCGGCTTCAGGGTCGAGCTTGGAATCGTTGCGCCGCATCCTAATAGCCGGTTCCCCGCCATTCGGAGCGTGCTCAAGAATCAAATCATACCCAGGCAGCGCGTTCCGCTCGACGAGCTTTAGGATCTCGAACTTGAACCTGCGATACTCGCCCTCCGCGCCGCTCTTCTCGAAGAGTGTGGGCATGGAGATAGCAAAGCCCGCCTCCCCAGCCCCGCCGGCATGCTTTCGCGCCACCTTGTAAAGCCAGCGCTCGCGGCCGCCCGTAATATCGAAATAGGCACGATCAATAGAGAGGACGCCGCCCTTCATCAGGACGCCTTCCCAGAACCAGTTTGAAAGCTCCAATGTCATGCCGCGCGATCGCTCGGTACGCTCATCGACAAGCTGGGTCCAACCATCAAGCCAGCTGAATGTCGCCTCGCGTCGGTTCTCTGCCCGAATATTCGTCTTCACTGTCGTCGCGACAAGTCGGTCTAGGGCTTGTCCCAGCAGTTCGTATGCGCGGCCCGTTGTAGGCCGACCGATTGCTCTCAGCAGATCGTATGGCATGATGTGCAGCGTCCGCGGGACGTCGTTGATCCCGCGGCGTTGGATGTCCGCGAGCATTGAGGCGCAGTAGATGAGAATGTCGGCGTCCCATATGGTCGCCATGCCGTAGCTGGGGTTCGCAGAGACATTGACCCACAATTTTCCATCAGGAGAGGAGTACTCGATGGGTCTTGTTCGCTTGGTTTTCGCCAGACTGAAGAACGGACGTTCCATCATCTCTCGCTGGTCGCGCAGCGGGAGATCGACGATGTACGGGAGAAAGAGGTCGAATTGCTCGTTGATGGCGCGCCGATTGGCCTTGCCAACCGGACCTTCGGCCGACTTGCTCATGGCAAAGTTTCCTCGAGGAAACTTTTTCGAGAAGGTAGGGGGAGGGGGGTCAAGCCAGCGAAACCCCGTTATCTCGCAGCATATCGAGAACTGCCTGAAGGGCCTCCTGTAACTGCTTGTCATCCGCGCCAGCGCCGGTGGGCAGGTGAAGAGTTACTCCCTGCCGCGTAACCGCCTTCAGTGTCAGAATTGGCCTTCCAAATCGTCCCTGGACTTGCATGTCCAAAGCCTTGGCAGGCACCGGACTAACTGCAGTTGCCGCCATAAGTCGCTTGAGAACTACACTGCCGGACAGGGGAGGGGGATCGCCAGACAAAGCGCCCTCATTCTCGTTGACTATGACCGAAGCTTCCTTGCGAATTGCCTCTGCCCTGGCCGGATCATCGAGCGCAGTTGCCAAAGCATAGGCGGGGTTCAAAGTGAGCTCGCCGAGATTGGCGAAGGCCGCCAGAACGTTGTCAGGAATCGCGGCAGCCTTCAGCATCTTGGACAACCAGCCCTTGGATACCTTCAATCGCTCAGCCATTCGAACGGCCTTGCCGCCATAATGGGCTTCGAGCGCAGCTGCATAGTTACGGGCACGCTCGATATCCGAGACGTCCTTACGGGCGCGGTTCTCAACGTCGGCAAGGCGGAATGCGGCCTCGTCATCCAAGTCGGCGACTTGCGCGAGAAGCTTCATGTCCGGATAGCTGTTCGCACGTAGCCAACTGATGGCAAAATGGCGGCGCGTGCCGGCTACAACTTCGTAGTCGTGATCGGGGTCGCCAGAAACGTGGCGAACCACAACCGCTACCTTCTGGCCACCTTCCGCTACGATGGAGTCAATCAGGTCCTGAACGGCGGCCTCTGACAAGCGAGACTGCATACGGGCATTGCCCGCCCACAGACGAACCCGAGACGGATCGAGCTGGAGTTGCGTCACCTGCTTAACTTCGCCTGACGCGACGCGCGCAAGTGCACTTTCGCGCCCAAGCAAGCTCAATCCAGCCCGGCTCGCGGTCCGGGGCTGTGCAGCTGTAGACGGAACATCATCCTCCCTAAGCGGAAGGGCAGGGGTGACGTCCGCACTCACTGGCGCGTCATCGGCCAGGAGTCCAGCCAAGTAGTCACTTTGCTTTCGTGCCATCAGCGTTCCCCTCCATCCTCGTGTTCCTGAAAGATGGAAGCGGGTTGGACGTCAATCGCAGGAGATGTCGCCCCACTAAGCATTGACCACCTCCTGCGCTGTCGCTGGTGCGGCTATGCCCCATCCACGGCGGACCAATGCCTCCACCTGGGCCATCGCATCATCGAGATTGGCGCGGCATCGCTTGTGTGTCCGCGGCGTACCAATCGGCCGTTCAAGCTCGTAAACCGTCATCATACGAAGGGCCGCGTGGCTGATTTCGGCGCTTTCGAGAATTGGAACTGGCAGTAGTGCGGGGCCAAAGGTCTGCTCCATGATCTGTCGGACCATGGCGTGGCTTGGATCGTTTGAATCGAACTTCGAGCAAATTAGGCGGATAAAGTCGTAAGCGACTTCGATGCCTGCGTCTGCGAGCTGCGAGGTGACCTGGTCCATCATCGAGAGAAACTGAACTGTCGAGCAAAAGTCGGGCGTCGTGGCGGCCATAGGAACCAGCAGGGCGTTGGCTGCTTGCATGACTGCCAGGCTGATTGTTCCGAGTGCGGGTGGCGGATCAAGAATCACGACATCGTAATCGCGCGCGAGATCCTGCAGGCCTCGTTTGAGCTTGCGAAAGCGCGATGCCAGCACAGAACCACCGTCTGCCCCAGATGCAGCCAGTTCGTATTCGACGTCGAAAAGCTCGAGATTTGAAGGAATTAGGTCAACATTGGGCCAGGGGGTCTTTTGAACGGCATAAAGCAGGTCTGTCTGGGTGGGATCGATCGAGAGGTAGGGATAGAGCGTCTGTTCACGCGTGATGTTAAAGTGCGGATTGAAGCCGAAGAGTGTCGTCGTCGTGGCTTGGCTATCGCAATCGACAACGAGAACGCGGTAGCCTTGAACGCCGAAGTAATGCGCGAGGTGGGTCGTAACGGTCGATTTTCCGACACCGCCCTTGAAGTTCTGAACTGCGACTATCGCAGGGTTGTCGAGGGGCGAACGGGCAGGGGAAGCGCCGAGAACTTCGCGCATGTGGAGTAGGGCATCTATGGAATAGCCTGGTCGACGGCCGTTTTCTGTCGGCGGGGGAGGAGGCAGTCGCCCGTCATCCTCAGCCATTCGGATACGGTTGGTTGAGCAGCCTAGCAATGCAGCCGCTTCGGCAATACCGTAGCGAACCGAGAGCTCTTTGCGACTCTCGGGAAGGAATGCTTGTCGGCGAAGCCGCTCGATCATCTTCTCGCCGGCTTCAGCCATTTCAGCAATGCGGGTGACTTCTGAATTCATAATGACCCCAAGTCGGCGAGTTGAACGACTATCGCGCCATAGCCCAATAGAAACGTTCAGTCGAGAGGCGCTCTTTGACTATTAGACGTGTCTAAGACGCCTAGCGCCCCGGGCAACAATGGGTGCAGTGGTCGCTCCGGGGCCGGGGGGGCAACCAACTCTGCCTGCTCGAGCGCCAAGGCAACCTGTGAGGCCGTACGCGCGGTCACATCGAGCGCACGGGCGAGCTCAGCGCGGGTCAGAGGCCCCAGCCCCAGCAGCAGTCCCCAGGCATCGCGCGCGCGCGAGGAGGCGTAGCGCCCCGACAGGCGCTCAAGGCCGTGTCCGAGACCTAAGTGGAGATATTCGAGGTCTTGCCCTGCCGAGTGAGCCGCAGAACCCGCGGCAGCCCTCAGCAATGTGGCAATCGGATATTCGGGTTCGGCGCGAAACACAGAGCGGGGGAGCAGCCCGGCCAGCGCCAGCGGCGCAGTGCCCAGTCCGAACACCTGAGGGCGTATGGCGACGGCGAGCGAGGCCGCCCACGCCGCGCCGCGCGGGGCAGGGCGGTGGAATGTCGCTCCACCAAACTCATGGACCTCGGTCCCGCCCTCAAGAAAGTCGATCTCCTCGGTCCGCAGTTGATCAACGAGCGTAGCGAGCGTCGCAATGGGATCGCTGGCGGGCAGCAGCGCGTCGAGGCGCTCCAGTGCGTGATCGGCGGGCGCATAGGCCCGGGCAAAGCTCTCGTTCACGCCTTTGGTCGCCATGGCGAGCTGCGAGGCTTGGGCGAGGGGAGGGGGCGCGCGCCGGCTGACCCAGGAAAGGAAGTCGCGGCGTTCCTCGGCCTGCCAGCTGCGCATCAGCTCGCCGGCGTCCAGGCCCGGGTTGTGCTCCAGACCCATGTTTTCGAAGGGATAATCGCGGATATGCACAACCCACAGCTGTCAGCCGACAGAAAAGACTGCAATTCTAAAAAGGACGTTTAATCAATAGGATAGGATGACTCAAATACGCATAACTCTGTCGCAGCACGTTTCCACGCCGCATGGCCGGACAGATTATGCTACATTTGACGATACAGGGGAATCTACAGCGGAGCCAATCGTATGATTGAGCGAATGCCGTCTCCTGCACCCAAGCGCAGCCTCAAGTCCCTCGAGGCGGGATTGGCACTGTTCCCGCATTTCCGAAGGCATATTTCGGTGTCCGGGCCGGTGACGGCGGCGCAGATTGCCGCTATTTGCGAAGCCACCGGTTTGAAGGAGCGCCAGATCCGAACATTGGCCGCGCGGTATCGGGCGCATCCGGTTGCCGAATCGCTTGCACCTAAGCCCCGAGGACCGCCTCCCGGCTCACATCGGATCGACCCGGTGGTGAGAAGCGCCATTGATGCGCTGACCAACAAGATCGCGCTTAAGATGGTGCCGCCGAACCGCGCTGAAGCGGCTAGGCAAATATGGGGCTTGCTCCATGCAGATAACGGAGAGCACCGGTTTTCCGCCGATTTGATCCCGAGCGAGAAGACAATCGAGCGGCTGCTGGCCGAGATTCCGAGCAGTGTGTGGGCCAAGGCCAGCATGGGCTCCAAGACCCGCAGCGCGCATGAAGCGCACCCTGGGGAATACCGCAGCGATGGTTTCCTCGATCTTGTCCAGATGGACCATACCAGGGGGGACGTTATCCTGGTCGACAGCCTGCGGCGGGAAGAGCTCGGACGGCCGTGGATCACGTTCCTGATTGAAATCTGGACCCGTGCGATACTCGGCTATTATGTCAGCTTCGGCGATCCTTCGATTTTCCGGTGCGGCAGGGCGGTCGCGAGCGCGCTGCTGCCCAAGGAACCGGTGCTTGAACACCTGGGTGTGGATGTCAGCTACCCGATGTTCGGCCTGTTCCGGCGCCTGCATGCCGATCAGGCCAAGCCGCATCGCTCGGAGTCGTTTCGGCGGGCCTGCGTGCGCAATGGCATCGACCCGGATGTCCGCAAACCCGGCCCGGCCCATCTGGGTGGCCATATCGAGCGGCTGATCGGCACAATGGTCGGAAAACTGAGACTTTTGCCGGGTGCTACGGGATCGAACGTGTCTGCGCGCGATGACTACGACGCCGAGGCTGAAGCGGCGATGACCCTTGCGGAATTCGAGCGCTGGCTGCTGTGCCAGATCGCGGTTTATCATCACACGCCGCATTCCGCGCTCGGCGGGTTGTGCCCGGCGCAGATGTGGGAACGCGAGGCAGCGCGCCATGGTCCCTTGCTCCCGGTCTCGTGTAATGCGGACGAGCTTTTTCGCCAATTTCTGCCGTCGAAGTCGCTGACGGTCCATTCCCGGGGCATCCAGATCAAGCATCGCCATTACTGGCACCCGGCGCTCGGCAAGCGGATAGGCCAGAAGATCGAGGTCAGCTGGGACGAACGGACGATCCAGCATGTCTATGCCGAGCTCGAGGGCTCTTTCGTGCAAATGGCGGTTATCGGCCAGTATCCCGATGTCTGGGAGGCGGACTGGGAAGCCGCCAGGGCCAAGGTGAGGGCCCTGGGCCGCGGCTACCAGGCCGATGGCGGCCGTGCGGCGACGGCCCGCGCCATCGCAGCGGCAAACCAGGAAATCCATCAGGCGCGGGTTCGCACCAAGGAGGCGCGACGGCGGGCAAAGCGGCGCGAAGGGGAGGGGCTTACGCTCGCGGACCTGCGGACGCCTGAAAAGCTTTTAAAACAGCCGGTTCAGTGGAAATCGGTGGGGGAACTGGGCGAGGATACCTGGCTGAAGGTGCGCCCGTGAGCGCGGTCACCACCGCGCAGCCCTCGGGGCACCTATCCACATTCTGGATCGACTTCGACGAAGCCCGCAACGCCGTCGAGACCATCGTCGAGGTTGCGCATGACGATCCGGAAGAACGACCGACCTGCATCGTCCTCACCGGCCAGTCCGGCATGGGCAAGACCTCGATCCTGCGCGAGGCGCAGCGGCGTCTGACCGAGGCCTTGCCCGAGCCCGCCGATTGGGGCGAGGCCCGGTACCAACCCGTGCTGCGCACGGTCATTCCCTCAAGCCCGACCTCGCTCAAGATCAACTTGGCGCTGCTCTGGAAGCAGGGCTGGCCGATCCGGACAAACACGCACAAAACCGCCGATTTCAAGGTGGTCGATCTGTTGGCCGCGCAGGGGACGAGGCTGGTCGCGATCGACAATGTCCATGTGATCCTGACCGCCAGCGGGGTCGCGCGGCGCGATACGCTCGATGCCTTCCGCTTTCTGATGAGCGCTGGCAACGTGCCGCTGGTCGTGGCCGGGCTTGATGTCGCCCGCCAGATCTTCGCCGACGATGTCGAACTCGCCTTTCGTTCGATCATGCTCAGATTGCCGCTGTGGGAGCCGGGAGAGCCGTCGCAGCGCCTGATCCGGGCGCTGGCGATGGGCATGGACATGGCCGAGCCCGAACATCTCGCCGAGCCCGCGTTCGCCGAGCGGATCTGGCGCGAAAGCGGCGGGGTAACCGGCAATTTCAAACGGATCCTGCACTGGTCGGCAAAGGTCGCCAAGCGGCACGATCGCGTGCTGGTAGCGCACGACGATATCAGCGAGGCCTTGCAGCTCTTTACCCCCTATAGCCCGGATTGAGCGCCGGGATGGGCGCCGCTCAGGGCAGAGCCGAGATCGAGCCGCTGGCCTTCCGGGTCAGGCCCCTGGCGGGGGAATGCTTTGAATCCTGGCTGCATCGTCTGGCCGCGCGGCATGAAACCACGCGCAAGGCGCTGTTCAGCCATCTCGGCATCGAGACAGCCCTCGCTACCTGTGACCTGGCCTCATTAGCCGATGGCACCGCAGAGCGGCGCAGGGTCATAGTCGAGCGGTTGGCCTGGGCCCCGGCGCTGCCGGAGAAGGCCATTCTGCGGACTTTCGTGGGGTGTCCCCGCGGCGACCTGCTGCCCCCGGCGCTGCGCTCGATCGGGTGCGCGCAATGCTGGCTCGACTGGCTGGAAAGCGGCGCGCAGTGGCGGATTGAGCGGAGCTGGATCCTGCGCGTTACCCTGCGCTGCGAGCGCCATGATCTGCTGCTAATCGATCTTCGGGGCATCATGGCGCTGGGGCGCTCGATGGCGGCGCAGCGGCTGCTGGAGGAGACGGTGGAGCGGACACGCGAGCAGATGGCGCGGTTTACTTTGGTCAGCACTCGCCTCGCCTGGAATCTCGTTATTTCCCGTGCCCATCTGTGTGGCAGTGAACCCAGCTCTTACGCGTTTTCAAAGCGATACATCGCGGCATTGATCGGCAACCGGTTCCATATTGCGCCTTCGCGCCACCTGTTGCTGGCGGCGCTGCACAGCAGCAATGTGGAAGAAGCCGAACGGATGGACCGCACGTTCCGCTTCGATGCGCAGCCGGCGCGTGGTCCGGTAAGGCGAGCCGCTCGCGGCGCGGTGCCCGGCCTGGCCGATCTCGCGGCCGCGATCGCAGCGGTGGGGAAGCGCGAGCTTGACCGCAAACGCCGCGTGCTGGAGGTCGCCGGACAGAAGCTCGAGCAGGCCTGGCTGGGCTACCCTGCGGTGCATGCGGCGCAAGTGGTGCGCCGACAGCGCGAGGTCCTGGCGAGCGAGGTACGCCGCCGCTACGCAGCCGAGCTTGCCAGTGCCGCGAAATCTCCGCTCAGCTGCTTGCGCGGGTTCCAGGATGCCCTGTTCTTCCTGAAGCAGTGCGGATTGGCCGACGATTTCGTCCCCGCAGCGACCGGGCGCCCCGATCCGTGGGAGGATTGCCTTGGAAATCCGGGACTGCTCCACAAGCGGTTGACCCGGCGCTTTGCCCATCCCGCGTTTCGCATTGTGCTCGACCTGCCAGGTCATTCTTTCGACGCCGACCCATTCGAGCGGGCGAGCAGCCGGTCGATGGCGGCCATGGCGTCGTCGAATTCGGCGAGGCTTTCAGCCGAGAGCACGGGAGACAGGTCCACTCCTGGATCTGTCTCGCGTCCCGTGCCGCCCGCCAGGCTCGCACGGATCAGGACCTGACCGCGATGCCGCTCGATCTCGGCAAGGCCCGCAGTTTTCAGCGATTTGACCAGTTCGCGCGCGCCGTTCTTGGACAGGTGGAGGGCACGCTCGATCTGGCCCGGGCGCAAGGGTCCGAACCCTGCGAGCAGGGTGTAGAGCAGGGGCGCGCGCGAATTCGAGCGCAGGTCTGCAAGGGTGGAGGTCATGTGGTGATGGCGCGTCCGGGCCTGTTCAACCAGCCTTGCGAGCCGCTCCGCGCTAGATTCGAGCGCCTCGGCGACCAGAATGCCGCGTTCGCGCGGCCATAGCCAGGGTGCCAGCGCCTCGGCGCGCAGCGCGCCGGGGCAGGGGAGGGGGACTGTGCCGGGCGCGGACCCCGACAGGGCTGCACCGGCCACGAGATCGATCGCCCAGAGCGGCGTTCTGGCGCGCGGCTGCGCGAGGGCCATCGGCCCACCTGGAAGGTCGAGCAGCCACTGGTCGGGCTCGCTCGGGGCGAATTCGGTCGATGCCGCAGCAGCAGCGTGGAGGTGGTCGATGGCCACGAGCGGCCAGGTGCTGTCGCTGTGCGGGACCGCGTCACTGGCCAGCTGGCCAGCGAGCGCAATCGCCTCGCGCGGCGAGAGCGGGTCGGCGGGGCCGGCGCACCCGCGATCCGGGCCGGCCGCCGCGCGCAGGCGCTGCGCAGCCCGCGCGATCGGCTCCCAGCGGGCGAGCGACAGCTCGGTGAGGATCGCATGCGTGATTCCCCAGGGATCCGCGAAGACGTGCGGGCCTTCGGCCGGAGGCGCGGCAAGGCCGCAAAGCCAGAGGTCGATCTCTGCTGCGGCGCCGGCGTGGCCCGCTTGGGATAGGGCATCACGCAGCTGTGCATGAATGACGCTGGCGGCGAGCAGATCGGCGACGCCGGGCTCGAGATGTGCTACCAGACCCTGCAATCGGCCCCAGGCAAGCGCGGCGCGCGAGCGGGCCAGCATGAGCGCTTCGGGCGATGCGTCTTCGTCCGCCTGGAGCGGATGGAATCCGGCAAAATGGGCTTCGAAATTCGCCATCGACACAGGCCTAGCAAACTGGAGTTAACTGTACCATAGCTGTTAGGGCTTTGAAGTGCACTAATGATAATGGGAGATTACATATAGTGACATGGCCGTTTCGCCATGGTATTCGGCCCCGATGAAGCGCAAATTGGTCTTGGCATCGCCAACCAGCCTTTCCGATAGGACGCCAGTGCCCGAAGGCGAGGTCGTCACGGTGCTTGGCCCCAGCGAAGCGCGTCTGCCCAAGCGCCGGGCGAGGCCGGGCTTGACGACGGTCGAACGGTTCGTCGCCGTCCTCTCCAGCTTGGTCGATGGCGATACCGCCGTGGCCAAGGTCAATTTCACCAAGGCGCTCGAGGCGCGCAGCCCGGCGACACTGCGCGCGATGACCTGCGATCTTGAAGGCTATACCCTGTTCGCGAGCGAACAGGCCGGAGCTGGTCTCCCCGCTTCGGCCGAGCGCATTGCCGAGTGGATCGACCATCTTGAGGCCAGTAACCAGAAGCCCGCGACTATCGCCCGCAAGCTGGCGACGCTGGCGACGGTGCATGGACTGCTTGGAATCCCCAGCGCCGTATCGAGTTCGCTGGTCCGCGACGCGATGAAGGGTCTGCGCCGCCGCCAGGGCAAGGCCCAGCGGCAGGCCGCCGGATTGCGGCTCGGGGAAGCGATCGGCAACGCTCCGGTCAAGGGATTCACGCTGGCGGCGCTGATGGAAGCCTGCGGAACCGACCTTCCGGGCCTGCGCGATGCGGCGCTGCTGTCGCTCGGCTACGATGCGGGATTGCGCGTGTCGGAAATTCTGGAGGCGAGGGTCGAGGCGCTCGAAGTCCAGGACGATGGCAGCGGCCTGCTCGACATCGATCGCTCGAAGACCGATCAGGAAGGGCAGGGGGCCTCTGTCTGGGTGTCTCCTGAAACCGTCCGGCGGATCGCTCTCTGGCGCGAGGCTGCCGCGATCCGCACCGGACCGTTGTACCGCCGCGTCGGGGTGATCCGCACCAAGGGCCACCCCGGCCGCCGGGCGCTCGCCATCGCCGATCTCGCCTACAACGCCGGCGTTGACCGTGAGCGCATGGCGGCCATTCCCGCGCGGCAAGCCAGCGTCACCTACGTCGTCGGCGACACCGCGCTGACCGTGGCGGCGGTGCGGTCGATCATCCGCAAGCGGGCGCTGGCGGCGGCGGACATGGGGCTGGTCGATCTGATGGGCGAGGATCTCGAGATTGCGCTGGGCGGCCTGAGCACGCATTCGCTGCGCGTGGGGCTGACCCAGGACCTGTTCGCCAGCGGCGAGGATGCCGGCCCGATTGCCCAGGCCTTGCGCTGGTCCTCGGTCGGGACCGCGCTGCGCTATGGCCGCCGGCTTGCGCCCGCCTCCAATGCGGCCGCGCGGCTGCTGGCGGGTCGCAGGGTTTGACGGCAGGTAGCCTGGGGTCTGCCTCGCAGGCAGTATAGGGAAAGGGTGGGATCGAATGTCGAAGAGCAATGCCGGTCACGATCTTGGCGGGCTCATCCGGTTTGCCGAGCGCGCGCCGTGGGACGAACGGCTTGACGCCATCCTGGCGCTGCATCTCGATCCGGTTTGCGCGGCAACAGGCCTGGAACCCGAGGCGATTTTCGACGCGGTGGGCCACCATTGGGAAGGGCCTCTGTGGGGCTGCGCTTTCGAGGACCTGATGGGCCGCGATGATTGGGAGGACGGCTGCAACCTCGTCGACACCTATCTCAAGCGGCGGGGCTGGAGCGAAAAGGCTCCGGACAAGGCCTATATGCGGGCGCTGCGCGGCGCAGCGATGTCTCTCTACGAGGTCAGCGAGGTCGTGCCGGGCCAGTCGATGCGGCTCACCGATCTGCTGCGGGAAGGCGAACCGGTCACGGTCATCGAGCGCAGCGCGACCCGGACGCTCGTCAATTGGGACAGAATTGCAACGCGAGTTGTCCAGGTGAACGGGCGATGGGGGATTTCTGGCGCCCTGCTGCCGTTCGGGCCGGACGCCAGCACCGAGCTGATCGCCAGCTTTGCCCGCCTGGAAGCCGAAGCTGGCGCGCCGGATCAGGGCGCCTTGCTCGGCTCCAGCGCGCCGCTGTTCACCGGCGTCTGGTTGCTTGATGCGCTGGGCATGCAGGCAGCGACTGGCTTGCCCGAATTGGTCAACGCCGATGGCGAGGACGTGGTGTTTCATCGGATCGTCTTCCCGCTGGCCAAGGGTGCGAACCGGCAGACCGTGACCCGCATGCTCGATGCCGCCGCATGGCTGGAGCCGGCCAGCGACAGCTTCTGGAACTGGCTGGCGCCGAAGGCCGCCGCGCGCAAGCCGGGCAGGGGCAAACAGGCCATTGCCACCACCATGGACGACGGCACGCCGGTCTTCGCCAATGTCGAACTGAAGGGGCGGCAACTGGTGGTTGAGGTCAACAGCGCCGAGCGCGCCGAGGTGGCGAGGGCAACGATGGCTGAATGGCTGGGCGAGCGGATCGGCCCGCCGCTGACCGAAATCCGAACACTGGCGCAAATGCTTGCTGACGATGCGGGGAATGGTGGACGGGACGAAGGGCCGGACCTGCCGCCCGAGGAAATTGAGCGTGTGGTTCACGAGATGCTGGCCCGCGAATATGCCAAGGCGCTCGATCATCCGGTTCCGATGCTGCGTGACCGGACACCGCGCGCGCTGGCCCGCACCAAGGCCGGGAGGTCCAAAGTGGCGGAGTGGCTCAAATATCTAGAGAACGGTTCGGCCAAGTCGCGCGAGACGGGCGATCCCATGGCGACCTTCGATTTTACCTGGATGTGGCAGGAGCTCGGCATGGCCGATTTGCGAAAATAGCGGCGGATTGAACCGATGGTGAGCCATATCTGGCAGCAGCGCTGCAGGGATTTCTGTCTTTCAGCAGAGTCTCGCACGTGCAGCAGACTGCAGCCTATTCTGTCCGTTCACACCGGGCGATCCTGGCGCTGGGTCTGGCGGCGGCGTTGCGTCGCTCGGAACTGGTCGCGCTCGAACTGCGCGATGTCGGTTGGGTGAACGAGGGGCTGCGGCTCACGGTGCGGGTGTCGAAGACCGACCAGGACGGGGAAGGTCAGGTCATCGCGGTCCCCTCCGGGCGCAAGCTGAGGCCGGTCGAGCGGCTCAAGGCCTGGCTCGCGGTGCGGGGCACCAGCGCAGGGCCGCTGTTCACCCGGATCGACCCGCAGGGCCGGCGCACAGATCAGCCCATGTCGGATCGCTCGGTGGCGCGGCTCATTCAGAAATATGCGGCGCGGGCCGGGCTCGATCCGGGCACGGTGGCCGGGCACTCGCTCAGGGCAGGGTTCCTGACCGAGGCGTCACGGAGCGGCGCGACCCTGGCGAAAATGCAGGAAGTGTCGCGACACAAGAAGGTTGAAGTGCTGCTCGGCTATGTTCGGTCCGCTGAACTGTTTGAGGACCATGCCGGGAAAGAGTTTCTATAGCACTCTTGGCCTGTTAAGCTACTGGTATCCATGCGATAGTTTAAAAAATCGATCATAATTTGCAGTGCATGTTCGTTGGCCCAAGGCCACGGAGATCAAACACCGTTTTAAGCTGGCGGTTTCGGCGGATTCAAATCGGGTGGACGTGGCGCAGGACAACTTTGCGCCAGCGAGGTGGCTGTCGACGATCAAACCGGCTTCCAGGTGGCGAGATGCTCGGAGGGTGTCGTGATGAGGGTGAAATTGGCGCCAAAAAAGGCGGGAGCAAGCGCCAGGCTTGTCAAGGGGTTCGAGATCTGGCGCCACTTGGGAAGATGCGGACAGACGACGATGATATGCCCCGCCGCGCGTTCACGCGATTGGCGGGAGAATCGGCAGTTGCAGCCAGCTATCGGTGTCACCTCCGCACCAGATACGGTGTGTGCCACAGTTTACTGAGGATTCGTGCCGAGCATAGAGCATCGGCAGCGGATAGTTGCGCCCGTCGCGCCCGCGAACCCGCAAGCGCAGGGTATCCCCAGCGGCGAACGTGGTTCCAGAGGGAAGAATTTCGATGTCTGCTGCAACGATCGTGCCCGGTTGGACCTTTAGTTCGCGCTGATGGGCCAGTACCGGGAGGAACGGGGTCGAGCGTTCGGGATCGAGTTCGCGCTGCGACAGCCGCAGCCAACCGAGTGCGACCGGACCATCCTCGAATACCGCGTAGTGAGCGAAAGGTACCTCTTGGCCGTCGGCATCCAGTTTTTCGAGTATTGCGAACAGGTCCATGTCGTCCGCCTCGTCAGCGGAAACGTGGAGATGCAGCACGGCGTGACCTGCGATTTCGGTATCACGGCTGAAAGTCAGATCGAACACGGCTTCCCCGGCATCGTCGAGGCTGTCGTAACTGGCGCAGGTCTGCGCGGTGGGCGGGGCAACGCTCATCGATGCATTCGCGGCATCGAGATGGAAACGCGGGTACTCGATTTCGGGCAGCGGCCAGGCGCTAGCTTCGCGTATCCGGGCCTTGCCATAGCGTTCGCGCAGTTCGATCTGCACCTTGGGCCAATCGGGTTCGGGTACGGTGCCTTTGAGGAAATGGTCGAAGAATGTGCGTTGGCGTTCGACGCTGGCGGGATCGTAATAATGCGCCCACTTCTTGCGGCCATGCACTTCGAGCCACTTCTGCTCAGACCCTATTCGCCGATATCCCTCGAGCGTGCCGCGAGTGTGCAACGCATGATCGCTCCAACTCCCGACCACGAAGGCGGGCACCTTGATCTTCTCGAGCTGTGCGGCCTTGCTTTCCCAAAACGCGTCGAGGAAAGGATGCGCGGCGGTTTCGGCCCATAGGTCCTCAATTGGGTGATCCGATGCGCCCCAGCGGGTCTGGATCTGCGGCCAGAACCAGGTCTCTGGAATTCCACCGTGATAGACCACCTCGCGGTAGGTGTCGGTCCAACCCTCCCACGGATTGATCGCGGCGAGATGCGGCGGGTTCAACTCGGCCACCCGCCATTGCATCACGGTGAGGTAGGACACGCCCGAAGTGCCGACCTTGCCGTTCGACCAGGCTTGCGTTCCCGCCCATTCGATCGCGTCAGCAAAGGCTTCGGCTTCTTGGGGAGCACAGTAATGCGCGGGCGAGCGGGCAAACCACACGCCGGGGATGTCGATGGTCAGCACGGCATAACCGTGCGCACACCAATAGGCGGGGTCGGGCGCCTCGAAGATGGTGAGATCGCTCTGCCATTCCTTCTCCACCCCGCAGGTGGGAAAGCGCGAATGGAGCGGGGCGGGATCGTGCTTGCCATAAGGGGTCCAGGCGATCAGCACCGGGACTGGCGCGGTGGCGTTGCTGGGCTGGAACAGATCGGCATAGAGCGGGAAGCCGAAGCGGGTGGGAATTTCGATGTCGCGTTCAATCGCGATGCCGGGACGGCTCTCGCTGGTCCGGGTGCGCTGGCGCGCACCACGGAATTCGGGCGTGTTGAGCGCGCGGCGGTAGCGATAGAAGCTCATCCCAGCGCCTCAAGCTGCGCGGTGGCGTTGGCTTCGAGCCGGTCGAGCATCGCCTTGAACACCTGCTCGTCGATTCCGTCGAGCATCCGCGCTTCGCTGCGCAGCACATAAGGGCGCACCTCGTCGAGTCTGGCACGACCCTCGGCGGAGAGTACCACCAGCATCTGGCGCGTGTCCTTTGGATCGGCACGCCGCTCGACCAATTGGCGCTGTTCCAGCGCTCGCAGGCTGCGGCTGACCCAGCCCTTGTCGACATGGACGCGCCGGGCGATCTCGCTCACCGGCAGACCGTCCATTTCGCCATCGAGCGTATTGAGCATCCGAAGGTCGGTATTGGCGAGGCCCCAGCGCGCCTCGATCGTGCGGGTGGCGGTGCGCGCCAGTGCTTCGGAAATCCGCACCACCCGGACCGCGACCAGATCGTCGAAGCGGTGCGCCTCGTGTTCGATCGCTTGTACTACTCCTTTGGCCATGCTCTCACCCGGTACCGTTGCGTAAACATCGATGTCTTGACAACGATATTAGAGCGCCGGATAAACGCGGTCAACACGAGAATCGGCGCGCCCTTGACGCCCCGACACATGCGAGGATGCGATGGTCAAATTTCCCGAGGGTCCGTTTTTCACCGGGGTCAACGCGCCTGGCCGCGCCGAACTGGACATCGACGATCTTGAGGTGGTGGGCGAAATTCCCACGGAGATCGACGGCGGCTTTTACCGCGTCGCCGCCGATCACCAGTTCCCGCCGCGCTTTGCCGATGACATTCCGTTCAACGGCGACGGCATGGTATCCCGCTTCCGCTTCAAGCAGGGCAAGGTCAGCCTCAAGAGCCGCTATGTCAGAAGCGAACGCTTCCTGAAGGAACGTGCCGCTGGCCGGGCGCTGATGGGCAAATACCGCAACTACTTCTCCGACGACACGGCGATTGCCGGAGTGCCGCGCGACCTCGCCAACACCAATGTCCTGATCCACGGCGGGGTGCTGCTGGCCTTCTGGGAGGGCGCGCGGCCGGTGGCGCTCGATCCGCTGACGCTGGAGACGATCGGGCGCTGGGATTTCCGCGGCACGCTGACCAGCCCGACCTGCTCGGCGCATTGCGCGCTCGATCCCGAAAGCGGCAACATGGTGGGGTTCGCCTTTGCCACCAAAGGCGAATTCACCAGGGATGCGATCTATTTCGAGGTCGATCCCTCCGGGCGCATCGTTCACAGTGCCGAGTTCCAACTGCCCTATTTTGCCGAACTGCACGATTGCGGGGTGACCCGCGACTATATCGCCTTCCCGGTGGTGCCGATCATGGGGGTGGGCGAGGAAGCGGTGAAGCGCGGCGAAACCTACTACGCCTGGGACCCCGCGCGCGAGATACAATTCGGCGTGCTGCCGCGTTTCGGCAGCGCCGATCTGATGCGCTGGTTCACCGCGCCCAATTGCTTCACCAGCCATGTGATGAATGCCTGGAACGAGGGTGCCAAGGTGTTCTTCGACACCTGCGTTTCGCCCGGCAATCTGTTCCCGTGGTTCCCCGAGCGGGGCAAGCCGTTCGATCCCAGCCAATGCGCGGTCAAGCTCACCCGCTGGACCGTGGACATGGCCTCGAACGAGGATTCCTTCGAGAATGTCGAGGTGCTTTCCGATTACATCGGCGAATTTCCCAAGATCGATCATCGCTGGCGGATGAAGAAATACCGCCACGGCTGGCTGCTCGGCTTTGGCGGGCCGCGCCGGGGTGGGATGGCGCATATCGATCTCATGGCGGGCACCACCGAGGAGTGGAATGCGCCCGAAACCAAGGTGGTGCAGGAGCCGGTGTTCATCCCGCGCGGCCCCGATGCGGGCGAGGGCGAGGGTTGGATAGCGCAGGCCGCTACCGACACTCAGACCTTGCTGACCGAACTCAATCTGTTCGATGCATTGAACATTGCGGCGGGGCCGATCGCTATGGTCGAGGTCCCTGTGCACATGAAGCCGGCCTATCACGGCAACTGGTTCGACGGATCGCTGATCCGTAGCTTCGAGAGTTGACGATGGACTACAAGGCTTACGAGCGGTGCTTCAATACCGGCGATGACCGTGCGCTGGTCGAACGCTTTTTCACCGACGATGTGACCTTTTCGGGCGGCGCGCGCGATTACGCGGGCAAGGGCGAACTGCTCGCTTTCCTCAACTGGGCGCACGACGGAGTGCGCGAGGTGATGCGCCCGCAACTGGTGCTGCAGGACGAGAACCGAATCTTCGCCGAAGTCGATATGGACTTTCACGCGATGAAGGAGCGGCCCGAATTCCCCTTCGGCGCGTTGCAGCCCGGTGACATGGTGACGGTGAAATTCTTCGTCACCTACCTGATCGATGGCGGCAAGGTGAAGGAACTTAAGGCAATGACCTGGCCACCCGAGAAGGGGGCGAGCAAGCTGCCCCGGCTGGGTCCGCATCCCAGCCAGGTCGCCGCGTTTCATTCCTATGTCGCGGCTTTTTCCAACGCCGATTGCGAGCGGTTCACACGGTTCTACACGCCCGATGTCCGGCTGGTACTCAACGATCAGATTCCGCCGATGGTGGGGCCGGATGCGATCGCTGGCTTCTACGGACAGATGTTCCAATCGGTGCGCGAGCAACTGACGATCCATTTACTGGAAGCGAGCGAGACTGCGCTGCACCTCGATGCCACCACCCGCTTTACCGCGATCAAGGATGCGCCCGACTTCGTTGTCGGCCCGCTGGATGAAGGCGATTGGATCGAGGGGCGGGTATTCGTCGATTACACGCTGAAGGGTGGCCTGATCTCCAGCATCGCGGTGCTCCGCAATGGCGACATGACCATCCACCGCAAACAGGGATAACGCGCATGGCCAAATATCTGATGAATTGCTGGTATGCCGCGGCGTGGAGCCAGGAGCTGAGTGAAAAGCCGCTGGCGCGCACCTATCTCGACGTGCCAGTGATGCTGTTTCGTAAGGGCGACGGCACCCCCGCCGCGCTGCACGATCGCTGCCCGCACCGTTTTGCCCCGCTCAGCATGGGTATGCTCGACGGGGAGCGGATCGAGTGCCCCTATCACGGGCTTGTTTTCGATCACGCGGGTATCTGCATCGACGCACGTTTCAACGCGATCACCCGTGAGAACGCCAAACTCCGCGCCTTTCCGGTGATCGAGGCGGGTAAGGCGGTGTGGATCTGGATGGGCGATCCGGCCAAGGCCGATCCGGCGCTACTGCCCGATTTCGCCTACTTCGACCGGCCCGAACTGGCGAGCATCAACGGCTACACCCATATGTGTGCCAACTATCAGCTCGAGGTCGATAACCTGATGGACCTCAGCCACATCGATTTTGTCCATACCGCAACGATCAGCGGCGGGGTGATGGAAGGCGCGGCGCGCGAGGCACGGCAGGAAGGCGGCACCGTCCATTTCGACACGCTATGCGCCTCGGTGCCGTGCTTGCCCAATTTCGAGCCCTATATCCGCGCGGAGGGGCGGCCGACCGATCATTGGCTCGACTTGCGATGGGATGCGCCGGGCAACATTCTGCTCGATCTTGGAGTGACGCTGGCGGAGCGGCCGCGCGACGAGGGCTACACCACGCTGCAAGGTCATTTCCTGACACCCGAGACCGAATTCTCAACGCATTACTTCTGGGGCCTCGCCCGGCCCGACGGCGGCGAGCCGCCCGAATTCGACGAGATGATGAAAGACCTCACCCGCCGCGCTTTCGAGGGCGAGGATTTGCCAATGATCGAAGCGGTGCAGCAGCGGATGGGCACCGGCACCTTCTGGGAGCAGAAGCCGGTGATCTTCCCCGAAGACGCCGGCGCGATCCGCGCACGGCGGGTACTCGATAAGCTGATCGCGGAGGAGATGGCGGCCACATAACCGTTGCCTGTCGGGTCGAACATGCCCAGACAGGTCCGATGGCTGCTTCATCCTTGCCCAATGTGAGCAAACCACACAGCGACCGCCGGGCGCGCAACCGCGCGGCGATCGTCGCGGCGGCGTTCGAGCTGTTCGGCGGGGAGGCCGCGGGGCAAGTCCGGATCGAGGACATCGCCGCGCGCGCTGGGGTGACCCGGATGACCTTCTACAACCATTTCAGCGGTATGGCCGAGTTGCGCGAGGCGGTGGGGTTCGAGCTGACCCACGATTTCTTGAATGCGGTGACTGCGGCAATTGCGGTACTCGACGATCCGCGCGAACGAGCGGCGGCAGCGATCCGGTTTTATCTCGGGCGAGTGGCGGGCGATCCGGGCTGGGGGCGATCGATTCTCAACCTGAGTTCGGACGGGTTGTTCTTCGGCGCCGAAACCCACCGCCAGGCTGAGCGGACCGTGCGCGAAGGGATCGACGCCGGGGTTCTTGACTTGCCCGGAAGCGCATTGGGGCGCGATCTGGTGCTGGGGACCGGGCTGGCGGCGATCGCCAGCATCCTTTCGGGCGATGCTGCGCCGAACTATCCAGTGGAGGTCGCCGCGGCAATCCTGCGCGGATTGGGGGTTGAAGTGCGGGAAGCGCAGAGCATTGCGGCACGGCCGTTGCCTCCGATTGAGCGCGATTAAATTTGACAAAATGTAAACATATGTGATGCTCGCCCTCAATGCCGTCCAAACGGCGCGGCAATCGTACGGAACAGGTTGCCCGGCACGATCGATGCGCTGGGTGATTTGATCCTCGGTAATTCATCCAAGGTTGCCAAATTGGAGGAACCGCAATGGTAGAAGTGAGCCGGTTGGCCTTGCATGAACTGCCGCGTTCGAGCATCGATCTCTATGGCGATGCGACGTTGGCCGATCCCTATCCTGCCTATGGCGAGTTGCGTAACCTCGGATCCGCTGTATGGCTGGAAAAGATCGGGGCATACTTCATTGGCCGATACGCTGATGTCGATGCGGCGCTGAAGGATTGGAAGAGTTTTTCTTCGGATAAGGGAATCGGGCTCAATTCCATCATCAACCAGGCTTGGGACGAAGCGCTGATTTGTCAGGACCCGCCGGTGCACACGCTGCGGCGCAGGATCATGGCTCAGGCGCTCGGGCCTGCAGCGCTCAAGCCGGTAGCTGAGTCGATCGATCGCCGTGCCGCAGATCTTGCCGACCGGTTGGCCGCGAGGGGAACATTCGATGGCGTTGCTGATCTTGCCCAGGACTTGCCGATCAATATCGTAATGGATCTGATCGGCTGGCCGCACGATATCAGGTCGGACCTCCTGAATATCGCGGAAGGGGCGTGGGACGGTGCCGGGCCGCCGGGAGCCAGAACCACTTCTGGGCTCGCCACTATGCAGGCGATGATGGACATGCTGGCCGAGATCTATGACAACAACCGGGTCGCGCCCGATGGCTATGCGGCGCAGTTGATCGCAGCTTCGCATCTCGGCGAGATCACGCGCGAGACGGCGATCGGCATGCTCGCCGGCTATGTGGTTGCCGCTTTCGAGACGACCATTGCCGCGATGGCTTCGGGGGCATGGCTGTTCGCTACCAATCCCGGCGAGTGGGAAAAGCTGCGCGCCAATCCCAACCTTGCGATGAGCGCGGCGAACGAGATCGTGCGGATGCGCTCGCCCGTGCAGAAATTCGCCCGCTTTGTGACTCGCGACACCGCGCTGTCTGATGGATCTGTGGTGCCGGGGGGGGACTGGGCGGTAATTTCCTATGGCAGCGCCAATCGCGATGGGCGTCAGTTCGCCGAGGCCGATCGGTTCTGGATCGACCGCAAGGAACGGCAGAACCTTGGCTTCGGACAGGGGCCGCACAACTGCGCCGGGCAAGGACTGGCGCGGATGGAGCTGGTCGCAGTGTTCAAGGCGCTCGCAGCGCGAATTGAGCGGTTCGAACTGGCGGGCGATCCGGTGCCAGTGGTCAACAACGTGGCCTTCGGTTTCTCCAGCGTTCCTCTGCGCGCGATCGCGGCGTGATCTGCGCTTTACTGCGGCTCGTTGGGATGAGGGTGCGGCGTGCTGGGCCGTCGTGTTCGATCGCGGCGAGCATTTGATCGCGCGCCACGTCATCTTGGCGACAGGTGCGCTGTCGATGCTCAAGCTGCCCGACTGGCCGGATGGCGGTACTGCTCAAAGTTTGGCCGCGCATGGTCCATGTCTGGCACGCTTTCGGCCTCATGCTGGAGAAAGGATGCCGCACCCTTGCGCGCCGCCGGGGTCTTCCTGCGCGCGCCAACTCGCTGATCACGCCATCCAGCATGTCTGGGAGCGTATGAACTCACGGACCCGCCACTTGCCTTCCTGGAGCAGTCCCCACGCGTTGCCCATAACTGCTTCTTGCGGATGTGCCGCAAGGGGACCGGAAATGGGAAAGCTGGCGCGCAGCGTGTCGATCGTCGGTGTCGGTTACACGCCGATGGGCAATGTCCAACGCCACGATGCGATCCGTGACTTCACCGAGCACGAGCTGTTCGCCATGGCCGCGATCGAGGCGATGGAGGATGCTGGGATCGAGGCCAAAGAAATCGACGCCTTCTATGCCGGGCAGGTTGCGGTTTCACGCTTTTCCAACCAGATGGCCGGATCGACCGCGCCGGCCGACTGGGTGGGCATGCGCAACAAGCCGAGCATCAGCCATGGCGAGAGGCTTGCGCGACCTCGAATATCGAACTGCACCTGACGGTCATGGCGGTGGCCTCGGGCGCCTATGATATTGTCCTGACGGGCGGCACCAATGTCAACGCAAGCAGTTTCGACCTCAGCCAGCCGCCGCATTTGCGCCGCCCCGATCCTGCGGTGCCGCAGGCGATCAATCAGCTCGCGAGCGATCAGGCCTATTTCTATCCCTGTGCGGTGGTGTTTCCAACCGTTCGATGCAGCGATCGTCAGTTATGGGCGCAAGTATGGGGTTTCGCACGGTGATCTGGCCGAGGCAATGAACCGCGCAGGGATCATCAGCCGTCGCGACGCGCTCAACAATCCGAAGGCTTTGTGGGCCGAGGAGAGCATGGAGGAGGAAGCCGCGCGGCATGGCTACAACGACGTTGCCGGTTACTTGCGCTCCGATCTCAATCCGGTCCTGTGCGGGCTACAACGGGTGAAGCACACCTCGCCAGTTTCGGATGGTGCCTCGGCGATTATTGTCGTCTCAACCGAAGTGGCCAAGCAATTGCGCAAGGCGCCGGTCGAAGTGGCGGGATTTGCCAGCACCACCACGCATGGCAACCATCTGGTCGATACTCCGTTCCCCTTCGAGGTGCAGGCTTTCGATCAGGCCTATCGCATGGCCGGGATTGGCTCACCGCGCCGCGAGGTGGATTGGATGTCGGTGCATGATTGCTCAGCGATGCACTATTTCACCGTGACCGAGGCAGGGGGCTATTTCGAGCGGGGTGAGGACTGAAAGGGGTCGGTACACAGAACGGACCCAGATATACGCTAAGGTTTTGCCGTGCCTTCGACGGCGCGCATCTGGCGAAGCGGTCTGAGCGCGGTGGATGGCGCATCGGGATCGGTCCAGAGGTAATCGCCGGTGAGATTGATATGCTGCCAACCGAGCGGTGATAGGTGTTGCAGCAGGTCCGGCGGGACCGGCCGGCCGAGGTTGGCGAGATGCATCCGGGCGGCTTGCAGGTAGGTCGTGTTCCACAGGACGATGGCACCGGCGACGAGGTTCAGCGCGCTCGCCCGATGGCTTTGGGCTTGCAGCGCATGATCGCGGATACGGCCGATGCGATGGAAGAAGATGGCGCGTTTCAGGGCATTTTCCGCTTCTCCCTTGTTGAGTTCGCGGGTGGCGCGGCGACGCTGTTCGGGCTGCTCGATCCAGTCGAGCGTGAACAGGGTACGCTCGACGCGACCGATCTCGCGCAACGCCAGTGCCAGGCCGTTGGCGCGTGGATAGGAGCCGAGCCGTTCCAGCATGATCGAGGCGCTGACGACGCCTGTGCGGATCGAGGTTCCCAGTCGCAGCACGTCGTCCCAGTGTGCCTCGATCAGACCTTCGTCGATGCGGCCCGCGACCAGCGGCGCAATATCGGGGCCGGGTTCGATGCCGTTAAACAGGTGCAAACGGCGTGCGGCGATATTCGGGATACGCGGCGCGAACCGGAACCCAAGCAGATGACATAGCGCGAACACATGGTCGGAGACGCCCCCGCCATCGACGTGATGCTCTTCGATGTGCAGATCGGCGCCGTGGTGGAGCAGCCCGTCGAGCACCTGTGCCGCCTCGCTCGCCGAAGCGGAGATAACTGTGGAATGGAACGGCGCGTAGCGATCCGAGACGTGGCTGTAAAAGGAGACAGCCGGCTCTGTCCCCTTGTGCGGATTGACTGCGCCGGTTGCCTGGGCGCGGCGGTCGAGCGGAAAGTTCTGACCGTCTGAGCTGGACGAGGTGCCGGACCCGAACAGCGCGGCCAGCGGCGCGGTGTGTTGGGCGTCGACAAGCCGGGCGAGCGCGCGACCGTAGGTTTCCTCGCGCAGATGCCACGAGGCGAGCCAACCGAGTTGGCGCTGGGTCACGAGATTGCAGGCTTCCGCCATGCGCGTATGGCCCAGATTGGTGGCATCGGCGAGCACCGCCGTGAGGATCGCACGTGGTTCATCCGCGGCACGGCCACTTTGCAGATGCGTGAAGCACTGGCTGAACCCGGTCCATCGATCGACTTCGGCAAGAAGGTCGGTGATGCGGATCGCGGGCAGATGCGCATAGAGCGGCGCAAGGGCGGTATCGGATTCCTCGGGAGTAATCGCCTTCAAGGGCGAAATCCGCAGCCTGCCCAAGCTGAGCTGCACGTCTTCCAGCGCGTCCGTCTCCGCCTTTCGCTCGACCTCGGCCAATCGACGGGCGAGGCGGGCGCGTCGTTCGGCCAGCCAGATATCGGCCGTATCCGGTGCCGGTATCGGCAAGGGGCCGGCCGCGCGCATGTTGGCGAATACGGGGGCAGGAATGAGTTGCTGCTCGACAGCACGATAGCGTCGGCTTCCCTCGACCCACATGTCGCCGGCGCGAAGCCGGTCGCGAAGCTCGACCAGCACGCACAATTCATAGATCCTGCGATCGGGAATGCCGGTGCCGATCGCCCGACGCCAAGCTTGCCGGATGAAGCCGACTGGCGTGCCTGCAGGCAATTTGCGCAGATGACCAAAATGAAGGTCGCGCATGATCGCGACCGCTCGCGCGAGCGCATGGCAGGCTGGCACCGCCCCGAATGTGAACGAGGCGATGAACGAGGGACCGACCTGTCGGAGGACGGGGTAATTGGTCGCGGCGACCGCGACGGGATCGACCGAATCGGGGCGGATCAGCTTGCGGGCTTCATCGACCTCGCGGCCGAGATCATTCCATCCGATCGCTGCCTCGACCGCAGCGCCGATATCGCCACCTGATATCTTGGCGGCGAGCAAGGCAGCGCCGAGTTGGGCAAGCAGCCGGATTTTGCCGTTGATGGTGCGCCGGTTGCGCTTGAGTGTCGTGTCCGCGCTGTTCTGTTCGCGCCGGAACATCTGCCCAAGCAGGCGATCGAACATCAGCACCGCATCGTCGGTGAGGGTAACGATGGTTTCGAGGATGGTCGCCACCAATGTGGCGCGACGCCGCGTCGCTTGCAGCGTCCGAACATGTTGCGCGGTCAGCCGCACGCCTTCCTGGCACAGGCGTCGGAGGCGCTCGGGATGGACGCCTACGGCGATATCCGGATCGATCCCGATGGCCCGAAGCAGTGTCAGTCGCTCGATGATGGCGGCGAATGTCTTTCGGCCGGGCTTGCCGGGTGACTGCCGCACCCAGGCCAGATCGCTCAAGTTCGTGCCTGTGTGGGGCAGGAGAAGCGCATCGAGCAGCCGGCGCTGTCGAGCATCGAGTCCTCGGGTCAGATGCTCGGCGACATGGCGTTCGGCATCGAGCAACGCCTGTGCGACCATCCGCTCGACCGAACTGATGCCCGGCACAATGATGCGCCGTCGCCGGCACTCATCCAGCATCACGCGCGCCAGCCTAGCCCCGCTGGTCGTCGTCAGCGCGATCGGCAGGAGCCATTCCTGCAACGTCGTTCGCAGCGGCCGACTGAGCGGCATGAAGCCGAATGCATCGCGCAGTGCATCGAGCTGTTCGTACCGGGTCGGGCCGCGCGTCGCGTAGTCGGCCAGCACCTCGGGTCCGACCTGCAATTGCTCTGCGACGAACGCGAGCGGCGTATCAGGGATCAGTTCACCGGGTCGCAGGAAACGGCCAGGATAGCGCAGCGCGCAAAGCTGGATCGCGAAACCCAGCCGGTTATGCGGTCGCCTCCGGCGGACGATGATGGCCAAGTCGTCCCGGCTCAATGTCCAGTGCTGGACGAGCAGGGTTTCGTCGTCGGGAAGCGCGAGCAACGCCGCGCGTTGCTCGTCCGACAGGACGGCGCGACGCGGCATCGGCTTAGACCTTGGCCGGTGCGGTCCAGCCGATCCGGGCAAGCGTGCCGAGAAGGGTCGAACGCGGCACCTTGAAGGTCCGGCAGACGGACGCCTTGCTGGCCCCGCCATCCAGCGCGGCGGTGATCCGCTCGAGCGTTTCGGCGTCGATCATCGGCGGGCGGCCACCTTGGCGTCCCCGGCGTTTGGCAGCAGCCAGTCCCGCCATCACCCGTTCGCGCGTGAGCGCACGCCCATATTGTGCCAATGCACCGAACAGCGAGAACAGCAATTCGCCGTGCGGCGTGGTCGTATCCATCTGCTCGGTCAGCGACCGGAACGCGATGCCGCGCGCCTTCAGATCGGTGACGATCGTCAGCAGGTGCGGCAGCGAGCGTCCGAGCCGGTCGAGCTTCCACACGATCAGTGTGTCGCCCGCGTTCAGATAGTCGAGGCAGGCTTTCAGGCCTGGTCGGTCGTCGCGCGCGCCGGATGCCTTGTCGGTATGGAGATGCCGATGATCGACCCCGGTTGCGACGAGCGCGTCCCGCTGGAGATCGACCGTTTGGCGGTCATCGGTCGTTGACACCCGCATATATCCGACCAGCATGTACGACAAACCCTCGAAAGCATGTTTTCGAACACCCTATCAAAGCGACAGGGTTTGTCGATCGTTATGGGCTGAGGCGGGTATGGTTCGGCAAAAGCGCAGGTCCGGAGCGTCGCCTATCACCTGTTTGCCGTCACGCGTCTGCTGTCCGTATGGACGCAAGTAGAAGGCACGCTGATGCCGCAAGAAGCACCAGGTCCTTCAACAG
>JAMHVU010000010.1:0-185360 GCA_035911355.1 Sphingobium sp.
GCGCTGGTTCACCTACTATAACCACCACCGGCCTCATTCCGCCCTTGCCGGTAGAACCCCGACAGAGGCATATGGGCAAATCGGCCCATCAGATCATGGGGGGCATGCCCCCCATGATCTGATGGCCAAACTCGCGGCATGACGACATCGGCTTGAGCTTAATTTTGCCGCAAACCTGTCCAGGAAGGCGGGACCACCTCAAAGGATCCAGACTTCCCGGACCCCGTCGAAGAAGCTCGGAGCTTGGCTTCGAGGCTCAATGCCGAAACCATGATTGTTGCGGGCGCCGGGCACTACCCTCATGTAGAAATGGCGGACGATGTCGGACAGCGGATCATCGCGTTCGTCCGCCAGCTCGATAAGTCCGGCCCAGCCGTTGTGCCTTTGCGTAGGAGTTGAGGATGGCAAAGGTCGGCTTTGGTGGAGGCTGCCACTGGTGCACCGAGGGTGTTTTCCAAGCGTTGCGCGGCGTCACGCAGGTCGACCAGGGTTTTCTACAATCGATGGCGCCGGCAGACACCTGGGCGGAGGGGGTGATCGTCACCTTCGATCCCACGGTCATTGGATTGACGACGCTGTCCGAGGTCCATCTCAGGACGCACTCCGCCACTCGAGCCCGTTCGCTCCAAAGCAAATACCGCAGTGCAATTTACATATTTGAAGAGAGCCAGCGACATGAAGCTGAGCAAGCGGTTGCCCGCTTGGGCGAAGAGTCTAGCGAGACAGTGCACACCTTGGTGCTATCGTTTGCAGGCTTTAAGGCGTCGGATGCGCGCTACCAGAACTACTATCGAACCGATCCGAGTAGGCCTTTCTGTCAGCGCTACATTGATCCGAAGCTGGCGTATATTCGACAGCACTATTCAGCGTTTGCTCTGCCCAGATAGCCTGAAAGAGCGCTTAGGCATCCTTCCCCCGAGCCAGCACCGTATGCTCGGTGAACGCGATGGCTAGTCCAACATAGATGGCTTATCACAGGACGGGGTAGCGGCTGGGCCGAGCCTCATATTTGGACAAAAGGCGTTTCTTTCCTCGCCCGCACACCCGCTACAAAGTCCCCACCGGAACGGCCCACAATTCCATAGCGCAGCATCTGACCGGCGCCGGGCGCTGGCGAAGGCATCGCGGCCGAACCCGCCTATGTGCCCCCTACGCTATCCGTTTCTCCGACACCTGCCCGGAACACCTTCCACGGCTGTGAATGACGCAGCATGTATGTCCGTGCGGAAGCGTGAGGCACCGATTCCGGGCACTCAAATACAAGCCCGAAAGCGGCCTGAGGAGACTACCGCTACGATCAACTGAAGACGCGGCGGGACGGCCTGGATCGTGCAGCCGAAGGAGGCGATAGTGTCAGATAGCAAATTCCTTACCCCTGACGAGGTGGCTGAACGCTACCGTGGCGGCATTTCAGTCGGGACTCTTCGAAATTGGCGCGCGATGCGTCTCGGACCGTCCTACGTGAAAATTGGCAAAGCTGTGCTTTATCCCCTCGATGAGCTTGATGCGTGGGACGAAAAGAATAAGGTCCAGTGCCGTGCATCAAAGGGCCTCGAAGAGCGCACGTATGATCAGCCGTGATCGTCACGCTCGGTCATCGCGAACCGCCCCCAATCCCCGGAACCATTCGGCACCTCTAAGCGAAGTAGATCATATAAATCAACACGTTATGCGGACCATATGGATGGTGCATAACCATCCCTCGGGAGACCCGCGCCCGAGCCGGCAGGACGTCACGACCAGCCGTGCCATAGCGAGACTCGCGCGGATGCTCGACGCGCGCCTGCTCGACCATCGCATCACCGCGAATGAACAGACTTTCAGCTTCCGCTCCGAGGGTCTTCTATGAGGATTTCGCGATGCTCGCGAATAATCGGCAGATTCGCCCCATGCGGCACTTGCGCCCTTCAGCCGCCACCCCTATAGGGCTCGCCTGCCTTGCCGGCCCCGCGTGGACCGGCCCGGTCGGGGAGTAGCTCAGCCTGGTAGAGCACTGTCTTCGGGAGGCAGGGGCCGGAGGTTCGAATCCTCTCTCCCCGACCAATAAATCTCTGGTATTTCAGCCATTCGTGGATGCCATGAAGACAGGCGCCGGAGGTTCTTCTTATAGAACCTCCCGCCGGCTTCGATGCGCAGACGACGCCACGCAGCTAGTCTGGCGAGAATCCACGCGTAGTGCTTTTCACCGGCGCAGCCTGAAGCGCAAACCGGATAACCCAGCGGGGAAAGCCGCTCTCACCCCTTCCGCAGATGTCGCCGGCCCAGCAACTCAGCGATCTGCACAGCATTCAGCGCCGCGCCTTTGCGGAGATTGTCGCTCACGCACCAGAGCGAGAGGCCATTTTCCACCGTCGGGTCTTCGCGCACGCGCGAGATGAACGTCGCATAATCGCCCACAGCTTCAACCGGCGTCACATAGCCGCCATCCTCGCGCTTATCGACCAGCATGACGCCGGGCGCCTCGCGCAGGATCTTCTGCGCGTCTTCCGCGCTGATCTCGTCCTCAAACTCGATGTTCACGGCCTCGCTATGGCCCACGAACACGGGCACGCGCACGCAGGTTGCCGTCACCTTGATCCGGGGATCGAGAATCTTCTTCGTCTCGACGACCATCTTCCACTCTTCCTTCGTGGAGCCGTCATCGAGAAATACGTCGATATGCGGGATGACGTTGAAGGCGATCTGCTTGGTGAACTTCACCGGCTCGACGGAATCGCCCACGAAAATGTTGCGGCTCTGCTCGAACAGCTCATCCATGCCTGCCTTGCCCGCGCCGGAAACGGACTGATAGGTCGCCACCACCACGCGCCGGATCTTCGCGGCGTCATGCAAGGGCTTGAGCGCCACCACGAGCTGCGCGGTAGAGCAATTGGGGTTGGCGATGATATTCTTCGCCTTGTAGCCGTCGATCGCCTCCGGGTTCACTTCCGGCACGACCAGCGGCACATCCGGGTCCATCCGATAAAGCGAACTATTGTCGATCACCACACAGCCAGCGGCAGCGGCCTTTGGCGCATAGGCCTTCGTCGGGCCGGAGCCCGCCGCGAAAATCGCCATATCCCACCCGGCAAAATCGAAATGCTCGAGGTTCCGGCATTTCAGCATCCGGCCGGTTTCGCCAAATTCGATCTCGTCGCCAGTCGACCGCGCGGAGGCAACCGCCGCGACCTCGTCCGCCGGAAACTCGCGCTCGGCGAGAATGTTCAGCACTTCACGGCCGACATTGCCAGTGGCGCCCACGACGACGATGCGATAGCCCATGCGTGTTTCCTTGATGTCCGGGGGATTGTTGGATGGGACGCCCGATAGCCGATTGCCGGCTGGCGTCATAGAATCTATTATCAGGCAAACAGATATGGGCCGCATCCCGGAATCGACAAGGCTTGGGGGGATGATGACCGCTTTCCATACGATCCGCGCTGGCGCCGCTGCCATGCTCGGCCTGCTCACCGCAGCCTGCGCTACAGACAAGCCATTGGAGACCGCCTGTCCGGCGCTCGAACGGTTCATCTATCCTCGTATCGGGGAGGTGCCGGTGTCCGCGACGCCCGCTCCGGCTCCAGCGCCCACACCGGCGCCCGTGTCGACCCCGGCTTCAGCACCCCTTTCCGGCGCGGCGGCCGCGTATACCGCAAGCCGTCCGCTGCCTGTCCCGGCCAATGATAATGAGCCGCCAAGGGACAGCATGGACGATGTGCTGGAGCAGGCCTTTCGCGTGCCGGAAGGCACCCCGCCACCGCTCCGTCCGCAATATAGCGATGCGCTGATCCTTTCCGGCGGCGGGCAATGGGGGGCTTATGGCGCCGGCCTGATTACCGGGTGGAGCATCTATGGCCGTCTGCCGCCGCGCGTCGTCACCGGCATCTCCACCGGCGCGCTACAGGCCACCTTCGCCTATCTGGGCGACGACAAGGGTCTGATCGAGGCCTATTCGATCAAGGACGAGCGCCAGCTCGTCACGCGCTATGGCAATGGCTTCTTCCTGCGTCACGCCTCCACGGCGGATATCGCACCGCTCAAGGTCTATGTCCGCGCCCATGTGGGGCCGCGCATCCCGCTGGTCGCCGCGGAATATCGCAGGACCGGACGCACGCTGCTGGTCGGCGCGGTGGACGGGCTGACCGGACGCTTCCATGTGATCGACCTCACCCAGATCGCGGCCGATGAGCAGTTAACCGAGGACCAGCGGCTCGATTGCTATTCGGCCGGGCTCATGGCCTCGGCGGCGGTGCCGGTGATCTTCCGCCAGGTCTCGATCAACGGGCGACCCTGGCTGGACGGAGGCGTGCGCCACGCGCTCTTCCTGCCTGAAATCATCCGCCGCATCGGCGCCGCCCATGCGGACAAGGCCAGCACCGCGGGCCTGACCGACGGGACCGTCTGGGCCATCAAAAACGGCGTCACCTCTATAGAAACGCTGCCCGCCCTGCCCGCCAAGCTGCTGCCCACCATCATGCGGCTGCGGACCATCGTGTTCGACGAACTGGAGACGAACGCGCTCGATCTGGCGGCCTATCAGGCCAGTCGGCAGGGCCTGAAGCTCTACGCCACCACCGCCGACGGATGGGACAAGAGCAAGCTGCCCGAATGCGAGGCGGTGCAGGCCGGTATGGAAGACGCGATCTTCGACCCTGGCTTCATGCGCTGCCTCATGTCCTATGGCGAGGGGCAATGGCTGAACGGCAAGACGCCATGGGTGCTGCACGAGCCGCGATAGCCGAAGCAGTAGCCCGGCCGCAGCCCATGAAAAAAGCGCCCATATCGCTATGGGCGCTTTTTCCTGATTTCCTGTGCCGTGGCGTGGGAGGCTTATGCCTCGTCGCGCTGCTCGCGGCGCTCGGCGATGCGGGCGCGCTTGCCGGTGCGGCCACGCAGATAATAGAGCTTGGCGCGACGCACGACGCCCTTGCGGACGACGGTGATGCTGTCGATGTTCGGTGAATAGAGCGGGAAGACGCGCTCGACGCCCTCACCAAAGCTCATCTTCCGCACAGTGAAGTTGGAGCCCATGCCCTTGTTCGAGCGGGCGATGCATACGCCCTCATAATTCTGCACGCGGCTGCGCTCGCCTTCGACGACCTTCACGCCCACGCGCACCGTGTCACCGGGGCGGAACTCGGGGATATCCTTGGCGATGGCGGCAATCGATTCCGCCTCAATGGTTTGCAGCAGGTTCATTTGTCCTGTCTTCCTTCGTCTCATGTGCGCGCCAGAGGCAGATCAGTCCCGAGCGCTCCTGTAACGCTCCCAAAGGTCCGGCCTGCGTAACCGTGTCTCTTCCTCCGCCTTTTGTTTCCGCCAGGCGGCGATCTTCGCGTGATCCCCCGATCGCAACACTTCAGGGATCGCGCGCCCCTCCCACAATTGCGGGCGGGTATAATGCGGATATTCGAGGAGGCCGTTCTCGAACGATTCCTCGACTCCGCTGGAAGCCGCGCCCATTACGCCGGGAAGCAGCCGAATGCAAGCATCGAGCAGCATGAGGGCGGCCATTTCCCCCCCGGAAAGCACGATATCGCTTATACTCATCTGCTCGATCGGCCGCCCTTCAAGCAGCCGCTCGTCAAATCCCTCGAACCGCCCGCACAGCACGGTCACGCCCGGCCCCGCCGCCAGCGCCCGCACGCGCGCCTGCGTGACCGGCGCGCCGCGTGGCGTCATGGCGATGACCGGCAGATCCGGCCGGGCGGCCAGCGCATGATCGACCGCGCGCGAAAGCACGTCCGCCCGCAGCACCATCCCGGCGCCGCCACCGGCCGGCGTATCATCCACGCTCTTGTGCCTGTCCGTCGCGAAATCGCGGATCTGGATGGGCGTGCATGACCACGCCCCTTCCGCCAGCGCCCGCCCGGCCAGGCTCGCGCCGAGCGGACCGGGAAACATGTCCGGATATAAAGTCAGAACCTGTGCGGCAAAGCTCATGCCGATGCTAGCGATGCGCGATGAGAACCAGCGCTTCCCCACGCTGCTTGCCCGCCAACATGCCAAGCCAGGTCGCGATCTTCATCGCCCGCGCACGCGCATCAGGCGGAACCCGCCCGGATTGCGTCGCGATATGCCGGGACGCGCTGATAAAGAAGGACGGCCCTTCTCCCGCTGAAAGCGAAATCAGCTCCGCGCGCGCGAAGCCGGCGCGCCGGGCCGAACCACGCAGTGCCCGCGCAGTAAAAACCTGAAGATGACGCGGTACTTCAAGGCCACGCCAGTCCGGCCCGAAAATGCGATGTCCTTCTGACTCGATATTGGGTGTCTGCATCACCAGCCGCCCGCCGGGGCGAAGCAGCGCGTAGCACTGATCAAACACCTGCTCCGGATCAGGCAGGTGCTCGATCACATTGTCGAGCGTGATTGCGTCAAACGGCGCAAGCGCGGGATCGAGCCCCGCGAGATCACCGACATGCGCGGTCACACCCGGTCGGCGATTGGCGGCGGCAACGGCTTGCGGGTCGAAATCGATGCCATGCGCTTCCCACCCGTGGCGTGCCGCAACGGCGAGAAATGCACCCGATCCGCAGCCGACATCCAGCAGTTTGCCGGGCTCAAGATCAGACAGAAAACCAAGACCCGAGTTCAGCCGGAAATTGAGCGGCGGGACAATCGCGCCCAGCGCCCGTCGCCAGCGGCTGTATCGCAGCCCGTAGACAAGCTCCGCATTCGCCATGCCATCATCATCGGCCGCATCGGCCTGCTGCACGTCATGCGTATGGTAGCTGGCGTAGAGTTTACCGATATCCTCAGCCAGCGGCTGCGGATCGAGCCATGCGATGCCGCATTCCCGCGCCACACATTGCCGCAATGACCAGACACCCGGCGCACCGAAAATATGATCGCGAATGTCCGCATGAAGCGGTGCGCCTTCGCCACCGCAGCGCACGCAACGAGACTGGGGACGACAGCGAACGCCTTGATTGTCGATCTCTTCGTCCCGCATTCGTTTCGCTTTCTACTCGACGAAGGCCGGATCGATCGTCACGCGATCAGCCATGATAGTGGCGGCGTGCACCGGCACCATGAAGCGCCTGCCATCCAGCTTTTCGATTTCCAGGATATCACCGGCACCAAAATTCTGCACGTCGACGATTTGCCCCAGCGCGGTCTCGTCGTCGCCCGCCGTGCAGGGCAGGCCGATCAAATCGGTATGATAATATTCGCCTTCGCCCAGCGGCGGCAGCGCCGAACGCGGCACGGTGAGCGACGTGCCGCGCAGCGCTTCGGCAGCGTTTCGGTCAGTCAGCTCCGCAAAGCGCGCCACCGCCCCATTGGGCCCATCACGCACGGTTTTCAGCGTAAGGGTCAATGCGCCGGCCTGAAAGCTGGGATACGCCTTCAAGCTCTCCGGTCCATCGCCGAAGAGCTTGAGGCGGATCTCCCCCGTCACGCCATGCGCGCCGATGATGGCAGCCAGCGTGACGGGTCGATCGGGGTGCAAGCTCAGCCCTCGGCGGGAGCCTGCGCGGACTCGCCATCCGCAGCCGTGGGCGTGTCACCGGCATCGCTGTCCGGCGTCGCTTCGTTGACCGGCGCCTCAGCGGCGGGCGCGGCCTCCTCGACAGCGGGCGCAGCTTCCTCGACGGCCGGGGCAGCGGCGGCGGCCTTTGCGGCTTCCTCAGCCTCGGCGATCTTCGCAGCGCGCTCCTCGGCGCGGTCCTTGGCCTTCTGGCCCGGCTCGCCCTTGTTCGGGTTGTTACGGGCCGCACGCTCCTTGACGCCGGCGGCATCGAGGAAGCGGGCAACGCGGTCGGTCGGCTGCGCGCCGACGCCCACCCAATGCTTGGCGCGCTCGACATTCAGCACCACGCGGTTCGCATCATCCTTGGCAAGCAGCGGGTTGAAGCTGCCGATGCGCTCGATGAAGCGGCCGTCGCGGGGCGCGCGGCTGTCCGTCACCACGATCTTGTAATAGGGGCGCTTCTTGGAGCCACCACGCGACAGGCGAATGGATGTTGCCATAACGTCTAAACCTTACCTTTCTTACATATTTTCAATAGTTTGAAGTTTATTTCTTAAGGAAATTCTGAAACCCGGACGGCAGCTTGGGCATGTCCCCGCCAGAGAGGCCGGGCAGTCCGCCAAGACCGCCGGGCCCTCCCGCCGGACCGCCGGCGCCGCCACCCAGCAGACCGCCAAGGCCACCAAGCCCGCCGCCCCCGCCGCCGAACATCTTGGCCAGCCCCTTGAGACCACCCATTTTGCGGATCTTCTTCATCGCGCCTTCCATCTCCTTGTGCATCTTGAGGAGACGGTTGACATCCTGCACCTGAAGGCCCGCACCCTTCGCAACGCGAATCTTCCGCTTGGCGTTCAGCAACTCGGGCTTGGCGCGCTCCCTGGGCGTCATCGATCCGATGAGCGCATCAAGGTGCAGCAGGGTCTTGTCGTTGACGCCGGCCTGCGTCATCTGCGCCTGCGCCTTCTTGAGACCGGGGATCATGCCCGCGAGCATCCCAAGGCCACCCATGCGCTGCATCTGGCTGAGCTGCGCGCGCAGATCGTTAAGATCGAACTTGCCCGCCGCAAGGCGCTTGGCAAGCTTGTCCGCATCCTCGGCCTGAATGGTCTCGGCGGCTTTCTCGACAAGGCTCACCACGTCGCCCATGCCGAGGATACGCTGGGCGACACGCGCCGGGTGGAACGGCTCGATCGCGTCCAGCTTCTCACCCGTGCCGGCGAACTTGATCGGCTGGCCAGTGACCGCGCGCATGGAGAGCGCGGCGCCGCCGCGCGCATCACCATCCATACGGGTCAGGACCACGCCGGTCAGCGGCACCTGCTCGGTAAAGCTGCGCGCGACATTCACGGCGTCCTGACCGGTGAGACTGTCGACGACGAGCAGGATCTCGTTCGGCGTGGCGACATCCGCCACAGCCTTCATCTCATCCATCAGGGCCTGATCGACATGGAGACGGCCGGCCGTGTCGAGCATCAGCACATCATAGCCCTGGAGCTTCGCGGCCTGCATGGCGCGGCGGGCGATGTCCACGGGCTGCTGCCCGGCGACGATGGGCAGCGTCGCCACCTCCGTCTGCGTACCGAGGACCGCGAGCTGCTCCTGCGCGGCGGGCCGGTTGACGTCGAGCGACGCCATCAGCACCTTCTTGCGCTCTTTCTCCTTGAGGCGCTTCGCCAGCTTGGCCGTGGTCGTGGTCTTGCCCGAGCCCTGCAAGCCGACCATCATGATGACGGCCGGTGGCGTGACGTCGATCAGCAGGTCGGATGCGTCCGCGCCCAGCGTCTCGGTGAGCACGTCCGAAACGATCTTGACGACCATCTGCCCGGGCGTGATCGAACGCAGCACATCACTGCCAACCGCCCGATCCGTCGCCTGCTCAACGAAGGCGCGCGCCACCGGAAGGGCAACGTCCGCCTCCAGCAGGGCCACGCGGACCTCGCGCATCGCCTCGCGCACATCGGCTTCGGTCAGCGCGCCACGGCCGCGCAGCTTCTCGAAGACACCGCCCAGGCGATCACTCAGGGACTCGAACACATGCGTCTCCAAACCATCCGCAACCGCCAGAACGACAAAGACGCCGGCGGGCGAAACCTCGCCGGCCAGCGCTTCCCACATGGCATATCATGCCCGGCGGATTTGGCGTTCGCACCCGGAAAGGGAGCGGATTGCGCCGCGCGCCTAGCGCAAAAACCCCGGATACACAAGCATTACCAGACCTATCGCCTGACTGCCTGCAGACAAATGGCCTCGAACTGCTGGCCGATATGCGCCCAGGAGAAGCGCGTCTCCAGCAGATCGCGCGCCGCGCGGGCGATCCGCACACGCTCTTCCCGATCACCCAGCAGCCGGGCGAGCGCCGCCGCGAAGGCCGCGCCGTCGTCCGCGATCAGGCAGTGCGTGCCGGGCTCCAGCGGCAGCCCCTCCACGCCGATGGTCGTCGAGACGATCGGCCGGCCGAGCGCGACCGCCTCGAACGCCTTGAGCCGCGTGCCACTCCCCACGCGCAGCGGAATCACGGAGACGGACCCTTCCAGTACGGGCGCGCGGATATCATCCACATAGCCGGTGAACTGCCAGTTGAGGCCTTTCGCTCGCGCCTTATCGACCAGCGCGGCAGGCGGATTGCGTCCCGCCACAATCATGCGCGCGCCGCGCCGCTGCGCCACCAGATGCGGCCACACCTCGTCCATCAGGAAGGCGATGCCGTCTATGTTGGAGCGACTGTCCATCGCGCCGGAAAAGACCACCGTCTCGGTCTGTTCTTCCGGCGCATGATAGCCGTAGTAATCGAGGTCGACGCCGGTATCGACCAGATCGACCACCGGCAGCCGGTATTGCTCGGCCAGTCCTTTCGCATCACGCGCGGAAACGGCGATCACCCGGTCGCAGCGGCGCAGCGTCCGCCCTTCGAAGGCGCGCATCTTTGCTGCCTCCCGCCGCCAGATCCATTTCGCCGGGCCAGTCGCGACGCCGGCATGACGGTCCAGTATCTCCGCCTCGATATTATGCGTGAACAGCACGGTGGGCACATCGATCCGCTCCGGCATGAAGACGCCCGCATGCGCGAAATCAAACAAGGCAAGGTCGGGCATCTTCACCAGTTCCTCGGCCACGATGGCGCGCGCAGCATCCGTCCTGTCGGTCGCGGCGGAGACCGGCGTCGATCCCAATATGCCGGCGATGCGCCGCAGGGTCTTCCCAGCGGGCATCGGCCATGGCCGAAACACGTCGCACACGCTCTCTATCTCGGCGGCGAAGCGCTGCCAGTCCGCCGGCGCGGGGCCGACCAGTGTGATATGAAAAGCGCCGCCCTTCATCGCCCGCAGCGTGCCCGCGGTCCTGATCTTGCCGCCCTCGTCGAGCGGGAAAAGAAAGCGGGGCGAGACGAAGAGCAGGCGCGGCCTGTGATCGCGAGGGGTCTTGTCGCCGGAGGTTGTGCTGCGCGAATCCATGGGAACGGGCTTATAAGGCGGCCCTTAACGAAGTGGATATGTCTGACACTCGGCTCATCCCAAGATGGACTTAACCCGTCCCGCCACCTACATGCGCGCCCATGGAGCGTGCTTTTTCCAAGATGCAGGGCCTCGGCAATGATTTCGTGGTGATCGACACCCGCGTCGAGCCGCTCGCCATGACAGCGCCGCTCGCACGCGCGCTCGCTGACCGCAAGACCGGCATCGGCTGCGATCAGCTCATCCTCATCGGCCCCTCCACGCAGGCCGACGTCTCCATGCGGATCTTCAACGCGGACGGGAGCGAGGTGGAGGCGTGCGGCAATGCCACGCGCTGCGTGCCGCTCTTCGTCGGCCGGGATGTCACGATAGAGACCAGAGGCGGCCTGCTCGACGCACGCATGGCCGGCACGAACGGCAGCGACGCCAGCGCCGGACACGTCAGCGTGGACATGGGTGCGCCGCGCTTTGGCTGGGATGATATTCCCCTCGCCTACGCCATGGACACGCGGGACATGCCGGCAAGCTGGGAGGACCTGCCCCCGCCCGCCGCCGTCAACGTCGGCAATCCGCATGTCGTCTTCATGCTCGACGATCTGGAAGCGGCCCCGCTCGATCGGCTCGGCCCGCTGATCGAGACCGACCCCCTCTTCCCTGCCCGCATCAACGTCAATTTCGCGCAGGTGACCGGCCCGTCCGCGCTGCGCCTCATCGTCTGGGAGCGGGGCGCCGGCTTCACGCGGGCGTGCGGCACGGGCGCCTGCGCCACAGCCGTCGCGGCGATCCGGCGCGGGTTAGTGAGCAGCCCTGTCACCGTCTCGCTCCCCGGCGGCGACCTCCGCGTCGACTGGACGCCCGGCGGCACGATCAGCATGACTGGCCCGGCCACGCATGTCTTTGACGGGACGATCGCGCTTGCGGGGCTTGCTTGAGCGGGCCTGAACTCATCACTCTGGGTTGCCGGCTCAACATCGCGGAGAGCGAGGCGATGCGCCAGCAACTGCCCGATGACGAAAGCCTTGTCATCGTCAACAGTTGCGCCGTCACCGCCGAGGCGGTGCGCCAGACACGGCAGGCGATCCGCCGCGCCGCGCGGCGCCGACCCGATGCGCGCATCATCGTCACCGGCTGCGCCGCGCAGACAGAGCCCGCCATGTTCGCCGCCATGCCGGAAGTGGCGCATGTGCTCGGCAATGCGGAGAAGAGCGGCATTGCCGCAGCACTGAGCAGCGAAGCGCGCGTGGCGGTCGCGGATATCATGGCCGTCCGCGAGACGGCGCCGCAACTCCTCGCCGCCTTCGCGGACCGGGTGCGCGGCTTTGTCGTCGTGCAAAATGGCTGCGACCACCGCTGCACCTTCTGTGTCATCCCCTATGGGCGCGGCGCCAGCCGCTCCGTGCCGGCCGGCGCGGTGATCGATCAGGTACGCCGCCTTGTGGACGACGGCGTGCGCGAGGTGGTGCTCACGGGCGTTGACGTGACGAGCTACGGGCCGGATCTCCCCGGCGCGCCGACGCTCGGCAGCCTTGTCGCGCGTATCCTGCGCCATGTACCGGACCTGCCGCGCCTGCGCCTCTCTTCGCTCGACGGCGCGGAGCTGGACGAGGACCTGCTGGCCCTCATCGCCAGCGAGCCGCGCCTGATGCCGCATATCCATCTCTCGCTCCAGGCCGGCAGCGACCTGGTGCTCAAGCGGATGAAACGCCGGCATGATCGTGCCGGGGCCATCGCCCTTGCCCGGCAGCTGCGCGTGGCGCGACCGGACATGGCGATCGGCGCGGATATCATCGCCGGCTTCCCGACCGAAACGGACGCGCAGTTTCAGGAGAGCCTCGCGCTCGTTGCCGAATGCGGCATCGTCCATGGCCATATCTTCCCATACTCCCCGCGCATCGGCACTCCGGCCGCGCGGATGCCGCAGGTCGACCCAGCGCTCATCCGGGAGCGCGCGGCCCAGCTACGCGCGGCCTGCGCCGCCGAGCGGGAGCAGTGGTTGCGCGGCCTCATCGGCACGACGCAGAATGTGCTTGTCGAAACGAGCGGGCTCACCGGTCATGGCGAGAGCTTCGCACCGGTCCGCTTTGCCGCCCCGTACCGCCCCGGCACGATCGCGCCGGTGGAGATAACCGGGCTTGAGGATGGCGCACTTCTCGCGCATGGGGCAGATCATGTCTGACAAGAGCTGGCGTGAGCGCCTATTCGGTGGATTCAAGCGGACGTCCGAGCGGCTGGGGGATAATCTCGCCGGTCTCGTCACCAAGGCCGCGCTCGACGAGCAGACGCTCGACGAGATCGAGGACGCGCTGCTCGTCACCGATCTTGGCCCGCCCATGGCCGCGCGCATTCGCAACCGCCTCGCCGAAGGGCGCTATAACCGCACGCTGACCGAGGAATATCTGCGCGAAATTATCGCGGAGGAAATTGAGAAGGTCCTCGCCCCCGTCGCACGGCCACTGGAGATAGAGGCGTTCCCCCGCCCGCAGGTGATCCTCGTCATCGGCGTCAACGGCTCGGGCAAGACCACGACCATTGCCAAGCTCGCTCATCTCTTCATTGAGCAGGATTATTCCGTGATGCTCGCCGCCGGCGATACGTTCCGTGCGGCGGCTATCGGCCAACTCCGGGTATGGGCGGACCGTATCGGCGTTCCCATCGTTACCGGACCGGAAGGCGGCGATGCGGCCGGCGTGGTGTTCGACGCGGTCAAGCAGGCGACAGAGCGCGGGACGGACGTGCTCATTGTGGACACCGCCGGGCGCCTTCAGAACAAGCGTGAACTGATGGACGAACTTGCGAAGATCCGCCGCGTGCTCGGCCGCTTCAATCCCGCCGCGCCCCATGATGTGGTGCTCGTGCTGGATGCCACGACCGGGCAGAATGCCCTGTCCCAAATCGAAATCTTCAAGGACGTGGCCGGCGTCACCGGCCTTGTCATGACCAAGCTGGATGGCACCGCGCGCGGCGGCGTGCTGGTGGCCGCGGCCGAAAAATTTGGCCTGCCCATTCACGCCATCGGCATTGGCGAAACCATGGAAGACCTGCGCCCGTTCGAGCCAGCCGAGCTTGCCCGCGCCATCGCCGGAGCCGCATATGCCCGCTGACCATCACGAAATCGATCCTGCCGCGAGCCCGCCCGCTACGGTGGATGGCGCCCCCATTGCGCCCCCGGCCGGCACTGCTGGCAAGGGTGAGGGCTGGCTGCCGCTCGCGCTCGATTTCGGGCCGCTGCTTGTCTTCTTCCTCGCGACCAAGTTCGTCGGCATCTTCGCCGGCACCGCCGCCTTCATGGCGGCCATTGCCATCGCTGTTCTGGTCAGCCGGTTACGGCTGGGCAAAGTCTCGCCGATGCTCTGGCTTTCGGCACTGCTGGTGCTCTTCTTTGGTTCGCTGACGCTCTATTTCCACGACGAGCGTTTCATCCAGATCAAGCCGACGATCATCTACAGCTTCTTCGCGGTCATGCTGCTGGGCGGCTGGCTGCGCGGCAAGCCTCTGCTCAAATATCTTCTGCAAGCCGCCTATCAGGGTCTTTCGGAGATTGGCTGGCTCAAGCTTTCTCGCAACTGGGGCCTCTATTTCGCAGCCCTTGCCGTCGTGAACGAGGTGACGCGGACCATGATGAGCTATGATGCCTGGCTCTCCTTCAAGGTCTGGGGCGTCACCATCGCGTCATTAATCTTCGCCTTCGCCAACGTCCCGATGTTGATGCGGCACGGCCTGGCACTGGACGGCGCCCCTGCAACCCGCGAGGATTGAGCCCCGCCGGGGGCTCAGTCCATCGGCAGCTCTTTCGGCCGGGCCGCGGTCGCCTCCGATTTGCCGGGCGGAAGACCGCGCCGGATTTCTGGCACGTCGCCGGGATTGACGAGTGTCGCGCCCGCCGGCAGCCCGGTCCGCCCAAGGTCCAGAGACCGCGCCTCCTTGATGAGTTTTGCCGCCGGATCATCACGCGCGGCCTTCCGCATCCCGGTGCGCCCGTCCTCCTGCGCAGGCGCCGTCTGGGCCGCATTCGCGCCAGATCCGGCTCCCTGCCCGGCAAGGGCGTTTGCCGCCCGTTCAGTCTCCTTGCTCCAGGCAAGTATGACGGACATGCGCCGGTTACGCGGGTCATAGCGATCCTCGGTTATGAACGGCTCGCGGTCGGCCACGCCCTCGATCCGCGCAAAGCGCCCGCCGGTAATGCCACTTTCCGCCAGCACAGCACGTGTCGCCTCCGCGCGGGATGTTGAGAGCATCCAGTTATTCATGCTTCGTCCGGACGCATAAGGCAGGCTGTCGGTATGGCCGCGCACGATCACCTCGTTGGGAGTGCCGGAGATTGCCTGCGCCACCTGACCGAGCAACGTCCGCGCCTCCGGCAGCAGCCGATCCGTCCCCATGCCGAACATCGCGAAATCCGCCTGATCGATGAGATCGATCCGCAACCCCTCGCGCGTTTCAGTGAAACGAATGCTCTTCTTGAGACGGCGCAGGCCGGCATCGCGATCCATCTTCTCCTCGATCGCGCGCTTGAGCGCCTCGAACTTCTGCCGGTCGGCATTTTTGAGATGCTCGCCACCGACATCCTTCACCCCGGTCGCATCGCGCGGGATGGTGATGGCCATATTACCCTGACCGCCCGTCGTCGGGTAGTTTTCCTTGGAGATCAGGCTATCCCCGCCGAAAAGACCGGTCGACCCGGCGCTATCCTGCTTCATCTGGACAAGAGTGGGCGTGAAATAGTCGGCCAACCCCTTGCGCTGCTTCTCGGTCGTTGCGCCGAGCAGCCACATCAGGAGGAAGAACGCCATCATCGCCGTCACGAAGTCTGCATAAGCGACCTTCCAGGCGCCGCCATGATGACCGCCATGCCCGTCGGCAATGATCTTCTTGACGATGATCGGCCGTGGTTCCGGCTCGGTCGATCGCTTGGCGGCTTTAGTTGCCATGACTATTGTCCCCGAAAAGCGTCAGGTCAGCGGCCGCGCAGGCCATCAAAGACCTCCGCGAAGGCCGGCTGGTTGGCGTGGCTCAGGTTGGAGCGTGCCGCCTCGATAACCAGCGGCTGCGGGTGGCCATGCAGCGAGGCGACGATGATCTGCTTGACGACGTGATACATGGAGCCATCCGCCTCGATCACCGAGCGGCAGCGATTGGCGAACGGATTGACCATGCCATAAGCGAGCAACACACCCAGGAAGGTACCAACCAGCGCCGAACCGATCATCGCGCCGAGAATTTCCGGCGGCTTGTCGATCGAACCCATGGTCTTGACCACGCCGAGCACCGCCGCGACGATACCCAATGCGGGCAGCGCGTCGGCCAGGCCCTGCAGGTTGTCGGCCGGCTTGATCGCCTCGTGATGGTGGGTCTTGAGCGCATTGTCCATCACGTCCTCCACCGCGTGCGGGTCCAGCGTGCCGGACGAGACGACAACAAGGCGCAGGGTGTCGCAGATGAGGTGGATCAGCGCAGTATCCTTGAGCAGGCGCGGATACTCGCCAAAGACCGCCGAGCTTTTCGGGTCCTCGATATGCGGCTCCAGCGCGACCGGGCCTTCCACCCGCAGCATCTTCATGAGCTTGCTGACGAGGAAGATGCAGTCGAGATAATCCTGCTTCTTATATTGCGGCCCCTTGAACACCTTGGCGAGGCCGCCGCCGAGCGCCTTAAGATCAGAGCCACTGTTGCCGATGATGAGCGCGCCCACCGCCGCACCGCCGATGATGAGCATTTCGTGCGGGAGGGCGTGAAGCACGGGGCCGATATCGCCGCCGGTGATGATGAATCCACCGAACACCATAACGATGAGGACGACGAGGCCGATACCTGCAAACATGATGATCCTCGCTGGATAGAAACATGGTCCGTATGGGATGGACAGCGTCCGCCCCCTTCCCTCTCTAATACGGCACCACTGAAACAGGGTTTAGGCTCAGGGTTATCGCCCGCTTAACTCTGGCATCAGGCAGCCAGAAAAAAGGGCGCCCGCAAGCGCCCTTCTCATGCACCGATCGGATGCGCAGAAGTTCAGCTCAGATAATCGAACAGCGACTTCTGCGAGATGCGCGCGAACGCAGCCTGCGCTGCCTCCAGCGTCGTGAGCTTGGCCTGGAGTTTGATCGCCGCCTCGGTGATATCGGTATCTTCCAGCCCGGAACGCTGCTCGGCCAGCACGATCTTCGTGTCGATGAGCCGCTGCTCCATCTGATCGAGGCGGTTACCGCGAATACCCTGCTCGGAGCGGGCGACAATCACATGGTCGAGCGCCTGCTGCATTTCATCGAACGATGAGGTTCGATCAGCGGTCGTCCCACTTCGCACGGCCGTAATCGCATCCTCAAACACCTGATCGAGGCTCTTCGTGCCCGCGGCATTGTCCGAAATGCTTTCGCGCGTGCCTACGGCCTCCATGGCAAGCCCGCGGCCTACCGGCACACTGTTGGTGGCACCAACATCAAACACTGGCGTGCCCTGGTAATCCGTCGCATTCAGCAGGTCATTGATCGACGCGCGAATACCTTCCAGCTCCAGCGCGATCGCCTCGGCCGCAGTCGTCCCCGCGCCATAGCCGGTCGCCTGAATCATTTTGTCATTGGCCTGAAGCAGCAGATTGTTGATCTCGGTCAGGTTCGATGAAGCCTGTGCCGCGCGCGCCTGCGCATAATCAACATTGCTCTGCCATGCGACATTCATGGACTGCTGCCGGCCGACTTCGGAAATCTTCACCCAGTCCTGCGGGTTATCCGACGGTGAGGTCAGCTTCTTGCCGCTGGAGATCTTGCTCTGCTCGGTCCCCACCTCACGAGAGAGGCGCTGCTGCCGCAATATTTCCGTCTGGATCGACTGATTTGTGATGAACACCATGGTTTTTCGCCTGTTACAGAGGGAAAACTAGAAAATTGAGAAGATCGTCTGGGTCAACTCGCGCGCAACCTGAATGACACGTGCGGAGGCCTGATAGGCCTGCTGGAGCCGTATCAACTCAGCAGCTTCCCGATCCAGATTGACGCCGCTCACATCCGCCCGTGCCTGTTCGGCAAGCTGCTGCCGGCTGGTGGTCGCGGTCTGCTCGTTAAGTGCCGCACTGGTGAGATTGGCATGCGCCGCGATGATTCCCGTCCAGTTCTGCTCAATCGAACCGGCACCCCGTATCGCGCTGATGGCAACGAGATTGCCGTTGGCCGCACCGCCCGGCGTCGCGCCGGCGATATCCGCCCCGTTGGTGATGAGCACCTGCAGGGTCGAGGCATCACCGGTCATGGAAAGCATCGCGCCACCCGGTGTGCCGGCGGCGGTCTGCCCTGCCGCATGCCAGTTGTTGATGTCGGTCACATACTGGGTGGCCAGCGCGTTCAGACTGCTGATGCGATCCCGCGTCACCTCGCCACTCTGCGCCAACCCGCCAAGGACACCGCTCGCCGGATTGGTAACGCTCGCTCCATTCGCGAGGAAGGAGAGCGTGCCATCCGCATTCTGGGTGACGGTCATTGCGCCGGCATTGCCGAGATCGACAAGCACCTGCCCGTCATATTCGACATGGGCGACACCATTGTCGCCAAAGCTTATCTCCGCATCGAGCCGCGAGGAAATCTCCTTGAGCGCCTGGTCCCGCTGATCAAGAAGCTGAACATGCGCCGCCGACCCTTCCACCGATCGACGCAGACCCACATTGGCGCTTGCCAGCAAGTCCAGCGAGGTATTGAGCGCGGCAATATTGGATTGAGCTTCCGTACCGATGCCCGTGCGGACAGTCTCGAGGTCACCGCTCGTCTGCTTGAACGCGGTATTCACCTGTTCGAAGCTGAACAGCACGTTCATGCGCAAGGTGGCATCGCTGGGGTTAGCCGCCAGCTTCTCCACCGCAGAAAACATCCCTGTCAGCGTCTGGCCGACACCAAGCGTGCTGTCGTCAAGCGCGGTCTGCAAATGCCCGAACCATGTCGCGCGCGTATCGGCGCGCCCCGCAAGCGTTGCCGCCTGTCGTGCTGCCTGATCGAGATAGGTATCGCTATTACGGATGACCCCATTGATCTCGGCGCCGCCGAAAGCTGTCGACGACCGATAGAAAACCATCGTCGCCGATGCCACCGGGGACTCGGTGATGGAAAGCGACCGCCGCGTATAGCCATCGCTGCTCGCATTCGCGATATTCTCCGAAACGACGCCCATCGCCGCCTGGTGAACGCGCAGGCCAGACTGGCCGATAGAGAAGAGATCTGAAATCACGGACGCTTCTCCAGTTGTTTGAGCAGCATTTCGGCGATGCCGAGACCGCCACGCTCCGCAAGGCCATCAGCCATGCGCGCGTCGGCGAGTTCGCGGAACTGATCGACCGCGCTTGACCCGTCGATGCTCTCTCCCTGACTGGCGCCACGCATGGTGCCAACGAGCTGACGCACGAAGATCGCCTCAAAAGCCTTGGCCGCCTGGGCAAGCTCAGCATGTTGGGCTGCGCGCGAGGCGCTGACGGGCGCGGCTGCGGTGCCGGCGGAAACGCCAGCGCCAGTCCCAGCCATTGCGGACAAATCCGTCATATCACCACCAGCTCCGCCTTCATTGCGCCGGCTTGCTTGAGCGCCTCCAGTATCTCGACCATGTCGGACGGTGAGGCGCCGATCGCATTCACGGCTTTCACTATATCGGCCAGCGCGGCGCCGCCTTTAAACTGGAACATCGGTTTCTTCTCTTCCTCGACAGAAATCGCGCTGCGTGGCTCAATCGCCGTCTCTCCGCGCGAGAAGGGCGCGGGCTGGACCACGCGCGGCGCCTCCTGCACCGAGACAGTGAGCTTGCCATGGCTGACGGCAGCGGGCGAAATCCGCACCGCGCCGTTGATGACAACGGTGCCGGTGCGCGCATTGACAATGACTTTCGCCGGCGCTTCGGCTGGCTTCACCTCGATATTCTCGATCAGCCCCATCATCATCACCCGGCTTTCCGCACCCGGTGCCGCCGCAATGCTGATCGAAACGGCATCGAGCGCTTTCGCCCGACTGTCGTTAAAGGCGCGATTTATGGCATCGGCCACCCGCAGCGCCGTCGTCACGTCCGCGTCGGCGAGGTTGAACATCAATGTCGGGCTCGTCTCGAAGCCTGTTGCCACCGCCTGCTCAACGCTCGCCCCCGAAGGAATGCGACCGGCCGAGGGAACATTGACGGATACTTGCGAGCCGTCCGCGCCCGAGACGCCGAGGCCACCCACAGCGAGATTGCCCTGCGCCATGGCGTAGATCTGCCCGTCCGCGCCGCGCATCGGCGTCATCACCAAAGTGCCGCCGCGCAGCGACTTGGCCTTGCCAAGCGCCGACACCGTGACGTCGAGCCGCTGGCCCGGTTTGGCGAACGGCGGCAAGTCCGCGGTCACCAGCACCGCCGCCGCATTTTTCAACGCGGGGTTGACCCCGGCCGGCAGATTAAGCCCGAAACGGGAGACGACCCCCTTCACGCCCTGTGTCGAATAATCGAGATTGTCGTCACCCGTGCCGGCAAGACCTACGACGATGCCATAGCCCGTAAGCTGGTTCGCACGCAGCCCCTGAAAGGCGCCCAGATCTTTGATGCGCTCAGCCTTGAGCGGCATGGCACAAGGCAGCGCCAGCACGAGCGCGAAAAGGACGCGCTTGGAAAACGTGAAAATGGTGGGTCTCCGGGTCATCAGAAAGGGCTGATCCTCGAGAAGAAGCGTTGCAGCCAACCTTGCCGGCTGGCGCGGGCGATCTCGCCCTTGCCGCTATAGGTGATGCGCGCATCCGCGACGCGGGTGGACAGCACCCGGTTGTCCGGGCTGATATCCGTGGGGCGGACAAGGCCGCTGATCTGGATGTATTCGTCGCCCCGGTTGAGGACGAGCTGCTTCTGCCCGCGCACGAGCATCGTGCCATTGGGCATCACCCTCGCTACCGTAACGGTGATCTCGCCCGAAAGCTGGTTGGACTGCGCCGTACCGCCCTGCCCCTTGAAGCTCTGCGTGCCGGACGCACCGATATCGCTGGAGGACAGGAGCTTGCTCAATATGCCGGAGCTTGGCGGCGTGAGGCCGATATCACCCGAGCGGCTGGTGTTGGCGCTGTTGCTTTTGGTCGCCTGCGTGCGCTCGACGAGCTGAATGGTGATGACATCGCCGACCACCGCCGCGCGACCGCCGCTGGTGAGCGGCGCATAGCCCTGCGCGCCCTGAAAAATGGCGCCATTGGCAGCGGGAACCGTTACCTCCGGCGCATAGGTCGGCTGATAGGCGGGGTTCGCCAGCGGGTCTTCCTTCTTGCCGAAGATGCCTGCCGCTGCCGGAGCGGCGAGGCAGGACAAGATGAGGATCGGCGCCGTAAGCGCAATATGCGGGCGAACCATCATCATCACCATCAGATCTGCTGGTTCACATACTGGAGCATTTCGTCGGTCGCCTTGATCATCTTGCTCGCCACTTCATAGGCGCGCTGGGTCTCGATCATCTCGACCAGTTCCTCGACCGTATTGACGTTGGAGCTTTCAAGCGCGCCCTGACGGATCATGCCGCGCCCCTCCAGCCCGGCAGCGCCGACCTGCGGTGCACCCGATGCCGCCGATTCCACCAGCAGATTGCCGCCCAGCGCAGTGAGCCCCGCCGGATTGATGAAGCGTGCCGTCTCGATCTGGCCAACGACGACCGGCTCGGTCTGGCCCGAAACCGATGCCGACACCGTGCCATCCGTGCCGATGGTGATTGCGCTCGCGCCGTCGGGAAGCTGAATCTGCGGGATGACGGGCAGGCCATCGGGCGAGACCAGCACGCCCTCCGCCGACGATTTGAAGTTGCCCGCACGCGTATAGGCGATGGAGCCGTCCGGCCGCTGGAGCTGGAAATAGCCCGCCCCCTCGATCGCGAGATCGAGCGAGTTGTTGGTCATCTCCACCGTGCCCTGGGTATCGATCCGCTCCGTGCCGGTGAGCTGCACGCCGGTGCCGAGGTTAAGGCCGATGGCCAGCCGGTTCTGTGCGTCCGCCTGCGCGCCGGCCGCGATCACCTGCTGGTAGGCCAGCGTCTCGAAATTGGCGCGGTCGCGCTTGAAGCCGGTGGTGCTGACGTTCGCCAGATTATTGGCAATGACGCGCATTTTGACATCCTGAGCGTCAAGCCCGGTGCGTGCGACGTGAAGTGCTGCGGTGGTCATGCTTGCTTATCCTTTTCCTCGATCATCAGCCGTCCAGCCGCATCAGGCTGGCGCCGCCGCTGTCGATCTCCTTGGCGGTGTCAATCAACTTGATCTGCGTTTCCCACGCCCGGCTCGCCTCGATCATCTGGACGAGCGCGCTGGTCGCGTTGACGTTGGACTGTTCCAGAGCGCCGGCCGTGACAGACGCGATCGGGTCCTGCGGCAGGGCACCGCCGTTCACCTCACGGAAGAGATTGTCCGTGCCCTTGGCGATCACCGATCCAGCGGGACTCGCCAGCTTCAGCGTATCGACCTGCTGCAGCTCGTTCGCCTGTCCACCCTGCGGGGTGATCCAGATGCCGCCGTCCTTGGCGATCTTCACGCTATCAGCCGGCGGCAGGGTGATCGGCCCGCTCTCACCAAGGACAGGCAGACCATCCCCGGTGGTGAGCAGGCCGCTCTCGGTCAGACGGAGGTCGCCGCGCCGGCTATAGGCCTCCGAGCCGTCCGGCGCCTGCACGGCAAGCAGCGTATCGCCGTCCATGGCGATGTCGAGCGGATTGCCGGTCTGGGTGACGACGCCCTGTTTCATGTCGGCGGCGACCACCTGCCCCACCTGCTCGGCGCGGCTGTTGAAGGTCGGCCCGCCGATCCAGCGCGTCGACGCGTTGACGATCTCGGCGCGGAAGCCAGTGGTATCGACATTCGCCAGATTGTTGGCGATCGCCGTCTGCCGCGCCATGATGCCGCGCATCGCCGACCGGGAAATGTTCGTGAAGCGATCCATTCAGTATAGCCTCCGCGCCGCGACCATCAGGTCCGCATGTTAACGACGGTCTGCGTCAGCGTGCTCGCTGCCTCGATCGCCTTGGAGTTCGCCTGGAAGTTGCGCTGGGCGGAGATGAGCGCGACCAGCTCTTCGGTGAGATCCACGTTCGCGCGCTCCAGCGCACCGGAGCGCACCGCGCCGAACAGACCGCTGTTACCCGCCCCATAGGTCGGCGCGCCGCTCGCGCTGGTCGCCGCCCAATGCGCGTCGCCAAGCTGGCGCAGACCCGTCTGTGCAGGGAAGTTCGCCATGGCGAGCACGCCGAGATTGATGACGCTGCCGTCCGCGAACGTCGCCGAGACCAGGCCGGTGTTGTTGATGCTGACGCTGGAAAGCTGCTGGGTCGGAACGGCTGTCGGGTGGACAGTCGGGACCACCAGATCGGTGAGGACCGTCGTGTTGTCGGGCAGGCCGTCCTGGTTGGCATCCGGCAGCACCTGAAGGCGCGCGCCGGTCTGATCGACAACATTGCGATCCTTGTCGATACCAAAGGCGCCGGCGCGCGTGTAGCTGATCGCGCCGCTTGCGCCCGGCAGTTTGACGGTGAAGAAGCCTTCGCCGGTGATAGCCAGGTCGAGCGTCTTGTCGGTCGATTCGATCGTACCCTGCGTAAACTGCTGCTCGACCGTCTGGAGCCGCACGCCCTGCCCGCCCATGGGGCCGCCCGAAGACGCATAGATATCGCCGAAGGACGCGCGGCTTTTCTTGAAGCCGGTCGAGGAAACGTTGGCGACGTTATTGGCCGTCACCGAAAGGTCGTTCTGCGCGGCTTTGAGGCCGGAAAGCGAGATATAGAAGGACATGGGTATTGCTCCGTGTGATGAGGGGTCGGATGGAGAAGATCAGCCGAGGCGCAGGGCATCGGTCGGGGCGTAGTTGCCCAGGGGGGTGATGAGTTTCGTGTCGCTGCCTCCCGCCGGCGATTGCACGGCGGCGATGCTCGCCCAGGTCGATATCTGCTCTGGCGTGGCGCCTCGCACCTTTACCTGGAGCGACCCTACATCGACGACATTGCCGCTCGCGTCCGTGCCATCCCAGTAAAATGGCACTGTTCCGGCTGACTGGGCGCCAAGGTCAATCGACTTGACCACTGCGCCGCTCCCGTCGATGAGATCCACAGAAACAGCGCTTGCGTCGGCGGCGAGAGTCAGCTCCCCGGCATATTGGCCGTAGCGATCCGGCGCCGCGATGTTGCTCTTCACCAGCATCGACTTGCCGATCCAGCTTGCCGCGTCGGAAAGGCGCGCGCCGGACAGCGAATCGTTGATGGAGTTGAGCAGCGTATTCGTATCGTTGGACGAGGCCAGCTGCGAGAACTGCGCCATCTGCGCGACCATCTGGGTGTTGTCCATCGGCGAGAACGGATCCTGATACTGCATCTGCGCCGTCATCAGCTTGAGAAAGCCGGACACGCCGATCGTGTCGTTGCTCTTCGCTGAATATTCCAGAAGATTGCGGTTGGTGGCGGCGGTCGCGCTGTCCACCGTCCAGGGGCTGGTCGTCGTGGATGAAGTTGTCGTCATTTGCCGAGCCTTATCGTTTCGAGCAGGAGGGATTTGGCGGTCTGCATGACCTGCACATTGTTCTGGTACATGCGGGCACTCTCGACCATGTCGACCAGCTCCTGGCTGCTATCGACACCGGCTTCCCAGACGTCGCCATTGGCATCCGCGAGGGGGTGGCCCGGTTCGTGACGGCGCGTGGCCGCCGCGTCAGAGGAGACGATGCGGTCTACCTGCACGGTCGAGACACCCGGTCGCTCGGTCACCGAACGGAAGACCGGGCGGATGGCGCGATAGGCGGACTGTTCGTTACCGGTGACCGTGCCTGCGTTCGCGATGTTGGACGCGGTCGTGTTCAACCGGACGAGCTGCGCGGACATCGCGCGGCCGGAGATCTGGAAAATGTTCATGGGTTTTTCCATGCTCATTCTCCTCGCAACGCGCGCGTGATCGTGTTGACCCGCCCCTCAAGGAACGAGAGCGTCGTGCGATATTTGACCGCGTTCTCCGAGAAGAGCGTCTGCTCGGTCGACATCTCGACGGTGTTGCCGTCGGTCGAGGGCTGGAGAGGGATGCGGTATCCCATGGCATCGTCAAGCGCGGCAGCGACGCTGCCCTGCGCCTGTGTCGCCCTGTTCAGCGCCTTGTCGAAATCGATGTCGCGGGCCTTGTATCCCGGGGTCGATCCGTTGGCGATGTTCGAGGCGAGCAATTCCAGCCGCTGCGAACGCAGCGCCAGTGCCTTGCCATGGATGCCGAACAATTTGTCATCAAGCGACATTTTTTCGAATGCCTTCCTAAAGCTGTTCGCGGGTCTGCCGTTCTGACCGGTTGGAAGGTCCGACCTGCTGACATACCCATGCTCGCATGATGTTACGCAAAGGCCGTGCCAGTTTGACCGGGATCTGCCTTCCGGCCCTCGATGAGACGGTTTTCCGCGCCACCGGGGGTTGTGGGCGGCAACGGCGGCAATGCATTGCCGGCCTGCGGCAAGACCTTGCCGTATTGACGCGATGCCAGGCCAAAAAAGGGACAAAGGGCCGCATGACGGAGCTTTTGACGCAGATCGTCCAGCCCGGACCGGCCGTGCTCGTGCTTGCCGGTGCCGCGGCTATCGCTCTCGCCCAGCAAGGCATCGCCGGCACGGTGAGCGCGCTGCGCGCGCTGGGGCCATTGCTGCGCGCCCGCCCGGAAGCGGACCGGGACGCAGCGCGCACAGCTCTTCATCGCGTGAACGTCATCGCCGAGTTATATGGGCTTGCCCGAACGGACCGGATCAAAGCCGCTCACCCCTTTGTGCGGGACGCGCTCGTCACGCTCGCCAACGCCCATGATGTCGATCATTTCACGCACTGGGCTGAAGATGCGCTCACTGATCGCGCAGACCGGCACAATCGCGCGATCCTCTGGTGGAGCACGCTCGCCGATACCGCGCCTGCCATGGGCATGGCCGGCACCATAGTCGGCCTCATCGTCATGTTCATGTCGATGAACGACCCTTCGGCGCTTGGCCCCGGCATGGCCCTCGCCCTCCTCACGACATTCTATGGCCTGGTCGTAGCCAATGCGGTCGCCGGGCCGATCGCCGCGCGCCTTGCCCAGATTTCCGCGCGGGAACTGGACTGGCAGCGTGTTCTCATCGCGCGAATGACCGCCATCGCACAGCGCGAAACGCAGCCGCTGGCGCCACCGTCGCGCGTGCGCGGGCTCGCTGCGTGAGCCTGCTCGCCGCGACCCCGGGCCGACGGTCACGCTGGATCATCAGCTTCGCCGATCTCTGCCTGCTGCTTGTGGGTTTCTTCGTCCTCATGCAGGCGAACGGCACGCAGCGCGACGCGGCCTTGCAAGGCATTGGCGCGCAGTTCGGCGCGATCCAATCGACCGCCGCGCAAGATTTCACAGCCGCCGCCCTGTTCGCGCATGGTGAAGCCCTGCTCGCGCCGGAGGGCCGAGCGCGCCTTGCCAGCATCGCGCAGCAAGCTGGCGCAACCGGCATAATCGAAGTCCAGTCCTTCGGGATGGACCAGGGGCTTCACCGCTTCGACGCGTGGGATCTCTCCGCTGCGCGCCTTGGCGCCGTCGCGCGGGCCCTGCGCGCGGCCGGCATCCCCGAGCAGCGCCTGCGGATTGCAGGCCTCGCCGAAGCGCCAGAGGCAAAAGACGACGCCCGATCCGGCCAGACGATCCGCGTCCTCATCCGCCCGGCTGCACATTGACACCCTGATTTGGCACTTCTCTTGCTTCATGGAGGCGACCACCGCGCTTATCTTTCGCGCGCGGCTACACAGCGGAGCCTGCCATGTTCTTGATCGAGAACCCGATTTCACAGATCAGTCGCATCGTCATCATGATGCTTGCAGCGCTCGGTCTCACGATGCCCTTTCATGCAAAGGCCCAGCAACGCTTTGAGAATCTTGATCGTCTGGACGGATTGGTCGCGACCACCGCCGGCGCCGGCATTGGCCAGCCCGGCGGCGCCGTCGCGCCGATCGACCGGCGCCTCAGGCTGGCGCCCTGCCCGTCATTGCCGCAGGTCGATCCGCCCGCTCTGGGTGCGGTTGCCGTCTCATGCCCGGCGCTCGGCTGGCGCCTGCGGGTGCCCTTGCTGGCAGGCGGTGAAATCGCCTCCGCGCTGCCCCCCGGCATACGCCGCGCACCGACGGCAACCGCCCCGCAGCCGGTGGTCCGCAAGGGCGATCCGGTGCAGCTCATGGCGGGCGATGGCAGCTTTACCGTCTCACGCGCGATGATCGCCGATGAGGATGGTGTCGCCGGTGCCACCATCCGCGTTCGCCAGGACCCGCGCTCGCCGCCCGTGTCAGCCCGTGTGGAAGGTGCAGGAATGGTGCGGATTCCCGGCGTTTAAACTTTTCTGAACCCGGCCGTTATAATAGTCGGTACAGGAAGGAATGGTTCGATGATAAAGTCCATTGGCCAAGGCGCCAGCGTTGCGGTGGAAACGGCTCGATTGCGCGAAAGCGCAAAGGCCGCCTCATCTGCGAAAGCCACCGCGAGCGTTGAGCGGGGAACGTCAAGCAGCGTTTCCAGCACAGTGTCGCGCATGGCAGGCGAAGGTGCGCCCATTGATTCTGCGCGGATCGAGCGCGTGAAAACGGCAATTGCTTCGGGCGACTATCCTGTCGATGCCGAGCGTATCGCCAGCAAGATGCTCGATCTCGACCTGCCGGTCGTCAAGCATTGAGCGCGCCGCTCGCAGTCATAGACGCCTTGGCGGAAGCGTCCACGCGTCTGCGCGGCGCAATGGAGGCGAGCGACGCTGATCGGATCGAGGCGGCAATCGTCGACTTCCGGGAGGCGTTGACGCGCGTGCAGGCGATCGGCGCCTGGCGGGCGGACCCATTGTTGAAGCAGCGTGTCCAGTCACTCCTGCCGCGCCTTGAATCCTCGCGGATGCTCGCCTGCCTTCTTGGCGATCTGACAGGGCAGAAGCTGTCCTCCATGTCCGAGAACACCGGCAATGCGGTGCCGCACCCGCTCTATCAGCGCAACACGCGCCCGGTCGATCAACAAGAGCTTCCTGCGCGAAAATTGGCATAGTTCTTGCTTAGCCTTCCCTGCAACCCAGGGAAGTTATGCAAGAGCTCATGACCGATTTTACCGTCAATCAGCAAGCAAGGGCCGCCGGCACCGGCCGCGTCACCCAAGCCATCGCGATGGCCAGCCGCCGTACCGGCGTCGACTTCGGCTATCTGCTCGGCCAGGCGCAGATCGAGAGCAGCCTCAACCCGGAAGCGCGCGCACGCAGCTCCAGCGCCACCGGCCTGTTCCAGTTTCTCGACCAGAGCTGGCTCAAAGTCGTGAACGACCATGGCAGCAGCCACGGCATGGACTGGGCGGCCAATGCCATTCAGCAAGCACCGGGCGGCCGCTACTATGTAACGGACCCGGATTTACGCCAGCAGATCCTCGATTTGCGCAAGCATCCCGAAACAGCGTCCGTCATGGCCGCCGAGTTCGCGTCCGATAATCGCACCTATCTGGAAGACAGGATCGGCCGGTCCGCTGACGCCACCGATCTTTACCTCGCGCATTTTCTTGGCGCTGCGGGCGCATCCAAATTTCTGACCAACATGGCGACCTCACCGCAGACTGCCGCGGCAAGCCTGTTTCCGGCCGCAGCGCGCTCCAACCCCACAATCTTCTACAATCGCTCGGGCAATCCGCGCAGCCTTGGTGAAATCCGGGATATGTTCGCCGCCAAGCTCGCTAGCGGCTCCAGTCAGTCCGGCTACACGCCTGCGCCCTCTGCTGATGATTACTCCGGCAATGGAAATTACGTGTTGCCGGCCGACTATGTCCGCATCGCCCAGCAGCGCCTTGCCCAGAACGAGGCGCTCACGCGGAGTGACGATAGCTATACCGACCTCCAGACCCAGCCCGCCGCCGCGCGCCTCGCCTATCTCATGCTCGCGACACTTGGACGGTAAGCACCTATGACCCGCAGCGAAGTGAACGGCAAAGTGTGGATAAACGCAGCCAAGGGCGCGGTGCTACCGCTCGCCATCCTGCTGCTCGTCATGTTCATGATGGTGCCGGTGCCGGCGCTGATGCTGGACATCGGCTTTGTCGCCAATATCCTCATCAGTCTCGCGGTGCTCATGGTGGCGCTCAACGCCACCAAGCCGCTCGATTTCTCCAGCTTCCCGACCGTGCTGCTCTTCACGACATTGCTGCGCCTGTCGCTCAACGTCGCCTCCACGCGCGTCGTCCTGGTGAACGGCCATACCGGCTCTGACGCCGCCGGCCACGTCATCGAGGCGTTCGGCAATTTTCTCATCGGCGGCGACTATGTCGTGGGCATCTTCGTCTTCGCCATCCTGATGATCATCAACCTTGTCGTCATCACCAAGGGCGCCGGTCGCGTGTCGGAAGTTTCCGCGCGTTTCACCCTCGATGCGTTGCCCGGTAAGCAGATGGCGATCGACGCGGATCTGAATGCCGGCCTCCTCACCGCCGAGGAAGCCAAGCAGCGCCGGCAGGATGTCGCGACCGAGGCCGACTTTTATGGTTCGATGGACGGTGCCTCCAAATTCGTGAAGGGCGATGCCGTCGCCGGCATCCTGATCCTCGTCATCAACATCGTCGGGGGTATCCTGCTCGGCGTCATCAGCCACGGGCTCGATATCAGCACCGCCGCACGGACCTATGTCCTGCTTGCCATCGGCGATGCGCTGGTCGCGCAGGTGCCGGCACTGCTGCTCTCCATCGCCGCTGCGTCCATCGTGACGCGGGTCAACTCCGAGCATGACCTCTCCGGTCAGATTTCCAGCCAGTTCGGTGTCGGCCGGGCCTGGGTGCCGGTGGCCGGCATTCTGGGTTTCCTGGGCGTGCTGCCGGGCATGCCGCACATGATCATTCTCCCCGCCGCGGGCCTTTCCGCCTTTGTCGCCTGGCGGCTCCATAAAACGGCGAAGGAAGAAACGAACAAGCCTGCCGAAGCCGCGCCACCCGAGAATCCAGCGCAGATCGACTGGTCGGACGTTTCAGACAACGCCGTGCTCGGCATCGAGATCGGCTATGGCCTCATCTCGCTGGTCGATGAGCGCAAAGACGCGCCCCTCATGGGCCGGATCACCGGCATCCGCCGGCAACTCAGCCGCGAGCTGGGCTTTGTCGTGCCGATGATGCGGGTGAAAGACAATCTCGCCCTCAGCCCCAATGCTTATCGAATCACCATCGGCGGCGTTGCGATGGGCGAGGACGAGGTGTGGCCGGACTCCCTGCTCGCGCTGGATAGCGGCGCGCTGGAAGGCACGGTGGAAGGCCGCCCCGCCAAAGACCCGACCTTTGGCCTCGATGCGGTGTGGATCGCGCCCGACCAGCGCAGCGACGCAGTCGTCGCCGGCTACACGGTGGTTGACCCCTCGACCGTTGTGGCAACCCACCTCAACCATGTCATTCTCCAGAACGCTTCGGAAATGTTTGGCATGGACGAGGCGAAAAAGCTGGTGGACGCCCTGAAGGACAGCGCCCCGCAGCTTGCCGAAGGATTGCACCCCAATCCGCTGAGCCTCGCGCAGATCATGGCGGTAGGCCGCGCGCTGCTGGCCGAGGGCGTACCGCTCAAGGATTTCCGTCGCATCGCCGAAGCCCTCATCGAATTCGTGCGACCGGACATGCCGATCGACATCATCGTCGAAGGGCTGCGCCAGCGCATCGGATCGCTCATCATCCAGACGCTGGTGCCGGTGAAGATGCCGCTACCCGTCATCACCCTTGATGCCGAACTCGAAGGACTGCTCGCTCAGGCGATGCGCGTCGCGGGCGATGCGCGCCACCCGATCGAGCCAGCGCTCGGCTCCCGCCTCATCGAGCAGGTGACGGAGGCGGCGCGGCCGCTCATGGCTCAGGCTCGCAGCTTTGCGATCGTGACCTCGCCCATGGCGCGGCGCGCACTGGCCCGCCTGTTCAAGCCGCATTTGCCGGAAACGCCCGTCCTCTCCTTTCTGGAGATACCAGATGGAAAGCCGGTGGAGGTCGTCGCCGTCGTGGGCAGCGAGGTGCGCCTTAGCGGACCCGAGCGGGTCCATGCGAACTGACTGATTCAAAGCTAGAAAATATGCTTAATTTTCAACGACCGGAGCAGCAGCGCTCCCTTAAGCATTTAGGCTTATAGACATCATCATGCAGCACGCGCGGATTGATACGGCAGGCCTCACTTACGGACGCACCGCCGCCACCTCACCAGATAAACTCGCCCGGCAATATATGCCGCTGGTGCGTAAAATTGCGTGGCATGTCCATGGCCGCGTTTCCAGTGCCATAGAGATCGAGGATCTGCTCCAGATCGGCATGGTGGCCCTGGTTGAGGCGGCCAATAATTTTGAAGATCGCGGCCATGGTTTTGCCGCTTATGCCCAGATGCGCGTACGCGGCGCGATGATCGATCATCTGCGGCGCCATGCCACGATTGCCCGATCAGCCATGGCACGGCGCAAGCAGCTCACCGCCGCCCGGCGTACCTTCGAGCAACGCACCGGTCGCACACCAAGCGAAGCGGAGATCGCCGCGGAGCTGGGGCTGGATGCCGCCGCGTGGCTCGATTTTGTCGAAGGCACGGAAGTCGTGCAGCATCAGAGCATGGACGAGGTCTACTCCGATCAGTCCATGTGGTTCGCCGATGTAGCCGACCGGGCCGATGACGTGCTGGAACGCGAATCGCTCAAACGCGCGATCGCCGCCGGCATTTCCGAATTGCCCGAGCGTGAGGCGATGGTCCTCCAGCTCTATTTCGTCGAAGAGATGAACCTTGAGGAAATCGGCCTCACGCTGGACATCGGCGCCGCGCGCGTATGCCAGATCAAGAAATCCGCGCTCGACAAGCTGCGCGCACGCCTGACCGAATGGAGCTGAGAGCAATCCTGCGCGATTCCGCCCGCAGCCGATTACTGATATGCCCGAAGTCATGCCGCGATAGGCAATGACCGGATAGAAACGGAGAGTGTCCGGTGTCGGACGCACGCAACGATGCCACCGGCAAATCCAATGCGGGCCCGGCGCACAATCAGGACCGGCTGACCGCGCTGCTGCACGTCCTGATCGCGATCTTCATCGTCATCGGCGCGGTGTGCCTCATCAGCGGAGCGCGCAGCGAAAAACAATCCGCCGCTGCCTCATCGCGAAGCGCGGGCGCAGACGCCGGCACGGTTCGGCCCGATCCTCGCTAGGCTTCCGTGCCGCAATGGGCTAAGCCGCGCCCATGTCCACGACATTCACACTCGACACCGCGACAAGCCGCGCGACGCCCACGCCAGCGCCGATGCGCCGACTGACCATCCCCGGCATCCGCGCGCGCAAAGTGAACGGCAGCACCGCCGAGCCAGTGGTCATGCTGACCGCCTACACGGCCCGACAGGCACAGCTTCTCGATCCGCATTGCGACATGCTGCTCGTCGGAGATTCGCTGGGGCAGGTGATTTATGGCCTCCCCTCCACCATTCCGGTAACGCTGGAGATGATGGCGGCGCATGGCGCTGCCGTCGTTCGCGGAAGCTACCACAGCGCAGTCGTCGTCGATATGCCGTTCGGCAGCTACGAAGCCTCCCCGCAGCAGGCGTTCGAAAGCGCGGCGCGCCTGCTCAAGGAAACGGGCGCCGCCGCCGTCAAGCTGGAAGGCGGGACGGCAATGGCGGAGACCATCGCCTTTCTCGCCGCGCGCGGCATTCCGGTCTGCGCGCATGTCGGGCTGACCCCGCAGGCGGTCAACGCGCTGGGCGGCTATGGCGCACGCGGACGAGATGAGGCCGAAGCCGCGAAAATTCGCGCCGATGCACGCGCCGTCGCGGATGCAGGCTGCTTTGCCATCGTGGTCGAGGGCGTAATGGAAGACCTCGCGCGGACGATCACCGCAGATGTCCCCTGCCCGGTCATCGGCATCGGCGCGTCGGCCCTGTGTGACGGGCAGGTGCTCGTCACGGAAGATATGCTCGGCATGTTCGAACGTACGCCGCGCTTCGTGAAACGCTATGCCGATATGGCCGGCCTCGTCTCGGAAGCGGCCGCCAGCTATGCGGCAGAAGTGCGGGCACGCACCTTCCCCGGTGAGGACCAGATCTACCGCCCCAAAAAGTGATTTGCCCGCACGTGCGGCGCCCGCTAATGATCCCGCCCGTATTTCCCTCCATCGCCCGGTCACACTGACCCGGCACAGGCATAGCCGGAGACTAGAGCCCTTGGCCCTGACGCCCGCCCAGAATGAAGCGCTGATCCGCGAGGTGGACGACGCCGTCCGCCAGGATACTCTCATGAACTTCTGGGAGAAGCGGGGCAGGCTGGTGATCGGCCTCATCATCGCCGGCCTTGCGCTGTTTGGCGGCTGGCTGCTTTGGCAGAACCATAGCCACAACAAGGCGGACGAAGCGGGCGAACAGCTCGCCACGGTGCTCAAGGCCTCGCAGGGCGCCCCGCTCGATCAGGCGGCAATGGACAAGCTCGCCGCATCCGGCCTCTCAGCACAGGCGACCGCCGCCGCGCTCGTCAAGGCAGGCCTTGCCAGCGCGCGTGGCGACAGCAAAACTGCAATCGCGGATTATGCCGCTATCGCCGCCGATACGCGTGCACCGCAAGCTTATCGGGACCTCGCCCTATTGCGCGGCACGACATTGCAGTTTGACAGCCTGCCACCCGCAAAGGTGATCGCTGCACTCGCCCCGCTTAACGTGCCGGGCAAACCCTTCTTCGCCAGCGCGGCCGAGGTGATGGCCGCCGCGCAGATCAAGGCCGGGCAAACGCCCGCTGCCGCCAATATTTATGCCGAAATCTCGCGGGATAAGGCCGCACCCGTGAACATCCGTCTGCGTGCCGCGCAGATGGCGAGCACGCTTGGCGTGCCCGAAGAACGGATCGGCCGGATTGAAAATATGGAGAGACCGATTGCCGCGCAGTGACGAGCCCCGCCGTTCCATGCGGGTAAGCCGCGCCCTTCACATCACGCTTGTCGCCACTCTTGCGCTCGCGCTGGGTGGCTGCGGCTCCATGAAAGGCAAAAAGGGCGGCCCCAAGACCCCGGTGCAGGGCGAGCGGACGTCCATCCTCGGTGGCATAGATGCCATCACGGCGGACGAAGCGCTGGCCAGCGTCGCCGTGACCCTGCCGTCACCCGTCACCAATGCCGATTGGGCGCAGCCCGGCGGCGACGCGAGCAAGGCCATTGGTCATGTGACGCTTGGCGCGGGGACCAGCACGATATGGTCCGGGACCATCGCCGGTTCGAGTCCGCGCGCGCGCCTGGCCTCCGCACCGATTGTCGCGGGCGGAAAGCTCTATGCCATCGGGACGGACGCTGTCGTTAGCGCCTTCGACGCGAAGACAGGCGCCCGGCTCTGGGCCAGGGATGTCCGCGCGAAGGACGACAAGGGCAAGGTCGTCTTCGGCGGCGGCGTCTCTATTGATGGTGACCGGCTTTATGCCTCAACCGGCATTGGCGATGTCGTTGCGCTCAATGCCAATGACGGCAGCCAGCTCTGGAAGGTCCGCCCCGGTGGCCCGCTGCGCGGCTCGGCAACGCTCGCGAACGGCCATGTCTATGTGATGAGTCAGGACAACCAGATCTTCGCGCTCCACCAGACGGATGGATCGCTCGCCTGGACGGATTCCGGCACATTGGAGGCGACCGGCGTGTTCGGCGTCGCAGCGCCGGCTGCCGCGCAGGGTACGGTCATAGCCGGCTATAGTTCAGGCGAATTGACCGCCTATCGCTATGAGAATGGCCGCGTGCTGTGGGGAGACGCCCTCTCGCGCACGAGCATCTCCACCTCGGTCGCGACGCTGACCGATATCGATGCCGACCCTGTGATCGATCGCGGCCGCGTCTTCGCCATTGGCGAGGGCGGCCGCATGGCATCCTATGAACTGCTGACCGGCCAGCGTTTGTGGGAAATCAACATTGGCGGCATTGCCACGCCCGCTGTCGTGGGTGACTGGGTTTTTGTGGTGACGGACAAAGCGAGCCTGCTCTGCATTGCGCGCGCCACCGGAAAAATCCGTTGGACCAGTCAGCTCCCGGCATGGAAAAAGCCGAAGAAGAAGGAGGGCGCAATCCGCTGGTACGGCCCCGTTCTTGCCGGCGGCAAGCTTGTGCTTGTCTCCACCGAGGGCGCGCTCGTCATGGCCAATCCAGCGGATGGCAAGGTGATGTCCGAGGAGGATATTCATCGCACGGCGAGCCTGCCGCCCGTCGTCGCGGAAGACATGCTCTATCTGCTGACGGACGACGGCCGGATCACGGCGCGGCGCTAAGCCGACCGCCGGATCTCCCCGCTCATGCCCATCGCCCTCCCGCCTCGTGTCGCCATTATTGGCCGGCCCAATGTTGGCAAGTCGACACTGTTCAACCGTCTGGTAGGCAAGAAGCTGGCGCTGGTCGACGATACGCCCGGCGTCACGCGCGATCGGCGCGAGGGTGACGCCGAACTGCTTGGCCTCAAATTCCGTATCGTCGACACGGCCGGTTTTGAGGAAGATGACCCCCAGTCTCTCCCCGGGCGGATGCGCGCACAGACCGAGGCCGCCGTGGCGGACGCGGACGTAGCGCTCTTCCTCATCGACGCACGCGCAGGCCTCACACCGCTCGACGAACATATCGCCCGGTGGCTGCGCGAATCGGACACGCCGGTCGTCCTTGTCGGCAACAAGGCGGAGAGCGGTGCGGCGGAGGCCGGCCTTGTCGAGGCATATGCGCTGGGCTTTGGCGAACCCGTCGCCCTTTCCGCCGAACATGGCCAGGGCCTTGCCGATCTGTTTCAGGCGATCCGTCCCTATCTCGAACGGGACGAGGACGAGCTGGATGAAGACGAAACAGGCAGCGATGAGGACGCGGACGAGAGCGCGCCGCTCAAGCTCGCCATCGTCGGCCGGCCCAATGCCGGCAAGTCCACCCTCATCAACCGCATTCTCGGTGAGGACAGGCTCATCACCGGCCCGGAAGCGGGCATCACGCGCGATAGCATCGCCATCGACTGGCTATGGACGTCCCCCGAGGGCGAGACCCGGCCGGTCCGCCTCATCGACACCGCCGGCATGCGGAAGCGCGCCAAGGTGCAGGACAAGCTGGAAAAGCTCTCGGTCGCCGACGCGCTCCATGCCGTCGATTTCGCCGAGGTCGTCGTGCTGCTTCTCGATTCGACCAAAGGCCTGGAAGCACAGGACCTGCGGATCGCCGACAAGGTGCTTCAGGAGGGCCGCGCGCTTGTCATCGCTTTGTCCAAATGGGATGTCGCGGAGGGCGGATCAGCACTCTACCAGGGGATCCGCAAGGCGCTGGACGAAGGATTGGCGCAGGTACGCGGCGTACCGCTGCTGACGATATCCGGCATCACCGGCAAGGGCATAGACGATCTCATCGGCGCGGCGTTCCAGACCCGCACGGCATGGTCTCAACGTGTGCCCACCAGCCTGCTCAACCGCTGGTTCGATACCGCGCTGGAGGCTAACCCGCCGCCGGCACCGGGTGGCCGGCGCATCAAGCTGCGCTACATTACACAGGCGCGGGTCCGCCCGCCGACCTTCGTGCTCTTCGGTACCCGGCTCGACGAACTGCCCGAGAGCTACAGGCGCTATCTGGTGAATGGCATCCGCCGCGAACTTGGCTTTGGCGCGGTGCCGGTGCGGCTTAACCTGCGTAACGCGCGTAACCCCTATGACCGCGACAAGCGAGGCTGAACCGCTCCGGGTCGACGCGCGCGGCCTCCAGTGCCCATGGCCTGTGCTGCGCGCGGCCCGTGCAATGCGCATGGCGAATGCGGTGATCCTCATCGCAGATGACCCTGTTGCCCTGACCGACGTGCCGGCACTGGCTCGCGTGCATGACTGGCTTGTTGAGACGGACGATGCGGGGCCAGACTTCATTTTTCGTCTCCAAAAGCGGAGTCAATTGGGGCCGCGTTAAGTCGGTCTTTATCCTGTCCGTGCACAATGCCGCACGATTCCGGCAGAGTTGGGCCCTTATAATGTCCCATTACTACACTATTCCACTGGTCGAGCCCGCCGAACTGGCGGAGGCGCGGCGTGTGATCGGTGCCGGGCTACCGCGGATTATCGGCTATTTTCGTGAAGACGGGGCCAAGGCCATTCGCGCGATCGAGGAGGCGCTGCAGGCCCGCTCGTCACGAGATCTGGTGCTGCCCGCGCATACGCTCAAGGGTGATGCCCGCCAGCTTGGCGCAGTCCGCCTTGGCGAGATCGCCGAGACGATCGAGAAGGCCGCACGAAACTGCCTTGAACGACAAGTCGAGCCTGAGGGAATAGGCAGTGAGGTTGCCATGCTGCGCGGCTGCTTCGCGGAGACGATGGCCGAGCTTTGCGCCAGCGAGCCGGCCTCCGTGACGTCGGCTCCTCCCCTTACTCCCACGCCAGCACCAGCGCCTGCGCCGATTATCGCGCCCCGCGCCGCGCCGCTACGCCCTACACCGTTACGCCCGGCCGTATTCGGTCGCAAATCCGGTTGAAGCCGATGAAGCTACGCCTGCAACGTTCGCTCTCGCCTAGCTAGGGTTTCACAGCGTTACGTTTGCGCTATCCCCAGCCACGGTCCAGCTCTGCCCCTGCTCGACGAGGCTCTGAAGATCGCGCACCCGCCCGGCTGCCGTAGGAACATTGGCTTGGGCAAGCGCGCTCTCAAAACTCGCCAGCGGATCGTCATAGATAACGCCCAGCGCCATGGGATATGGGCCAAAGGGCAACTCCACCAGCATGTGCGCGACGGAACGGTTGCGAACGTCATGAACGATGACGCCGGCCGCCTCCCAACCAGCCTCGCCCACATCCACCACGCGCATTGCCAGACGCGTGTCATCCAGCGCCAACCCCTTGCTGCCCTTGTCGAACAGCATGGGCTGGCCATGCTCCAGCCAGAGCTGAGCCGCTTCCGCCCCTTTGGGAAGAGCGAAATCCTGAAACACATCCTTGTTGTAGACGATGCAGTTCTGAAAGATCTCAACAAATGCAGCGCCCTTGTGCGCGTAGGCAGCTTTGAGCACCTGCGGGAGGTTCTTCGAGACATCGAACCCACGCGCGACGAAACGCGCACCGGACCCGAGCGCAAAGGCGCAGGGCCGCGCGGGATGGTCAACCGAGCCAAAGGGTGTGGAGGGACTGCGCGTCCCCTCCCGGCTTGTCGGCGAATATTGCCCCTTGGTCAGGCCATAAATCTCGTTGTTGAAGAGCAGTATCTGGCAGTCGAGGTTACGGCGCAGAACATGCATCATATGGTTCCCGCCGATCGAGAGCCCATCGCCGTCACCGGTAACGATCCACACGTCGAGCGCCGGGTTGGCGAGTTTCACGCCGGTCGCCACCGCCGGCGCGCGCCCATGGATCGTGTGGAAACCATAGCTCTCCACATAATAAGGGAAGCGCGAAGAGCAGCCGATCCCGGAGATGAACACGGTATTCGCCGGGTCGGCGCCGACCTCCGGCAGAGTGCGCTGCACCGCCTTCAGGATCGCATAGTCACCACAACCAGGACACCAGCGCACATCCTGATCCGTTTCCCAGTCCTTGAGGCTGGTTTCGACTCGAACTCGTGCAAGCGTAGCCTGATCAGTCATGCGAATGCCTCCTCGATCGCGGCCTCAATCTCCGCGATGCGGAAAGGCTGACCGGAAACCTTGCTGAGCGGGCGGGCATCGACGAGATATTGATCGCGCAGCACCGTCTTGAGCTGCCCCGTGTTCATCTCCGGCACGAGAATGCAGCCAAAGCTCCGCAACAATTCGCCCAGATTATCCGGCAGCGGCCAGATGTGGCGAAGGTGGACATGCGCTACGCTGCGCCCCTTACGCCGCGCCCGTTTCACGGCCTGATGGATCGGCCCGAAGGTGGACCCCCAGCCCACGACGACGAGCGCAACCCCCGCTTCGCCCAAAGCGACGTCCTGTGCCGGGATATCCCGCGCGATACCGAGAATCTTGTCGCGACGGATGTCGGTCATCAACTGGTGGTTGGCGGGGGAGTAGTTAATGTGCCCCGTCCCCGCCTCCTTCTCTATCCCGCCAATGCGATGCATGAGGCCAGGCGTCCCGGGCTTGATCCACGGGCGGGAGAGCCGCTCATCGCGGTCATAAGGTCTCAAATCTTCCCCGTCTGCCGGCGGCTGCGTCATGAAACTGGCGGGGAATGGCCGGTAGGTCGCCATATCGGGAACGCGCCAGGGCTCGGCGGCATTGGCGATGTAGCCGTCCGTCAGCAGGATCACCGGCGTCATATAGCGAGTCGCGATACGGCAGGCCTCGATCGCACAGTCAAATGCATCGGTGGGCGAGCGCGCGGCGATCACCGGCAGCGGGGCATCGCCGTTACGGCCATAGACGGCCTGATAAAGGTCCGATTGTTCGGTCTTTGTCGGCAGCCCCGTCGACGGACCGCCACGCTGGGAATTGACGATGACAAGCGGCAGCTCCGTCATGATAGCAAGGCCCATCGCCTCCCCTTTGAGCGCCAGCCCCGGTCCGGATGAAGAAGTGACGCCGAGAGAGCCGGCGTAGCTCGCGCCGAGCGCGGCGGCGATCGCCGCGATCTCGTCCTCGGCCTGAAATGTCGTGACGCCATAGTCCCTCAACCGCGAGAGCTGATGCAGGATCGCGCTGGCCGGCGTGATGGGGTAGCCACCGAAGAACAGGGGCAGCCCGGCAAGCTGCGCGCCCGCCACAAGCCCCAGGCTCATCGCTTCCGCACCCGTCACCGTACGGTAACGCCCACCCGGCACCGGCGCAGGAGCAACGTGCCGCTGCCGCACCGGCAAACTCAGCTCAGCGATATCGCCATAGGTATAGCCAGCATTCAGGGCAGCGATATTGGCCTCGGCCAGCCCATTTTCCTTGTGAAACTTGGTCCGCAGCCAATCGATGATCGGCTGCCGCTCGCGGTCGAACAGCCATAATGCGAGACCGAGCGTCCACATATTCTTGCAACGCAGGGCTTCTTTGTTGCCAAGAGCGAAAGGCCGGACGCTCTCCATGGTGAGCGCGCTGATATCAAAGGCGAGCAGCAACCAGGGCGCCAACGAGCCGTCATCCAGCGGATTGGCGGTATATTTCGCCCTGGCGAGGTTCCGGTCGGTGAATTCGCCAGTGTCCGCGATGACGAGCCCGCCGGGTTTCAGATCGCCAATATTGGCTTTGAGCGCGGCCGGGTTCATCGCGACGAGAATGTCAGGCGCATCCCCGGCGGTGGTGATGTCATCGGAGCCAAAGTTGATCTGGAAGGCCGATACGCCGAAGAGCGTGCCCTGCGGTGCGCGGATTTCCGCTGGAAAATCAGGGAAAGTCGCGAGGTCATTGCCGGCCAATGCAGTCGACAGGGTAAACTGCCCGCCGGTGAGTTGCATCCCGTCACCGCTGTCCCCGGCGAAACGGACGACGACCGCTTCCAGTATATCCTCCCGCGTGACCGGATCGTCCGTGTCGGGACCATCGACGAATGACAGGCTGGCAGTGACCATGACGCTCACCTCTCCATGCTGCCCGCTCGTTCACGCCGTTCTCCGGCCTGCCGGGGGCTTGCCGGCATCTTATGCCGAGCAGGCATAAGCGCAAGCGACATTCCGCCGGGTTCGCGGGGTCGACCGGGATATGCAGCGTACACGGCAACTTGAAGTGACAACCGCTGCCGCGCTAATAGGCGCCCATGGCAGATCAAGGCTCCCTTCCCTATCGCCCCTGTGTCGGCATCATGCTGGTCAACCAAGACGGCATGATCTTTGTAGGTCAGCGGATCGACAGTCGCGAGGGTGACGCCTGGCAGATGCCACAGGGCGGCGTCGACCCAGGCGAAACGCCGGAAGAAACGGCGCTGCGTGAACTGGGCGAAGAGACCGGCATCACACCGCGCCATGTGACCCTCATCGCCCGCTCGGCACAGGTCCACCGCTATGATCTTCCGTCCGAGCTGATCGGCAAGTTGTGGAAGGGGCGCTATCGGGGGCAGGAGCAATATTGGTTTCTCATGCGCTTTACCGGTGCGGATACGGATGTGAACATTGCAACGGACCATCCGGAATTCAGTGCATGGCGCTGGGTCGCACCGCAGGACACGATCTCGCTCATCGTACCCTTTAAGCGGGACGTGTATCGCGCCGTGATCGACGAGTTCAGGGACAGACTGCAATGGGTATAGCCACTGCGCTGGCTGTTCTGGCCGCACAGATCGGTTCAGCCGTCACGCCGCCATCCGGTGCCGCCGAGCCGCAGGCGCCGACCGAAGCGCCCATCGAATATCCCGCCGCCGTGCTTGCCGCCGAGCAGCCCGAGCCACAGGTCAACCAGCTTCCCGAAGCGGTGAAAGAGCTGCTCTTTTCCGCGATGCGGGCGGGCGACGACGTGTCTGTGCAAGCGATCGCGCGCGCCGCGCAGACCACCTATCCCGGTGGCTTTGCCGAACTGGAGGAGATCATGGCGCGCTGGAACGGCGAGACAAGAGCCCGTGGCGAAGCATTGCTCGCCCTTGCCGATGCACCGATCATCATCGCTGGCGGTCGCCTGCGCATTGACGATCTCGATCCGGTCAACCCCAGGGTCTGGACCGGGCGCGGAGAGTTGGGCGGCTTCCGCTCGACTGGCAGCACCAGCGAACTCGGCGTGGCGGGCTCGCTCACGGTCAACTACCGCATCGGGCGGTGGCAGCATGTGATGAAGGGGGCGCTCGACTATCGCCGTTCGAGTGGTAAGGTCAGTCAGGAAAACTGGCTTCTCGGCTATGAACCGCGCTTCCAGATCGACCCCGACATGTTCTTCTACGGGCTTGCTCAATATGAGCATGCGCCCTTTGTCGGCTATGATGAGCGCTATACGGTTTCCGCCGGGCTTGGCGCAGTGCTGCTCAAACAGAAAGGCCTGAACCTGCGTGTGACCGCCGGCCCGGCCTATCGCCGCGTCGACTATGTGCTCGGTCTCGACGAGAGCCGTCTTGGCGCCCGTGCCGCGATGGACATGGACTGGCGGCTTGCGCCCAATGTCCGCTTCACCCAGACCGCCAGCTCCTATATCGAGCAAGGCACCATCACGCTGGGCGTAAACAGCGGCCTCACCACACAGATCGCCACCCGTCTTGCCTCCCGCTTTTCCTATAATGTCCAGATGGAGCATACCGGCGCTCTGGGCGAAGCGCGCTATATCCGGCGGCTGGACACGACCAGCCGGATCAGCCTCGTTTACGATTTCTGAGCCGGATGTTTCTTTGAACCATCGCACACACGGACGCCGTGCCGGGGTGGAGTGCGCGCCCGGCCTTTGCTACACTCAACGCCATGAGCTTCTTCATACGCCCCGCACGCGCGGATGACCTGGAAACCATCTATGAAATGGCGAAACTGACCGGGGGCGGTTTCACCAACCTGCCGCCCGATCGCCCCGCCCTCACAGCCAAGCTCAGCCGTGCCGCCGAGGCGCTCTCACGGGATGACGACAGGCTCACAGACGAGCTGATCGTCATGGTGCTGGAGAATGCGGCAACCGGGCAAATCCGCGGCACCTGCCAGATTTTCTCGCAGGTCGGCCAGCATTGGCCATTTTACAGCTACCGCATCTCGGTCATGACCCAGCATAGCCGCGAGCTGGCCCGCACCTTCCGCGCCGAAATGCTCACTCTCACCACCGATCTTGAAGGATCGACCGAGGTTGGCGGCCTCTTCCTCCACCCGCGCGAGCGCGCCGAGGGGCTGGGCCAGCTCATCGCGCGCAGCCGCTATCTCTACATTCGCCAACACCGTGCGCGGTTTGGCGACCGGGTGATCGCGGAGCTGCGCGGCGTGATCGACGAGGCGGGCGGATCGCCCTTCTGGGACGGTCTGGCCGGTCGCTTCTTTGGCATGAACTTTCAGGAAGCGGACGAGTTCAACGCTATCCATGGCAATCAGTTCATTGCGGATCTGATGCCCAAAACGCCGATCTATACGGCCATGCTGACGGACAGCGCCCGCAGCGTCATCGGCCTCCCGCACCCGAACGGTCGCGCCGCCATGCGGATGCTGGAAGCGGAAGGATTTGCGAACACGGGCTATGTCGACATCTTCGATGGCGGGCCAACGATGATCGGCAAGACCGAGCAGCTTCGCACCATCGCCAATGCGCGGGATCTCGTCGTCGCCGGGCCGCTGGAGGGGAGCGGCGGTGAGCGAGTGCTGGCGGCCTTCGGACGGCTCGCCGATTTCCGCTGCTGTTTCGCGCGCGTGATGGACGGACCGGACGGCACCCTGATCGACGCGGATGCGATCGGCCTGCTTGGCATCACGCCGGGTGACAGCATCACCATCTCGCCACGGTGAAGGGGGTCAGCTTGGCGCGGGAAATAAATTTCGACGGGCTGATTGGCCCCAGCCATAATTATGCCGGGCTCAGCCTCGGGAATCTCGCTTCTACCCGCAATGCCGGAGAGACGGCTTATCCACGGGCAGCAGCGCTTCAAGGGCTGGCCAAGATGCGCGCCAATCTGGCGCTCGGCCTGCCACAGGGACTGCTCCTCCCGCATGACCGGCCGGACGAGGCCTGGCTGGCGACGCTTGCCACCGATAATGCAGGCGCCGATCCGCGTCTGCGTGCGGCGGCATGGTCCGCATCGGCCATGTGGGCCGCCAACGCCGCCACCGTCTCCCCTGCACCAGACACATTGGATGGGCGTTGCCACCTTAGCGTCGCCAATCTCGTCACCATGCCGCACCGCAGCCATGAATGGCCGCAGACGATGCGTCAGCTCCGCCTCGCCTTTGCGGACACCATGCATTTCGCGGTGCACGCGCCGGTGCCGCCACCTTTTGGCGATGAGGGCGCAGCTAATCATATGCGGCTCTGCCCCACTCATGACGCGGCGGGGCTGGAAATCTTCGTCTATGGCGAGGCGGGCGGCCCCTACCCGGCCCGGCAACACCGGCAGGCCAGCGAGGCGATCGCGCGGAGACACGGGCTGGCAGCGGATCATATGCTTTTCGTCCGTCAGTCGGATGAAGCCATTGCGGCGGGCGCTTTTCACAATGATGTGGTGGCGGTCGCCAACGAGCAGGTGCTGTTCACGCATGAGCAGGCCTTCGCGGACAAGGCATCCGTCTACGAAAGCATCATGGCCCGCGCGCCCTACGCCCATATTGTCGAGGTGCCGGCAAGCGCGGTGTCGCTGAGCGATGCGATCAGGAGCTATCTCTTCAACGCACAGCTTGTCTCCCTGCCGCCCGCGCAGGGCGGCGGCATGGCGCTCATCCTCCCCACCGAGGCGCAGGCCATACCGACGGTCTGGGCATGGCTGGAAGCGATGATCGCCGGCAATGGCCCGATCCGTCGGCTGATCCCCGTCGATGTGCGGCAATCCATGGCCAATGGCGGCGGCCCGGCCTGTCTGCGGCTGCGCGTGGTCTGCGATCCGGCGACCGTCGACCCCCGCTTCATGCTCGATGAGAACAAGATCAGCCGGCTTGCCGCACTGGTCGAGGCGCACTGGCCCGAAGCGATCCGCCCCGATCAGCTCGGCGATAGCGCCCTGCTGTCCCAGATCAGGGCAGCACGGGCGGCTCTGCTTGATGCGCTTGATCTTGCCGAACTTGCCTGACTGTCGGTAAACTTGACAGGCTAATGCGCCATTAACCCTCACAAGCGCGCATTTGCGGGACTGGCATGGGGTTTGCGTGGAGAACGGCATGAGCAGGATCAAGCGCCTCTTCACTATTCGGACGAAATTCGAGGCATTCCTCGCCATTTACGCACTGGCGCTCGGCGCAAGCCAGCGCGGCATCCATTATCTCCAGCAATATCCCGGCATCGGAGGCGAGCTATTATTCCTCGCGTGCTGCTCTGCGGTGATGATCGCCGGCGGGCTGATGATCGACGGTGTGGAACTCAAGCGCCAGTGGCGCTGAGCACAGTTTATCTCAATTCTGGAAACGGGAAACTAGAATGACAATGAGGAAAAGCGGAGCGATCTTAACCCCTGTGCTGCTGTCCCTTGGCCTCGCTGCCTGCGGCCAGAACCCGGCGACGACGGAGAATATCACGACAGAAACGAGCGGGGCGGAAACGGAAAATAGCAAGGCTCAAGACGCGACTATCGCAGCGGAAACAGCCAAAGTTACGATGCTGCCGCTCAAGCGCGGCTTCTATGTCTCCAGCGATACACCTTGTGGCCAGTCCTCCAACGCCACCACATCATTGCTGGACCGTACCGGAATCGGCGGCTCCCGCTCTTACTGCACGTTCGAGAAGATCGAGAAAACCGGGCCAGACACCTACCGCGTCACTGAATCCTGCGGCGATTTGCAGGACGATGCACCCTCGGAAACCGGCATCACCACCTATACGCTCACCGGCGACACGCGCTTTACATCAAAAAACGCGACAGGCTGGGAGCATAGTGCGCGCTACTGCCCGCAAGCGTCCATGTCGCCCGATTTCCGCGAGAATGATATCAGCGACGCCACCAACTGACGCGACGCCCCTCACGCTTCCTGGGGCATGGTCGAAAGATTGAGGCCGGGAATGCCGACGGAGCGGCGCCCGCCATAGTCCGTCCGCAGCACGATGAAGCCACTCTTCTCCAGATGGTCCAGCAGACGCCGGATACGCCCCGGGCTGCGTGTGCCGTATATGCGCGCGAGCGCGGCATCGTTCGGGCATGGCTCACCATCGATCGCGGCGCGGGCGATGAGGAGGAATGGCGCCAGCAGATCGTCCGGCACGCCGCGCGCGAGATCGAGCGCCTCGCGATCCGCGTCACCCGGCGCGCCCGCGCCAAAGCCCGCCAGCCGCATGGCGAAGCGGCGGCGGAACGCCGCAAGATCGAGCGCATCGGCGGGGATACGGCGCATCCGGCAGCGGACCGAAAAATCCTGATAGCTCGCCGCGATGGGCCGGAACGGCGCCTCATCGTCCTGCGCCATCTCTTCCAGTATCTCGTCCACAGTATCGCTGACATCCGCCGCCTCAAACAGCGAGGGCGCGACTGGTGGCACTGGCACATCCGTGCCGCCCAGCGTGGCAACGGCAATCTGCCCGAGCAGATGCTCCATGCTTTCCTCCGGGGCGGCCGGAGGCGACGCGACCCGGGCCGGTGCAGGCGGCTCATCCTGCAAATCGGCATGGAGCAGCGCAAACATATCTTCCGCCGGTGCTTCCGGCGGCGGGATGAGGCCACCGACCGAGGTACGCGGCGCCGTGCTCGTACCGCCGATCCGCACCGGCACCGGCCGCCGGCTGACCGCCGGACCGAGCGCGAGAAATTGTCCACGCTCCAGATCGCGAATCTGCTCGGCCTGCCGTCGCTCCATCCCCAGCAGATCGGCCGCGCGCTGCATATCGATATCGAGGAAGGTGCGGCCCATGAGGAAGTTGGAGGCTTCCGCGGCGACATTCTTGGCCAGCTTGGCAAGGCGCTGGGTGGCGATGACCCCGGCAAGGCCGCGCTTGCGGCCCCGGCACATGAGGTTCGTCATCGCAGCCAGGGAAAGACGACGCGTCTCGTCACTCACATCCCCGGCGGCGACAGGCGCAAACATCTGCGCCTCATCCACCACCACAAGGGCCGGATACCATTGGGCGCGCGGCGCATCGAACAGGGTGGAGAGGAAGAGCGCGGCGCAGCGCATCTGCGCGTCCAGCTCCAGCCCATCGAGCGCCAGCACCACCGAAGCACGGTGGGCACGGATGCGCTCGGCAAGGCGGGTGATCTCACCGCTGCCATAAGCCGCGGCATCGATGACGACATGGCCGAACGGCTCGGCCAATGTCACGAAATCCCCTTCAGGATCGATGATGACCTGCTGGACGAGCGCAGCGCTCTCTTCCAGCAAACGGCGCAGCAAGTGAGATTTTCCCGAGCCGCTATTGCCCTGCACCAGCAGGCGCGTCGCCAGCAGCTCCTCTATGTCCATGCGGACAGGCGCGCCGCCCGGCTCGGTGCCGATGATGACCGTGTTGCTCACCCGCTGCTCTTACCGCCCCGGCCATAGGGGGCAAGGGGCAATGGGACCGATGGTCAAACACCGGGAACGAAAGGCCTCTTTCCATACCGGCATCCTGCCCCTATGCGCGCCCGGTGCCACTCGAGGCATTGGTCGCCAAGAGGACATAGCGCTGTGCCCCCCTTCACCCTCGCGCTTGCGCAATATCCGGTCGAGCCGCTCCCCGGCCTTTCCGCCTGGAAAGACAAGATCGCGCTCTGGGTGAGCGAAGCCTCGGCGGTGGGCGCCAAGCTGCTCGTCTTCCCCGAATATGCCAGCATGGAGCTGGCCTCGCTCGATCCGCGCGGAACCAGTGATCCGGCGGCGGCCATTCGGTTTGTTTCCGCACTGCACCAGTCCGTCGATGGTCATCATGCCATGCTCGCCGCACGGCACGGCGTCTATATCATTGCAGGGTCGATGCCGGTGCCGCTGGACGACGGCCGGATCGTCAACCGCGCCCGCATCTTCACGCCGTCACGTGGCATGTCCTGGCAGGATAAGATCGTGCCGACACGCATGGAGCGTGCGCGCTGGGGCATCAGCGGTGGCGACGTGATCCGGGCCTTCCGCACACCTATGGCTGTTATCGGCATCACCATCGGCCATGATATTGAATATCCGCTGATTGCGCGGGCGCAGGCAGAGGCAGGCGCGCATTTCATTCTCGCGCCAAGCCGGATGGAGAGTATCGCCGCATGCGGGCGGACGCAAACCGGCGCGCTTGCGCGGGCGCTCGAAAACCAGCTCTTCGTCGCGCAATCGTCGATCCTCGGCGCCGCGCCATGGTCACCCGTCCTTGGTGAGAATCATGGCGTGGCCGGGCTCTTCGGTCCGGTGAATGGAGGGGCCCCAGCAGACGGCGTGATCGCCACCGGCCCGACCAGCGAAGCGCGCTGGCTCCTCCTTGATGTCGACCCGGAACGCGTCACGCAGTGGCGGGCCGACGACGCAATGCAGGGCTTTGCCTCCTGGCCCGAGCAGGCGGGGCTGGCTTATGGCCCAGCCCCCGCCATCCCGTTCGAACTCGTCAATCTCGCCTGACCGCAGCGGGCGGCGGCGTGAAGAACAGTTTGCGGAAGCTCACCATGAAGGCCCGGCCCAACGGGTCCTGATAGGCGGGCAAATAAGCCTGCGGCGTCACGCCCGTGCCGTCCACGACCTTCTGCCGCGCATCGAACACATTGGTGACCGAAAAGGAGATGCGCGCGCCGCGCATGAAGGGCACCTTTTCGACGATTTTCGGCATCTGCCCGAGATTGGCAAAGAGGCGAAGGTCAACCGTCGCGAAATCATCAAAATTGAGGTTCGTCGCCGGATAGCCCGTAATGCCGTCCACCCGCGTCGCGCTCTGCCAGTTCCCGGTGAGCCGCAAGCCAAGGCCCGACTGGGAGAAGCCGCTCTGCACCTCAATCTTGTGGCGTGACATGCCGCCAGTCGCCGCGCCGATGGTGCCGCCGTTGAGCAAATCAATCTCTGGCTGACCTGCGCGAAGGACCGCCCGATCGGAAAGAACCCAGGTGTGGAACACCGAGAAGGTGAGCCGTCCGCCACCGCCGGGTCCACCAGGGCCGCCCGGACCACCACCGAAACCACCAAAGCCCCGACCTCCCCCGGGACCGCCACCCGGGCCGGCCCCGCCACCGGACGCGCCGCCAGCATTTCCGCCGCCCGGGACCGCCCCGGAAGGCGCCGGCGCGTTACCGCCATCCCCGCTCGCCGCCGCTGGCGGGGGGCCACCCTCGCCACCGCCGCCAGGACCGCCGGGCATCCCACCAGGGAAGCGCCGCTGCATCATGTCGCGAAAAGCGTTGATCTGCGACTGAGGGGTCTTGAGCTGCTTGGTAAAGGTCAGCCCCCAGCGCAATTGCGAGCGATCCTCCCGCTCAATATTGATGGGCCGAAGATCGACGGAGACGAGACTACCGTCCGTGCCTCGGACAAACCGCTCAGGGAATGCCGCAAGCGTTGCCGGGGTTGCGCCCGGCAATGCCGCGATCTGCCCGCGCTGCCATGTCCTGTTATAGTCGACGTTGAGCGTGATATTCGGGCTGGACAGGCGATACGTGCCGCCAATTCGCAGGTTCCGCAGGGAAGCATCCCGAAGATCGGGGTTGCCGCCCGTCAACGTCGTCACCCGAACCGACTGCCCAGTGCCATAATCGAAAATGTCGACGCCCTCGGTCGGCAGGATGGGGCTGCCGATCTGGGACGCGCTCGGCGCGCTCTGGTCATCGCGATAGGCGGCGATGAAGCTGATCTGTTTCACCGGGTTCCAGTTGAGCCCGCCGCCAAAGGTCCGCAGCGTGCCCACGTCCGATATCTGGCGGACGGCAAGATTGCCGTTGACCGACAGGCGGCCGAGCACGCCGAAAAGCGGTAGCCTGTCGCTGGCGAGCGGAATATCGATACTGACCGACGCCTGCCCCTGATCGCGCGCCGTGCTCGTCTCCACATAATTGGACCGACGCAGCGACCAGCCACTGGTACGATCAGTCGAGCCACCCACCTTGAATGTCGTGGAAACCGCCCCGGCCGGTAGCGAAAACAGCGAGCCGGAGGCCACAAGGTCCAGATCGCCGCTATCGGTCGTGCTGCGAGACTGGTCGGCACCGACCAGCGCGTCACCCGCCGCCACCGCAGCCGCGTAGGTCAAAAGCGTGAGTTGGCGCGTCGATGTCGAACGGCTGCGACCGTGATCATAGTTGCTCGTTAGCGTCCATTGCCAGTTCGGCGTGGACCCGTTGATGGTCAGGCCCAGATGGCCGCTTTGCGTGCTGCTTGTGTTGGCGAGCGGCGGCAGTTCCGCAAAGGCTGTGCCGCGCAGCGCTTCGCTCTGGTTCGTGGTCAGTTCACCATTCACCGTGGCCAGCCATTGGGTGGAGATGGGCTTGGCCCAGGTCGCCGTCAACTTATAGGCTTGGGTTTCGGGCGTCAGCGTACGGTCCGTGCCATCCCCGCCGCCGGAGGCGAGGCCCCGGTCCGCTTCCGTAATGGCATTGGTGTGCGTCGTCTCGACGTCGATATTGACCCGCTCGCCACGACGGATAGCAAGAAAGCCACCCTCCGAACCAAGGCGGAAACCATCGCCATGCGTGCTCACGCGCCCGGTGCCCTCGGCCGTAAAGGCGCGAAAGCGCTGGCGCAGCACGATGTTCACCACTTTCTGCGTGGCGGAGTAGCCATATTTGAGCGCAACCTCCTCGGGCAGGATGTCCACGCGCGCAATGGCCTCGGAAGGGATGCTGCCAACCTCCCGGAAGCTGGCGATCCGGCGCCCCTCAAGCAGTACCACGGGCGATCCGCCGCCTGCGCTCTGCACCTGCGGCGCCAGCTCGGTCAGCAGTTCAGCGACGCTGGAGACGCCGAGCGCACGCACATCACCGGCATTGAGCTGCTGCTCCGGCTTGTAATCGCCAACCACCGCCCCGCGCTCACGCTGGCCAGTGACGACAATCTCCTCCTCATCGCTATAGTCACCTACATGAACCGCACCCGCGCCGGATCCGCCGGAAGCCTGCCCGGTGACCCGCTCATCGGCCTGCTCCTGCTGCGCGATAGCTGGCGCCGCAAGGGCGCTGCCGGTCAGAAGACATAAACGGATCATGGCGAAAGACATTCGCGCGACTCCCTGGTGCTCTTGGCTTGTTTCGTTCGCGACCCGATTAGCCGCACGCGACCTTGCTGCTAGCTGACCAAAATGGAAAAACCAGCCGGCGACGTGGGCTTGATACAAATGATTACACCGGCTGACATGAAGCTGACAAAAGGGGCACAGTACCGAACCAGAGTCGGGCTGGTGGTTGTCAGCGCGTTTTCAAAATGGGACAATCCCGCCCGGAGGCATCGAATCCAACGGGTTGAATGGGTTGTGACGGTCCGTTAACTAGCTTTCTGCCTCTTTTGGCAGGGTTTTGATAGCGGTGACGCGGTATAACGTGACGCAACAGCTATGATTTTGTCACGGCCCACACTGGCCTGAGGCGCCGTGACGCTGACGCCCGATCGGTCCGGCTTGGATCAATCGGGCGTCAGGCCTTTACCCGATCAGCTCAGGATGAAGTCCGCGCCGGCACGTGCATGGATAGCCGTGCCATCATAGATGGGCAGCACATTGGCGTTGATATCCACCACCAGTTCCAGCTCTGTCGCGGCGAGAACGATGGCCTGCACGTCTTCCTTGGCGATGTCGGTCAGTTCCGAGCGCATGTAACGCTCCGAATCCTTGTTTGCCTTACCCGACGCGAGCTGCTCATAAACGATCGTGTCGATCCGACCGGCCAGCTCCGCATCGCCCGGCAGCAATGTCACACCGCCCTTGGCGACCAGTCGCTGGCGATATGTCGGATCGAGCATGACATTGCTGGTGCCGACAACGGCGACGCTACGGATATTGTCCGCACGCAGCTTCTCGCCAATTTCATCAACGATATGGATCACCGGGATGGACACGGCACCGGCCACCTCGTCATAGACCTTGTGCATGGAGTTGGCGCAGATGAGCAATGCTTCCGCCCCGCCCGCCTCCAGTCGCCGCGCCGCGCCGACGATCTGGCTCGTCGCGCAATCCCAGTCATTGCTGGTGAGACAACGCGCCACCTCCGCAAAATCGAGACTATCAATCAGCAGCGGCGCGCTGTGCAACCCGCCCAGGCTGCGCTGCACGGCACGATTGATGATCTCATAATAACGTGTGGTGGAGGTCCAGGCGAGGCCGCCGACAAGGCCGAGTGTCTTCATGGTCATCGCTTTTGGAGAAAGCCGCGCGAACACGCAACCCGCCACGGATGCGACCATGCAGATTGACAATGAATGCCCCACGAACAGGGTCGACCGATTGCGTGCGGCAACGGTTGCACCTAATCCTTATCGTTGAAAATCAGGCCAGCGCGGATAGGCGCCGGGAGGTTTTCGGATATCGAGGGCAAAATCATGCCGATGCTCGCACCCCGTCTTGCCCTGCCCCTCATTCTCGCGCTGTCGCCGCTGGCGGCGTGCAATGATCGGGGCGCCGTTTCCAATCCCGCGCCGGAGCGGATGACCGCGCCACTCACCCTGCCCGTCCAGCCGTCAACGATCCGCCTGCCGGTTTCGCTCCCGCTCGATGATCTCCAGGCGCTCATCAACCGCGATGTTCCGATCGAACTCCACCGGATCGACGAACCCCAGCAGACCTGCGTCAAGACCAAGAGCAAGCTGCTGCCAGACATTAGCTGTCGGCTGGTGGGCAGCGTCACGCGCGGGCCGATCCACCTCACGGGCAAAGGCAGCGACATTCTGCTGACGATGCCGGTGAAGACCGTGGTCAAAGCGCAGAACATCGGCAAGATCATCAAGCAGGAGACGGCGACCGGCGCGATCAATCTCACCGCCCGTATCCGGCTCGGTCTGCGCCCAGACTGGACTCCGACAGCAAAAATTTTGACCGATTATGACTGGACCAATCGGTTGGGCATCGACTTTCTTGGCCAGCGCATCACCTTCGCGTCAAAGGTCGACCCCAAGCTCAAGGTCGTGCTCGCTGATCTGGAGCGCACGCTGCCCCGCCATCTGGCGCAACTCCGCCTCAAGGAGAAGGTGCAGCCAATCTGGGCAAAGGGCTTCATGTCCGAGCGGGTCAAGTCCGAGCCGCTGATCTGGGTGCGCTTCACGCCCGAACAGGTGGGCTTTGCGGGCTATCATGTCGAAAAGCGACGGCTCATTGTCGGGTTTTCCGCACAAGCGCGAACGGAGACCATATTTGGCGATCGGCCGCCCAATCCGCCGGTAACTCCCCTTCCGCGCCTCATGGGGGCGCTGCCCGCGACGGGGATCAACATGCACGTCCCGGTGATCGTGCCATACACGGTGCTGGAAAACGCAGCGAGCAAAGCGCTCGCCACTACTGATTATCGCGCGCTCAAGATACAGGGCGGCACCGTCAACGCGCTCGTCCACCGCGTCCATATCTACGGCACGCCGGACAATAAGGTCGCGGTTGGCATAGACATGGCGCTGCGAACGCTGGCGGGTGTAATCTCCGCCGAGGGCACGGTATGGTTCGTCGCAACGCCCGTGCTGGATATTCCTGGCAGGACGGTGAGCATCAGAGATCTTGTCCTCTCAGGCCAGACCGACAATCCGCTTTTCAACCGGCTGCTCTCCGCCGTGAATGCCACGTCCATGAGACAGAGCATCATCGATCTCATTCGCTATGATTTCAGCGAGGACTTCGAGACTGGCAAGCGCAAGGCGGATAGCTGGCTGGAAGAGCAGCCATTTGAAGGCTTTGTCTTCCATGGCGACCTGACGAACATGACATTGATCGGCGTCCGCATGGCACCCGAGGGCTTCCTGATCGAGGCGGATGCCAAAGCGCAGGCCGCCATGCGCTATGATCCGGCCCGTGCCGCCGTTCTTGTGAAGAGACGGCACGCGGCCCGCGCGGCGCGCCTTGCGCGACAGGCCGCAGAGGAAGCGGCCGTTACGCATGGCTCTGCCGGCAACACCCTGCATCCCACGACTAATTAAAAAAAAACCAGGCCGTGTGGGGGTTAACCGCACGACCTGGTCATTATACCTGCGATGAGCGGCCGGCTCTTAGTGGGCCATGGCCTTCACGATATCCTCAACCATCTTCTTCGCGTCGGCGAGAAGCATCATGGTATTATCCATGTAGAAGACGTCGTTATCAACGCCCGCATAGCCCACGCCGCCCATGGAGCGCTTGACGAAGAGGACGGTCTTGGCCTTTTCCACATCGAGCACTGGCATGCCGTAGATTGGCGACGTCTTGTCTGTCTTCGCCGCCGGATTGGTCACGTCGTTCGCGCCAATGACGAAGGCAACATCGGTCTGCGCGAACTCGGAGTTGATATCCTCCAGCTCGAACACCTCGTCATAAGGCACGTTCGCTTCAGCCAGCAGCACATTCATGTGGCCGGGCATTCGTCCCGCGACCGGGTGGATCGCATATTTGACGGAAACGCCCTCTTTCTTGAGCAGATCACCCATTTCGCGCAGCGCGTGCTGCGCCTGGGAGACCGCCATGCCATAGCCGGGAACGATGATGACGCTGTCCGACTGCTTCATGAGGAAGGCCGCATCTTCCGCGGAGCCACGCTTCCACGGCCGCTGCTCTTTCGCCTCACCACCGCCGGCCGACGCTTCCGCGCCGAACCCGCCGGCGATCACCGAAAGGAAGCTGCGGTTCATCGCCTTACACATGATGTAGCTGAGGATCGCGCCCGACGAACCGACAAGCGCGCCAGTGATAATCATCGCCGTGTTGGACAGCGTGAAGCCCATCGCCGCTGCCGCCCAGCCGGAATAGCTGTTGAGCATCGAGACGACCACCGGCATGTCCGCGCCGCCAATCGGGATGATGAGCAGGAAGCCGACGATGAAGCTCAGCACCACGATGAGCGGGAAGAGCCACGGCACCGCATTCGGCTCCGGCATGACGAAGAACCAGCCGATAAGCGCAATAATGGCGAAAAGCGTGCCAAAGTTCAGCAAATGCCGCGCCGGCAGCAGGATCGGCTTGCCGGACATATTGCCGTTGAGCTTCAGGAACGCGATCACCGAACCGGAGAAGGTGATGGCACCAATAGCGACGCCAAGCCCAAGCTCGATGCGACTGGCGCCATGGATCTGCCCGGTCAACGGATCAAGAATGCCAAAAGCGCCCGGATCGAGATAGGCCGCCGCGCCCACCACCACGGCGGCGAGGCCGACAAGGCTGTGGAAGGCCGCGACAAGTTGCGGCATCGCGGTCATCGCGATCTTGCGCGCAATAACGAAGCCGATGACGCCGCCAACGGCGATCGCCGCGACGATTTCCGGCAGTGCCACCGCGTCGTGGGTCAGCAGCGTGGTGGCGATGGCGATCGCCATACCCGCCATGCCGAGCCGGTTACCACGCCGGCTGCTTTCCGGCGAGGAAAGGCCACGCAGCGCGAGAATGAAGAGTATGCCCGCGACCAGATAGGCAAAGGCGGCCAGTGGCGAGACACCACCAAGCGGCCCCCCGGCTGAGAGAAAGAGTGCGTTCATCCCTTGCGCTCCTTCTTCTTATACATTGCGAGCATCCGCTCCGTGACGGCAAAGCCGCCGAAGATGTTGATGCTGGCAAAGACGATGCCGATGAGGCCCATCCACTTGGCAAGGCCATCGACCGATTCGGCCGTGGCGATGAGCGCGCCGACGATGATGACCGAGCTGATCGCGTTGGTCACCGCCATAAGCGGCGTATGCAGAGCCGGCGTGACCGACCAGACGACGTAATAGCCCACGAAACAGGCCATAACGAAGATCGACAATATGCCTATGAAATCCATGGCGCTTATTCCCCCTTGAGCCGTTCGCTGACCACTTCACCCCCCTGCGTGAGGCGAATGGCAGTGACGATCTCGTCATCGTCCGGCAGTACGGGCTTACCCTGTTCCTTATCCCAGAAGGCAGATAGGAAATTAAAGAGGTTGCGCGAGAACAGCGCCGATGCATCCGTGGCGAGACGACTCGGCACATTACGGTGACCGACGATCTTCACGCCATAGCGTTCGACGATCTCACCCGCGACCGCACCCTCCACATTACCACCCTGTTCCACCGCCAGATCGACAATGACGCTGCCCGGCTTCATGCTGGCGAGCTGCGCGTCGCTGATGAGGCGCGGCGCCGGACGGCCCGGAATGAGCGCGGTCGTGATGACGATGTCCTGCTTGGCGATATGGCTCGAGACGAGTTCGGCCTGCGCGGCCTTATATTCATCGGACATTTCAGTGGCGTAGCCACCGGTGCCTTCACCCTCGATGCCCTTGACGCTCTCCACGAAGATCGCCTTGGCGCCGAGGCTCTCGATCTGCTCCTTCGTTGCCGCACGCACGTCCGTCGCGGAAACCTGTGCGCCCAGGCGCCGCGCCGTCGCGATTGCCTGCAAGCCAGCCACGCCCACACCCATGATGAAACAGCGCGCCGCCGAGACGGTGCCCGCCGCGGTCATCATCATCGGGAAAGCCTTGCCATATTCGGCAGCGGCATCGAGCACCGCCTTATAGCCGGACAGGTTCGACTGGGACGAGAGTATGTCCATCGACTGCGCACGGGTGATGCGCGGCATGAACTCCATGGCCAGCGCCTCGAGGCCGGCAGCGGCATAGGCGTCGACCCGCGCGCGCTCCCCGAACGGATTGAGCCCCGCCACCAGCACCGCTCCCTTGGGGGCGCCAGCCAGCGATTTAGGCTCTGGCCCCTGCACGCCAAGTATGAGCCCGGCGTCCTTCAGCACAGACTTGCGATCGGCGACTGTCGCGCCGGCGGCGGCATAGTCGCCATCCGCAATGGACGCATGCTCGCCCGCGCCAGCCTCGACCGATACCTCTGCTCCCAGTCCGATGAACTTCTTCACCGTTTCAGGCGTTGCGCCGACCCGACGCTCCCCCTCTGCGCCCTCGCGCAGGACCGCGATCTTCATCGGCGATCAGGAGATTGCGAGAACGACGAGGGACACCACGATCAAGCAGGCGATCGTGCCCCATTTGATGAACCCGACGAAACCATCATAGGTTCCGCGGGCCTGCACGGGAACTTCGTTGCTTGCCATGATCACTTCCTCCCTGAATCTTGCTACCCGAAATTTATCGGATGACAGGCTGCTCTCAGCATGACAGGCGCCCCACGTCAATGAATCGCGGCATTCGCAGAACCGGTTATCGCAAATCGACGCCCTTAATCCCGTCTTTACCCGAATGATCTAATCCCGCTTTCGGGGACGGCAGGGATTACATAATGATCGAAACTGAACCGCCGCTGCTTATGCTGGTCGATGATGAACCGGCCCAGCGCCGACTCACCACCGCACTGACCACCCGCGCTGGCTGGCGCGCGGTGAGTGTCAATACCGGCGAGGAAGCGCTCGCCATGCTCAGCACCCGCGAGGGGATGCGCCTGGGTGTGGTGTTGATCGACGACTGGTCCCAGAAGCTGGAGACCGCATCGCTGATCCGCGATATCCGCGCGCGACGTCCACAACTGCCCGTCATCGTATTGACCGCCAATGGTGGCATTGCGCTCGCCATCGAAGCGATGCGTGCCGGGGCCGTGGATTTCATCGCCAAGCCGATCGCACCGGAAAGCCTGATGGCGGCGCTGCAAGCCGTTGCCACGCACCCGCGCGGCGCGGGCGAAATGCATCCGATGAGCGAGAAATTTCCGGCGCAGCTCGATTTCGACGAAATCGTGGGCTCCGCACCGACATTTCGCGCCGCGCTCGCCATTGCGGCCAAGGCCGCACGCACCCGCGTTCCAATTCTCATCGACGGCGAACCAGGCGTCGGTAAGGACATGATCGCCCGGGCCATTCGCGCCGCCTCCGCGCGTGGTCGCTTGCCCTTCGTCAGCGTCAACTGCGCGGCAGTGCCGGCCAATCTTATCGAATCGGAATTGTTCGGCCATGAGCGCGGCGCTTTCGCCGGCGCGTTTGACCGGCATCTGGGCAAGATCGTCGGCGCCAATCATGGCACTGTGTTGCTGGATGAAATCAGTGCGCTGCCGCCAGAAGCCCAGGCCAAGCTGGTTCGCGTCATCGAAAATGGCGAGGTCGTGCCGCTTGGCGGCCGCAGCGCCACGCAGGTCGACGTGCGCGTCATCGCGGCCACAAATGTCCGCCTGCTCGACGAAGTGGAGGCCGGTCGCTTCCGCGAGGATCTCTACTACAAGCTCAACATCGTCCAGATCTCCCTGCCGCCGCTGCGCGAACGGCTGAGCGATCTCCCCGCCCTTGCCCGCCATCTGCTGGCCCGCAGCGCGACGCAGCCGGGACTAAAGAGTCTCGGCATTACCTCCGAGGCACTGACTCTCCTCCAACGCTACAACTGGCCGGGCAACGTCCGCCAGCTCCAGACCGTGCTGTTCCGCGCGGCAGTGAAATGCGAGGGTGATGCGCTGACCGAGCAGGATTTCCCCCAGCTCGCCGCCATCGTCGCCAATGGCGGCAGCGGGACTGGCGGCCTGGCCGGCATCACGCGCAAGTCCGCGCAGGAAGAAGGCATCGGCATCACGTTGTATGAGACCAATGGTCATCTGCGCGCGCTGGCGGACATCGAAGCGGATGTTATCCGTCTCGCCATCGGCCATTATCGCGGCCGGATGACGGAAGTGGCCCGACGCCTCGGGATCGGGCGATCGACACTCTATCGCAAGCTCGCGGAGCTGGGCATCGATACGGCGGCCTGAGCATCATTCTGGTCGGGTGGCGTGATCCGCACCCGACCTAATAGCTCAGGCGCTCGCCAGTAATCCGGCAGCCAGCCCCTCGAAAAGCCGGCGCCCATCCGCATGGCCATGGGCCGCCTCGATCACCCGCTCCGGGTGCGGCATCATGCCCAGCACATTGCCGCCCTCACCGAGGATACCGGCGATATCGCGTGCAGAGCCATTGACCGGGGTGGCATAGCGAAAGGCAATCCGCCCTTCGCCCTCCAACCGGTCGAGCGTCGCCGCATCAGCCACGTAATTGCCGTCATGATGCGCGACGGGAAAGCGCACCTGCTCGCCAGCTGCATAGCGGCTAGTGAAGGCGCTCTGGCTATTCTCCACGGTCAGCGCCACTTCACGGCAAACGAAATTAATGCCTGCGTTTCGCATCAGCGCGCCGGGTAGTAGCCCCGCCTCGGTCAATACCTGGAAGCCGTTGCAGATACCCAGCACATAGACACCCCGCGCTGCCGCGGCGACGACCGCCGCCATGATCGGAGAGCGCGCAGCCATGGCACCTGAACGCAGATAGTCGCCGTAAGAAAAGCCACCGGGAACCGCGATGATGTCCACCCCATCGGGCAGCGCCGTCTCGCGATGCCAGACCATGGCTGGCTTGCAGCCACCCACGGCTTCCAGCGCTACGGCAAGGTCACGATCACAATTGGACCCGGGAAAGACGATAACCGCGCTTTTCATGCTCTCCGCGTCCCTTCAGCCCAGCTGCTCGATCCGATAATTCTCGATCACCGTATTGGCGAGCAATGCGCGGCACATCTCGTCCACCTGCGCTTCGTTGGTACCATCAGCAAGATCAAGCTCGATGAGCTTGCCGGCCCGCACGTCGTTGACACCGGCAAAGCCAAGACCATCGAGCGCGTGCTGGATAGCCTTGCCCTGCGGGTCGAGCACACCGGGCTTCAGGGTGATGAAAACGCGCGCCTTCATGCCGCTCAATCCTGTTCGTCTGCGAGGAGGGTTTCGCGGCTTCCCCTAAGGCAAGCCGCACAGGGCGGCAAGGGCCCCGGCGGACCTATTTGCCCTTCTTCTTGCGGTGCGTCTCAAGGTCCAGCACGGCGCTGTCCACCCCTTCGGGCAGGAGACCAAGGCGCCGGGCGACTTCCTGATAGGCTTCCACCTCGCCACCCAAATCCCGACGAAAACGGTCCTTGTCCAGCTTCTCGCCGGTCTCGATATCCCACAGACGGCAACCGTCCGGCGAAATCTCGTCAGCGAGGATGACGCGGCTATAATCCCCGTCCCAAACCCGGCCGAATTCCAGCTTGAAGTCGACGAGACGGATGCCGATCGCCGCGAAAAGGCCGCTCATGAAGTCGTTCACGCGGATCGCCATGTCGGCAATGTCGTGCATTTCCTCCTGACCGGCCCAGCCGAAGCAAGCAATATGCTCCTCGGTGATCAGCGGGTCTCCGAGCGCATCATCCTTGTAATAATATTCGATGAGCGTGCGAGGAAGCTGCACGCCCTCCTCAATACCGAGCCGCTTGGACAATGAGCCCGCCGCGACATTTCGCACCACCACCTCGATGGGGATGATCTCCACCTGGCGGATAAGCTGCTCACGCATGTTCAGCCGACGGATGAAGTGCGTAGGGACGCCGATATGCCCAAGCAGCGTGAAGACATGCTCGGAAATGCGGTTGTTGAGTACGCCCTTGCCCGAGATCGTACCCTTTTTCTGCGCGTTGAAGGCAGTCGCATCATCCTTGAAATACTGGATCAGCGTACCGGGCTCGGGGCCTTCGTAAAGGATCTTTGCCTTGCCCTCGTAGATCTGGCGACGACGGGACATAAGCTGCTACCTACTCATGGCTTGAGAGAACGAAAGGCCCGGACACCAGCGAATCGCGATGACCGCGGGAGCACCGGGGCTACTGGCGAGGCCCATAGCCCAGCATAAGGGATGACGCAATTTTGCCGGGTGCCGGCATCACCGCCCTAGCGCAATGAGCGCTTGAGCATATCCGCCAATGCGCCAACGACATCATCATCGGCCGCGCGCGGAGCGACGGCGAGACGGATATCCACGGTCGGGATCTGGTCAACATAGGCAAGGCGTCGGATCCCGGGCATCGCCGCAATGCGCGCGGCCACCTCTCCAAATGCCGGCAGGATCGCCGCACCCGCCCGGCAATGCTCGGCAAGCCGGGCATAATCATCCGATTCGGCGAGCACACCCAGCGCCCCCAGCCCGCCTTTCACAAGGCATTCGCCAACCAGCGCCTGAAGACGACTGCCCGGTGCCGGCATCAGCAACGCCTCCCCGACGAGGTCGCTCCGTCCGACCGCGCCGCGTGCCGCCAGCCGGTGCCCTTCCCCTACGAAAAGCGTCCAGCGTTCGCTCCAGAGATAGTCCGATGCGAAACCGCGCGGCTCCCCTGTTGCATAGAAGAGCGCGAGATCGATCCGTCCGTCGGCCAGGGCGACCGCGACCTGCCGGGTCGCGGGACAGTCAAAATCGACGGAGAGCGGACGGTCAGCAAACTCTTCCTCGAAGGACAGCATAGCCGGGCGAAAGCTCGCGAAAATGGCGGCATGCGTGCCGATGACGATAGCGCGTTGCGTGGTTTTGGGCGCGATCGTGCCCGGTCGGACATTTGGGGCCAGCACGAGCAACGCGTCACAGGCCGCGAGCACCTTGCGCGCATGACCCAAAGCCTGCGTGCCCTGCGCGGAGAGCCGCGCCGCGCCGTCATCCACAGACTCGAAAAGCCTGACCCCCAGCCGCCGCTCAAGCGCATCGAGCGCATCATCCACCGCGCCGGATGTCAGGCCAAGCGCCTTCGCCGCACCGTCCACGCCACCTATGCGGGCGACCGCCTCGAAGGCCTCCAGCTCGCTCAGGGTCGGGCGGTTCGTCGGCATGAATACAGCCTTAGTCAGAAAGGGCGCAAGGCGGGTGGCAAGGGCCACATCTTGTTTCCAGCCAATGAAATCTGCGGAAAATGTGGCGCCATACCCGTGGCGCCACTTGTAGCCGGACGTGCGGGAACGTCAAGACAGCGTAAGGCATCTCAGCCAGCGACAAAATGCCTCCACCTGTCTGTGCAGGTGGAGGCAGCTATGAGGATGGGCGTTTTCTGAGGAGAGAGATCAGCCCTTACAGGCCTGCTTCGTCTGGTTGCCGGCTTTTGAACAATCATAATGGACAACTTTGCCGGTTTTCGTCGTCCAGGCGACGGTTGGGGCGCCGGGCCGCGCGACCGTCGCAGAACTGGCGACTGCAGCGGGGCGGGATGCCGTCGGGCGGGCAACGGTCGCCGGCGCGCCATAGGCAATCGGCTTGGCTGCGGTGGTTGCACCCTTGCACACGGCCTTGTTTGCGTTGCCGGCCTTGGAACAATCATAATTGCGTGGGGCTGCTGCGGCGGTGGATCGCGGCGCTGCCTGCTGCACCGGCGTAGCTGCTGCCGCCTTGGCCGGGGCGGGTTTTGCAGCCGCGGTTTTTGCGGGAGCCGTATTTGCCGCGCCGCTACAGGCAGCCTTGGTGGCATTGCCGGCCTTGGTGCAATCATAGTTGCGGGCCTGCGCGCTGGCAGGAACGAGCGCGGCCGCGGCCAGCGCCATGGATATGACGAACATCGACTTCATGACATTATCCTTTGGGCATGGGTGGCACATCCGATGGATGAGGCCCGGTTGGCACAGCAGGGTGACGATCCCTTCCTTCACCTCCAGCAACCGCGAGCAGGAGGGGGGGGGAACGCCCCGCTTGCCAGCTGTGAAGATCAGGATCGTCTGCGCCTTCTTTTGCAGCATGCCGCCGCATCTGCCAGTGAAGAGAATGTCATGAAGTGCTTGTAATCTAAAGGTCATGTTCCCGATCGGCGTGGATCACCGGGCATTACGCATCGGGCCGCGATACCCGCGCGATACGCATCAGCGCCCGCGCAAGCAGATCAGGCGCGGACAGGAATGGACAATGGTCCGCAGCGATCTGAATCGCCATCGTGCCCGGTTGGGCCGCGATCATCGCGCGCTGCTGTTCGATGGGTATCACCTTGTCGCGCTTGCAGGCTATGTAGCTGCGCGGCACCTTGCCATAGCGCGCGTCAGTCAATGTCAGCTTGCCATGCAACGGCCCGTCCGGCTCGGCGCGCAATCGCCCGGCCATGGCTTGCGACATATCGGCAGGCGCATCCTGCGCGAGAAGCGCGGGAGCCCCTGTCGCATCCAGCACGCTCCCCGCGCCCCCCGGCGTCGGCCGGATAAGCGCGGCGAACACAGGATTAGCGCGCAAATGCGCTCGCCAGATGCGCCCTGGCGCGCTCCCCCCCGGCAACATCATAGCACTCACATAGGCCAGGCCGGCAATGACATCAGGGGCTTGCTCCGCCGCGGCTGAGAGGACCAGCCCACCCCGGCTGTGCCCGACGAGGATCATCGGGCCGCTCCCTCGCGCCGCCATCGCACGGCAGCGCTGCACCGCAAACTCCGCCCAGCCCGCGAGCGTGACACCGGCCAGCACGACATCGTCCCCGCCCATACCGGGCAGGTCGGGCATATCGACCAGATGGCCCTCCGCCTCCAGCAGCCGCGCGACCGGTGCAAAAACTACACCTTCAAGCCACGCGCCATGAATGAAGACGAAGCCGGCCATCAGCTCCTCGCCCGCCGGCCTCCAGCCCGATTCCCGCTCAGTCGGCCGGCTTCGCCAGTATCCGCTCGACCGCCACGACCGTGATCGGGTGATAATCCGCCCTGGACCGCGCGAAGACGCGCTCGGCGATCGGCCGGCCCCAGTCACCCTGCCCGACGAGCGCGGCATAAACCGGACGGATCAGCAGCATCCGTCCAATACGCGGCAGAAACTCTTCGGCGGAGGCGACGGCCGGCGCATAGCGATTACCCAGCGCAAGGGCGAGCCATGCCGAGCGCACATAGGCATTGGGCGACACCGAGAGCTTCATCGCGCCATCCAGTTCCGCCAGGCGCGCGGCAGGCATCTCGCGCGGCAAGCCGTTGAGGAAGCGCAACCACTCCTGCGTTCCCCATGCCGCGAACGGCAGCGAGGCAACCGATGCGCCCGCCTTCACCGCTTCTATCGAACGGTCCACTTCCGCCAGCGTCTTGGAGCGGACATGCACGGCATTATCCGGCAGACCCGGTTCATAAGCCCAGCGATCAAGTTGGAGCGACGCTTCCAACGCGGCATCGCCCTTGATGAGGTTCGCGCGCAGATCGGCAAGGAAGCCGGCCGTCGTCTGCGGCTGGAAAGCGAAGCGATTGAAATAAGATGTGAGATAGGCGTCCCACCGCTCCCGGCCCACGGCCCGCTCGATCGTGCGCAGGAAGGTCGCGCCCTTGTTATAGGCGAGTTCGCCCGGATCATCGCCCGGCCCGCCGCGCAGCTTCGTGGCCGAGGGCGAGCTTGCCTTGAGGTCACGCTGCATCTCGTCCCAGTTCGTGTCGGCGAGCACGGCGGCGCGCTCCTCCCCATAGACACGCTCGTCAATGCGGTTCTCGAAATAGGTGGTGAAGCCCTCGTTCAGCCAGCCGTCCGGCCATGTGGCGTTGGTGACGAGATTGCCCGACCAGCTATGCGCCAGCTCATGCGCCACTACATCAATATTGGCCTTGTCGCCCGTGAAGATGGTCGGCGTGAGGAATGTGAGCGTCGGGTTTTCCATACCGCCGTAAGGGAAGCTCGGCGGCAGCACGAGCATATCGAACCGGCCCCAGCGATAGGGGCCGTACAGCGCTTCCGCCGCCGTCACCATCTTCTCGGTATCGTCCAACTCCGGCGCTACCTTCGCCAGAGTCGCTGGTTCGGCATAGACTCCGGTGCGCGGGCCAAGATCCCGGAACGCAAGATCCCCGATCGCGATGGCGATGAGATAGGGCGGCACGGCATGATCCATGCGGAAGCGGTAGCGCTTCATGCCGCCGGCGGCAGGCTCACCTTGCGGTGTCAGCCGCTCACCGCTCATCACGGCGACGAGATGGGCAGGAACGGTGATACTGGCTTCCCATGTCTGGCGAATGCCCGGGCTATCCTGCGTCGGTACCCAGCTTCGGTTTTCGATCGCCTGCCCCTGGCTGTAGAGGAAGGGTTGCCGCTTGCCCGCCGTCAACTCCGGCGGCAGCCAGCCAAGCGCGCTTGCATCCGGCTTCGAGGCATAGGTGACGACGATGCGCCGCGCCGAACCGAGAGTGACCGTAAGCGGCGCGCCCTTCACCGGATCACTCGCGCCCACCGCCCATTTAAGCGGGCGACCGCGCGCATCGGTAATCCGCTCGATGACAAGCCCTTTGTCGTCCAGGATGATCTCCTTCGCGCCCGGCGCCGCGAGAATATCCAGCGTCGCGGTGCCGCGCAGCACCTTCGCGGCGAAGTCCGCTGTGAGGTCCAGCGCGACATGGGTGACGCGGGCAATCTGCGGCCGGGCATAGGTCTGATCGTCCAGCGCTTCAGGCGTGGTCAGGATGGGAGCGGGTGTGGCCGGCCGGGCGTGGAGCGCGGCGGGAGCAGCGGCGAGCATCAGGCTCGTGAGAATGATATGGCGCATAAGAGCCTTCTAGGCCGGGGCACGGAGCGACGGCAAGAGAAGTCCGCGCCGCATCGTCCACCCCGGCACCTCCCTTCGTGACTCATCCCCGGTTCCGCAACTTTGCCCGATCAGGAGGAAAAAGCGCAGGCGGGCGGTTGAAAGGTCTGGAAAGGAACGATATTTTTAACTGGAACAGGACGGATATTGGATGCATGTAGGGCAGTGCGACTGCACCTTCTGGAGTTTTCCAACGACCATGAATGCCGCTTCGCTCCCGTCGCGAAATATTGGGCCCTTCACCGTTTCGGCCATCGGGCTCGGCTGCATGAATCTTAGCCACGCCTATGATGTTCCACCCGGCGACGAGGATTGCATCCGCCTGCTCAATACCGCGCTGGACGAAGGGGTGACCCTGCTCGACACGGCGGCAATCTATGGCGGCGGCGCCAATGAGCGACTGATTGCAAGAGCGGTAGGCCACAGGCGGTCGGAATATGTGCTGGCCAGCAAATGTGTGCTCGACCTCATCGACGGAACGCGCCGGCTCGACGGACGGCCGGAAACCATTACCGGCTCGCTCGACCGCTCGCTGGCGCGTCTTGGCGTCGATTATATCGACCTGTTCTATCTGCACCGGCTGGACCGCAACGTGCCGGTGGAGGACTCGGTCGGCGCACTTGCTCGGGCGGTGGAGGCCGGCAAGATCGGCGCGATTGGCCTCAGCGAAATGTCCGCCGCGACGATCCGGCGGGCATTTGCTGTTCATCCCATCGCTGCGATCCAATCGGAATATTCGGCGTGGGTTCGCAATCCGGAGGTCTCTGTGCTGGAGACCTGCCGGGATCTGGGCATCGGCTTCGTCGCCTTCTCGCCTCTGGCCCGCGGTTTCCTGACCGGTAAGCTGGTCAATAATCGCTTCACCTCGGGCGACATCCGCACCAACATGCCGCGCTTCCAGTCCCCGCATTTCGAGCGGAACCTGCCGCTGGTCCACGCCTTTGCCGCTCTTGCCGACCGGGCGGGCGTTACCCCAGCGCAGCTTGCACTCGCCTGGGTACTCTCGCGTGGTGACAATATCATGGCGCTGCCCGGCACGCGCAGCCTGCTCCACCTCGCCGAGGACCTCCACGCCGCCCGGGTGAAAATAAGCCCCGATCTTTTGGCGGAAGTCGAGACGATCTTCGCGCCCGGCGCAGTATCGGGCGCACGCTACCAGCCCTCCATGCAGGTACAGATCGACACGGAACTGCTGCCCGAAGAAATTTAAAGGGGCCTGTTCGGCAGAAATCCAAGGTCGGCTATTCTCAAGAGATTGCGCCTAAGCCGCTAAGATACCCGCACGACTATCCGGGATATGCACTGCATGTAACCACGAATTCGGTGGCATGACTCGCCAATTCACTGCCTCCGTCACACGGGAGTCACGAACGAGGACCAACGACGATTCTGGAAGAAACCGGAATCCAGGGTGCTCAACCAACCATGCTGACAAGTTCTCCCGATGGCGTGCCAGTCCTCGAGCCGCGCGATTTGGTGCGACGGCGCTTTGTCATGTCGCTCGGCATCGTTGCCATCGTCGGGCTGATCGCGCTGCTGCTCATCCGTTCGGGGAGCAATGATCGCATTCTTGGCAGCGGCTCCACTGCGGTTCAGCCACTGATCGAGAAGCTCGCGGTCGATTTCCAGAATGATCGCTCGGGCGACAAGGACTGGACGGCGGGGAGTGGTGGCATCGACTATGAGCCGATCGGTTCATTGGGCGGCGTCATGCGTCTGGCAGACCCCGAAGTCGATTTCGCCATTGCGGACTACCCGCTGTCTGCGGAATCGCTTGGCAGGCTGCGCGCCGTGCAGTTTCCGCTCGTCATCAGCAGCATCTCGGTCATCTATAATCCGGGTCAGGGCGACGCGCGCGGGCGCCCACCGCTCCGTTTTTCCGCTGCCACCCTTGCCGGTATATTCAGCGGCCGGATCACGTCCTGGAGTGACCCCGCGATCGCGACCGACAATCCGGGCGCAGCGCTGCCTTCCGGTGTGATTACAGTTGTTCACCGGAGCGACGGCTCCGGGTCCACGCTGAACTGGTCCAGCTATCTCGCACGGCAAAATGTCCAATGGCGGGACAGTATCGGCAGCGGCACAACGCTGAAATGGCCCGTGGGCATAGGCGCCAAGGGTGGCCGTGAGATGGCTCAGACCGTTGCAGCGCGTCCCGGCGCGATCGGCTATCTGGAAACCGGTCAGGCGAAACGCGCCGGCCTCGCCATCGCTGCCGTGCAGAATGCGGCCGGGCAGTTCGTCACCGCCACGGATGCGAGTATCGCCGCCGCGTCGGGCGCGACCGACGCCTCGACAGCCAGTCTGGCCAGTAACGCGATGGCCTATCCGGTCGTGTCTGCCTCTTATGTCATCATGAAGCGCCAGAACGCCGCATCCGCCGACAACGGCCGGACATTGCGCTTCCTCGCTTATGTGCTCGATCATGGATCAAGCGATGCCCGCAGCCTCGGCTATCTGCCGCTTTCCGGTAGCGCCGCGGCTGATGTCCGGCGCGCATGGTCTCAGGAACTCGGATTCACCACCGCACGCCAAGTCGTCGCGGCCAACTGACAAGGGGTGTCATGGAAGTCGATATTTTCAAGGAGATCATCGTTCCGGTGATCGGCGGGCTGGGCATCTTCTTGCTCGGCCTCGAATTCATGGCCAACGGCATCCAGGCACTCTCCGTCAATAAGATGCGTGAGTGGCTGGCGAAAATGGCAGGAACGCCCGCCAAGGGCGTGCTTGCCGGCACGCTCATAACGGGCATCATCCAATCCTCCACCGCGATGACGGTGATGACCGTTGGCCTCGTCAACGCAGGCGTCATCTCTCTTCGTCCCGCGATCAGCGTCATCATGGGTGCCAACATCGGCACGACGCTGGGCAACGGGCTGATCGCGCTGCCGCTTGGCCCGCTCGGCCTGCTCTTCGGCGGTGTCTTCGCCCTGTTTTATTGCTTCGGCAAGACGGACCGGGTGCGGAACATCGCGCTCGCCTGCCTCGGCTTCGCGCTGATCTTCTACGGACTCAACCTCATGACCGGCGGTCTCAAGCCGCTGAAGGGAATGCCCGAAGTTCTGTCGGTCATTCAGAGCCTCGATGCCTCGACCTTCCCCGGGGTTATCGCTTGCGCGCTGATCGCGGCTCTCATCACCGCAATGATCCACTCGTCGTCAGCGACCATCGGCATCGTCATGGGCCTCGGCGCCTCGGGCGTGCTCCCCTGGCAGACGGCGATCGCCTTCGCCATCGGGGCCGATCTCGGCACGACGATCACATCCTGGATGGCATCACTCAATCTCACGAAGAACGCGAAGCGCGCAGCTTACGCCCATATCGCCTTTAACTTCATCGGTGTCGCGGTGGTGCTGCTGCTGTTCTTCCCGGCTATCGAACTGCTCAAATGGACCATGGGCTTCTTCGGCGGCAATCCCGGCACGCCGGTCATCATCGACGGCAAGGAGACCTTCCCGCTCGTGCCGGTCGCGGTGGGCATCTTCTCAATCGCCTTCAACATCTTCAACGTCCTGATCCTCTATCCCTTCATCGGCACGTTCGAGCGCGTGCTCTCGCGGATTGGCCACACGATGGAAGAGGATCTGGAAGACTATTCGGTACCGCGTTTTCTGGACCGCAAGCTGATCGACAATTTCGTGGCGGCCGTTCCCGCGGTTGAGCAGGAAACCCGTCGACAGGTTCAGGCCAGTGCCCTCTTCCTCGACATCGCGCGCGGCAAGCCGGGCGTGCCCAAGGACCCGGGCGAACATCACATGGCTACAGATACGCTGGGTCGCGACATTCGCAGCTATTCAGCGGCGCTCTTCCATGAGGATATGCCGCGCGAGCAGCTCGATCTCGTCGCCAGCCTGATCGAGGAAGTGGACTTCACCGGTAGCCTGTCTGAAACACTTCATCAGATCGCGCGGCGGGTGAAGCGTGAGGAGTTTGGCGAAGCCAGCCAAAACTTCATCAATGAAGCGCTCGACCGGCTCGATCAGTCACTGACCCCGCTGCTGTTCGCGAGCGATGCACCGGAGCCACGTCTCCCGGCCGGGCACAGCAAGATCGAATCCATCGAGACGCTACGCTGGCGCATCCTGGAGCGGGACCGCCGCGTGCCGGCTGGAGAGAAAGGTGCCCTCCTTGCGTTGCTTGGCAGCATCGAGCGGGCGGAAGGCATGATCCAGCGCATCGAGGAAGAGCGCGCATCGGTCGACCGCGCAGGCATTCTCGACCGGGCCCGTGAAGGCAAATCACGCAACAGCAGCGCGGGCCGCTCACGGTCCGGCGGTGGGCAACTCGCCCTCGCCACCTGACCAACGCCTCTTGCATCCCGCCGCTATTGCCGTGCTCACATCGGCAATGGCGGCGGGAGCGCCGGCCTTACCTCTCGTCTGGCCAATATGGCTTAAAAGCAATCTTTAAGCTCTGAGCGCAGTAGCTCGGCAGCCCTCCTTGGAAAGCGTGGCGTGACCGTGCCACTGGAATACGGCATTGCGCCAATCCTCAACCATCCAAGCGAATAATGACAAGGGCTGACGGCAAATAGTCGACGCCCTTCCGCAGCATCCGCCCCGAGTGCGTCAAAGCATGCTGGTCTCTCCGCCAGACCGCCAACGGGTCTTCAGCGGCGGCAACCCGCCTGCCCGGCCCACCCTAGGAAATATTACAGTGGTTATATTTACGGGCGGACGGCTACAATCCATGCCAATCAAATGGCCGCGCTCCAGCAGGTCAGACATGCAAGAGGATGGATGATGACGGAAGACTTCAAGTGGGATCTGGAAGCTGACGTCGTGATCCTGGGTTCGGGCGGCGCAGCCATGACCGCGGCGATCGCCGCGCATGATTTCGGCGCGGGGCAGGTCGTCATTCTGGAAAAGACCGGTATGGTCGGCGGCACGACCGCCATGTCCGGTGGCATGCTCTGGATCCCCAACAATCATCATCAGGCCGAAATCGGCGTCGATGAATCCGATGATGACATCGTGACTTATCTGGACGCGCTGGCGCCCGGGCAGCTCGACCCCGAGACGCTTGGCGCTTTCATGGATGCCGGGCCGGAAATGATTCGCTACTTCGCGGACAAGACCCCCGTGCGTTTCCATGCCTTCGCCGATTTCCCGGATTATCAGCCCTATTTGCCGGGCGCGAAGGCCGATGGCGGGCGCTCGCTGGACAATGAAGCCTTTTCTTTTGATCGGCTCGGCAAATGGGCCAGCCGGGTGAACCCCAGCAAAATGGCCTATCCGCTGCGCGGGAGCCTGATGGAGGCGATCAGCGGTACGATGGATGAGGCGACCCTCGCCGAACGCGAGGAGAAGGATTATCGGGGCCTTGGCCAGGCACTGGCCGGATCGCTGTTCAAAGCCGTGCTGGATCGTGAGATTCCGGTCGAGTTTGAGAAGCGTGCACGCCGGCTCATCATGCAGAATGGCCGGGTGATCGGCGTCGTCGCGGAGGATGCCGACGGGCGCGACTTCACGGTGCGCGCCCGTCGCGGCGTCGTCATCGCCACCGGCGGCTTCGAGTGGAACGAAAATCTGGTCCGAACATTCCTGCGCGGCCCGCTCACCGGTCCGGTCAGCGTGCCGGAAAATGAAGGCGATGGCCTGCTCATGGCGATCGAGGCCGGCGCCCAGCTTGGCAATATGCAGAATGCCTTCTGGATGCAGAGCGCGCTCGAATTCAAGCCGCAGCATCGCGACGCCAAGCCCAACTACATGCTGGGTTCCGACGAGCGCGCGCGCCCCGGCGCCATTCTGGTCAACCGTACCGGCAAGCGGTTCGTGAACGAAGCGGCGAACTACAACGCACTGGGCAAGACCCTGCACGCCTTTGACGCCGGGACGCACAGCTACGCCAACCTGCCCTATTGGCTCATCATCGATCAGCGCTACCGCGAAAAATACCAGACCTTCAATTCGCCCCCGGGCGCGCCCGTGCCCTCCTACATGATCCAGGCGGATACGCTGGAAGAACTGGGCGAAAAGGCGGGGATCGACCCTGCGGGGCTGAGGGACACGGTGGACCGGTTCAACGGCATGGTCCGCAACGGCCATGACGACGACTTCAACCGTGGCGACACCACCTACGATAATTTCTACATGTGGGGGGACACCGCGTTCGAAGCCCCGCACCGCACGCTGGGCGTGATCGATCAGGCGCCCTATTTTGCTGTGAAGATGGAAGCAGGTGCGCTGGGCACCGCCGGCGGCCCAAAGACCAATGGCGACGCGCAGGTCCTGGACTGGCAGGGCAACCCGATCGAGGGCCTCTACGCCGCGGGCAACGCCATGGCCGCCGTGCTGGGCGAGGCCTATCCCGGCGCGGGCGGCACGCTCGGCCCGGGCATGACCTTCGGCTATCTGGCGGGGCGCCATCTCGGCACGCAGGGCACCGCCGACTAACGACATAAGGGTGCCCCGCGCGGCACCCGATTAAATGACTGAAGCCGGGATCATGGGCTGACGGGAACCTTGGGGGTTCCGCCTGCTCATGATCCCGGCTTCAATGTCTCCGCTGCGATGCCCTGAGCTCTGCGCCCAGCCGGGGCCTGCCCGGCGCGGCAAACGCCGGGCAGCGCGCCTTACAGCGTCTCGATAATCCCGGAGAAATCGCGGCCGCCGCTGCCATCCTCCACGAAGCGCGTGTAGAGTTCCGCTGCGCGCGCGGCCATGGGCGTGTCGGACCCGGCATCCGCTGCCGCCGCGAGCGCCAGCCTCATGTCCTTGAGCATCAGCGCCGCCGCGAAACCGCCTTCATAGCCGCGATCCGCCGGGCTTTCCGGGCCGACACCGGGCACCGGGCAATAGCTCGTCAGCGACCAGCTCTGGCCAGACGCCTTCGAAGCGATATCGTAGAAGGTCTGGAGATCGAGGCCCAGCCGGCGTGCCAGCGCCAGCGACTCGCAGGTCGCGATCATCGTCGCGCCAAGGATCATGTTGTTGCAGATCTTGGCCGCCTGTCCGCTCCCGGCTGTGCCGGCGTGAATCACCGTCTTGCCCATGGCGGCGAGGATCGGCGCGGCCTGCGCGAAGGCCTCTTCCGTTCCACCGGCCATCAAGGTCAGCGTGCCGCCATTGGCTGCCGCGATCCCGCCGGAGACGGGTGCGTCCACCATGGCATAGCCGCCCTTTTCCGCTGCCGCGATCACCAGCCGTGCCGTCGCGACATCGATGGTCGAGCAATCAATGAGCAGCGCGCCGGCCGGTGCATGGCCGATAACATCATTCTGATAGAGCGCATCGACGATCGCGCCATTGGGCAGCATGGAGACGACGATATCCGCCTCGGCCACCGCCTCACGCGCACTTGATGCCCGCGCACAGCCGGCCTCCACCGCGCGGACGAGCGCTTCTTCGCTCAGATCGAAAGCCGTGACCGCATGGCCCTTCGCGGCGAGATTGGCCGCCATGCCCCCGCCCATGTTGCCAAGCCCGATGAAACCGATGCGCGCCATGCCTGTCGTCCTTCTTTCCTGATGATCCGCCCTGATGATCGGCGAGGGATGCGCTTAGCGCCCCTTCCAGACCCCCGCCCGCTTCTCCACGAACGCGGTCATGCCTTCCTTCTTGTCCTCGGTGGCGGTGAGGATCTGGAACAGCCGCCGCTCGGTGAGCAGGCCCTGCGCGAGGCCCGTCTCGAACGCGATATTGACCATTTCCTTGTTCACCATCGCGGCCATGGGTGGCATCGCGGCGATCGCTGCCGCGCTCTTCAGCGCTTCGGCAAGCAGATCGGCAGCGGGCACGATCCGCGCGACCAGGCCGGAGCGCTCCGCCTCGACCGCATCCATCATGCGGCCGGTCAGGCACATTTCCATGGCCTTGGCCTTGCCCACCGCGCGGGTGAGCCGCTGAGAGCCACCCATGCCGGGCGCGACGCCCAGCTTGATCTCGGGCTGGCCAAACTTCGCGGTGTCCGCGGCGAGAATGAAATCCGCCATCATCGCCAGTTCACAACCGCCACCAAGAGCGAAGCCGGCGACTGCCGCCAGCCACGGCTTGCGCGTGGCGACAACATCGCTCTGCCAGCCGGAGAAAAAATCTTCGAGGAAGAAATCGGCGGCGGGCTTGTCTGCCATTTCCTTGATGTCAGCCCCGGCCGCAAACGCCTTTTCGCTGCCGGTGAGGACGAGGCAGCGCTGGCTCTCATCCTTGTCATAAGCGGCAAACGCAGCGGAAAGATCGACCAGCACCTGACCATTGAGCGCATTGAGCGCCTGCGGCCGATTGAGCGTGACCAGCGTGACCGCCCCCTTCTGCTCGACCAGGATCGTCTCGTAACTCATCGGCTCATTCTCCCTTCAAGTGGCCGGCGTCCAGCCTTCGCCGGCCGGCAGCGGCGCGAAGAGCGCGTCCAGCATCGCGTCGGAAACGTCTGCGATGCTACCCGGCTCCCAACGCGGCGCGTTGTCCTTGTCCACGATGAGGGCACGCACGCCCTCGATGAAGTCATGCGTGCGGCAGATGCGGCAGACAAGCGCATATTCAGCCGTCATTTCCTCCGCGAAGCTCGCACGGGCCCGCCCCTCGACCAGCAGGCGCAACGAGGCCTTGCAGCTTGTGGGTGACTTGCCGGCGAGAACGGCGCGCTGCTTAGCCGCGAACGCGCCACCGTCCGCGTCCAGAGCAGCGACGACATCCTCCATCCGGTCTGATGCAAAGAGCCGGTCAATCTCGCCGGCATAGGCCATGATCGCTGCCTCATCCGGCGCGGCGTGAAAGCGGGCCAGCACAGCACCAGCGTCCGCCGCATCCGCGATCAGCGCCGCCTTCATCGCCTCGATGTCGGCCGCCGCCACATAATGCGTAGCCAGACCAAGCGCATGAGTCTCCGCGCCATCAAGCCGATGGCCGGTGAGGGCAATGAACTCACCCATACGACCGGGCAGACGCGGCAGATACCAGCCACCGCCGACATCCGGGAACAGGCCGATCCCCGTCTCCGGCATGGCAAAGCGACTATTCTCCGTCGCGACGCGATAGCGCGCGGGCAACGAAATGCCGACCCCGCCACCCATGGTGATGCCGTCCATCACCGCCACCACGGGCTTGGCATAGGTGAAGAGCCTATGGTTAAGCTGATATTCGATGCGGAAGAATTCGGCCGCGGCCTTACCATCGCCAGCACTGCTCTCCGCAATGGCGCGGATGTCGCCGCCCGCGCAAAAGCCGCGCCCCTCGGCATGATCGATCAGAATAAGATCAATCGCGTCGTCATCTGCCCAGGCCGCGAGCGCCGCATCCATGGCCACGCACATCGCCGTGTTCAGCGCATGAATCGCCTTGGGGCGATTGAGCCGAATGCGCCCGACACGCCCCTCGGCCGCGATGATGACATCGCTCGTTGCCGCTGCTTCCGTCATTGCGTTCACCCCTTCAGCATGTCCCGCGCCACGATCATCCGCATGACCTGATTGGTGCCCTCAAGAATCGAGTGCACCCGCAGATCCCGCCAGAAACGCTCGACGGGATAATCCATCAGATAGCCATAGCCCCCATGAAGCTGGAGCGCCCGATCCGCCACGCTACTGCCTGTATCGGTCGCGAGCCGCTTGGCCATCGCGGCAAAGCGTGTCTTGTCCGGCGCACCGTCGCTCACCTTCACGGCGGCGAGATAGAGAAGCGCGCGGGCAGCCTCCAGTTCCGTCGCCATATCGGCAAGGGTGAACTGGCTGTTCTGGAAATCGGCGATCGCGCGGCCGAACTGCTTGCGCTCGCGGGTGTAGCCGATCGCCTCGTCAAGGCAACGCTGCGCCCCGCCAAGCGAGCAGGCGCCAATATTGAGCCGGCCGCCATCCAGACCCGTCATCGCGATGGAGAAGCCCTGCCCCTCCGTACCGACGAGATTCTCCACCGGCACGCGCACCGCATCGAAATTGACCTGCGCGGTCGGCTGCGAGTGCCAGCCAAGCTTGCGCTCATTGGCCCCGAAAGAAACGCCGGGCATATCCTTCTCAATGACAAGGCAACTAATGCCCTTGGGTCCGTCATCCCCGGTCCGCACCATCGTCACATAAAGATCATTCTCGCCACCGCCGGAGATGAACGCCTTGGACCCGCTGACCACATAATGATCACCCTCGCGCACCGCCCGCGTCTTGAGCGCTGCCGCGTCCGACCCTGAACCGGGCTCGGTAAGGCAGTAGCTCGCCATCGCCTCCATGGTGACGAGACGCGGCAGATACTTCTCCTTCACCACCTGCGCGCCGAAGCAATCGATCATCCAGCTCGACATATTATGGATCGAAATGAAGGCGCTGGTCGATGGACAGCCATAGGCCATCGCCTCCATGATGAGCGCGGCCTCAAGCCGGCCGAGCCCGATGCCGCCGCTCTCCTCCGAGACATAAATGGCCCCGAAGCCCAGTTCGGCCGCCGCGCGAATAGTCTCACGCGGAAAGACATGATGCTCGTCCCACGCGGCGGCATGGGGCGTGATCTCATCCGCGGTGAAGCGCTGCGCCATTTCCTGAATGGCACGCTGATCCTCGCTCAGATCGAACTGGCCGGTCATTGTCTCTCCCTCACCCGCCGGTTGCCGCCAGCGGCGTTCATCAGCCCATGGTGGGAATGATGAACGCGCTATCACCCGCGCCGCCATCGGGCCAGCGCTGCGTCACCGTCTTGATCTTCGTCCAGAAGCGCACGCCATCCATGCCGTGCTGATTGTGATCGCCAAAGGCGGACCGCTTCCAGCCGCCAAAGCTGTGATAGGCAACCGGCACCGGGATCGGCACGTTGATGCCGACCATGCCGACGTTCACGCGTGCGGCAAACTCCCGCGCGGCATGGCCGTTACGTGTGAAGATGGCGACACCATTGCCATATTGATGATCGCTCGGCAGCTTCAGCGCCGTCTCAAAATCGGGCGCGCGGACAATCTGCAGAACCGGGCCGAAAATCTCCTCACGGTAGCTCTGCATCGTCGGCTTCACATGGTCGAAGAGCGACGGGCCGACGAAAAAGCCCTTTTCATGGCCCTGGAGCGTCAGGCCGCGCCCGTCCACCACCAGTTCCGCGCCTTCGTCCACGCCGGTCTGAATCCACTGCTCGACCTTCGCCTTGTGGGCGGCAGTGACGACCGGGCCGTAATGCGATTCCGGATCGTTCGAGACGCCGACCTTCAGCGCATGGATCGCCGGGATGAGCGCCTCGCGCAGCGCGTCGGCGGTCTTGTCGCCCACTGGCACCACAACCGGCAGCGCCATGCAGCGCTCGCCCGCCGAACCAAAGGCCGCGCCGGAAAGATCTGCTACGACCTGATCCATATCCGCGTCGGGCATGACGATGCCGTGGTTCTTGGCACCGCCCATTGCCTGCACGCGCTTGCCGGCCGCAACACCGCGTGAATAGACATATTGCGCGATGTCTGACGAGCCAACAAAGCTCACCGCACTGATCGCGGGATGATCAAGAATGGCATCCACCATTTCCTTGTCACCATGGACGACCTGCAGGATGCCCTCGGGCGCACCAGCCTCCAGCATCAGCTCCGCGAGGCGGACAGGCACGGAGGGGTCACGCTCGGACGGCTTCAGGATGAAGGCGTTGCCGCACGCAATCGCGACGCCGAACATCCACATGGGGATCATCGCCGGGAAGTTGAACGGCGTGATGCCGGCACCGATTCCGAGGGGCTGGCGCAGCGAGTAGACGTCGATGCCCGGTCCGGCACCCGGCGTGAACTCACCCTTGAGGAGATGCGGCACACCGCAGGCAAACTCGATCACGTCCAGACCGCGCTGCACGTCGCCGCGCGCATCCGCCACGACCTTGCCGTGCTCGGACGCGAGCAGTTCGGCCAGCTCCTGCATATTGGCTTCGATGAGACGCTTATACTCGAACATCACCCGCGCGCGGCGCTGCGGATTGGTGCCCGCCCAGCCGGGCTGCGCGGCCAGCGCGGCGGCGACCGCACGGTCAAGATCTGCCTGAGTGCCGAGCGTCACGCGCGCCTGCACCTCACCGTTACTTGGATTGAAGACGTCGCTGCTGCGCCCGGCGCCCGTTCCTGCGCCAGCACCGCCGGCGATCACATGATCGATGATCCGCATATCAATCCTCTCCCGATGACATCTAAGCCGTTGCAGCCTCCATGCCACCTATGGAAAAATGCAGTCAACTGTGGTTTTTTGCATATATGATCTGCAGAAATGCAAATATCGCATGAAAGGCTCTGCCGGGAATGTTCGACTGGGACGATCTGCGTGTTTTCCTTGCCGTGGCGCGCAGCCGCAAAATCGCGCCCGCCGCGCGGATGCTGGGCGTGGAGCACACCACCGTCACGCGGCGACTCGCGCGGCTGAGCGCGGCGCTCGACGCCGAACTCTTCGAGGCATCGGCCGGTGAGCGCATCCTGACCGAGCGCGGCCAGACCCTCCTCGCCTTCGCCGAGACGGTGGAGAGCGCCGCCCACAAGGCGCGGGAGGCCCTCTCCGGCGAGGACCAGAGCCTCACCGGCCATGTTCGGCTCTCAGTCGCGGAAGGCTTCGGGACATGGGTACTCGCTCCGCACATCACGCGCTTCCGCCAGACCCACCCGGATATCCGGCTCGACCTCGTCACCGCCTCGGGCTTCCTCAACCCCTCCAAGCGCGAGGCGGACATGGCGATCATGCTCGCCCGTCCAAAGAAAGGGCGTCTATTGGTGCGGCGACTCGGCAACTACGCACTGCGTCTCTATGCCAGCCGGGATTATCTCACCCGCACGGGCACCCCGCGCAGCCGGCCAGAGCTTCATGCCCACCATCTCGTCGGCTATGTTCCCGAGTTCATCTATTCGCCGGAACTGGACTATCTGGGCGAAGTGGAAAGCGATCTCGATCCGCATTATCGCAGCACCAGCATCAATATCCAGCACCGCATCATCAGCGCCGGCGGCGGGATCGGCATCCTGCCGGACTTTATCGGCATGGCGGCGGACGGCCTCGTCCCGGTCCTGCCCGACGACGTCGCGATCCTGCGGAGCTTCTGGTCAGTGACGCATAGCGATGTGAGCGGGCTGGCCCGGATACAGGCTGTTTCTCAATGGCTGGACGGGTGCGTGGCGGCAAACCCGTCCATGACCAGAAACTAGAGCCGGCCGTCTTTAGCCGAACAAAGCCATCAGCCGGCCGAACCAGCCCCGCCAGACGACACTGTCCGCCGCCGGCTGCGCGGTGACCGGCACCAGCGCGCGACATTCAAGGCAATCGACGCGGACGGCCGGCCCGTCGATCAGCGAGCGCAGGTCAGCAAGCACCCGGTCGGCCAGCGCCCGCTGCCGGATCAGCGCCACGTCCAGAATATTGGCTGGCGCGCCCCGCACCGACGCGCGCGTCGCCGCCTCATCCCCCATGACCTGATCTAGGAAAACGGCGAGCCTGTCCGGCTCCGGATCAAAATAGCGCGCCTGCGCCTGCGTGCCGCTGAGGCCGGCGCGTTTCGCCGCATCGGCCACGGCATCCTCAATCCCGCCAAACTGGTCGACCAGCCCGATCTGCCGCGCCGTGCCCCCGTCCCAGACACGACCCTGTGCGATACCGTCCACCTTCTCCGGCGTCATGCGTCGCGCCTGCGCGACAAGGCCGACAAAGCGACGATAAATATCCTCTACACTGGCCTGCGCCAACGCGTCGAATTCAGATGAGATGCCGCCCATCACATCCGGCTCGCCGGAAAGCGGGGTCGCTTTCACGCCATCGGTCGTGATGCCAGCTTTGGCCAACGTCGTCTCAAAACTCGGGATAATTCCGAACACGCCGATCGAGCCCGTAATGGTGGAGGGCTCCGCGAAAATACGGTCGGCGGTGGTGCTCACCCAATAGCCGCCGGATGCCGCGACATTCCCCATGGACACGACAATGGGCAGCCCCGCTGCCTTCGCTTCGGCCAGCGCGGCGCGGATCGCCTCCGCGCCCATGACCGAACCGCCGGGCGAGTCGACGCGCAGCACAATCGCCTTGGTCGCTTCATCATCGGCCGCATCATGGATGAGAGCCGCGATGGAGTCGCCGCCGGCCGTTCCCGGGCCGGCTTCCCCGTCCACGATCTCGCCCGCGACGGTAACCACGGCCACTCCGCCAGCAGATAGCAAGGGATGTCGCGAAAGATAAGTCTTGAGCGGAATCGCTGCATAAGGCGTCTCGCTGCTGCCTCCCGCAGCCCCGGCAATTTCCGTAATGCGCTTGTCGAATGCGCCGGCATCACCCAACCGGTCGACGAGGCCCGCGCCCAGCGCAGCCTTGGCCATGTCTCCGCCACCTGCTTTCAGCGCCGCGGCCGGATCTGCAACATAAGCGCGAATTTTCCCCCTGGCCCGCGCCTTCTCCACAGCGTCGAGCCAGTTCTCCCAGACGGTTGAGACCAGGGCCTGACTGGCCTCACGGGCCGGGTGGGACTGGTCAGCGCGGATATAGGGCTCGACGAAGCTCTTATATGTGCCAACCCGATAGACGTGCACATTGGCGCCAAGCTTGTCGATAAGGCCCTTATAATAGAGTGCGCTGCCGCCCGGCCCGGTGACACCGACCATGCCGAGCGGATCAAGCCACACCTCGCTTGCATGAGCGGCGAGCATATAGCCGTCATCGTCATAAAGGCCCGAACGGATGAGCACCGGCTTCTTCGCGGCACGAACCTTATCCAGCGCGGTGCCGATCCGCATCATGGCCACCTGACCGCCGCCGCCGAACTGACTGGCATCGATCACGACGGCTTTTATCGCGCTGTCGCCGGCTGCCGTCTCGATAGCATGGACGACATCGCGCAGACGCATCTCGGGCACACCCGCACTCCCGGCGAGGCGCGAAACGCTGTCCATCTCCGCCGGCTGCTCGACGACGGGGCCATCGAGCGTCACCAGCAAAGCGCCGGAATGCGGCGTGGAGGGGCCACTATCGGAAAATTTCAGGGCTGCGTAGAGCAGCGAGAAGAAAAGGATGAGCAAAAGAAGGACGAGGCCGTCCTTAATAGCGACAAGTACGCGCCAGGCGGATTTCAACAGGCCCAATTCAGCATCCTTCGAGCAAAACCACGAGCGGGGAATCTAGTGGTCAGAGGTCGCAGGGGCAATGGGCCGTTCTGTCGATCCGCGATCGTACGACGCGATCAGAACCGATAGCCAAGGCTCATCTGCAGGATCGGGTAGATTTTGTAGCCATCGATATCGTCCTGGAGACTCCGCCGTTCGGCTTCAAGATTGGCGGTCAGTGCCGCGCTTTGCAGCGGGCCGGTATAAGTGAGCGGGTTCACGCGCACCTTGCCCTGAAACATCACGCCCGCATCAACACCAAAAGCGAGACCTCGGGCCAGCCCCCCACCATAGCCGAGCGTCAGCGTCGGCACGACGCTCTTGACGTCCGTGTCGGCATGGAGCGTGCCGATGTCACTCACCTGATAGGTGACACCGTTGAAGGTATAGCTCGTCGCGGCGGGCTGCGCGGTGGCACGGACACGATTCCCGTTCAGCCGCACGCCAGCCGAAAGGCGAAAGCCCCCGCCGAACGGATAAATGTCTGCCTGAACGCCAGCCGACCGCAAGCGGACCTTGCCGTTATAGGTCACATCATCTGAATCGAAACCATGGCTAATGCCAAGCACGGTCGCATCGGCACGGATGCCAATCAGCTCGTTAATCCTGTAGCCAAGCGTCGGCCCCACGCCGAGCGTCCCGGCCGAGATGCCTGCTGTCAGCCGTGCCTCGTCGCGCGCGTAGGCGGGATTGGCCGCGATCATGGCGAGCAGACAGGCAAGGCTAGCTGAGCGGTACAGAGTCATAACGTGCCCCCAAGAATATTCAGGACACAGTTTCCACGCCAAATCTTAGAAAGTGATAAACGGGTCGCTCGTCATGCCGGGGCCCAGAAATCCGCAAGTTTGCGCAGCGAGGCAAGCGCGACGTCGCGATCCGGTGCCTCGTTGTCGTCGCCCACGCCGAACCAGTCGCCCCCGCCGAGCGACTGCACGACGATGCCGTCCCGCCGCGCCAGCACGTTGAGCCCGTCCTTGTAGAGCCCATATTGGACCCCTGCCTGCGGAATAAGCCAGCCGATCTGCCCGCGCACCGGCACCACGCTCTCGTCCAGGCAAAGCGCGCGCGCGCCATAGCCGGTGCAATTGACGATCACCTTTTCACGCAGGCGCATCACGTCACGCAAACCGCGGAACTCAGCCTGCACAAACGTGCCTCCACGCCCGAGAATCTCGGCGGTGATGAGATGGACAAGATCGGCCACGTTGAACACCATCGTCGCGCTCCGCCGTACGAACCGCGCGGCAAAGGGATGCGGCCCTGTGATCGGATAGGAACGTGGCGTGATATCGCCCAGCCGCGCCCGCTCCAGCGCAAGAAAATCCCCGCGCGGATCAGGCGTCCGTGCCGCAGTCGGCTGGTCCGGCGGCGTGTCCGACAGGAAATAACGGTCCATCCATTCAACCGGCTCGCCGGGCAGTCCAAGAAAGCTGTTGTGCATCGCGAAGGACGCCCGCGCCATGCGCTCCCAGCGATCTGCGAAGCCGGCATCGACCTTATCCGCAAGGGCAATGCGCGAATCCGGCGTCCAGCTTCCCGTCGCAAAAGCGGAATAGACGCGTGGAAAGACATCCTTGGCGTGGATCGTGACGCGGAGACCCCGACGCAGCGCGGTGAGAGCCGTGGTGAGGCCAATGGCACCCGCGCCAATCACCGCGATCTCCCGCGCACCATCCGCCAGCGCGAGGTCGAGCGCCGCCTCCGCCGACCCCCAGCCCAGCGACCATCCGGAGCCGCCATGGCCGTAATGATGCACCACATGCTTGGAGCCCACGCGCTCCACCTCGATGCGCGGCCCCGCGGCGCGGAACGGACGCAGGCAGACGGTAATTCGAAACAGACGATCGGGCGTTGCCCTGATCGGCACCAGAGTATCGAGCGGATCAGCCAGTGCGTGCGCCATGCCGGGAAGCATTGCGGTCGAGAAGGCCCCTACCCCCTTTGCCCCGTCGCGCAGAAACGCCCGTCTGTCCATCTCGCATCCCTAGCCTAAAATCATCCGCGCGTCCCCAAGCGAAAAAATATCCCGAACGACCACCACCTGCCCTTGACGCCCGAAACACCCGCCCCATATGGCAAGCGTTAGCACTCGACAGACAAGAGTGCTAACAGCCTTATTCGCATGCGGAAGAGGCGAGGATGCGGGGCTTGCAGCATTGTCCGACGGGGGAATACCCGCGGGACAGGCGCGCACAGCGAAAGGCTCCGTTTCCACGCTCCCTCCGCCAGACATGGAAAGGAAGCGCTAATGGCATTTCGTCCGTTGCACGACCGTGTGCTCGTTCGCCGTATCGAAGCTGATGAGAAGACTGCCGGTGGCATCATCATCCCTGACTCCGCCAAGGAGAAGCCCCAGGAAGGCGAGATCGTCTCCGTTGGTTCGGGCACCAAGGCCGAAGACGGCAAGATTACCCCGCTCGACGTCAAGTCCGGCGACCGCGTCCTGTTCGGCAAATGGTCCGGCACCGAGGTAAAGGTCGACGGCGAGGACCTTCTCATCATGAAGGAATCCGACATTCTGGGCGTAATCGGCTGATTTTCGGTCGCAATATTTCCACGATCAAACAAGCTTAGAAAGCAGAGGTAGGACATTATGGCAGCGAAAGACGTGAAATTTTCGCGTGATGCTCGCGAGCGCATTCTCAGGGGCGTGGACATCCTCGCCGACGCCGTGAAGGTAACGCTCGGCCCCAAGGGCCGCAACGTCGTCATCGACAAGAGCTTCGGCGCGCCGCGCATCACCAAGGACGGCGTTTCCGTCGCCAAGGAAATCGAACTGAAGGACAAGTTCGAGAATATGGGCGCGCAGATGGTCCGCGAGGTCGCCTCCAAGACCAACGACGCGGCCGGCGACGGCACCACCACCGCCACCGTGCTCGCTCAGGCGATCGTGCGTGAGGGCATGAAGTCGGTCGCGGCCGGCATGAACCCGATGGACCTCAAGCGCGGCATCGACCTTGCCGTCGTCAAGGTCATTCAGGATGTTAAGGACCGCTCCAAGCCGGTTTCCGGCTCCAGCGAGATCGCTCAGGTCGGCATCATCTCCGCCAATGGCGACGTTGAAGTCGGCGAGAAGATCGCGCAGGCGATGGAGAAGGTCGGCAAGGAAGGCGTCATCACCGTCGAGGAGGCCAAGGGCCTCGAGTTCGAGCTCGATGTCGTCGAAGGCATGCAGTTCGACCGCGGCTATCTCTCGCCTTACTTCATCACCAACCCTGAGAAGATGCAGGTCGAGCTTGCCGACCCCTATGTTCTCATCCACGAGAAGAAGCTCTCCAACCTCCAGTCCATGCTGCCGATCCTCGAAGCGGTCGTGCAGTCGGGCCGTCCGCTGCTCATCATCGCAGAGGATATCGAGGGTGAGGCTCTGGCCACGCTCGTCGTCAACAAGCTGCGTGGCGGCCTGAAGATCGCGGCCGTCAAGGCACCGGGCTTCGGCGATCGCCGCAAGGCCATGCTGGAGGACATCGCTGTTCTGACGAACGGCCAGATGATCTCCGAAGACCTCGGCATCAAGCTGGAGAACGTCACGCTCGGCATGCTCGGCCAGGCCAAGCGCGTCACGATCGACAAGGACAACACCACCATCGTCGATGGCGCGGGTGATGCGGAAGCGATCAAGGGCCGCGTGGAGCAGATCCGCGCGCAGATCGAGATCACGACCTCGGACTATGACCGCGAGAAGCTCCAGGAGCGTCTTGCCAAGCTCGCTGGCGGCGTTGCCGTCATCAAGGTTGGCGGTGCTACCGAGGTTGAGGTGAAGGAGCGTAAGGACCGCGTCGACGACGCTCTCCACGCGACCCGCGCGGCTGTCGAAGAGGGCATCGTCCCCGGCGGCGGCACGGCGCTGCTCTATGCCAGCAAGGCCATTGACGGCCTGACCGGCGCCAACGACGACCAGACTCGCGGTATCGACATCGTCCGCAAGTCGCTCTCCTCGCTGGTGAAGCAGATCGCCGCCAACGCTGGTGAAGACGGCGCCGTGGTTGCGGGCAAGCTGCTCGACGGCAATGACGCGACGATCGGCTTCAACGCCGCGACGGACACGTATGAGAACCTGGTTGCCGCCGGCGTGATCGACCCGACCAAGGTCGTCCGCACCGCGCTGCAGAACGCCGCCAGCGTTGCCGGTCTGCTCATCACGACCGAAGCGACGATCGCCGAACTGCCCGAGGACAAGCCAGCTCCGGCCGGTATGCCCGGCGGCATGGGCGGCATGGGCGGCATGGACTTCTAAGACGTCCGACCGTTCACGGAAAACGAACGAGCCGGGAGAGCAATCTCCCGGCTTTTTCAATTTGGAGGCGGGTCAAGCCTCATGATAGCTGATTGCATGCCGGCCGTTCGGGGTACGGAGGGAGCGATATGCAAGACTATGCCAATATATCGCTTGCCGATGCCCGACGAGACTATCTGGCGACCTGCACCACGGCCATGCCGATCGGCGGCCTTATCGCCTGGAGCGCGTTGGCGATCGCCGCTTATGTGCTTGGCGAGCGACTGCCATCCTCCGCGCCATTTATTGCCGCCGCCAGCCCCGTTCCGCTCGCCCTTATCATAGACAAGCTGCGCGGCGGCCCCGGTCTCCACCCGGACAACCGGCATAACCCCATAAGCCAATTGTTCATGCGCTTCATCACAGTTGTCGCGCTGCTCATACCCCTCGTCATCATCTCGGCTCAGGCGGCCCGCGATCTCGACATTCTCATTCTGGGCCTCGCGATCCTGGCGGGCATGCTCTGGGTACCGCACGGCTGGGGCGCGGATGATCCGGCAGGTTTCATCCACTTCGTGATGCGGGCAGTGCTCTGCTATGCTGCGTATCTGTTCGCACCCGAGGCGGTTCGTGGCGCCGCGATCGCCGGCGCCGCCGCATTGACCTATATTTATGCCATCATAGCAATGAAGAAACCGTCGTCCGTTCGCTCATAGGACAGGGCCAGAAACGCCGGGCGCCAGGTTCCTGACACGATGATGCGCCTCATGAAGGACCAACCATGTCCCACCGCCTCTTCATCGCCACCCGCCCGCCCGCGAACATCCGGGCGCGCCTGCTTGCCCTGATGGAAGGCGTCCAGCACGCCCGCTGGCAAAGCGACGCGCAGCTCCATCTGACGCTGCGCTTCATCGGCGAGGTCGATCGACACACCGCAGAGGACATCGCCGCCGCACTGGATGATATCCGCGACCAGCCGTTCACCGTTTCGCTAAACGGCGCCGGGCTGTTCGATCGCAAGGGGCGGATTGATACGCTCTGGGTCGGCGTGCGGCCGCATGAGGCTCTCGCCCAGCTCCACCGCAAGATCGACCATGCCCTCGTGCGCATCGGCCTGCCGGCCGAAAGCCGTGCCTATCTGCCCCATATAACCATTGCTCGCTTCGGCAGCCGGGTGGGCTCCACCGATGATTTCATGGCAGCCCATGGCGGCCTCTCCGGCCCGGAATGGACGGTAGGCGACTTCCGGCTTTATGAAAGCCACCTGGGCAATGCCGGCGCTCATTACGAGAGCGCCGCGCGCTATCGGCTGGGATAAATGGGGTAAGATCACGCGGCCTGAATGGAAATGGGGGCCGACATCGCTGCCGACCCCCACTGCGCTCTGGCGCGACACCGTTGCCGATCGTCACCTCAGGGCGTTGGCGAAACTGGAACCACCTCATGGTACTTCCAGACTCTCCGACGGACGACCCCTTCGCGCTCCTGCAGGAGCTCTTGTGATGTCGTATCCGCCTTGCTCCGGGCTCTGCAAAGAAGCTCACCCGGATCGGCCCGGCGCCATGCTTGCGCATATCGCCTGCCCCATTTTTCGTAACAGTCCCGACCTAGGCGGTCGTTCACTGCCACTCATCACCTGCCAGTCCCTGATCCGATGCAGGCATCAGCACGCATCGGATGAGCCGGGCCCGGCCGGCTCTCACACGTGACCGATGTCGCGCTGAAAGCGCGCTACCAATCAACGCCATCTAAGCTCAATCAACTGATTTCTCAGTCTCTTTTCGCTTTCGACCCTTGAAGCTTCTCACTGATTCCGAGTCGTTCAAAGCGGAATTTTCACAATTTTGTCTTTTAGCTGTGGATAAGCGTGGACAAGTGACTGACCCAATCGCACCCGCCGATGCAAGCTACGGAAAAACGACGATTCATCGCCGGCATCGGTCACCTCAACGCGTTGTGGGAGGTTCATGCAACAAGCACCGGGCACTGCGCATTGAACCGGCGTGATCCATAAGCTCGTTAGGAAGAGCCCCCGATGAAACGCCTGATATTTGGCCTTGCCGCCGCCAGCCTCACCATCCCGGCGACCTTCGCCGCGCCGATCGATGGCGCCCATGCACGCAAATCCAATCACGAATATCGTGAGTGGCGCGGCCGCGATGGCCGCACCTATTGCCGCAAATCGGACGGCACGACCGGCCTCATCGTCGGCGGTGTGGGCGGCGCGCTTTTGGGTCGTACGGTCGACACGCGCGGTGACCGCACGACCGGCACGGTTGTCGGCGCGGCGGCTGGCGCGCTGCTCGGCAAGGAAGTGGACAGCAAGCGCCGCTGCCGCTGAGCCGCGCGGCGCAACGACGAAAGGGCAAGGGCAACGCGCAGGCGGCTGTCCTGTTGCTCAGGCTGTCATGCCCGCCATCTGGAGGATATGGCTGTACTCGGCATCCGTCAGGGGCGAAACGGAGAGACGCGACTGGCGGATCATCGCCATGTCGGCCAGCGCCGGATCGGCCTTCATGGCCTTGAGGGTGACGGGCCGCGCGAGTTTTTCCACCGGCGCGACGAGCACAGCCCGCCATTTTCCGGTGAGATCGGTCGAGTCCTGCTCGGCCCCGCGCACGATCTCCATAATGCCAACCGCCTCCAGCCCGATATTGCTGTGGTAGAAGAGCGCGCGATCACCCACGGTCATGGCCTTCATGTTGAGCTGCGCGGCATGATTACGCACCCCGTCCCACTCCGCGCGCCCCTGCGAGACGAGATCGTCCCAAGAGAAGGCGTCGGGTTCGGACTTCATCAGCCAGTATCGCATGGTAATTCCTGATCGAGAGGCAGTTGTCCCTGCCCCAATTCCATGCCCGACGCCCGATCGCAAGCCATGGGTGGAAGCGCCGTCTCCGCCCGGCCCGCAATCGGCTATTTTCGCTACAGTGAAAAATACTCTAGACCGAAGACACAAGCAGCAGGATAGCCCGCCCATGGCCACGCAGAGTCTCGATCAGATGCCCGTCCTCTCCCTCGCCGGCATGGCGCGGGATGATTTCGCCCAGGCGATTGGCGAGAGCTTCCGCCGTTTCGGGTTCGCGATGGTCACGGATCATGGCATGGATACCGGCCTGATCGCGGACGGCTGGGCAAAGGCGCGGGCGTTCTTTGCACTGCCCGATGCGGCCAAGCGCCGCTATCTTGTCCCCGATGGCGGCGGCCAGCGCGGCTACACCGCCTTCGGCACCGAGATCGCCAAGGGCGCGAGCGAGAACGACCTCAAGGAGTTCTGGCATGTCGGGCGCGATCTGCCGGCAGGCAGCCCGCTTGCCGCCGATATGCCACCCAATATCTGGCCGGAGGAAGTCCCCGGCTTTCAGGAGACGTTCAGCGCGCTGTATGGCGCGTTCGACGCAGCAGGCGCGCGCATTCTTTCCGCCATCGCGGTCTATCTAGGGCTGGACCCACACTGGTTCGACGGGCAGATCAGCGACGGCAACTCGATCCTGCGCCTGCTCCACTATCCGCCAGTCTCAGCCCAGGCGCCCGGCGTGCGTGCCGGCGCGCATGAGGATATCAACCTCATCACCCTGCTGCTTGGCGCCGAGGAAGGCGGGCTGCAATTGCTGAACCGGGACGGCGAATGGATGGATGTGCGCCCACCCGAAGGCGCGCTCGCCATTAATGTGGGGGATATGCTCCAGCGCCTCACCAACCATGTGCTGCCCTCGACCAGCCACCGCGTGGTCAATCCGCCGCCCGAGCGGCGCGGGATTCCGCGCTACTCCATGCCGTTTTTCCTGCATCTGCGACCCGATGTCATCATCGATGCGCTGCCGCAATGCGTGACAGCGGACAATCCACGCCGTGAGCCGCCTATTTCGGCGCATGATTATCTCCACCAGCGCCTCGTCGAAATCGGCCTCGTGAAGGGGTGAAAAGGTCGCTACCTGCGCCACCGCGCAAGGGTAATGCCGATCTTCTCATCGCCTTCTGAGAGGGCGAGTTTCACGATCTTCACCGTGACATGGCGTACCTTGGCGTCCTGTAGAAAGACTGTTTCGATAATATGGTCTGCAACACCCTCGATCAGGGTAAAATGTCGCTCCTGCCCGAGCGCAGTTGAGGCGGCGTGCTTCAGGTCCATATAATTCTTCGACGCAGCGAGCGGTGTTTCCGGCGTATAATGATCCTGATGCGCCAGCAGCGCACGCACGGTGATGCGCAATGGCTGCGGCAGGTGCGTCTCTTCCGAATAAATGCCGGTCAGCACATCGACGTCGAGATCCTCGACCTCGAGCACCAGCATGTCGTCCGTGGGATGCACAGAAAAGTCCACAGCGTCGCGCCCTTCTTCATTCGCCGATATTTTCATCTTGCCGGCGCGCCGAAAACGGCTATGCGCGCGCCGTCCGGCGCTATGGCCCGGTTATGGAAGGATAACAAGCAGTGAGCGGCATCGATGTGACGAGCATCTCGCGTCTCGCGGACACTGATGATCGCGCGGTCGAGGCCCTGCTGGACGAGGCCTTCGGGGCAGATCGCTTTGGCCGCACGGCCTATCGGATACGCATCGGCATGGCATGGCTCACCCAGTTCAGCTTTGCCGTTCATGACGACTCCGGCCGCCTCAATGGCCTGCTCCAGAGCTGGCCCGTCGCGCTGCATGGCGAAGATGGCGGGCAGACGCGGCTCGTCATGGTCGGCCCGGTGGCGGTCACCCCGTCCGCTCAAGGCAGCGGCATCGGCCGCGCGCTTGTCGACCAGCTGATCGCCACTGCCGACGCGGCCGGGGCAGACCCGCTCGTCATGATCGGCGACCCGGAATATTATGGCCGCTTCTGGGGTTTTTCCGCGCAGGCAACGGCTGGCTGGAGCGTACCAGGACCTGTCGAGCCGCGCCGCCTGCTGCTTCGGGCAGAGTCGGACACGCGGCTTCCCGCGCGCGGCCTGCTGGGTCCGCGCCGGACCATCGTGGCACCATAAGAGGCTTTGCGGAAAGCGCCGGCCATCCTATCTAGCCGGCATGGACGATGCCGCATCCCATGATTTCTTGATCAGGCTGCCGGTCGGGCTCGATGGTGCCACCCCGGACAAGCGCTACCCCGTCGCGGACTGGCACCCGCCCCATAGCGGGCACAGCGCCATGCGGATCGACGCCACCGGGCGCTGGTGGCACGAAGGCCGGCCGATTGCGCGGATATCGCTGGCCCGGCTCTTCGCGCGGCTGCTGCGGCGCGAGCCCGATGGGCGACATGTGCTGGTCACGCCCGTCGAGATGCGCGACATCGACGTCGAAGACGCGCCCCTTATCGCCAGCGAAGTCGCCAGCGAAGGAGAAGGAGCAACGCGTATGCTGCGCTTCCGTATCGCTTTGCTCGACGATGAGGTAACCGCGGATGCCGCGCACCCGATCATCGTGGAAGGCGGCACCGATACCCGTGGCCCCCGGCCCTATCTCGGCCTCGACAATGGCCTGCGCGCCCGCATCGACCGGCCGGTCTATTATGCGCTGGCCGAAATGGCGCTGGCCGAAGCCCAGGACCGTCCCGGCCTGTGGAGCGCCGGGCATTTCTTCCCACTCGATGGCGAGGAAGCATGAGTAGTCTGCGCGAACGGCTGCGCGCGGCGCTGGCGGAGGACGCCAGTGCTGCCGACCGGCCGGCCTTCGTGGACCTGCGCCCCGATCCGAACGCCGCGATGACCGGCCGGTACGCGCCCGCCGCCGTTCTCATCGCCTTCACCCAGCGGCCCGACCCCGGCCTCATCCTGACCCAGCGGCCACTACGTATGTCCCGCCATGCCGGGCAGGTCGCCTTTCCCGGTGGCCGGCTCGACCCGGGCGATATCGATGCCGTGGCCGGCGCGCTGCGCGAGGCGCAGGAGGAAATCGCGCTGCCGCCACAAGATGTCGATATCATCGGCCAGATGGGCCGCTATCGCACCGGCACCGCTTTCGAGATCGAGCCGGTGGTCAGCATCATCCCGCCAGATCTGCCTCTTGTCCCTGCGGCAGGTGAGGTGGAGGCCATCTTCGAAGTGCCGCTCTCTTATCTGCTCGATCCGGCCAATCTCGCTATCAAGGCCGCCGACTGGCAGGGCGTCGAGCGGCGCTATTATGAGATGATGTGGCAGAATTTCCGGATCTGGGGCATCACTGCGGCAATCATGGTCGATCTGCTCGGCGCCATCGCGCGCGCTGAAGGGCTTGTCGAACCGATGCGACCATGAGCATCCCCAGCCTTCCCGAAACTTTGCCCGATGCCGACTGGCGTGACCGCAAGGGCCTGGACGCATTGACCCACACGCTCGGTGCGGATCGGCGGGAGGCGCGCTATGTGGGCGGGGCCGTGCGCGACACACTGCTGGGCCTGCCGGTCAAGGATGTCGACATCGCGACCATTCACCCGCCGCAGGTGGTGATGGAACGCGTGCGCGCCGCCGGCTTCAAGGCCGTGCCGACAGGTCTTGGCCACGGCACGATCACGGCCGTGCTTCACGGCTGGCCGGTCGAGATCACCACCCTGCGTCGGGATGTCTCGACAGACGGGCGGCGCGCCACCGTCGCCTTCGGCACGGACTGGATCGAAGATGCTGCGCGGCGTGATTTCACCATGAACGCGCTCTACGCCGACCCAATTACCGGTGAGATCGACGACTGGTTCGGCGGCATGGCCGATCTTGCGGTCGGGCGCGTGCGGTTCATTGGCGATCCGGCGCAGCGTATCCTTGAGGATCATCTTCGCATCCTGCGCTACTTCCGTTTCGTTGCACGCTTCGGCGCGCTCGACCGGTCCTCCGCCGACTATGCTGCGAGCGTCGCCCATGCGCCGAGCCTGATGGCCCTCTCACGCGAGCGCATCGCCGAGGAAATGCAACGCCTGCTCGCCCTGCCGGACCCCGTACCGGTGCTCCGCGCCATGGTGACGGACGACGTGCTGAAACCCGTGCTCCCCGAGATCGCCATGACCGGCGTGGATGCGCTGGCCACGCTGGTGGCGCAAGAACAGGCGAGTAGTACGTCGCCCGACCCGCTGCGCCGCATGGCGGCGCTCCTCCCCGAGGATGCTGCGCTTGTCGAGCGTGTTGGCGCCCGACTGCGCCTGTCCAACAAGGCGCGCCGGCGCCTCGCCAATGGCGCAACGCCAACCGATGCAGACAACAGCAACGCCGTGCGTCTTGCCTATCGCATCGGGCCTGAAAGTGCGCGTGATCGCATCCTGCTTGGGCGCGCACTGGCCCCGGATGCGCTCACACAGGTGCCCGGTGACGGCGCGATGCCGATACTTCCACTGTCTGGTGGCGATCTCATCGCCATGGGGCTGACGGCCGGCCCGCTGGTCGCCAAAACGTTGCAAGAGGTAGAGAGGCTATGGGAAGCAGCGGGCTTTCCGGACGCGGCGGCTGTGCAGATAATTGCACGTCAGCAGGTCGAGGCCGCATTGCGCGACGCCCAATAGGCATAGGCGTCGTCCGGTGCCAGCGGCCGCGCGTAGTGATAGCCCTGCCCATAGTCGCTACCGAGTTTGGCCAGTGCGACAGCCATCTCTTCAGTCTCGATTCCCTCGGCGGTGGTCTGCATGCCGAGCGCGCCTGCCAGGCTGATGATCGCGCGGACAATCGCGATCTTGTCCGGATCACCAATCATGTCCGTCACAAATGATCGGTCGATCTTAAGCACGTCGATCGGCAGCGACTGAAGGCTTGCGAGATTGGAGAAGCCCGTACCAAAATCGTCCATGGCGACCGTCACGTCCATGGCCTGAAGCGCGCCCAGCAATTGCCGGGTCTTGTCCGGGTCGGAAATGAGCGCGCTCTCCGTCAGCTCAATTGCCATACGGTTGCCGGAGATATTTGCTATGCGAAGTGCCTCTTCGACCGCACGGGGCACGTCATCGCGCGTCATCTGCACCGGCGACAGGTTGACGTTCATGGTGACAGGCAGCGGCGCACCGTGGCGCCTGTCCCATTCGGCAAGGGTCAACGCGCATTCAGTCATGGCCCATCGGCCCAATGGCACGATAAGCCCTGACTCCTCGGCGACCGGGATGAAGTCATTCGGCGGGACGATGCCCAGTTCATCATCGGTCCAGCGCGCCAGCGCCTCGAACCCCTTCACTTCGCCGGTCTGGAGGTTGACGAGCGGCTGGAAGGCAAGGTGGAGCGCGCCCTCCTCCAGCGCCTCGCGCAAGCGATTTTCCATGTTGAACCGTTTGAGCGCTTCGTTCAGCACATGGGCACGATAAATCTCAAGCTGGCGTGAACGCTTGGAGCGTTTGACCGCCGCCTGCGCCTGACGGATCACATTTTCCGCGTCCGCGCCGGCATCCTTCGCCTGCCCCAGCGCACAGCCCAGCGCGCACTCGATGTTGATGAGATAGGTGGACAGGCGAAACGGCGCGCTCAGCGCCTTACGGATGCGCTCAGCGATCTGGAGCACATCGCCAAGGCCGTGGCCGATGCGGCTGAGGATCGCGAACTCATTACCACCGATACGCGCGAGGATATCCCCGCCGCGCATAACCGATTTGATGCGCCGCGCCACCGTGATGAGCAGTTCATCTCCCGCCATCGCACCAAGCGACTCGTTGATGCGGCTGAACCGCACAAGATCGATGGCGACCACCACGAAGCCGCTCTCCGTCTCGCCACGGCGCGCATCGATAAGCTGTTCGGCCAGTTCCACGAAGCCGACCCGGTTGGGCAGTGCCGTCAGGCTGTCGGAGAGCAATTCGCGACGCAGGGTACTCTCCACCTTGCGCTCGCTGCTGCGATCCGTCGCGCTGAACAGGAGCAGCGGCCCCTGCCCTTCGCCAGCCTGATCCTCAATCCAGTTGAGCGTGCAGCTATAGGTGGCGGCACCGAGCATCCCGTCCAGCTCCACCTCGAAACAGTCCGAACGACGCCGACTCGAAAAAAGCGATGCGACCCGTGAACACCAGTCGAGCCCGTCAAGCGTACCCGCGCAGCGATCATCCGACTGACCCTGGCCGAAATGACGGGCGAAGGAATCATTATACGCGATTATTGTCGGCTTTCCGGCACGGAGCGCAAAGACGGACGCTGGCTGTGGAAGCGCCGCAAGCAGCGCGGCAAGGTCCACGGCCTCGCCCGACAACCTGTGCGCCCGCGCATCGCCGCCCCGGATAGAGGGCACGGTCGACCGGCCTTTTGGGTCCAGGGCACGCGCGTTCATGCTAGGCCTTGTATGGACGCAGTTGTAAACGAATACTAAACCACGACACGGATCGTTACGGAGGCCGGCCAAAACCGGGACAGGCACTGACCTGCCTCTTGGTGGTTCGTCGATCATTGATGGCCAGAATCCGGAACTAGCGCGATCCGCCAAAATGTCGGGCGCAAAGTCGATCGACCAGCGTGCGCCCGGGATAAGCGGCACGGGCATCGGCGTTCGGCTCCCACGCGCGCTTTTTTTCCGGCCTAGCGGCGGACCGAAAATGTTCGCGCCACGCATCACTCACATCCTTACTGTAAATCCGATGGAGCTTCTTGAGGTTCATGGTCAGCCACCGACGTTCAAGCATGCTGTCGGCCAGTAAGCGCTTCGGCTTGCCGTTCCCTTCCTCAAGCTGCCGCAACCGGCGGGCATCGGACACGTCCATCCCGGCTTCCTGCTCCTTGAGCATCCCGATGATCTGCGCTTCGGTAAAGCCACTCGTCCTCATGCGCCTGCTCCCCAGTGGCAGACTCCGCATCACAATGAGAAAACGCCCGGGGGACAGGCCATGTGACATCGCACTCCGGCCCGCGCAAAAGCGCCCGTCGCGGCGCCTCTTTAATCCGTTTCAGCATTCAAGCCGGCGACTTCGCCCGCGGATAGACAGCTGCCATCGCCAGCAGGATCAGGATGATCGCCACCGTGACATACAGCCCCGCCCCGGTCAGCCACAGCGACATCCACAGCGGCGGCATCAAGGTCTTGCCCAGCGCCATCATCTGATTGAGCGTGCCTACCGCCTGCCCTTCCGCATCGGCCTGGGCAACTTTGGGGAGGATCGTGAGCATGGCGACAAGCGCCGCGCCATAGCCAACGAACCAGAGGAACAGCGCGACAAGGAGAGCCGCATCGCCAGCGCTCATCCCGAACATAACGATACCGCACAGGCCCATGCCAATCGCAATGACGGCCATGAGCAACCGGCTTGAAACCTGTCGCGCAATGACCGCGCCGGCCAGAAATGAGCCAGGGATCGTCATGAGGGTGCCCAGCGCCATGATCTTGGCGGTATAGGGCGTCGACCAGCCCTGCGCTGCGGCAGACAAGGGATAGAGCGCGTTGAACGCGAGGCCCGCCCCCACCAGAAACAGCCCTGTGAAGGAAAGCCGCAGGACGGCAGGCTGCTTGTAGCCATTGGCCAGTGCCCGGAAAATGGCGGCCATCCCCATGCCGCTCTCCGAAGTGGCCTCACGGCCGGGCAGTACGCTCCAAGCCGTGAGGGAAAGAGCAGCCAGCAGGCACGAAAACAGGATGAACAGCATGTGCCAGTCCGTGGTGGCCGCGATGCCCCCTGCATATAGTCCGAAAGCCATGCCGATGGGGCCGGTGGTCGCCCATATGGTCATGGCCGTCACCTGCTCCTTCCCCGAAGCCAGCCGCATGATGAGCGCCGGCCCGGTGGTCGTGATGCAGGAAAACATCAACCCTTCCAGCAATCGCCCGGCGATCAGATGGTCGACACCGCTTGCAACGACCGGAATGAGACTGGCGAGCGCCCCCAATATGCCGGCGAACAGCAGAACATTACGAATGCCGTACCGATCAGCGACAACCCCGATGAACGGCGCGATCAGCCCGGGAAGGCCGATAAGGCCCAACACCCACCCCATTTCGGCCGGCGTGGCGCTGACCGCCCCCGCCAGTTGCCCAAGAATCGGGATCGGACGGACCATGACAGCGGAGGCAGTCAGTCCGAACAGGAAGATCAGCGCAATCCGGGGATCGAGATAGGCGGGCAACCGGCTTGTCATAGCTTCCTCTCATCTTTCTCGATCTGGTGACGCATTGCCGGGCTGAACGCTGGCGGCGCCCATAGCCGGGCGCCACCCAAACCGCCACATCACGCGATCACATAATCCTGCGCCCGTACTGTCACCGGATCGCCACCATCTCAGCCATCATGACGCGTCGCGGACACCCATGACTGCTGGCATTTGGGCAGCGGCACAGCCACGCCGCATTCGCCGACCTTGTTACGCAGAATGCCGATGCCTTCCGCTTCCAGCTCGACAACCGCGCCTTGCGGCATCCACCGGTCCTGTTCGCTCCCGCTCCCGCCCGGCACCGTACCGGACGTGAAAATGTCGCCGGGCACGATGGTCTGCACCTGCGCGACATATTCGATCAGTTCCTCGAATGTGCAGCGAAGGCGCGAGGTGGTGTCCGTCCAGACTTCGCCGTTGATCCTCGCGATGAGGCGCGCATTCTCAACGCTGAACTCATCGGGCGTTACGATGCAGGGACCCAGAGAACTCGCAAAATCCTTGCACAGTCCCGGCCCCATATTGATGCTCATCTCCCGCTGCTGGAAATCACGCATGCTCCAGTCAGTGTAGATGGTGTACCCGAAAATATATGGCTTCGCGTCCGCAACGGAAATATTGCGGCCGGTCTTTCCGATCACTGCGGCAAGCTCAAGCTCATAGTCGAACTTGCCGGTCAACTCAGGCCATGGAATCAACTCATTTGGCCCATAAACCTCACGAACCGTGGTCTTGTAATAGGCGGGAAGATTATACCATTCCGGGGGTATCCGGACCAGAGACGGCTCCATGCCGCCGATTTTCTTCTTCATTGTCTCGATCGAGTCGAGCATGTGCTGCTCGGACAGGGAGAAGTTACGGATCGAACGCGGCACGGGCAGCGGCGTCAGCAAATCGACGTCACGGCCGTCATAAATGACCTTCAGGCCACCCTGCCCGGCATCGCCATGCTTCCGGGTGAAGTCCAGCGCCTCGGCCAGGGCATCCATCGCGGGATCGCCGCCCTCGATGAAGGCGAGCAAATCGCTCGGGCAATCCGCCTCGGCCTGACGCGCCGGTTGCGGATGGCCCTTATCGCGCAACAGGGCCTCGCGGGCCGCGCAAATGTCGATGACGAGATTGCCATCGGCAAGAACGCCGGAACGGCGGATTGCTCCAATCGGAGAAGCGACTTCGAACGTAACAAAGCGCATATAGATCCTCGTCTATTGCAGGATAAGGAAAGCAGAAATGCTGGCGCACTCAGGCCGTCCGGCAGGCGACCCGATGTGGCATCACAGCGTCATGAGCGGGCCACCCCGCCCGGATCATTTCTTCAGCATCTTACCGTGCGGAACTTCGCCCGGATTGGACTGCGCCGCGTAGCATTCATGCGCGAGGCTGGCCCGGATCGACTTGGCAAACGCTTCCCGATAGGGCTGGATCAGCGCCTCGCGCGACATGCGGCGGTGAATGCGCGATACGGTCATGATCTTGGTGCGGGCGATTTCCCACGCGCGGTCAACCAGCTGGTCGATCGGCAGAACCTCGGTGAACACGCCAAAGTCGAGCGCGCGCTGCGCGCTGATTTCCGTGCCGAGGAACAGGGCCGAGCGCGCCAGATTGGGGCCGAAGAACTTCTCGTAGAGAATGTTGATGCCATCGGTGGGCGTCACGCCCGCCTCCTGAAAATGACGGTCGATGATGACCGTCGTCTCGGTGGCGAGCACAATATCGGCCAGCAGGACGAATTCGGGATGGATGGAAACCGGGCCGTTGATCGCGGAGATAACGGGAACCGGGATATCGATGATCGCGCCCGGAACCCGCGTGGCGGCACGCCACCACCAGTCATAGGTCACCAGCCGGGAATGATCGGTATCGGACTGGAGCACCGTTTCCGCGTCAAATTCGTCGAGAAAGGAATCTCCCGTGCCGGTGATGATGATGCATTCATTTTCCGGATCGCTGGAAATGTCCGCGCAGAAGGGCACAAGCGCCATATGCACGGCCTCGTTCCAGCGCCACGGGCCGTTATTCCAGTGAAACCGCACTTCGAGAATGCCATCCTCGCGCTTCAGATGGGCAAGGTCCGCCCAGGTTTCGCGATAGACGTCCAGATGTGTGCGGTAAGGAATTGTCTTGTCGAAAATATAAGCCATGGCTTCCTTATCTCCCGCAGTTGGATCTTTCTGAGGCCCACACCATCGCATGTCCGCGATTGGCGACAAGCCCGGCACTTTTCAGCCTAGTGGGCCATATTATCCCACGGAGGATGCGCCGCCTCATCTGATCAGATGAGGTTGCAATCACGCACGAACCCTGCCGGGATCATTTCCCGTCCAGCGCATAAGCGATCACATAGTCGCCAAAACCAGGCGTCCCCATGCTGCCCGAGGCAGTTTGAACGACGTACTGGCGGCCGGAGCGGGGCGACACATAGGTCATCGGTGTCGCCGTGGCGCCCACGGGCAAGCGGTCCTCCCAGAGGATCTCACCATTGCGCACGTCGAGCGCCCGCAACACATGGTCCGTTGCGCCACCAAAAAAGAGCAGCCCGCCCGCGGTAGCCAGCGTCCCGCCCCGCGTTGGCATGCCAAGCGGAAAGGGAACCCCGACCCGGAAACCAAAGGGCGCCGAATCTCGCGTCGTACCGATCGGGCGTTGCCAGACGATCCGGCGCGTTTTCATATCGATCGCAGTCATGGTGCCGAAGGGTGGCGCGATGCACGGAATGCCCAAGCCGGAAAAAAACGGCTTGCCGGATGCCAGATATGGCGTGCCATATTGGGGGTATCTCGCCAGCCCGCCGAAAATGGCAGGGTCCGGGTCCTGAGAGCGGAGAATGAGCCTGAAGACTACCGGCACCTGAATGTCATTGACGATCAGATAATCGAGCGGCCGGAAGATCGTTGCGCCACCCCAATTCATGCCGCCCAGATTCCCCGGATATTGCAGCGTCGGCTGCTCCGATGGCGGCGTGAAATCCCCGTCATAACGCATCTGCCGAAACGCGATACGGCAGGAGAGCTGATCGAGAATCGTCATGCCCCACATATCCGCCTCGACCAGCGGTGGGCGACGAATGGACGGCATTCCGACCGAATAAGGCTGGGTCCGCGCCAGCCGCTCGCCGCGCACCAGCGGGCCGGCCGGCACCGCGCGCTGTTCGACACGCGTCACGGCATTGCCATTGCGCCGGTCCAGCACGAATATCTCACCGCGCTTGGTGATCTGGATCAGCACGGGAATTGTGCCGCCCTTGCCATCCGGCATGTCGTACAGCGTGCCCTGTGCGGGCAGGTCATAATCCCACAGATCATGATTGACGGTGCGGAAGTGCCAGCGCTCGCGACCGGTCCGGTAGTCGACCGCCACGATCGCCGCGGTATACTCATCGTCAGCCTTGCTGCGGTGCCCGCCCCAAAAATCCGGCGTCGCATTGCCGAGCGGGAGATAGACAAGGCCGAGCGCCGGATCATAGCTCAGCGTCGTCCACATATTGGGCGTGCCGGGCGTATAGCGCTCACCATCTGGCGGCGCGCCTGTACGATCCGGCCGGCCCAGATCCCATGCCCAGACGAGCGCCCCGTTGCGCGCATCGAATGCGCGCACGACCCCCGAGGGTTCCTTGACAGACTGATTGTCCTTCACCCTTGCGCCGACCACGACCAGCCCATTCTCGATCACCAGCGGGCCGGAATTGCCGAAGTAGAAGCGACGGTCGACAACGCCCAGTCCGTCCGTCAGATCGACCGTGCCTTGCGCGCCGAATGCCGGGCAGGGCTTGCCCGTTGCCGCATCCAGCGCGATGAGGCGCGCATCCGTCGTGGAAAGATACAGCCTGTGCGGGCACGCGCCGGCAAGCGCTGGCCCGTCCGCCGGATTAATCTCATTCCTGCTGAGATCGGCATAGCCAAGACTGCGACACAGCACGAACTCAGGGCCGGTAGCCTTTGAGTTATAAGTCCATTTCTGCTTCCCGCTATCTGCATCCAGCGCAATAACCCGGTCATCGGGCGTGCAGACGTAGAGGGAATCGCCGACTTGCAGCGGCGTGTTCTGATCCTTGAGGGCACCCTCGGCCAAAGTCCCGGTCCGATATGTCCAGGCGATCTTCAGGCGCTTCACCGTCTCACGGTTGATCTGTGAAAAAGGCGCATAGCGCTGCCCATCCGGCGTGCGGCCATAATGCAGCCAGTCCCCCGCTCCGTCCGCACCGACCGGCAGCGATGCCAGACGTTCGGGCTGGATCATCCCGTGCGGCAGGGCCATCGCCCCCAGCCCCACCACGCTCGCCAACGCCATTACGGCGAGTGCGGCGCGGGAAAGCCGGCGCCCACCGCCGCCGCGCAGCAAGGGCACAAACGCCAGCGCGATCATGAGCATGACCCACGCCGGGGCAATTCTCGGCACCAGCGGCCAGAAGCGCAGCCCCACCTCCGCCAGCGCCCACATGCAGGTGCAGGCAAAAATCAGGAAAATCAGCCATATCGCCGCGGGTCGTCGTGTTGCGATCAGCGCACCGCTGGCAGCCGTAGCCAGACCGAACAGCAGATAATAAGACGACCCGCCAAGGGACAGCAGGCGCCCGCCCTGCACCGCCACGTACAGACCAAACAGCGCCATCAGGAGGCCAATGACCCTGAGGCGCCAGCGGCCAGCAGCGAGCGGCACGCCCCCCGCAGCCGTCTCCACTGTCGTCTCAGCCGGCATGGATCGGGGCGGCAGCGAGGCTGACCCGGCCAAATTGACGGCGATAGTGAACGAGCACGTCCCGATCCGCCGCGGCCTGCGCGGCCAGTACATTGCCGACTAATATCGTATGATCGCCACTGACAAGATGATCGGCCGCCTCGCATTCAATAAAGGCGACGGCATCATCAAGCACCGGCACGTCGTTACCGGTCATCCGAGTGGCCACACCGCCGAATTTGTCCGCACCGCGCCGCGAGAATTGCAGGGCAAGTTCGTCATGCCGGGCATCGACGAAATTCACCACGAAATGACGGGCGCGAATGAACGCGTCATAGCAAAAGGCGCTGCTCGCGAGGCAAACCAGTATCGATGGCGGATCCATCGAAAGCGATGAAAATGACGTCGCGGTAAAGCCATGCGCCACACCTTCGGCATCCCGGGTCGTGATGATGACGACGCCGGACGGATAGTGCGCCATCGTCGCCTTGAAATGCTGCTTCAGGTCTTCCATCTCAGCTCTGGATTCATGCGTCATATGTTCAGCCTCTCCGGCGTCACGGAGCCATGCGCCCCGTCCGCCTGTTCAGAAGTTGTGCGGGGTTGCGGCCGGGTTTCGGTCAGGAACAGGCAGAGGATCAGGCCGACGAACGTGAAGCCAATCGGCAACCACAAGATCGCCTGAATGCCGAAGCCGGCCGCGATATGGCCAACGATGATCGGCGCGATGCCACCACCAAAAATCTCACCGACCGCCACCACCAGGCCGGACGCCGTAGCCATCAGCGCGGGCGGCACGGATTCCGCACAAAGCGGACCGACGGTCATCGTAATCAGCGCATTGTTGAAGAAGTGCACAAAGAACAGCACCATGAACAACAGGCCGATTTGCGGCCCGCAATTGCTGAGCGCGATGAGACCAAGCAGCGAACCGACAGAAGCGAGCAGCATCACCGGCTTGCGGCCAATTCGGTCCGACAGGAAAGGCAGCAGCAGGCTACCCATCATCGAGCCGAGACCGATGGCGGACATGACCTTGCTCATCGACCCGAAGCTCAGCCCCATATGATCGAGAAAATAATTGGGGAGGAAGGCGCTGGTCGAGATGAGACAGGTGATCCAGCACAGCATCGTGAATGCGCCGAGCATGATGTTGCGGTGCTTAAGGGCAGCACTCCAGCCAGCGACCAGCCCCTGAGGCAGATCCCCGGCAGCGGCACCGGCCGGCGGCTCGCTCACGCCCGCCGGCAGCAGCTTCCAGAGCGCATAAGCGAGCAGCAGGCCGGGGACAACGAACACGAGGAACACGCCGCGCCAGTCAATATAATCGAGCAGCCATGCGACGATCAGCGGCGCCAGACCCAAGCCGCAAAGCGGCAACATCATGAGCTGAAAACCCATGTTCATGCCGCGGCGCTTTTCCGCCGACGCCTCCAGCGTGGCGATGATGCTGGCCGGCGTATAGGCGCCGTCCGCCAGCCCCATGATGATGCGCCCCATGACCAGCCCCATCAGCCCGGTCGCCAGGCCGCTGACGCCGATCATCAGCGAGAACAGGATAAGCGAGCCGACAAGAACGATCCGACGGCCATAGCGATCGGAGAGGTTACCCATGAACAGGGCGGCAAACCCCCAGGCAATCGCGAGCGCACCGGTGATGACACCGATATCGGCATAGCCAAGATCAAGATTGCGGGCGATGACGGGAAACATCGTCGTCACAAGAAAGCGATCAAGACCTACCAGTCCGAAACCGAGGGACAGAACCAGCACGCAGAGAAACTCCCGCCTGACGCCCTGATCTATAGATTTCATCCTTGCCCTCGCCTCATATAGTACAGGTGATTATTTTGTTCGCGGATAGGTCGCTTGAAATGAACGCGCTCAGAAGATTTTATTGACTTCATTACCCCGCTGTTCACGGAAGAAATCGAGCTTCTCCTGAACGATCTGATCGGAATAGGAGAAGAGAACGCTGTCTTCCGTCGCCTCGAACACGAGCCGGCACCAGCTTGGAACGACGAAGATATCCTTCTCGCTGAAATCATAGTGCTGATCGCCGATCCAGACGCGGCCTGCCCCTTCCACGACGTTGAACACCGTGCCCGCCGTCGACCGATAGGGCTCACTCACGAAGCCCTTGGGGAAGAGGCGCATCGCCGTCGACAATGTCGGCATCGCAGTGCCGCCAGTGAGCGGATTGGTGTAGTTGAGGCGATAGCCATGGCACGCATCGGGCGCCCGGAAACGCGCCAGACGGTCAAGCGCGTCCCGCGTCCGCCGGTAGGGATAGTTGAAGATTGGCGAGGTCATGGAGTCATGGCTGTAGCCTTCGGGCACCATGTTAAGCCCGACCTCGGCCATCGTCGCGCCTTCGGGCTTGTCCGAGGGATGTACCTTGCCCGGATAATTCTCCCGGAAGGATGCGCTGAACAGATTGACGATGTGCATGTCGAGGCCATCAATCCAGACCATCGGCGCATCGGATTCACTGCCATGATCATGCCAGGTCATGCTGGGCGTGATGACGAAATCGCCCACTTCCATCATGGTTTTCTCGCCCGCGATCGCCGAGTAGGCATCCTTGCCCTCGACGATGAAGCGCAGCGCCGATGCCGCATGGCGATGCGCCGGCGCGATCTCACCCGGCAGCAGGATCTGCAATCCGCAAAACAGGCTTTGGGTAATGCGCGACTGCCCCCGAAGGCCGGGGTTTTCGAGCACCATCACACGCCGCTCGGCTTCCTCGGTGCCGATGAGATCGCAGGCCTCCATGAGATAGGGCCTGATCTGCCGATAGGGATAATGGGCCGGGACGGCCGTGACTTTCGGCTCCACCGTCACCAGACCATGCAGCACTCGCCAGAGCGGCGCCAGATTTTCACTGTTCGCCCGCTCGTAAAAGCCCATGCGGCCCTGCTCGGCAACCCGATCGACGGACTCCACCATCCCGTCATTGTGGTCCATTGTCTCTCCGATCCTCATATCTGCATTATGTTGAGCGCAGGCCCGCGCAGTCTCAGCGAAGGACCTCATCCTCGATGGGATGAACCAACGTGCCCACCTGCCCAATCTCGACTTCAACCGTATCGCCCGGCTTCATCCAGAGCGGCGGATTGCGCTTGATGCCAACGCCGCCGGGCGTACCGGTGGCGATGACGTCGCCCGGCTCCAGCGCGATGAAGGTCGAGCAGTAGGCAATGACCTCCGGCACGCTGAAGATCATCAGGGCCATGCTGGTCTGCTGCACCATCTGGCCGTTAAGCCGCGTCTCCAGCGTCAGATCGCTATTGTCGGGGATCTCGTCCCGCGTCACCATCCATGGGCCGAAGCCCCCCGTTCCGGCGAAATTCTTGCCCGGCGTCCACTGCTGCGCCGTTCCATGGCGCTGCCAGTCGCGCAGCGTGGCATCGCAATAAGGCGCATATCCCGCGACATGCTCCCACGCCTCAGCCTGCGGAATACGGCGCCCGCCCTTGCCAATGATGATCGCGATCTCGCCCTCATAGTCGAACTGTTCGGACTCCGGAGGGCGGATCAGCGGTGCGCCGTGCGCCACCTGCGTATTGGCAAAGCGCGTGAAGATCGTCGGATAAATAGCGTGATCGCGGTTCATCTCCTCGCGATGGCTGTGATAATTCACACCGACGCAAAAGATCTTTGCCGGATCGGGAATCACAGGAAGCAGCGTCACATCCCGCATATGGAGCGTCGGCACCCGCCGCTCGGCAGCCAGGGCACCGATCGCGTCGGCAGCCAGGGCTTCGCGCAGGCTAGGAAACTCGGCGGAAAAATCGACGATGTTGCCATCCTCAACCAGCAAGCCCCAACCCGATCTTCCTGCGATTTCAAAACTCAGAAGTTTCATGCTGCTTTCCTATGCCTCATGTCTGGCGCCCACCGGGCAGTCCCCCGACATGCCAGGGAATAGGATCAGGCAATCCATGCCGCTTCATCTGATTGGATGACGGCCCCCTCTGCCTCCCCCCCTAAATTGTCGCCATCACCAATTCCGGGGTGAGCAACAAGGAGACTATAAGGTGGCTGCACCTAAGCTGAGGATCGACGCGAGCGCCATTCATGGCCTGTGGCCCATTCTACCGACGCCGTCCAAGCCCAACGCCTCCGACTGGCGCGCCTCGGATACCGTAGACCTTGACGAAACCGCGCGTGTCGTCGAAGCGCTGATTGCCGCCGGCGCGGACGGGCTGATGAGCCTTGGCACCTATGGCGAGGCGCACAGCCTGCTCTGGGAAGAGAAAAAGGCATTTCTCGGGTGCGTGCTCGATACGATCCGTGGGCGCGTCCCCTTCTTCGCCGGAACGACGGCGCTCAACACCCGCGAAGTGGTCGCGCAGACACGCGCCGTGCACGATATGGGCGTGAGCGGCACCATGCTCGGTGTGCCGATGTGGTGCCGGGCGGATCTCGCCACCGCCATCCGTTTCTTTGACGATGTGACCGAGGCCTGCCCGGACACCGCCATTTCCGTCTATGCGAACAGCGAGGCTTTCAAGTTTGAATTTTCAAGGCCGTTCTGGGCGGCCATGGGCAAGCTCCCGCAGGCGGTGTCGTGCAAATATCTGGGCATCGGCCTGCTCGCGGTCGATCTGGAGCTGGCGCCCAATCTGCGCTTCCTCCCCAATGAGTGCGATTATTATGCGGCGGCCCGCATCGATCCGGAGCGGATGACAGCCTTCTGGTCCTCCGGCGCGCTATGTGGCCCGGCGCCGCAAATCACCCTCCGCGACCGGGTGGCCGCAGCGAAGCAAAGCGGCGACTGGTCCGCCGCCAAGGAGATTGCCGACGCAATGCGCGCCGCCGATCATGGGCTGTTCCCACGCGGCGACTTCTCGGAATTCTCCAAGTTCAATGTCGGGCTGGAAAAAGGCCGCATGGACGCCGCCGGCTGGATGAAGGCAGGCCCGCCACGCCCCCCCTATCATGTCATCCCTGAGGAGTATCTGGCTGGTGCCGCGCGGTCGGGCAAGGCCTTTGCCGAGTTGCATGCGCGGCTGAGCGCCGAGGCGGAGAAAGGCTGATGTACGCAACCCATATGGTGATCGGCAACGATCGCAAGGCGTCAGGCGACATGTTTGAGCGGCGCAACCCGTTCAGTAACGAGGTCGTCAATCGGCTGCGCGGCGCCAGCGCCGCTGATGCCGTTGCCGCCGCCGACGAAGCCGGACGCGCCTTTGCCGCCTGGTCCGAGACCGGTCCCGCGGCGCGGCGAGACCTGCTCCTGCGGGTCGAGCAGCTGATGCACGAGCGCGAGGCGGACATCGTCGCCGCGATGCGCGCCGAGCTGGGCGCCGCGCCCAGCTGGGCGAGCTTCAACATCCATATCGCGACCGGCATTATCCGGGAATGCGCGTCGCTCACCTCGATGATTACCGGGAAGACCATACCGTCCGATATTCCGGGCCTTACGGTGATGACGCAGCGCCGCCCGTGCGGCGTTATCCTGAGCATCGCGCCATGGAATGGGCCGGTGATCCTCGCCACGCGCGCAATCGCCATGCCGCTGGCATGCGGCAATGCGGTCGTGCTCAAGGGCTCGGAGCTTTGCCCTGAGACGCACCGTCTTGTCGTGGATTGCTTCAACGATGCGGGCCTGCCACCGGGCGTCCTCAACTATGTCGTCAATGCGCCGCAAGACGCAGCGGCAGTGGTCTCCGCGCTCGTGGAACACCCGGCTGTCCGACGCGTCAACTTCACCGGCTCAAGCCATGTCGGGCGTGTCATCGCGGGGCTGGCCGCCAACCACCTCAAGCCGTGCCTTCTGGAACTGGGCGGCAAGTCGCCGATGGTCATTCTCGACGATGCCGATCTCGATGAGGCGGCACGCGCCGCAAGCTTCGGCTCATTCATCAATAGCGGCCAGGTCTGCATGGCAACCGACCGTATTCTCGTCGATGAAGCGGTGGCCGATGACTTTGTCGCGCGCTTTCAGGCCCGGGCGGCGCAGCTCTCCGTCGGAGGTGGCGACCGCCAGAGTAGCAACGCGCAGCTCGGTCCGCTGGCAATGGAGGGCGCACCGGAAAAGCTCGACGCGCTCATCGACGATGCCGTCGCGCACGGCGCGCGCTGCGTGCTGCGCGAGCGGCACGAAGGGCAGCTCTTCTCACCGGCTATTCTAGACCATGTCACGCCCGCAATGCGGATCTACTACGACGAGAGTTTCGGCCCCATCGCGCCGATTTCCCGCTTCACCACCATCGAGCAAGCCATCGCCATGGCCAACGACACCGAATATGGCCTCGCCGCATCGGTGTTCGGCAAGGATGTGGGTCGGGCGCTCGCCGTCGCCGAGCGACTGAACGCCGGCAACCGCCATGTGAATATGGCGACAGTCCACGATCAGCCGCATATTCCGTTCGGCGGCCTCAAATCCAGTGGCTATGGCCGGTTCAACGGGCCTGAAGCGATCGCCGAATTCACAGACATCTGTGTCACGACGATGCGGACCCAGCCGGCAAGCCATTATCCCTTCTGATGAGCCGGGTCCTGCGTCATCCATCCGGCCATGCCGGATGGATGACTGTCTATCCGCGACCTCTCAGCGCCGGGTCGGCAGCCAGCCCGGATGATCCTGCCATGCATTGATGAAGACATAGAGGCAGATCAGCGCCCAGAAGACGTGATACTCCACGCCACCATGGTTGAAGAGCCAGCTCAGCCCGCGCACGGACGCAACCGTCCCGCCCGCGATGGCCAGCACCGCAACAGCGAGAAGCGCGGCATGTTTCGTAAAAATATTGAAGATCAGGCAAAGCGCAATCACCGTCTCGATAACCCCGGCGAAGATCACCCATGCCGACGGCGGATAGAATCCCGCCATCCCCAGAAACTTTGAGACATTGGGGAAGCTCTCATATTTATAGTAGATTTGCGGTATGAAAAAAGCGCCGGCATGTATCCGCAATAATGCCTTCGTATCTATGCTATTCATAAGCCCTCTGACTGGCGCTTCATCTGCTCGATTGGTGGTCGCCATGAAATCCTCTTCCCGATCCGGCGGGTAATGCCCGACACCACAGCTTGCACCGGCGGAAGGCGGATGCTTCATCCAATCGGATGAAGCGTGGAACGCCCCCGCATGTCCACTATGCAATCCAGCGGCTTTCAAACGGTCGGCCGGGACTACCCCGCGCCACGACCGCGACATGCGTGAATATCAGGGAGGTTACATGAGAAAACTGCGTTCGCTCTGCTCGACCCTCGCTCTTTTGCTGGCGGCATCCCCCCTCCCCGCTTCCGCTCAGACGGAAGCCGCGCCGATCACCCTGCGTCTGCATCAGATGCTCTCGGCGGACTCGGCGTTTAACAGGCTGGGCCTGCAAAAATGGGCGGAGAAGATCGAGCGGGAATCCCAGGGACGCCTGAAAATCGAGATTCATGCGTCCATGTCCCTTGGGGGGTCACCGGCCGGACTTTATGATCAGGCGCGCGATGGAAAAGTGGACCTCTCATGGGTCGTGCTCGGCTACACGCCGGCGCGCTTCCCATCCACCACGACATTCGAGCTCCCCTTCATGGTCCGCAAGGGCGAGACCACTTCGCGGGCTTTGCAGGCGTTTTGCGAAACCTATTGCCGGGACGATTTCCGCGAGGTGAAGGTCATCGCCTGGCATACTCATGGGCCGGCGCTCATCCATTCGAGCCGGCCGATCTCCCGGCTCGAAGACCTCAAGGGGCTGAAACTCCGCCCCGGTTCGGCGGCAATCGGTCAGTTTCTCGCCAATGCCGGCGCCGTAACGGTCGCCATGCCCGCGCCGGATGTCTATGAGGCGCTTCGCGCCGGCCGCATCGAAGCGACGACCATTCCCTGGTCGTCGGAAGTGAACACCACCAAGCCGGCGAGCGACTTCCTGCGCTTTCACAGCGCAGCCGGTGGCGACAGAGGCCTTTACACCCAGACATTCGCGCTGGTGATGAACCCCGCCGCTTATGAGAGGCTCTCACCGGAATTGCGCGCCGTGATCGACCATAATTCCGGCATGGCTGCGGCGGCGCTCTTCGGCAACGCCATGGACGAAAGCGACAAGCTGGGTCGCAAGCTTGGTCAGTCGCGCAAGGGCAAGATGATCACGCTCACCGCTGGCGAAACGGCGCGCTGGCGCGGACAAGCGGGAACGGTCGTGGACGCATGGCGACAGTCCATGGCAGCCGGAGGGCACGATGCCGATGCTTGGCTTGCCGCCGCCAATGCCGCGCTCGACAAGGCCAGCACGGGCAAGCGCTGAGGATCATTGAAATGAACAAGGCCATTACAGGCGCAATCCATGCCTTCGCCGCCATTCAGGCCTTGTCTTCGCTCTTCTTCCTGTGCGCTGGCGGCATGCTGGCGATGCGAGGCGGCAGCCCTTATTATCTGATGGCCGGAGCCGTGCTCGCTGCCGTTGCCTATGGCGTCTTCCGGCGGCAGCGGTGGGGCGCCTATCTCTATCTGGCCTTTACCTTCGCCACGATGCTCTGGGCGTTCTGGGAAACCGGCGCCGATTTCTGGCCCTTTTATGCACGGACGTTCTACTTTCTGATAAGCGCCATAGCCGCGGCCGCGCTGGCACCCGCGCTCACCGGCGCCGGGTCGCTCCGCTGGCGAACGGGCCTGCTCATCGCCGTGGTTCCGGCATTGGCGGCACTCATCATGGTGGCGGGCATGTTCGTGCCCCACAACACCATCGCGCCACCGCCGGGCCTTGCACAGGCACGGAGCAGCGCCGGAGCGCCGCAGGGCAATTGGGAGCATTACGGCAACAGCACCCACGGTGAGCGTTTTGCCAACCTCGACCAGATCAACCGCGACAATGTGGGGTCGCTCGTCACGGCCTGGACCTATCGTACCGGCGACATACCCAAGGATTTCAGCGGAACCGGAACGGAAGATCAGAACACGCCGCTGTTCGTGGACGATACCGTCTATGTCTGCACGCCGCATAATCAGGTGATCGCGCTGGATGCCGATACCGGCGCGGAAAAATGGAAGCGGGTGCTGGATGTCGGCACACCCCGCCAATGGGTGCGCTGCCGGGGCCTTGCCTATCTCGACCTCTCAAAACAGTCTGACCGGCCGTTGCCCGAAAGCTGCGTCCGCCGCATCTTCCTCAACACCGCCCGATCGAGACTCGTCGCGCTGGATGCCGACACGGGCATCCCCTGCCCCCGGTTCGGCAATGCAGGGGAGATCGACCTGCTGACCAACCTCGGGACGATCCCGCAGGAATTTTATCGACCGACATCGGCGCCTACTCTGGCCGGGCGGGTCGTTGTCGTCGGCGCTTATGTCAATGACAATGTCTCGACCGACATGCCCTCGGGCGTCGTGCGCGCTTTTGACGTGGTGGACGGCCATCCCGTCTGGGCATTCGACCCCGGCGCACCGGACAAGCATGATCCGCTCACGCCCGGCGGCGTCTATGGCCGGGGCTCGCCCAATGTCTGGGCACCGATGTCCTATGATCCAGCGCTCAATCTCGTCTTCCTCCCCACGGGCAACAGTTCGCCGGACATGTGGGGCGGCAACCGCACGCCCGCCGAGGCAAGAACCGGCTCATCGGTGATCGCGCTGGATGCGTCGACCGGTGCTGTCCGCTGGATATTCCAGACGGTACATCATGACCTGTGGGACTATGACGTGCCCATGCAGCCTACGCTGACCGATTTTCCGGCGCGCACAGGCAAGATGGTGCCAGCGGTGATCGTCGGCACCAAGCTCGGCCAGATCTTTGTGCTCGACCGGCAAACCGGTGAACCATTGACAAAGGTGGAGGAGCGGTCCGTTCCTGCGGGCAACATCGAGGGCGAGCGCTATGCCGCCACCCAGCCCTTTTCTTCCGAAATGCCGGGCATCGGCATCAAGACTCTCCGGGAAACGGACATGTGGGGGCTGACCCCGTTCGACCAGCTGCTGTGCCGCGTCGCCTTCAAAGGCATGCGCTATACCGGCTTTTTCGATCCGCCCGGTCTGGACCGGAGCCTGACTTTTCCGGGTGCGCTGGGCGGCATGAACTGGGGCGGCATCTCCGTAGACCCGCAAACCCGCACGATCTTTCTCAACGATCTGCGCCTGCCGCAATGGTATCAGCTCTATGCGCGGCGCGAGGGCGGCAAGGCGGCAACGGTCCCCTTCCCCATGGAAGGCGCGCCTGTATCGCTCGACAAGGCAAGGTTCATGTCGATTCTCGGTGTTCCCTGCCAAAGCCCGCCTTTTGGCACGATGACCGCCGTCGATCTCACGACCCGCAAGATCCTCTGGCAAATGCCCCTCGGCACGGTGGAGGACACCGGCCCGCTCGGCATCAAGACGCGCCTTTCCCTGCCGATTGGCATGCCAACCATTGGTGGATCGCTCGCTACGAGTGGCGGCCTCCTCTTCTTTGCCGGCACGCAGGATTATTATCTGCGGGCGCTCGACAGCGCGACGGGCCGGGAATTATGGAAACAGCGCCTTCCCGTAGGCAGTCAGGGCGGGCCGATGACATATCGCTCCACCCGGACCGGCCGGCAATATGTGGTGATAACCGCCGGCGGTGCCCGCCAGTCTCCGGACCGTGGCGACTATGTGCAGGCCTTTCGCCTCCCCGGCCAATAGGGGGCGGCAGCCTCTACCCGGCCGCCCAATTAATTCACCTGCTCATCCAAACCGATGAGGTCGCCGCTCCGCCATCTCCATACTCTGGCATCATCGGACCATTGCTGGTCGCATCGCTCGTGGAGAATGGAAGCTCATGAACTCGTCCGTTGCCGACAAGGCCCTGCTTGAAGCGCAACTTATCGAAAAGGCGCGCGCGCTTATCCCCGCCATAAAGGCACGCGCACGCGCCAGCGAGGATGCGCGCTCCCTCTCGCCCGAGACCGTCAGCGACTTCCGTGAAGCAGGCCTGTTCAAGATCCTTCAGCCGGAGGCCTTCGGCGGCTTTGGTCTGGGGCCTTACTCACTTTGCAAAACCGTCTTCGAGATTGGGCGCGGCGATATGTCCGCCGCCTGGGTGCTGTTCGTGCTGGCATTGCACCAATATGAGCTGGCATTGATGAGCAAGCAGGCGCAGCAGGACGTCTGGGGCGAAAACCCCGATGCGCTGGTCGCATCCTCTGTCGCGCCATTTGGCACGCTGGAGAGGGTTGAAGGCGGATATCGCCTGTCCGGGCGCTGGCGCTTTTCCAGCGGCATCGACCACGCGCAATGGGTCGGTGTTGGCGGCCTTGTCGACATGCCCGGCAAACCCGGCAAGGACTTCCGCATGTCATTGCTGCCGACCAGCGACATCACGATCGATCATGACTCCTGGCGCACATTCGGCCTCGCCGGAACCGGCAGCAAGGACTTCGACATTAATGGCGTCTTCGTGCCCGAGCATATGAGCTTCAGCCTGATCGACGCGCATGAGATGGCCGGGCAGGACGCGCTCGCGCCCAATTATCGCTATCCGTTCTGGATCATCTTCAACGCGGTGCTTGGCGCGGCGATCATCGGCGGCACATTGGGCGGCGTGGACGAGGCGATCGCCCAGATGCGAGAGCGCGTGGGCTCGGCCGACAGCGGCGAAGGCAAGCAGAAAGCATCGGACGATGCATTCGTCCGCGCGCGGATCGGCAAGGCCCGCCTGACGGCACGCAGCGCGCAAGCGCGCTATGCGGCGATCTTCGCGGAGATGGATGAGCATATCGCACGCGAAGAGCCCATCCCCGTCGACGCGCGCATGCACTACATCACGGAAATCGCGCAGTGCGGACGGGATTGCGAGGAGGCGATGCTGACCATCTACAAGGCCACCGGCGCGCGCGGCCTCTCACTGGATAACCCCGTCCAGGCCATTCTTCGCAACGTGCTGGGCGGTGCGAACCATATTGCAATGAATCTTGACCCCATGCTCCAGAATCTGGGCGGCATGCTGCTGGGCGGAGCTATTCCAAAAGTTCTTTGTTGAACCGGGAGTATCGCTGGCAAAGAGCGCACGATTGTAGCGGGACGGGGCCGTCAGGGCACTGTTCCGCCGCCCGCTCCTGCCAATCACTTCCGATCAAGGCAGTATAGTCGCGACCTTCTCCCGGATGAGCACCTCCGGGAAGAAACGCTGCCTTTGTCGCAGCGCTTACCCCGCGAGAACCGCTCGCACCGCGTCCAGCGCGGCCGGGCTGGCATCACCGTCCGGCCCCCCGCCCTGCGCCATGTCCGGCCGGCCGCCACCGCCCTTGCCGCCCAGCGCCGCAACACCGGCCTGTACCAGCGTTACCGCACTCACCCGATCGACCAGATCGTCCGTGACGCCAGCCGCGATGCTCGCGCGCCCCTCATTCGTCGCGATGATCACGGCAACACCGCTCTGGAGCCGCGCCTTGGCCTCATCGACAAGGCCTCGCAGCGCTTTGGGATCGAGCCCGTCCACGATCTGTCCGGAAAAGGCCACGCCGCCAATGCTCTCGGTCGCCGCAGTCGCCGTGCCTCCGGCGGTGCCCCCACCGCCAAGCGCCAAAGCCTTCTTGGCCTCGCCAAGCTCGCGCTCGAGGCGCCTGCTCTGCTCAAGCAACGCAGCAACGCGGGCCGGCACCTCGTCTGGCGTGGTCCGCAGCGTGCCGGCCGCCTCCCGCAGCTTGGCATCACGCTCCGCAAGCCATGTCCGCGCGCCTTCGCCCGTGAGCGCTTCGATACGACGCACCCCGCTCGAAACAGCACTTTCCGAGATGACCTTGAGCAACGCAATGTCACCCAGCGCACGGACATGGGTTCCGCCGCACAGCTCGACCGAATAAAAGCCGTCTTCCGCGCGTCCCTCGCCACCCATGGAGAGGACCCGCACTTCATCCCCATATTTCTCGCCGAATAACGCCATGGCGCCGGCCGCAATGGCATCTTCGGGCGCCATAAGCCGCGTCGTGACCGCCTCGTTACGGCGTATCTGTGCGTTCACATCTGCCTCCACAGCGGCCATTTGCGCGGGCGTTATCGCCTCGGGATGCGAAAAGTCGAACCGCAGGCGATCCTCGGCGACAAGACTGCCCTTCTGCGTCACATGCGGACCCAATGCCTTGCGGAGCGCGGCGTGCAACAAGTGCGTGGCACTGTGATTGGCCCGAATGCGATTCCGCCGGCCAGCATCGATCATGAGATGCACCGTATCGCCCACCGCGACGCTGCCTGTCTCTATCGTCGCCTGATGCGCGTGAAGCCGGCCAAGCGGCTTGGCCGTATCGGCAACCCGCGCGACAAGACCAGCTTCTCCCGTGATCGTCCCGGCATCGCCTGCCTGGCCGCCGCTTTCGCCATAAAAAGGCGTCTGGTTGGTGAGAATGGTAACCGTCTCGCCCACGCCGGCACGCTCGATCTGTGCCCCGTCCTTCACGAGCGCGATGACACGGCCATCGCCCTCGTCGCTCGTATAACCCGTGAATTCGGTCGCACCTTCGGCCTCGGCGATATCGAACCACAGTTCATCCGACGCCTTCTCGCCCGAGCCCTTCCAGGCAGCGCGCGCGGCGGCTCTCTGCGCCGCCATAGCGGTATCAAAGCCAGCGCGATCGACCGAGAAACCGCGCATACGCAGCGCATCCTCAGTAAGATCATAGGGAAAGCCATATGTGTCGTAGAGACGAAAAGCCGTCTCGCCGGCGAGCGTGCCGCCCTGAGTCAGGCCTTCCGTCGCCTCGTCCAGCAGCTTGAGACCCTTGTCCAGCGTCTGCCGGAAGCGCGTCTCCTCACGCAGCAGCGTGTCCTCGATGAGGGGCTGCGCGCGCACCAGCTCCGGATAGGCCGCGCCCATCTCCGCGACCAGTCCGCCAACGAGGCGGTACATGAGGGGCTCTTCCGAACCCAGAAGATGCGCGTGCCGCATCGCGCGGCGCATGATCCGGCGCAGGACATAACCGCGCCCCTCATTGGCCGGCAGGACCCCATCCGCAATGAGAAAACCCGAGGACCGCAGATGATCGGCGATCACGCGATGGCTCGCGCGGTCCTCCCCCTCGGCGGCGCGGCGCGTGAGCGCGATAGACTGGGCGATGAGTGCACGGAAGGTATCCGTATCATAATTGTCATGCACGCCCTGCAGCACCGCGGCGACACGCTCAATTCCCATGCCGGTATCTATACTCGGGCGCGGCAGGGCCAATCGCTCGCCACCGGGCAGTTGATCGAACTGCATGAACACGAGATTCCAGATCTCGACGAAGCGATCGCCGTCCTCATCGGGCGAACCGGGGGGACCGCCGGGAATATGGGCACCGTGATCGTAGAATATTTCGGAACACGGGCCGCATGGGCCTGTATCGCCCATCGACCAGAAATTGTCCGACGTCGCGATGCGGATGATGCGATCGTCCGGCAGGCCGGCGATCTTCTTCCAATGGCCAAAGGCCTCGTCATCATCATGGTAGATGGTGACCGTCAGCCGGTCAGGATCAATACCCCATTCGCGCGTGATGAGCGTCCAGGCATGATGAATCGCCTCTTCCTTGAAATAGTCGCCGAAGGAAAAGTTGCCGAGCATCTCAAAGAAGGTGTGATGCCGCGCTGTATAGCCGACATTATCCAGATCATTGTGCTTGCCACCGGCTCGCACGCATTTCTGCGCGGAAGTCGCCCGCTTGTAAGGGCGGGTTTCCAGCCCGGTGAAGACATTCTTGAATGGCACCATGCCCGCGTTCACGAACATAAGCGTGGGATCATTATTCGGCACCAGCGGTGCCGAGGGCACCGCCTGATGGCCGTTCGCCGCGAAATAGTCGAGGAAGGAGCGGCGCAGATCGTTGGTCGAAGTCATGAACGAGCGATTACGGGATGCACCCGCTCGCGACAAGCGGTGAGTGAAGCATGATGAAAAGTGAAGAACGCCCGCGCGACATTATGGCAAGCATCAGACTGGCGGCCGCATCAAAGAGAAATGCCTGTAAACCCGCTCTTCGCAGAGCACCCCATCGCGCGCATTGGCCAAATGATCTGACTGAGCTGGCACGGCCCCACCACCGTGCCAGCTCAATCCTCCGGCTGGACAAGATATCAACGAACCAGCCCTGTCGCGCAAAGCGACTCACAGAAACATCACATCTTCATGCGCCCGGCACAGATGTCGCAAACCGATGGCCAGACACATAACGCCATCCCACGCATCAGGCGATGCACTCAGCCGTTATTCGTCCTCATCAGGCTCAGGGCCAGCCATCATACCTTCCGCGACATCTTCCGTCCGTGCGCGAATCGTCTTTTCCAACCGCGCCATCATCTCGGGATTTTCACGCAGGAACTGCTTGGAGTTCTCACGACCCTGGCCAATGCGGACCGAATCATAGGAGAACCACGCGCCGGACTTCTCCACCACGCCAGCCTTGACGCCAAGATCGAGAATCTCACCGACCTTGGAGATCCCCTCGCCATACATGATGTCGAACTCAACCTGTTTGAAAGGCGGCGCCACCTTGTTCTTCACCACCTTCACACGGGTCGCATTGCCCACAATATCATCGCGATCCTTGATCTGACCCGTGCGGCGAATATCGAGTCGGACCGATGCATAGAATTTGAGTGCATTGCCCCCCGTTGTCGTCTCCGGATTGCCGTACATCACGCCGATCTTCATCCGAACCTGGTTGATGAAGATCACCATACAGCGCGAGCGACTGATCGACCCGGTCAGCTTGCGTAGAGCCTGACTCATCAGTCGTGCCTGCAGGCCGACATGGCTGTCGCCCATCTCACCCTCGATTTCCGCGCGCGGCACCAGCGCCGCGACCGAGTCGATTACCAGCACATCGATCGCGTTGGAGCGGACCAGCGTATCGCAAATCTCCAGCGCCTGCTCGCCAGTGTCAGGCTGCGAGACGATCAACTCATCAATATTCACACCCAGCTTCTTGGCATAAACCGGATCGAGCGCATGCTCAGCATCGATAAAGGCTGCCGTGCCGCCGCCCTTCTGCGCCTCGGCGATGGCGTGAAGCGCCAGCGTTGTCTTGCCCGAGCTTTCCGGACCGTAAATTTCAATGATGCGCCCGCGCGGCAACCCGCCAATGCCAAGCGCGATATCGAGCCCAAGCGAGCCGGTCGAGATCGCCTCGATCTGCATGGCTTCCTTCGAGCCCAGCCGCATCGCCGAACCCTTGCCGAATGCGCGGTCGATCTGCGCCAGCGCGGCTTCCAGTGCCTTTTGCCGTTCCATACCTGTCTTCTTGTCCCCGTCGATAAGCGTCAATGCAGCGGTCATATCGCGTATCCCCATGGATGCAAAAGGCAGCAAAACCATTTTGCCGCAACAAGTCTGTATCCTATTTGTTCACAGTGAACAAGAGGGGAACGAATTTTCTGTTTACTCATCCACAGGGCGCGTTGCCCGCCCGGCAAGATCGGCCAGGGTCTGCTCCAGACTGGACAGGGTGAAAGGCTTGGCGAGTCGGGGCGCTTCAGCGAGATCTTCCGGAAACGGATCGTCCGGCGCGCCGGTCATGAAGGCAAACGGTATGCCCAGGTCCACGAGCCGTCGCGCCACCGGCCAGCAGAATTCTCCGCCAAGGCCACGGTCGAGCAGGGCCATATCCGGCTGTCCCGCCCCGGCGAGCAAGGCCTGCCCCTCCTCCACCGATGACGCGCAGCCGAATTGCGCGAAACCAAGCGCCTCAAGAAACTCCTCGATCATCATCGCGATCATCGCCTCGTCCTCCACGACCAGCACGGACAGACCGCTCACGCGCTGTCTCCGCTGGCCGCAGCATCGGCCGAGCCTGCCTGCTCGCGCGCGGCTGCGAGGACGTCCCGCGCTGCCTCTGCAAGCTGCGTGACGGAGAACGGCTTGGGCAGGAAGGCGATATGCTCGATATCGATGGATTTGCGCAGTTGCTCCTCGGCATAGCCGGACATGAACAGCACCGGCAGATCGGGATGGCTGGCCCGGGCCGCTCGAACCATGGTCGGCCCATCCATCCCGGGCATCATCACATCTGATATCAGGAGGTCGACACGACCCGCACTTGCCAGCCGGGCAAGACCCTGCTCGCCTTCACTCGCCGTGATGACGGTATAGCCCTGCCGAGTCAGCGCGCGCTCGGCGACGGTCCGTACCATATCCTCATCTTCAACGAGCAGGATGGTCCCCGTCCCCCAGGTTTCGTTCACCTGCCGCTTGCGAGCGGCCGGCTGTCCGCCGCCCACGTCCTGCGGCGCGGCAGCATGAACCGGGAGATAGATGGAAAAGACCGTCCCCTCTCCCAGCCGCGAGTCGGCGAAGATATAGCCGCCCGACTGCTTGACGATCCCATAGACAGTGGAAAGCCCGAGCCCGGTGCCCTTGCCCACTTCCTTGGTGGTGAAGAACGGCTCGAAGATCTTACCGAGCAGCTCGGGCGGGATACCCGAGCCGGTGTCGCCCACGCTCACCACCGAATAATCGCCGACGGGCATGACCTCATTCTTCATTTCGCGCACCTGATCCGCGCTGAGCGGCGCGGTGCGGATGGTGACAGTGCCGCCCTGCGGCATGGCATCCCGCGCATTGACCACGAGATTAACGATCACCTGCTCAAGCTGGCCCGGGTCCGCGCGCACCGCACCGATGCCGCGCCCGTGATGCACTTCCAGCGTGGTGTTCTCGCCAAGCAGACGCTTGAGCAGCATCGAAACCTCGGAAACGACATCGGGCAACTGAAGCACCTGCGGCCGCAATGTCTGCTGCCGGGAAAAGGCAAGGAGCTGACGGGTCAGCGCGGCCGCGCGATTGGAATTCTGCTTGATCTGCTGAATGTCATCATAGTCGCTGTCGCCGGGGGTATGCCGCATCAGCATAAGGTCGCAATGACCGATGATCGCCGTCAGAATATTGTTGAAATCATGCGCGACACCGCCCGCCAGCGTCCCCACCGCCTGCATCTTGGTCTGCTGGGCGACCTGCCGCTTCAGCCGCGCCTCCTCGCTATTATCCTTGAGGCTCAGCAACACCGCCGCCTCGCCAAGGCCGCGCACGCCAGCGAGACTGAGCGAGACGGATTCGTCAGGCTGCGTCTTGAGCCGCACCTGAATGTCACCGGACATTTGCGGACCGACCGCATGGCGCCGTACAGAATCGGCAACGGCAGCCTGATCCTCGGAAATGACGAGATCACCAGGATAACTCGGCCTGTCACCCGCACCAAGCCCGGCCGCGCGGCCGAAAGCACGGTTGAAAAAGAGCAGCCGCCCATCCCTGTCCGCCATGCCAAGGCCGAATGGCAGCAATGAAAGCAACGTCTCGACATAAGCGAGCGACGACATGCCATCGACTGTCGCGAGACTCTCGTCCACCATCACCAGCAGCGTAAGAGAATCCGGGTCCTCCGGCCGAACCGATGCCTGCAGTAGCCGGATCGGCGTTGCCTCCCCTTCCTCACGGGCAAAGAAGATCCGCTCCTTATTGTCGACCCGCATGAAGCCCGCGAGATCGCGACCCACAATATTACTGTCCGACCGGCCCGTCGCACGCATCGCAAAGGCGGGATTAGCGGCACGCAGGCGCCCATCCGGACCGATCATCGCGAGCATCACGCCGGCCTGAGCGAGCTGGACGCCGCCTTCCCCTTCGATCAGACGCAAATAATCGTCCATCACGCTCGTCTGCTGGAGCGGCGTGAAGCGCCAGATGAGATAGTCATCGGCGCGGCCCGCGCGGGCAATCTCGATATCAAGCACCAGCGCCCCGCGCGCGATGCCGGCAAGGCCCGCCTCGCCATCGCGCCAGGCGGCCCTGTCTGCCGCCACGAGCCGCGTCTTGTCACGTTCGGAAACGTTCAGCTCGGTGGGCGCGGGGTAACCGGGGAACCATTCGCCATATTGGTCGCTGCCACAGACGATCCGCCCGGTCCGATCCGTGACGACGACGGCGCTGTTCGCGCTCTGCGTCGCCGCGCGCGTCACCGACCAGTCCATGATGACAGCCTCGTCCGCGATGACGGTGGGGAACAGCCGGCGGACATACCAGATGAGCGCCGCGCCCACGATCGCCGCGCCCGCGAAGCCCGCGGCAAGGGCAAGGTCACCCAAAGCGTAGAATAGCAGCCCGGCGCTCGTCACCGCGGCAAGAAGCAGGACCATCCATGTCGAAACGCGCGGCCGTGCGGTCGTCATGGAGAGGAGGTCTCCGCGATGCGAACCGGCGCCGGTCGCCTTCATCGCCATGCTTCCCCCGGCCGGCGCATCAGCCTGAGCCGCCTGTGAGAGGGCACGCCGCGCCATCCTTATCCGCGTCGTCAGCGATCCGGTAATGATGGTCGCGGCCCCGCCATTTGCGAGCGATGCGCGAGCGCCAGAGCCATGTTGCCAGCAGATATCCGATCGCGGCACACACCACCGAGACGACAAACAGGCCAAAGATCATGACCGGCGCCGTCTCCGAAAAGAGCCAGGCGACCCAGCGACCAAGGCTTGCATGGGAATCAATGAGCGCCATCACCTGGCTGACATTACCCGACCGGCCAAGGAGCGTGCTGCCGATATAATAGGATGCGACAAGAATGAAGGGCGTGGTCGCGGGGTTCGAGAGGAACGTCATTGCCGCCGCGATCGGCACATTCGCCCGCACCGGCAGCGCCAGCAGCGCGGCGCCGGCAATCTGAAGACCGGGAATGAGAAGGAAAATTCCCACAAACAGCCCGAGCGCGACTCCGCGTGGCACTGACCGCCGCGTGAAACGCCACAATTCCGGCGCGAGCACACGATGCGCCACCGGACGCAGAATCCGGCTCTCCTCCAGACTTTCGCGCGTCGGCATGGTGGATCGCCACCATTTGCCGAGGCGTGCGCGCAACCGACCCATCAGCCACGCTCCTTAAGCAGGCGGCCCTGCTCGCGCTTCCAGTCGCGTTCCTTGATGTGCTCGCGCTTGTCCGGCGCCTTGCGCCCCTTGGCCAATGCCAGCTCCACCTTCGCACGGCCACGGCTGTTGAAATAGACCGAGAGCGGCACCAGCGTCATGCCCTGCCGTGCGACCGCACCGTGAAGCTTGGCGATCTCCCGTGCATGGAGCAGCAGCTTGCGCGGCCTCTTGGGCTCGTGATTATAGCGATTGCCATGACTGAACTCAGGGATGTTGCTGTTGATAAGCCACACCTGCTCATCGTTCACGTCCGCATAGCTTTCGGTGATCGACCCCTCGCCAAAGCGCAGCGCCTTCACCTCCGTGCCGGTGAGCGCAATGCCCGCTTCGAACACATCCTCAATGGCATAATCGAACCGCGCGCGCCGGTTCTCGGCGACGGTCTTGACCTTATCGAAGGTGGAGGGGCGCGGGCGGGCCATGATTCAGCGGAACTTTCGGGGCGTATGTAGGCAATCGGGACGGTCTAGACCAGACCCGCTATTTCGAGCGCACGGTCGACCGTGGCGCGCGAGGCACCGGAAGGCCAGGTGATCGGCAGGCGTACATCGCATGGAATCTCCGGCTTGAGACGCGACAGCGCATATTTAACCGGGCCAGGTGAAGAATCGGAAAACATCGCGTCATGCAGCGGATAGAGCCGGTCTTGCAGGAGCAGCGCATCCTCCCAGCGCCCCTCGAGGCAGGCCCGCTGGAAATCGGCGCACAGGCGCGGCGCGATGTTCGCTGTCACCGAAATGCAGCCCCGCCCGCCCATCGCCATGAACCCAAGCGCCGTCTCGTCATTCCCTGAAAGCTGGCAAAAATCCGGTCCGCAGGCGAGGCGCTGCGCCGTCACCCTGCCAAGATTGCCGGTCGCGTCCTTGACCCCCACGATCGAGCGAAACTCGCTGAGGCGATGCATCACCGGAACGCCAATGTCCGTGATGGTCCGGCTCGGCACATTGTAGAGGATGATCGGCAGGTCGCACCGTTCGGCGAGATAGGCATAGTGCTGATACACGCCGTCCTGGCTCGGCTTGTTATAATAAGGCGCGACGACCAGCGCGGCATCGGCGCCGGCAGCCTGCGCCGAGAACATATGCTCCAGTGCGATACGCGTGTCGTTTGAGCCGCACCCCGCGATGACCGGCACACGCCCGGCCGATTGCTGCACGCAAAGCGCGACAACGCGATTATGCTCCTCGATGGTCATCGTCGCGCTTTCGCCGGTGGTGCCGCACGGGACGAGCCCGCTCGAACCTTCCGCGATCTGCCAGTCCACAAACGCGCGAAAAGCGTCCTCATCGAGGGTTCCACCCCGAAACGGCGTCACAAGGGCCGGAATCGAGCCGGAAAACATGCAGAAACTCCTTCAAAGCGCCGCATTTGATCGCCATAAGGCCTTCATGCACGCATTTGTTCACATATCGATCAGCAAGCCTCTGCCATAATGACTCGCATGGGGAAAGACTTTCGCAACGACCTGCATATTGGTCGATGGATCATCATCGCGGCCCTCACGGGCAGCGCGACCGGTGGCGCGGCGATGCAGGATCGCGTCTCGCAGGATCAGGCCTGGCAGGCCGCGCAGCAGCGTATCGAAGGCGCCGCCGTCTCCGACGCGCGCATCGACGCGGCGCTGGGCGAATGGCGCCGCCTTTCACAAGGCACAAATCCCGGCTTCGCCGCTTATGCCAATTTCCTCCTGTCCAACCCCGGCTGGCCGGACGAGGACCGTTTCCGCAACAGCGCCGAAAGCAGCGTCGACCCCAATGTCGACAGCCCCTCATCCGTCGCGTCGTTTTTCGCGCGGTTCCCGCCGCGCACCGCAACCGGCAAGGCGCGCTATGCCATAGCGCTCATGCGCCTCGGCCAGATGGACCGTGCCCGCGTCGTCGCGGCGGATGCCTGGCGATCCGGGGTGTCCACACCAGCGGACGAAGCCGCCGTGCTCAACAATTTCTCGGGAGCGCTGACCCCGGCCGATCATTATGCGCGTGCCGATGCGCTGCTCTGGCGCCAGCAGGCCACGGCTGCCGAGCGTGTGCTCCCCTATGTCGCGCCGACCCGTCAGGCAGTGATCGCTGCGCGCATCGCCTTCCAGCGCAAGGCGCCCGACGCCGCGACGCGCATGGCGTCAGCCGATCCGGTGGGTGTCATGGACGCGGGCTATCTCGCAGACAAGACGCGATGGCTGTGGGACAGCGGCAATCCGCTCGCCGCGCGGCAACTGCTCGCGGGGCGCAGTGCCCTCTCGCAATATCCCGCCGATCCCGAGAAATGGTATGAAGCCATGCTCGCCCAGGCGCGCGGCGCGGCCAATGATTCCCAATGGACCGCAGCCTATTCCATCGCGAGCCGGGTGGACGACGCCTTCCCGGCCGGCACGGACATCAGCGAGAAGGCGATCGGCGTTCGCGACGATTATACCAGTCTCACCTGGCTTGCCGGAACGGCGGCGCTCCAGCGCCTCAATCGTCCAGCGGACGCTGAAGGCATGTTCACACGCTATGCCTATGCCGCGCGCAATCCCTCGACCATTACCAAGGGGCTCTATTGGGCAGGTCGCGCCGCTCTCGCCGCCGGCCGGACGCAGGCGGCGAATGACTATTTCACACGGGCCGGCGCCTATGCCGATCAGTTCTATGGCCAGCTCTCCCTTGAGCGGCTCGGCCGACCCATTCCGTCCCCGGAGGCGGCCGAGCGGCAGATACTGGTCAGCAGCGAGGATCGCGCCAGCTACTTCAGCCAGACGCTGGTGCGCGCCACGCGCCTGCTAGGTCAGCGTGGCCTCTGGGCGGATCAGACCCGCTTCGTCCGGGCCATCGCGCTTCAGGCGAAAACGGACCCGGATCATCTTTTCGCTGCGGAGCTGGCTCGCTCGATCGGCCGGCCGGATCTGGGCGTGATGGTCGGCCGCAGCGCGCTGGTGAACGGCCTTTCAGGCTATGGCCGCGCCAGCTTCCCTCGCGTCTCCGTCCCTTCCGGGCATGACGGCAACTGGACGATGGTTCACGCCATCGCCCGGCAGGAAAGTCAGTTCGACCGGGCAATTGTTTCACGCGCGGGCGCGCGCGGGCTCATGCAGCTCATGCCGGCCACCGCGCAGGAAGTCGCCGGCAAGGTCGGCCTCAGCTACAACCAGAGTTCGCTCTTCGATCCGCAATATAATATCCAGCTCGGCAGCAGTTATTTCCAGCAGGTGCTGCGCTATTATAACGGCAGCTATCCACTCGCCGTGGCGGCCTATAACGCTGGCATGGGCAATGTGAACAAGTGGCTCAAGGCCAATGGCGACCCGCGTCAGCCCGGCGGCGATATCCTTCAGTGGATCGAGAATATTCCGATCTGGGAGACGAAGGATTATGTCCAGCGCGTGCTGGAAAACGCCGTCGTCTATGACACGGTCAATCCCGCGCGTCAGGGTGCGGGAGCCAATGCGCCGCTGAGCCGCTATCTGGGCAAGGACAAGCCCGGCTGATCGCAAGGCAGCCGGCTACTTCATTTTCATAAAACAGGACCTAGAGATTATCATGACCGACGAGACAAGCGCGCCCACGCCCGATCAGGCCGCCTCATCCACCGAGATCGTGCCGGCGGCGACGCCCACCAAGGGCAAGGACCCGGAGAAGAGCGCGGGCAAGGGGAAAAAGGGTGCGGTGCTCGTCGGCACGGCGGTCGGTGTCGGTTCGGCGGCGATCGTCGCGGCCCTTATGTACGCCAATAAGCGCCGCAAGTGAGTGGCGCGGGCGGCAACGCCCCGTCCCGCGAACCGGCACCCAATTATCTGACACCCGCCGGTCTTGCGGCACTCCGCGCGGAATATGACCATCTGCTGGGGACCGAGCGGCCCGCCATTGTCGAAGTGGTGAGCTGGGCTGCGGGCAATGGCGACCGCAGCGAAAACGGCGACTATCTCTATGGTCGCAAGCGTATGCGGGAGATCGACCGGCGCCTCAAATGGCTCGCCATGCGAATGAAGGCGGCGCGCGTCGTCGACCCCGCGCAACAGCCGGACAAGGGGCGAGTCTATTTTGGCGCGACGGTCACGCTCGCTGATGAGGATGACAATGAGCGCATTGTCACACTCGTCGGCAATGACGAGGCGGACGCTGGCGAGGGACGCATTGGCTGGGATTCTCCGCTCGCCCGGGCGCTACGCGGCGCTCAGCCCGGCGATGTCCGGCGCGTGCGCCTCCCCGCTGGCGAGAAGGAATGGGAAATCATTACCATCGCCTACCCTTCCACCACGACATGACGCTCTGCTGACGGGCGGCCACGCGTGCTGACCGGCCGCGCGGCGAGTGCGCCGGCCAGCAGGATCGCCGGCAGGAAGATGAAGCTGTTCAGCATGCCATCGACGACCGCCATCGCAACGATCAGCGCCATAGCACGCTGAAGCTGGCGCCTGCGGCGTCCCCTGCGTGGCATGGCCAGCACGTCAATGACCGGACCACATAACAGCATGGCCGCAAGCAGAAGGCCGATCACCCCAAACTGGCCCAGGATGAGCATTGCCTCGCTCCAGGGACGGGTCTCCGCCGGCCGCCACCAGTCCCATCGGGCCAGGCCGGCGACCGGGTTTTGGGCAATCAGCGGCAAGGTCTTCAAATCCTGAGAGACCCGCCATGCGATCGATCCACGACCGGTCGCCCGCACCCCCTCAAGCAGCGCTTGCCCCGATGCCGTGTTTTCCACAATCGCACGGATCGGCAGCGCACCGCTGGCATAGACGCCGCCCAGCAGCGCGCCGCAGAACAGCAGCGGCGCCAAACCCAGACGCACCCAGCGCCGGACCGCGCGCGAGAATAGTGGCGCCAGTGCTACGAGCAGGAGCAAGAGCGCACCGGCGGACTGTGCGATGAGTGCCATGAGGCCAAGCACGGCCGCAATCACCAGCCACCGCCCCGCCACCGCGCGATCATGCGTCTCCCGTCGGACCTCCGCCTCATGCGCGGCCCGTGCGACCGCTGCGGCGGCCAAAGCGGCGCAGCAAATCCAGATGCCATATTGATTGCCGTGCTCGAACAGCAGCAATGGACGATAGCCCAGATAGCGCTCCACGCCGTCCGCGCGGAATGGGTGATGCCCGAACATCGCGTCGTGCAACCCCGGCCCGGCCAATCCCTCCCACAGGGCGAAGGGCGCTAACGGAAGCGTGACAAGGCAGAATATTTTCAGCAGCAGCCAGCCATCATCCCGCGTCGAAAAGTGGACCCGCCCGAGCAGCCACGGCACGCCCCACACGCCCATCATGTAAAGCGCCGAGCGCCAGCCCGCCGGAGATGATGTGCCGGGCACAACCAGCGTCTGCGCCATCGGCCAGAGACACCAGCCAAGCATGGCCAGATCGCCCAGGCACGGTCGGAACGCGCGCCATGCCGCGCGATCAACGGCAAGCCCCCCCACCAGCGCGACAAGCGGCACGACCCATGCGCGGCCGAGCATGAGGTCCGACGGCAAGGCCGAACCAGTGATCCACCACGGAAACACGCGCGGATCGACCGGCGGATAGGCAAGCGGCGGCAGATAGAGCAGCCCGGCCAGATAGACGACGGCTATCGCCTGCCGCGCCGGCAGCAACCGGAAAAGCGGCAGAGACAGGAGTGCGAAGCCTGCATAAAAAGCACTAACGAGGCTCACGCTTCCCCCTCCCCCGATGGGCAACCCCTGACTTACCAGAAGGACCGGCAAGGCCAATGTTCAATACGACGCAAACGATCGGCCTCATCGTCACCGCCATTGCCGCCGCCGCCTGCTTCGTAACGGCGCTGCCACGGCCCTGGCGCGCGCTGGCCATACTCCATGCCCTGGCCTTTATCGAAATCCTCCTCGAATTCCGCCATCATGCCCATGCCTTCGTCAACATCCTGCTGCGCTCGCGCCATGTCTACGAGCACCGCCAGTTCATCCAGATCGGCCTGCTGGCGCTGATCGCCATCATTGCCATCGGCGTGCTCATCGCCATTCGCCGGCAGGCCCGCCCTGCCGCGCGCATCGGCCTTATCGCTAGCAGCGCCCTCGTCCTCGTCTTCCTTGCCGAAGCAGTCTCTCTCCATGCAATCGATGCTGTGCTCTATCATGGCATCGGCGGTACGGTGAAGTTCATTGCCCTGCTCTGGGCGATCCCCTGCATCATCACCGCCGTCGCCGCGCACACGGATCAGCCGACCGCGCGCAAGGGGCGCAGACGGTAGCATCGAGCCAGCCCGCGGCGGCGGCTTTAATCAGTCCTCCTTTGGCCGGTAGCCAAACGCGCCACGCGCCAGCTCCGCCACAGCCGGATCGATCGGCGGCGGCTCCATCGGCACATGCGCCTCCAGCGCTTTGACGATGGCGGTAAGCGCCGCAATCCGCCCTGCTTTACGGTCATTACCGTCAATCACGTGCCAGGGCGCCCAGCGCGTGTCCGTCCGCGCGAACATATCGTGCATGGCATCGAGATAGTCCGCGCGACGTGCCCGGTTGCGATAGTCCTCCGCGCCGGTCTTCCAGCGTTTCCACGGATCATCGAGGCGTTGCGCGAGTTGCTTGTCCTGCTCGTTCTGCGTCACATGGATGAACAGCTTGACCATGGCCGTGCCACTGTCCGCCTGCTGCGCCTCGAACTCGTTAATCTCATCATAGCCGCGCTTCCACGCGCGCTCGTCGCAGAAGCCCTCGACCCTCTCGACCAGAACCCGGCCGTACCAGCTGCGGTCAAACACGCCAATCTCGCCATCACCCGGCAGCTTCGTCCAGAAGCGCCAGAGGAAATGGCGGCCCTTCTCCTCGGTCGTGGGCGCACCGATCGGCCAGACGGTGTAATAGCGCGGGTCGAGCAACGCCGTCATGCGTTTGATGATGCCGCCCTTCCCCGCCGCATCCCAGCCTTCCAGCATGACCACGCTGCGGCGGCGATGGAGGATATGCGCGGTCTGGATGCGTTCCAGCCGCTTCTGGAGCTTCTCCAGATCGCGCTGAAAATCGCCCTCATAGCCGGCGCCGGTCTCATAGTCGGAAAGCTCGATGCTCATCCGCAATGACATCCTATTCGCCGCGCGTTCCGTCAAGCAGGGTCAGCGCAGAACTGGATCGACAACGGCAATGGAAAAACGGAGTGCCCCGTCGTGTCAGCTTTGTTCGACCACGCGGATTCCCAGTTCGCGAAGCTGCTTGGGCGTCGCCGGCGCCGGCGCCTGCATCATCAGATCCTCGGCCTTCTGCGTCATCGGGAAAACGATGACTTCACGAATATTGGGCTGGTCCGCAAGCAGCATGACAATGCGATCGACGCCCGGCGCGGACCCACCATGAGGCGGCGCGCCAAATTTGAAGGCGTTGATCATGCCGGCGAAATTCGCATCGACATCGGCCTGACTATAGCCTGCAATCTCGAAGGCCTTGTACATGATCTCCGGCCGATGATTCCGGATCGCGCCGGATGACAGCTCCACACCGTTGCAGACAATGTCATACTGGTAGGCAAGGATATCCAGCGGGTCCTTCGTCTCCAGCGCCTCCAGCTCACCCTGCGGCATGGAGAAGGGGTTATGGCTGAAGTCGATCTTCTTTGCGTCCTCGTCATATTCGAACATCGGGAAATCGACGATCCAGCAAAATTCAAAACGTGCCTCGTCGATCAGGCCGAGCTGCTCGGCCACGCGGGTACGCGCCAGACCCGCGAGCTTTGCGGCCTGCGCCTCCTTGCCGGCCGCGAAGAAAAGGCCGTCATCCGGGCCGAGGCCCAGCGCATCGGCCAGCGCGGTCATCTTGTCCTCGCCATGGTTCTTGGCGATGGGGCCGCCCCATTCGCCGCCTTTCCGCGTTGCATAGCCAAGGCCAGCAAAACCTTCCGACTGGGCCCAGCCATTCATGTCATCGAAGAATTTGCGGCTCTTCTCCGCCGTGCCGGGCGCGGGAATGGCGCGCACCACGTCGCCCGCTTCCACGATGGACGCGAAGCGGCCGAAGCCTGAACCCTTGAACTGCTCGGACACGTCCGAAATCAGGATCGGGTTCCGCAGGTCCGGTTTGTCATTGCCATATTTCAGCATCGATTCGCGGTAGGGGATGCGTCGGAAGGGCAGCGGGCTCACCGTGCGACCCTTGCCCTGCCAGTCGGCAAATTCCTCAAACACACCATGCAGCACCGGCTCTATCGCAGCGAACACGTCTTCCTGCGTCACATAGCTCATCTCGAAATCGAGCTGGTAGAATTCGCCGGGCGAGCGGTCGGCCCGGGCATCCTCATCGCGGAAGCAGGGCGCAATCTGGAAATAACGGTCGAACCCTGCGACCATCATGAGTTGCTTGAACATCTGCGGCGCCTGCGGCAGCGCATAGAATTTGCCGGGGTAGAGACGGCTCGGCACCAGATAGTCGCGCGCGCCTTCCGGACTTGAGGCCGTAAGGATCGGCGTCTGGAACTCGGTGAAGCCCTGCGCGATCATCCGCTGGCGCAGCGACGCAATAACATTGCTCCGCAGCATGATGTTGGCGTGCAGCGTCTCCCGCCGCAGATCGAGGAAGCGATATTTCAGCCGGATTTCCTCGGGATAGTCCTGTTCGCCGGCGACCGGCATGGGCAGTTCCTGCGCGGCCGACTGCACCGTGACCGCGCGCGCGAAAATCTCAATCTCGCCCGTCGGCAGACCCGGATTCACCGTTCCCTCAGAACGGGCCTTCACCTCGCCATCAATGGTGACGACGGATTCGACCCGCAGCGCTTCCAGCACCGGCAGCGCGGGAGAGTCCCCGTCCGCCACCACCTGCACCACGCCATAATGGTCACGCAGGTCCACGAAAAGCACACCGCCATGGTCGCGCTTCCTGTGCACCCAGCCTGAGACGCGGACCGTCTGGCCGACATCGGAAGCGCGGAGCGCGGCGCATGTATGAGTGCGGTAGGCGTGCATGTGAGATTGGCCCTTTTGAGCGTATCAGGATGAATGACAAAGCGCCGGGATGGAGCTAAGGGACAAGACTTTCCAGTTCTCAATCCACGCCCCGCCGACCGAGCACCGGGCCATAATAAGATCGCCCGCCATATGCAAATCCATCCGCTGATTACCGATAGCGCCAGTCTCGCGGCAATTTGTGACCGCATGGCGAAGGCTCCCTTCGTCGCTGTCGATACCGAGTTCATGCGTGAGAACAGCTACTGGCCGGACCTTTGCCTGGTGCAGATATCCGATGGCAAGGAAGCCGCAGCGATCGACCCCAAGGCAAGCGGACTGGACATGACGCCGTTGCTGGACCTGATGGTGAACAATGAAGATGTGCTGAAGGTCTTCCATGCCGGCGGGCAGGACATCGAGATCATCTACAACCTGACAGGCAAGACGCCGCACCCGCTCTTCGACACCCAGATCGCCAGCATGGCCCTCTCTCAGGGTGAACAGATCGGCTATTCCAATCTCGTCGATTCATGGCTTGGCATCCATCTGGACAAGGGCGCGCGCTTCACCGACTGGGCCCGTCGCCCGCTCGACAAGCGGCAGATCGACTATGCGATCGGCGATGTGACGCATCTGGCCAGCATTTTCCCCATGATGCTGGAGGACCTCCGCAAGACCGGCCGTGGCGTCTGGCTCGATCAGGAGATGGAGCGCGTCGCGGACCCCGCCAACTATACCGTCGATCCCGATCAGGCGTGGCGCCGGGTGCGCCTCTCCAGCCGCAAGGCGGACGTGCTGGGCCGGCTCAAGGCGCTGGCCGCATGGCGGGAGACGGAAGCACGCGACAAGAACCTGCCGCGCGGCCGCATCGTCAAGGACGAGACGCTGGGCGATCTCGCCACCCATCCGCCGCGCGCGCAAGAGGACCTTGCCAAGGTTCGCGGCCTTTCAGCAAGCTGGAAGGGCAATGATATCGGCGCGCGGCTCATGAACGCGCTCGCCAACGCACGGCCGCTGGACCGCGCGGAAATGCCCGAGCGGGACAGTTCGCGACCCGGCCTCGGCAAGGAAGGCACGCTGGTCGCGGACCTTCTGAAACTGCTGCTCAAGATCCGTGCGCGGGAGATCAATGTCGCCGCGCGCCTCCTCGCCCGCTCGGACGATCTGGAGCTGCTCGCCGCCGGCGTGCGCGAGAATCTGCCCATTCTCGAAGGCTGGCGCTACGAGCAATTCGGCCACGACGCGCTCGATCTGGTCGAAGGCCGGATGGCCTTCGCCGTGCGGGACGGCAAGCTGCTCATGACCCGCACGGAAAGGGAAACGGCATAATGCACCTCGCCTCCCGGCTGATCGCCTGCATCGTGCCTGTAGCCCTCGCTGGCTGCGTCACGCCCGGGACGACTGCGGCACCCGGCACCGTGAGCAAGGCCTTGTGTCGCGGCGAGAGTCTGACCGGCTTTATCGGCCAGAAGGCAGACGAGGCCGTGGGCAACGCCATTCTCAAGGCGTCCGGCGCGCGGACGTTGCGCTGGGCGCCGCCACGCTCCGCCATGACCATGGATTTCCGCCCAGACCGTGTCACCATCGGCTATGATGACGCGATGATCATCACCAGCACCAACTGCGGCTGACCCACGACGGGCGCGTCCAGCGCCTTTATGCCAGCCGGTGCTTCTTCATCGCATGGCGCATCTGATCGTAGGTCAGGCCAAGCGCCTTGGCCGTGGCCCGCTGATTATAACGGTGCCTCTCCAGCCCACGGGTGAGTATCGCGAGTTCGTGCGCCTCCACCGCGCCGCGCAGATCGGTCACGTCATCCAGCATGATCTGTACCGCGTCCGCGCGCATCTCACGTGCCGTGATCGTCGGCGGCGACCCACCGCCTGTCGCTGGCGTTGGAGTCAAGGGCGGCGGAGAAGCAGCGACGGCTGCCGACATTGGCCGTGGACGCCAGGGGGAGTCAAAGGGGTCGAACTGTACGGCATCAATCGGCCGCGTGGGATGATCCCAGCGATAGACGGCGCGCTCCACCACATTGCGGAGCTCGCGGACATTGCCCGGCCAGCCATAAGCGACCAGCTCCGCCATCGCCGACTCACTGAAGCCGGGCCAGTCCGCCCAGCGACACTCGCTCGCCATGCGCCGCCCGAAAAATGCGGCGAGCACGTCCACATCACCTTCACGGCTCCGCAACGGCGGAAGAGTAATCACCTCGAAGGACAGCCGGTCAAGCAGATCGGCGCGAAACCGGCCGGCCTCGACGGCAGCGGGCAGATGCTCATTGGTCGCCGCGACGATACGCACATCGACATTGACCGGGCGTGACGCACCGATGCGCGTCACCTCCCCATATTCGACCGCGCGCAGTAGCCGCTCCTGCGCAGCCATGGAGAGCGTCCCCAGCTCGTCCAGAAAGAGCGTACCGCCGTTCGCTTCCTCAAACCGCCCCGCGCGGACCCGCGTTGCTCCCGTGAAGGCGCCCGCCTCATGGCCGAAAAGCTCGGCCTCGATCAGCGTCTCGGGAAGCGCCGCGCAGTTCATGACGATGAGCGGGCCGTCCCAACGCGGCGAGAGGCGGTGGATGCGCTCGGCGATCAGTTCCTTGCCGGTGCCACGCTCGCCGATCACCAGCACCGGACGGATCAACTCCGCCGCCCGCCCGGCCTGCTCCACGGCATCCAGAAAGGCGATGGACTGGCCGACAAACTGAGTATTTTTCTCCATATCCTAACTATTGGCGTAAATCCCCACATCTTTGCAATGAAAATCCGCCAACCCACCTAGTTGACCCTCGGAAAACCGCCAAATCCTTTCGTTTCTCTGAATTGGCACGGTCCCTGCTTAGCTATTGGCAAGCCGCGGCAAGCGGTTCGAAAAAAGGCACGAAGGCCAAGGTTCAGGGAGTAATGAAATGACGAACAACAACAGCCTCAGCACCCGCATCGCCGCGACGATCTGCGCGGCACTCTTCAGCTCCATCATGGTGCTGAGCGCCGTGGGTCCGGCACAGGCCGGAGCGGCAACGCCGCTCCTCGCCATGACGCAGGGCAGCAATGCCACCACCATGCCCGCAGCCTATATGGCCTGAGGCCAACAAGACAGCCGGGGCGGGCTCCCACATCCCCCTCCCCGCCCCGGCGACCCGGCAACGGGTCAACCCAACAAGGAGTGAAACGACCATGGGTATCTTCTCTCGCACCCGCGATATCATTGCCGCCAACGTTACGGATATGCTGGACCGTGCCGAGGACCCGGCCAAGATGATCCGCATGATCATCCTCGAAATGGAGGAAACGCTGGTCGAGGTGCGCGCGTCCGCCGCCCGCACCATCGCCGACCAGAAAGAGATCCGCCGCCATATCCAGAAGCTGGACGCGCTGCAGGAAAGCTGGACGGAAAAGGCGCAGCTCGCCCTGTCCAAGGACCGTGAGGACCTCGCCAAGGCCGCGCTCGTCGAAAAGCAGAAGGCCACGGACATGGCCGGCGAACTGACCGCCCAGATCACCGTGCTCGACGATGCGCTGCGCGCCGCCGAGGAAGATATCTCCAAGCTTCAGGCCAAGCTGCGCGAGGCCCGTGCCCGCCAGAACAGCCTGGTCACCCGCATGGAAAGCGCGCAGAACCGCCTGCGGGTGCGTGAAATGTATGCCGGTGAAAAGGTGCAGGACGCCTTCTCCCGCTTCGATATGCTGGAGCGCCGTGTCGACCTCGCCGAAGGTCGCGCCGATGCCATGGGTCTGGGCGGCCAGCCCAAGACGCTGGAAGAAGAGATCGCCGAGCTGCAATCCAACGACAAGGTGGAAGCCGAGCTGGCAGCGCTCAAGGCCGCTCAGAAGAAGGGATAAGCCGCCATGGAAGACGTGCTTGTTCCAATCATCGTCATCCCGACGATCTTCATCGGTCTGCCGTGGTTGATCTTCCACTATGTCACCAAGTGGAAGACGGCCGCCACGCTGACCAACGAGGACGAGACGATGCTCGACTCGATGTACGAAACGGCACGCCGCCTTGAAGAGCGGCTTGTCACGATCGAACGCATCATCGCCGCCGACAACCCCGATTTCCGCCCGTCGCAGCCCGTACGCGACGAGGATTACCGCTTCGACAGGAGGAACTGACATGACCGCCCGCCGCACCAAATTCTACCTCAACAAGAGCGATGCCAAGTGGAAGGGCGTATGCGCCGGCATCGCGGACTATACCGGCATCGATGTGCTCTGGGTCCGTGTCGCCGCGGTGTTGATCACCTTCATGGGCGCCTTCCCCTGGTCTCTGGTCGCATATTTCCTTGCCGCGTGGATGGCCGACACCAAGCCGGCCGGGCTGTACGCCGATCGCGAGGAGGAGAAGTTCTGGCAGGGCGTTCGCTCCAACCCCGGCGCATCGACCCGCGACGTGCGCTCCAAATTCCGCGATATTGATCGTCGCCTCGCCGACATCGAGACCTTTTACACAAGCCGCAACTCACGCCTTGCCGACGAGATTGATGCTCTGCGCTGAAACGCCACAACGCTTGAGAGGGAGTGAAGACAATGAGCTGGGGAGGACCATCCTTCATCGTCGCCATCGTCGCGATATCAACCGCTGGCTGGCTGATCTCCACGTGGATCCGCGCCCGCCATGGCTATCCGATTGAAAACGAGTGGAGCGGAACAGTCGACAAGGGCACGATCGACGCCGACCGCAAGATCGCCTTGCTCTCATCGGAAAATGAGAAACTCACCGGGCAGATCAGTCGGCTGGAAGAGCGGATCGCGGTGCTCGAACGGATCGCAACCGACCCGGCCGAGCGCACCGCCCGCGAGATTGACGCATTGCGCTGATCATTCGTCGATGCCGGTCGATCGTTGATCGAAAGCGCCAATCGGCCGAACGAAAAAACAGGGAAGAACACATCATGGAAACGAGTGAAGCACTGGCGCCCTATCTGCCCTTCCTTGCAATGGGCGGCCTGATGATCGGCCTTGCGGGTGTCGCAGGATGGATTTTCACCACCTGGCTGCGCATTCGACACGGCTACCCTCTCGAGAACAGCTGGGGAAAAGCGATCTACCCGCAAAAGAATGAGGAGCTGGTCGAGCGGGTCAAGCTCGTCAGCCAGGAGAACGCCCAGCTCCGCGCAGAAATCGGTTCGATCAAGGACCGGCTCGTCAATGTAGAACGGATCGTGACGGACGGCTCGCTGCGCCTCGACCATGAGATCGAGCGGCTGCGCGGACCGGCCAACTAAATGGGAGAACCCTCATGAGTGGCATCTTCATTCTCTCTTTCTTCATGATCGTCGTTGGCCTCCCGGTGATCGCCGGCGTCTGGGGCAAGGTTCAGCGGCAAAAGATGAAGCTCAAGGAACGTGAGCTGGAGCTTTTCGGTAACCAGACGGCGGAGCGAGCCGCGCAATATGCCGCGCAGACCGAGCGGCTCGAACAGCGGGTCCGCGTGCTCGAACGCATCGTCACCGATAAGGGGCAGGACGTTGCCACCGAGATCGAGAAGCTTCGCGATCTGCGCGACAATCCGCTCAACTGACAGCGAGCGTCAGGAACAGGGGAGAGACTGTGACGGCAACCACAATCACCATCGCAATCACCGTCCGCACCATTGCCCTCGCCCGTCTGCGTGAGACGCTCAGGCAGACGCGCTGAAAAGCGCATCCGCCCTTCCATTCAACTCAGGGATCTGTAGCCATGACCACCCCCGATCTCCTGCTTTATGCCAGCATCACCGCCAGCCTGCTTGGCACTGTGGCCATTCTCGCCATGGCGGGCCTTAAAGCCTGGAGCGGCTGGCTCGCGCTGAAACGCATCGAGCTGGAACGCTTCGTCACGCCACGCCACGGCCCCGAAGCCGGCGAAAGCCAGCCACTTTCCGCCGCCACGCGCATCGAGATGGCCGACCTTAAGGAACGTATCCGCAAACTGGAGGCGATTGCCGCAGGTGTCGACCTCTAGGACAACGCCAAACGGAAATGCCGGGCTCTGTGCTGGCCTTGCCCACCAGTCCCGCTATAGGGGGCATCGCCATGACCATGCCCAGCCTCGACCAGATCCGCGACGATTATGAATTGCTCGATGGAGATGAGCGCTACCGCCTCCTCATCGATCTCGGGCGGGCTCTGGAACCAATGCCCGACGCGCTCAAGACCGACGCGACACTGGTGCGGGGCTGCTCCGCCGCAGTCTGGGTCTATCCCACCCGCCGCGAGGATGGACGGCTGCACTTCCTGGCGGACAGCAACGCTGCCATAACCAAGGGGATTATCGCGCTGGTCCTGTTGACCGTGCAGGATCGCACCCCGGCCGAGATTGCCGCCACGGACATGACAGCCGCGCTTGCGCCCTTTGACCTCAAGCGGCAGCTTTCCTCCAATCGCACGCAAGGCATCCCCAATATGATGACGCTCATCCGCGAGACGGCAGCGCGCCACCTCTCCGGAAACGCCTGACCCACCGGCATTCGGCGCGCCAGTCCCGCCCATTTGGATCGCATCGGCATTTCCTCTCTGCGGCAAGTTCGGCTAGCGCCTGTCGGGTGACCCGCAAAGAAGACCCCAACCAGACCAAAACGCTCGAACCTGTTGCGCTCGTCGCAAATCGGGGAGAAAGCGCCGCGCCGATTGAGACCGCCGCAGTCAAGGCGGACCACTCCGGCGGCATGTTCCGGTCTCTGCGTGTGCCCAATTACCGGATATGGGCCAGCGGCGCGATCGTCTCCAATGTCGGCACCTGGATGCAACGCACCGCGCAGGACTGGCTGGTCTTGACCGAACTGACCGACAAGAGCGCGACCGCACTTGGCATCGTCACCGCGCTCCAGTTCGGTCCGCAGCTAGCGCTGCTCCCCTTCACCGGCGCTGCGGCGGATCGGTTCGACAAGCGCAAACTGCTGCTCATCACGCAATTATCAATGGCCATGCTGTCACTGGGCCTCGGCCTGCTCGTAATCACCGGAGCCGTGGTTCTCTGGCAGGTCTATCTCTTCGCCGCGTTGCTCGGCATGGCGGCCGCCTTTGACGCGCCGGCAAGACAATCATTCGTCGCCGAACTTGTCGGCGAGGATGTTCTTTCAAACGCCGTCGCGCTCAACAGCACCTCGTTCAATGCCGCGCGCATGATCGGCCCGGCGGTTGCCGGCATTCTCATCGCGTTGATCGGCACAGGCCCGGTCTTTCTCTTCAATGCGCTGACGTTCGTCGCGGTCATCGTCTCGCTGATGATGCTGGACCAGACCGCGCTCCAGAAAGCCCCGCGCCCGGGCGGCGCGCAGGGCCAAGGCGGATTCATCGAAGGGCTGCGCTATGCCGCCGCCCGACCGGACCTGATCGCGGTGCTGGTGATGATGTTCCTCATCGGCACCTTCGGGCTCAATTTCACGATTTTCATTCCGACCATGGCCGTTTCCGTTTTTGGTGCGGACGCGGGCGAATATGGCGCGCTCAGCTCTACCATGGCCGTTGGCTCCGTGCTCGGCGCGCTGCTCGCGGCAAAGCGGGAGCGGCCCGGCATTCCCTATCTGGTGGCGGGCGCCGCGATTTTTGGCGGCGGCATGGTCCTTGCTGGTCTTTCGCCGAGCTTTCCCCTCTTCGGCCTCGCGCTGGTTCTGATCGGCGTCGCAGCGCAGACCGTGATGACCACGGCGAATGGTTTCGTGCAGATGACCACGACACCAGCGATGCGTGGCCGCATTGCCGCAATGTTCATGGCGATCACACTGGGTGGAACGCCGCTCGGCGGACCGATCATGGGCTGGATCACCGATAATCTCGGCCCGCGCTGGGCAATGGAGGCCGGGGCGCTCGCGGGCATTGCCGCAGCCGGCATCGGCGGCGCCTATCTGATCCGCACGAAGCGTCGCGCGCATGGCGTGCGAAGCGTTGGCGGGCGGCCACCGGGCGACTGAAACGAAAAGGGGGCAGCGCCAACGCACCGCCCCCCTTTTCATAAACCAGCGGCCGCAAGCGGCCGGGCAGCCTCTTTCGTTCAGGCCGCGTCCTCGGCCTTGCGAACCTCGGTGAAGACGCGGACCGGTTCCTTGCGGCCTTCCACCACGTCCTTGTCCACCACGACCTCGGTAACGCCCTCCATGCCCGGCAGATCGAACATCGTGTCGAGCAGGATCGCCTCGATGATCGAGCGCAATCCACGCGCGCCGGTCTTCCGCTCGATCGCTTTCTGGGCAATGGCCGTCAGCGCCTCGTCCGTGAATGTCAGCTCGACATTCTCCATCTCGAAGAGCTTCTTATACTGCTTCACCAGCGCGTTCTTGGGCTCCGCGAGGATCTGGACCAGCGCCTTGATATCGAGGTCCTCTAGCGTCGCGATGACCGGAAGACGACCGACGAACTCAGGAATAAGGCCAAATTTCAGGAGATCCTCAGGCTCGCTCTGCTTGAGCAGCTCACCGGTGCGGCGCTCCTCGGGCGCGGCGACATGTGCGCCGAAGCCGATGGACTTGCCTTCAAGCCGGTCGCCAATGATCTTCTCCAGCCCCGCGAAGGCACCCCCGCAGATGAAGAGAATATTGGTCGTGTCGACCTGGAGGAACTCCTGCTGCGGATGCTTGCGCCCGCCCTGCGGCGGCACGGAAGCGGTCGTCCCCTCCATCAGCTTGAGCAGGGCCTGCTGTACGCCCTCGCCCGAGACATCGCGGGTGATCGACGGGTTCTCCGCCTTACGGCTGATCTTGTCGATCTCGTCGATGTAGACGATGCCGCGCTGCGCCTTTTCCACATTATAATCGCTGGCCTGGAGCAGCTTGAGGATGATGTTCTCCACATCCTCGCCCACATAGCCCGCCTCGGTCAGCGTGGTCGCGTCCGCCATGGTGAACGGCACATCGAAGGTCTTTGCAAGCGTCTGTGCGAGCAGCGTCTTGCCGCAACCCGTCGGACCGATGAGCAGGATGTTGGATTTGGCCAGTTCCACATCACCCGTCTTGGTGCCGTGATCGAGCCGCTTATAGTGATTGTGCACCGCCACGGAGAGCACACGCTTGGCGCGCTCCTGCCCGATGACATAGTCGCTCAGCACATCACAGATCGCCTGCGGAGCAGGCACCGCGCCGTCCTTGCGCGCGCCGAGGCCGCCCTTGGTTTCCTCGCGGATGATGTCGTTGCACAGCTCCACGCATTCGTCGCAGATAAAGACGGTGGGGCCGGCGATGAGCTTCCTCACTTCATGCTGCGACTTGCCGCAGAATGAGCAATAAAGGGTGCTCTTCGAGTCCGATCCGGTAAGCTTGGTCATTCAATGCCTTCCTTTGCCCGGCCGGCCGGAGGCACAGCGCGGGACTTCGCGGCGTGAAACGCGATCCTAGACCGCGTTCCTACCAGACCACAAGTGGGCAAAACGTACCCGTTTAATGTAAACATGGGCTTATGTTGTCGTTCGTCAAGCCTCAGCCGCCGGTTCCGTCGGCGTCGGGCGCTTGTCGAACACGGCGTCGACCAGCCCGAAAGCCTTGGCCTCGTCCGCTTCGAGGAAAGTATCACGGTCCATCGCGGCCTCGATCTTGTCGAGCGACTGGCCGGTATATTTGACATAAAGATCGTTGAGGCGACGACGAATCCGCAGGATCTCTTTCGCCTGAATCTCGATGTCACTCGCCATGCCCTGCGCGCCACCCGACGGCTGGTGAATCATGATTCGCGCGTTGGAAAGGGCCACCCGCATCCCCGGCTCGCCGGCCGCGAGCAGAAAGCTGCCCATGGATGCCGCCTGACCGATGCAGACCGTACCGACCTTGGGCCGGATATACTGCATGGTGTCATGGATCGCCATGCCGGCGGTCACCACGCCACCGGGCGAATTAATATACATGTAGATGTCCTTCTTCGGGTTCTCGGACTCGAGGAAGAGGAGCTGGGCAACGATGAGCGAGGCCATATGATCCTCTACCTGCCCGGTCACGAAGATGATCCGCTCCCGCAGCAACCGCGAAAAAATGTCGAAGCTGCGTTCGCCGCGGTTGGACTGCTCGATGACGATAGGAACAAGCGCGCCAAGGGGATCGCTGAGAATGTCGGTCATGAGGTTCTTTCGTAGGTGTGTGTTGCCCGGCGCCTTACATCGGGATTCATGTCGCGCCGTGCAAGGGGATTAACGGAGCACCCTCAAGCAGCGATTAACGCGCGCCGCTTCCCACCCTCGTCAAAGCCGCCCCGGCGCTGGATGAGAGAGATAGGCAAGCCGCTTCACCTCCTGCCGCCCGCGCGTCACCGTGTCGAGGATAAGGCCGCACATCATGTTGAGCGCGCCAAGCAGCACCAGCCCGACCGTCGCCATCAGCGTCGGGAAACGCGGGACAAGGCCGGTACGGAAATAGGTCTCCACCACGGGCTCACCGAGGATCAGCGCGAGCAGGACACATGCCGCCCCGATGGCGCCGAAAAACCAGAGCGGCCGCTCAAGCCGATACAGCTTCAGCATCATGTTGAGAATGCGCCAGCCGTCCCGCCATGTGCTCAGCTTCGATTCTGATCCTTCCGGCCGCGCGGCATAGGCCGTCACCATCTCACCAACGGGCATCCGCAGTTCCAGCGCGTGAACCGAAATTTCGGTCTCGATCTCGAAGCCGGATGAGAGCGCCGGAAAACTCTTCACGAACCGGCGCGAAAAAACCCGGTAGCCGGACAGAATATCGGTAAAGCTGCGACCAAAGAGCCGCCGCAACAGCCCGGTGAGCAGCCTGTTGCCGGTGCGATGACCAAGGCGATAAGCTGCCTCTACTTCCGAACGACGCGCGCCAACCACCATGTCCATGGCTTCGCCCACCATCTTGCCGATCATCGCGGGAGCAGCGGCGGCCTCATAGGTCGCATCGCCATCGGCGAGCACATATATGTCCGCTTCCACATCGGCGAACATGCGCCGCACGACATGACCCTTGCCCTGCTGGCGAACCGGCCAGACATAGGCGCCCGCCGCCCGCGCCACTGCGACGCTATCGTCCCTAGAATTATTGTCGAAGACGTGAATCTCGGCCTGCGGCAGTGCGGCCCGAAAATCGGCGACGGTCTGCCCGATCGCCGCCGATTCGTTATAGCATGGCAGAATGACGGCGATCCGCAGGCTGGCCGGCCAGCCTGCTTGTCTCGTTTCAGCCCCGTCATCCATGTCCGTGATGGACTCAGTCCTTGGCCGCCGCCTTCTTGGGCGCTGCCTTCTTCGGCTTCTCGTCTGCGGAGGCAGCGCCTTCCTCGGCCTTTGCCTTCTTCGGCGCGGCCTTTTTGGGCTTTTCCTCAGCGGCAGCGTCAGCGCTCACATCGTCGCCCTCCGCGGCTTTCGCCTTCTTGGCGGCCGGCTTCTTCGCCTTCGCCCCATGATCGTGGTCATGGTCGTGATGGTCATGTCCGCAGCCCGGGCCGTGGACATGCACAGCGCCGTCCTCGCTCTCGATCGCGGCCTCAAGCTCGGCCCGCTCGACCGTGCGGTCCGTAATCTCCGCCTTCTCGAAGAGGAAGTCGACGACCTTATCCTCATAGAGCGGAGCGCGAAGCTGCGCGGCGGCCATCGGCTCGTTACGGATATACTCAACGAAGCGCTCGCGGTCCTGCGGCGAATATTGCATCGCCGCCTGCGTGACGAGGCGGTTCATTTCCTGCTGCGTCACGTCCACACCACTGGCCTGACCGATCTCGGAGAGGAGCAGGCCAAGGCGCACGCGGCGCTCGGCAATGTTGCGATAATCGTCGCGGTCCTTCTCAATTTCGGCGCGCGCGGCCTCCGGGTCTTCCTCGTGGCTCGCCTCATGCTCGAGCTGCGCCCAGATCTGCTGGAACTCGGCATCGACCATGCTCGGCGGCACGTCAAAATCATGCGCGGCGGCAAGCTGATCGAGCAGCGCGCGCTTCATGAACGTGCGAGTCAGGCCGTTATGCTCCTGCTCGATCTGGCCCTTCACCAGATCGCGGAGCTGCTGGAGGCTCTCCAGGCCAAGCGACTTGGCGAATTCATCGTCCGGCCCGGCATCGCTCGCGACCTTCACGGCCGTGATGGAGAGGTCGAACGTCGCAGCCTTGCCGGCGAGGTTCTTTGCCTGATACTCCTCGGGGAAGGTGACGTTGATGGTCTTTTCCTCACCCGCCTTCACGCCGATGATCTGATCCTCGAAGCCGGGGATGAGGTTGCCCGAGCCGATCACCACCGCCATGTCCGAGCCGGTGCCGCCGTCAAAAGCGACGCCGTCCACCTTGCCCACGAAGTCCATGACGACCTGATCGCCTTCCTTGGCCTTGTGGCCGTCCTTGGCATCCTCGAAGCGCTGGTTCTGGCTGGCAATGCGGTTGACGCCCTCGTCCACCGCCGCATCCGTCACCTCAACGGTCAGCCGCTCCAGCTTCAGCCCCTCGATGGAAGGCGTCGCGATCTGCGGCAGCACCTCGAGCGCGACCTTCACCTCGGCATCCTTGCCTTCCTCATAGTCGGCAACCAGCTCGACCGAGGGCTGCATGGCAGGACGCAGGCCGTTGTCACCAATGATCTTTTCAACGCCGGCGCGGATCGACTTGTCGAGCGCTTCGCGCTGGAGCGCGGGGCCGTGCATCTTGCGGACGAGATTGGCTGGCACCTTGCCAGGGCGGAAACCGGGCATCCGCACCTGCGGCGCAATGGACTTCACCTCGTCCTCGACGCGCGCATCAATGTCCTTGGCGGTGACGGTCAATGTGTAGGCGCGCTTGAGGCCCTCGTTCAACGTCTCGACAATCTGCATGGTTCTACTCAATGCTTTCCAAAAGCTGGCTGAACGCCATGAAATGATACCGACCAGTCCGGCACGGCGTGCCCTGACGCCAAGCGCTGCCGTGCGCGGCCGAGCATGTGCCGCGCGCGGGGACCCGGTCCCAAGTCGAGCGCACATAGTGCAGGAGCGCGCGCAAGGCCAGCCGGAAAAATCCGCCCCGTCAGTCCCGGTTCAGATCGGGGGATGAAGCAGGTTGACAGCACCGCCCCTTCATCGGACATCTCTGGGCCATTGTTTAAGCCAACAGGGGTAGGCCAGACATGACTTCAGAGAATGGCGCACGGACGAACCGGCTGCGCCTTGGCGCCGCGCTGCTCGCGCTTGCACCGCTCTTCGCCATCGCGCAGGTCGACGCCAAATCGCGCTCGGGATCGTCCGAGCCGGCCGTGAAGATCAACGCCGATCCCTTCCCGTCCACTTACCGCCCCTATCCAGGCGTGACGACGCTGGTCCGCAATGTCACCATCTTCGATGGAGAGGGCAACCGGATAGAGGGTGGCGCCGTCCTCTTTGCCAACGGCAGGATCGTGGCGGTCGGCCAGACCGTGGATGCCCCGGCGGACGCTCTGGTTATCGATGGCACCGGCAAGGTGCTGACCCCCGGCATAATCGATGTGCACAGCCATCTGGGCGACTATCCGTCACCGGCGGTTCCCGCGCATTCGGACGGTAACGAGGCGACCAGCCCCGTGACGGCGGATGTCTGGGCCGAGCACAGCGTCTGGCCGCAAGACCCCGGCTTCTCCCGCGCGCTCGCCAATGGCGGCGTCACCACGCTCCAGATCCTGCCCGGTTCCGCCAACCTCATGGGCGGCCGGTCGGTCACACTCAAGAATGTCTATGCCCGCACCGTACAGGGCATGAAGTTCCCCGGCGCACCTTATGGACTGAAGATGGCGTGCGGCGAAAATCCCAAGCGCGTCTATGGCAGCAAAGGTCGCCAACCCTCAACGCGCATGGGCAATGTCGCGGTCGACCGGCAGACCTGGGCCAAGGCCGCCGAATATGACCGCAAATGGACGAAATACGAAAAGTCCGGCGGCGAGGCGCCCACCCGCGACATCGCCATGGACACGCTGCGCGGCGTCCTGCGTGGCGAAATTTCAGTGCAAAATCACTGCTATCGCGCGGACGAAATGGCCGTCGTGCTCGATATGGCCAAGGAGTTTGGCTATCATGTCGCGGCCTTCCACCATGCGGTTGAGGCCTATAAAATTCCCGATCTGCTCAAGGCCTCCAATACCTGCGCCGCCGTCTGGTCGGACTGGTGGGGGTTCAAGATGGAGTCCTATGACGCGATCAAGGAGAACCTGCCGCTTCTCGACAAACAAGGTGCCTGCGCGGTGATCCATTCGGACGATGCCAACGGCATTCAGCGGCTCAATCAGGAAGTCGCCAAGGCGCTTTCGGCCGGGCGCCATGCCGGCATCGACATCAGCGACGCGCGGGCATGGACATGGCTCACCAGCGGACCGGCCAAAGTGCTCGGCATCTACGAGCAGACCGGCAGCCTCAAGCCCGGCAAAATGGCCGACATCGTGCTGTGGAATGGCGATCCGTTCAGCGTTTACACCCGACCGGAAAAGGTGTGGATCGATGGCGCGCTCCTCTATGATATGAATGACCCGAGAAAGCGGCCGGTATCGGATTTCGAACTGGGCCAGCCCGGCGCCGGAGATGTGAAATGAAGCGCTTGCTCCTTACCGCCACCGCGCTGCTCGCTCTGCCCGCACTCGCGCAGGCACAAAGCGTCGCCATCACCAATGCCCGCCTTGTCATTGGCGATGGCTCGGCCCCCATTGTCGGTGGCACCGTCGTCATTCGGGACGGGCGCATCGTCGCCGCCGGCCCCGGCGGCAGCGGGGGTGTCACCGTGCCGGCCGGCATTGAGACGGTGGATGCAGGCGGGCGCTATGTGACGCCCGGCCTCGTCGCGGGCTTCACCCGCATGGGCATTGTCGAAGTGGACGGAGTTTCCGCCACGGATGACACGTCCGCCGCCGGCAGCGCATTCCACACCGCACTGGACATCGCGCCGGCCGTCAATCCATTGACCAGTGCGATCACGCTCAACCGCGCGGAAGGGATCACCCGCGCCATCGTCGCGCCAGATGCCGCCGGCTCCATCTTCGCAGGCTTAGGCGCAGTCATCGATCTTGGCGCCGATCGCGATCCGATCACCAGGCACCGTGCCTTCCAGTTCATGGAATATGGCGAGGCCGGCGCACAAAAGGCCGGCGGTAGCCGCCCCGCGGCCATCGCGATGTTCCGCAGCGCGCTGCGACAGGCCCGCGCCTATGCCGCTAATCCAGCCGCGTTCGGCGATCCGGGCAAAGACGTGCTGCTCACCCGGGAGGATGCCGAGGCGCTGGCGCCCGTTGCGAACGGAACCATGAAGCTCCTCGTCCATGTCGAGCGCGCGTCGGACATTCTCGCGCTGCTGGACATCAAGCGCGAGACACCCAAGCTTGACCTTGTGCTCGTCGGCGCATCCGAGGGCTGGACGGTCGCGCGGGAAATCGCCGCGGCAAAAGTGCCGGTGATCGCCAGCGCGCTCAACGATCTGCCCGCCTCCTTCGAGCAGCTTGCCGCCACACAGTCCAACGTCGGACGGATGAAGGCAGCCGGCGTCCAGATCAGCCTCGGCATGATCAATGACGACGAGGCGCGGCAGGCACGACTTGCCAAGCAATATGCCGGCAACCTCGTGGCGCTGACCAAAGTGCCGGGCGCAAGCGGCCTTGGCTGGGACGCCGCATTCGCCACGCTCACCTCCGGCCCGGCCGAAGCCATTGGTCTGGGCGGCGAGATCGGATCGCTCAGGACAGGACGTCGCGGGGATGTCGTCATCTGGAGCGGAGATCCGCTGGAACTCTCGAGCGTAGCCGACACGGTCTTTATCGACGGTGTGCGCCAGTCCCTCGCCACCCGGCAGGACGCGCTCTTCCAGCGCTATAAGGATGGCCCGGGTGCCGACCTGCCGCCAGCCTATACACGCTGACAGACCCACGAACGCACAAACTGACCGATGCTCCCTTTTCGCGCCTTCATGATCGGCGGGATGCATCGGCGGGAGGATGATCCGCGCCTGCCCGGCCATTCGCTGCTGCGGCGACGCTCATCGTTGCCGGTTTGGGCGGATATTGCATGGCGCGTGCTGCTCGTCATCGCACTCATGGCCATCGTACTCGTGGTCCACTGGCTCCACCGGGACGGGCTGGCCGATACCAATGATCCGACGCACGAAATCAGCTTCATCGACATTCTCTATTTCACGACCGTCACCATCACCACCGTTGGTTATGGCGACATCATTCCGGTTTCGGACGGGACGAAGCTCTTCGAGGCGTTCATCGTCACGCCTATCCGTATTTTCGTCTGGCTGATCTTCCTCGGGACGGCCTATCATTTCGTTTTCCGGCAAACCCTGGAGAAATGGCGCATGGCACGCATTCAGCGGGAGCTGACCGACCATCTCATCGTGATCGGCTATGGCACGAGCGGCGCGGAGGCCGTGCGCGAGCTGATCGCGCGGGGCACACGCCCCTCGCATATCGTTGTGATCGACCGGGACGACAATGCCCTTGCCCGCGCCGAGGCGCATGGCTGCAACGTGTTGAAAGGCGATGCGACCCGCGACCAGATGCTGGATGATGCCCGCATCGCCCGCGCGCAGGCCGTGATGATCTCGACCGGGCGGGACGACACGTCCATTCTGGTTACGCTCACTGCCCGGCATCTGGCCGGCAGGGTGCCGATCAGCGTCGTGGTACGCGCGCAGGACAATCAGGTTCTCGCCGAGCAGGCTGGCGCCACGACCGTCATCAACCCCGCAAGCTTCGCGGGCCTGCTCCTCGCCGGAGCCTGCGAGGGGCCGCGCGTCGCTGTCTATCTCGCCGATCTCGCGGCGAGTGGCGGACAGGTCTGCCTTGCCGAACGCCGGGTAACGCCACAGGAGGTCGGCAAGCCACTTTCCGCGATCACTACCGGGCTGGGCGTCCGCATCCACCGTGGACAGGAGATCATCGGCTTTCGCGAGCCCGGCTCGGAGGCCCTCCAGGCGGAAGATATCATCGTGGAAATCCAGCCCGAGGTCTGATCCCCTCCCCGGCTCAGTCCCGCACGAAACTCGCCACCAGTTCCACATGGGACGACCAGCGGAACTGGCCGACCGGCCGGACCCGCGCGATGCGCCACCCGCCCGCAACCAGCATAGCCGCATCCCGCGCGAAACTCGCCGGATTGCACGAGACATAGACAAGGCGCGCGCAGCGCGTGGCAGCAAGTTCCCGGCATTGTTCGCGCGCGCCGGCCCGCGGCGGATCGATGACTACAGCATCGAAGCGATCCAGCTCCTTTGCCATGAGCGGCCGGCGAAACAGGTCGCGATGTTCGGGGAAAATGCGCCCCGGCAACCGGTTGCCAGCGCCTTGCAGCGCGAAAATGAGATCCCGCGCGGCTTCCGCCGCATAGACCTTCCGACCCGGCACATCCGCCGCCACGGAAAGCGCGAAGGTGCCAAGCCCGGCAAACAGATCCGCCACCATCCTTGCCTCGCCCAGCCCGTCCCGAACGGCGGCAACCAGCGCTGCCTCTCCGTCACGCGTCGCTTGCAGGAACGCATGGGGCGGATAGGCGACGGCAAGACCATTGAACGTCACCGTCGCCGGCTCGGGCTCCCAGAGCGTGATCGGAGGATCACCTTCATCACCCGCGAGCGTCAACCGGGCAAGGCCATGGTCGCGCGCGAAGCCGAGCACCGCTTCCGTCGCCTCCAGCCCCTCGAAGTTCAGGCCGACAAGTTGCACATCGACACCCTGATCGACGCGCGCAAGGCGCAGTTCCGCCGCGCGCCGATCGGCAAGGCGCGGCGCTAGGAGCAGGCGGAGCGGCGCGATCAGCGCGAACAACGCCGGATCGAGCACCGGGCATTGCTCCATATCCACGATGCGGTGGCTGCCCTGCGCCGCGAAGCCGATCAGCAGACGCTTGCCCTGCTTGATCGCGCGGAGGCTCGCGCGGCGGCGCGTGGCCGGTGGGGAAACGATGGCGGGCAGGATTTCTCCCGCGATGACATCCTGCCCCTTCAGGGCGCCGGCCACCCGGTCCCGCACGAAATCGGCATAGGCATCGTCGGAGACATGCTGGAGCTGGCACCCGCCGCAGTCCGGCACATGCACGCAGACCGGCTCGGCATGATTGGGGCCATAAGCGAGGCCGCCGTCAGGCAGCAGCCTGTCCCCCGGCGCGGCAAAGGGCACATGGCGCCCATCTGCCGTAACCCCATCGCCACGTGCGGCGATACGGACGATGACATCGGGTGAAATCTCGGCGACACTCATGCTCTGCTCGCAATCGCGGCAGGAATATGCGCGACCAGATCGTCGGCGATAAACGCCGCGCCGGCGCGGCGCGCAGCCTCGCCATGGAGCCACACCCCCTCACACGCGGCGCGGAAGGCGTCGCCGGTCACCGCCAAGCGCGCGGCGCACAGCCCGGCCAGCACATCTCCCGTGCCTGCCGTGGAGAGCCAGTGGGACGCGGGCGGCGCAACGACCGTGCGACCATCCGGCGCGGCAATCACCGTGTCCGACCCTTTATGAACCACGACCGCGCCAGTGCGCCGCGCCGCCGCGCATGTCCGCGTGATCTTGCTGGCGTCATCAGCCCCGAACAGCGCATCAAACTCGCCGCCATGCGGGGTCAGGATCGTTTGCGAAGGCAGTGCGCCCGCGCCATCGAGCAGAGCCAGCGCATCCGCATCAATCACAATGGGAAGCCCGGCCGCCAGCGCCGCATCAAGCCGTGTCCGCCCTGCCTCATCGCGGCCAAGGCCCGGCCCGACCAAAAGGGCGCGCGCGCGCTCGAACGCGAGGTCCGCCACCTGCACAAGAGCATGGCTCGCACGCAGCCCCTCCGCGCCGACAAGCCGCACATAGCCCGCCCCGCCACGCGCGGCGGCCTCGGCGGCGAGCACAGCCGCACCGGGCATCGCGCCCGCGACCACCGCCGCCAGCCCACGCCGATATTTGTGGCTATCGGCAGGCGGCATGGGGATGCGGGGTGCAGCGAGCATGTGCGGACCGTCTTCTATCGCCGTCACCCCGATAGGGATCAGCGTGCGACGGCGCATCAGGGCAGCAGCGGGCATTAGCACGTGCGCGGGCTTCCAGGCCCCAATGGCAAGGGCGATGTCGCAGCCCGGCGGATCACCGAGCAGAGCGCCGCTATCTCCATCGATGCCACTCGGCAGGTCCACCGCACAACTGAGCCAGGCGGCGTCCGTAAGCGCGCGCAGGCGAGCCGCGAGCCCGGCTTCCAACGGCCGGTTCTGCCCGACACCGAACAGCGCATCGACGAGGACCGCCGCCGGCACCGCATCCGCGATATCGTCGATCGGCCCGGCCCAATCATCGCGCGCGCGGATCGCACTGGTCGTGCGCGGCGCGCCGGTCGCCGCCACCCGCACCGACACCCCGCGCTCCCGAAGCGCACGGGCAATCACATAGCCATCGCCACCATTATTGCCCGGCCCGCACAGCACCAGCACCGCGTGCCGATGCGCGACGCGCCAGATCATATCCGCCGCGCCTTCGCCAGCCCGCACCATCAGCGCATATGGGTCCGTGCCGGCATCGAACATCGCCTGCTCTGCCGCGCGCATCCCCAGCGCATCGAGGATCGGCGCGCCAACGGTCATCGTATCGCCTCCAGCCGGGCGGGTAAAAAGCGGTAACGCTCTTCGCCGATGACGATGAGCAGATCCCCCCCGAGATGCGTCACCTCAAGGGGGTCGGCACCATCGGCGGCGGCAACGCGCCCGTCAGTCGACACGCGCAGGCGGCGTAAGCCGCCGTCCGGCCGGCTCACCATCAGCAGCATGTCACGTCCGTCCCTTTCTTCCAGCCGCTCAGCTTTGCACACGGGTGCCAGCTCCGCTCCAGCCTGCCATGCGCAGTCAATCAACGGTCGGTCGTCACGCGACATATCCACCCATGCGGCAATGTGCGCGGCAATGTCTTGCGCGGTCGCGATGGCCCGCTTGGCCTGTGCCTTTCCCTCGCTCTTTATCTGTTCAGCCGCGCCTTCGCACCCGCCAAGCAGCAGCAGGGCGGGAAGCACGCACAGGCCGGGTCGCAAGATCAGATATCCGCGAACACGTGCGTCTCGGCCTTTGCGCCCGGATGCGTCACCGCGCCCGCCCATGCCGGGCCGACATTCTGCGCGAAGCGCCAGAGCGCGCCCGCCTGATAGTCGTTCTGCCGGGGCTGCCACCGCGCGCGCCGCTCCGCGAGCACCGCTTCGTCAACCAGCAGATCAATCGTCCCGGCCTCGGCATCGATGGCAATGCTATCGCCATTCTCGATCAGCGCGATAGGCCCACCAACGGCCGCTTCCGGGCCGACATGCCCGATGCAGAAGCCCCGCGTACCGCCCGAGAAGCGGCCGTCCGTCACCAACGCTACCTTCTCTCCCAGGCCCTGCCCGTAGAGCGCGGCGGTGGTCGAAAGCATTTCACGCATACCCGGACCGCCCTTTGGTCCTTCATAGCGGATGACGACGACATCGCCTTCGACGATGCTGTTCGCCTCAACCGCGGCAAAGGCATCTTCCTCTCGCTCGAAGACCTTGGCCGTGCCGGTGAACTGGAGGCGCTTCATGCCCGCCACCTTCACGATCGCGCCCTCCGGCGCTAGCGATCCCTTGAGGCCGACAACACCACCGGTCGGCGTGATCGGCGCCTTGGCATCGTAAATGACCTTCTGGTCGGGGTTCCACGTCACCGCATCGATATTCTCGGCCAGTGTCTTGCCCGTCACCGTCATGCAATCCCCATGCAGGAGACCCTCGGCATGGAGCGTCTTCATCAGCATGTAGATGCCACCGGCGTCATACATGTCCTTTGCCACATACTGGCCGCCGGGCTTCAGATCCGCGATATAAGGCGTCGTCTTGAAGATATCGGCGACGTCGAACAGCGTGAAGTCGATGCCGCACTCATTCGCCATGGCGGGAAGGTGCAGCGCGCCGTTGGTCGATCCACCCGTTGCCGCGACGATGCGCGCGGCATTCTCAAAGGCCTGCCGCGTGCAGATATCGCGCGGCCGCAAATTAATCTTGAGCAGTTCCATGATCTGCCGGCCCGCCGCGACCGCGATCTCCTCACGCGAGCGGTAGGGCGCCGGCGCCATATTGCTGTTCGGCAACGAGAGGCCGATCGCCTCCCCCACGCACGCCATGGTATTGGCGGTATATTGCCCGCCGCACGCGCCATGGCCGGGGCACGCCGCCTTCTCGATCGCGGTCACTTCCGAGAGCGGGCAGTTGCCCGCCGCATAACGGCCGACCACCTCGAACACGTCGATAACGGTGAGGTCGCGCTCCTGATAGCGGCCCGGCAGGATCGACCCGCCATAGACGAAGATGGACGGCACGTTGAGCCGCAGCATCGCCATCATCATGCCGGGCAGCGACTTGTCGCACCCCGCGAAGGTGACCAGCGCGTCATAGCAGTGGCCGCGCATGGACAGCTCGACCGAGTCGGCAATCACTTCCCGGCTCACCAGCGAGCTTTTCATGCCCTGATGGCCCATGGCGATGCCGTCCGTCACGGTGATGGTGTTGAACCGGCGCGGCATGCCGCCTGCCTCGTTCACACCCTGCCGGCACCAATCGGCCTGCATGTCCAGCGTGGTGTTGCACGGTGCGCTGTCATTACCCGCGCTGGCAATCCCCACGAAGGGCCGGGCAATCTCTTCCTCGGTAAGGCCCATGGCATAATAATAGCTGCGGTGCGGCGCGCTCTCGACACCAACCGAGACATAGCGGCTGGGGAGTTTCGACTTGTCGAATATCTGAGTCATGGAAAACCGGCCTTTCGTGCGGCGCCGCTTTCCCAGATCGTGCCGCTCAGCGCAAGATGTCGCGCAGATGATGCAGCAGCGGACCGAGAATGGCCGCGAACCGCGCCTGCCCCGCATCGCCCGCGATAAGGTCCTGACGGATCTCCACACCAAGATAGGGCCGGCCATGCGCTTCGGCATGGCGGTTCATCGTGGCATTGAGCAGCGTGCCCGAATAAGGCTCCTGATCGCCAACCACGAGCCCGGCAGACTGCAATGCAGGAATGGCAAGGCGGGGCGCGCGATCATCCTCATTGTAAAGAATGCCGATTTCCCATGGCCGCGCCTCATCCGGGCGGCTGCGCAGGCCGGGTGTGAAGCTGTGCAGCGAAAGGATGAACGGCGCATGGTCCATCGCCGCGAGTGCCGCCACCTGCTCATGATAGGGCGCATGGAAGCGCGCGATCCGCTCGCCGATGTCGATACCGCGATTGCCCGGTATCTCGTGCCCATCGCTCGTGATCGGGACCAGTGCGGCCGCATCCGGCTCTCGATTATAGTCGATCACCAACCGGGAAACGCCGCCCAGTATCGCCGCGCAACGCCATGTGTCGACCAGATGCCGCGCAACGCCTGCCACGCCAATGTCGATGGCGACATGCTGCTCCCGCAGCGCGGGGTCTATGCCCAGATCGATATCGGCCGGAATGTGGTTGGAGGCATGATCGGCAACGATCAGCACATCGGCATTCCAAGGCCCCAATACATGATAGGGCACGCTCATTTCACCATGCTCGTCATCACCCACCAGTCAGGATGGTCGGCGATGATGCGGTCGGCCGCCGCGTCCCGCGCGTCATCATCGCCAAACAGCGCGAAACAGGTCGCGCCGGAACCGGACATGCGCGCGACCTGCGGAAGCTGGGCGCGCAGCACGGCCAGCACCTCGCCAATCTCCGGTACCAGCGCCATGGCCGGCGCGGTGAGATCATTGCGCGCGCGCCGCCATTGCGCGGGGTCGAGCGCGCCACGGTCCACCCCGTCCCAACCCGCGAAGACCGGCCCGGTGGGGCAAGGCACCAAGGGATTGACCAGCAGGATCGCCATGCCGCCAAGCCCAAGGTCGATCGGCTCCAGCCGTTCTCCCGTGCCGCTCCCCACGAGCGTCTCACTCGCAAGGCAGGCCGGCACGTCGGCGCCGAGTGCCCGCGCGATGGCGGGGAAATCGATACTGGCCGGGCGGATATCCCATAATCGCACCAGCAGTCGCAGCGCCGCCGCAGCATCGGCCGACCCGCCGCCAATCCCGCTCGCCACGGGAAGCTGCTTTTCAAGGTGAAGATCCGCGCCAAGCCCGACCTCGGCCGCCGCCAGAAGCGCATGCGCGGCACGAAACACGAGATTATCTTCCCCCGCTGGCAGATCGCCCCCGAACGGGCCGTCAACAGTGAGCCGGAGCACGCCATCGTCCCGCCCCGTCACGGTCAGCCGGTCGCCATCCGCGCAGAAAGCGAACAGGCTTTCTATCTCATGATAGCCATCTTCCCGGCGACCACGGACATGGAGGGCGAGATTGACCTTCGCGTAAGCAGTCTCGGCAAGCATTGTCCGCGCATAGGACGAAACACCACCGCACGCATTGAGAAAATTCCGTGTCGCCAGATCAGGCAAAGAGTGCGAGAACGCGCGCACCCATCACGCGCCCATCACAGGGAGCTCTGCCGTTGCCCAGCCTGTCGTCTTCCGTCCGGATAGCAGCGCCACTCATCGCGTCACTGGCGATCGCCGCTCCGCTGCACGCGCAGGAGCCGGCATCGGACGATAGCCGCACCACGGAACTCATGGGCAAGGCAGACAGCTATTTCCACATTCGCCGCGCTTATACCAGTTGCCGGGGCGCCACGGGGCAGGCGGATATCGTCGTGTGCGGCCACCACCGGCCAGACCCGCGTTACGAGCCGCCTCCACCGCCTGCCCCCGCCGATATGAAGAGCGTTTCACTTGGCGCAGCGACGAAAGGCGCAGGTGCCAGCGTCTCCATGCGCGCCTGCATCCTCCAGAAATGCCCCAAGCAACTCTACTTCATCGATGTCGCGGCGTTGCCGGAACCGCCGCCCGGCTCCGACGCGGACAGGATTGCCCGCAGGGAAATGCGCGGGCGATAAAGACCACGCACCCCGCATCGATCACATATTGGGATAGTTCGGTCCGCCGCCGCCCTCGGGCGTGACCCAGGTGATGTTCTGGGTCGGGTCCTTGATGTCACAGGTCTTGCAGTGGACGCAGTTCTGCGCGTTGATCTGAAAGCGTGGCATCCCCTCATCGCGCCCCACCACTTCATAGACACCCGCCGGACAATAACGCTGCGCCGGCTCATCATAGAGCGGCAGGTTATAATCGATCGGGATCGACGGATCGGTGAGCTGAAGATGGACCGGCTGGTCCTCCTCATGATTGGTGTTGGAGAGGAAAACGGACGAGAGCCGGTCAAACGTCAGCACACCGTCGGGCTTTGGATAGTCGATCGGCCGATAGAGATCCTTGCGGCGGATCTCCTCATTATCGCGATGATGCTTCATGGTGATCGGCCAGCGCAGGCCGATGGTCTCGCACCACATTGCAAAGCCGCCCCATATCGTCCCGAAGACATTGCCGAATTTCTCGACGAGGGGCAGCACATTCCGCACGCCCCGCAATTCGCTATAGACCCAGCTTTCCTCATAGGCCTGCTCATAGGCCGAAAGCGCATCGCCCCCGCGCCCGGCCTGCACGGCATCGAACGCCGCGTCAGCCGCCATCATGCCGGATTTCATGGCTGTGTGCGTGCCCTTGATGCGCGGCACGTTGAGGAAGCCCGCACTGTCCCCGATGAGCGCGCCGCCGGGGAAAGCCAGCTTGGGCACGGACTGCCAGCCGCCATCCGAGATCGCCCGCGCACCGTAGGAGACGCGCCGGCCGCCCTCGAGTATCTCGGCGATCGCCGGGTGGATCTTCCAGCGCTGCATCTCGTTGAAGGGCGAGATATAGGGGTTGTGATAATTGAGCCAGGTGACGAAGCCGAGCGCCACCTGCCCGTTCGCCTGATGATAAAGAAATCCGCCACCGCCGGTCTCGTCATCGAGCGGCCAGCCCTGGGTGTGGATCACGCGGCCAGGCGCATGCTTGGCGGGGTCGATATCCCACAATTCCTTGATGCCAAGACCATAGACCTGCGGCTCGCAATCAGCATCGAGCGAGAAGCGCGCTTTCACATGCTTGGTGAGGTGCCCACGGCATCCCTCTGCAAAGAAAGTATATTTCGCATGAAGCTCAAGGCCCGGCTGATAGTCCGCCTTATGGCCGCCATCGCGCGCGATGCCCATATCCTGCGTCGCCACGCCTTTGACCGAGCCATCCTCGTTGTAGAGGATTTCCGCTGCCGGAAAGCCCGGGAAGATCTCGACACCCAGCCCCTCGGCCTGCTCGGCGAGCCAGCGACAAAGCGTGCCGAGGCTACCGGTATAGGTGCCCTTATTGTGCATGAACGGCGGGGTCAGGATGTGCGGGATGCCGAACTTGCGCTTGCCGGTCAGCAGCCAGTGCTGATTGTCCGTCACTGGCACCTCGGCCAAGGGGCAGCCCATGTCGATCCAGTCGGGGAACAGCTCGGTAAGCGCACGCGGATCGATCACCGCGCCCGAGAGGATGTGCGCGCCGATTTCCGAACCTTTTTCGAGTAAGCAGACGGAAAGCTCCGCGCCTGCCTCCGCGGCGCGCTGCTTGAGCCGAATGGCCGCGCTAAGACCGGCCGGTCCACCACCGACGATCACCACGTCGTAAGGCATTGATTCGCGGTCTGCCATGTCTGTCCCTCCCTTGCACGGCGCGTTCCTCGTCCAGTCGCCGTAATTCCCCAACGTTTGACGGGACCGGCGATGGCGCAAGATTGACCGGCTCGTCAACCTCTGTCTCTTGAGGGGTAATGCGGGGAGCTGAACTCTGGACGCTCGATTCGGCGATGGATTCGCTTGCGCTCTGGTGGCGTGAGGCGGGATTGCATACGCCTGCCGCTGCCGATGCGGTGGACTGGCGGGCCACCTCCAGCCGCGAGCGCGCGCCGCGCACCGCAGCGGGCCAGCGTCCATTTCAGGCACTGCCACAGCCCCCAGCCATAGCAAGCGCTACGTCTGCCCCCACGCCATCAGTCCAGCCCGCACCGCAGACCGTTGCTTATCCCGCCGATCTTCCGGCTTTCCTCGCCATGCTGGCAGGGCCGGAGCAGGTGGAGGCGGGCTGGAGCGACACATCCTTCATTCCACCAGTGGCAACCAACCTGCCCTTGCTGCTTATCAGCGATGTGCCCGAGCTCATGGCCGCGCGGGCAGAGGCAGGCGCGCCCTTCGATCGCGCTACGCTTAGCCTCATCCATGCGATGCTTGCCGCTATCGGAGTGACTGCCGCGCAGGCCGGATTCGTAACGCTGGCCCTGCGCGCACCGCCAGGCGGCGTGCTGCCGGATGATCTGCTCGATCCATTGGGTGCGCGGATGCGGCACTATCTTGCGCTCGCCCGCCCGCGCGCGCTGCTGATCTTTGGCGATCGGCCAGCCCGTGCACTGGGCGTGGCGGACGGTCCGGCGCGCTTTGCCGGTTTACATAAAGTTAACCTTCCGGGAAGCACTATCCCGCTCGTGGCGGCACCCCATCCCGCCCTGATGATGCGACGCCCGGCCGCGAAAGCGCAGAGCTGGCGGGCCTTGCGACAGCTTGCCGGAGTATTGGACTAAATCATGCGTTTTCTTGCGGCTCTGCTTCCGTTCGCCGGCCTTTTTGCCGTCGCCTCCCCCGCGCTGGCACAGCAGGCATCCGCCACCGCCGCGCCGCTCGTGCGCGCGCAGGCCGGGGATGTCTCGCCTTATCGTCCGATCCTGGCCGCCCTTGGCGACCAGCGCTGGACAGATGCCCACACAGGCATCGCCGCTTTGGCGGAGACGGACAGCGTGCGGCCGTGGCTGCTCGCGGAATATTATCTCGCCAAAGGCTCGCCGCGCGTCGAACTGTTCGACCTTATGGATCTGCTCGCCAAGGCGCCCTGGCTGCCGCAGGCAGACCAGCTCGGGCGCCTCGCGACGAAGCGTGGCGCGCAGGTGCTCCCGCAAGGACCACAGGCGCGGCAGCTCATGTGGACCGGCGGCGCACCGCAACGCGCGATATTGCGCCCGGTGAAGGGCGACCCGGCAGCCGATGCACTGCGCGCCAGCCTGCTCCAGAAGGTGAAGGATGATGATCCGGCCGGCGGCGAGGCACTGCTGCTCGGCGCCGAAGCCAATCTCGGCAATGACGGTCGTACTGAACTGCGCCAGCGCCTCGCATGGTCCTATTATATCACCGGCAATACCGCCGATGCCCGCCGCGTGGCGCTGAGCGCCGCACAAAACGGATCAGGCGGGTTCCTCGCGCCGTCCTGGTGGGTCAATGGTCTCGCGGCCTGGCGTGAGAAGGACTGGGCTGCGGCGGGCTACGCCTTCGCCATGGCCGCAGCCCGCGCCGACGACGCGGATCAGCGCTCGGGCGGCTATTTCTGGGCGGCGCGCGCCGCCATGGCCGGCCGTCAGCCAGACAAGGTGACACCGCTGCTACGCGCCGCCGCGCGAGACGGCGAGAGCTTCTATGGCATGCTCGCGCGCGAGACGCTCGGCATGGGGCCGGACCCGGCGCTGCGCCGCGCGCCGCTGACCGCCGCCGATCTCGCGCAGGTCGGCAATCTGCCCAATGCGCGCAACGCCATCATACTGTCCGCGCTGGGGCGCGCCGACGCGGCGGACACCTGCCTAAAACGCGGCGCGGAACTGGCCGGCGATACGCACTATACAGCGCTCGTCCACCTCGCCAGCGCGCTCTCGCTGCCGACGACCCAGCTCTGGCTCGCGCAGCGCTCGCCCAACGGGCGTGGCGTGGAGGCCTATACGCGCTATCCCTCACCGAGCTGGACGCCGGTGGGCGGCTGGCAGGTCGACAAGGCGCTGGTCTATGCTCATGCGCTGCAGGAATCGCGCTTCCGCGCCGATGCCGTCAGCCTTGTCGGCGCGCGCGGGCTCATGCAGGTGCGTCCCGGAACGGCGGCGGAGCTGGCGGCTGCCAATGGCCTCCCCTACTCGCCCGACCGGCTGGACGACCCGGCCACCAATCTCGCTCTCGGCCAGGCCTATCTCAAGAAGCTCGCCGGGATGAGCGCGACCGGGGGCCTGCTGCCCAAGGTGATCGCCGCCTATAATGCCGGGCCGACACCGATCGACCGCTGGAACGTGGCCGTGCGCGATGAGGGTGATCCGTTGCTCTTCATCGAGTCCGTCCCCTATTACGAAACGCGCGCTTATCTGAACGCTGTGCTCCGCAATTACTGGATCTATCAGATCGACGGCACGGGCAGCTCGCCCGCCCTCAACGCCATGGCACAGGGCATGTGGACGCGCTTCCCCGACGGACGCAAGGATATCGCGGTGCGCGTGGCGCCGGGCGGCCGGGCATTGGGTTCCAACTAGGGCAGACGGAGCGGATCGCCATGCAGCGTGACGACAACAGACCGTTTCAGCCCGTGCATATCGCCGTCCTCACCGTCTCTGACACGCGCACACGCGCCGAGGACCGCTCGGGCGACACGCTGGCCCAGCGGATCGTCGCGAGCGGCCATGTACTGGCGGATCGCGCCATCGTGCAGGACGAGCATACCGAGATACTGGCCCGCCTCCACGGCTGGATCGATGATCCCGAGATTGACTGTATCATCACCACCGGCGGCACGGGGGTCACCGGACGGGACGTGACGCCAGAAGCCATCGCGGCTGTGCAGGACAAGGCGATTCCCGGTTTCGGCGAGCTATTCCGCTGGCTGAGTTTCCAGAGCATCGGCACCTCGACCATCCAGTCGCGCGCGTGCGCCTGCGTCGCGCGCGGTACCTATATCTTCGCCCTGCCCGGATCGACCGGCGCAGTGAAGGACGGCTGGGACCAGATTCTCGTCCACCAGCTCGACAGCCGGCATCGTCCCTGCAATTTCGTGGAACTGATGCCCCGCCTGCGGGAACGCTAGCCGCTTATTTCTTCTTCGCGGGCGCCGGATTTTCCTTGAAGAATTTTGATGCCTCACCAAGCATCATCGCCCACCAGTCGATCACATCGGCGAAGTTCGTCTGGTTAAGGCCACCCAGCGTCGTGACGTCATAAGAGAGCGCGAGCGACTTATCGTCATTCACAGACATCTGGAGGAAGCGCTTGTTGTTGTTCCAGCGGTTCGCCAGATCGAGGGTATTCGCGCCATCATCCTCGAACGTGACGAGGAACTGAAGCGAGGCACATTTCTTTCCTTCCTCGCACTCATAGAAATAGATGCTGTAATTATAGCCATTGGCCGCGCTGTCGATCTTCGGGTTGCCGGTCGTGTCGCTCTTGCCAAGCACGGCCTTGTAGCCGGCATCCTGCAGCGCGGAGACGACCGACTTGGGCGCGCTGGCGCAGACCATCTTCGCCCCGCAGGGATCAGCATCGCCCGCCATCGCCGGCCCTGCCCATATTGCCCCCGCAAGCGCCGCTGCCGCCATGAGCGTGGATCGCATCATCAAAACTCTTCCCCCTGCCGTCTCATCACCCCTGCTCGCGCGCCGAACGACACTTGTCAATATGTTCATGATATGTTCTAGTTTCATCATGAGACTCAAAGGGCGCGGCGCGACAGACAACAGGGAATCGGCCCGCTTCAACATGCCCGCTCGGGAAATGGATGGCGACTGGCTGAATCATCTGGCGCAAAACATCGAAGACACGCCACCGCCGCTTCGTACCACCGTCACGCCCGAATACGCCCGAACGATCATCACGCGCAACACCTCGCCCGATGTGGGCTTCAGCCAGTCCATCAATGCCTTTCGCGGTTGTGAGCATGGTTGCATTTACTGCTTCGCGCGGCCGAGCCACGCCTACCATGATCTCTCGCCTGGGCTCGATTTCGAGAGCCGGCTGTTCGTTAAGCCCGATGCTCCTGCGCTGCTCCGGCGGGAACTGGCAAAACCCGGCTATCGCGTCGAGACCATCGCCATGGGCACAAATACCGATCCTTATCAGCCGATCGAGGCGACGTGGCAGATCACGCGCGGGCTGATCGAAGTATTGGCCGAAGCGCGGCATCCGCTGATGATCACCACCAAGTCAGATCGGGTGCTGCGCGATCTTGATCTGCTGGCACCGATGGCCGCGCAGGGGCTTGTCACGGTCGGCATCTCCATCACGACGCTCGATCCGCTGCTGGCCCGCACGCTGGAGCCGCGCGCCCCACATCCCGCCAAACGTTTCGCCGCGGTCGCCGCGCTGGCGCAGGCAGGCGTGCCGGTCAACGCCTGTCTTTCGCCGATCATCCCGGCAATCAACGATCATGAGATCGAGGCGCTGGTCGCCACAGCGGCCGCCGCCGGGGCACATTCCGTCTCCAACATCCCGGTGCGCCTCCCTCATGAGGTTGCGCCGCTGTTTCGCGCGTGGCTGGACACATATTTCCCGGACCGGGCGGAGAAAGTGATGGCGCTCATTCGCTCGATCCGGGGCGGGCGGGACAATGACCCCCGCTTTGGCAGCAGGATGCGCGGAGAAGGGCCATATGCCGACCTTATCCGCGCCCGCTTTGCGGCAGCCCGGCGGCGGCATGGGCTGGACAATGGGCATATCGCGCTGCGGAAGGATTTGTTCGTGCCGCCATCGGACCAGTTGCGGCTGCTATGAGGGCCGGCGCATTGCAACGGCAATCGCTGCCATCGGGCCGCCCACGGCCCGCCCCGGAAATCCACCTAGAATATCCCCATGGCGAGCCCGGCTGCCATCATCCGCGCGACCGTGCGACACCGGTCCAGATCATCCGTGCCGATCGTCTTGGGTGCGAGGATCGCCTCGGGCGTCTGCGCATGCGTGCACAGGATCACCGGCGGCGCGATCGCCCGGAGCCGCCAGCCGGTCGAAATACGGGCGATCTGGCGCGCCGCATTCTCCCCGTCGCTCCCCGCGCAGACGAGCGCCGCATAGGGTCGTCCCTCGATCCGGCCAAGCGCGGCATAATAAGTGCGGTCGAAAAAATCCTTCATCAGGCCAGTCATCGCCGCGAGCGCCTCCGGCGTGGCGAAGAGATAGCCATCAGCGGCAAGCACATCGTCCGCGCTCGCAGCCGGCGCTTCCCGGAGCGAGACGGTGACGTCCGGCTCTTCGCGCGCGGCTTGCGCCGCCACTTCGGCCATTTGCCGGGTGCCGCCGGTCAACGAATGATAGACGATGAGCAGCCGTGCCATCGCCGCTTACTAGCGCGAGGCGACGAGGCTGAGTTTCGGCTCAATCGGTGCCAGCGACACGGCCGATATGCCCGGCACCGCCTCGATCCGTTCGCCCAGTTCCGCGTCGAGCAGGCAATCCTGCCCGATCCGCACCGCAGCCAGACTGTCATCGGCAAGGCGCAGGTGGAGCAGCAGATCGGAGCGGCCGCCGCGCCGTTCATCGAGCAGCGCGGCGAGCGGCTCCAGAGCATCCGCGCGCTCGACCGTCACCACCATTCGCATCCGCGCCGTGCCCGCCAGGCGAGAGAGCGGCGCCACGCCACGCACGGTGACGCGTGGCGTCTCCTCACCGGGCAGACGGTCCAGCTCGACGGTGAGCAAAGCGCATTCGCCATCTGTCGAGAGGCGTTCCAGCAACTTGCAACCGTCCTCATCGAAACAACTGGCCTGAAACTGGCCGCTATTGTCGGAAAAAGTCGCCGCGACATAGCGCCCTCCCTTGCGCGTCTCACGCCAGCGCAAATCTTCGACCAGCGCCGCCATGCTCGCGGTCGGCCGCTCACGGTCCCGCCCCTCGCCCGTCGGCATGGGCGCATCCCCGCCGCATAGCTCGGCATAGCTCCGCACACCCCGGCCACGCGTAAACTGCCGGTAGCGATCCACTGGATGGGCGGAGAAATAGAAGCCAAAGGCCTCCCGCTCCTGAGTCATGCGCTCGCTCGCGGGCCAGCGCGCCTGCAATGAGAGCGGCACCGGCGCATGGCTGGCATCATCTTCACCGCCAAAGAGCCCACCCTGCCCGCTCTCGCGCTGATGCGCCGCGCTGGAGGCCACCGCCAGCAGCGCCTCGGCCGCCGCGAAGGCAACGGCGCGATCCAGACCCAGCGTGTCGAAACCGCCGGCAGCGGCCAGACTCTCGACCTGCCGCTTGTTCAACAGGCGCGGCTCGATCCGCCCGGCGAGATCGTCAAGATCGCGGAACGGGCCGCCTCGCTCACGCTCCTCGACCAAAGTCTCCATCGCCCGCTCGCCCACACCCTTGAGGCCACCCAGCGCATAGCGCACCGCCTGGCGGGCAGCGTCGGCCGGGTCCGGTTCAACGGAAAAGTCCGCTCCGCTCGCATTGATATCCGGCCCGAGGCACATGATGCCGGCGCGCCGCATATCATCGACGAAGACGGCGAGCTTGTCCGTCTGATGAATATCATAAGCCATTGATGCAGCGTAAAATTCAGCCGGATAATGCGCCTTCAGCCACGCTGTCTGATAGGCCAGCAGGGCATAAGCGGCAGCGTGGCTCTTGTTGAAGCCATAGCCCGCAAACTTATCGATCAAATCGAACAGCTCATTCGCCTTGCGCTTGTCGATCCCGCTTTTCTCGGCGCATCCTTTGACGAAGCGGTCCCGCTGGGCGTCCATCTCGGCCTTGATCTTCTTGCCCATCGCCCGGCGCAACAGGTCAGCATCGCCCAGCGAATAGCCAGCCAGGATCTGCGCCGCCTGCATCACCTGCTCCTGATAGACGAAGATGCCATAGGTCTCATTGAGAATTGGCTCGAGGAGATCGTGCGGATACTCGATCTCCTCCGTCCCGTTTTTGCGGCGGCCGAACATCGGGATATTGTCCATCGGTCCCGGCCGGTAGAGCGAGACAAGCGCGATGATGTCTCCAAAATTGGTGGGCTTCACGGCCGCCAGCGTTTTGCGCATGCCTTCTGATTCGAGCTGGAACACGCCGACTGTGTCGCCACGCTGGAGGAGCTGGTAAACCGCTGCGTCGTCCCATCGCAGCGTATCCAGATCCACCGCCACGCCCCTTTGCGCAAGGAGCTGGACTGCACGCTGGAGAACGGACAGCGTCTTCAGACCAAGAAAATCGAATTTCACCAGCCCCGCGCCCTCGACATATTTCATGTCGAACTGCGTTACCTGCATGTCCGAGCGCGGATCGCGATAAAGCGGGACAAGCTGGGAGAGCGGCCGATCACCGATGACCACGCCGGCCGCATGGGTGGAGCTGTTGCGCGGCAGGCCTTCCAGTTTCAGCGCATAGTCAACCAGCCGCTTGATCGCCGTGTCGGCATTATATTCGGCAAGGAAGTCCGCAGCGCCGTTCAGCGCACGGTCTATCGTCCACGGATCGGTCGGGTGGTTGGGCACAAGCTTCGCCAGCCGGTCCACCTGACCATAGGGCATCTGGAGCACGCGGCCGGTATCCTTGAGCGCAGCGCGCGCCTTGAGTGTACCGAAGGTGATGATCTGCGCGACATGATCGGCGCCATATTTCTGCTGTACGTAGCGGATCACCTCCCCGCGGCGCGTTTCGCAGAAGTCGATGTCGAAGTCCGGCATCGAGACGCGCTCAGGATTGAGGAACCGTTCGAACAGGAGGCCGAGCTTGAGCGGATCAAGGTCCGTGATCGTAAGCGCCCAGGCAACCACCGAGCCCGCGCCCGATCCGCGCCCCGGCCCCACAGGAATATCGTGCGTCTTGGCCCACTGGATGAAATCGGCAACGATGAGGAAATAGCCGGGAAAGCCCATCTGGATGATGATATCCAGCTCGAACGCGAGGCGATCCCGATAAGGGCCGCGCTCATCCTCGCCCAGCGCGAGCTTGTCGAGGCGCGCCTCCAAACCGGCGGTCGCCTGCGCCCGCAGCATCCGCTCCTCACCCTCACGGTCCCCCGCGAGGCTGGGAAGGATCGGCTTGCGATAGGGCGCCGCGACGGCACAACGCTGCGCTATGACCAGCGTATTGGCGGTCGCCTCCGGCAAATCCGCAAAGAGCATCGCCATTTCCGCGGCAGGCTTCATCCAGGCCTGGGGCGAACTGCGCGGACGGTCTGCACTTTCCACATAAGCGCCATTGGCGATGCACAGCATGATATCATGCGCATCCCGAAAATCAGGCTCGGCAAAGCAGGCGGGATTGGTCGCGACGAGCGGCAGGCCGCGCGCATAGGCAAGGTCGATCAACGCCCCTTCCGCCGCTTCCTCTGCCGCATTGCCGCGCCGAGCCAGCTCGATATAGAGCCTGTCGCCGAACAGGTGCTGCAACTGATCGAGATAGGCTATCGCCTCGCTCGCCTGCTCTTCGGCAAGGAGGCGGACCAGTGCGCCTTCGCCCGCGCCGGTCAGGCAGATCAGCCCGTTCGCCCGCGAGGCGAGTCGCGCGAAATCGACATGCGCGTCGGCCTCGACGGGGCGCTCGACATGCGCGGCGGAAACCAGCGCGCACAAATTTGCATAGCCGGTCTCGTCCTTCGCGATGAGCACCAGCCAATCGATGACCGGCCCTTTCCCGACCGCCCTTTCCTCTCGTGCCGCACCCGGGCGTTCAACCGCGAGCATCGCGCCAATGAGCGGCTGCACGCCTTCCTTCTTGCACGCGTCGGAAAACGACATGGCGCCATAGAGGCCATTGCGGTCCATGATCGCGGCGGCAGGAAAACCGAGCTTGCGCGCCTGCTTCGCCATCGCCTTGGGGTCGATCGCGCCTTCCAGCATGGTGTAGCTTGAAAGGAGGCGAAGCGGCACGAAGGACGAATAGGGCATTGTCCTGCTCTATAAGATCGCACGGCAAAAGGGCATCGGATTCTGCTCCCACGCCAACGCCTTTGCAGGTGCCTTGCACCCAATGCGCATTCATGATCCAAAGAGCGCGATTGTTGGCTTGGCGAAAGGGTCCACGCGATGAGCGGAAACGAGGGCGGCGCGAATAGCATGATCGCGCGAATCAAGGCTATCCTGACGACACCAAAGACAGAGTGGCCGATTATCGCACGCGAGACCGGACCAACCGGTGACATCTTCACCCGCTATGTGATGCCGCTCGCCGCCATAGGACCGGTGGCCGCGCTCATCGGCGCATCAAACGGCATTGGCTACACCATATCCAGCTATCTGGTCGGGCTCGCTATGGTCTTTGTCATGACCTTCGTGATCGAGCAGCTCTCGCCCAAATTCGGTGGAGAAAAGAACCGCAGCGCGGCCTTTCGTCTGGTCGCCTATAGCGGCACCGCAAGCTGGATCGCCGGCATTTTCAACCTGATCCCGGGACTGCACTGGCTTGCGCTGCTCGGGCTCTATGGCATCTACCTCTTCTATCTCGGCTGTGGACCGCTGCTTTCCATCCCGCCGGAGCGGCGCATCGTGTTCATCGTCACAGTCGGCATTGTCGGCTTTGTCATCGCCGTGATTCTCGCTGTGCCGCTAAGTCTGGTGTTTAGAGCGGCATCCATCACCGGGGTGTAACAGACAGCGCCCGGACCGGGCGGGCCTTGCTTAGGAAACCGTCACCAGGGCGCCATTCTGGAGGCGCACAACATGATCCATACGCGCAGCCAGCCGTTCGTTGTGCGTGGCGATGAGCGCGGCCGACCCCTGATCCCGCACGAGCCGGACAAATTCGTCCAGCACGACGTCCGCCGTTTTCTCGTCGAGATTGCCGGTAGGCTCATCAGCCAGCACCAGCGCGGGACGATTGGCAAGCGCCCGCGCGACCGCTACCCGCTGCTGCTCGCCACCTGACAAGCGGCTCGGCTTATGCTCCACGCGTTGCGCAAGCCCAAGCGCGGACAGCAATGTACGCGCCCGCTCACGCGCATCAGCCTGACTTGTCCCGAAAATGAGCTGGGGCAGAATGACATTCTCCAGCGCGCTGAAGTCGGGCAATAAATGGTGGAACTGGTAGACGAAACCCAGCTTCTCCCGCCGCAGCCTTGTTCGTCCGTCATTGGAGAGGCTCGCGGCTTCTTCCCCGCACAAACGGATCGAGCCCGAAAAACCGCCTTCCAGCAACCCCACAGCCTGAAGCAGTGTCGACTTGCCACTCCCGGACGGGCCAAGCAGCGCGACGATCTCGCCGGCCTTCACCGTCATGTCCACGCCGCGCAGCACCTCTATCGTGATCTCGCCCTGGGTGAAGCTGCGCGAGAGACCGCGTGTGGACAGCACCTCATTCATAACGAAGCACCTCCACCGGGTCGGTATTAGCCGCCTTGAAAGCGGGATAAAGTGTGGCCAGCAGGCTGAAACCGATCGACATCAGGCATATGACCGCGATCTCGACCGGATTGGGCTTAGACGGCAGCTCGGTCAGGAAACGGATCGACGGGTCCCAGATATTCTGCCCGGTCAGAAACTGGATGCCGTCCAGTAGCCCTTGCCGGAAGTAGAGCAGGATCGATCCCAGCACGAGCCCGGCGAGCGTGCCCAGCGTACCGATCGAAAGGCCGACGGTCACGAAAATGCGGAGCAGGCTGGCGCGCGTCGCCCCCATCGTCCGCAAAATCGCAATGTCCCGCGTCTTGGCCCGCGCGAGCATGATGAGCGATGAGAGAATATTGAACACCGCGACCAGAATGATGAGCGAAAGAATGACGAAGGAGACCACCCGGTCTACCTGCAGGGCCTCGAAAAGCGACGCATTCATCTGCCGCCAGTCCACCACCGCTGCCTGTCGGACAAAAGCCTTGGCCAGCGGATCAAGTATCTTCTCCACCTTGTCCGGATCGACCGTCTTCACTTCCACCATGCCGACCTGATCGCCCAGCAGGAGCAGCGTCTGCGCATCCTTCATCGGCATGACAATGAAGGCCTTGTCATAATCATAGACGCCAATCTCGAAAATCGCGCCGATCTCATAGGGAAGTTGACGAGGGACGGTGCCGAACGGCGTAGAGCGCCCGGCTGGATTGAGAATGCTGATCGTGCCGCCCACGCCCACGCCCAGTTGATCGGCAAGGCGCGAGCCAATGGCCACTTTGCCGCTCCCCGTCCGCACCGCGTCAAGCGAGCCCGCGACGATCTTGCCCGAGAGCGCGGAATTGTTGCGGATGTCCTGCTCGGTCATCCCGCGCACCAGCGCAGCTTCCACACGCCCTTGCGCCAGCGCGAGCAAGGGCTGCTCGATCAATGGCGTGGCGCTCGTTATGCCGGGCGTTTCCTTCGCTTTCTCGACGATCTCACGCCAGTTGGAGAGGCGGCCACCATAGCCCTGCACCACCGCATGACCGTTCAGCCCCACGATCTTGTCGAACAGTTCGGCGCGAAAGCCGTTCATCACGCTCATCACCACGATGAGTGCGGCAACGCCCAGCATAACCGCGACCAGGCTGATCGTTGCAACGAGAAAGATGAACCCCTCCCCTTGCCCGGGCAGCAGATAGCGGCGGGCGACCAATTTTTCATAGGCGGTAAGGATCATGGGCGGCAGGGGGCCTTGGCTATCGTCCCTTCGCTCCCTATGGCTCGCGCCCTCCGCTGGCAAGTACGGATGCCCGATAGGCACATATCGGCCCAGTCGGACTCCTGTTGCGGAATTGGCACAGGCACCAGTCCAAAATATGCCGGAGCTCACTTGGTCGGTGACAGCGGCGTCGGACTCGCATAGCCCTCGTCAACGAAGCATAGGTTCATCAAAACATGGCCGTGGTTCAGGGAGGCCGCTCCCGTTTCCGAGCTTGAGGGGGCTAAGGAAGCGCGTGGGGCGACCAACCAAGGGGGAGACGATTGATCGTCCACGGGCGCCCGGACTGGCAACAGTCTGGGCGCTTAGTGTTTATGACCCCTGCTCTTGAAATCATTTCATGCATAGCCATCTCGCATCTGTCCGGTCGCCCAATGGGGCCGGATGATGCCGGGTCGCCACGCATGGGGCCCGCGTCGCTTTCAACTCGCTCATCAGGAGGTTTTGAGCCATGCGAAATTTTGACCTTACCCCTTATCGTCGCTCGACCGTCGGCTTTGACCGCATCTTCGATTTCATCGAGAACAGCGCGCGTCTCCAGCATGATAATTATCCGCCGTTCAACATCGAACGGATCGATCAGGATCGTTATCGCGTCACGCTCGCAATCGCGGGTTTCAAGGCTGACGAGATCGACATCACCGCCCAGCAGAATCTGCTCCAGATCACTGGCCGCAAGGAAGATGGCGCCCAGGACGACCGCGCCCGCTTCCTCCACCTCGGCATCGCCAATCGCAGCTTCGAGCGCCGCTTCGAGCTGGCCGATTTCGTCCGCGTCGAGGATGCCGAGCTGGCCGACGGCTTGCTGACCGTGACATTGCTGCGGGAAGTGCCCGATGCCATGAAGCCGCGCAAGATCGCCATTAATGGCAAAGGCGCGGTGGTCGAGCATCCCGCTGTCGAGAAGGTGGAGACGAGCGCGAAGGCGGACAAGAACGCCGCCTGATCGCGACAATTGCTCAAGTCATTTGGGGGCGTCCGGGGAACCGGGCGCCCTTTTCCGTTCACAAATCAGCGTAAGGAGCCGCCCTCAGACCAGCCGGCTCTGCCGCACCGCCGCTGCGATGAAGCTGGAAAACAGCGGATGCGGATCAAACGGCTTGGATTTCAGCTCCGGGTGGAACTGCACCCCGACGAACCAGGGATGATCCGGCCGCTCGACGATCTCCGGCAGCATCCCGTCCGGAGACATGCCGGAAAAGACGAGACCGCCCTTCTCCAGCGCGTCACGATAGCCCGTATTCACTTCATAGCGGTGGCGGTGGCGTTCGCTGATCGTGGTTCCGCCATAGATAGAAGCCACGACGCTGTTCCCGTCAAGATTCGCTTCATAGGCGCCCAGCCGCATCGTGCCGCCCAGATCTCCACCGGTCTCGCGCGTCTGCACGCCCTCGGCGCTCATCCACTCCGTGATGATGCCGACGACGGGTTCATCCGTTGGCCCGAATTCGGTCGAGGAGGCATTTGCGATGCCGCTCGTGTTCCGCGCCGCCTCGATGCAAGCCATCTGCATACCGAAGCAGATACCGAAATAGGGAATTTCCCGCTCGCGAGCAAAGCGCACGCTGGCAATCTTTCCTTCCGCGCCACGCTGACCAAAGGCTCCAGGCACGAGAATAGCGTCGCACGGCTCGAGCCGCGCGGCGATCTCATCTGCATCGCCCTGTTCGAAAAGCTCGGCGTCGATCCAGTCGATATTCACCTTCACGCGATTGGCAATACCACCATGGACCAGCGCTTCGTTGAGTGACTTGTACGCATCCGGCAGGCCAACATATTTGCCTACAACACCGATCGTCACTTCACCTTCCGGGTTGTCCAACCGGTCCATGATATCGAGCCAGCGCGAAAGATCCGGCGTGCCCTCCGGTTCAACGCCGAAAGCGCGGAGTACCTCCTCATCGAGACCCTCTGCATGATATTGCGCGGGCACCGCATAGATGCTCGCCGCATCAAGCGCCGGGATGACGGCAGCTGTCGGCACGTTACAGAACAGACCAATCTTCGCGCGTTCACTCTGCGGCAGCGGTTTCTCGCAGCGGCAAACCAGCACGTCCGGCGCGACACCAAGCGCGGCCAGCTCCCGCACGCTGTGCTGGGTAGGTTTCGTCTTCAGTTCACCCGCCGCCGAAATATAGGGCACCAGCGTCACATGAATGCTGACCGAGCGGCCCCGGCCAAGCTCGTTACGGAGCTGACGGATCGCTTCGATGAACGGCAGCGATTCAATGTCGCCCACCGTGCCGCCAATCTCGCACAGCACGAAATCAAGATCATCGGTGTCTGCGACCGCAAATGCCTTGATCGCGTCCGTCACATGCGGGACGACCTGCACGGTCGCACCCAGATAGTCTCCGCGCCGTTCGCGCTGGATGATCTCCTGATAGATCCGGCCGGACGTCACGTTATCCGCCTGTCGCGCCGCGACACCGGTAAACCGCTCATAGTGACCAAGATCGAGATCCGTCTCCGCCCCGTCGTCCGTCACATAGACTTCGCCATGTTGGTAAGGCGACATCGTGCCGGGATCGACATTGAGATAAGGATCGAATTTGCGGATGCGGACTCGGTAGCCACGCGCCTGAAGGAGCGCAGCGAGCGAGGCGGCCATAAGGCCTTTGCCAAGCGATGAGACCACGCCGCCGGTGATGAATATGAACCGCGCCATGGGAGGAGAGGCTTAAGCGGATCACCCGTGAAAGGGCAAGCCGGCGAATCTCTTCTGGATGAAAAATTATCCGCTTGCCCGGATCCATCCCGACAATGGGAAGGATCACGCGCGAGTCCGCTCACACCTCTCAGGCCGGGAAGGCCTCATCCAGTTCCACTGCCAGCATGTGGGCGGTGATGCCCGACAGCGTCCAGCCCAGATGCCCATGTCCCGTATTGTAGAAGACCCGCTCCGCCTTGCCCCGGCCAACGCGCGGCATCATGCCCGGCGTCATGGGGCGCAGACCCGCCCAGGGAATGACCCGGCTCGTCCCCATGTCCGGGAAGAGCTGCTCTGACCATTTGACGAGCGGCGCGATTCGATCCGCGCGGATATCCTTGTTATAGCCGTTGAACTCCGCCGTCCCCGCCACACGGAAGCGGTCCGCACCGAGTCGACTGGTGACGATCTTGGCATCCTCGTCCAGCAGACTGACCCAAGGCGCCGCCTCACGGCTGGCTTCATCATCAAGGCAGACGGTGATGGAATAGCCCTTCACCGGGTAGATGTTCACCCGATCGCCCACCATCTTCGCCAGATGCTTGCTGGCAACCCCGGCCGAAATCACCACCGCGTCCGCTTCCAGCACCTCGACCGCCGCGCCGGGCTCTTCACCGATCAGATCGATCCGCACACCATCGCCGCGCGGCGTTATGCCACGCACCGTCCGACTCAATTGCATCCGGGCGCCACGCCGTTCACAAGCTTCGGCAAGGCCGCGCGTATACTTGTGAATATCTCCGGTGGAATCGGATGGTGTGAAGAGCCCGCCGACATAGGTTCCATGAAGCGTCGGCTCAATCGTCCGCATTTCCTCGGGCGTTACCGCATAACGCTCCAGGCCACCCTCAACGAGCAGTTGATTGGACCGTTCGGCCTGCCGGAACGCGGCTTCGCTCCGATAGATATGGAGGATGCCGCGCTTTTCGAGATCGAAATCGATCCCTTCCTTCTCCGCCATACCCAGGAGATGTTCGCGGGCCGCGATCGCAAGGCGCGTGGTCTCCACGGTATGCGCGCGATAATCACGAATCTCGCCGCAAAACTCAGCCAGCCACCCATATTTATGGATGCTTGGCCGCGGGTTCATGAGCAGTGGCGCATCCTGCCGGAACATCCAGCCCATCCCCTTGCGGATGGTCCCCCAGCTGTTCCACACCTCGGCGTTGCTTGCCGAGAGCTGTCCGCCATTGGCGAAGGATGTCTCCATCGCCGGATAGCGAAGCCGATCGATGATCGTCACTGTGTGCCCACGCTCCAGAAGCGCGTAGCTGGTGGTAATGCCGGTGATGCCGGCTCCAATCACGGCAATATGCGCCAACTTCGTTCTTCCCCTTGATCGCGACTCCGCGCGCGACGAGACTCATGCGCGCTGACTATGCTGCTCTTTTATGGCGATGCGGCGCCTCAGTCGAGATTGGGACGCAACCATCGCTCGGCCTGCTCAAGCGAAACGCCGCGCCGCGCCGCATAATCGGCAAGCTGGTCCGGCCCGATCCGGGCGACGCCGAAATAATGTGCCTGGGGATGCCCGAAATAGAAGCCGGAGACCGCGGCCGTCGGCAACATCGCGAAACTTTCGGTCAGTGAGACCCCTGCGGGTGCGCCGCCCAGAAGATCAAAAAGCAACGGCTTGAGACTATGATCCGGGCATGCGGGATAGCCAGGGGCCGGGCGGATACCGCGATACTGCTCACGGATCAGCGCCTCATTATCGAACTGCTCGACCGGCGCGTAGCCCCAGAGCGTCGTGCGGACATGCTGGTGCAATCGCTCGGCAAAGGCTTCCGCCAGCCGGTCGCACAGCGCTTTCAGGAGAATATCATTATAGTCGTCATGAGTCTCCTTGAAGCGGGCAAGGTGCGGGTCCGCGCCATGGATGGCGACGGCGAAGCCGCCCATCCAGTCGTCCTGCGGCATGATGAAATCGGCAAGGCAGCTATTCGCCCGCCCTTCCCGCTTGACCATCTGCTGGCGCAGGAACGGCAGCCGCACCGCCCCGTCCGCATGATCCACAACGATGTCATCTTCTTCACGCCAGCACGGCCAGAGCGCTGCGGCACCCTTGGCGACCAGCCATTTCTCGGCGATGATCCGATCCAGCATCGCGAGCGCATCACGGTAAAGCGAGCGTGCCGACTCACCCACCACCTGATCCTCGAGAATCGCCGGGTAGGTGCCGGCCAATTCCCACGCGCGGAAGAACGGCGTCCAGTCGATATAGGGCCGCAGATCTTCCAGCGACCAGTCGGGGAAATCATGGAAGCCCGGCTCCAGCGGCGCGATCGGCTTGAGCGCGGGGTCGACGACGAGTGCGTTGGCGCGCGCATCCTCGATGGGCGCCAGCGCGGACTGGCCCTTTCCTTCACGAGACGCGCGGATCTCGGCATAGGCCTTCGCCGTTCCCTCAATGAGGTCATTGGCCTGCGTATCGCTGACGAGCGCGGACGCGACGCCGACGGCACGGCTCGCGTCCAGCACATGGATCACCGGCCCTTCATAGGCCGGCGCGATCCTGAGCGCGGTATGGACACGCGAGGTCGTGGCACCGCCAATCAGCAGCGGCAAGCTCATGCCGGCGCGCTGCATCTCCTGCGCCACCGTCACCATCTCGTCGAGCGAGGGCGTAATGAGGCCGGAAAGCCCGATCATCGCGGCGTCATTCTCATTCGCCGCTTTCAGGATATCGGACCAGGGCACCATGACGCCCAGATCCACCACCTCAAAGCCATTGCACTGGAGCACCACGCCGACGATGTTCTTGCCGATGTCATGAACATCGCCCTTGACCGTTGCCATGACGATGCGCCCCTTGCCCTGCGCGGCGCCGGTCCGTTCCTTCTCTTCCTCGATGAAGGGGATGAGATGGGCGACGGCCTTTTTCATCACGCGCGCCGACTTCACGACCTGCGGCAGGAACATGCGCCCTGAACCGAACAGGTCCCCCACAACGTTCATGCCGTCCATCAGCGGCCCCTCGATCACCTCGATCGGGCGGGCAGCGGCGAGGCGCGCTTCCTCGGTATCCTCGACCACGAACTGATCTATACCCTTCACCAGCGCATATTTGAGCCGCTCCGTCACGCTCTCATTGCGCCACTCGGCCTGCGCCTTCTCCTCGCTCGCGCCGGTGCCCCGGAAACGCTCCGCGAGCGTCACAAGCCGCTCCGTCGCATCCGGGTGACGATTGAGGATCACATCCTCGCAGGCCTCGCGCAGTTCCGGATCTATCGTGTCATACACATCGAGTTGACCGGCATTGACGATGCCCATGTCCATCCCGGCCGGTATGGCATAATAGAGAAAGATCGAGTGCATCGCGCGGCGCACGGGCTCATTGCCCCGAAAGCTGAAGGAGAGGTTGGAGAGCCCGCCGGAGATATGCGCATGGGGGCAACGACGCCTGATTTCCTTGGCCGCCTCGATGAAATCCACCGCATAATTGTTATGCTCTTCGATACCGGTGGCGACCGCGAAGACATTGGGATCGAAGATGATGTCCTCGGGGGGGAAGCCATCGGCGACGAGCAGTTTATAAGCCCGCTCGCAAATCTCGATCTTGCGGTCCTTGGTGTCGGCCTGCCCCGTCTCGTCGAACGCCATGACGACGACCGCCGCGCCGTAGCGCCGGCACAGCCGCGCCTGATGAAGGAAATTCTCCTCCCCTTCCTTGATACTGATCGAGTTGACGATCGGCTTGCCCGACACGCATTTGAGGCCGGCCTCGATCACGCTCCAGCGCGAACTGTCGATCATGAAGGGCACGCGGGCGATGTCCGGCTCGGCGGAGATGAGCTTCAGGAACGTCGTCATTGCCCGCTCGGCGTCGAGCAGGCCTTCGTCCATGTTGATGTCGATGACCTGCGCGCCGTTCTCCACCTGCTGGCGCGCGACCTCGACCGCCTTGGCGAAATCGTCCGCCATGATGAGCTTCTTGAACGCCGCGGAACCGGTGACGTTGGTGCGCTCGCCGATATTGACGAAGCGGGAGGAGGCGGATTGGGAAGCGGTCATCGGGAAAACGTCCAGGATCGAGGAAAATCAGGCGGCAAGCGGGCGGGCGAGAACGAGATCGTCATAGAGCGTCCCGCCTATGTCGAACCGGCGTGTGGCGATATCGGCAAAGCCCTGCCGGCGATAGAAGGCGATGGCTCGCGCATTGCCGGCATAGACGCCGAGCAACAGCCGCTCATGCCCCACCACCGCCGCAACGACCCGGGCCATCAGCGCGGCGCCAAGGCCTGTGCCATGGAAACGCGAGAGTGCATAGATGCGTTTGAGCTCGATGTCGCCATCACGGGCAACGGCAAGATCGGGCGTGCCGGCCAGCGCGAAGCCCACCGGCGCGCCGCCCGGCACCGCTTCCGCCAGCCATGCGCGGGCGCCGCCGGCGAGCAGGGCGCGATAGGCGGCCACGTCATGCTTTGCGGCGCAATGGCCGATGATGGCGCCCCCATCGAGAATGCCCGCGAACGTCTCCAGAAAGGTCGCCGCGCCGATCAGCGCCAGCGCCGCAGCATCGGCGGGGCCGACCTCGCGCACCGTCCATTCTATTTGCCCGGTCACGCCTCAAGCGACCATGGTGAAGGGTTCGAGCCCCGCGAGCCGGGTCACGACCGGCGGCACCTTGGGGGTACGCGCCTCCAGACCCTTTATGGCCTGCGCCATCGCCGCGATATGCGCCGGGGTCGAACCGCAGCAGCCGCCGAGAATGTTGACCTGCCCCGCGACCGCCCATTCGCGCACGAAGGCGGCCGTCGTTCCCGGCGCCTCATCATAGGCGCCGAGTTCATTGGGCAGGCCGGCATTGGGATAGACCATGATGAGCGTGTCCGCCGTCTCGGAGAGCGTCTGGACGTGCGGGCGGAGCTGCTCGGCCCCGAACGAGCAGTTGAGCCCGACGCTGAGTGGCCGGGCATGACGCACCGAATGCCAGAACGCCTCAACCGTGTGGCCCGAGAGATTGCGGCCGGAAAGATCGGTAAGCGTCATCGAGAGCATGATCGGCGCCGGCTCGCCGCGCGCCTCGCTGGCCTGCTCCACCGCCATGATCGCCGCCTTGGCGTTCAATGTATCGAAGATCGTCTCGACGAGGATGAAGTCGGCGCCGCCTTCCAGCAGTGCCTCGACCTGCTCGCGATAGACCGCGCAGAGATAATCGAAATCGATCTCGCGATAGCCCGGATCATTGACGTCGGGCGAGAGCGAGAGCGTCTTGTTGGTCGGGCCGATCGAGCCGGCGACAAAGCGTGGCCGGCCATCCTTCGCCGCGAACTGATCCGCCAGCTCTCGCGCAATACGCGCCGCAGCGATGTTGATGGGCTTCACCAGATGCTCGGCGCCATAGTCCGCCTGGCTGATCACATTGGCGTTGAACGTATTGGTGGACACGATGTCCGATCCGGCCTCCAGATAGGCCGCCGTCACCGCGCCCACGACGTCCGGCCGGGTCAGCGCGAGAATATCGTGGTTGCCCTTCTGGTCCCGCGTCAGCTCCAGTGAACCGCGATAATCCTCCTCACGGAGATTGCGAGCCTGAAACTCGGTGCCATAGCCCCCATCCGTCAGCAGAATGCGCGCGGCGGCTTCCCGCCGTAGCAGGTCGGCTCTATTCATCATTATGCTCCTTGGGGCGCAGACCGAGCATGTGGCAGATGGCCGACGTCAGCTCAGAACGATTGAGCGTGTAGAAGTGAAACTGCCGTATACCCTCGGCATGGAGCTGCATACAAAGATCGGCGGCGATGGTCGCGGCGACGAGTTTGCGTTCGGCCGGACGCTCATCCAGCCCCTCCAGCATTTCGTCGAGCGCCGTGGGTATCACCGCGCCGCACTGCGCGGCAAAGCGCCGGGTGCGCGTGACATTGCTGATGGGGAGGATACCCGGCACCATATCCACCGCGATACCGCGCGCAGCCGCATCATCGCGGAAGCGCAGAAATCTGTCGGCGGAAAAAAAGAACTGGGTCAGCGCCCGGTCCGCCCCGGCATCCACCTTGCGCCAGAGATGATCGAGGTCCGCCGCCCGATCGCTCGCATCGGGGTGAACTTCAGGATAGGCCGCAACCGAGATTTCGAAGGGCGCGATACGCTTGAGCCCCCCGATCAGCGCCACCGCGCCCTGATAGCCCTCCGGGTGCGGCTCGAACGGGGCGCCCGGCTCGGCGCCATCACCGCGCAACGCAACGATATGGCGAATACCCGCGTCCCAATGGGCCTGCGCTTCCGCATCAACCTCCGCGCGGGATGCCCGCGCGCATGTCAGATGTGCGGCGGCCGTCACGCCGGTTTCTTCCTTCAGGCGCCGGGCGGTTGTATGCGTCAGATCGCGGCTGCTGCTGCCCGCGGCGCCGCAGGTCACCGAAACAAAACTCGGGCCAAGCGGCGCAAGCCGCTCGATTGCTGGAACCGGATCCGGCGCCGGTCCATCCGGCTGGACCGGGAAAACCTCGAACGAGATTTTGAGATCGTCCGCCGGCGCAATGAAACGGGGCTCCCGCCCGGCATAGAAAGCTTGAGTATCAGTCATTGCACGGCCCTTAGTCGGGGTTGTCTGGGCTTGCCGCTCCAGATGGTGACAGTGAGTGCACCGCCAGTCAGATGGTCAGCAACGCTCGCATCGAGGTCCGCAGCGCGGAGATAGCCAAGCACCTCCTCATCCGCAAAGCCGAGGCGCGCATGGGCATGATCGCGCCGCAGCTCTTCGCGTTCATGCGGCGCCACGTCGACGATCACCAACCGCCCGCCCGGCGCCAGAAGCCGCGCCGCCTCCGCCACCACGACGGCAGGATAGCGCGCGTAATGCAAAACCTGATGCAGGATGACCGTATCCGCCGAAGCTGACGGCAGGACCAGCCCGCTCATGTCTCCCTGGCGCAACTCGGCATTGGCGATGCCCGCTTCGCTCAGCCGTGCGCGGCCAAAGCGCAGCATGTCCGGCGAGCGATCAATGCCGATCATATGCTCGGCACGATCCCGGAACAGCGTGAGCATCGTACCTGTGCCCGTCCCGATATCCACCAGCCGGCCGATGCGATGCCCGGCGAGCTCCTTGAGGATCGCCGCCTCCACAGTCTCACTTGCGGCATGGAGCTGATTCACTTTGCTCCAGTCGGCGGCATGAGCCCTGAAATATTGCGCGGCCTCTTCGGCCCGTTCCGTCTGAATGGCAGTAAGCCTTGCCTTGTCCGCATCCCGCAGCGAACCGACCCCGATCACCTCATCCCAGCCATCGAGCAAAGTGAAGACCGGTTCCACCAGATCGGGATCGCCAAGCCCTATGAAGACCCAATTGCCTTCCTTGCGGCGCACCACGAAATTGCCATCCAGTAGCACTTTCAGATGCTTGGAGATGCTTGGCTGGCCAAGCGCCAGCACCTGCGCCAGTTCACCGACCGAGAGCTCCAGCTCGCGCAGCAGAAAAAGAATCCGCAAGCGCGTGGAATCGGCAAGAATCTGGAAAAGCGCGGCCGTCTCATTCATATATTCCTATATGCCGCACTCGGAATATTGTGTCAATCTCTGCGTCTCGCTACGCGCGGCTCCCGCCGGGAACCCACAGAATGTCGCCCGCGCCCCCACCATTTTCCATCCGCGCCAACACGAAGAGCAGGTCCGACAGGCGATTGAGATAGGCAAGTGCCTGCGGGTTGATCGCCACCTGCCGCGCGAGCGCTACCGCGCTGCGTTCCGCCCGGCGGGCAACGGCGCGTGCTATGTGAACCCGCGTTGCGGCCTCTGTGCCGCCTGGCAGAATGAAGCTGCGCAGTGGATCGAGCGACGCATTGAGCCGATCAATCTCGCTCTCGATCCAGATGACCTGATCGCCGGTGATCCGCAGCACCATGTCACTCGGTGTGAAGTCCTCGCCCGGCGTGGCGATATCCGCGCCCAGATCGAACAGATCATTCTGCACCCTCCGCAAGTCCGTGACGGTGACGAGCGGCACGGCAAGACCGATAACGCAATTCAGTTCATCCACATCGCCAATGGCGGCAATCCGCGCGTCATCCTTGGCCACGCGTGATCCGTCGACCAGCCCGGTTTCGCCCGTATCTCCGGTGCGCGTATAGATGCGATTGAGCCGAACCATGGCAAAGCCTCCTTTTGCGGTTTGCAGGCGCGGGTCAGGCGCCCTCTCTGCTGACCAGCACGCGCTGTCCATCGTCCATCAGCGCATAGGTGAAATTCACGTCGAACACCGGAGCGAGATGCGCCGGGGTCAATATCTCGGCCACCGGCCCCGCCGCGATGAGGCGGCCGCCGCTCAGCAGCAGCGCATCGTCAGCAGCCCGTGCCACAAGGCCAAGATCATGCGCGACGATGACGACACCGACCCCTCGCGCCGCCGCAGCCCGCAACCTTTCCATCAGCGTGCCGCGATGCGCCAGATCAAGCGCGGCGAGCGGCTCGTCGGCAAGAATCCACCGCGGTTGCCCCGCCAGCACGCGTGCCAGCAGTGCGCGGGCACGCTCCCCGCCCGAAAGGGTCCCCGCCAGCCGGTCCGCAAGCCCTGCCAGGCCTGCCTCGTCCAGCGCTTGATCGATCGCCGCTTGACCGGCCGCGCTGGCGACGTCTCCATAAGGGTAACGACCAAGCGCGACGAGCGCACGCACCGATATGTTCCAGTGAAGCGACGCGTCCTGCGGCAGATAGCCGATGCACCGCGCGCGCGCAGTCGCGCCAAGGCCACCCAGCGGCGCATCTTTCAGCAAGACTGTGCCCTGCGCTGGTGTGATAAGCCCGGCCAGACAGGCAAGCAGCGTGGATTTGCCCGCCCCGTTCGGCCCCACAATGGCTGTGATCCGACCCGGCGCGAAGGTCGCGCTGATATCACCGAGCAACCGGGTGTCGTCAGCCTCGACACCAATGCCCTCTGCGCGCAACATCAGACCAGCGTCCTGCGGTAGCGCACCAGCAGCGCGAAGAAGAACGGCGCACCGATGAGTGCCATGGCGACCCCAAGGCGCAGTTCCCCCGCGCCCGGCACCAGCCGCACGACGCTGTCCGCCACCAGCACAAGCAGCGCGCCACCCAGCGCTGCCGGAAACAGCAGATGGCTGGGCTCCGCGCCAAACAGCGGGCGCAGCATATGCGGCACAATGAGCCCGACAAAACCGACCACGCCCGTTACCGCCACTGACCCGCCGACGATGAGCGCGAGGGCCAATGCGAGGGTCATTTGCAGACGCGGCAGACTCACGCCGAGCGACCGGGCAACCGCATCCCCCAGCGTCAACGCATCAAGCGCACGGGCCAGCGTCACCAGCAGCGCCATGCCGGCCAGTACCAATGGCGTGGCAATGGCCAGTTCTGCCCAGCCCCGGTCGGTCAACGCCCCCATCAGCCAGGTGATAATCTCGGAGGTTGCAAACGGATTTGGCGAAAGGGTGATGAGCAGCGCGGTCAATGCTCCGGCAAGCGAGGACAGCACGGTTCCGGCAAGCACAAAAGCAACGGCGCTGGCACTCCGCCCCGCGAGCAGGCCAAGCACCGCCACGGCAATGCCCGCGCCCGCCATGGCAAAGGCCGCCACAACCATGTTCGAAGCGCCCAGCCCCATGAAGATCGCGCCGACCGCGCCCAGCGCCGCCATTGCGGAAATACCGAGGATCGCGGGATCGGCCAGCGGATTGCGCGTATAGCCCTGAAGCGCCGCGCCGGACATGCCAAGCCCCGCGCCGATCACCAGCGCCAGCAGAGCACGTGGCAAGCGCAGTTCCATCATGATGACGGCACGCGGATCTCCGGCGGCCATGCCCCAGAGCGGCACCCAGACCTTGCCCGCGATGAGCGCGAACCCAAGCGCCGCCAGCACCGCGACGCCGAGCAGACCGATTTTTGCGGATCGAGTCACAGCCGGCCTCCCAGGGCGGCTTGCTTCCCGTGCGGCTGCCCATGCGACTGCCCATGCGACTGATCGTCGCGGATCCGGGCAAGCTGGCCGGCGGCCGGAATGAGATTTGGACCGGCGCATTGCAGCAGTCGGTCCGGGAAATCAGCAACGCGCATTCGAGGCACGGCGGCAAGCGCGCCGCCCTCCCCGCCTGATCCACCCCTGTTGGTCAGCAGCACGGCAGGCGGCCGCGCGATCATCGGCTCCAGCGGCAATATGTCCCACATGGCAAGGCCATAATATGCACTCATGTTACGAAAGCCGGTACGGTCGAGCAGTTCCGCCGCCAGCGTGCCTTCGCCCGGGACCAGTCCGCCGCCCATGCGGATCAGTGCCGGAATTGGCCGAGCACCGGGCGGCGGAGCCGCGGCAGCCAGCGCCGCGTCGATCCGCGCGACCAGTGCCGCGCCGCGCGCTTCATGGCCAACGGCCCGGGCGATCTGCATCACCTGTTCCCGGCTTTCCGCAATGCTCGCCGGCACGCCCACGCTCTCGATCCGCACGCCCACGCCGGCAATCGCCCGCTGCGTTGCAGGGGCGACATGCGCCCCCAGCAACACAAGGCCGGGTCGCGCCGCGATCACTTCCTCAGCGGTTTCATAATTGGCCGGGAAACGCCGCGCCAGCGCGATCGGGAGAGAGCTGGCCGCGGGATCATGGCTGTAGTGACTGATCGAGACAATCTGCGACGGGTCCGCCACCGCAACGAGAATCGCGTCGATACAGGGATTGAGCGACATGATCCGTTGCGGCGTGCCCGCGTCGCTTGCAGCAACGCGCTCCATCGGCTGTGCCCCGCACCCCGCCAGTAGCGCGGTGAAAAGCAGAGACGACAGAGCGCGTATCATCACAATGTCACCCGGATCCCGCCATAGGCCGCGCGGCCAAAGGTGGAATAGCCATAGACCGTCTCATAATCCTCATCGAAGAGATTCTCCACCCGGCCATATAATTCGATATTCCGCCCGAGCGGGATCGATACGCGCAGATCGAAGAGGATATAGCCGTCGAGATCCCGGGGCGCGGTCAGGTCAACGGCATCGCTCGCCATTCTTACCGTCGCGCCGGTCGAGAGGCCGAAAGACCACGCCTTGTCCAGCGATGCCGTGACGCCATGCACTGGCCGGCGGGCAAGATGCCGGTCATAGTTGACCGAGCCGGGCGAGCGGTCGCGCGTATCGACAAGGCTGTATGCAAACGTGGCGTTGAGCCCCTCTCCCGGGCTCAGCCGCGCCTCGATCTCAACACCTTGCGCGCGTGTCCGCTCAATATTGACATAGCCATAATTCACATAGCCGATCTGCTGACGGGTGGTCCGGGTAAAGAGCGTCAACGAGACATTGCCCTTGCCGTCCGCAAAGCTGCGGTCGAGCCCCACATCGAAGCTGCGCGAGCGCTCCGGCCGCAGCGTGTCGTTGCCACTCCAGACATCGTAGAGCTGGTAGAGCGAGGGCGTGTTGAAGCCTTCGCCATAGGCCGCACGAATGCGGGTTTTGCCGTCGCCCAGCCCCAGATTGCCGTTGGCGCCGAAGGTGGTGACCCCGCCGAACTGGTTATGATCGTCATGCCGCACGCCGCCCGTGACTGTTAGGCGCGCAAGCGGCCGCACGATCAGCATGGCATGGATGCTGTCGGTGTTCGCCTCGTGCTGCTCCTTCGACCCGAAACCGGAGTAGCGGTAGCGCGGCGCATCATGCGTGTAGCCGAAGACGAGATCGGCCGGTGCTCCCAGAGCGAGCTTGCCCTGATAGTCAATTCGCCAGCTCCGGCCGCGATAGCCATAATCGACCGGCGCGTCGGGTGCCGAGCGATAGTCGCGCCCGTTCTCCAGCCAGGTGAGCGAAAGACGGCTTGCGAGCGCATCACCAAAGCTCGATGCCTTGAGGCCGGCATAGCCGGTGAACTGCCGGAAACGGTTGGTGTTGGGGGTGTCGGCCGGCACGCCGAAAAATGCGTCATTATCAAACTTCGCATCGACTCCATAGCCACGCAGGTCGATGGAAAGCCCCTCGGTAATCGGCGCCTCGATACGGAGATGCCCGGTCCAGTTGGTGAGCCCGTCCCGCTCGGTAGCGCCAAAACGACGAGCTGCCGTAGAAATGCCGTCGGTGGTCAAGCCGACGATACCGGCATCGACGCGCAAATCGCCCTGCCGCCAGCCAATATCTGCCGCGCCCTGCGCGGTGCCGGCATAGCCGCCTTCACCCGATGCGCGGAGCGACAAACCCTCGCGCGCGTCAGGATCGCGCGTGGAAATATCGATGACGCCACCCATCGCATCCGAGCCGAAAGGAATGGCGTTTGAGCCGCGCATCACCTCGATGCGGCGGATATTGCCGATGAGGAGGTTACCGAAATCCACCGCATCGGTTGGGCTCGAAGGATCGTTGATCCGCACACCGTCCAGCAGCACCAGCGTCTGCCCGGTCTCCGCGCCGCGCAGCGAGACACCGGTGACGGCGCCGAGATTACCATTGCGGTTGACCCGCACCGAGGGGACATAGTTGAGGATGTCCGTCACGCTGCGCGGCTGGGCACGGGTAATGGCTGCCGCGTCGATCACCGTGATTGCCTGCCCGCTTTCGTCACGATCTTGCGGCGTACCCGCCGCCGTTACGATGATGTTAGTCGACAGATCATCTTCGGCATTTGCCGCCGCTGTGGGAATAAATACGCCAAGCGCCAATATCTGCGCCCATCCAAAGGGTCTGATCGTCGTCAACATGACTCGTCCTCATATATAGGGCTCCGGCAGCCGGCCCTTTCGGGTCGGCACCGTCACCTTCAGGGGATGTCGTCACGCGAGGGTTTCAACCCCGTTCAACCGGCACCTCCCGACCGGCGAAGGACAGACTGTTAACGGGCAGGTTTCCTGGCTTCCGGATCATCGCCGCCGCACCGCCTTCCCGGACCATCGGGGCAAATGACCCCTTCGGCTCCAGTGGCATGCATGGCGCGTGGCTCACCGGTCACAGTTGCGGGGACAGCGCCGGGTTTGCGGCCTACCCGCTTACCGGACTTCCCTCTTGCGCCCCGCCGTGCGGGGACCCGTAACGGCGCGCGGCCTAGAGATACAGGGCGCAGCGGTCAAGTGTGGTGACGACTGAAGGCATGATGCCTCCACTCATCGGGCAGGACATCCTTCGGCGAAGAGTTGACCACGCACCGACCGCCCAATAGAGCCGCATGCGGGCGCCCGTAGCTCAGCAGGATAGAGCATCAGATTCCTAATCTGGGGGCCACAGGTTCGAATCCTGTCGGGCGCACCATTTTCCTTTCCGGGGCCGGAATTTCCATCAAATTATTGAATAGAAATGATATTTCTGGATTCCGAAAGCCGTTTCGCGACAGCAAACCAGTTGATCGGCAAAATAGCCTCGCGCGACGGTTTCACATTTCGCAATATTCTCAGCGAGTTTTTCGCTTCTCGCGTTCAAGTCCAACGATCATGCATTCATGCACCATAGCGAGACGGAGGACGATGAACGGCTGACAGATCTGATCCATATTGCGGAGGCTTAACGGAGATGCAGTCATCGTTAGCCTCTAGCGCAGCGACGCCGGCGAGGCGCGCATGCCAGTCCCGATGCAGACCATGGTGCAGATGTTCGGCTACAAATATCATACCGGGATCGACCGCACCTTCGGGCTCATCCGCAAGTGGGTGATGATCCACCGACACGCTTCCGTGGTCAAAGGCCCCTGGCCGGCACGATCTCAACCACACGCAGCTTGCCGATCTTCTCTCCAGGTTGATGCTTCTTGCTCGGCATTCAATGTCTCTCGCCTGGCCCAGACTATCATAGTCTCCGGACTGCTCAGCAGGAGACAAATCAGAGGTCAGATCTCAATTTGCTGCGGCGCGCCTATGATTGGCGTCTCATGTCAACGCCGCCTAGCTCAGCACAGTCCTATTAACGTGCTCACGGTCAACTATTTTCTATGTAGCCTAATACATCGCCAACCTGGTAGGTTTCACCGGTCTCTGCAACGATCTTGAGGACGCCGGATGCAGGTGCCTCAACCTCATTGGTCGACTTGTCTGCTTCGAGAAGGAAGAGAACGTCACCTTCCGTCACCTCGTCACCATCAGCGAACATCCATTCGGCAACTTGCCCCTCAGTCATGGAAAAGCCGATTTTTGGAAGAAGAATTTCAGTTGCCATCTCGTCTTTCCCTAACTCATCGAAGTTACACACAGCATATTTAGCGTAAGGATGCGGCCGGCCCGGGCAACGGAAAATTGCCCTCTTCAAGGAACCATCGTCGCTGCGATGCCCTCCCCGTTGCGGCAGGAGAATGTTGTTCGCCAGCTATCGGCGTTCCTCAATCCGCAGCCAGTTCACTACGTGCAGTCACTACCAATATTCGCCAGGAAGCCATCGATATTCCGGCCCTATTGCAAAGGCAGGGAGATCAATATTTGCTCATGCGCTCATTGGTCGTTGGCTCCGATGCCATGTTCCGTCGTCCGAAACATCGCCAGCGTGAGCGCGATTTTCCAAGTCGTGGCCCGGCGGTATTTGACCTCCGGACGCCTTTCAAGCTACCACGTCGCATTCAGGAGCACAGCGGGAGAGGATGCCTTGGCAAGTCAGGATGCGATCGAGAAAATCGACGATCCGCGCCGAAAAGCATCGATCAAAATCACCGTTGTTGCGCGGTTGATGCGCGCGCATTTTGACGAACTGGCGGCCGATCTCGGCGTCACGAGATCACAGGCGGGAGCCATAGGCGTTCTCAATTTCAATCCCGGCGCGACGCACAAGACCGTGGCCGAACGGCTGGAAATCAGCCAAACCTCAGCCGGACGCCTGATTGAACGCCTCGTACTGGAAGGGTTAGCCAAGCGCGAGCAGCATGATGTCGATGGCCGCGCCCATGCGGTCTATCTCACCGCGAAGGGCAAAGCATTGACGGAACGCCTGGAGGAATGCGCTGTCCGTGCCGAGGAAATGGCTTGGCGAGGCTTCGACAGCGACCAGATCAAACGCTTTTGCAGCGACATTGATCTACTCTATTCCAACCTCTCGGCACATCCGCAGGACTAGGTAGCGTACGGACAAGCCCCACCTGAAATGAAATGGCCGCCCGATAAGGCGGCCATGGAAAACATCTTACCCTGATTTTGACTCAACTGCTACGCTTGACCTCCTCGAGCGTCAGCGACGTGGTCAATTTTCCGTCCGCACGCGAGATCGTCTGCGCTGGCACAACAACCATCTTGCCGCGAATAATCAGACCTACACGACCAGAACTGTCGACCTTGTAGATCGGCCCGATGCGGCGGCCATCGGCAGAGTACAGCGCCTTGCCCTCGTCCGCCGCAGAAACGGAAGCAGCTGCACCATTATCTTGTGCAAAAGCAGCCTGAGGCGCCACGATCATCATTGTCAGCGGCAGCGCGGCGGAAACAAACAGCTTGCGAGGCATTAAAAAAACCTTTCGAATCACACGGCGTAAAAAGCACGCATTCAACTGCTAACCCTAGTTTGTATATTAGCTGCGGAATTTGTCAACCTAGCTTAGTAAATACGCCAGACATACCGCCGGGAACCGCAGACGCATAAGGCAAGCGGTATCATCCGGCGCGTGCCTGAGTGCCCCCTTTCCGCACGAACCGATCCGATCAGAACTTGAAGCCAAGCTCCACGCCATAGGTCGTCGGTGCGCTCCAGTTCGCGCCCAGCCCGAAGCTATTATATTGTACGGCGGTGATATAACGGTTGTTCGTCAGATTATCGCCCCAGAGCGCAATTGTGTATGCATTGCTTGGGCTCGTCCACTGCACGCGAGCTGACACCACCTCATAGCCCTTCTGCGGGAACTGAATTCCTGAAGGGCCGAAATTGAACTTAGATGTGTAGTAGAGATTACCCGACGCCCGCAGTTCGCCGCCTGCCAGATCGACGGAATAAGCAGCGCCGACATTGCCGGTGAACTCCGGCGTCCGCTGCATGGTCACGTTACGCAGCACATTCCCGCTCGGTATGATGAACGAATAACCGCCGCACGTGACCGGATTAGTACACGCAACATAGATCGGCGCGTTATTGAACTCCTTGTAACGCGCATGTGTCCACGAAGCGCCCGCATTAACATCAAGTCCGCGCGCCGCGCGCAGGCGGACAGACCCTTCAAGGCCATAAATCTCCGAGCTGGCCGCATTCATGATGTTGGCGCGGCCGTCGGCAAGGTAGCTCGACACCTGCAGGTTTTTGTAGTCATAATAAAATGCCGCAGTTTCAATTGTCAGCGCCCGATTGTCGAACTTCGCCCCCACCTCATATGCGTTGACCTGCTCCGGCTTCACATTGTTACAGGCATATGCTGGCGGGTTCTGGCACGATCCACCGACATCGATGATCGCTGCCTTGTACCCCTGCGTATAGGACGCATAAATGCTCGATGACTCCGAAGGCTTGTAACGCAGCACAACGCGCGGCGTAACCTTGTCGGTCTTGATCGAGGGGACAGGATAGGACCCGGTGCCGATGTTATAAAAGGCATTGGTTACACGATCATGCGCGTAGCGTGCCCCCGCTGTCACGAACACCTGCGAGGTCAGCGCCCAGGTCGCATCAACGAAGGCCGCATAGCTCTCCACGATCGTCCCCGAACCGCCGATGCGGTTGGGGCCGGCAGGGTCGCGGCGGGGGCCGCCAAGGTCGCTGAACGTGAGCCAGCGGTCCTTATTCCGGAAATAGAACAGACCAGCCGTCCATTGGAGCGCCCCGCCTGATTTCGAGTTCAGCAGGAGCTCCTGGCTGATCGTACTGTTCTTAACCGGCAGCCCGAGCTGGAAGACGGTCAGAGCCGTCGCATCCATGTTCTGCGACTGGTTGCCTTTTTCCGACCGGTATTGCGAATAGGATGCCAGCTCAGCAAAGCCGAGGTCGAGCTTCAGCGTCGCCTGCGCCGTATCCGACCGTGAGGTGAAGAACGACGGCAGATCCTGCGCCGCCAGATTCGGGTTGGTCGCGTAACTGCCTGGAACGGCGAAATATGGCGCTCCAACGCCGAGTACAGGATCCACATAGCTATTGCTGGCCATCGGGCGGGAATCGTCCACGTCCGCATGGGTATAGCGCAGCAGCAATGACCCTATTTCGCCGATCGTTACCTTGAGCCCGGCTCGAACCGAATAGGCCCGATAGGCACCGACCCTGTCATCGCCATTGAAGATATTGGTTTGAAAACCATCACCGTGACGGAATGCACCCTCAATATCAAAGGCAACGCCGGGCACTATTCCGCCTGTGCCATAGAACTGCACCTGGACGTCGTTAGGGTCAGGACCCATTGATATAACCGGCTCGATCTGATTCAGGCTCCGCGAGGAGATTGAAGATGAGCGACCTGTATTGGCTCACGGACGAGCAGATGGCTCGGCTTGAGCCCTACTTTCCCAAGAGCCATGGCAAACCGCGTGTCGACGATCGCCGGGTGTTGAGCGGGATCATTTTCGTCAACCGGAATGGGTTGC
>JAMHVU010000011.1:0-275974 GCA_035911355.1 Sphingobium sp.
GATCGGCCTTGCCATTCTCGTCATCTATTTCCGTGGGCGCGCCACCATCGCGACCGACGACGCCAATCGGATGAAGGGCTGATCGCCGCCATGCATTCCATCCTCGTCATCGTCTTCGGGCCGCTGATCGCCGCGATTGTCGCGGGCCTCGGCAATCGCATGATCGGCAATGTGCCGGCCAAGCTCATCACCACGGGCGCGCTGTTCCTCTCCTGCGCGCTCTCCTGGCCGATCTTCATCGCCTATCTTGCCGGCACCGCCGAGCCGGAGCTGGTGCATGTGCTGCACTGGATGCGCTCGGGCAGCTTTGACGCGAGCTGGACGCTGCGTGTCGACAGCCTCACCGCGACGATGCTGGTCGTCGTCACCAGCGTCTCGGCGCTCGTCCACCTGTATAGCTGGGGCTATATGGCGGAAGATCCGGATCAGCCGCGCTTCTTCGCCTATCTCTCGCTCTTCACCTTCGCGATGCTGATGCTGGTGACGGCCAATAACCTGCTCCAGATGTTCTTCGGCTGGGAGGGCGTTGGCCTCGCATCCTATCTGCTCATCGGCTTCTGGTATCAAAAGCCCTCCGCCAGCGCTGCGGCGATCAAGGCCTTCGTCGTCAACCGTGTTGGCGATCTTGGCTTCATGATGGGTATTTTCGCGACCTATCTGGTGTTTGATACGATCGACATTCCCGCGATCCTGGCTGCCGCGCCGGGCATGGCGGGGTCGACCATCGGCTTCCTCGGCCATCGTTTCGATACGATGACGGTCATCTGTCTGCTGCTCTTCATCGGTGCGATGGGCAAGTCCGCCCAGCTTGGCCTCCACACATGGTTGCCGGACGCGATGGAAGGGCCGACGCCGGTCTCCGCGCTGATCCACGCCGCGACCATGGTCACCGCCGGCGTCTTCATGGTGTGCCGCCTTTCGCCGATGTTCGAGCAGAGCGCGTTTGCCATGTCCGTCGTCACCATCGTGGGTGCCGCGACGTGTATCTTCGCCGCGACCGTCGGCACGACGCAGAATGATATCAAGCGCGTCATCGCTTATTCGACCTGTTCGCAGCTTGGCTATATGTTCTTCGCCGCGGGCGTCGGCGCTTATGGCGCGGCGATGTTCCATCTGCTTACCCATGCCTTCTTCAAGGCACTGCTGTTCCTCTGCGCCGGCTCGGTCATCCATGCCATGCATCATGAGCAGGACATGCGGTATTATGGCGGGCTGCGGAAGCACATCCCGTTGACCTTCTGGGCGATGCTGCTCGGTACGCTTGCCATTACCGGCGTCGGCATCCCCGGCACCGCGCTGGGCTTCGCGGGCTTCTTCTCCAAGGATGCCATTCTGGAGAGCGCCTATGCGGCCGGCGGTCTCGGCACGCTTGCCTTCTACACCGGTATTTTCGCCGCTTTGCTCACCAGCTTCTACAGCTGGCGGCTGATGTTCCTCACCTTCTGGGGCAAGCCGCGCTGGAGCGAGAGCGAGCATATCCAGCATGCCGTGCACGATGCGCATGGCCATGGCGATGATCATGGGCACGGTCACGCTCATGCGAACGATCACGCCCATCCGCATCATCACGATGATGCGGATGGGACGGCCGGCTATCATCCGCATGAGAGCCCGCTGCCCATGCTGGTGCCGCTCATCATTCTCAGCATTGGTGCGGTGTTTGGCGGCATTGCCTTCTACAACAGTTTTGTCGGGCCGGAGGGCGGGATCAGCTTCTGGTCTGCAAGCACGCTCTATTTCGATAGCCACCTGATGCACGCCGCGCATGAAGTGCCGCTGTGGGTGAAATGGTCGCCCTTCGCGGTGATGGCCACTGGCCTTGTCATCGCCTGGCTCGCCTATATCCGCCATACCGACTGGCCGGCCCGGTTCGTGTCGCAATTCTATGTGCTGCACGATTTCGTCAGCCATAAATGGTATTTCGACGAGCTGTACGACCGGATCTTCGTGCGCCCGGCCTTCTGGCTCGGCCGCCTCTTCTGGAAGGCGGGCGATCAGGGCGGGATTGATCGCTTCGGGCCGAATGGCGCTGCCGCACTCATCGTTCAGGCCGGGCGTGCCACACGCGCGTTCCAGTCTGGCTTCCTTTCGACCTACGCGCTGGTGATGCTGATCGGGCTCGCCGTGGCCGCAACATGGGCGATCCTGCCGAAATGACCCACTCCGGCTTTCCCATTCTTTCGCTGATGCTCGCCATCCCCCTGGCGGGGGCTGTAGCGTGTCTTTATTCGTCCGCGCAGACCGCGCGCTGGATCGCGCTGCTTGCCACGCTTGCGGACCTGCTGCTTGGCCTGATCCTCTGGGCGGGCTTTGACGTCACGCCCGGTGCGCCGGAGTGGCAATATACCGAATATGCGCCGATTTTTGGCAAGTTCGCATGGGCGCTCGGCATAGATGGCATCGCGTTGATGCTGATCGTGCTCACGGTTTTCCTCATGCCGATCTGCATCGGCGCGAGCTGGGAAGCGATTCAGAAGCGGGTCGGCGAATATATGGCCGCCTTCCTCTTCATGGAAACGCTGATGATCGGCGTGTTCGCGGCGCAGGATATTTTCCTGTTCTACATCATGTTCGAGGCCGGCCTGATCCCGATGTATCTCATCATCGGCATCTGGGGCGGGGCGGATCGCATCTACGCGAGCTACAAATTCTTCCTGTACACGCTGCTCGGCTCGGTGCTGATGCTCATCGCCATGCTGTGGATGGTGCATGAGGCAGGGACGACCAGCGTGCCTGTGCTGATGGCCTACGACTTCCCGGTTTCGGCGCAATACTGGCTGTGGCTTGCCTTCTTCGCGAGCTTCGCCGTGAAGATGCCGATGTGGCCGGTCCATACGTGGTTGCCGGATGCGCACGTGCAGGCTCCCACGGCCGGGTCGGTGATTCTGGCCGGTGTGCTGCTCAAAATGGGCGGCTATGGCTTCATCCGCTTCTCGTTGCCGATGTTCCCGGAAGCGTCGGGTCATTTCGCGCCACTGGCCTTCGGGCTGTCGATGGTCGCGGTGGTTTACACCAGTCTCGTTGCGCTCGTGCAGAACGACATGAAGAAGCTCATTGCCTATTCGTCGGTCGCGCACATGGCGATCGTGACCGTCGGCCTGTTCGCCTTCAACCAGCAAGGGCTGGAAGGCGCGATGATGGTGATGCTGGGCCATGGTCTGGTTGCCGGCGCATTGTTCCTCTGTGTGGGGATCATCTATGACCGGCTGCACACGCGCGAGATCGACCGCTATGGCGGCCTCGCCAACAACATGCCGCGTTATGCGCTGTTCTTCATGCTGTTCACCATGGCATCGGTTGGTTTGCCAGGGACCAGCAACTTTGTGGGTGAGTTTCTCGCGCTGATGGGGGTCTATGCCGCATCGAGCTGGGTGGCACTCGTCTGCACGACCGGCATCATTCTTGGCGCGGCGTATATGCTCTATCTGTACCGCCGGGTGGTCTTTGGTCCGCTCGACAAGGCGGATGTCGCCGCCATGTCCGATCTTTCGCCGCGTGAGATCGCGCTGCTCGCGCCGATCGCCGCTGTGGTGCTGTGGATGGGCGTCTATCCGGAAAGCTTTCTGGCGCCGATGCGGGCCAATGTGACGAGCCTTGTCGCCCGGATCGACCGCGCTCGTCCGGAAGGGGACGCCCAGCTTGCCATGGGCAAGGCCGGAGCTGCCGCCGCAACCGCCACGCACGGGGCGCATGATGCACCTGCCGAGCATACAGCGCATGGGGAGGCGCACTAATGATCGACGCCGTTTCCCTCGTCGCGGTCACGCCCGAACTGGTGCTGACCGTCTCGGGCCTTGTCATGCTGCTTGTCGCGGCTTTTGCCGGGGATAGCGCCGCGCGCACCGTCTGTTGGATGGGTGTCGTTGCGCTGCTCATCGCGTTGGCGACCCTGTTCGATCCCGCCGTTCACGGCGTTGGCACGATTTTCGACGGGCTTTACCGGGCGGATGCCTTTGCGGCCTTTGCCAAGGCGCTGATCTTCGTTGCCGCCGCCGCGTGCATCGTGCTCTCGCCAAGCTGGTTTGAGGATGGTGGCTCAATGCGCGCGGAATATCCCGTGCTGATCGTGCTGGCGTCGATCGGCATGGCGATGATGGTCTCCGCGACGGATTTCCTGACACTGTATGTCGGCCTGGAGCTGAACAGTCTCGCCGCTTATGTGCTGGCGAGCTTCATGCGGCAGGACACGCGCTCGGCTGAGGCAGGGCTCAAATATTTCGTGCTCGGCGCGCTGGCGAGCGGCATCCTGCTTTATGGCATGTCGCTGCTTTACGGCTTCACGGGCACGACGAGCTTTGCCGGCGTCGCCACGGCCGTGTCAGACGGGGTGGGCAAGGGCGCGCTCTTCGGTCTCGTCTTCATGTTCTGCGGCCTCGCCTTCAAGATCAGCGCGGTGCCATTCCACATGTGGACGCCGGATGTTTATGAAGGTGCGCCAACGCCCGTCACCGCTTTCTTCGCCAGTGCGCCCAAGGTCGCGGCAATGGCGCTGACCACGCGGGTCGCCATTGGTGCCTTCGGGCCGGCGGGCGTGACCTGGCAGCAGATCATCATCTTCTGCGCGATCGCCTCCATCATGCTTGGTGCCGTGGCGGCGATCTACCAGACCAACATCAAGCGGCTTCTGGCCTATTCCTCGATCAATAATGTGGGCTTCGCGCTCATTGGTCTTGCGGCGGGCACGGCGGAAGGCGTGGCGGCGGTGATGAGCTACCTCACCATCTATGTGGTGATGACCATTGGCGGTTTCGCCTGCGTTCTGCAGATGCGTGATGCCGCTGGCCGGCCGCTTGAGAGCATCGCCAGCATGGCGGGCCTTGCGCGGACGCGGCCGGGCCTTGCGGCGGCGCTCGCCATTTTCATGTTCAGCCTTGCCGGCATTCCACCGCTCTTCGGCTTCTGGGCAAAGTTCCTGGTATTTGATGCCGCGGTCAGCGCCGGTCTCACGCCGCTGGCGGTGATCGGTATTCTGGGGTCGGTCATCGGTGCCTTCTATTATCTGAAGATCGTGAAGACGATGTTCATGGATGAGCCGGCCGAGCCTTATGGCCCGCCGCGTGGCGTGATCGATTACGCAATCATCACGGTGTGCGCGGCGATCATCGTGGTGGGCTATGTCTTCAACCCGCTGCTGGATGGCGCGAGCGCGGCGGCGGCGGCGGCGCTCTTCTGAGCAGGCGCGCGACCACCGGATCTGACGGGCGTTGAGCACGGATATTGTCGTCGTCGCGGAGACGCGGTCGACCAATGATGATCTGCGCCGGCTCGCGGACGATGGCTGGCCCGAAGGGCGCTGGCTCCGCGCGACGCGTCAGACCGGGGGGCGGGGACGGCTCGGCAGAGCGTGGCTGGACGCGCCGGGAAATCTCTTTGCCTCCACGCTGGTTGTGCTCGGCCCGGGCGATCCGCCGGTGACGGATCTGTCCTTCGTCGCGGGCGTGGCGGTGCATGAGGCGCTTTCCGCGCTTCTGCCCGATGCGCCAATCCGTCTCAAATGGCCCAATGATGTGCTGGCGGGCGGCACGAATGCCAAGCTTGCCGGTATCTTGCTGGAGCGGGTGACGTGGGGCGTAATCATCGGGATCGGCATTAACGTCGCGGGCGCGCCGGATTTGCCGGATCGGGATGTCGCGGCGCTTGTGGATCTGCCGGGCGGCGCAGCCATGGATGCCGCGCTGGTCATGACCGCGCTGGCAGCGCGTTTCGCGGCGTGGCTACCGCGCTGGCGGGCGGGTGGACTGGCGGTGGTGCAGGCGCCATGGCTGGCTGCCGCCCATCGGCCGGGGGAGCGGCTGGACGTCCATCTCCCGGATGGGGAGACGGTACGCGGCAGCTTTGCCGGCCTCGGGCCGCGCGGCGAATTGATTGTAGGCTTGGATGACGGAGGGAGCCGTGCCATCCATGCTGGCGATGTCGGCCTCATCCGAGGCTGCTGAACGGAGAGGGGAAGGCACGCGCCATGCTGCTTGCCATTGATGCCGGGAACACCAATGTCGTCTTCGCGCTCGTCGAGAAAGGTGAGATCCGCGCGCGCTGGCGGATCGCGACTGATCCGCGCCGCACGGGCGACGAATATGCGGTGTGGGTGAACCAGCTCCTCCAGCTCGAAGGGCTGGCCATGAAGGATGTGACCGCGGTCATCATCTCGACTGTGGTGCCGCGCGCGCTGCATAATCTGGAGGTGCTGGCGCGCAAATATTTCAAGACCGAGCCGCTGGTCGCCGGGCGCGCGCCGGTCGAATGGGGCATCGTGCTCGATGTGCAGGCGCCGGAGACAGTGGGCGCGGACCGTGTGGTGAATGCCATTGCTGCCCATGCCACGCATCCCGGCGATCTTATCGTCATCGATTTCGGGACCGCGACGACGTTTGACCATGTCGATTATAGCGGCGCCTATAAAGGCGGGATCATTGCGCCGGGGATCAATCTTTCGCTTGATGCGCTGGTGGCGGCCGCCGCCAAGCTGCCGCGCATCGGCATCACCGCGCCGGAAAATGACAGCGTCATTGGGCGCAATACAGAAGACCAGATGCTCATCGGCGTGTTCTGGGGCTATATTTCGATGATGGAAGGCCTCGTCTCACGGATGCGGGAGGAGATTGGCCGTCCGGCCAAGGTCGTCGCGACCGGCGGGCTTTCCGTCCTCTTCGATGAGAAGACCAATGTGTTCGACGCGATCGTGCCGGACCTTACCATCAATGGCCTGGTGCGCCTTTACGAGCGGAGTATCGCGACGGCATGACGACCCCTGGAGACGAGTTGCTCTTCCTTGCCCTGGGTGGCTCGGGCGAGATCGGGATGAACCTCAACCTCTATGGTTGCCGTGGTAAGTGGATCATGGTCGATCTCGGCATTTCCTTCGAGGACCCGGCGGCGCCCGGCGCCGATCTGGTGATGCCGGACCCCGCCTTTATCGAGGAACGCAAGGATGACCTGCTCGGCATCGTGCTGACGCACGGCCATGAGGATCATATCGGCGCGATCCCCTATCTGGCGAGCGATCTGGGCGTGCCGCTCTACGCGACGCCATTTACCGCCGGGCTCATCCGGGGCAAGCTGGAGGAAGAGGGCATTGCCGACCGGCTCGACCTTCATGTCGTGGGCCGGGATGAGCGGGTGGCGCTCGGCCCATTCGGTTTCCGCTATGTGCCGCTTGCCCATTCGATACCGGAAGGCAACGCGCTGGTCATCGACACGCCGCACGGCACTATTTTTCACACGGGCGACTGGAAGCTGGACGATGCGCCGCAGATTGGCGCGCCGGCGACCGCGGGGCAGCTCAGCGCGATCGGGGATGAGGGCGTGCTGGCGATGGTGTGTGACAGCACCAATGTCTTCAATCCCGAGCCGAGCGGATCGGAAGGATCGGTAAAAGCGGATCTGCTGGAGAGCGTGCAGGCGGCGCGCGGGCGGGTCGTGGTGACGACATTCGCCTCCAATGCCGCGCGGCTTCAGACGCTGGGCGAGGTGGCCCGGCTTTCCGGGCGTAAGCTCTGTGTCGCAGGGCGCTCGCTCGACCGGATCATCGGCACGGCAAAGGCGTGCGGCTATCTGGCGGACTTTCCGCCGACGCTCGATTTCGATGCGATCATGGCGGTGCCGCCGCGCGAGGCGATGATCATCGCGACTGGCGGGCAGGGTGAACCGCGCGCGGCACTGGCCCGCATCGCCTTCGATCAGCATCCGATCCGGGTGGTCGAGGGGGATACCGTCGTGTTTTCCTCCAAGCAGATTCCCGGCAACGAGATTGCCATCGGCCGCATTCAGAATGCGCTCGCCGAAAAGGGCGTGGTGATGATTACCGAGAAGCAGGCGCACGTTCACGTCTCGGGCCATCCCGGCCGGCCGGAACTGGTCGCCATGTATGGCTGGATCAGGCCGGAGATCATGGTGCCGGTGCATGGCGAGATCCGCCATATGGCCGAGCAGGCGCGTCTGGCGCTGTCCGAAGGCGTGCCTCGCGCGATCTTGCAGAAAAATGGCGATATCGTGCGGCTCGCGCCTGATGGCCCGGCAAAGATCGGCGAGGCGGCCGTCGGGCGGCTGGTGCTCGATGGGGATGTCATCCTCCCGGCCAATGGCGCGACGATGGGTGAACGCCGCAAGCTGATGGTGAATGGCCATATGAGCGTGGGCCTGGCAATGAAGGGCACGGTGCTGGCCGGGGCGCCGGATGTCCGCTGCCAGGGTGTGCCGGTGGAAGAAGAGCGCGAGGCATTCGTCGCGGAAGTTGCCGCCGCAGCCCGGCGCATCGCCGGGGAAAAGCGCCATCGCGGCAATCTCGAAGCGTTACGGGAAGCGCTGCGGATCGGCGTGCGGCGCGTGGCGACGGAGTGGACCGGCAAGAAGCCGGTGGTCGACGTGACGATCATCAGCCTGTAGGGCAGGCTTATTATGCGCCTGACGACGATTGCCGCCATCTACTTCCTGTTCTGGATGATGAGCCTTTTTGTGGTTCTGCCGTTTGGCGTTAAGACCGCCGAGGAGATGGGGGCCGCCAAAGTGCCGGGTCAGGTGGAGAGCGCGCCGGCCAATTTCAGTGGCTGGCGCATCATCTGGCGCACGACGCTGGTTTCGGCCGTGCTGTTCGGCATCTTCTACCTCAACTACAGCTTTGGCTGGATCACGACCGAGACGTTGCTCTCGCTCGTGCCGCAACCGCCGCAGGATTGACCTGCCGGTCTAGCGTGGCGGCAGCCGGTCAATGCCCTGGGCGAGCGCGACATAGAGTTTGCCGATGTCCGACGAGAGCATGGTGACGGCAAGAGCGCTGCCGTGCCGGGTCTTCAATACACCCCTCAGCAGCGTCTCGAAGTCTGCGATGTAGCGGTTCACATGTTCGGCAAAGTCCGCATCCTGCGCGTAGAGCCGGCCGATATCCTTCGCCTCGCCGCCGGATAGCAGGCGCACCGCGCGCCGGGTGAAGAAGTTCTGGTCACCCTTCAGATAATTGCCCCAGTCGAGCTGGCCGACATCGGTATCCAGCCATTTGGACACGTCCAGAGCGCGGCTGTTGAGCGCATCGATAAGGTCGGACGAGCGGCGGGAAAGCAGTTCCTGATCCTGCTCCTCGACCATGGCACCGGCTGCGGCGAGCCGCTGTTCCAGCGCCGTGCTGCTGTCCGTCAGCGCCAGCATCTGCCTGTTGAGCTTGTCGGTTGAGCGATGCGCGGCCTTCACCGCATTGTCCGCGACAAGCGCCACGCGATCGAGCTGCTCGGTGACGGAACGGGCCATGGCCGCTTCCATGGCCTGAGCACTGGCCGCACCAAGTGCCTGCGCGGCATCCGGCACGGCCGCGGTGATCGCCTCGCGCGCCCGGGCGGCGGCGGCATCCGCGGCCACCCGCACCTGCTCCAGCGCTGCGATCATCTGCGGCCCGACCGATTCGCCCAGCAGGCCGATCTGGCCATTGGCTGCCTCGATTGCCTGCGCGAGGTCGCCGATCTGCTGCTTCTGCGCATTAAGCACGCCCTGCGAGCGTTGCAGCACATGGGTCAGTCGCTGGACGTGCGCGCGCGCGATCTGGTCCGATTCTCCAAGTCTGTGGGCGACATTGCCGGCGACGGCGCCCATCGCCTCTATGGCTGGCCCGGCATCGGCAATGCGGCCGGTGAGCGTGGCCATGTGCTGTTCGGCGCGACCGATGGCGGCAGGCACGCTCTCATCCAGTTCGCGGATGCTGCTATCGAGCGTGAGTATCAGCGCCTCGACCCGCGCGATGAGCTGGGCGGAGGATGTGTCGCTCGCATCCAGCGCTTCACCCAACCGTTGGGTTTCGCCCGAGAGCGCGGTGACGGCGCTGTTCAGCCGCTGGGTGCGATCCAGCGCGGCGCTTTCCAGCGCGTCGAATTGCGCGGAAAGAACGGCGATGCTCTGCGTGAGCCCATCCAGCCAGTTGCGGCTCTTCTCGCTCTGGCTGTCAAGGCGCGTGCCGAGCGAATCGAGCCGCGCGGCGATCTCGTCGCAATGGGTCGAGAAGCGTTCGAACGAATGATCGGCTGCGCCGTCAATGGCCTGGGTGCTCCGGTTCACCAGCTCATCCAGCGCATTATTCTGCGCCTCGATCTTTTGCCCGGCGAGGGACAGAACCGTGTTCACGCGCTCAAGTGTGAGGTCGATGCGCGCCGACGCAATCTCGGAGAGGCCGGCCAGTTCCTCTCCCGTGGCCTGTGCATCGGATCGCAGCCCGATCATTTGCCGGCGCACGTCGTCATTGCTGGTGTCGAGCTGAGCCCGCACTTCCTCCGCGACCAGCGCGGCGGCGGAGATTTGCTCCTCCAGACTGCGGCTCTGGTTCGCAAGATTGCGGCCGGCGCTTTCCAGCGTTTCGGCAAGGGTGGCGATGCGGTCCTCGATGCGCGGCGCGACATCGCCCAGCGTCGAGAGCTGCTCGGTGAGCGCGGCGAGCGTTCGCGAGGAATTGTCGAGGCTCTCGCCGATGCGGCTATTTTCGGCGGTCAGGCCCTGCACAGAGCCGAGCATCGCACCGGTGGCGGCTTCCGCGAGGGCGACCAGCGCCTCGCTCTGTTCCTGCATCTGGACATGCGCGTCGCTCAGCCGCTCCGCTGAGGCGAGGGCGCTGTGCGTGAGGCGTTCGGTGCCGGGGGTGAACAGCGGCAGGACTTCGGCGGCGGGCGTCTCGCGCAGAAGGAAGAGGGCCACGAGCGCGATGACAGCAAGAAGAATCAGCGGCGAGCAGGCGAGGGCTGTCGTCGCGACGATATCCCCCTGATAGCCCACGCCGTCGCTCGCGATATAGCGCATGACGAGAAACGCGATCCAGCCCAGCCCCGCCGCGAGACATGCGAAGGCGATGACCGCGCCGCTCGTGCGATACCGATGGGCAGCGGGAGCCGCCACGGCGTGGCCTTGGGGCGTTTCGAGCAGCAGCGTCGGGCGTGGATCGTCTGGCTGTGCATTTGGGAATGCGGGTTCATCCCAGCCCGAGGGATAGTCATCCGCCTGCCTTGTCCATGACTTGCTGGTGCCGGATTTGCTCACGCTACTTTTCGCCGTTCCTTATGCGTGGATGGGGAAGAACGGGCCGCCCGCTTCGCTTCGCCTCCTGTATCGGGGGTGAAGTCTAGAGGCGATCCGTCGCTGTGGAAATCCATTCTTTTACCCTTCATTAACCTTTCGCCCGGTATTTTTGGCAAATGGCCTACGATCCTGGCACCATGGACATAGCGCTGAACGCGGCGGTGGGTTCCGATCCGGAACTCCTGCAAGAACTGCGCGCTGCCTTCAGCGAGGGAGTCGCGCGCCAGATCGATCTTCTCGCCCGGTCACGCTGTGATGCGAACTGGCTGATGGCGGCGCTCCGTTTAAAAGGGCTGTGCGCCAGCTTCGGCGCGCATGATCTCGTTGCGCTCGCCGATGAGGCGATTGAGAGCGCGCCGGGCGATCCGGTGATCCAGCGCCGGCTGCGGATCGCCTTCACCGGGGAATGACGGCTCGTCCTATTCGCGCGAGGATGATGCGCACGGCTTGAAAAAGGCGCGGCTCTTGGCCACAAGCGGCCAATCGCACTTGTTTCCAACGGCCGTTTTCCATGTCGCTGATCGCAATATTGAGCGCGCGGCTGCCGGCCGGAAAGGTCGGCCAGCCTGACGCGGCCTATTCCGGCTCCCATGCCATCACGGGTGGAGCGTTTGCCGCGCTGCTGCCCTTTGGCGGTGCGCCGTTCATTGAGCATCAGGCCCGGCAGATGGTGGATGCCGGCGCGCGCGTGCTGCTCATCCATGTCGATTCTGATGTCGTGACGCCGGCGCTTGCTCAGGTTACCGAGCGGATAGGCGGCTGGCCGGGCGTCACGGTGGCGCTCATTCGCGATATGCCGGATTTTGCCGCCCATATCACGCCGGAAGACCGCGTATTCATTCTCGCCGACGCCATGCTGATTCCGCAGAGCGCGCTTGCCGCGCTTGCCGCAGGGGCCGCGCCCCGGCTGCTGGTCGCCCCACATGTAGCCGCGACGCAATGGCTGGAGCGGATTGACGCGGAGGACGGATGGGCCGGGGCGGCGCTGGTCGAGGGGGTGCTGGTGCTCGATACCATAGATATGCTTGGCGAATGGGACCTGATGTCGACTCTGGTGCGGGCCGCCGTGCAGCAGGGCGCCGGCCGTCTCGTCATTTCGCCGGAACATGCGATGCATGGGGAGCTGGTGCGGATTGAAGATGACGGTGGCGCGGACCGTGCTCTGGAGGCGATTGCCAGCGCTCCGGACCCGACGCCGGGTGCACGAACCGGGCCTCTGGCACGCCTCGTCGCGCCGGTTGGCAAGGCTCTGGCCGGCATTATCGTGCGTCGGCAGATCGCGCCCGGGATGTTGAAAGCGCCTGCATTTGCGGCCGGCGTGCTGGGCCTTGGCCTTGCCGCGTTCGGCTGGCCCGTCACGGGGATCGCGCTTGCGCTGCTCGCATGCGCCTTGCGCGGTACAGCGCGGGAGGCCGGGCGCATTCTCCTGTATCCGCCGCCGCCGTTTCGTGAGATGGCGACGCTTGACGCCATGATGCTGGCGACGCTTGCGGCGATAGCGTTACGGGTCGGCGCGGGAGCCGGCTTCGCGATCATCGCTGTGTTGCTCGCGATCGGCGCGTTGGTTGCGGTCGCCCCGCCGGAGGGAAGCCGGTGGGCGGATGAGGCTGGCCCGGAAAAATGGCCCGCGCTGCGTCCGGATATCCCAACGGCGCTTGTCATAATGCTGGCCGGTGTCGTTGCGGGGCTTGTTCCGCTGGCGCTGGGGCTGGTCGGTGCTTTGTCGCTGGGTGCCCTTACCCTACGAAAATCACCGCGGGAGGTCGCAAAACCTTAATTATGGTTTAGAAGATTTTAACGAGGTGGGAATAAGACGACGGGATGAACGGTGGCCGCGATCACTCTGGCGGCGGGTGGCAACCCGTCGAGCCGATCTGGGCTGGCCGGCGCTCGCCTGCGGCGGATGCGCGGGCACGCAGTGTCGACGGGCTCTTCGTGCTGGGTGCTCCGGCCTCCCGCTGGACCGACGCGCTGGCGGCCGAGACGCGCGCGCAAATCGGCGGATGCCTCAATGCCATAGAGCTTGCGATCGGCCTTAACATCATGCGGCCGGCGACGGCTGCGGTCACCGAAGCGCTCGGGCCAGCCTATTGCCGGCAGGCGCTGGAGGCAGAGCCGCAACTGCTGGCACAGGCGACGATCGATCATTTTCGTTTCCGTGCGGCGCTGGTGCTGGTCGCGCGCGGCGCGCAGACCCCCGTGCCGCCGCAGCCTCAGGCGGGTGAGGATACACCCGCGCTGCTCGCGGACGAGCCTGATCCCACGGCGAGTCTCATCGCCCTTAATCTCGCCGAGGCGCGCTGGCTTGCCCCGGCTGCGCTCGACGCGCCGATCCGGCCGGATCTCCCCGCCGATATTTACGCGGATCTTGCCTGGGCCGCCGCCGCCTTGCTCGTGCAGGGGTGTGAGCGGCAGACCGGCGAGACAAATCGGGATGCCATTGATGCGATTGGCGGGGCAGCCGCGCTCGCCACGGCACGGCATGATGAAGCTGTGGGGCCATATGCGCTCGCCATGCGATTCGCGCGGGCTGTCGAGCCGGCGGCGCGTGGACGTCTCGCCAATATGGCACTGCGGGAGCGCCGGTTGCTGTTGTTTGCGGCACTGGCGGCGCAGGCGCTGAATCTGGCACTGGTTGCGGCGCTCGCTGCATTGCTCGACGATGTGCCCGATGGCCGGATCGGCATTTTGCACGCCATGGGCATTGAGGAAGAGACGGCGTTGCGGACGGCGCAGGCGCTCTCCATCGTGGATGGCGCGGAGATGGACAGCGCCGCCATCGCCCATTTCATCGAGGGTTATCGTCGCCGGACGGACGAACAGACCGAAGCCGTGATTGCCGGGCTTTCCGGGCCCGAACCCCTTGCCATGCGCCTCGCGCTCATTGATCGGGGTGTGGCATGAACGCGCCGCAACTCTTCATCCAGCCGATTCACGCCATGGTCGATGGGGAAGGGCGCTTGTGCGAGGCGGACCGGGCGCTTCTGCAGTTGCAGGAGCAGGCCGGGGGGGCGCCGGATGGCCCTATTGCCGTCCCGGCGCTCGCGGATGTGGTGCGGCTGGCGCAGCGGCTTAACATGTCGATTTCGCGCGCGGTGGAGATCGCGCGGGAAGACAGAGATATCAGCATGTGGGTGCGCGTGGTCCCCGAGGAGGGTGGTCTGCGCCTCTCCGTTACGGACTGGAACGAGCGATCGCCGCGCGTCATCTCGGAGGATCGGGCCAGCGCATTGCGTGTTGCCGCTGGCGGGGCGGAAGGCTGGAGCTGGCGGATTGACAGCCGGATGCGGTTCTTCCCCACGGAAGCGGACAATGAAGGCCTGGGGCACGAACCGCCCGAGGCGGGGCAGGCCCTGGCCAGCTATTTCGTCCTGATGGACGATAATGCCGCTGGCGAGCAGGCCATGCCCCTTGTCGAGGCGCTGGCGCGGCGCGCGCCGTTTCACCGGCAGGCGGCTGTGCTGCGCGTCGATCCGGCGATCCGTTATCTGCTCTCGGGCGTGCCGTTGTTTGATCTGCATGGGCACCTGCTGGGCTATCAGGGGAGCGCGACCCGCGCCGAAGACGCGCGCGCACTCGGCCTCGCGCTGGCCGCCGCTGCCGGAACCAGCCATGACGAGAGCGAGGGGAAGCCGGTTCTGCGGGATGCGACACCGCTTCTCGGCGCCGATCTTTCCCGTCGGCTGGACGATGCGCTGCGCCGCCCCCTCGGGCGGATCATTGCCAATGCGTCTACCATTTCCAGCCAGCTCGAAGGGCCGCTGCGGCAGGATTATGCCAATTATGCGGCGGATATTGCGGCGGCGGGGCGTCATCTTGTCGCGCTGGTCGACGATCTTGCCGATCTTCAGGCGATCGAACGCCCCGGCTTCACCACGGCCGAGGAGGAAGTGGATCTTGCCGATCTCGCGCGGCGCGCGGCGGGCCTGCTCGGTGTGAAGGCGGCGGACCGGAGAATAACGATTGTTACGCCGCCAATCGGCGAGAAGCTTTCGGCCCGTGCCGAATATCGTCGCGTACTTCAGATTCTCGTCAATCTCATCGGCAATGCCGTGCGCTATTCACCCGAGGAAAGCAGCATCTGGGTGCGGGTGGATGGCTCCGAGGATGGACGGGCGAGCCTGATCGTTGCCGATCAGGGGCGCGGCATCGCGGAAGACGATCATGAGCGCGTATTTGGCAAGTTCGAGCGGCTGGGCGCGCAGGAGAGCGGCGGAAGTGGGCTGGGCCTCTATATCTCGCGTACGCTGGCCCGTGCGATGCAGGGCGACATCACGCTGGAAAGCGCGCCGGGGCAGGGGGCACGCTTCACACTGGATCTTCCCGCCTGGGGCTGAGCTTTTTTGACAATGGCTCATACAAAAAAGAAGCGCCGAGGTTTCCCCCGGCGCTTCTTTTTTGGTCTGGTGTCCGAATCAGCGCGCGCTGATGGGTGTGTAGTCGCGCTGTGCGGAGCCCGTGTAGAGCTGGCGCGGACGGCCGATCTTCTGCTCGGGGTCGGAAATCATCTCGTTCCACTGCGCGACCCAGCCCACTGTGCGGGCGAGCGCGAAGAGCACGGTGAACATGTCCGTGGGGAAACCAATGGCCGAGAGGATGACGCCCGAATAGAAATCGACATTCGGGTAGAGCTTCTTCTCGATGAAGTAAGGATCGTTGAGCGCGATCTTCTCCAGTTCCTTCGCCACGTCGAAGACCGGATCGTTGACGCCCAGTTTCTCCAGCACGTCCTTCGCTGTCTTTTGCATGACAGTCGCGCGCGGATCGTAATTCTTATACACGCGGTGGCCAAAGCCCATCAGGCGGAACGGATCGTCCTTGTTCTTGGCGCGGGCGATATATTCCGGGATGCGATCGACCGTGCCGATCTCGCGCAGCATATTGAGCGCGGCTTCGTTCGCGCCGCCATGCGCCGGGCCCCAGAGGCAGGCGATGCCCGCCGCGATGCACGCAAAGGGATTGGCGCCCGAGGAGCCCGCGAGCCGCACCGTGGAGGTGGAGGCGTTCTGCTCATGGTCGGCATGAAGGATGAAGATCTTGTCCATCGCATCCACGACGACCGGGTCCGGAACATAATCCTCGGCCGGAACCGAAAAGGTCATCCGCAGGAAATTGGCCGTGTAGGACAGGTCGTTGCGCGGATAGACAAAGGGCTGACCGGCCGAATATTTATAGGCCATGGCGGCGATGGTCGGCATCTTCGCGATGAGGCGATGGCTGGCGATCCGGCGCTGGACCGGGTCGCTGATGTCGGTCGAGTCATGGTAGAAGGCCGAGAGCGCGCCGACCACGCCGCACATGATCGCCATCGGGTGCGCGTCCCGCCGGAAACCGCGATAGAAGGTCGAGAGCTGTTCATGCACCATGGTATGGCGCGTGATCGTGCGGGTGAATTCGGCCAGATCGACCTTGGAGGGCAGCTCGCCATCGAGCAGCAGATAGGCGACCTCCATGAAGCTCGACTGCTCGGCGAGCTGATCGATGGGATAACCGCGATGCAGCAGAACGCCCTTGTCACCATCGATATAGGTGATCGCGGAATCGCAGCTCGCCGTGGAGGTGAAGCCGGGATCATAGGTGAACATACCCGTCTGCCCGTAGAGCTTGCGGATATCGATCACCTGCGGCCCGATCGTGCCGGACATCACAGTGTAATCGAGGGACTTGCCATCCACGGCAAGAGAGGCGTTCTTGTCAGTCATGCATCATTCCCCAATAGTCCGGACTTGCCGAGACGCGCCGCTGACCTGATCTGCCAGTCGACCCAGCGTCTCGTCCCGTCCCAGATGGAAAAGGACATCAAAGATGCCCGGTGATGTCGTTCGGCCCGTGAGAGCCGCGCGCAGGGGCTGAGCCAGCTTGCCGAGGCCCAGTCCTGCTTCCTCCGCCGCGGCCCGGATCGCGGTCTCAATCGTTTCCAGGCTCCAGTCCGGGAGCGCGGACAGACGATCGGCCAACGAACTGAGGAGGGTCCGCGCATTGTCGTCTAGCAGCGCAGCGGCGCTCGCGTCGACAGGAATCGGCCGCGCCGCAAACAAAAATGCCGCGCCGTCCGCCAGCTCCAGCACCGTTTTGGCACGGGGCTTGAGCGCGGGCATGATCGCGGTGATCCGCGAGAGGCGATCTGCCGCGCTCGCCGCATCGGCAATCGGGGCCATATGTGGGGCAGCAAGCCCGGCCAGCCGGGCGTCATCCGCCTCGCGGATATAATGCCCGTTGAGATTCTCCAGCTTCTTCATGTCGAAGCGGGAAGGCGAGCGGCCAATGCCCGGCAGATCGAACAGTTCCACCGCACGCTCGCGGCTGATGATTTCCTCGTCGCCATGGCCCCAGCCCAGGCGCAAAAGATAATTGTCCACCGCCTCCGGCAGGAAGCCCATCTCATCGCGATAGGCATCAACACCGAGCGCGCCGTGTCGCTTGGAGAGCTTGGCGCCGTCCGCGCCGTGGATGAGCGGGATATGCGCGTAAACCGGTGCGTCCCAGCCCATCGCCTCAGTGATCACGCGCTGGCGGAATGCGTTGTTGAGGTGGTCGTCACCCCGGATGACATGGGTGACGCCCATGTCATGATCGTCCACCACCACGGCCAGCATATAGGTCGGCGTACCGTCGGAGCGGAGCAGGATCATGTCATCCAGCTCGGCATTCTGCACCTCGACACGGCCCTGTACGGCATCGTCGATAATCGTGGTGCCGTCGCGCGGGGCTTTCACACGCACGACGAAGGGCTTGTCGCTGCCCTCTGCCGGGTCGCGGTCACGCCAGTGTCCGTCATAGCGCATGGGCTGGCGCGCGGCGCGCTGTGCCTCGCGCAGTTCGGTCAGTTCCTCGGGCGTCGCGAAGCATTTATAAGCATGGCCTGCCGCCAGAAGCTGATGCGCGACTTCGGCATGGCGTGCGGCCCGTGCAAACTGGAAGACGGGCGGCTCGTCGCCGGAAAGGCCGAGCCAGTCCAGCCCATCGAAAATCGCCTCGATTGCCGCATCGGTCGACCGGGCGCGGTCGGTATCTTCGATCCGCAGCAGGAACTTGCCGCCCATGTGGCGGGCGTACAGCCAGTTGAAAAGCGCCGTGCGCGCGCCGCCAATATGCAGAAATCCTGTGGGTGAAGGGGCAAACCGGGTTACGACCTGTTGCTGCCCGCCGTTTCCGCTTTGTCCGGTCGAACTCACCAATTATGCCTCATGACGATCACAGTCCGCGAGGGGACCGGGGATGGAATGCGACCGCCCCTAGCATGGCTTTTGGGCAGGGACAAATGGCTGTGTGGGAGCCGTTTACGCGCACGGCGGCGGGCGGGCTGGCTCGCGTTGAGCGCTGGCTGGAGGCGGAGCGCGGGCGGCTGCCGCTCTGGGCGCCTGTCCTGCTGGGTGCGGGCATATGTGCGTGGTTTGCATTGCCCACGCCGCGCCTGTGGCTTGCCTGGGCGCTTGGCTGGGCGGCCGTGGGGCTGCTGGCCTGGGGGCTTGGCCGGGCCTGGCGCGCGGGTGCTGCCATCGCGATCGGCGGCGCGCTGCTGAGCGCCGGCTGTCTGCTCCCATGGGGCAAGGCTCTGCTGGTCGGCGCGCCGCCGCTGGCCCGGCCGGCCATGGTAGAGTTTACCGCGCGCGTGGACACCGTGGAGATCGTCGCGGCGCGGGGAAATATCCGCATGCGCCTCGCGCCTGTCGACAGGCCGGACCTGCCCGGTTCGCTCCGTGTGTCGGCAAAGCCGGATGCCGTGCCGGCCGGCCTGCGGAGCGGCGCGACCATAGCCCTGCGCGCCTATCTCATGCCGCCGCCGCCGGCTGCATTGCCGGGGGGATATGATTTCTCTCTGCGTGCCTGGTTTGAGGGGATTGGCGCTACGGGCAGGGTAATCGGCCCTGTTCGGGTTGTTGGGCCGGCCACCGGCAGTGGCACCTTGCGCGAACGGCTTGCCGAGCATGTTTCCTCCCGTATCGAGGGCGGGCCGGGGGCTATAGCCGTTGCCCTTGCCAGCGGAGATCAGGGCCGGATCAGCGATGCGGATGCGGAAGCGATGCGGAGGAGCGGCCTTGCCCATCTTCTATCCATCAGTGGCCTTCATGTTTCCGCGCTGATTGGCGCTGTCATCGTCATTGCCATGCGCGTGCTGGCGCTTTCTCCCATGCTGGCGCTGCGCTGGCCGCTTCCGGTCGTGGCGGCGATATGCGGCGCATTTGCCGGGCTCTTCTACACCTGGTTGACCGGGATGCAGGTGCCGACCGTGCGTTCCTGCGTTGCCGCGCTGCTTGTCATCGGCGGGTTGATGATGGGGCGAGAGGCGATCAGCCTGCGTCTCGTGGCGGCGGGCGCGCTCATCGTCATGCTCTTCTGGCCCGAGGCTGTGATCGGGCCGAGCTTCCAGATGAGCTTTGCCGCCGTGGTCGCGCTGGTCGCGCTGTATGAATATCCCCCCGCGCGGCGCTTCTTCGAGCGTCGGGAGGAGCGCTGGCCTGCGCGGATCGGGCGATTGCTTGCCGCGCTGCTGGCGACCGGGCTCGCGGTGGAGATCACGCTTGCGCCTATTGCCATCCATCATTTCCACCGGGCCGGGTTGCTCGGCGCGCTGGCCAACATCATCGCCATTCCGCTCACCAGCTTCGTCATCATGCCGGCCGAAGCGCTGGCGCTGATCTTCGACATTGCGGGGCTGGGCGGGCCGTTTTGGCTGATTGTCGACGGTGCGCTCCGCCTGCTGCTGAGGCTGGCCCATGTCGTCGCGGCGCAGCCCTTTTCCGTGGTGCCGCTACCGCTGGCGAGCCCTATCGCCTTCGCCGTCGCCATGCTTGGCTTTCTCTGGCTCGTTCTTTGGCATGGTCCGGTGCGTTGGGCCGGCGGCCTGGCGATGGGGGCGGGCATTTTCATCATGGCTGGCGCGGCGCCGCCCGATATTCTGGTGACGCGGGACGGGCGCCATGTCGCGCTCCGGGTGGACGAGGCGCGCTATGCGCTGCTGCGCCAGCGCACCGGGGACTATGTCCGCCAGACGATGGGGGAGACGCTGGGGCTGGAGGAGGGCGCGCTGGATGTGATCGATACGGTGGCGCAGTCTGGGCCGGATACAATGGCAGTTGGCGGAGCGGCTGTTTCACCGGCCTCGCCAGTCCGCGGCCCCGCGACCGACGCCGGCGTTGACGTCAGCGCCCGCGTCGGATGTTCGAGCGAGGCCTGCATCGCCGATATCCCGCCGCGCGCGGGCCGGGGGCAGGCATATGGAAAGGCCGCATCCATGCCCGTGAGGTTGCTCGCCTTCCGTAGTCGCGACCTCGTTCCGTATCGGGATCTTGTGGCGGCCTGCGCGGCGGCGGATATCGTGATTGCCGACCGCCGCCTGCCCGATGGCTGCCAGCCTCGATGGCTGAAACTGGATAGGCGCGCGCTGGAGCGGAGCGGCGGAGTCGCGATCGATCTCCACAACCGCAGGCTGACTGCGTCGCGTGATGCGCGGGATCGGCACCCGTGGCTCCCGCGTCCGGTCATGCGCGGCGAGTCAGGCGCCAGTCCCCGTCCTGTCAGTCCGGTATCATCGGCCCGATAATAGGGGCCAACACACTGGCTTCAATGATATTGGCGCAGGAGCCCGGCCAGCCGGCCCTGAATACGCACTCTCCCGGACTCGTAAATTTGCGCCTCATAGGCACCATTGGCGGGTACGAGCCGGATGCGCGATCCATCACGATGGAAATATTTGAGTGTTGCCTCACTATCGTCGATGAGCGCGACGACGATCTGCCCGTCGCGTGCCGTTTCCGCCTGCTGAATAAGCGCGAAATCGCCATCGAGAATGCCGGCCTCGATCATCGAATCGCCCGAAACCTCCAGCGCATAATGCTCGCCCGAGCCGAGCAGCGCGGCAGGGACGGACAGCGTTGCCGAGCTTTCCAGCGCCTCGATGGGAAGCCCCGCGGCAATTCGCCCATGCAGACGCAGTTCGACGACATCATTCGCCGCTATGGGGATGGGTGGCGGCGGAGCCTTGCGGATCGGCGTGACGCTGGCGGCGGGGCGCGGCTTGACCTGCATTCCGTCAGGCAGCTTCAATATTTCCAGCGCCCGTGCCCGATTGGGCAGCCGGCGGATGAAGCCTCGCTCTTCCAGCGCGCTGATAAGGCGGTGAATCCCTGATTTCGATTTGAGATCGAGTGCTTCCTTCATTTCCTCGAAGCTGGGCGAAACGCCGCCCTCATCAAGGTGCACCTTGATGTAGGAAAGAAGCTGCTGTTGCTTGGCGGTAAGCATGGCTGTCCCCGGTCTGCTATCCGTCATCAAGGAACGGACGGGGAACATGTAGGAAACGAATCGCTTTCGGTCAAGCCCCGAGCGATTATCCCCTTCGCATACGTTATTGACGAAAGAGATTGAGTCCGCCAAGCTTCACTGTGGGGGGAGAAGCATGGAAGTCTCACTGGAAGAAGGCTCTGGGAAGGACGAAATCGTCCTTCATTTCGAATTAGCGCCCGGCCAATTTGCCGATACAAAAATCGTTGCGGAAGCACTCATTCGTTGGGCGGAATTGGTCGAAGCTGCGGTTAAGGCCATTGAGCCTGCGGGTGCAGTAGAACTTGAAATTGTTGGGAATGAGCGAGGGAGCCTTCGTTTCCCGCAGATCATCAAGTTCGTTGAGCAGGGCGTCACCGATATCGACGCGGCCTGGCAACAGTTTCCTTACATCCGCAAGGCGGTGATCGGCTCTGCCCACACCCTTGCCGTCGGCGTTGTCGGTGGAATCATTAGCGCATCTCTAGCACCTGAAGTGCAGAAAGTTGAAATAGCCGATGGCGCGCAGCAGGCAAAAGCTGAAATGGAAGCGAAAATTGGAGAATCCATCCCCGTTCGCGAGGCAAGTCGCAGATTCTATCAGATCGTGGAAAAAGACCCTGCCATTACCGGCGTTGGAGTGGCGCAATCCCACGAGGATGATCCAATCATAGTCCCTAGGTCAGAGTTTCACGCACGCAGCGGCCTTTGGTCGATCGAAGAAGACCCCGCTCCCGCGCAGGAAAAGGTAGATGAGTGGGATGTAGTGCTTTTGAAGGCTCCCTTCTCTCACAAGCGCTTGGCTTGGCAGTTTTCGCGTGATGGGCTGACATTCAGCGCGCTAATGGACGACGCTCAATTCCTTTTGGCAGTGAAGGAAGGGCGGGTGCCTATCAACCTACAAGAAGGTGTCGTTATGCGGCTGCGCATCGCTTATACAGAACGCTTAGAAGGGCAAGTTTGGAAGGCTGAACCAAAGAGCCGTCGGATCGTTAAGGTGATATCACCGGCGCCTTTGTCGCCTAATCCGTGAGCCAATTAACCATGACAGGACGAGCAGCCCAAACAAACTGATCGCTGAAGCCACGATCATTACACCAATGGAAATGCGCGCAAAACTCAGCAAGCCGATAATCGTCGCGGCCAAAACGACGAGGCCGGTGATCCAATCTCTGGTTGTTTCTTGAGGTTTTTCTTTTTGCGACATGGCCCACCGGTTCTGATAGAATCGCAGAATGACAACCCTCAAGCAAGCCCGCGAGAGCGGGAAAATCGAACAGTTCATCAAGGAACATGATGCCGATCCAGCCGGCGATGCTGATCAGGTCAATCGGACTTTGAAGGCAATGGCCCAAACGTCCCCAAAAGCTCAGAAAGCATCGCCTGCGGTCGATCACGACGATTGAAGCGGAACTCGGCTTCCTTCGCATATTTCCACAGGTGCTTCCCCGACACGTGAATGTGCGTGCCGTTGATCGCTCGCTTTAACTGCGACCAGAATCCTTCCACACCATTTGTCGAGACGTGACCCCGCACATACTCCCCAGCGCTATGGTTCACGGTTTTATGCCAATAGCCCAGCCTGAGATCGCGCAAGTCCCTATAGCTCACAAACTCGTCTGTATGGATTTCGCTATGCGGCCTCACGTTCTGCGTAACGTGCTTCTCCAATGTCGGCTTGCGCCGATCGGGGATGACCTTGGTGATGATGTTGCCGTTCCGCTCCATCATCCCCATGATCGCGGTCTTGTTGCCCTTGTAGCCAGTGCCCATGCCGGTCGCTTCGCCGCCGATATAGGTCTCATCGATTTCCACGGTCTTGAACGGCCCGCCTATCGGAGCCTCGCCGTCGACATCCGCCATATGTTCACGGATCAGGTGTGCCATGCGCCACGCGGTCTTGTAGGTCACGCCGAGCTGGCGCTGTAGCTCCTTGGCCGCCACGCCGTTGCGCGTCGTGGTGAACAGGAAGATCGCATAGAACCAGAGCTGGAGCGGCGTGCGGGTTTGCTCGAAGGGCGTTCCAACCGTGGGATGCAGATGATGTCCGCACCACTGGCAGGAATAGGCGCGTTCGGCCTTGATGCGGAACCACTTGGTAGCGCGTTCGCACGAGGGGCATGCAAAGCCCTGCCCGAACCGAATTTCAAACAGATGGGTTAGGCAGGCCTCATCATCGGGGAACTGTTTGAAGAACTGCGCGATGGTCTGGGGCTTGCTCATGAGAGCATTATATGCTTCAAACAATTACGTATGTAAAGGGGATAATCACCAAGCCCCGGGGTAACGGTCAGGTCAGTGGGATGACCGGGACCAGTTCGCCTGCGGGGGCCGCCGGGGCGCCGGCTGGTCGTATGATCAGGCAGTCGGCGCAGGCGAGCGTTCTGATCTGGGCGCTGTCCTGCACGGACATCGGGCAGACGGTGCCGTTCGCGTCGGTCGTGGCCCGCTGATAATCCTCGCGGTCTCCGCCGGGCGCGACTGGCGCGGCCAGCGGGCGCAGGGTGCTGGCGGGAAAGGGAGCCGGATCGCCCATCAGATGGCGAACGAGCGGCAGCAGGAACAGCGTGCCGGTGACAAAGGCGGACACCGGGTTTCCGGGCAGGCCCAGTAAGAGGGCGTTGCCCAGCCTGCCGGCGATCAGCGGCTTGCCCGGGCGCATGGCGATCTTCCAGAAATCGATGGTGCCGCCGACCGCCATAATCGCCGGGCGCACAAGATCATGATCGCCCACGGATGCGCCGCCACAGGTCACGATGATGTCCGCATCGTGCGCGTCACGCAGGAGGCGCACCGTCTCCTCCAGATCGTCCGTGACGAGGCGTTCAGACATAACCACGGCCCCGGTATCCTCCAGCATCGCGCGCAGCATCAGCCCGTTGGACGCGGGGAGTTGCCCGGGCGCCGGCAGCGTGCCGGGCGGAATAAGCTCGCTGCCGGTCTGGATGATCGCGACGCGCGGCCGGCAGTAGACGGGCAGTGCGCCATGGCCTGCCAGCGCGGCCAGCGCCAGTTGGCGGGGGCCAAGGCGGGTGCCGGCGGGCAGAAGATCCGCGCCATCGGCAAAATCATTGCCGCGCCGCCGGACATGGAGGCCGGGACGGGGCATGCTTGATGGATCGATCGAGATGTAATCGTCCGTGCGCGTCACATCTTCCTGAATGATGACGCTGTCCGCTCCCGGCGGCAGTGGCGCGCCGGTGAAGATGCGGGCCGCCTCGCCGGGTTGTAGCGACCGCGCGGGCATGGCGTCGCCCGCTGCGCTCTCCGTCACGATCCGGCGCGGGGCCGCGCCATCGGCGGCGATCACCGCATAGCCGTCCATGACGGAGACATCCGCCCAGGGCTGATCGCGCCGGGCAAGCAGAGCGCTGGCAAGCCGCCTCCCGGCGCACGCCTCCAGCGCGATCTGTTCGCTGGTGAGCGGCGTGGCAAGGCTGAGCAGGCGGCGTTGCGCCTCGGCGACGGGGAGCAGGCTCATCGCGCGCGCACCGGGCTACCCGTCATGGCGCGGTCCAGTCTCCGGATTTCCCGCCGGATTTGGCGGTCACACGAATATTACTGATAATCATGGCCTTATCGATGGCTTTGAGCATGTCATACAGGGTCAGCAATGTGCAGGAGACGGCGGTGAGCGCTTCCATCTCCACCCCCGTTCGCGCCGTCGTCCGCACCGTCGCGCGCACGCCATAGCCAGTGTCGTCGGGCGTGATGTCGAGGCTAATGCCGGTGAGAGGGAGCGGGTGGCACAGCGGGATGATCTCGCTCGTCCGCTTGGCGGCCATGATGCCCGCGACCCGTGCGATGGCGATGACATCTCCCTTGCCGACGCTGCCCTGCGCGATGGCTTGCAGCGCGGCGGCATTCATGCCGATCCGCCCCTCGGCGGTTGCCTCCCGCACGCTCTCCACTTTGGCCGACACATCCACCATGCGGGCTGCACCACGCGCATCGACATGGCTGAGGCCGCCGTCCGTCATCGCGTGAGCAGGGCCCGTGTGGCGGCTTCCACATCCGCCTGCCGCATCAGCGATTCGCCGATGAGAAAGCAGTCCACGCCATGCGCCGCCATGGCATCGAGGTCAGCGCGGGAGCCAAGGCCGCTTTCGGCAACAAAGGTGCAGCCCTCCGGCGCCCGCCCGACAAGCTCATAGGTCCGTGCAAAATCGACGGTGAAGTCCTTGAGGTTGCGGTTGTTCACGCCGATAAGCCGTGAGGTGAGCGCCAGCGCGCGCTCCAGCTCATCGGCATCATGCACTTCCACCAGCGCATCCATGCCAAGGCCGAGCGCGCAATCCTCTATCTCCCGCATCTGCGTGTCGGAAAGGGCCGCGACGATGATGAGGATGGCGTCCGCACCGATTGAGCGCGCCTCCAGCACCTGCCAGGGGTCGATCATGAAGTCCTTGCGGAGCACGGGCAGCGCGCAGGCAGCCCGCGCGGCGACCAGATAATCCTCATGACCCTGAAAATAGGGTGCGTCCGTCAACACGGAGAGGCAGGCCGCGCCGCCCGCCTCATAGGCGCGGGCATGGGCGGGCGGATCGAAATCAGTGCGGATGAGGCCTTTGGACGGGCTTGCCTTCTTGATTTCCGCGATCAGACCATAGCCGCCGGTGGCAGTCTTTGCGTCCAGAGCACGGCGGAAACCGCGCGGCGGGGTCTGCTCGGCGGCGCGCGCCGCCAGCGTGGCAAGGTCCGTCGCGGCCTTGCGCGCGGCGACGTCTTCCCGCTTGGTGGCGCAGATCTCGGTCAGCTTGTCAGTCATTGGCATCCGTCATCGGCAATAGTCGATCCAGCAGTCCAGCACGGTCTTGGCGAGGCCCTTGTCGATTGCCTCGGCGGCTTCCTCGGCGCCTTCGGCAAGGCTTCCCACCGCATCGGCGACAAGCAGTGCGGCCGCGGCGTTGAAGACCACGGCGTCGCGATAGGCGCCATGCTCGCCGGTCAGCAGGCGGCGCAGCGCATCGGCATTATATGCCGGGTCGCCGCCCCGGATGGCTTGCGTGGGCGCGCTGGCGAGGCCGGCATCGGCAGCGGACCAGCGGCGCATGGCGACGATGCCGTCCGCGCGCACGTCCGCCACGTCGTTGCCGCCCGCGAGGCTCAGCTCGTCCAGCCCCTCGTCGCCCGAGACGACGAAGGCGCGCGCCATGCCGAGCTGCGCCAGCGCCTCGGCATAGATCGGCACATAGGCGGGCCGCGCGATGCCGATGAGCTGGCGGGAGACGCCGGCGGGGTTGGCGAGCGGCCCCATGAGGTTGAAGATCGTCCGCCGGCCGAGCGCCTTGCGGATCGGCCCCAGCCGCCGGAGTGAGGGATGATGCGCTTGCGCGAAGAGGAAGCCGATGCCGATTTCGCGCAGCGACGCCTCGGCGCGCTCTCCGGCCCGCGTGAGGTCGAGGCCCAGCGCCTCCAGCGTGTCCGCCGCGCCGGATTTGGATGAGGCGGCGCGGTTGCCATGCTTGGCGACAGGCACGTCGCACGCCGCCACGACGATGGAAACGGCGGTCGAGACGTTGAGCGTGTGGTGCCCGTCTCCCCCCGTGCCGCACACGTCGATCGCGCCTTCGGGCGCGGAGATGGCGATCATGCGCGCGCGCATCTCCCGCGCGGCGGCGGCGATTTCAGTCGCGGTTTCGCCACGCTCGGACAGGGCGATGAGAAAGGCGCCGATCGCCTCGTCATCCGGCGCGCCGTCAAGGATCGCGGCGAAAGCGGCGCTGGCCTGCTCCGCGTCGAGCGGCCGGGCCGGATCGGGCAGGGTGCCAGCGCTCATGCCGGCTCTGGAAGGCGCGGGGTCATGCCGGCCGCGCGCATGAAATTGGCGAGCATTGCATGGCCATGCTCGGTGGCGATGCTTTCCGGATGGAACTGGACGCTGTGGATGGGCAGCGTTTCATGCCGGTAGCCCATGACGGAGCCATCGTCGCTGCGCGCGTTGACCAGCAGACCGCCCGGTTCCCCCGCCACGATCAGCGAATGGTAGCGCGTCGCCATGAAGGGTGAGGGCAGGCCGGCGAAAAGCCCGGTGCCGTCATGGCTGACCGGGGATGTCTTGCCGTGCATCAGCCCGCCGCGCACCACCGCGCCGCCGAAATGCTGGCCGATCGCCTGATGGCCGAGGCACACGCCCAGCAGCGGCTTGCCGGCATCCGCGCAGGCCGCCACGAGATCGAGGCTGATGCCCGCTTCATTGGGCGTGCGTGGACCGGGCGAAATGAGAAAGGCCTCGGCGCCCGAGGACATCGCCTGCCCGGCCGAAAGCGCATCATTGCGGACGACCTCCACCTGTGCGCCCAGTTCCATCAGATAATGGACAAGGTTCCAGGTGAAGCTGTCATAATTGTCGATGACGAGGATCATGATCGCCCTACTGCCCGAACCGGGGCTCGCTGGCCAGCCGCACGGCCTCGCGCGCGGCGGCGAACAGCGCGCCAGCCTTTGCCTCGCACTCGCGCTGCTCATAGGCCGGGTCTGAATCGGCGACGATACCGGCGCCGGCCTGGGCGTGGAGCACACCATCCTTGATGAGCGCGGTCCGCAGCACGATGCAGCTATCGAGGTTCCCGTCCGGCGAGAAATAGCCGACCCCGCCCGCATATGGCCCGCGTGTCACCCCCTCCAGCTCGGCGATGATCTCACAGGCGCGGACTTTCGGTGCACCCGAGACTGTGCCGGCGGGAAAACCGGCGAGCAGCGCGTCGACAGGGTCATGCCGCTCGCTCTCCAGCGTGCCCACGACATTGGAGACGATGTGCATCACATGGCTGTAATGCTCCACCATGTAGCTGTCCGTCACCTTGACGGAGCCTGCCTTCGCCACCCGGCCGACATCGTTGCGGCCAAGATCCAGCAGCATCAGATGCTCGGCGCGCTCCTTCGGGTCGGCCAGCAGCGAGTCGCGATTGGCGGCGTCTTCCAGCGCGGTGCGCCCGCGTGGCCGCGTGCCGGCGATCGGGCGGATGGTGACCTCGCCGTCGCGCACGCGCACGAGAATCTCCGGGCTGGAGCCGGTGAGGGCAAAGCCGGGCAGATCGAGATGATAGAGGAACGGCGAGGGGTTGATCCGGCGCAGCGCCCGATAGAGATCGAGCGGCGGCAGCGTGAAGGGCATGGTGAAGCGCTGGGCGATCACCACCTGAAAAATATCGCCCGCCACGATATAGTCCTTCGCGCGGTCTACCATCTCGCCATAGCGCCCTTCCGGGAGGATGGGCGTAACCGCGATCTCCGCAAGCGGGGCCGACACGCGCGCGGCGGCGGGCAGCGGCGCGGCGAGCCGGGCGGCGGTCTCCTCGATACGGTCGGTCGCGGTGGCGATCGCGCCGTCCACGTCCATGCCGGGCACGAACCAGACCGGGGAGACAAGGTAGAGCGCATCGGCCAGCCGGTCGAACACCAGCACCATGGTCGGGCGGACGAAGAGCATGTCCGGCGTATCAAGGCCGTTCGGGGCGGGGCGGGGCAGCGTCTCGACAAGCCCTATCGTCTCATAGGCGAAATACCCCACGAGGCAGGCAAGGGCAGGCGGCAGCTCGGGCGCGACATCCGCCCGGCACTCCGCCACAAGCGCGCGCAGCGCGGCGAGCGTTTCCCCGGCGGCGGGCGTGAAGGCGGCACGATCCTGCGCCCATTGCCGGTTGATCGAGGCCTCCTTGCCCCATGCCTGAAAGACGAGATCGGGTGCGAGGCCGATAAGGCTGTAGCGCCCGCGCACCGCGCCGCCTTCAACGGATTCCAGCAGAAAGTCGCCCCGGCCCGGCTCGATGAGCTTGAGCGCGGCGGAGACCGGCGTCTCGGTGTCGGCGATGATGCGCTGCCAGACGAGCGCCGAGCGGCCGGCCAGGAGCGCGGCGCGGGCAGCGGCAATCGCCGGATCGGCGGCGGTGGGCGTCATCGCCGGGCCTTCACTGTTCGCCGCTGCCGTTCGCCTCGCGCAGGGCCTTGGTGACGGCGGCGATCGCGGCGGCATTGCGCTTCACGCCCATGTCCTGCCGGGCGGCATTGGCCAGCTCTTCGCCATATTCCCGGCCCAGCACATCCTTGAGGCCGGCCTGTGTGGCAGGGATGACCTTTGCGATTTCCGCTGCGTCCGGCGCGGCGATACGATTGAGCTGCACGACGACAAAGCCTTGATTCTGCGTGAGCGGCAAAACGCGCGCGGCGCCCTGTTTCAACGTGAAGAGCGTCAGGAGCGGCGGCGGCACGCGCGGGTCGTTCTGCGAGACCTCGCGACGATAGGCTTCGAGCGGCTGGACCTGCGTGCCGGCAAGGCCATTGGCCGCCAGAGCCTGTGCCAGTGGCTGGCCGCTGCCCAGCGCCTTGGCGAGGCCGTCGGCTGCCGCTTTGGCTTTCTGCGCGCCCTGGGACAGCCCCCAGGCGACCTGCACGGCCGATCGGCTCTGCTCGAAGGGCAGCGGCCCCGCCGGGATGCTCTCCGCGACGGCGACGATCGCGGCGACTTGATCGGGCGTGACGGGGGCGATCTGTGGATCGTCGTCCGCGCCCATGGCGAAGCCGGGCTTGAGGAGAGCGGTAACGGTTGCATCCGCCTTGTAGGCCGGATCGCCGATCTGGTTGCCCTGCGCGGTGATGGATGGCGTCTCGACGATCTGGAGGCCGCGCGCGCGCGCGATTTCCGCGAAGGTCGCGCCTTCGCCGATCTGGCCGTCAATCTCGCTCAGATAGTCGCTGAATGCCTGCGCGGCCTTCACCTTGGCGAGTTCGGGGACGAGCGTGTCCCGCACCTGATCGAGCGTCCGGGCAGGAACGGAGCGGACCTCATCGACATGCAGGAGGGTCCAGCCGAGCGGGCTTTTGAGCGGGCCGACCAGCGTGCCGCGCGCCGCGCCAAAGGCGGCGTTGGCGATATCCGCGCTGGACTGGCCGGTGAACGCGGCCTTGTCCACATCCGTCACCTTGCTGGCGGAGAGGCCCGCGGCTTTGGCCGCTGCATCGAGTCCGCCACCGCTCGCAAGCTTGCCGGCAATGTCCTTGGCGGCGGCCTCGGTCGGCACGATAAGCTGCGTGAAGCTGCGGCTGTCGCGCGCCGCGAATTCCGCTGCGCGCGTTTTATAGGCGGCGGCGATCTCGGCCTCGGTCGGCTTCGCGCTTGCCTCGAACCGGGCGCGATCGACCAGCATGTAGCGCAGCTTGCGCCGCTCGGGGACGGAGAATTGCGCGGCGTTCTGCGTGTAATAAGCGCGCAGCACGCTGTCGGCCGGCGCCGTGTTGGGCGCGAAACGCACGGACGGAACAACAATCGCTTCGCCGCTCCGCTTTTCCAGCAGCATGCGCGCATAGGGCGGCGCGAGCGTGGCGGGAACCTGCGCGCCGATCGTCGCGGGGGAAATGAGTTGCTGCTCCATCAGCTGTGCGGTGATGTCTGCCCGCAGCGCGCTTTCCTGGATGCCGCGCTGGTTCAGCATGGCGCGGAACTGCGCTTCGTTGAACTTGCCGGACGCATCAGCGAAGGCCGGGATGCGGGCGATTTCCGCGTCGACCAGCGCCTTGCTGATGCGGAAGCCATTCTTCTCGCCATAGGCGACGATGGCGCGTGAGGAGATGATGCCCTCGATCACCTGATCGAGCCCGCCTTCGGCGATGAACTTGTCGATCGTATAGTCCGGCTGCCGCTCGCGGATGCGCTCGAACACCTGTTGCGCGCGGGTCTGGACTTCGGTCGTGCTGATCTTCTGCTTGCCGACACGCAGCGCCTCGCTCGATCCGCCGCCGAACATGCTGGAGGTGGACTGGTTGGAGAGGTCGCCGGCGACGAACGCGAAAGCGATCAACCCGAGGAAGGCGAGCGCAAAGACGCCGCCGAATCTGGAGCCAATGAGGCGTCGAAATATATTCATCGAGGATCGTTCCGGTGAGACAGAGCACGCATGGCCCGACGCTTTAGGCGTGGCCCGCTTTTGCTTCAAGCGCGCTGTGCGGTTGCGGGACGGAAGAAGCGGGGAAAGGCGCATCCTCCCTGCCCTGTGGCTGGACAAAGTGGCAGGGGGCGTCCATCGCCGGGGCAGGAACAACAGCAATGGAAGGCAAGAGGGCAAAGATGGTGCAGCGTCGACCCCTGATCGCGGGAAACTGGAAAATGAACGGGCTTGCGGCCCAGTCTGGCGAAGTGGAGGCCATTGCGGCGCTCGCCGCGCAGCGCCCGGACATTGATGTGGCGCTCTTTCTCCCGGCCACGCTTGTCCCGGTCGTGGCCGCGCGCGCCGGCGCCGCGGTGATTGGCGGGCAGGATGTTCACGCCTCGGCCAGCGGGGCGTTCACCGGCAATATCTCGGCGGCGATGCTCGTCGATGCCGGCGCGAAGGCGACCCTGGTCGGCCATAGCGAACGGCGGACCTATCAGCATGAGAGCAGCGCGGATGTGGCGGCTAAGGCCGCGCAGGCCCATGCCCATGGCCTCTCCGTGGTGCTGTGTGTAGGTGAGGACACCGCGATCCGCGATGCCGGCACGGCAGAGGCATGGGTGAGCGAGCAGTTGCTCCAGTCCCTGCCGGCCGATGCCGATCCGGCCTGGCTCACCATTGCCTATGAGCCGATCTGGGCGATCGGCACCGGCGTCATTCCCACCATGGACCAGATCGCGGCCATGCACGCGGCGCTCCGCGCGGCCCTGCGCGGCGTGATCGGCGCGGGGGCGGATGCCATGCGGATTCTCTATGGCGGCTCGGTCACGGGCGATAATGCCACGGATATTCTCGCGCTGGTGGATGTCGATGGCGCGCTGGTCGGTGGGGCCAGCCTCACCGCGGCGAAGTTCGGGCCGATCATCGCCGCGGCCTGATCCGGCGCGACCGCGCGATAGCCGGCCATGTCCAGCCTCACCGCTCAAGCTATCATCTGCGCGGTGTGGCGGCATGGCGAGCATGGCGCGATCGCCCGCGCAATGACGGCGCAGGCGGGGCTGCTCGCCGGCTTCGTACAGGGCGGGCGCTCCACCCGGCTGCGGCCGGTGCTGCTGCCGGGTAATGTCGTGAGCGCGCATTTCCGCGCGCGCACGGCCGATCAGCTTGCCAGTCTCTCGGTCGAACTGGTGGAGAGCCGGGGGCCGCTCTTTGCCGAGCCACTGCCGGCTGCGGCGATCGCATGGACCTGCAGCCTCACCGCGACGGTCGTGCCTGAGGGGCAGCCATTCCCCGCTATCCATAGCAGTCTGGGCGCGGTGCTGGATGCGGTCGCGGCGGCGCCGGCCGCGCGCGGCTGGGCGATCGCGCTGGTCCGCTATGAGCTGCTGCTGCTCGCCGAACTCGGCTTTGGTCTCGATCTTGCACGGTGCGCGGTCACAGGCGCGCGGGACGGGCTAGCCTTCGTCAGTCCGCGCTCGGGCCGCGCAGTGAGTAATGCGGGCGCGGGCAGCTATGCCGATCGGCTGCTGCCCCTGCCGCAATTCCTCGTCCAGGGCGGTGAAGCAGACTGGGCGGATATCTTCGCCGCCTTTGAACTTACCGGCTATTTCCTCGATCAGCGCCTGCTCGCCGGGCGGCGCATCGATATCCTGCCCACGCGCGCGCGGCTGATCGATCGGCTGAAAAGAGCGGTTGCGTGAGGGGGAGGGCGGCCATATGCGGGCCGCGCCATATGAAACAGCGAGGATGAAAGCGATGCGCGTAGCCCTGTTTGCCGGAGACGGGATCGGCCCCGAAGTCGTTGGCGAGGCACGCCGCGTGCTGGAAGCGCTGGCGCTCCCCGGCCTTGTCTTCGAGGAAGGGCTGGTCGGCGGCGCGGCCTGGCGGGCGACCGGCCATCCGCTGCCGCCCGAGACGCTGGAGATCGCGCGGCGCGCCGATGCCATTCTGTTCGGCGCGGTGGGTGATTTCGAGTGTGACACGCTGGAGCGCCACTTGCGGCCGGAGCAGGCGATCCTTGGCCTCCGCAAGGCGCTGACGCTCTTTTCCAATCTGCGGCCTGCCAAGCTTTTCCCCGGCCTCGCCGATGCCTCGACATTGCGGCCGGAGGTCGCCGGCAAGATCGATCTGCTCATCGTGCGGGAGCTGAACGGCGACGTCTATTTTGGCGAGAAGGGGATGCGCCGGACGGTCGATGGCCTGCGTGAGGGCTATGATGTCATGTCCTATAATGAGGCCGAGGTGCGGCGCATCGCGCACAGCGGCTTCCGCGCGGCGCAGGCGCGGCGCGGCCTGTTGTGTTCGGTCGACAAGGCCAATGTGCTGGAGACCAGCCAGCTCTGGCGTGATGTGGTGATCGAGGTTTCGGCCGAATATCCGGATGTGGCGCTCAGCCATATGTATGTCGATAATGCCGCGATGCAGCTTGTGCGCAATCCCGGCCAGTTCGATGTGGTGGTGACCGGTAATCTGTTCGGCGACATTCTCTCCGATCAGGCGAGCATGTGCGTGGGGTCCATCGGCCTGCTCGCCTCCGCTTCGCTCGATGCGGATGGCAAGGGACTGTACGAACCGATCCACGGCTCCGCGCCGGATATCGCCGGGCAGGGCAAGGCCAATCCGCTGGCTGCGATCCTTTCCGCCGCGATGATGCTGCGTTTCTCTCTCGGGCAGGGCGATGCGGCAGACCGGATCGAGGCTGCGGTCGCGAAAGCGCTCGATAAGGGCGCGCGCACCAGCGATCTGGGTGGCACGCTGTCCACGTCACAAATGGGTGATGCGGTGCTGGCGTCGCTTTAGGGGCGTCGGCGCGGGCCGAAGCCTTCACGGAAGTTGAGGGCTGCCCGCAGGACCGCGATGGGTGAGTCCGCGCGATCCCGGTCGCGCGGATCGTCTCGCCAGTAATCGAGATGATTGAGCCGCCCTCTCCAGTGACGCGTCACCACCGGGCGGTCGTCTATCCCCCGGCCGAAGAGGAGCCGCAGCGGCCCGCCAATCGGGTCGCCTTTGAACCACCCGTCATGCTCGAAATAGAGATTGGTCCAGCGCGTCGCGGCAAAGCAGGCGGCGTGATGGAGCTTGTAGAGCGTGCGCTTTGCCCCGGTTTTGGTCAGATAGTCCGTCTTGTAGGATATACGCTTGTCATCCAGCACCGGCGGGGAGGTCGGCAATTCGCGTTGGGCGAGCCGTTCGCCAAAGTGCAGCGGATCGAGTCCGGTCAGGAAGGGCAGGTGGGTCAGCGGACTGCCCAGGGTGATGAGGTCGGTTATCCGCCAGCGGATGCCGAGCTGGCGCAGTTCCTGCCAGAGCGCCTTCTGGCCGGCCCTGATCTCCGCGAGGGTCGCGGGCGGGTTCGCCTTCAGCATGGTCTCGAAGGCGTCAAGCGCGCTCTGGTCCACCGTTTCCGGCCGAGCGTGGCTGCCTCGCGCCTCCGCCCAGTAATGATAGAGTATGTCGAGCGCGATGGCGCTGCCGAGGCTGTGGCCGACGACGATGACGCGGCGATAATCGCCTGAATCATGCAGGCTGGTCAGCAGGTTCACGCCGCCGCGACGGATCGCCTCGCGCACGCTGACATTTTGCGGCCGGTCGTCAAAATAGCGCGCCGCGTCGCCCAGCCAGTTACGCAGCGCGAGATTGGCGATGGCCTTGCTGAGCGCGAGCGTCGCTGCGGCGATGACGGCGATTGCGCCACCCGGCGCCCAGTCCCAAATCCAAAAAATGAAGAGCGCGATTGCCGCGATTATGGCCCAGCACAGATACCAGAGGTTTCGCAGCGCCAGCGGCACGCTGCCCGGAAAGCGGAGCAACAGCTTGTTGATCCATTGGACGCTGTGGGAAAGCGCGCTGCCCTCCATCCTGTGCGCCCAGTAATATTCATAGAAATCAATGGGCGGCCTGCCGCCGCCGGGCGCATGGTAGCGGCGCAGCTCAAACGAGTTGGACAGGGCGTCCGGTTTCGACCAGTAGCGTGGTTTTCCGCTCGCGTCGGGCTCCAGCACGGCTTCCACGAAACTGCGCAGACTTGCCATCGGGCGCTGGTCGCCAATGCCGTGGATGAGAATGACGGCGATTTTTTCTTCTGATCGCGCCAGGGCCGTGCTCCGTCTCCGCCGGGCGGGAGGAGCCCGGCACAAGCGCCAGTCAACCATGCGGGTTACAGATTTGCAATCGGGATGGCCTTGTTGTTTGTGGTGTGGCGAGCGGCGCGGGCGTGCGCCAATCGCGTTTCCCTCGGCGGGAAATCTTCTTATGGGGCAGGAGCGGTCGGTTTCCGGCGCGTCTGGAGAATAGATTGAGTCGCACGATATGACGGATTTTTCGCTCGCATCCCTCCGGCAGGCCGCCACGCTCGTTCACGCGCAGGTGGCGCCCACGCCGCAATATGCCTGGCCCCTGCTTGCCGGGCGGACGGGTTGCGAGGTGTGGGTGAAGCATGAGAACCACACGCCGACCGGCGCCTTCAAGGTGCGCGGGGCGATCACCTATATCGACTGGCTGCGGCGCGCCCACCCGGAGGTGACGGGCATCATCACGGCGACACGCGGCAATCACGGGCAGGCGCAGGTGCGCGCGGCGCGGGCGGCGGGCCTGTCCGCGACGATCGTGGTGCCGTTTGGCAATGCGCGGGAGAAAAACGCCGCGATGCGCGCCTTTGGCGCCGATCTCATCGAGCATGGCGAGACATTTGACGATGCCAAGGCGGAGGCGCAGGCGCGCGCCGCGCAATATGGCCTCTTCATGGTGCCGGCTTATCATGAGCAGCTGGTCCGCGGCGTCGCCAGCTACGGGCTGGAACTGCTGGAAGCGGTGCCGGATCTTGATACGGTCTATGTGCCCGTGGGCTGCGGGTCCGGTCTGTGCGGGACGATCGCGGCGAAGGAGGCGCTTGGCCATCCGGCGAAGATCATTGGCGTCGTGTCCGCCCATGTCGATGGCGCCCGGCGCAGTTTTGAGGCAGGGCGCCTCATCGCGACCGACACGGCCTATAGCTTTGCGGACGGTGTCGCCGTCTGCACGCCGGTGCAGGCCGCGCTCGATTATTACGGGCAGCGTGCCGAACGTTTCGTTTCGGTCACGGATGACGAGGTGGCCGAGGCGGTGCGCGTGCTGTGGCAGGACACGCATAATCTTGCCGAGGGCGCGGGCGCGGTCGCCATGGCCGCGCTTCTCCAGGAGCAGGCCGCGATGCGCGGGAAAAAGGTTGCGGTCATCCTCTCGGGCGGCAATTGCGACCAGAGTCAGGCGGCCATGATCCTGGCGGGCGAAACGCCGCGGGTGGATAGGTCAAGCAAGCAGGTGAAATCATGAAGAAGACGACCGGGATGAACCGCGCGATGACGCGTAACTGGCGCCCCGCCACGCAGGCGGTGCGCGGCGGCACCTGGCGTTCCGAGCATGGCGAGACGAGCGAGGCGATCTTCCTCACGTCCGGCTACACCTATGATGATGCCGAGACGGTTGCCGCGCGCTTCGCGGGCGAGGAACCGGGCATGACCTATTCCCGCCTTCAGAACCCCACGGTGGCGATGCTGGAGGAGCGGATTGCGCTCATGGAAGGCGCCGAGGCTTGCCGTGTGCAGGCGAGCGGCATGGCCGCGATGACGACGGCGATGCTCTGCCAGCTCAGCCAGGGCGATCATGTCGTGGCGGCGCGCGCGGCCTTCGGCTCGTGCCGCTGGCTGACGGACAGCCTGCTGCCGCGCTTCGGCATCACCAGCACGACCATCGACGCGCGGGACAATGAAGCGTGGGAGCGGGCGGTGCAGCCCAATACCAAGGTGTTTTTCTTCGAGACGCCGGCCAACCCCACCATGGATATCGTGGATCTGCGCTTCGTGTGCGATCTCGCGCGCCGGAACGGCATTACCACGGTAGTCGACAATGCGTTCGCGACGCCCGTGCTCCAGCGGCCGCTGGAGTTCGGCGCGGATGTCGTCGCCTATTCCGCGACCAAGCTGATGGACGGGCAGGGCCGCGTGCTGGCTGGTGCCGTTTGCGGCAGCGAGCAGTGGATCAACGAGGTTTTGTTGCCGTTCCAGCGCAATAGCGGGCCTAATCTGTCTCCGTTCAACGCATGGGTCGTGCTGAAGGGGCTGGAGACGCTGGAATTGCGCGCCATGCGGCAGAGCGAGAGCGCGCTGGTCGTGGGGCGGTTCCTTGAGGAGCGGGTGCCGCGCATGCTCCACCCCGGTCTTGCCAGCCATCCGCAACATGCCCTCGCGATCAGTCAGATGCGCGCCGTTGGCCCCATCTTCTCGTTCATTCTTGATGGCGGGCGGGAGCAGGCGATGGCGCTCCTCAACGCCCTTGAGCTGATCGACATCTCCAACAATATCGGTGACGCGCGCAGCCTGATGACGCATCCGGCGTCCACCACCCACCATAGTGTCGGGCCGGAGGCGCGGGCGGAAATGGGTGTCGAGGAAGGGATGCTGCGGATCAACATCGGGCTGGAAGACCCGCAGGACCTGATCGACGATCTCGATCAGGCGCTGCGTAAGGTGGGCCTTTGATTCGCGGCGCCGGCGGGTTAACGGACGTTCCATGAACGCGTTCTTCTCCCACGAGCAGACTACCCATGATGTGACGGTGCGTGTCGCCGTGACTTTCCTGCCGGAGCAGTCCGAGCCGGATCGGGGGCGCTGGTTCTGGGCCTATCATATCCGCATCGAAAACGGCCGGACGGCGCCGGTGCAGTTGCTCACCCGGCGTTGGGAGATCGCGGACGGGCGGGGCGCGCTCCACCATGTCGAGGGGGAGGGCGTCGTCGGCGAGCAGCCGGTCATCCAGCCTGCGGCCAGCTATGATTATGTGTCGGGCTGTCCGCTCACCACACCCACGGGCTGGATGGAAGGCAGCTACCGGATGCTCGATGAGAGCGGGACGATGCTGTCCGTCGCGATCCCGCGTTTCGCGCTGCTGGCCCCTGCGACATCGAGCTGAACCCATGAAGCGCACCCACCTTCCCCTGAATGGCCTGCGCGTGCTGGATGCCGCCGCGCGCCATCTTTCCTTCACCCGCGCGGCGGACGAGCTGGCGGTGACGCCGGCGGCCGTGGGCCAGCAGATCCGCGCGCTGGAGGATATGCTGGGCGTCGTGCTCTTTCGCCGCACGCCCAAGGGGCTGGAACTGACCCCGGAAGCGGAAGCCGGCTTGCCCGCGCTGCGTCAGGGGTTCCTCGAAATCGAGGAGTCGGTGCGGGCGATGCAGGCCGGGCAGAGCAGCCGCCATCTCACCATCGCGGCCCCGCGTGATGTCACCGCCAAGTGGCTGAGCGGGCGGCTGGCCGCTTATGCGGCGCAGGACCCCTCCATCCATTTCCTGCTGATTGCGGCGGACGAACCGCTCGATTTCACCGAGGCCAATATCGACCTCGCCATTCGCCTGACGGAGGATGCGGGGGGGCATGAGGGCCGTGCGCTAGACGACAGCCGGTTCGTGACCATCGTTGCGCCGGGGATGGACGGTTCGGGCGGGGTGCAGGGGCTTATCGGCTGGCCGGGATGCCCCATGGACGGCGAAGAACAGGCTGTCCTGCGCGTTGCTGATGCGGGCCTTGCGATCGATGCGGCGGCGCATGGCTTTGGCCGCGCCTGTGTGCCGGAGCTGCTTGTTCGCGCCGATCTTGCGAGCGGCCGGGTCGTTGCGATCGATGAGGGGCAGGCGACTGGCAAGGGCTATTGGTTGATTGCGCCGCTGCCGCAGTGGCGGCAGGCGAAGGTCAAGGCGCTGGTCGCCGCGCTTGCCGACGCCTGAAACGCGGAGGCCAGCGGCGGGCGCGCGCAAAAAAGCGATGGCCTGCTGCACTGCACAATCAAAGGCGTTAGCGTCGCTTCCCTGCATCTGTTAGGCCATGTCCATGCAAGGTGCCCAGATCCAGCAGGCGGCCACCGCGGCGGCCTCTGCCCGCAAGATTCTTGTTCGTCTCCATGAGGTCATGGCCTCGCGCTTCAACGCGCAGGCAAAACTCAACAAGGTCGTGGAGATCATCGGCGAGGAGCTGTCGAGCGAGGTGTGCTCGCTCTATCTGTTGCGCGGCGGGCTGCTGGAGCTGTTCGCGACGCGGGGCCTCAAGCAGAGCGCCGTCCATGTCACCAAGCTGGCGCCCGGTGAGGGACTGGTGGGGACGATCGCCCAGAATGTCGAGACGCTGAACCTCGATGAGGCGGCGGCGCACCCGGACTTCGCCTACCGGCCGGAGACTGGTGAGGAGAAATTTCATAGTTTTGCCGGGGTGCCCATTGTCCGTCGCGCGCGCGCCGTGGGGGTGCTTGCCGTTCAGCATGTCGAATCGCGCCCCTATCAGGAAGTCGAGATTGAGGGCCTCCAGACCGTCGCCATGGTGATCGCGGAGTTGATCGCCAATGCCGGCCTGATCGATGAAAATCCGGTGGAGGAGCGGCCGATGGAGACAGGCTCGTCCATCCTGTCGGGCCTCCAGCTTGTCATGGGCATGGCGCGCGGTCACGCGGTGTTCCATCAGCCGCGCATCACCATCGAGCATACGGTGGCTGAGGATGTCGAGGTTGAGCGGCAGCGTGTCTATTCGGCCTTCGCCAAGATGCGCGAGCAGATCGACCGGATGTCCGGCCTCGCGGAGTTCGGTGTCGATGGCGAGCATCTGGAAGTGCTCGAGACATACAAGATGTTCGCTTATGATGAAGGCTGGTCGCGCCGCATCAATGAGGCGATTGATGCCGGCCTGACGGCCGAGGCCGCGATCGAGCGCGTCCAGCAGCGCACGCGGATGCGGATGCGGCAGATCGACGATCCTCTGCTGCAGGACCGGATGCACGATCTGGAGGATCTTTCCAACAGGCTCCTGCGGATCGTCTCGGGCCAGCTCGGCACAGCCGCCCAGCTCGGCCTGCGGCAGGACACTATTCTTATCGCCCGCAATCTCGGCCCGGCCGAGCTGTTGGAATATGATCGGCGCAGGCTCAAGGGTGTAGTACTTGAGGAAGGGTCACTCACGGCCCACGTCACCATTGTCGCCCGGGCAATGGGCGTGCCAATGCTCGGGCGCATCAAAAACAGCCGGCAGCTCATCAACGAGGGCGATCTTCTGCTGCTCGATGTCGCGCAGAATCGTCTGTTCATTCGCCCGTCCGTGCCGATGGACGAAGCGTTTGAGAGCCAGCTTGTTGTCACGCAAAAGAAGCGCGCGGCTTATGCGGCGCTACGCGATCAGCCTGCCGTCACGCTGGACGGAGAGCGGGTTGAGCTGATGGTGAATGCCGGACTGCGGGACGATGTCGCGGCGATCGATGTGACCGGCGCGGACGGGATCGGCCTCTTCCGCACGGAGTTCCAGTTCCTCGTTTCCGCGACGCTTCCGCAGAGAGAGCGCCAGCAGCGCCTGTACCGCGATGTCATGGATGCGGCCGGTGGCAAGCCGGTCATCTTCCGCACGGTCGATATCGGTGGGGACAAGGCGCTGCCCTATCTCATCGACAAGGATGCCGAGGCGGAGGAGAACCCGGCCATGGGCTGGCGCGCAATCCGCCTTGCCCTGGAGCGCGATGGGCTGATGAAGGCGCAGGCCCGCGCATTGCTGGAAGCGGCGGCGGGACGAACTCTGAATGTCATGTTCCCCATGGTCTCCGAGCCGTGGGAACTGGCGGCATGCAAGGCGCTTTTCGAACAGCAGCGCGACTGGCTATGCCAGCGCCGCAAGAAGTTGCCGAGCCGCATTCGCTATGGTGCGATGCTGGAGGTGCCGGCCCTTGCGGAGGTACTGGACCTCGTATTGCCTGAACTGGATTTCCTTTCGATTGGGACAAACGACCTGACGCAGTTTCTTTTCGCGGCGGACCGGGCGCATCCCCGGCTTGCCGAGCGCTATGACTGGCTGAGCCTTTCCATCATGCGTTTCCTCTATCGTGTGGTCGGGGCCTGTCAGACGCATGATGTGCCGGTGGGCGTGTGCGGTGAGATGGGTGGACGGACGCTGGAAGCGCTCGCGCTGCTTGGTCTTGGCGTACGCCGTCTTTCAATCACGCCAGCGTCGATCGGGCCCGTGAAGGCAATGATCCGCAGCGTGGATACGACGCAACTCGCGCCGTTCATGGCTGGACTAGTAAAAGGGCGCGATGCCAATCTACGCGCACCGCTGGCGGAATGGGCGGTCCAGCACGACGTTGAGATTGGCTAGGCTTATTGCGAACTCTTCGGATTAGCGGTCGTTGCGGTCGATAACTGCGTTGACAGGCCGTGCTTTCCACGTGACATAAACCTTAACGTCAAAAAACGTAAATTCTCCAGAAACAACAGGTGGTCGCGGGCGTGGAAGAAAGCGAGACGAATATCGACGCAGGCGCCGCCGCGGCCAAAACGGCGCCGCGTTCAGGCGATGAACTGAAGGCCGCGCGGGAGGCCGCCGGGCTCAGCCTTGCTGAGCTCGCGCAGCGCACTCGTGTTCCGCAGCGCCATCTCGAGGCGCTGGAAGATGGACGGTTCGAGGCGTTGCCCAGCATTACATATTGTGCGGGCTTTTCTCGCGCTTATGCGCGTGCCGTTGGCCTCGATGAGCGTGCGATCGTTGCCAAGGTGCGCGAGGAGGTGGATGCGCAAGGGCTGGTCGGGCAGGATCGCTACGTGCCCGAGGAGCCGCTTGTCTCCAATAGTGTGCCGCCGCGTTATCTTGCCTGGACCGCGGCAGTGATTGCCCTGCTTATCGCGGGTGGCTACGGGATCTGGCGCATGCAGCTCAATACCCAGCCGGCTGGTGATGAGATCGCGGCGGATGCCCGGATGGAGACCCGCGTCACAACCCCGGGCACCGGGAACAATACTGCGCCGGCGACGCCTGCCGCTGCCGGTCCCGTGGTGTTGACGGCTGTGGATGAGGTGTGGCTGCGCATCTATGATGCCGCTGGCACGCGCCTGTTCGAAAAGGCGATGGCCAAGGGCGAAAGCTATACCGTGCCTGAGGGTGCGAATAATCCGATGATCTTGACTGGCCGGCCAGATGCGCTTGCGGTGACCGTGGGTGGGCAGGCCGTACCGCCTTTGGGTACGGCCGAACGGACCATTGCGGACGTGCCGATAAGCGGTGCGGCGCTGCTGGCGCGCGGCAAGGCGGCAGATCCAACCGCAGCATCCGATGCCATTGGCAATAGTGGGGCCACGCCAGCGCTCGCGCCCGGAGGTACAGTCGGTGCGGCCATGCCCGCGCCACTCGCGGCACCCGCGCCAATAGCGCCAACGCAGCGATGATTGATCGGGCAAGCGCGTAGACAGTTCTGTGCCTCAAGGCCTTTGATGCCTTTCGGTATGGCCGATGATGCTGCGTCGTTCTTCGGGGGATGTCGCTAATCTGGATGTTGCCCTGATGGCCAACGACTGGAGGCACTTGTTCTCCATGTTCAGTGCCCCGCGTCGTTTTCCTCTGCATGGCTGAGAATGTTAAGCAGTCGACCAAACGGATCACGAACAAAGAAACGCCGCACACCCCATGGTTCGACGGTAGGGCCATAAACGAGCGGGATGTTCGCCGCTGTAATGCGCTGAAGTACCACGTCCAGATCGTCGACTTCGATCGAGAGGTCGGGTATCGGCGTGCCAAATCCTCCCTCGCTGGCGAAGCTGATCTGCGTGATTGCGCGCTCTTCGCTTGCGAATGTGACGATCCAGCCATGGTCCATCACAATGTCCATGCCCAATATTTCGCCATAAAATGCGCTGGCCGACCTGGGATCGGCGGTTGCGATATTGGCGACGATACGGCGGACGGTCATGAGGGTGGCCCGGCCCGCGTTTCACCCAAGCCGTTCCACCAGTAACTCGGCTCCGCGCACGCCGCTGATCCGCACAATGGTGCCGACGGGGCAGTCCGGGCCACGCGCGGTCCAGACACCGTCACCGACCTTTACGCGGCCGCTGCCATGGGCAATCGCTTCGATCACTTCGACCTCGTCTCCGATAAGCCGCGCCGCGCGATCATTGAGCAGGGGGTCGCTGCTGGCGACGGGCCGGGAGAGATACCATCGCCGACCCAGCCAGACGCTGAGCGCGCAAAGCAATGCGAAGAGGATCAGCTGTCCGGCGAGGCCGAGCGGAATGACGTAGCTGGCAAGGCCGGTCACTCCGGCGGCTGCGGCAATCCAGATAAGGAAAACGCCGGGAACGATCAATTCCAATGCCGCCAGCACGACCGCAAGCACAAGCCACACGGTGGGCGGATGGGTGAGGATATCCATCACCATATTTATTCCCTATCCTGTATCCCGTCTGCCGTCATGACTGACGGGAGCGGGGCACGCTGGCTCCGGCGCCAGCATTCCCGCCCGCGCCGGTGCCTGATCCACCCAGCGCCTCGCGCGCCAGCTCTCCGATGCCGCCGAGCGTGCCGATCAGCTGTGTCGCCTCTACCGGGAATAGAATGGTCTTGGCATTCGGCGAAGTGGCGAATTGTTGCACCGCTTCGACATATTTCTGCGCGACGAAATAGTTGATCGCCTGAGCATTGCCCTGTGCGATGGCCTCGCTCACCAGGGTTGTCGCCTTGGCTTCCGCTTCCGCCTCGCGTTCGCGCGCTTCCGCATCGCGGAAGGCGGATTCGCGCCGACCCTCCGCCTCCAATATCTGCGATTGCTTGGCACCTTCCGCGCGCAGAATTTCGGCGGCACGAAGACCCTCTGCCTCAAGGATATTGGCGCGTTTCTCACGCTCGGCCTTCATCTGTCGGGCCATGGCGTTGACGATATCCTGTGGTGGACGAATATCCTTGATCTCGACACGGGTAATCTTGACACCCCAGGCATTTGTCGCGTGATCGACGACGGAGAGCAGGCGCGCGTTGATCTCGTCACGCTTGGAAAGCGTCTCGTCGAGATCCATGGAACCCATCACCGTTCGCAGGTTGGTGGTGGCGAGCTGGAGCAGCGCAACCTTGAGTTCGCTCACTTCATAAGCGGCCTTCGCGGCGTCGAGCACCTGAAAGAAGACCACCCCGTCCACGGAGACCATGGCGTTGTCTTTGGTGATGATCTCTTGACTTGGCACATCGATGACCTGCTCCATCATATTGATCTTGCGACCGACGGCGTAGAAGAAGGCTGGAAAGAAGTTGAAACCGGGCGAGGCAACCTGTGTGAACTTGCCGAACCGTTCGATCGTGTACTGGAAGCCCTGCCGGACGATCTTGATGCTGGCCGCGAGATACAGCACGACAAGAACGGCGAGAAAGGTAGCGAAAGTGATGGCGGTCATGAGTTTGCGCGGGCCTCCATGCTTGTCTGTCGGCATTATGCGGATAGCATCATCCGGGATAAAGCAGAAACATGATCGGAGGTGAGAAAGGTGTCGAAGGCGATGGCAGGGAACGAAGAAAATGGGCGGTTCGATCCACCGCTGCTCAGCCAGATGCGGTCTTTGCTGTTCGTGCCCGGTCACAGGTCGCGTGCAGTGGAGAAGGCGCGGGATCTGCCGTGTGACTTTGTCATTATTGATCTGGAAGACGCCGTTCCGCCCGGCGCGAAGGAGGATGCTCGCGCCAATATCCGGGTCGCTGCGGCGACGTTCGCTGGGCGGCCATGGGGTATACGCATAAGCGCGGAGGGCGATAGCGAGCATGGCCCGGACATGGTGCTGGCGCGCGAGGTGCGACCGCACTTCGTGGTGCTGCCCAAGGTGTCCTCCGCCCGCGCCGCGCACGATGCCTATCTGGTTTGCCAGACGCCGATCGTCGCCATGATCGAGACAGCGCGGGGCGTGCTGGATGCGCGAGCGATCGCCGCGCAAAATGGCGTCGCGGCGCTGCTCATGGGCGCCAATGATCTGCGGCACGATCTGAAGGTCCCCGCCGCCGCTGGACGCGAGGCGATTTCCCATGCGCTTCAGGCTGTCATTCTCGCCGCCCGCGCCGAAGGGCGCGCAGTGTTCGATGCGGTGTTTAACCGGCTTGATGACCCGGCAGGCTTCGCCGCGGAGTGTCGGATGGGGAGGGCGCTCGGCTTTGACGGAAAGTCCCTCATCCATCCGGATCAGATAGAGCCCGCTAATGCGCTGTTCGGCCCGGATGAGGCCGAACTCAACGCAGCGCGGGAACTCATCGCGGCCTATGTCGGCGGAGCGCAGCGGCATGACGGCGCGATGGTGGAGGAAATGCACGTGGCGGCGGCGCGGGCGCTGCTTGCTCGATCGGGGGCCTCATAATGTCCGCGCTGATGAAAATTTAGAGTTGCCCTAGCGGCTTTCGCTACAAATGATTACATGGGCCGCCACCCGAGTCCCGGACGGAGACTCGATCCTTCATCGCAAAACATAAGCGCAAGGTGGCTCTCTTTATGGACATCCGGCTCGGCCTCACATTTGACGACGTGCTCCTCCAGCCCGACGAATCGGATGTGTTGCCAAGCGAGGCGGACGTTTCCACGCGTGTCAGTCGCGATATTTCGTTGAACATCCCCATCCTGTCCTCGGCTATGGATACGGTAACGGAAGCCGATATGGCGATCGTCATGGCGCAGCTTGGTGGCATCGGTGTTCTACACCGCAATCTGACCGTGGAAGAGCAGGCCGATGCGGTGCGCGCGGTCAAACGCTACGAGAGCGGCATGGTGGTCAATCCAATTACCATCGGCCCCGAGCAGCCCTTGTCGGATGCGCAGGCATTAATGGTCCGCCATCGGATCAGCGGCATTCCGGTGGTCGAAGCGAACGGGACGCTGGTCGGCATCCTTACCAACCGTGATGTGCGCTTCGCCGAGAATCCCGGGCAGCCCGTGCGCGAGTTGATGACGCATCAGAATCTAGCGACGGTAGGGGCTGGGGTTTCGCAGGAGGAAGCGCGGAGGCTGCTGCACCAGCGCCGGATCGAGAAGTTGCTGGTTGTGGATGATGCCTATCATTGCGTTGGTCTCATAACCGTCAAGGATATTGAAAAGGCAGTTAATTATCCTCAGGCGACCAAGGATGCTTCCGGGCGCCTGCGCGTGGCTGCTGCGACGACTGTGGGTGAGAAGGGAATTGCCCGCACCGAGGCGCTGATCGACGCGGAGTGCGATCTTATCGTTGTCGATACGGCTCATGGCCACTCGAAAATGGTGGCGGAGACTGTGGCGCGCATCCGCAAAATGTCGAACAGCGTGCAGCTCATCGCCGGGAATGTCGCGACTGCCGGAGCAACCCGCGCGCTGATCGATGCCGGAGCGGATGGCATCAAGGTAGGCATCGGGCCTGGCTCGATTTGCACCACGCGCGTCGTTGCTGGCGTCGGTGTGCCGCAGCTCACCGCGATCATGGATGCCGCGGAGGAGGCGATGAAGAGCGACGTGCCGGTGATCGCCGATGGCGGCTTACGGACCTCGGGCGATCTTGCCAAGGCGCTGGCGGCCGGGGGCTCTGCCGTGATGATCGGCTCGCTGCTTGCGGGCACGGAAGAAGCGCCGGGCGAGACATTTCTTTATCAGGGCCGCGCCTATAAGAGTTATCGAGGCATGGGCTCGGTCGGCGCGATGGCGCGTGGATCAGCGGATCGCTATTTTCAGCAGGACATCAAGGACCAGATGAAGCTGGTGCCGGAAGGCATTGAAGGACAGGTCCCCTATAAGGGACCGGCGAAGGATGTGATCCACCAGCTTGTTGGCGGGGTGAAAGCCGCTATGGGCTATACCGGTAGCCGGACGATCCGCGACCTTCAGCAGCGCGCACGCTTTGTCCAGATCACCAATGCCGGTCTGTCCGAGAGCCATGTCCACGATGTTTCGATCACCCGCGAGGCGCCTAATTATCCGACACGCTGAGTCGGGAATCCGTGACGGGCGAATCCGGCCATGACCCCATCAGCGCGCGTGCAGGCGGCGATCGATCTGCTCGATGAGATTATTGCGGCCGCACGGGATAATGGTCCGGCCGCCGATACGCTGATCGCCCGCTATTTCAAGGCGCGGCGCTATGCGGGCTCCGGGGATCGGCGTGCGGTGCGGGACCTTGTTTATCGTGCAATCCGGCGCAGCGGAGAGCGGCCGGAGAGTGGCCGTGCCGCAATGGTTGGCCTTGCCGGCGAGGATGAGCAACTCGCCGCGCTTTTTGATGGTGCAACGCATGGCCCGGCACCGATTGATCCGTCGGAACCAATGGCACTGGCCTCGGGTTTGCCCGAATGGCTGCGGCCATTAATCGTGGCCGAGGCGTTGGCCGGATTAGAGGGAGCACTTCCGCGTGCGCCCCTTCACCTGCGCGTAAACACTCTGAAGTGGGGAAGGGAAGCGCTGCTCGCCGAGATTTCCGACGCGGTCCCTATCCCCGGAACGCGTCATGGTTTTTCCCTGCCTGAGGGGACGGATGTGGAGAGGCTCGCATCTTTCATGCAAGGTGCGATCGAGGTGCAGGATGCGGGCAGCCAGCTTATCGCGGCTGCCTGTGCGGCCGCGCCCGGCATGACTGTGCTGGACCTGTGTGCTGGTGCAGGCGGCAAAACGCTGGCACTGGCGGCGGATATGGCGGGAAGGGGTCGGCTGATCGCGGCAGACACGGTGCGGGATCGGCTGGCGCGTCTTGCGCCTCGCGCTTTACGAGCCGGCGCTGATCGCCTCGTCGAAGCGTTGTTGCTCGATGCGGGGCATGAGCCCGAGCAACTCGCGCCGCTTGTCAATCAGTGTGATGTGGTGCTCGTTGATGCCCCATGCTCTGGCTCAGGGACCTGGCGTCGCAATCCTGAGGCGCGCTGGCGACTGACGGAGGCCCGATTAGATCGCGTGACCGCTCTGCAGGCCCATGTTCTTTCACTCGCGGCGCCACTGGTGAAGCCGGGCGGGGCGCTTGTCTATGCGGTCTGCTCTCTGATCGAACGAGAAGGCGCGGGACAGATTGCGGCGTTTCTCGCTTCGCATTCGGGCTGGCAGGCGGACCTCCCGACGGCTGGAAGGCCTGGCGGTGCGGGTAGGCTGCTCACCCCCGAGCATGACGGGACGGACGGCTTTTTCTTCGCACGCCTCGTCAAAGCATGTTAGGTCCGTTCGTTATGGAGGGTAGTAGTCCCACCGAATCCTTCCGGGAGATGTTGATGCGGTTCACCCCCGCTGCCGTTATCCTTGCCAGTGCGTTTGCGCTGACTGCCAGTGCCAGCCTTGGCCAGAAATCTTCAGCCCCTACAGGCTATGTCGATGCGCGCGCCGCTGGATGGTCGGCTAAGGGCGCGGCTGCGCTGGAGGCAGGCAATCTGTCCGCTGCGCGCGACGCTTATGAGACAGCGATGCTGCTCGCGCCGGGTGATGTAGGCAATTATCTTGCCATGGCGCGGATCGCCCGAGCCGAGAAGCTGCCGGGCCTGGCCATTAAATTCTATGTAGATGCGCTTCGCATCGACCCGCAAAATCAGGCCGCCATGCAGGGGCAGGGCCTCGCCATGGTAGAGAAGGGCGCCATGGAGAGTGCGCGGGAGACGCTCGCGAAGCTGGAGGCGCTGTGCAAGGGGGATTGCCCGGCCGCGCAGCCGCTCGCCGCTGCCGTCAAGGCTGGTCCGCCCAAAGTCATCGCGGTGGAGGATGTGAAACTAAAGCCCGAGGCGGAGCCCGCTGTCGAACAGAAATAGGCGCCGCGCTGTAAGCTCGGCTACCTACCGCATGCCAGACATCGCCCGCGCCAGCGCGACATAGTCTGCCACGGCGAGGGTTTCGGCGCGGCGGCTTACATCGATGCCCAATGTTGGGAGGGCATCGAGTGCGCCGGGCAGGCCCTTGAGGCTCTGGCGCAGCATTTTACGGCGTTGGCCGAAAGCGGCGGCGGTGATCCGCCCGAGCAGCTTCACGTCCACGCCTGCGGGCGCCATATCGGGGGCAATGTGGACGATGGCAGACATGATCTTGGGTGGTGGCGTGAACGCGGAGCGGTGAACGCGCATGGCGATCCGCGCCGTGGAGCGCCATTGAGCCAGTACAGCCAGCCGACCATAAGCATCGCTTCCCGGCTGCGCGACGATCCGTTCCGCGACCTCGGCTTGGAACATGAGCGTGGCCGATTGCCACCAGGGCGGCCAGCGCTCGCTCTCCAGCCAGCCTACGAGCAGTGCGGTGCCGACATTATAGGGGAGGTTGGCGACGATGTGGGCCGTGCCGCCGCAGGCTTGCTCGGGGTCGATCGCCATGGCGTCGCCTTCGATGACATTGAGCTGACCGGGAAAGGCGGCGCCAAGCTCGGCAAGGGCAGGTATGCAGCGTGCGTCCCGCTCCACAGCGGTTACGTTCGCACCGGCTCTCAGCAGCGCGCGGGTCAGCCCACCGGGACCGGGGCCAACCTCAAAGACACGGGCGCCTTCGAGTGAGCCGGGAATAGCCGCGATCCGATCCAGCAATTGTTCGTCGAGCAGGAAGTTCTGGCCAAGCGCCTTGCTGGCGCGCAGGCCATGGGTGGCGATGACATCACGCAGCGGTGGCAGAGCGGGAGGCATCTCAGCAGGCGAAGGCGCGGCGGCAAAGCTCGGCATCGCGTGCCATGCGGATCGCCGCGATCATCGCGCCAGGATGTGCGCGGTCCTGCCCGGCAATACCGAAGGCTGTGCCATGATCGGGCGATGTCCGCACGATTGGCAGGCCCAGAGTGATGTTCACCCCTGAATCGAAATCGACGGTCTTGAGCGGGATAAGCGCTTGATCATGATAGCAGCAGAGAATGGCGTCGTACCGCTCGCGGGCTCGCGGGGTGAAGAGTGTGTCGGCGGCGAGTGGCCCCTCGATCTCCAGTCCTTCCGCGCGCAACTCTTCAAGAGCGGGAATGATGGTCTCGATCTCTTCGGCGCCAAGAAGCCCATCTTCGCCGGCATGGGGATTGAGCCCCGCCATGGCGATACGTGGATTGGCGATGCCGAAGAGACGGTGGAGCCCCCGCGCCGTCGCGTGGGCGCGCATCTTGATGAGCGCGCCGGTCAGCGCATCGGGTACCGCGCGCAGCGGCACGTGGATGGTAAGAGGCACGACCCGCATCGTGGGGCTAGCAAGCATCATGACGACATTGCCGCGCGAGACTCCACAACGCTCGGCGACGAACTCCGTTTGTCCCGGATAGGTGAAGCCGACCTGAGCGAGCTGAGCCTTGGAGACGGGCGCTGTCACAAGTGCGCTCGTGCTCTCCTGCCGGGTGAGGCCCGTTGCGATTTCGAGGCTCTGGAAGGCACAGCGCGCGCCATCAAGGGAGGGGCGGCCGGGTTCGGCATCGATTGCTTCGTCGACATGCAAACAGGGCAGTGCATGCCGAAACACTTCCGCCGCCTCACGTGGGTCGCCGATGCGATGGACCGGCCCTTGCCAGACCGCCGCGACTGATCCGGCGTCTCCAACCGCGAAAAACGGAGGAAGCTGTTCCTGCTCGCGGAGATGCCACGCCTTTGCTACAATTTCCGGGCCTATGCCGCTCGGGTCGCCGAGCGTCACCGCCAGTGGCGCAGAGCGCGCGCCCGTATGGGTGCGTGGATCAGTTATAGTCGATCACCGCATCGCGCCGAAGGTCACGCAAATAGGTGCGAGCGCGCTTGTTGACGCGGTCTTCCTCCATCTGGGACATGATCTGATCGAAGGAGGGTGCGCCCGCATCCTGCGGATCGTCGCGACCGCACAGGACCAGTACGCGCACGCCGTCCTGCACCGAGCCGAAGGGCGGGGTTGCCTGACCGACCTGCATCGAGAGGAGCAGATTCTGGAGCTGGGGTGGCAGGTCGCGGATGCGGATGCCGTCATTCTCCACGACCTCCGCGCCAATTCCCTTCGCCACGTCCGCTACCGCGCCGCAGCCCTGAATGCTCTTGGTGGCCTGTGCAAAACCATTTGCCTTCTGCTGGGCCTGCGCTGACGTCGTACCCGGCGCGAAGGCGAGGCTGAGCTGTTTGAGGCTCAGGATCGCGTCGCGCGGATCGGCCGTGAGTACCTTACGCCGATCGGAAAGCATCAGAATGGAGAAACCGCCCGGAATGGGGATCGGGCCGGCAAGCTGGCCAACTTCCATCTGGGTTGCTGCGCTGCCAAGCTCGTCGGGAAGCATCGCTAGCCGCACCCAACCAAGATCGCCACCAACGGCCGCTGTCGACGCTTCGGAATATTGCCGGGCATAAGCCGGGAAAGAGCCGCCCTCGTGGATTTGCTGCATGATACGCTGGGCGTTTGCCTCTACCTGCGCGGCGTTTTCCGGCGAAGCGGACAGATAAATCTCGCTCAGATGATACTCATCCTGTCCCTTGGATTTCTGGAGAATATCGATCTTCGACCGGACCTCCTCTTCTGAAACGTTGACGAAGGGTTGCACCCGACTGCGAAGGAGGCGCGACCAGGCGGTCTCGCCCTCGATCTGGCGCTTGATGCTTGCCGCCGAAGAGCCCTGAGTAGTGAGATATTTTGTAAAGGCTTCAGGTGTCTGGCGGAAATTGGCGGCGATCCGCGCGAAATTCTGATTCAGCTCCTCGGGGCTAACTTTGATGTCTTTGGCGGCAGCTTCCTGAATCTGCAGAGTCTCATCGATGAGGTTTCGCAGAACCTGGAGACGTAGTCTTTCTCGCTCCTCTTCGGAAACTTGCCCGCCGTTGGCGAGAACGACGAGGGCGAGGCGCTGTTGCACGTCCGTCTCGGTAATGACGGAGCCGTTGACGATAGCGGTTGCCTTGCGGACATTGGGGTCAGACTTGCCGAAGACGGTCAGGTTTTTCGGTAAATCAAGCGCCGCTGATGGCGCTTCGCGTGGGTCATCTGGCACAGTCTGCGCGCTCGCCGTGGGCGCAATTGGGGGAAGCACGGTGAGAAGCGGCGCTGCCAGCACGGCCAGCATGGCGGTGCGGCGGGTTCCACGCCCAAACTCTGCTCTCGCTCTCAAATCCAGCTCCATTGTCATAGGGTCAGCTTTCGTCTGGAGGTCGCATTAGGCTGGCTCGACTGAACCGGGCGTGAGCGGCCGAACGATTGCTGTCGCGCGGTCTTACAGGCCAAGATTCTTAAATGCGAGTCGAAGCTGGAAGGAATTGCCTCGCCGGGCATCGCCAACCGTTTGATAATCACGCCGCCAGGTGAGGCCGATGGTCACACAGTCGTTCTCATAGGTGATGCCGAGGCGGTGACGCACCGGCTCGAAGCCGGAGAGCGTACTGAGCGGATCATCGGCGGGGCCGGTAAGGTCGATGCTCGTCGAGCCAAAAACCGACCAGAATTTCGCAAAGGCGACCCGACCGGCAATGCGGATCTCTTCCAGATCACGCAGATCCTCAACACCCGAAGTAATGTTGCGGTTGAGGCGGATATAGCCAACCTCGGCATAGGTCTTGCGCGAGCCAATGGTTGCATCGATCTCGTTGCGGCGAACCGAGAGGTTGTCCTTGTCCAGCCGGAACCGATGCGTGAAGGAGAGAAAATCCTTGTAGCGCACGCGGACACGCCCGACGACATCTGACAAGCGATCGGAAAGGCCGGTGCCGTCCGGCAGCACGGTGGCGCGGTTGTTCAGCCGGTAGCTCTGACCCACAGTGGCATCGATGGCGAGGTTGGGGCGATCCAGTCGATAATCGGCGCCGTAGGTAACCCGCGTGGAATCCTCGAAGCGGTCATAGCCCGGGAAGCGGTTCAGCGCGAAAAGGTTGCTGTCCTCCAGATCAATCGCGCGCGAATCCTCATTTGGCATGGATAGATTGGCAATGCGCGGGGAGGCGACGAGCTGGACGCGTGGAGTGATCTGCTGGGTGCCACCAAATGCTTCGCCGATGAAGGGCCAGCGCATATCCGCCGCCAGCGCCACGATTCCGCGCGCGTTCCATCCCGGATCGCCACGGTAAATGACTGTCGAGGTCAGGTCGTTGTCGCTGCTGTGGTAAACATCGCCTCGGGCATAGCCGGTAAAGGTGACTTCCTGCCCCAGGTTCGTGAGCTTGCTGAGTGACCAGGTGCCGCTGGCGAACGCGCGCTGCGTGTCCTGACCTGACGTCCGCAGGATGGAAAGGCTGTTAGCCTGTATGTCGACTCTGCCGCCCAAAAGCGGGTCGGCAAGGCGCAGGCGATAGTCGATGGCGGGGAGGGCGATGGGCGACTGCCCCTGGACCGCGCCGGGGCGCAATGACTGAAAGGCCCAACCAGCGATGGAAAAATAGCTTCGCTCGCCAATCCTCTCGACGTTTACCGTCGATCGTAAACGATCTTCGCGGCTGATGTCGTATCGATTGAGGAACGTGCGGTCCGTCACATAGCGCAGCGATCCCGTGATCGACCAAAGTGGATCGACCTGGAGTTTGCCGCTTGTCGCGATGTAGGCGCGCAGGCCGGTTTGCCCGACATTATTAGCCGTGGTGATCGCCTCTTCCCGCCGGCTGGACGTCACAAAACCGCTAACCTGATAGGCGCCGCGTGAAAGCAAAGCGCGATAATTACCTTCCAGCATTGGCAGCACGTTCGCATAGATATGCGGGGTGACGGTCAGTTCGCGATTGTCGGCAATCCGCAGATAATAGGGCAGCGCCATATTGAAGCCGTTGCGCCTGTCATAGCCGACATCGGGCACCATGAGGCCGCTGCCACCTTTCTCGCCCATCGGGTGGGAGAGGCCGGGCAGGGGGATGATTGGCAGACCAAGCAGTTCCAGCCGCGCGCCCTTATAGGAGACGTGCTGCCGGCCTTCGTCATAGATGACGCGCTCGGCCCGGATCTGCCAGCCGGGCTTTTTCGGGCAGTTGTTATCATCTACAACTTTGCAGGGCGTATAGGCCGCGTGTTCCAGCACATAGAGCGCGCCTTTGCGTTCTCCTTGATTGGCTGCGAGCCGGTCTCCGCGCTGGGAAACGAGCAGAAGATTGCGGATGATCCCGTCCCGAAAGCTGTCATCGACGACAATATCGTCGGAGTAGACGATATCGCCGCTGAGGTTGACGACGCGGACGTTGCCCTTCGCCGTCACCTGTCCGCTTTGACGATTCCAGACGATGCTGTCCGCGCGCAAGGTCTGGTCGGCGCGGCGCGCGATGACATTACCGGAGGCCGTGACGGTATCCGCGTCCTGATCATAGACGAGCTGATCCGCCTCGAAGGCGATATCCTCGGCGGAGACCGGTCCGGTATTGACCGCTGATGTAGCGTCCGGGCGCGCCAGCGCGGCCTTTTCGTCCGTCTGCGCTGCTGCCGCCGTGCCGGCATGGAGGGACAAGGCCGCGACGAGTATCGCGACAAAGCGGGTTCCAGCGGCGTGATCGGTGAGCGTGGGCGGGGCCACGAAAGAGTTTCTCCCTGACGCCGCGCTCGTGTGAAGGCTTTGAGTGCGGCGCGTGAACGTCTGTATCGCGCGCCTATCGCACTGCTCAGCCGTCAGAGCAATGTCTTTACTCTTCTTGCCCATGGCGTCCGGCCGTGCCGGTCGCTATCTGGGGTGAAACAGCCAGCACCTTGTGCCGGTGTGACCAACTCAGGAGACTCTGCGACATGCGCGTGACTTTCAGCTCCACCCGGCCCGGTGATATCGCCGCTCTGATCGTGCCGATCGGCAAGGATGCGGAGATCGCGCCGCCCGTTGCTGCGCGCGCATTGGTCGCGGAGGCGGCCGGCGCAGCGCGTTTCAAAGGGGAGGCAGGTTCGCTGTTCGAGACCTTCGTCGAGGAAGGCGGAAAAGCGTTGCGACTGTTGCTCATTGGGACAGGCAAGGGTGCCGGCGCGGATATGGAGAAGGCTGGCGGGGCGGCCGTCGCGCGGCTGCTTACGTCCGGCGTCACCAAGGCGGCGGTGGAAGGAGGGTCCGGCGATGCTGCCGCGCTCGCCGCGCTGGCACTGGGTGCCACGCTGCGGGCATGGCGGATCGACACCTATCGTACGAAGCTCAAGGAAGCGCAAAAGCCCAGCCTGGCCGAGTTGGTGGTCGTCAGTGGCGCGGAGGGTCTCGCTGAGGCGTGGGCGCCATTGGAGGCGCTGGCACAGGGTGTCGCCTTCACGCGGGAGCTCGTCGCCGAACCGGGCAACATCATCTATCCCGAGAGCTTCGTAGAGCGTTGCCGTCCGCTTGCTGATCTGGGTATCGAGATCACGGTGCTTGATGAAGCGGCGATGGAAAAGCTGGGCATGGGTTCGCTGCTCGGCGTAGCGCAGGGCTCGGTCCGCAAGCCGCGTTTGCTGGCGCTGCGCTGGGATGGGACTGGCGGCGCGCAGGAAGCGCCGCTCGCCTTCGTGGGCAAGGGTGTCACCTTCGATACCGGCGGTATTTCGCTGAAGCCCGGCCCCGGCATGGAGGATATGAAATGGGATATGGGCGGCGCGGGGGCGGTTGCTGGCGTCATGAAGGCGCTGGCGCTCCGTAAGGCGAAGGCACATGTCGTGGGCATTTGCGGCCTTGTGGAGAATATGCCGGACGGGAACGCGCAGCGGCCCGGCGATATCGTCATGTCCATGTCCGGCCAGACCATCGAGGTGCTGAACACCGATGCGGAGGGGCGGCTGGTGCTGTGCGACGCAGTCTGGTGGACGCAGGAGACGTTCAAGCCCGACACTATGATCGATCTCGCGACACTCACCGGGGCAATGATTATCTCGCTTGGCAATGAATATGCCGGGCTTTTCGCCAATGATGATGCGCTTGCCGGGCAGCTTCTCACGGCGGGCGAGGAAAGCGGAGACAAGCTCTGGCGCTTTCCACTCTCCGATGCCTATGACAAGCTGCTCGATAGTCCGATCGCGGATATGAAGAATATCGGCCCGCGCTTCGCTGGCTCGATCACCGCAGCGCAGTTCATCAAGCGTTTTGTCAAGGATGGCGTCAAATGGGCGCATCTTGATATTGCCGGCATGGTCTGGGCGGACAAACCCGGCGCGACTTGGGAGAAGGGCGCAACGGGCTATGGCGTGCGTCTGCTCGATCAGCTCGTGCGCGGTCATTATGAGCAGAGTTGAGTGACTGCCGCATGGCGATGGTCGATTTCTACCATCTGACGCGCGATCCGGTGGAGCGGGCCGTGCCCGCCATCGCGGCGCGCGTGCTTGCCGGTGGCGGGCGGTTGCTCGTTGTCGCTGCCGAGCGGGCGCCGCTTGAGCGTATTTCGGCCGCGCTGTGGGACAGCGGGCCGGGAAGTTACCTCGCCCATGATTATAGCGATGCGCCCTTTCCCGAGGCGCAGCCGATTCTCCTCTCGCCTGATCTGCACGCGGCGAACGGCGCGCGCTTCATTGCGCTCGCCGATGGCATGTGGCGGGACGAGGCGCTCGGTTTCGAACGGGCTTTCCATTTCTTCGATGAGGACAGCATCGGCGCAGCACGGGCGGCATGGGCGTCGCTCAAGGACCAGCCCGACACTGAGCGTCGCTACTGGAAGCAGGATGGCGGCCGCTGGCGGCAGGGGTCATAAGGAATGACGGACTGACCGCTCGCCTTGCGTGCAGCATGTAAAGATTCAGGGCGGTCCGGGTTTCTGGTCCGGTCAATTCGGGTGCGACATCGGCGGATGTGCGCTGTCCTCTAGAACAACAAGATTGCCGCGCCGAGCGACAGGATCAGTGAGAGGAGCGAAGCGGCGACGATGACCACGAGCGGCCGCGTGCCGGTGCCGAGGAGCGCATTCATAGGTGCGCGAATGCCGGTGGCGGCGACCGCACAAGCAAGACAGATGGTCGCTGTTGTCTCCGCCATATGGCCAATCATCGACGGGACCGGGACGACCGAATTCACCGTTGCCACGATGAAGAAGCCTGTGACGAACCATGGAATGGTGAGTCTTGTCTTGCGCCCGTCGCTTGCCGGGAAAAAGACGGCGAGAAGCGTCAGAGTCGGGGCCAGCAGTGCCACGCGGGTGAGCTTGACGATGGTGGCGATCTGGCCGGCGGTTGGAGAGAAGGCGTAGCCCGCGCCGATAGCCTGCGCCACATCGTGGATCGAGGCTCCGAGCATCATTCCGGCCTGCTCGTTTGAAAAGGCGAATTTGTGGGCAAGGAGCGGATAAAAGACCATGGCGGCGGCGCTTGCTGCGGAGATGCCCACCAGGACCAGCGCGAGCTGGGCCTGGTTGATGCGGCGTTCGCCGAGCGTGGTGGCGATCGCGAGCGCCGCCGAGGCTCCGCAGATGGCTACTGCGCCGCCTGCCAGCGCGCCAAAAGCGGACGTAAGGCCGGAAAGGCGTGCGACGAGAATACCAATCGCGAGCGTCGCAAGCAGGATCAGGATGACGGTAAGTAACGTCATTGGTCCCAAGGCAGCGATCTGTCCCAGCGTAACGCGCGCGCCGACCAGCACGATGCCCCAGCGAAGGAGCGTTCGAGAGGCAAAGCTAAGGCCCGGCTGAATGCGTGGATCGGCGCCGAGAAAGTTGAGCGCAAGGCCAATGAGCAGCGCCATCAGTGTCAGCGGTGCGCTATAGCGATCAGCAAGAAAGCCTGCTGCCATCGTTGCCAGCCCGGCGACGATCAGGCCTGGTATCAGCTCGGCCCAACTCCCGCTTTCCTCAGGGTCCAGATCATTAAAAAGGTCGGCAGCGCTCGGCGAACCATAGGCCGGGGTCATACAGGGTGAGCTTCCATGATTGCGGCAAGCCCCGCAAAGAGCCCCGCGTGCTCGCTTCCCTCGCGCCAAAAGACCGGTGGCCTGCCGAGCGGGGCCGCCACGTCGACATAAGCGCCACCCACGAGGCGTTCGCTTGTCCAGAGATGGACCCAGTTGGTGCCGGCGGGCAGATAAACCAGCCAATGCTCGCGTCCGGCCTCGATTACGGGGGCGACGATCAGGTCGCGGCCATAGCCATATTGCGTTTCGATGCCCCAGCAGTCCGGATCGTCCTCCCAATCGAGGAAGAGTGGGCGCTGGAGCGGCAGGCCCGTGCGTTCCGCTTCCACGCACAATGTCTCGACATAAGGGGCAAGGGCAGCGTGAATACGGGTCATCGCGGCGAAATGGGAAAGAATAGCGGGATTGCTGTCGATCTGTAGATTGTCGTCCGGTCGATTGCCTTCATGGCTACGCATGACCGGGGAGAAAGCGGAAAGCTCGCTCCAGCGCATCAGCAGTTCAGCCGTGCGGACATTGCCATAGAGGCTGGTGTAGCCGCCCAGATCGCTGTGATGATAAGCATTGCCCAGAATGCCCGAGGAAAGCGCGGCGCGGATGACCGTGCCAATGCCGTCATGGCGAGAGAAGTCCACACACTGATCGCCTGCCCAAAGCAGCGGGCAGTGCCGCCCCACATCTGTGAAGCCAGCGCGCATGAAGAAAAGCGCGTCGCCGGTCAGCCCGCGCGAGGCTATGGCACGCGCGTTGATTTCCGCCCAGATGGTTGGCCAGGCATTATGTGCCAGCATCCCGTCAGTGCCGTCATGCAGGCGAATGTCGGTGGGGAGATATTCCCCAAAATCGGCCATCCAGCCGGACAGGCCATAATCGAGCATCTCGCGACCGATCACACGATCGGCGAACCAGTGCGCCGCGTCCGGGTTGGTGAAATCGACGATGCCGCAGTCGAACTCTCCGAAGTCAACGATATAGGGCAGGTCCGCATCGAGCCGCAGGGCGAGATAGCCGGCCGTTTCCGCCTCGACGTAGAGCGATCCGTCTACGGCGAGATAGGGATTGATATAGCCCAGGAAGCGAATGCCGCGCGCGCGCAGCGCGGCGATGCGCGCGTGGAGCGCGGGATAGCGGGATTCGTTGGCTTTCCAATCCCAGAACAGGCGCTTGCCGAAGCTGGTTACCCGCAGCCCCACCCAATCCTCGCACCATAAGCCCGTGACGACGGCGCCGACGGCCATGACTGCCTCCAGGCGCGTAAAGCTGTCTTCACCCTGCTTCAGGCCGAGAATCGCGCCTTCATAAGCCCAGCGGGGCAGGCGTGGCTGGCGGCCAAAGCGGAGGGAGAGTTGTCCGACCAGCGCGGCAAAGCATTCGGCGGCAAAAAGGGCGATCCGCGTGGGGATCTCCCATATTTCAATCTCGTGGAAGCTCGGATCGCGGAAGTCGAAACAACTATACGCGGTGCTTTCAACATGCAGCGCGTAGTGGCGGGACGACATATATGTGGGCTGGGGGTAGTTGGTGTTCCAATAATCCCCGCCAGACCGTCCGTCCCGGTCACACTGGAACGTCATGAGCGTTGACTTGTCACGCCCGACGCCTGGCTCGGACGTCCAGAGCGGGAAGCGTCGGCCGGCCATGTCGAAGTATGACATTTGCTCGCCGCCGCCCCATAGCCGCTCGCCGGGCTCCGCGACACAGCGTAGCCAGAAGCGGTTAAGGTCAGGGTCGAGCGGGGTGAGCGTCAGCGCATCGCCTTGCAGCGTGATGCTGAGCAGCGGCGTGGTCGCGGCATCGGCCGCGAGCATGATCGTGGCACCGTCTTCCGCAATGACGGCGTGGACAAGAGGTATGCGCGCGTCCAGTCGATCGGACAGAAAATAGTTGCCGCGATACATGTCGACGTCCGCGCGACCGCAACCGACGAAAAAGGCCGGATCATGCGGGCGCTGGCGCAGTACCAGCACGCCGCCGATCAGGAGGTCGAAGCCACCATCGACCGGTGTTAGCTGCAACGCTGTCACTGACCTACTCCCTCCACGGGGCTGTGCCGGTGATCGCCAGCGCGCTCGATCGACAGGCCGACTATGGCCATATCGCTGATCGGTGCGAAAGAAGCGCCTGTTTCCATCATTCACCTGCTCTTTTCGGCCAGTCGCCACTTGGCGAGCATTGCCCGCTATGACCTTAATCGAGGGTCAGCGGACCATGGTCGAGCCGATGCAGCACATGGCGGGCAAAGAGGTCAGCCTCGGCTGCGTGGGGATAGCCCGAGAGGATGAACGCATCGATCCCCATGTCCCGGTACATGTTGAGCTTCGCAAGAACCTGATCCGGATCGCCGACGATCGCCGCGCCACAGCCTGAGCGAGCACGGCCCACGCCGGTCCAAAGATGCTCTTCCGCATAGCCATCGTCCGAAGCGCCCGCGCGTAGTGCGGACTGCGCGGCGACACCGGCAGATGCGCTGTCGAGCGACTTCGCACGGATCGTCTCGCCCTGCGCGGCATCGAGCTTGGAGAGTAAGCGATCGGCAGCCGCGCGTGCTTCCGCCTCGGTGTCACGCACGACGACATGGGCGCGATAGCCAAAGCGTAGCGTGCGACCATGCTTTGCGGCGCGGGCGGTCATGTCGTCCATGATCTCGCGCACGACGTCCTTCTTGTCCGGCCACATGAGGTAGACGTCGCAGCCCTGCGCCGCGGCCTCGCGAGCGTCGGGGGAGAGGCCGCCAAAATAAAGTGGCGGGCACTTGCCGGAGACGGTGGTGATCCCCGGCGGATCGAGCTTGAGCTGCCAGAACTCACCCTGATGGTCGAGCGCCTCGCCGTTCAGCATGGTCTTGAGGATCTTCATGGCCTCGACCGTGCGGGCGTAGCGCGGGGCGGAGGCCAGCGTTTCGCCAGGAAGGTCCGAGGAGATGATATTGACCGTTAGCCGTCCCCCGAGAATGCGATCAATAGTCGCGATCTGCCGGGCGAGCTGCGGGGGCCAGCTTTCGCCCACCCGCACAGCCATCAGCAACTTGATACGGCGCACCTGGGTGGCAATGGCGGCGGCGAATGCCGTGGTGTCCATGCCCAGCGTATAGCCAGAGGGAAGCAGGATATTGTCGAAGCCGCCGCTTTCCGCCTGAAGAACGATATCGCGGCAATGCTCCCAGCTTGTTTTCAGGCGAGGATCGGGAACGCCGAGAAACTCGTAGTCATCATCGCACAGAGCCGAAAACCAACTGACCTCGCACGACCTCGTCATGGCAATTCCTCTCCAAGGCTCGCCACGAGCACCGCATACCATTGAGCGCGGGTCCATCGGGGCGTGTAGGCGTCCGGTATCTTTGCGATCCTGGACAGATTCTGGGTTCCCGCGATTGGGATGGGGCGGGCGGGATGCGCCATGATCCAGCTCATCGCGGCTGCGGCGCGATCGACGCCGGCCTCCTCGGCCTTTTCGTCGAGCAGTGTGACCACGGCGCGTGCGCGCGCATCCTGCGGGTCGGCCAGACGACCGCCGGCAAGCGGTGACCAGGCGAGCACGGCCATGCCACGCCGCATTGCCTGGTCCATCAGCCCGTCAGACAAGGGCATGATCGCCAGCGCGGAGAATTCCGGCTGGTGGCTGACGATCGGCACCGGAAGAAAGGCGGCGAGAGCCTCAACCTGAGCCGGCGTGTGATTGGAGACTCCGATCGCGGCAATTTTCCCCGCAAAGCGCGCATCATCGAGCGCGCGCGCGACCTCCTGCGGGTGAGCAAGCAAGTCGGGCCGGTGGATCTGATAGAGATCGATCCGCTCGCAGCGCAGGCGAGTGAGGGACGCATCGATCGCCTCGGCAAGCCATGAGTTGCTTGAATCATAGGGAACGCCCAGGCGAATGCCGCCCTTTGTCGCGAGAACCATATGGTCGCGCAGTGCTGGCGCATCCGCCAGTACGCGACCGAGCAGCGCCTCGGATGCGCCAAAAGGTTCGCTATTATCCGGGCCATAGATATCCGCAGTGTCGAGCAGGTTAATGCCTGCGTCGAGCGCCGCCTCCACGCGCGCGCGGGCCAGGCTGAGATCGTTTCCCGCGAAGCGCCACATCCCCCAGGCAACGGTGCTGACGGTGAGGCCGGAGGCGCCGAGGGCGGCGGAGCGAGGGGGAGGCGTGAGATAAGACACCGCTGTCTTATGTCAGGAGTGATGGGCGAAGAAAAGAGGGTGTACGCTTAAGCTCAAAAAAGAATCGTAAAGTGCCGATGAGTGGCGGGTTTTGGCGCCATGCATGGGCAATCTGACGTGGCAGACTTGCGAGAAAATGTGATTCGCGTATGACAGCGTAAGACAGTGACGCAATGCAGCGGCGCACTGCGGCGGTGGATCGGATGAGGACGTGCCATGCAACAAGCGGTGAAGCCGGCCTATGATCTGCTCATCATCGGTGGCGGTATCAATGGCGTGGGTATTGCGCGGGATGCGGCGGGGCGCGGGCTTTCCGTGCTGCTCGTCGAAAAGGATGATTTGGCCGCGCACACCTCGTCGGCGAGCACCAAGCTCATCCACGGCGGACTGCGGTATCTTGAATATTATGAGTTTCGGCTTGTCCGCGAATCGCTGATGGAGCGCGAGCGCCTGCTCGCTATCGCGCCCCACATCATCCGGCCGCTGCGGTTCGTGATGCCCCGGGCCACCCCCGGCCGGCCGGCATGGCTGATCCGGCTCGGCCTCTTCCTATACGATCATATTGGCGGACGGCGGACTTTGCCGGGTTCCGCCGCCGTACGGCTCAACGGACCGCTGGGCGCCGGGTTGCGGCCGGAGATCGCGCACGGGTTCGCCTATTCCGACTGTGCGGTGCAGGATGCGCGCCTGGTCGTGCTTAATGCCATGGACGCGGTTGAGCGTGGCGCGACTGTCCTGACGCGCACGACCTTTGAGGGCGCCGAGCGCCATGCGGACGGTTGGCGCGCGACGCTTCACGACGGTGTGCGGGCGGTGGCGGTGCAGGCGCGCGCGATCGTCAATGCGGCTGGTCCGTGGGTTCATCAGATATTGGGCCTCATGCCGCACGAGCGTGCCGAGCGGCCGCCCAGGCTGATCAAAGGAAGCCATATCGTTGTGCCGCGCCTCTATGCGGGCGACCATGCCTATATCCTTCAAAATTCGGATCAGCGCATCGTCTTCACCATCCCCTATGAAGATCGGTTTACCCTGATCGGTACGACTGACCTGGCGTTCGAGGGTGATCCGGGAAATCCGGTCATCGCGCCGGATGAGATTGCCTATCTGTGCGAGAGCGTGAATCGCTATTTTGCGCGGGCGGTGCAGCCGGCTGATATCGTGTGGAGTTTTTCTGGCGTGCGCCCGCTCTATGACGATGGCGCGAAAAGTGCCTCGGCAGTGACGCGCGACTATGTGCTGAGCCTCGGGCATGAAAGTGGCGCGCAGCTCCTGTCGGTCTTCGGCGGCAAGATTACGACGTATCGCCAGCTTGCCCGGCATGCCCTTGAAAAATTAGCCCCCTTCCTGCCGGCAATGGGCCCGGACTGGACCGACAAAGCAGCGCTGCCTGGCGGTGATGTTCCGAACGGCGACATGGATGCATTCGAGGCATCCCTGGCATTGCGCTGGCCTTTTCTGGGCGAGGCTCTCGCGCGACGGCTGGCGCGAACCTATGGCACGCGGGCGGAGCGCGTGATTGGCGATGCGCGGCGAATGGTCGATCTCGGCGAGGACTTCGGCAATGGGCTGACCGCTGCGGAAGTTGATTATCTCGCAACCGCTGAATGGGCGCGTAGCGCCGAGGATATATTGTGGCGGCGCACCAAGCTCGGCCTGCATGTGCCGCCGGACACGGCGCAAAAGATTGATGGCCAGCTTGCCATGCGGGCGAAGGAGATCGAGGCATGAGCGGCGCGCGCTACATATTGGCAATCGACCAGGGTACGACATCGACCCGCAGCATTGTGTTCGATAGGCAGGGGGTCGCGGTCGGGGTCGACCAGGCTGAGTTCGCCCAGCATTATCCCCAAGATGGCTATGTGGAGCATGACCTGGAGGACATCTGGCGAGATGTGCAGCGCACCATGCGCGGCGCCATTGCCAACGCTGGCCTGACCGCGCAAGACATTGCCGCGATTGGCATAACCAACCAGCGGGAAACGACGGCGCTGTGGGAGCGCGCCACAGGCCGCGCCCTCCACCGCGCGATCGTGTGGCAGGACCGGCGCACGACGGATGCATGCGCGCGACTGCGTGATGCTGGCCATGAGCCGTTGGTGCAGGCGCGGACGGGGTTGCTGCTCGACCCCTATTTTTCGGCGACAAAGCTCGCCTGGATGCTGGACCATGTCGATGGTGCGCGAGAGCGGGCCGATGCGGGCGACCTCGCCTTCGGCACGATCGACAGCTTCCTGCTCTGGCGCCTGACCGAAGGTCGCGTTCACGCGACCGATGCGACCAACGCCAGCCGGACGATGCTGTTCGACATCCACACTCAGCGCTGGTGCCCGGAGATGCTTGCGCTCTTCGGCATACCCGGCGCCATCCTGCCAGATGTACGCGATTCGAGCGGATATTTCGGCGAAACCAACCTGCTCGGCCCGACAATTCCCGTCACCGGCATAGCCGGTGATCAGCAGGCAGCCCTTATTGGGCAAGGCTGTTTCCAGACAGGCGAAGCCAAGGCGACTTATGGCACCGGCTGCTTCATGTTGCTAAACACCGGCGAGCAGCCGGTGGCGTCTGACAATCGGTTGCTCACCACGATTGCCTATCAGCTTGGCGGGCGGGCAACCTATGCCGTTGAGGGCTCGATCTTTGTTGCCGGTGCAGCCATCAAATGGCTGCGCGATGGCCTCGGCCTTATTACCCATGCCTCTCAGACCGATGATATGGCGACGCGTGTGCCGGACAATGGTGGCGTGTATATGGTGCCTGCCTTTGTGGGCCTTGGCGCCCCGTACTGGGCGGCCGATGCCCGCGGTCTTGTCACTGGCATGACGCTGGGGACGAGCGCGGCTCATATCGCGCGCGCTGCGCTGGAGGCAGTGGCTTACCAGACGCATGACCTCGCGGCCGCCATGATCGCGGATGGCGCGGCGCCACTGGGTGCACTGCGTGTGGATGGCGGCATGGCGGCGAACGACTGGCTCTGCCAGTTCCTCGCCGACATTCTGTCTGTGCCTGTGGAGCGCCCGACCGAACTTGAGACGACCGCACTGGGTGCGGCGTTTCTTGCCGGTCTGGGTGTTGGCCTCTGGCCTGATTTGGACGCTCTGGCGGCGCGGTCGCGCGAGGTGCGTCGCTTCGTCCCCAGCATGCATGCCGATCAGCGTACGCGCTTGCTGGACGAGTGGCGGCGGGCTGTCCGCCGCGCGCTCGCATGAGGGTCTCGGCATAATGCGAGGCGTGCAGGGAGGCGGTGCGAGAACGCGAGGGCATGCACCGGCATCTGCGATGCTTGACCCTCTTGCGTCTCGTACGCCTTTTTGTCAGAACCGCATTTCAGACATCGTTGTCATAACGACGGGCGGACAGTGGCGAGAGTGATTCGATACGGCCTTGTGGGCACTGGCATGATGGGCGTTGAGCACATCAGGAATCTGGCGATCACGCCGGGCGCCATGCTGACGGCCATGGCCGATCCGACATCGGCGTCGATTGATCAGGCTCGGGGCGCGCTTGGCGAAAAGGCCGTGGACGTTGCCGTCTTTGCGGATGCCGCCTCGCTGGCGGCTTCGGGCCTGATCGATGCCGTCATTGTCGCAAGCCCGAACCATACGCACCGCGCGGTGTTGGAGCCGTTGTTCGATACGGGTCTCGCCATTTTGTGCGAAAAGCCACTCGCGACGACGCTAGAGGATGCGCGGTGGATTGTGAGGCGGGCGGATGCGTCGCCAGGGTTGTTCTGGACGGCGATGGAATATCGCTACATGCCACCCGCCGCGGCATTCATCGATCAGATTCACGCCGGACGAGTTGGCAATCTGCGGATGCTGTCGATCCGCGAACACCGCTTCCCATTTTTGACGAAAGTCGGCGATTGGAATCGCTTTGCAGCCAATACCGGCGGAACCATGGTGGAGAAATGCTGCCACTTCTTTGACCTGATGCGGCTTATCGTCCGGTCGGAGGCGGTGCGGGTCTATTGTTCCGGCGCGATGGACGTAAATCATCGCGATGAACTTTATGAAGGACGACGGCCGGATATTATCGACAACAGCTTCACGACGGTGGACTTCGCCAACGGTGTACGCGCGATGCTCGATCTGTCGATGTTCGCTGATGGCGCCGAAAATCAGGAAGAAATGACGGCGGTTGGCGACGAGGCCCGGCTCAATATGTTCGTCCCTTCGGGCGAGATCGTGTTTAGTCCGCGCACCGGCTATGGCGCGCCCAAGCGCGTGGAGCGCGCGCATGTCGCAGTCGATGCAACGGCGCTGGCGGCTGGCAGCCACCATGGCGCAACATATTATGAACACAGGAGTTTTCATCGGGCGATGCTGGAAGGCTGGCCCGCTGAGGTGACCGCGCACGACGGGTTGATGGCTGTTGCCATTGGCACTGCCGCGGAAATCAGCGCGCGTGAGAAGCGCGTGGTGGACATGTCCGAGCTGGGCTTTTGACTGATCGGGAATTTTGAAGACGGCTGCCTCTGCAGGAGGCCCGATATGACGGGGAGGATATTATGAAGACTATTGTGCTGGCGTCGAGCGCGCTCGCGATAGCCGCAATGCTGACAACGCAAGCCAATGCGCAGGATGCCGCATCGGATGCGGACGGCGGCTATGGCGACATCATCGTGACTGCCCAGAAGCGCGAGGAGAACCTTCAGAAGGTGCCTGCCGCGATCAGTGTCGTCAGCGCGGCGCAGCTTGAGCAACGCGGCGTGGTCAACCTGACCTCACTCCAGCAGCTCGTGCCGAGCCTGAACTTCAAGGACAGTGCGACGACTCTCGATTCATCGGTCTTTCTTCGCGGTGTCGGCACGATCAACTTTTCGATTGCGGCCGAGCCGAGCGTTGGCTTCGTCGTTGACGGCGTGACCTATGCCCGTTCGGGGGAGGCTTTCGGTGATCTCTACGATATCGAGCGGGTCGAGGTGCTGCGCGGGCCGCAGGGTACGTTGTTTGGCAAGAATGCGTCCGCCGGTGTGATCAATGTGGTGACCAAGCGTCCGGGCAACCGGTTTGCCGGCTATATTGAAGGCACCGCGACCACGGATCGGGAGTATAAATTGCGCGGCGCGGTGGACGTGCCGATGGGCGAAGGGCTGGCGGGCCGATTCACCGCTAACTACGGCCGTTTCTCCGGCATGGTAAGGAACCTGACGCTCGACAGGCGGGTCAACGGATATGAACGCTGGGGCGTGCGTGGCCTGATCGTCGCTGAGCCTACAGATGCGCTCACGTTCACGCTGATCGGTGATTATCGCAAGCAGAACAGCGATTGTTGTGCTGAAGTCATTGGCACGACCCCGACGGGCGTTCTTGCAGGCGCGCTGGCAGGCGTGAACTTGCGCGGCGACGAGACACGGGAAATCCGCCAGAATACGCTGACGCAGACCAGGGAAAGAAGTTGGGGCCTATCGCTCCAGGCCGATCTCGACGTTGGCGGTGCGGGCACGCTCACCTCGATTACGGCATATCGCAAGTACCGCAATTACGGCATTCGTGATGGTGATTTCATCGATCGGGTTTACACCGCTTCGGGCGGCAATCAGCTCGACGATTATGGCCCGCAGCCATCCAAGACCTTCACCCAGGAGCTGCGCCTGTCATCCCCTGGCCATCAGATGCTCGAATATGTTGTTGGTACCTTTTATTATAACGCAAAGCAGCAGCGGACATTCCAGCGCGATGATATTGTCTGCTCGGCCACGACCCTGCCAGCAGTCACCCCGGGGCTCTTTCCCTGTGCAACAGGCTCTTCTACGCAGCGATTCCCCAGCGCGGTGGGCACGTTTGGCTCCACGATTGAGAACGTAGCGCTCTATGGCAACCTGACGCTCAACCTGAGCGATCGTTTTCGCCTGATCGGTGGCGCGCGGTACACCCATGACAAAGTTGAGGCGTTCAATGTGCGCACCCCCGCTACCAACGGTGGTGGTCCCGGTCTCGCCAATGCCGGCGCGAACTATCAGCTCAACACCAAGAAGAGCGACTTCTCGGTTCGGGCCGGCGCGCAGTTTGACGTGCTCGACAACCTGATGACCTATGCAACCTATAGCCAGGGCTATAAGGGGCCGGCTTTCAATGTCTTCTTCAACCAGAACGACAATCAGCTCGCACCCATCGCAGCCGAAACCGCGAATGCCTATGAAGTAGGCGCCAAGTTCAAGACACATGACGGCAGCTTCACGCTCAACACGGCGCTGTTCTATGCCAAATATGATAATTTCCAGGCCAACAGCTTCGTGAGCCTCAACAACTCGGTCATCACTCAGTTGACCAACGCTGGCGCGGTTTCGACAAAGGGCGCGGAAATGGAGGCTGTGGTACGCCCGTCCCGCAACTTCACAGTCAATATGGGCCTCTCCTACACCGATGCACAAATTGACGAGTTCAACCTGCCGCCGGGCGCGCCCGCAGGCAGCAGCACGCGGCGCGGCGAGCAGTTGCCGCTTGCTCCGACATGGAAGGGCAATGTCGGCGCGACCTGGAAGATTGAGACTGGCGGTTTTGCCAACATCGAGATCGGCAGCCAGGTTGCCCTGACCAGCGATCAGGTCTCTTCGTTGGAATCAAACCCGGTGACGCGCCGAGCGATTACGATCGATGGCTATGTGCTGCTCGACGCCAATATCGCGCTGGTCGATCCGAACGGCGTGTGGCGGGTGAACTTCATCGGCCGGAACCTCACCGACCAGAGCTATGCGACGCTGATCACATCCGGTGGGCCCGGTGGCAGCTATCGCTATCTGTTGCCGCGTGACGTCGATCGCTATTTTGGCGTCAACCTGCGGCTGAGCTACTGAGGAGTAGGGGGTATGGATATGGCCGATCAGGCGCGTCAGTTCGCCGAGCAGGGATATGCAGTGTTCCCGGGGGCGCTGGCGGGCGATGCGCTCGCTCTTTTGCGCGATGAGTGTGATCGTTTCGTCGCGCGGGAGGATGCGCGCATGGATGCTGCAGGTGTCGATACCATCGGTATCAGTCACCGCGGCAAGCGATACTTCGCGAACGAGTGCCAGCGCGTTGTCCCGGCGCTGCGCACAATTCTCTTCGGCGAGGCAATGGCGGACATCTGTCGCGCGACGCTGGGTGACACCGCTTATTTCTTCTTCGATCAGTTCGTCGTGAAGGGGCCTGAAGGAGGGCTTCCTTTCTCGTGGCATCAGGATTCGGGCTATGTCGTGGGCAATGGCGGCCCGCCCGACCATGCTCCCTATCTCACCTGCTGGTGCCCGCTCGATGACGCGACCATCGAGAATGGCACCGTTCGCCTGATTCCCGGCAGCCATCACAATGGTCTCGTCACGCATGACCGGCAGGCCGGGACCAACGATCTCGTCGGCGCGCCCGCCGGGACGGAAGGCATCATCGTGGAGGCCAAGGCCGGCGATGTGGTGGCCTTTTCCAGCCTGACGCTCCATGCAACCGGCGCGAACCAGTCGGATCGCCCGCGGCGGGTCTATCTGGCGCAATATACCCCCGAAGCTATGCTCGACCCCGGGACGCGGCAGTTGCGTCGCAATGCTATCGCGCTGCTGCAAGGCGGCGAGCAAGTGACCGTTAGCTGATATCCATGCACATCTCCGCCCGCCGCCGTACCCTGCTTTTCGCATTGGCCCTCAGTGCGACGATCCTGAACCTCGTCGACCGGCAGATTATCGCCGTGCTCAAGCCGATGATCGCCGGTGATCTGGGGTGGAGCGACAATGACTACGGTACTCTGGCGGCGGCGTTTCAGGGCGCGGCGGCGGTGGCTTTTCTGTTCACGGGCTGGATCGTCGACAAAATTGGCGTGAAATGGGCCAATCCCCTTGGCGTGACATTATGGAGCGTGGCGGCGATGGCTCATGCCGCCGCCCACAGTTTCATCCAGTTCGTGTTCTGCCGGATATCGCTCGGCGCGACTGAAGCGATGGGGACGCCGGCCGCGATCAAGACTGTCGCGGCGATCTTCCCGCCCGCGCGCCGCTCATTTGGTTATGGGCTGCTCAATTCGATCGGGAGTTTCGGCGCGATCCTCACGCCGCTGGTCATCCCGATGGTTGCGCTGATTTGGGGCTGGCGCTCGACTTTCCTGATTGGCGGCGCGCTCGGGATCATCTGGACCTTGCTGTGGCTGGTGGCCGTGCGTGGCGTCGATTTCGACACGGGAAGGGGCAAGGGGCAAGGGTCCAGCTCGCCCGGCAGGACCACGATTTTTACCGAACGCAGGACGTGGGCGATCGCCCTTGCCAAGTTCCTCTCGGACGCGACCTGGTGGCTGATGCTGTTTTGGCTGCCCGACTTCTTCAATCGCAGCTTCGGCCTTGAAGGAGTCGATCTGGGGCCGCCGCTCGCCATTGCCTATACCTGCGCCGCGATCGGATCTTTCGTGGCTGGTACGGTTGCGACACGACTGATCTCTGCAGGGCACTCCGTCGAGCGTGTCCGCAAGGGATCGCTGCTTGTCGCCGCGCTCTGCGCCCTGCCGCTGCCTTTTGCCGGCTATGTTCAGGACTATTGGCTGGCCGTCGCGCTGATCGGGCTTGTCATGGCCGGGCATCAGGCATTTTCGGCAAATCTTTTCGCGCTGATCGCTGATATCTCGCCGCCCGATAAGATAGGTCGTGTGACCAGCTTCGGGGCTTTTTGTGGCAATATGGGCGGGATGGTGATCGCCAAGACGGCTGGCCTCGTGCTCGCCGCGGGTTTCGGCTATCTGCCGCTCTTCATTTTCGCTGGCCTGTCCTATCTCATTGCGGTCGGTGTCATTCAGCTACTCCTGCCGCAGCTGCCGCTTGACGGCATGGTGGATAGCGAACCCCGGCCGGCAGGCCATTAATCGCAGCGGCATCATCCAGCGCTGTTTGCTAAACAGCTGACCCTTCGAGAGCTCCCTCATCCGCCGACTTGTGCATTGTCACTGTGGCGTCTAGCGGAGATCGAGGGAGTGTACGCGATGCGGCCGACGATCAAGGATGTTTCGGAGCGGGCAGGCGTCTCCATCAAGACCGTGTCGCGTGTGCTTAATAATGAGCGCTATGTTTCCGATGCGACCCGCCGAAAAGTCGAACAGGTCATGGCGGAACTGAATTTCCAGCCCAGCCTTGCCGCGCGGATGTTGGCGGGCAAGCGTAGTTTTCAGATTGCGCTGCTCTACGATAATCACAGCCCATATTATATCCATCAGATTCAGATGGGCGTGTGGGATCGATGCATTGAGGAGGGCGTGCGGTTGCTGGCCCAGCCTATGGATGTGGCGTCGCCGCGACTGGCCAGCGATGTCGGTGGCCTCATCGACCAGACTCAGGTGGAGGGCGTCATTCTGTCCTCTCCGGTCACCGATGCGATTGCAGTGATCGATGAGCTGGAGCGACGCGGTGTGCCGTTCGTCCGCATCTCACCTGGAACCGCGCATGATCGAAGCGCCTCGGTCGCCATGGACGACGTGCAGGCGGCCGACGACATGACCAGCCATCTGATCGCGCTCGGGCATCGGCGCATCGGTTTTGTGGTAGGCCATCCCAATCATATGGCGAGCGATCAGCGTCTGTTCGGTTATCGTCGGGCGCTGGACCGCGCGGCCATTCTCTTCGAACCGAGCCTGGTGCGGGCGGGCCTGTTCGACTTTGCCTCGGGCGAAGCCGCCGCAGAGGCATTGTTGACCCTGCAGGCGCCGCCAACGGCGATCTTTGCCAGCAATGATGACATGGCGTCCGGCATTCTCGCAGTGGCGCATCGCCGGGGGCTGCGGCTCCCGGAGGAACTCTCTGTCGCGGGATTCGACGATACGGCTCTTGCGGCGCAGCTCTGGCCGCCCTTGACGACGATCCGCCAGCCGACGCGCGACATGGCCTATGCGGCTGCACGACTCCTGTTCAGTGGCACGTCGGACCTCACAAATCTTCGCCTCGCGCATGAGCTGGTCGTCCGTGCCTCGACATGCGCGCCGATAACGGCAACGGCGTGATCTGGCGGATCGACCAGCGTATTTCGGGAAAGTAGCCAAGGCCTCATCGGCAGACGCAATGGTTAGCCGCTCTCCGTGGTTCGACAATGGCGTCGGATGCTGGAAGGAAGCCGTTAGAAGCGGAAATCCCACCCCAGCGTGAAGATCCGGCCGCGCCCGGCAAAATAGGCCAGATTATCCGTCGGCAGGCGGGTGTCGCTGCTATAGTCGATATAGAATTTATCGAACAGATTCTGCACGCTGAGGCTCAGGCCACCGAGGCCGGTATCATAGCGAACATAGGCATCGGTAACCTGATAACCGCGAAAATTGTTGCGCTGGTCGGGGTTGGCTTTGCCGTGGAAGCTGCGCCCCAGATAATATTGGGTCTGCACCCGCGCGGAGAGTGGGCCCTTGATGTAACTCAGCGCGAGATTGACGCGATCAGGCGAGATATTGGTCCCATCGAGATCGGTATCGACAATGCCGTCCGGATTAAGCGTGTCGCTGTCATAGCGGCCCTTGAGGAAGGCGACGCCGGACGAAAATTTTAGCCCCTGGATTGGCAGTTGCAGGCTCAGATTGGCCTCCAGCCCTTCGATCTCGACCCGCTGACGTTGCACGGTGAAGATGCCGTCGCCCTGCGCGAGGAGGATCTGGCCCTTATCGCTCGATGACCAGAAATAGGTGATGCTGGCGTCGATCGGCCCGCGTTTGGCTTCCACGCCGATTTCCCGATTGTTTGAAACGATCGGGCTGATGTCGAGGTAATTGTCGAGCCTGACCCCCGTTGTCCGAATGGCGCGGGTCACGCGCCCGACATCCGGCATGGTGAAGCCTTCCGCATGGCTGACATAGGCGCGAATGCCCGCCAAAGGCTCGATGATGACCCCGCCATTGATGAGCGCGTCGGAGAATTTTGGCTTGCCGCCAGTCACCGCGACACCGCCATAGGCTGGGGCAGTTGTCGATGCGAGCGTGTGAAAATCATCGATCTTGACCTGCACATTCTCCCAGCGCACGCCGCCCGCAATACGCACGAGCCCATCGGCGATCTTCAGATTTGCCTGCGCGAAAGGCGCAATACTGCGAAAATCGCTGGGCGGCACCCAGATGCGATTGGTCGCGATCAGCCGCTGTTCCGTCTTGTCGAACAGAAAATCGAGGCCCACTGTGGTGGTCAATGCCTCAAAGCCGGGTAGACCCCGCTCATAGCTGATCTTGCCGCCAATCTTGCGGGACCGGTTTTGCGACTGGTCGAACAATGTGCCGATTGGCGCGATGGTCGGGTCCTGAAAGGTGGCGATCGCGGCAAACTCTCCGCCAAACGTATCCTGACTGCGGTTGAAGAAAATCTGCGTGACGAGATTGCCACCGGCAACATTGGTATCCGTATAGGAGAGGGACGCGCTTTCGGTGCGATTTGCGCCGGGGGTGCCGGGTGTAGCGCCCTTTACCGCACTTGTGGGGATGCCAGTAGACCGGCTTCCGGCTAGTGGAATATAGCCTCCATCGCCCTTTAGTTCATAGCGATTGAGGATCAGGTCGAGCCGTCCGGTATCGCCTACGGCATAGCCGAGCCGGGCAAAGACGTTGGTGGTCTTGGATGCCTGCGTTTCGCCCTGCGTCAGGTTGATGCCGACACGGCGGTTCTGCGCATCATAAAAGGCGCCGCGCTTCTCAAAGGACGCGCCCACGGTGGCGTCGAAATTGCCCGTCTTATACTGGATCAGACCGGCAGCCTTGCCGCCAAAACCGTCCCCGTCGAAATCGTCGCTGGCGGTGCCCTGCAACAGGACGCGCCCGCTGATGCCATCCTGCCTGGGCGCGCCCACCGTTACCTGATTGACGATGCCGCCTGTGCCGCCAATGCCCTGCAGCGCATTGGAGCCATAGATGAGTTCGACCCTGTCGACGAAAAAGCCATCGATGGTGAAGCCGTCCCGGCTGCCATCGCGTAACGGGGTCGATTGGGGAATGCCGTTTATCGCATAGAGTGGCGAGCGGCCGCGCAAGGTCTCGCCCGCGCCAGACAGCTTGCCGCGGGTAGGCGAGAAGCTGGGCGTGAGGCTCGAAACGGCATCCGTGATCGAGCCGGATATTGCGATCTGCTGATCGAGCGTTTGCTTGTCGATGATGCTGATCGTGAGGGGTAGGGCGTTGGGCGGCAAGATGGTGCGCGCGGCCGTGACGATGATGGCGTCCCTTTCCGTTCCGTCATCGGACGATGCGGCGTCCGCTTGCGCCACTGCTGGCGATGTCATCGTCATCGCGGCGGTAAGTGCGCCCAGTGCGACATAGGAGTGCAATGAGCCGGAGAAAAGGGACATGGCGGCGCCTCCCGCGAGATTGAATTGACGTAATTTCGGCACGGAGCTAACGCTAGTCATTCGCATTAACAAGATGATTTTGAAAGGGTGTTCGCCAGTGGGCCGGACCGTGCTGTTTCAGATACACTGGTTCCTTGGCATCACGGCGGGTGTCGTGCTGGCTGTGATGGGCGTCACGGGCGCCGCCATCAGCTTTCAGGATGAAATTCTCACGGCGCTTAATCCCGGGGTTGTCACGGTGACGCCGGGCAGGGTGCCGCCCTTGACTGCCGCTGCGCTCGCTGAGCGCGTTCACGCGCAACGCCCGGATGTGCGGATCACGCGGCTGATTGTACGGACGGACCCGTCGCGGGCGGCATGGGTGAGCTTCACGCCGATTGGCGGCAAGACGCGGCAGACGAGCTATGTTGATCCTGTCAGCGGACAGTTGCTTGGCTCAGGCGCAGGGCAGGGATTTTTCGAGACCGTCACACGCCTGCATCGCTGGTTGGCCTTGCCAGATGGGGGTAACGGCATTGGCCGGCAGATCACGGGTTTTGCCGCGCTGTCGCTAATCTATTTTGCCTTGTCCGGCTTGTACCTGCGCTGGCCAAAACATGCGCTGGACTGGCGTGCATGGCTGATTCTGGATCTCCGCAAGACCGGACGAAACCTTTATCGTACGTTGCATGTGGTGATTGGCAGCTGGGTCCTCATTTTCTACCTCATCAGCGCGCTGACCGGGCTCTACTGGTCCTATGACTGGTATCGTAGCGGCGCGGAGGCCATTCTGGGCAGCGACACTGCCCCTGCTCGCCGGGCGGGCTCACCCGGCGCGGCGAAGGACGTGCAGGCGGATGTCGCGCTGGCCTGGCAGGCCTTCGAACGCACGACGGCCATGGGCCGTTATGAGCAAGTGACCGCGACATTCCGGGACGGGGGGCAGGTCCAGTTTCGCGCCAAGCTGGCCAACGCCCGGCATGATCGCGTGTCGGACGAGGTTACCGTCGATGGCACGAATGGCGAGGTCAAGGCTTACACGCCCTATGCACAGCGCCCATTGGGGCAGGACATACTGACCAGCGTGTATGAGATCCATCGCGGCGCCTATTTCGGTCTTTTCGGCCGCATCGCGATCATGCTGGCGAGCCTCGCGATGCCGCTTTTCACGATCACCGGCTTTCTGCTTTACTTTGCGCGCCGGCGCTCCAAGCGCGGCCTTGCACAGATGCGTCGCAACGTGCCCGAAGTCCGGACGGCGGATGCTGATGTCGATACATTGGTGTCGTTTGCCAGCCAGACCGGCACAGCGGAGCGGATTGCACGTCTGACGGCAGAGGCTTTGCCGGGATCTGCGATCGTCCCCATGAATAAGCTGGATGTGGCGAGCCTTGCCCGTGTGCGCCGACTATTTCTGATCGCGAGCACATATGGCGAGGGAGACCCGCCGGATATGGCGCGTGCATTTTCGCGGCGGATGGCGGACGCCGAGGCTGATCTTTCCAGCCTGCGCTATGCTGTGCTGGCGCTGGGTGATCGGGAATATCCCGATTTTTGTGCCTTCGGGCACGAGCTGGACCACTGGCTGCACGCGAATGGCGCGACGCGCCTGTTCGATCTGGTGGAGATGGATAGCCAGAATGACGATGCCCAGCGTCAATGGCAGCAGCAACTCGGTGGTCTTGGCGGGCGTACGGACCTGCCGGACTGGGCGCCTGCTCCAATGGAGGCCTGGCGCCTGGTTGATCGGCGCCTGCTCAACCCCGGCAGTCAGGGCGGGCCGGCCTGGCATGTCGCGCTTGAGCCACCGACGCATAAGGCGCAATGGGCGGCAGGAGATATTTTGGAGATCATGCCCCGGCAGGATCAGCGCCGGGTCGCGGCCTATGCGCGGCGGGCGCAGCTTACGCTGACCGATGCACTCACCGAACGGCTATCGACCTGCATTCTCCCCGCAGAGACCGAACCGCTCACCCCGATAGACGCGCTTCGGCCATTGGCGCATCGCGAATATTCCATCGCGTCGATTACGCAGTGCGGCCGAGTAGAGTTGATTGTACGACAATGCGAAGCGCCGGACGGTTTTTCGGGGCTCGGATCGGGCTGGCTGTCGGCAGGTGCTGCGATTGGTGAGATCGTCGAAGCGCGCGTCCGGGCAAATCCGATGTTCCACGCGCCGGATGATATCACGGCGCCGTTGCTTCTCATTGGCAATGGCACTGGTCTTGCCGGATTGCTGGCGCATATCCGTCAAAGGGCGGTAAGCGGCGGGGGAGCAATCTGGTTGATCTGGGGCGAGCGCCAGCCAGACTGCGATGCTTTCCATATGGATGAACTGGAGCGCTGGATGCAGACCGGTGTGATCAGTAGGGCTGATTTTGCCTGGTCTCGTGCCTCGAATGGACGGTGCTATGTGCAGGATAAGCTCAGGGAACAGAGCGAAGAGCTTGCCGCATTCGTCAGCGCAAATGCGCATATCTATGTTTGCGGTAGCGCGGAGGGCATGGCGCCGGCGGTGCATGAGGCGCTTGTCGCTATCCTCGGGGACGACAGGCTTGAGGCGATGACGGCAAGCGAACGCTATCGGCGAGACATCTACTAGGCGCCAACCCATTACGACATCCCGGCAGGTCCGTAACCCTTAATGGGTACGGCCTCGATGTGAGCATAAGGTCTGATGGATATGGCAATTACATGCCGCACTCGATTGAAAAGCAATCGAAATCTTCGACTTGAAGAGTGTGGCTCCCTGAGTTGGATTCGAACCAACGGCCGCTCGATTAACAGTCGAGAGCTCTACCGCTGAGCTATCAGGGAGCAGCCCGGCGAACCGGGCGAGGACGGGCCTATAGCAGCGTGTCTCGCGCCATGGCAACCCCTTCAGGTGATGAATTGTTCAGCGGCGATGCGATCGTCGAGAGTGTGCTCGGGATCGAAAAGCAAGGTGAGTGGTTTGGCCAGGTCCACGGCAACCATCACTTCTGAAACATCGCGCACTTCGCGCTGGTCGCCCACGGCGGAGACGGGACGCTTGATGGGGTCCAGCACGCGAAAACGCACGCGGGTTTGCTCGGGCAGGATCGCGCCACGCCAGCGACGAGGGCGGAACGGGCTGATCGGGGTCAACGCGACGAGCTGGCTGCCAAGCGGCAATATGGGGCCCTGTGCGGAGAGATTATAGGCGGTCGAACCAGCGGGTGTCGCGACCAGCGCGCCATCGCACACCAGTTCCGGAATGACGACACGGTCATTGACGGCGACTTCCAGCCATGCCGTTTGACGCGTCTCGCGCAGCAACGACACCTCGTTGATGGCGGGCAGCGAGAATTGTTCTCCCGAAACCGTGGTCACGGTCATCCGCAATGGATTGACCTTGAAGGGCTTGGCGCGGGACAGACGCGATTCGAACCCTTCCAGCCGCCACTCATTCATGAGGAAGCCCACCGTGCCGAGGTTCATGCCAAACACCGGTATGATCCGCGGACTTTCCAGCATCCGATGCAGAGTCTGGAGCATAAAGCCATCGCCGCCGAGCGCGATCATCGCGTCCGCTTCGGCGAGATCGACGAAATGGCCGGATGCGCGCAATTGCCGCTCAGCCTCCCGCGCGGCCGGGGTGGGGGAGGCGACCAGCACCAGCCTGCTATACATCGACGTGCTCACCCTCCGGTCATACTCATATGGCGCGTCGTGGCGGGCCGGGCGCCAGGCGCGACGCTGAAATCATGGGCAGCCGGCTTGGTCGCCAGAGCCTGGTCGAGCAGCGCGTCGATCCCGCTCGCGCCTTCCGCGCGAAAGGCGGCTTTGAGATCGATATGATCCTCATGGCCAAGGCACATATAGATGCGCCCCTGACAGGTGAGGCGCATCCTGTTACAACCGGCGCAGAAATTATTGGAGAGCGGGGTGATGAGGCCAAGCCGAACCGACAGGTCGGAAACGCCGAAATAGCGCGCAGGCCCGCCCGTCCGGTAGCTGAGAGGCACAAGGTCGTGCGCGGCGCGTATCGGCGCGATCGCCTCGGCAAGCGGGAGATAATGGGCGCTGCGGTCCTCCGCCACGTCGCCCAGTGGCATGGTCTCAATGAGGGTGAGGTCATGACCGTTGGCGGCGCACCAGCGCAGCATCGGTAGCACCTCGCCTTCATTGATGCCGCGCAGCGCGACCATGTTAATCTTGATGGCGATGCCCTGCGCCTGTGCCATATCGATACCATGCAGCACCTGCGCCAGATCGCCTCCGCGCGTAATGTGCGCGAACGTCGCGGGATTGAGACTGTCGAGGCTCAGGTTGATCCGACGGATGCCTGCCACACGCAGCATGGCGGCATGGGCGGCAAGCTGCGTGCCGTTGGTCGTCAACGTCAACTCGTCCAGCCCATGGGTCAGATGAGCGCCAAGTGCCTGAGCAAGCGCTGAAAAGTCGCGCCGCATCAGCGGTTCACCGCCTGAGAGGCGGATGCGCCGCACGCCACGGGCGATGAAGCGCGCGCCGATGGTGGCGATCTCTTCCAAAGTCAGCAATTCGCGCCGAGGCAGAAATTGCATGCGCTCTGCCATGCAATAACGACAGCGCAGATCGCAACGATCCGTTACGGATATGCGTAGATAATCGATCCGCCGGCCGAGGCCGTCGTGCATGGCGGTCCTAGCCACCGTATCGCGCTCGATTGCCTTCGACATGGGGTTTAGCTAGGCGATACCGGGTCTCGGTTCAACCGCGCTGGCCGGGCTGACAGGAAGGAATGGTTTCCGGGTGAACGATGCCAGGCTCGTGGAAACGCCCATGGAGCGTGACGACGACGGGGCGCGTGGCGCGCTCGATGTGTCGCCGCTCTTCATCCTCTCGCCTTCGCAGCGGGATGAACTGGGTGCGCTGGCCGTGCGCTGCGGTTGGCGGCCGATCGCGGCGCGGCGTGAAGCCGGGGCTGAAAGCCGTTTTCTCGCCAGTCCCGCGCGTGTTGCGCTGGTCGATGGGCGGGGGCTTGCCCGTGCGCGGATTGGTGCGTTGGTCGCGTCGCTCGCCGATGCCGCCGAGGCCGCCGGGGCGGCGCTGCTCGTGCTTCTCGACGAGGGTACAGAGGCGTGGGTCCCCGATCTCGTCAAGGCCGGGGCGACGCACTATCTTGCCGGAGACCTGACCCATGAGCGCCTCGGCGCTGCGCTGGTCATGGCGGATGCTCTGGCCACGCGACTGGTCGGCAATGTCGCGGCGGATCGCAGTCGCCATGCCGTCCAGCGGGGTGACGCGCTCTTCTGGCGCTGGGACGGCGCGGCGCGCACATTGTCATTGAGTCCGGCGCTGGCCGCGTTGCTGCGGCGCGTGTTTCCGGATATCGACCATGCCCGCTGGAGCGTAGCGGATTTCGTGCGGGCGCTCGAGCGGGGAGATCGCCGCGGCGCGGTTGTCGCGATCCGGCAGGCGATGGATGATCTCATGCCGTCGGCTTTTGCCCATGGCGTGCCGGGCCAGCCCGGTCGGCGGCTCGTGCAGCATCTCTATCCGGATGCGCGGGGCTTTACCGGTGAGGTAGAGGATCTGGCGAGCGCGCGCATCGCCGAAACCCGCGAGCGCGATTTTCTGACCGGACTGGCCAATCGCCATGCCTCCGTCGAATGGCTTGGTATGCGGATTGAGGATGGTGTGCGCCCTCTTGTCCTGCTGCTCGGCCTCGGCGGGCTCGACCGTGTGAATAGCGCATATGGGCGTACGGTAGGGGACGCGATGCTTGGCCGGGTCGCAGCGCGGATGACGCGGCTGGTCGACGCCATGGGTACGCATGACGCGCTTGTTGCGCGGTTGACGGGGACGGACTTCCTCGTCGCGTTGGGCGCTGGGGAAGCGGGGCAGGACATGCCTGTCGAGCGGGCGGGGCTGCTGGCTGGTGAATTGATCGCCGAGGTCGCGCGGCCCTTTACGACCGGAGATCATTTCATCCGCCTTTCCGGAGTATGCGGTATCGCTCAAGCTCAACCCGGCGACGATGCCGAGCGGTTGTTGCGCCGCGCCGCGGGCGCGCTGGCAGATGTGCGGCCGGGCGGCGCGGCGGGCACGCGCATCCGCGTGGCCGAGACAGGTGCGAGCCTGATGGACGAAGACGCGTTGCAGAATGATTTGCGCCGCGCGCTCGACGATGATCAGATACAGATTCTCTATCAGCCGCAATATGCGATGGAGGATGACCGGATCGTCGGCGTGGAGGCGCTGGCGCGTTGGCGGCATCCCCACTATGGCGAGATCGGCGCTGCCGCGCTTTTCGGCCTTGCCGAGCGGAGCGACTTCCTGCTGCCGCTCTCCGCTCATGTGCAGGCCCGCGCCCTTGCCGAGGCGGCGCGCTGGCCAGCGGCGCTTGGCCAGCTTCGTGTCGCTGTTAACGTCACGGCCGCCGATATCGCGCAGCCAGACTTTGTAGCGACCTTCCTCGCGGCAGTCGACGCGAGTGGTTTCTCGCGTGACCGCCTTACCGTGGAACTGACCGAGAGCGGGCTGGTGGTAAATCTGGAAGGTGCCGCTGCGCTGCTCAATGCGTTGCGGCGTGAGGGGCTGTGTGTCGCGATCGACGATTTCGGCACGGGCTATTCCAGCCTTGCCTATCTGAAGGCCCTGCCGCTGGATTATCTGAAGATCGATGCGAGCCTTGCGCGGGATATCGCCGGATCGCCGCGCGATCGGGTCATTGTCCGCTCAATTATCGATATGGCGCGCTCGCTCGACCTTGGCGTCATTGCGGAGGGGGTTGAGACCGAACAGCAGCTTGCCCTGCTCGCGCGCGCGGGTGTCCATGTCTATCAGGGCTTCCTGCGTTCCCGCCCGATTACCAGCACACAGCTTGCCGAGCTGGTCGCGGGGGTGCAGGACTAGCCGATCGTTTTTGCGAGACCCTGGCTGAGCTTGAGCGCGCCATTGAGCCGCGCGGCGGGGTCTCCCCAGGCGCGGTTGATGACGAGCTTGCTGTCAGGCCGCAGCTTTGCGACAGGCCCCAGCCGCTGCACATAGCCGAACAGGGCCGGGATATTCCGGCACTCATCGTTCTGGAATGAGACGAGCGCGCCGCGTGGACCGATATCGATGCGCGCAATGCCGGCGGAGCGGCAGTTGAGCTTCACCTCGATGAGCGTGAGGAGGTTTTGCGTCGCGGCTGGCAACGGGCCGAAACGGTCGATCATCTCGGCGGCGAACGCCTCGATCCCGCCCTTGTCGTCCAGCTCGTTGATGCGGCGATAGAGGCCCATGCGAAGGTCCAGGTCCGGCACATAATCGTCCGGGATGAGGATTGGTGCCTCGACGTTGATCTGCGGGGAGAATCCCTGCTGTCGTTCCTCGCGGCCCGCGCCTCCAGCTTTCGCCTCCAGAATAGCCTCTTCCAGCATGGACTGGTAAAGCTCGAAGCCCACTTCCTTGATGTGGCCGCTCTGCTCGTCACCCACCAGATTGCCCGCACCGCGAATGTCGAGATCATGGCTGGCGAGCTGGAAACCGGCGCCGAGCGTATCGAGATCGGAAAGGACCTTCAGGCGCTTGTCCGCCGTTTCGGTGGTCGCGCGGTTGGCCTCTGTCGTAAGATAGGCATAAGCGCGCGTGCGCGACCGACCGACGCGCCCGCGAAGCTGGTAGAGCTGGGCAAGGCCAAAGCGGTCCGCGCGGTGGATGATGATCGTGTTGGCGCTCGGAATGTCGAGGCCGCTTTCGACAATGGTAGTGGAGAGCAGCACGTCATATTTATGCTCGTAGAAGGCGCTCATCCGCTCTTCCACCTCGCTGGCGGCCATTTGGCCATGGGCGGAGATGACCCGGACTTCCGGGACGGTCTCGTGCAGAAAATCCTCCATGTTGGCCATGTCGGAAATGCGCGGCACCACAAAATAGCTTTGTCCGCCGCGATAATGCTCGCGCAGCAGCGCTTCGCGCAGCACTATCGGGTCCCACGGCATCACATAGGTCCGCACCGCCAGCCGATCGACGGGCGGGGTCTGGATGACTGAAAGCTCACGCAGTCCGCTCATCGCCATTTGAAGCGTACGCGGGATTGGCGTGGCGGTCAGCGTCAACACGTGAACGTCCGTGCGGAGCTGCTTGAACCGCTCCTTGTGGACGACGCCAAAGCGCTGCTCCTCATCCACGATGACGAGGCCTAGGCGCTTGAAGTCGAGACCCTTGGCAAGCAGGGCGTGCGTGCCGATGACGATGTCCACTGTGCCGTCGGCCAGGCCATCTTTTGTTGCCTTCGCCTCAGCGGCAGGGACAAGGCGTGAGAGGCGGCCGATCTTGAGCGGGAAGCCCCGAAAACGTTCCTCGAAATTCAGATGATGCTGCCGTGCCAGCAGGGTCGTCGGGCAGATGAGTGCCACTTGTGCGCCGCCCATCGCCGCGACGAATGCGGCACGCAGTGCGACCTCGGTCTTGCCGAAGCCGACATCGCCACAGACGAGGCGGTCCATAGGCTTTCCGGCGGAAAGATCATCCAGCACCTCACTGATCGCGCGGTCCTGATCCTCTGTTTCCTGATAGGGGAAGCGATCGACAAAGGCAGGGTAGCCGGCGCTATCCGGCGCAAAAGCGGGCGCGGTACGCAGCGCGCGCAGCGCCGCAGTGCCAAGCAGCTCTCCGGCGATTTCCCGGATGCGCTCCTTCATCCGCGCCTTGCGCCGCTGCCATGCCTCGCCGCCGAGCTTGTCGAGCGGCACGCCATCGCTCTCCGACCCGTAGCGGGAGAGCACGTCGAGATTCTCGACCGGCACGTACAGCTTGTCGCCGCCGGCATAGTGGAGCTCGACGCAGTCGTGCGGCTCCTTGCCAACCGGTATGGAGGTCAGCCCCTGATAGCGTCCGATACCATGATCGAGATGAACGACGAGATCGCCTGGCGAAAGCGTCGAGAGTTCGGCGAGAAAGGCATCGGCGCTGCGCCGCTTTTTCTGCCGGCGGACGAGGCGGTCGCCGAGCATGTCCTGCTCGGTCAGCAGTTCCAGCCCCGGCATCGCAAAGCCGTGGTCGAGCGGCAGGATGACAAGCGCGACCGCGCCCTTCGCGGCCTCGCCCTGCGCCTGCTGCCAGCTCTCGACAGGGACGAGGCGTGGCACCTTGTGATCGGCGAGAAGGCCGGAGAGCCGCTCACGCGCACCGGCCGAATAGCTGGCGATGATGCGCTTGCGCCCCTTGCGGTGGGACTGGGCGAGATGCTCGGCTACCGCTGCGTAGACATTGCCACCTTGCGCACGCTCAGGCGCGAAGTCGCGGGCGCCGGCTACGCCAATGTCCACCACATCGGCACTGTCGGGCTGGTGAAAGGCGGTCGTCGGGTGAACGGGAAGGGCAGCGCGCTGCCCGGCCCATTCCTCGACCGTCAGGTAGAGCTGATCGGGCGCCAGCGGGCGATAGGCACCCGGTGAGGCGGACTGGGCGGCGACACGATTGGCGTGGTAATCGCGGATCGCCTCGAAGCGCTGGGCAGCCGCTCCGTCCGCGCCGCCATCCATGATCCACAGCGTATCTGCGGGCAGATGCTCGGCAAGCGGCACTAGTCGATCCTCGAAGAGCGGTAGCCAGTGCTCCATGCCGGAGAGGCGGCGCCCGTCGCTGACCGCCTGATAGAGCGGATCGCCAGTTGCGTTCGCGCCGAAGATTTCACGATAGCGGCCGCGGAAGCGCTTGATGCTCTCCTCGTCGAGCAACGCCTCGGATGCCGGTAGCAGGGTGAAGCCCGATACGCTCTCTATGGTGCGCTGGGTTGCGGTGTCGAACCGGCGCAGTGTCTCGATCTCGTCGCCGAAAAAGTCGAGCCGAAGAGGCCCCGGTTCGCCAGAGGGATAGAGATCGACAATGCCGCCGCGTACCGCATATTCGCCGGCATCATGCACGGTGTCGGTGCGGACATATCCGTTCGACTGGAGCAGGGCGACAAGCCGGTCCGTGGCAATCCGCTCGCCGGGCGCGAGCCGTGCGACCATCTGCCGGATGCGAAACGGCGTGAGCGTCCGTTGCGTGACGGCGCTGGTCGTTGTGAGCACGAGCCCCGGGCCCTTTGCCGGACGTTGCAGGGCGTGGAGCCCGGCGATCCGTTCGGCTGCCGGGCGCAGCGCGGGGGAAGCGCGATCATAGGGCAGACAGTCCCATCCCGGAATGCGGATCACCTCCAGCTCCGGGGCGAAGAAACCCACCGTGTCCGCGATTGCGTCCATCAGGCTCTGGTCGGGCGCAATGAAGACAGCGCGGTCTTTTGCCGCGCGTGCGAGGTCGGCGAGCAGAACCGGCAGGAAGCCCGCCGGCACCCCTGCAAGGGTGAGCGGCGTGCGCGCCTTCAGAATACGGGAGAGATCGGTCATGCGTCGGGCGATCTCAATATGGCTTGGGCACGTAGTCGAGCTGACGCATCGCGGTCATGAGGGGGCCGGCATAGCGGGCAGGCGGCTCCGCGACGCTCAATATCCATGCAAGGATATCATGGTCCTCCTCATCCATCAGCGTCTCGTACCAGACGACTTCGGCTTCACCCCAGCCGGCATGTCTCGCGTCGAAGAAGCCACCGATCATCAGGTCCGCCTCGCGCGTGCCACGATGCCATGCGCGATAATGGAGCCGCCGCAGCCGCGTTTCGTCGATGATACTGCCTTGCGTCATGATCCCCGTTTCCGCCGCGCACGGCAAATGCGCGTCCGCGCATTCCAAGCGGCCGCTGCTATGGCTATAGGGAGCCAGATAGTCATGCGGCCAGATATTCTCAATCCGCTCTTTGCCGAGTCCACCGCGCTCAAGGGTGTGGGGGCTGCGCTTGCCAAACCGCTCTCCCGGCTGGGGCTGGAGCGGGCGGTGGACCTTGCCTTCCATCTCCCCGTTGGCTGGATCGAGCGGCAGCGCGTGCGCCGACTCGCCGAGGCGGAGGTCGGGCGGATGGTGGGCGTGGTGCTCACGGCCGTTGATTATCGCGCCAGCGGCACGGCACGCGCACCGTTCCGCGTGGTCGCGCAGGATGAGGCGGGCGATCCGGTCAGCATCGTCTATTTCGGCCGAAATTCCGGCTGGCCGCGCAAGCTCTTCCCCCTTGGGGAGCCGCGCTTCGTTTCCGGTCGCCTCGATCTTTTCGGTGAAGACCTTCAGATCGTTCACCCCGATCATGTCGTTCCACTGGCGGAAGCCGGCGATATTCCCACGGTCGAGCCCATCTATGGCCTGTCCGAAGGGCTCGCCAATAGCAGGATGCGCGATATCGTGCGTCAGGCGATCACGCGCGCGCCGGATCTGCCCGAGTGGATCGAGCCTGGCCTGCTCGCCCGGCGCGAGTGGCCGTCATGGCGCGAGGCGCTGGCAACCGTGCATGAAATCCCCGCAGCTGCGAAAGCGCGGGATAGGCTTGCCTATGACGAGGTGTTTGCTGGCCAGCTCGCGCTCATGCTGCTGCGCGCATCCAGCCGGCGGCGGCGGGGCATCCCGGTTTCCGGGGACGGGCACCTGCGTGATGCGCTGCGCCTGCCATTCGCGCCGACCGGGGCACAGCAGCGCGCCTCTGCCGAGATTGCGGGGGACATGGCGCAGACCATCCCAATGTTGCGGCTGCTTCAGGGGGATGTCGGCTCGGGCAAGACGCTGGTGGCGCTGTTTGCGCTGTTGAACGCGGTCGAGGCGGGAGGGCAGGGGGCTTTCCTCGCGCCCACGGAGATTCTCGCGCGGCAGCATTTCGCCTCGCTCCAGCGGATGCTGGCGGGGCTACCGGTCAACATCGCCATCCTCACCGGGAGGGATAAGGGCCGTGCCCGCGAGGCGACGCTCATGGGGCTGGCGGACGGAAGCATCCACATTCTCGTCGGCACGCACGCGATTTTTCAGGATAGCGTGACTTACCGCAATCTGACGCTCGCCGTCATTGACGAGCAGCACCGCTTTGGCGTGGCGCAGCGGCTGATGCTCGCCGCCAAGGGGCGCGCGACGCCGCATCTTCTCGTCATGACCGCCACGCCCATTCCGCGCACGCTCACGCTGATGCAATATGGCGAAATGGACGTCTCACGCCTTGATGAGATGCCGCCGGGCCGTCAGCCGATCGACACCCGCGTCATTTCGGACGAGCGCATGGAGGATGTGGCGTCGGCGCTTGGCCGGCACATCGCCTCCGGGCGGCAGGCCTATTGGGTCTGCCCGCTGGTCGAGCAGGGCGAGAGCGAGGATGATGCGGCGGCGGAAGCGCGCGCGGCGTCGCTGCGTCAGCGCTTCGGCACGGATCAGGTCGGCCTTGTCCATGGCCGGATGAGCGGGTCGGAGAAGGACGCGGTGATGGAGGCGTTCGCCTCCGGTCGCGTGCCGCTGCTTGTCGCGACCACCGTTATCGAGGTTGGCGTGGACGTACCCAATGCCACGCTGATGATCGTGGAGGGGGCGGAGCGCTTTGGCCTCGCCCAGCTTCACCAGCTTCGCGGCCGGGTGGGTCGGGGCGATCAGCGCAGCTTCTGCATGTTGCTGCACGGCGCCCCGCTGAGCGAGACGGCGCGTGCCCGGCTTGCCCTGTTGCGCGAGACCAGCGATGGGTTCCTCATTGCCGAGGAGGATCTGCGCCTGCGCGGCGGCGGTGAGCTGCTGGGCACCCGCCAGTCCGGCGAGCAGCGCTTCCGCCTCGCCTCGGCCGAACAGATCTCCGCGCTGGTCGATGCCGCGCATGACGATGCCCGGCTCCTGATGGATCGCGATGGGGGCCTTGCCTCGCCACGTGGGCAGGCCGCGCGCACCTGCCTCTATCTCTTCGAGCGGGATACTGCAGTCGGCCTGCTCGGGAGCGGCTAGGGCGGCTTTAGCCGCGCACGATCAGCGCGTGGCGCTTCTTGCCGAGGCTGAGCTTCACCGGCGCGTCGCCAATGCTGATGTCATGCGCCGCGTCCGTCACCGCCATGTCGTCCACGCGCACCGCGCCTTCGGCGATCTTGCGCTTGGCTTCTCCGCCGGAGGCAGCAAGGCCGCTTTGGGTGAGCGCGGCAATGAGGCCGATGCTGCCATCGGGCACGGAGACGCGCGGCAGATCGCCGCCGGCACCGCCCTGCTCGAACGTCTGCCGGGCCGTCTCGGCCGCTGCGTCCGCTGCGCCCTGACCTCGGCAGAGCGCCGTCGCCGCATTGGCGAGGATTTTCTTCGCCTCGTTGATTTCCGCGCCACCCAGCGCTTCCAGCCGGGCGATTTCATCGAGCGGCAGGTCCGTGAAGAGGCGCAGGAAGCGGCCCACGTCGCGATCGTCCGTGTTCCGCCAGAATTGCCAATAGTCGAAATGCGGGAGCATCGCCGGGTTTAGCCACACCGCGCCGGACATGGTCTTGCCCATCTTGCCGCCATCGGCCGTGGTGATGAGCGGGGTGGTGATGCCATAAACCTCGGTGGCATCCACGCGGCGGGAAAGCTCGATCCCGTTCACGATATTGCCCCACTGGTCGGACCCGCCCATCTGGAGGCGGCAGCCCTGCCGGCGGGAAAGCTCCAGAAAATCATAGGCCTGGAGGATCATGTAATTAAATTCGAGGAAGGAGAGCGATTGCTCGCGGTCCAGCCGCAGCTTCACCGAATCGAAGCTCAGCATCCGGTTGACCGAGAAATGCTGACCATAATCGCGCAGGAACGGCAGATATTCGAGCGCGTCCAGCCAGTCGGCATTGTCCAGCATGATTGCGTCCGTCGGCCCGTCGCCGAAGGTCAGAAAATTCTCGAATACGGTCTTGATCGACGCGATATTGTCCCTGATCGTGTCGACCGTCATCAGCTTGCGGGCTTCGTCCTTGAACGAGGGGTCGCCCACCTTGCCGGTGCCGCCGCCCATCAGCACGATGGGCTTGTGCCCGGCCTGCTGGAGCCGGCGCAGCAGCATGATCTGCACCATGGAGCCGACATGGAGCGAGGGCGCGGTCGGATCAAAACCGATATAACCGGGCACGATCTGCCGGCTGGCCAGCGCATCGAGCCCCGACGCGTCTGTCATCTGGTGGATATAGCCGCGCTCGTCGAGCAGGCGAAGCAGATCGGACTTATAGGCGGTTTTCTGTTCGGTCATGGCGCCGGGCGCCTAGCATGGCCGCGTGCGCTTGTATATCGCCGGGCGTATGTTCACCCTGCATCCCTATCCATCGCCCATGCCACTGCGCCTGGTCATCGCGGCCACCGCCGGGCTGGATGGGGATAAACTCCGCATTGTCTTCACCGTGAGCGGCGCTGATCTTCCCGCATTGGTGCTGCCTCTTGCCGACGGGCCGCCGTGCCGCCGCGATGGCCTGTGGCGCACCACCTGTTTCGAGTTGTTCGTGCGCGGCGCGGAAGGCAGCGGCTATGCCGAACTGAACCTTGCGCCTTCGGGAGACTGGGCGGCCTATGCTTTTGATGGCTACCGGGCCGGGATGCGCAACCTTGAAGTCCAGCGCGCTATTGCCATCGCGCGTGCGTCGATGTCGGATCACTTCACGATCGAGGCGTTGCTCGATCCGGCGCCGCTCATCGCGTTGCTTGGCGCGCCGCCATGGCGTATCGGCCTGAGCGCGGTCATCGAAGCCCCGCAAGGGCAGATCAGCTATTGGGCTCTTGCCCACCCACCCGAAAAACCGGATTTCCATCACGACGCTTGCTTTGCGGGGGAACTCGCGGCACCGCCCGTGCCATGATGCTAAAGACCGGCCTCGATCGCCTGCTCGCCGACCCCGCGCTCCGCCGCCCGCTGGAGGGCCGGCGTGTCGCCTATCTCGCCCACCCCGCATCGGTGACGGCAGAGCTTGTCCACGGCCTCGATGCACTGGTGGCGAGCGGGATTGCGATTTCAGCGGTGTTCGGCCCGCAGCATGGCGTGCGTGGTGACTTGCAGGATAATATGATGGAGTCGCCGGACTTCAACGATCCTGTCTATGGCATGCCCGTCTTCAGCCTTTACGGCGAGGTGCGCCGGCCCAAAGACGCATGGATGGAGACATTCGATGTCATCCTCGTCGATCTCCAGGACCTTGGCTGCCGCATCTACACCTTCGTCACGACGCTGCTCTATGTGCTGGAAGCCGCAGCAGCGCATGGCAAAGCGGTCTGGGTGTTGGACCGGCCCAACCCCGCCGGCCGCCCGATCGAGGGCATGACGCTGCTGGCGGGGCAGGAAAGCTTCGTAGGTGCCGGGCCGATGCCGATGCGCCATGGGCTTACCATGGGTGAACTGGGGCACTGGTTCGTCGCGCATTATGGGCTGGACGTGGATTATCATGTGGTGGCGATGGAAGGTTGGGCGCCCGCTGCCGCTCCGGGCTTTGGCTGGCCGGCGGATAAGGTCTGGATCAACCCCAGCCCCAATGCGCCCAATCTCCCCATGGCGCGCGTTTACGCCGGTACGGTGATGCTGGAGGGGACGACGCTTTCCGAAGGGCGGGGGACAACCCGGCCTTTAGAGCTGTTCGGCGCACCGGATATCGATGCGCGGGCTGTCATCGCCCGGATGCGGGAGATGGCACCGCAATGGCTGGCCGGTTGCGTGCTGCGCGACATGTGGTTTCAGCCGACCTTCCACAAGCATAGCGGCGCGCTTTGTGCCGGGGTGCAGATCCATGCCGAGGGGCCGGCCTATGACCATGGCGCCTTCCGCCCATGGCGGGTGCAGGCGCTCGCCTTCAAGGCGATCCGCGCACTCGCCCCGGACTATCCGCTGTGGCGCGATTTTCCTTATGAATATGAGTATGAACGTCTGGCGATCGACGTCATCAACGGCGGGCCGGGCCTGCGCCTGTGGGTGGATGATGCGGCAGCTGTCCCGACTGACCTGGATGCGCTGACCCTGCCGGATGAGGCGGCATGGGAGGCGGCGCGGCGCGCCCACCTCCTCTATGCCTGATATACCAGCGTCATAATCCCGCAGGGCGAACCCCGCGGGACGAACAACATCTATCAGTCCTTCTTGACCTCAATGATGGTGTGCGGCGCGGCATAGCCTGCGGTGCCGAAGGTTTCGGCGATCAGCCGGTTGGTATCGAAATAGACCTGCCAGTAATGGTCCGTATGGCAATATGGCCGTACGGCAAGCTGTGTGCCACGCTCGTTGAAATCGATGATCTCAACGTCCGGCGCGGGCTCGGTCAGCACATTGGGGATAGCGGCGAGCGCGGGCTTGAGGCGTGCAATGGCGTCGAGCGGATCGACCCCGAAGGCAAGCTGCGCGGTGCGCTCGACCCGGCGGAAGTCATTATGGCTGAAGTTCTTGATGACATCGCCCGAGACCTTGCCATTGCCGACCACGGTCATGACGTTGTCGGGCGTGTTGATGATCGTATTGAACATGCCGATCTCCACCACGGTCCCCTCGACCCCGCCGGCCACCACATAATCACCCAGCTTATATGGGCGGAAGATGATGAGGAAGGCGCCGGCCGCGAAGTTACCAAGCAGGCCGGACCATGCCGCACCGACAGCGAGGCCGACGCCGGCAAGCAGTGCGGCGAAGCTCGTCGTCTGGAGACCGAAATAGCCCAGGATCGCGACAACCAGCAGGATGTTGAGAACCACCGCCAGCATGTTGGCGATATAGCGCTGGAGCGTCGCGTCGAAATTGCGCCTCGTGAGCAGCGCGGAGAGCGCCCGGATCGCAAAGCTGATCAGCCAGCGGCCGATCATATAGAGGAGAAGTGCCGAACCGATCTTGATCGCGAAGGCGGTGACGACAGGCGCTGCCGTGGCCCACATGTGATGGAAATCCATGATGCCCCTCAATCTCTGGGTGAAACAGACGATAGTTAACAGGGAGTGTGCCGATTCGCGTTACAGCGATCAAGCGGAACCAGACTAATGCTCCCGGGCTGAACCCATTTCCCCTGGCAGCCTCTCATGCAGGAGCGAAACGAGCACGAAGCTGACAATCATCAGCAGATACCATGCGCCCAGCTTCTCCGGGGAGACCATGTGCCATCCGCCGGCCTGATGTGGATAAGACCAGGCGTTGGCGAAGGTCCCGATATTCTCTGCAAACCAGATGAAGAGGGCGACGAGCAGCCAGCCAAACAGCAACGGCATGGACCGCGATGTGCGGAGAGGTCGGAAGAAAATGCGGGTTCGCCAGAAGAGCAGGGCTGTCACCGCGAAGAGTGCGAGGCGAATGTCAGGTAGCCAGTGATGAGCGAAGAAATTCACGTAGATGGCGACGGCAAGCGCGACAGTGGTCCAGCGGGGCGGATAATGGCTGAAACGGAAGTCGAAGATGCGCCAGACCCGCGCGATGTAGCTGCCGACGGCGGCGTACATGAAGCCCGAAAAGAGCGGTACCGCGCCAATCCGGAGCAGCCCCGGCTCGGGGTACAGCCATGATCCCGCATGGGTCTTGAACAGTTCCATCACCGTTCCAACGATGTGGAAGACAGCGATGACCTTTGCCTCCCGCCAACTTTCGAGGCGAAGCGCGATCATCCCCGTCTGGATGGCGATGGCGCACAGGGTCAGGAAGTCATAGCGGGCAAGTGACGCGGTGGCGGGGTAGAAGAAATGCGTGCCCAGCAGCAGCGCCAGCATCAGCGCACCGAACAGGCACGCCCAGCCCTGTTTGAAACCGAACAGCAGAAACTCGTAGAGCCATGCCGCCGGACCGGCTGCCGGTTCCCGCGCCTCCAACCATGCGCGGACGCGGTGGAAGCGGGTTGCTCCGTTGAGAACCGGGGCTTGCGAGCCTAAATCCAAGCAGCGTGGACTCCGATGGGCCAGATCGACCCCGGTCACTGGCTAGGGTAGGATCGTACGGCGTGCAACGCCGTCAATATGGGCGGCGATCAATATTGCTCCTGCCGGACCATGACGCGCGCCTGGAGAAGGTCCCACAGGCCCCGATGCTGCCCGACAAGCTGGGCTGCGCCGAACTGCATGGCGCGGGCAAGCTTGTCCGGCTCGGCCAATGCTTCGAGCACCGTCAACGTCGCCTCTCTGTTGGGCATCGCGCATGTCGGCGGCTCGATGCCGAGGCGCGCGGCGCCCGCGTCAAGGATGGTCCGCATTGCCTGCCACTCGATGACGAAGGCGACTGCTGCGCCCAGAGCGCAGCCGCGCCGGTCGGACTGGGCAAGCATCTCCAGCGCGTGGCGTTGCTGGCTGATGACAGCCGTGGTCTCACCGTGTCGCGCTGTGCTGGGAAGTGGTCCTGCCGCGACGGCGATCTGCGAGAGATAGGTCCGCTCAGTCGAGAAAGCGTCCATGGCGGCGATCAGCCACGTGCGCGCGACCGGCTCCACGGTATGGCGGGCCGCCAGATCGATAATGCTGGGTGTATGCCCATGCAGAAGCGAGCAGAGGTGCACGAAATCGGCAAAATCCACGAGATCACGGACGAAGCTCTGGCGATCACCCGCGGCGGCGCTGCGGGAATAAGGGTGTGCCGTGCTGCCTTCGGCATCAATGAGCAATGCGATGAGCGGTGCAGGCGACACGTCGCGCACGGAACGGGGCAAGCTGTCCATTATAAACCTCGACTGCTCGTCCGTTACCGGATCGAGTGCGTCCCCACGCACCTCCTAAGACGGACGCGGTTAAAAAGCCTTTGAGGTCATTTGGAAAACGCCCGTGCCGATTTGGAACGGGCGGGACAATTTCACATTTATTCCAGTACCTTCGCCTACGTTGCGGCGGCTACGAAAGCAGGCGTCGACTGAATTCAGTGAGACTACGGATTACGGGTAGCCGATCATAGAGCGCCGGTTTGATGGCGAGATCGGACCGTGAAGAGAACTGATTGGCGAGAGATGGCGTCGCGATCAATGTGCGCCATTGCGGATGACGCTGGCGATAGAAATTAAAAGCCGCGTCGCGATACATGGGGCCGCCATCGGGGTGGCCCGGCTTGCGCTGGAGGCAGCTTCCCATGAACTTTGCCATCGCCGCGGCAAAAGTCGGCTGAATGGCGTAAAAATGGGCGCTGATCGTATTTCCGGTATGTGGTTCGAGCCAGCCATTCCCCGTGCGTGATGCCGGTTCCAGATAGCCGAAATAAATGAGATCCCAATCATCCCGCGCCGCAAGGTCGATTTTCCCGAGAAGGGGCGCGATCGTGGCGGCATCGAGGTCGATGTCGTCTTCCATGATGAGCATTGGCCGACGATTCTTCGCGCATTGGCGCATGAGGGAATAATGGCTGTTGAAACAGCCGCGCACGCCTTTGCCGGGGAAGCCTGCGGCAGAGTCAAAGACCAGCCCGTCGAACCAGCGGATTCCCGATGTCTCGAAATTAATACCCAGTTCGGCGAAATTCCGTTGGACACGCCGTCGGCGATCGGATCTCGATGCGAGACTGATGACATATTTGTCTAAGAAACAATCCAGCAAAGACCGGAAAGCCCTGCCAGCTTCACTTGCATTCAACGAACTATCTCCGCGCCGAAAAACCTGCCTACCCGTCACCCGGAGGATGACAGTTCGAGAGGTGTGTCAGCTCAAATATGATGTTGTGTATCATATACGGCAGACAAGGAAAGGCAATGGCGGTGCAGAATTGCGCGGCCGGACGTTACCGAAATCGGACTGCCGGCCGCGTAGATTATGGCGGATTTGGTTACTGGTCGAGAAAGCTCCGCATTTTCCGGCTGCGGCTCGGATGCTTGAGTTTGCGGAGCGCTTTTGCCTCAATCTGGCGAATACGCTCGCGTGTGACCGAGAACTGCTGGCCCACTTCCTCCAGCGTGTGATCGGTGTTCATACCGATGCCAAAGCGCATGCGGAGGACGCGTTCCTCACGGGGAGTCAGGCTGGCAAGCACGCGCGTGACCGTCTCCTTGAGATTCGCCTGAATGGCGGCATCGACCGGGATGATCGCGTTCTTGTCCTCGATGAAGTCGCCCAGATGGCTGTCTTCCTCGTCGCCAATCGGCGTTTCGAGGGAGATCGGCTCCTTGGCGATCTTCATCACCTTGCGAACCTTCTCCAGCGGCATGGAGAGGCGTTCGGCCATTTCCTCGGGCGTCGGCTCGCGGCCTTGCTCATGGAGGAACTGACGGCTGGTGCGGACCAGCTTGTTGATCGTCTCGATCATGTGGACCGGGATACGGATGGTGCGCGCCTGATCCGCGATGGAGCGGGTGATCGCCTGCCGGATCCACCAGGTCGCGTATGTGCTGAACTTGTAGCCGCGACGATACTCGAACTTATCCACGGCCTTCATGAGGCCGATATTGCCCTCCTGGATGAGATCCAGGAATTGCAGGCCGCGATTCGTGTATTTCTTGGCGATGGAAATGACGAGACGCAAATTGGCCTCCACCATCTCCTTCTTGGCGATGCGCGCTTCACGCTCGCCCTTCTGCACCATATTGACGATGCGGCGGAACTCGCCAAGCGAGGTGCCTGTAGACTGGGCGATTTCTCCGACTTCGGTACGGATGCGGTCCACGGCGGCGGCTTCCGCGACAGCGAAGGCGGCCCATTTCTTATCGATGCCGGCGACCTTTTCCATCCAGCCATCGTCCAGCTCATGGCCGACATAGGCGTCGAGAAAGGCCTTGCGCGGTACTTTGTGACGCTCGGCGAGGCGGAGCATCTGGCCGCCCAGTGTCGTCAGCCGACGATTGAAGGCATAAAGCTGGTCGACCAGATACTCGATCTTCTGCTGGTGGAACTGGACGCTTTCCACTTCCGCGGTCAGATCTTCGCGCAGTCGCTGATATTCCCCTTCACGGCCGGTGGGTAGCTCCTCGCCGCTCCCCACGACGATCATGCGCTCTTGCTGTGCGTTGGAGAAATCGGCGTAAAGCTCCGCGATGCGCGCGAATTTGGCGAGCGCATCCGGCTTTAGCAGCTCCTCCATGGCGGCGAGCGAAAGCGTATTGTCATCGTCGTCGTCATCGTCGGGGCGCTGGGTGCGACGCTCGACCATGGACTCTTCGTCGTCCTCGCTCTCGGCCTCTTCCTCGACCTCGTCCTCATCCTTGAAGGTCGGGCCGGCAGTCTTGGCAGAAATCTCGCCATCGTCGTCGTCATCCTCGCCGTCCTCGGTGAGGCTTTCAGGCGCGGGGTCCTTGGACAGCATGGCGTCGAGATCCAGAATCTCGCGGAGCTGCATTTCGCCATTATTGAGTGCGGTCGACCATTCTATGATCGCGTTGAACGTGGTCGGGCTTTCGCACAGACCCAGGATCATGGTGTCGCGGCCAGCCTCGATCCGCTTGGCAATGGCGATCTCGCCTTCGCGGCTGAGCAACTCAACCGCGCCCATCTCACGCAGATACATACGGACGGGATCGTCCGTGCGGTCAACCGTTTCCTTCTTCTTTTCGGCGACGTTGCCGTCATCCTCCTCGGCCGTGGAGTCGATCGCCTCGGCATCAGATTCGGACTGTTCCTCACCGTCTTCGGTCTGCTCATCATTCTCGACGATGTTGATGCCCATGTCGGACAGGGCGGAGGTGATGTCCTCGATCTGGTCGGAAGACATCTCGCCCTGCGGGAGCGCGTCGTTCAGCTCGTCATAGGTGATATAGCCACGCTTTTTGGCACGGGCGATCAGCTTCTTGACCGATGCCTCGTTGAGATCGAGCAGGGGAGCGTCACCGCTGTCCTGATCCTCGGTCTGGGTTGGTTTTCCTGCCTTGCTTGCCATTGGTCGCCTTGCCGTTGATCGCTTGTCGTTGGCGGGCCCCGCCTGCGCGTATGCCCGTCTCTACTTAACCCGTCAGTCCTCGCTGCGCTCAGCGATAAGATCGCCAATGCGCGCCGTCATCTCCACCAACTTCAGGCGTAGGGCCTGTTGGCGCGTATAGCCGGCCTCGTATGCCGTACTGTCGGGAGCATTGCCCATCGCCCGCGTCGCCTCCTCCAACTCCGCCTCGATCCTCGGCATCGCCACGATCATCAGGATCGCTTCATCGATCGCGCGCCGAGCGGCTTCGCCATCAGCCATGCCGCCGTGCACCGGCGAAAGGTGGAGGGCATCGGCCCGGAGTAGCTCCCGAGCCATATTATACACTTCACCTTCGCCCAATATTGTAAGGAGGCGCTCTTTTTCAACCGTTTCTTCGTTCATGGCGACATCTGTAAGCGCATCTATGAGCCTGGCGAGCCGCGAGTCGGGGATAGAGAGAGCTGCCAGCGTCTCATAATGCCGTCGGATTTCCGCTGGATGGCGGAGCATCGCGGCGATGACGGCGCGTAGCAGGGGCGCGCTGAGACCGGATATGCCAATGGCGCGTGCCTCATCCGTCGGCGGGACGATGAGCGGCGCGCGCGGTTGCCAGCGCCCGCCTGCGTTGCCGCCGGGCTGTCGCGGCGCAAAGGGCCGGGCGTCGGGCGGAGCGCCCCGGCTGAAGAACTGCGCGTCCAGTTTTTCCCGAAAGAAGCGGCGATAATGCGCGCGAATATCATCATGGCGGATCGCTTCGGTAAGGGCGTCGAGCCGCTTGCGAAGGCCGGCGCGTTCCTCCGGTGTGTCAAGCGGACCGGCCGCCTTTTCCGTTTCCCACAGTGTTTCGGAGAGTGGCCGCGCGGCGCCGAGCACGGCTTCCATAGCGGGCAGGCCGCCGGCGCGGACAAGATCGTCCGGGTCCTGCCCCGGCGGCAGCGTCGCGAAGGCGAGGCTCATGCCCGGTTGCAGCAGGGGGAGCGCGCGATGCGCGGCGCGCATTGCCGCGCGCTGGCCGGCCGCGTCTCCATCAAAGCAGAGGACCGGGCTGTCGACCATCGACCAGAGCTTTTCGATCTGTGCTTCGGTGAGTGCCGTGCCAAGGGGCGCGACGGCTTCCGCCAGCCCCGCCTGAGCCAGCGCGATCACGTCCATATAGCCCTCGACCACGATGATTCGTCCGGCTTTGCGTGCAGCGGGTGCGGCCTTGTCCAGATTGTAGAGCGTGCGCCCTTTGTCGAACAGCGGCGTCTCCGGCGAATTCAGATATTTGGGCTCGCCCGTGGACAATATTCGCCCGCCAAAGGCGATGATCCGCCCGCGCTGATCGGCAATGGGGATCATCAGCCGCCCCCGGAAGCGATCATAGCTTTCCCGGCTTTTGTCCTCGGGGGCGATGAGCATCCCGGTTTCGATCAGCATGTCTTCCCGGAAGTCCCGGAGCGCGTCCTTGAGCTTGCCGCGCGAGTCGGGCGCGAAGCCGATGCCGAAGGCGCGCTGGGTCGCTTCGGACAGGCCCCGGCGTTTGAGATAATCGCGCGCCTCGGCGCCGTCGATCCCGCCGAGTTGGGCCAAGAACCAGTCTCGCGCATGGTTCATCACGTCATACAGGGATTTCGCCTGCTCAGCGCGCTGTGCCGCGCGCGGATCTGGTGCGGGCACATCCATGCCGGCGGCGTCCGCAAGCTCTTTCACGGCTTCCATGAAGGGCAGTCCCTGATGATCGGTCATCCAGCGGATCGCATCGCCATGCGCGCCGCAGCCGAAGCAGTGATAAAAGCCCTTGTCGTCGTTGATCGTGAAGCTGGGTGTCTTCTCGTTATGGAAGGGGCAGCAAGCCTTATACTCCCGGCCCGCCCTCAGGACCTTCACGCTCTTGCCGATGAGCGTGGAGAGTGTCGTGCGGGCCCGGAGCTGGTCCAGCCATTGTGGGGTAAGGCTCATGGATGGCGTGCCGATCCCCGCCCGGAATTCAAGCCAGCGCGGCCTTCACAAGCGCGCTCGCACCGGACATGTCGAGCACGGTGCCATGCCGCTCCTTGAGGAGGGCCATTACCCGGCCCATGTCCTTAAGGCCGTTTGCGCCCAGCTCGGTCTTGATCGCCTCGATGGCGGCCTTCGTCTCGTCCGCGCTCATCCGGGCGGGGAGGAAGCTCTCGATCACGGTAAGCTCGGCCTGTTCCTGCGCGGCCAGCTCATCGCGGCCGCCCTTCTCGAACATCTCGATCGATTCGCGGCGCTGCTTGACCATCTTCTGGAGCACGTCGACCACGATCTGGTCGTCGTCCGGCACGTTTGTCGCGATGCGAAGCTCGATGTCGCGGTCCTTGAGCTTGGCAAGGATCAGGCGCACGGCGCTTAGCCTTTCCTTTTCGCCTGCCTTCATCGCCTCGATCTGAGCGGCCTTGATACGCTCGCGAATCGCCATGATTCCCGTCCTGTTCCCGTGAGTCTTGCCAGAAACGACCATCTATAGCGAGCCTCGGGAAATTTTAATAGATTGACCCGCTCCGGGCCCGTGCCCTAGTGCCCCGGCCGTTTAGCCGGCGCCCGATGGCGCGGCCGCAGCACAAATGACGTGAAGGACGACAGACCATGGCTGACGCCACATACCCCGCCGTGCCCAATGGAGCGACGGGCGTATTGGTGCTGGCGGACGGGCAGTGCGTCTTTGGCCGGGGTTTCGGAGCAGCGGGCGAGGCGGTCGGGGAGCTATGCTTCCATACCGCTATGACCGGCTATCAGGAGATCATGACCGACCCGAGCTTTGCCGGGCAGATCATCACCTTCACCTTCCCACATATCGGCAATGTCGGCACCAACGGCGAGGATGTGGAGGCGGACGCTGCTCACGCGCTTGGCTGTGTGGTGCGCGAGGATGTGACGGCACCGTCCAACTTCCGTAACGCCGAGCCGTTTGACGCATGGCTGAAGGCGCGCGGCCGCATTGGGCTCGCTGGTGTCGACACGCGCGCGCTCACCAGGCGGATGCGGATGCAGGGTGCCCCCAATGCCGTGATCGCGCATGATCCTGAAGGGCGGTTCGACCTTGCCGCGCTGCACGCCAGGGCGCTGGCATGGCCGGGCCTTGAGGGGATGGACCTTGCCATCGCCGTCACCGGCGCCGCGCGGGAATGGGCGGATGGCGAATGGGCGCTTGGGCAGGGCTATCATCTCGCTGCCGTGCGGCCGGACGCGCCCCATGTCGTCGCGATCGATTATGGCGCGAAGAATAATATCTTCCGCAATCTCGTGAAGGCCGGCGCGCGCGTCACGGTGTTGCCAGCGGCCGCGATACTGGACCAGATTCGGGCGTTGAAGCCCGATGGCGTGTTTCTGTCCAACGGTCCGGGTGATCCGGCTGCGACGGCGACCTACGCCGTGCCGACCATCGCCGCGCTGCTCGCCGACAATATGCCGATCTTCGGTATCTGCCTTGGCCATCAGCTTCTCGCGCTGGCGGCTGGCGCGAAAACGGTGAAGATGCACCAGGGTCATCGTGGCGCGAATCATCCGGTGAAGCGTCTGGAGACAGGCGTCGTAGAGATTACCAGCATGAACCATGGCTTCGCGGTCGACGCCGCCACGCTACCGGCCAATGTCACAGAGACCCATGTGAGCCTGTTCGATGGCAGCAACTGTGGCATCGCTTTCGCGGACAGGAACGCTTTTTCCGTCCAGTATCACCCGGAAGCCTCGCCCGGCCCGCAGGATAGCTTTTATCTGTTCCAGCGGTTCGTGGGGGGATTGGCGTGATCCTTCTGCCGTTTCTGGCCTCCGCTTCCGCCATTGCAGTGCCGACTCTCCAGCGGCAGCTCGACTATATGGTTGCGATCTGCCGGGTCGAAGAGTTGACGCGCCTTGTCGCGCATGAAGGCAATCGGGTTGAATTCACCATGGTTCGCCCCGGCCACTTGCCGACAGTCAGTGAAACCAAAGCCGTTCAATGCGTCCATGGAAAGCTGAAGGATCGCCCTGATCTTCACATCGGCTTCACCGGGAATGATGCCGCGCCCAAGGCAAAGAGAAAATAATGCCCAAAAGAACCGACATCTCTTCCATCCTCGTTATCGGCGCCGGCCCGATCATCATCGGGCAGGCATGCGAGTTCGATTATTCGGGCACGCAGGCGATCAAGGCGCTCAAGGACGAGGGCTACCGGATCGTTCTCGTCAATTCCAATCCGGCAACGATCATGACCGACCCGGAATTGGCGGATGCGACCTATGTGGAGCCGGTGACGCCGGAGGTGGTCGCCCGGATCATCGAGAAGGAGCGGCCGGACGCGGTGCTCCCAACCATGGGGGGGCAGACCGCGCTTAACACCGCGCTCGCGCTTTTCCGGGATGGCACGCTGGACAAGTTCGGCGTGAAAATGATCGGCGCGGATGCCGAGGCGATCGACAAGGCGGAAGACCGGTCAAAGTTCCGCGACGCGATGGACAAGATCGGGCTGGAAAGCGCGCGGTCGCGCATCGCGCATACGCTCGATGAGGCAATGGACGCGCTGGAGTTCATCGGTCTGCCGGCGATCATCCGCCCCAGCTTCACGCTTGGTGGCACCGGCGGTGGCGTCGCCTATAATCGCGATGAGTTCCGCAATATCGTCATTTCCGGGCTCGACGCGAGCCCGACGACCGAGGTGCTGATCGAGGAGTCGCTGCTCGGCTGGAAAGAATATGAGATGGAGGTCGTTCGCGACAGCGCGGATAATGCCATCATCATCTGTTCCATCGAGAATGTGGACCCCATGGGTGTCCACACCGGTGATTCGATAACCGTCGCGCCGGCGCTGACGCTGACCGACAAGGAATATCAGATCATGCGGAACGCGAGCATCGCGGTCCTGCGTGAAATTGGCGTTGAAACAGGCGGATCCAATGTACAGTTCGCGGTCAATCCGCAGGATGGCCGCCTCATCGTCATAGAGATGAACCCGCGTGTCTCGCGCTCGTCCGCGCTTGCTTCCAAGGCGACCGGGTTCCCCATTGCCAAAGTCGCGGCCAAGCTCGCCGTCGGCTACACGCTGGACGAGATCCAGAACGATATTACCGGCGCCACCCCGGCCAGCTTCGAGCCAACGATCGACTATGTGGTGACGAAGATTCCGCGCTTCGCCTTCGAGAAGTTCAAGGGGTCCGAGCCATTACTCGGCACCGCCATGAAGTCCGTGGGCGAGGTTATGGCGATCGGCCGCAACATCCACGAATCCATGCAGAAGGCGCTCCGTGGGCTGGAGACGGGCCTTTCCGGCTTCAATCAGGTGGATCATCTGGTGGGCGCAAGTCGGGATGAGATTGTGGCTGCGCTTGCCCGGCCGACACCGGACCGGCTGCTCGTCGCGGCGCAGGCACTGCGGGAGGGCCTGTCCGTCGCCGATATTCACGCCGTTGCCAAGTTCGACCCCTGGTTTCTCGATCGCCTTGCGGATATCGTCGCGGCTGAGCGTGGCGTGCTGGACGACGGCCTACCGCGCGATGCGGACGGGATGCGTCGCCTCAAGGCCATGGGTTTCTCGGACAAGCGGCTTGCATGGCTGGCGCTCCAGTCCGCCAATCTCAAGCCTGGCATGGATGCTGCGATCCGGCGCGGTTCTGGGCTCGTGCGCGATGCGGTGGTCGCGATGACCGGGGGCGTTACCGAGGACGAGGTGCGCGCATTGCGGCACCGGCTTGGCATACGCCCCGTGTTCAAGCGCATCGACACCTGCGCGGCGGAATTCGATGCGAAGACGCCCTATATGTACTCCACATATGAGGCACCGATCTTTGGCGCGCCCGAAGATGAAAGCGCGCCGAGCGATCGCCGCAAAATCGTGATTCTGGGTGGCGGGCCGAACCGCATCGGTCAGGGCATCGAGTTCGATTACTGCTGTTGCCATGCCTGCTTCGCGCTGGAGGATGCGGGCTATGAAACGATCATGGTCAATTGCAATCCGGAGACGGTGAGTACGGATTATGATACGTCTGATCGGCTTTATTTTGAGCCGCTGACGGCCGAGGATGTGCTGGAAATTCTGCATGTCGAGCAGTCGAAGGGCGAATTGGTCGGCGTCATTGTCCAGTTTGGCGGGCAGACCCCGCTCAAGCTGGCGCAGGCGCTGGAAAATGCCGGCATTCCCATTCTTGGGACTTCGCCTGACGCGATTGATCTTGCCGAAGATCGCGAGCGCTTTGCTGCGCTGATCGACAAGCTGGGCCTGCTCCAGCCTGCTAACGGCATCGCGCGGAGCCGTGAGGAGGCCGTCGCCGTTGCTGCGCGCATTGGCTATCCCGTGCTCATGCGTCCGTCCTATGTGCTGGGTGGCCGGGCGATGGAGATCGTCGAAAATCAGGCGCAGCTGGATGATTACATTGCCACCGCCGTTCAGGTTTCGGGCGACTCTCCCGTGCTTATCGACCAGTATCTGCGCGATGCTACCGAAGTCGATGTGGACGCGCTGTGTGATGGCGATGATGTCGTGGTCGCGGGCGTGCTCCAGCATATTGAAGAGGCCGGCGTTCACTCCGGCGACAGCGCCTGTTCGCTGCCGCCCTATAGTCTGCCTGATGCCATTGTCGCCGAGATCGAACGGCAAGCCGATGTGCTGGCGCGGGCTCTGCATGTGCGTGGCCTCATGAATGTGCAGTTCGCGGTGAAGGACGGCGCGGTCTATCTGATCGAGGTTAATCCACGCGCGAGCCGCACCGTCCCCTTCGTCGCCAAGGCGATTGGCAGCCCCATTGCCAAGGTGGCTGCACGCGTGATGGCAGGCGAGAAGCTTGCGGATCTGCCGGTGATTGATCGCACGGCCATTCGCCACATCGCCGTGAAGGAAGCCGTTTTCCCGTTCAATCGTTTCCCCGGCGTTGATCCGGTGCTCTCACCAGAGATGAAGTCCACCGGTGAAGTCATGGGGATCGATAGCGATTTCCCGACTGCGTTCGGCAAGGCGCAGCTTGGCGCGGGCAATGCGCTGCCTCGTTCGGGCACGGTGTTCATTTCGGTGAAGGACAGTGACAAGCCGGCAATTCTGCCCGCCGCGCGGAAGATTGGCGCGCTTGGCTTCCATATTGTGGCGACGGGCGGTACGGCCGATTATCTGGAGACTCACGGCATTACAGTCGAGCGCGTCAACAAGATGGCGCAGGGACGACCGCACATCGTTGATCGCATAACCGATGGCGGCGTTGATCTCATCTTCAATACGACCGAGGGCTGGCAGTCGCTTATCGACAGCAAGGCGATCCGGCTCGGCGCTTTGCGGCACAAGGTGGCAAGCTTCACCACGGCAGCGGGGAGTATCGCGGCGGTGGATGCGATCGAGGCGCTGGGCCAGCGTCCTCTTGAAGTACGACCGCTGCAATCCTATTATATTCTGCCGCAGGACTGATCTTCCGACAGATAGAAATCAGTTGCGCGCTGGCTTTCGTGAGAACTGCGGGGCCGGCAGTGAGTTTATTTGCGTTACAGTGCGGCGTGCGCGCCGTGCACAGACATTTAAGACCGGGGAGTGAAGATGGCGACTGTCGAGAAGATGCCGATGCTGGCCATGGGCTATGACAAGCTCAATGAGCAGCTGCGCGCGCTCAAGGCTGAACGCCCGCAGATTGTGGACGCGATTGAGGAAGCGCGCGCGCATGGCGATCTTTCCGAAAATGCTGAATATCACGCCGCCAAGGAGCGGCAAGGCCAGGTAGAGGCGGGGATCGCCGATCTGGAAGACAAGCTCTCGCGGGCGCAGATCATCGACCCCAAGACGCTTTCGGGTGACAAGGTGATCTTCGGCGCGACCGTGACGCTGATCGACGAGGACGAAAAGCCGGTGCGGTATCAGATCGTCGGTCAGGCCGAGGCGGACGCCAAGCTTGGCATGATCTCGTATAACAGCCCGCTCGGTCGTGCGCTCATTGGCCGGCAGATCGGTGAGGAAGTGGAGGTAACTGTCCCCTCGGGTGATAAGTTCTACCTCATCGAGAAGATCGAGTTCATCTGAGGCAGATCGCGCAGGAGGCGCGGACGCCATGCCGATGAAATTGCCGGAAGGGCACGCGATCAATGCGGTCGCGGGTGTCACGGGGGTGCTGTTTCTCGTTCAGATGCTGGGTGGTCTTATTGATCGTGCAGCGGTTGTGGCGGGCTTCATTCCCGCGCGCGTTCATGCGCTCGCGGCCGGGGGTGTGCAGGTCGATATCCCATGGCTGCCGGTGTGGCTGACGCCGCTCAGCGCCACTCTGGTCCATGCCGGCTGGCTGCATGTCGGCTTCAACATCGTCATGCTCGTCTTTTGCGGTCGGCAAGTGGAAGCGCTGCTCGGTCGCTGGCCAACGGTGCTGCTCTACGTAGTGGGAGCCTATGCCGCTGCTGCCGCGCAATGGGCTGCCGATCCGCAAAGCGTGACGCCGATGATCGGGGCGAGCGGAGCGATATCGGCACTCATCGGCACTTATGCGGTGATATACAGCCAGCGCGCCGTTAAGCCTATTGGGCCGATCCCGGCCTATGTCGTCCGCATCTTGTGGCTGGCGGCGGCGTGGATCGGTCTGCAGTTGCTCCTGGCCCTTGCGAGCGGACCGGGCACGCCGCTTGGCGGCGTGGCGATCGCCGCGCATATCGGCGGTTTCCTTGCCGGACTGGTCCTTACCCGGCCACTGCTCAGGATGCGCTTCGGCCGCCGCCGCTCGTCCAACTGATGACAAGTGGGGAGGGGAGCGTGGGAAGCTCGGAAGTCCGTTCGCCCACACATCGCGCCTCCCTCTGACGGAATAGTCAGCTCTCGGTATGATCGCCCTGACTTGGGTCGAGCAAGCGGTGGAGATGAACGATCACATAGCGCATCTCGGCATCGTCCACGGTGCGCTGCGCGGCGGCCCGCCACGCTTTTTCGGCCGCAGCAAAGTCAGGATAAACGCCGACAAGCTCGATGGCGTTGAGGTCGACGAAGTCGAGCGATTGCGGGTCTTTGACGCGCCCGCCCATGACGAGGTGCAATTTGGTCACAAATATCTCCAGAAATGGTCAGAAAAGGAAAACATGCAGCCCGTTTACCCTGCTGCATGACTGAAATCCTCTCCGCCCATATCTTAGATTTGTTTCGCAATCCTGTCATGTCGCCGGGTGGGAAGCGCCGAAAAGGGCCCACCTCTATTCGTCGTTACGCTGAATCGCCTTGCGGGTTGCCCGTGCGGCGCGTCGCGCGGCGCCTGCCACGTCCTCACGGACCTTCTCTGCCCGCTTCCGGACTTGCTGGGCAGTGGGGAGATGGGCAATGCCGTCCTTCGCGGTCTCGCTCCCGACGTGCGCCGCAGCACGCGCCGCGCTTGCGCCGGTGCGCGCTGCGGATAATGCGCTGCCCGCGCCTTTTTGGGCCGCCGCGCGGGCCACCTTGCTTGCCTCACTGATCCCGCCGAGAATGGCGCGTGCCGTTTCCGCGCCGGCGACAAGGCGCGCGGCGCGGCCGGCGATGTTGCCTGTCCGGCTGGTCGCGGCGCCGGCGATCCGCGTGGCGCGGCTGGTGGCGGCGAGCTTCGGCAGGAAAATGCCGATCACCGCGCCGGCGGCAGCGGCGGCGGCCAGCGCGGCGACGGGGTGTTCCTGGAAGATACGGTTGGTTTCGTCGGCGGCGCGATAGGCCTTCTCGCGCGTGTCGCTGGCAATGGCGGTGCCTTTCTGGCGTGCCGCGCTTGCTGCCCTGCCGGCTTTCTCACGGATCTCGCCGGCACCGTCCACGGCGCGGTCGGCCACGCTCTTCAGGCGCTCAATCGGTCTGCCCTTGATTGTGTCCGACAGGGTGGTTGTGGCTTTGGGCTTCGCTGTCCTGGGCTGTCTCGCCATCGGCGCGTCTCCATTTCTCGATGTGGTGAAAGGCTGCTTGTGTAACGGTCTGGCCGCCGTGCCAGAGTGCGCGGGCCGGACGCCAGAGGATGAGCGCGGCAAGGGTGCCGCCGATGGCGGCGCTGACGACGGGGCGCTGCCGCACGGTGTCGATGGCCGCCTGCCGAGCGTGATCGACACTGTCGGTCACAGCGATCAGGGCGTCCTCCTTGAGGCGGGCAGGCGCGATCCGTCGCTGTGCCGCGCCAAGGCTCGCACGGAAGCGTGCACGTGCTCCATCCGCCTTTTCCCGGGCTTCGCCGACCGACTGCGGGTCGATGCTCATGATGGCTTACTCCGTGGGTCGATCAGTCGCACCGCGCGCCGGGCAGCGAGGCCAAGGAGCAGCGCGGCGATGAGCGCCACGCCGCCCACGATGAACGTCGCAAATGCCGCGCCCACAATCGGCGCAAGCGCGATGATGATCCCGATGAACAACGTCGTCAGCGCTGCGAACAGAAATATGATCGCCAGCGTACCGAAGAACAGCAGGTTGCGAACGCCGACCGCCATGAGCGACGCCTTGAGCTTTGCCCATTCAAGCTCCGCGCCGATCAGCTCTTGCCCCGAGGCAATCAGGCGCTCGACATTCTCACGCACGCTGCCATCGCCATTGTCCAGACGCTCGCTCTCATCGGCGAAAAACTTCTCGCCGTGCTCGTTCCGCGATTCCTCGCTCACATCGGCCTCCCTGGCAATGCCCGGCAGGGCCTTCAGCTTTCGTCGGAGCCGCCACGCAACATGCGGACGAGCACGAAGCCGACCAATGCCGCAGCGCCGATCGCGACGGCCGGGCTCTTGCGGACAAATTCCCGCGCTTCCTCGGCGAGCTGATCGATATTCTTCGCGTCGAGCGAGTCCGCCGCGCCTGCGACAGTACCGGCCGCCTGGCGAGCATAATTGCCATATTGCGCGCCGAAACGCTCATCGACGGTGTCGGCCGTATCGGCGAGCACCTTGGAGAGGCCATGGAGGGCGGAGCCGGTGCTGTTCTTTGCGGTCGTCGCGGCCGAGCGTGCGCTGCTCATGGCCTGATCGGCAAAGGTGCCGGCCTGCTCGCGCCAGGCGTCCGTGCGGCTGGGCTGGGGTTGCGGCGCTTTTTTCGGCCGGCCCGGAGCCCGCTTCGGTGCGCTGGCTGCCGCGCTTGCCGCAGCGGCGGTTTTACGCGGCGCGCGCGGCTTGGCGGTGGTCGCTCTCGGGCGCCTCGGGGCGGTTGGCTTGGTCTCGTCGGCCATGGTCTTTGTCCTTTCCAGCGGCGTTGATCGCGCGATCCCGGTTTATGTGACGGAGCGCTTATAGCAAGGCACCCGCACATTAACAGGGCTGGCGGGTGGATTGTTCCGTCCCGTTGTGTGCAGGGCGAAACGATCGAACCATTGATCCTTCCCTCCGCCTGACATAAGCGGCGGCGACATTCATCGATCCACCGGAAGGGGAAGCCCATGACCGAGATTCTCGACATTCACGCCCGCCAGATCCTCGACAGCCGGGGTAACCCCACGGTGGAAGTGGACGTGTTGCTGGAGGACGGGAGCTTCGGTCGCGCGGCGGTCCCCTCCGGGGCATCGACGGGCGCTTATGAGGCTGTGGAGAAGCGGGACGGGGACAAGTCCGTCTATCTCGGCAAAGGTGTTCTGGAGGCGGTCTCGGCGGTTAACGACGAGATCGGTGGCGCCATCATCGGTATGGATGCCGAGGATCAGGCGGATATCGACGCTGCCATGATCGAGCTGGACGGCACGGAGAACAAGGGCAATCTTGGCGCCAACGCCATATTGGGTGTATCGCTTGCGGTGGCCAAGGCTGCGGCCGATGCGCGCGGGCTGCCGCTCTATCGTTATGTGGGCGGTGTCTCCGCACATGTGCTGCCCGTGCCGATGATGAACATCATCAACGGCGGTGAGCATGCCGACAATCCAATCGACTTCCAGGAATTCATGATCATGCCGGTCGGTGCGGAGAGCATCGCGGATGCCGTGCGGATTGGCTCTGAAATTTTCCACACGCTCAAGAAGAGCCTGCATGACAAGGGCCTTGCGACGGGCGTGGGTGACGAGGGCGGTTTCGCGCCCAACATCGCATCCACCGCCGAAGCGCTCGATTTCATCATGGCGAGCGTGGAGAAGGCGGGCTACCGGCCGGGCGAGAATGTCGTGCTCGCACTGGACTGTGCCTCGACCGAATTTTTCCGTGGCGGAAAATATGAGATTGCCGGCGAGGGGAAGAGCCTCAGCTCCGCGGAGTTCGCTGATTATCTGGCGGATCTCGTTGCGCGCTACCCGATCAAATCGATCGAGGACGGCATGGCTGAGGATGATTTCGAGGGCTGGAAGATCCTGACCGACAAGATCGGCGACCGCTGCCAGCTCGTCGGCGACGATCTTTTTGTGACGAACCCCAAGCGGCTCGCCATGGGCATCGGGCAGGGGCTGGCCAACTCGCTGCTCGTAAAGGTCAATCAGATCGGCACGTTGACGGAGACGCTGGCCGCGGTCGATATGGCGCATCGTGCGCGCTATACTGCGGTCATGTCGCATCGCTCGGGCGAGACGGAGGATGCAACCATCGCCGATCTCGCCGTTGCGACGAATTGCGGGCAGATCAAGACCGGCTCGCTCGCCCGTTCGGACCGGCTTGCGAAGTATAACCAGCTTATCCGTATCGAAGAGCAGCTTGGCGCTGCGGCGGTCTATGCCGGCGCATCCATTTTCGCCTGATTCAGGCGTTGGTTCTGGTGGGAGGGGGGAGCGTTTCCTCTCTTCCGCGACTCGCTTCGTCGAATAAAGTATTAATTCGCTTGAAAAACGCCGCCTGCCGTGATTCGGAGGGGAAATGGCGCTTTTTTCTCGACTAAGATTTCAGTTTGGTTCGACGCTCACCTCTGCCCTGATTCCGGCCGTGGTGATCGCCATCGTTCTGGCGTGCATCGGCTACGCAATTCTTGGTCCGAAGGGGATTCTGGCGTGGGGCGACTATTCGCGGCAGGCGCAGGAGCGTACGCGTGAACTCCAGATTCTTCAGGCTCAGCAGGCTGCGCTCGCCAATCGCGTGAAACTGCTGGACCCGCGCCATGCCGATCGAGACATGGTGGAAGAACTGGTGCGGCGCAACCTTGGCGTCACCCATCCGGATGAGGTGGTGATCCCCACGCGCTGAACGCTGGCGCATGTTGATCCGCCCTTCACGCAGGGCGCAATCCCAGGCTTTGGATTATTTCTCGTTCGCCGGGCATTCGGCGCGATGCGAAAGCGCGGATCGCCCGTTGCGCTCTGCCCCGCGCCTTGACTATAGCTGACCGCTCACATCGCGATAAGGACGCTTCGCCTTGGCCAAGACTGCTTCGCCCCGAGCTGCAAAACCCTCCGCTGCCACGCCGCGCAGGGCACGCATCACGCCACCGGGCGCCGATCATAATCTCGACCGGCCCGAGGAGCCGCATGACTATAAGGCAAGCAAGGACGAACTGCTGGAATTCTACCGGCAGATGCTCCTTATCCGCCGCTTTGAGGAGCGGGCCGGCCAGCTCTATGGCTTGGGTTTCATTGGCGGTTTCTGCCACCTCTATATCGGGCAGGAGGCGGTGGCCGTGGGCATTCAGTCCGCGCTGACGCCGGGCAAGGACAGCGTGATTACCGGTTATCGGGATCATGGTCATATGCTGGCCTATGGTATTGATCCGAATGTGATCATGGCCGAACTGACCGGACGCGCTGCCGGCATCTCGCGCGGCAAGGGCGGCTCGATGCATATGTTCAGCGTCGAGCATAAATTTTACGGCGGGCACGGCATTGTCGGCGCGCAGGTCTCGCTCGGGGCAGGCCTTGGTTTCGCGCATAAATATAATGATGATGGCGGGGTGTGCGTCGCCTATTTCGGTGATGGCGCTGCCAATCAGGGGCAGGTGTACGAGAGCTTCAACATGGCGGAGCTGTGGAAGCTGCCCATCATCTTCGTGATTGAGAACAACCAGTACGCCATGGGTACCTCGGTCAACCGGGCGTCCGCCGAGGATCAGCTCTATCGGCGGGGCGAGAGCTTCCGCATTCCCGGCATCCAGGTGGATGGCATGGACGTGCTCGCCGTGCGTGGCGCGACGGAAGCGGCGCTTGAGTGGGTGCGCGCCGGCAAGGGGCCAATCCTGCTGGAGATGAAGACCTATCGCTACCGTGGCCATTCCATGTCCGATCCCGCCAAGTATCGCTCGCGCGAGGAAGTGCAGGCGGTGCGCGAAAAGTCCGACCCTATCGAGGGTGTGAAGAAATATCTGGAGGCAGTCGGGGTCACGGAAGCGGACCTCAAGGCCCTCGATCAGGAAATCAAAAAAATCGTAAGCGAAGCGGCTGACTTCGCGGAAAGTTCGCCCGAGCCTGCGCCGGCCGAACTTTATACAGACGTGCTGGTGGAGAGCTACTGATGGCGCTTGAGATTCGTATGCCGGCCCTTTCTCCGACGATGGAGGAAGGGACGCTGGCGAAATGGCTCGTCAAAGAGGGCGACGAGGTCAAGGCCGGGGATATCATGGCCGAGATCGAGACCGATAAGGCGACGATGGAGTTTGAAGCCGTCGACGAGGGCACGATCGAGAAGATTCTGATTCCCGGCGGTACGGACAATGTGAAGGTGGGCACGCCCATAGCGTTGCTCACCAGCGAAGGTGAGACCGCGCCAGCGTCTGCGCCGGCTTCCTCGTCAACCCCGGCCAGCGCGCCGCAACCTGTAGCCGCCGCACCAGAGCCAGCCGCGCCCGTTCGCGCCCCCGTGCAGGCTGCTGCGCCAGCCGCTGATCCCGCCATCCCGGAAGGGACGGCGATGGTGCGGACCACGGTCCGTGAGGCGCTGCGTGATGCGATGGCGGAAGAAATGCGCCGCGATCCGCGCGTGTTCGTCATGGGCGAGGAGGTCGCCGAGTATCAGGGCGCCTATAAGGTGACGCAGGGCTTGCTGGACGAGTTCGGCGCGCGGCGGGTCATCGATACGCCGATCACCGAATATGGTTTCGCCGGCGTCGGCACCGGCGCTGCAATGGGTGGTTTGCGCCCGATCGTGGAGTTCATGACATTCAACTTCGCCATGCAGGCGATCGACCATGTCATCAATTCCGCCGCCAAGACAAATTACATGTCCGGCGGGCAGATGCGCTGTCCTATCGTTTTTCGCGGCCCTAATGGCGCGGCGAGCCGTGTCGGCGCGCAGCACAGTCAGAACTATGGGCCATGGTATGCTGCGGTGCCCGGCCTCATCGTGATTGCGCCCTATGACGCGGCGGATGCCAAGGGCCTGCTGAAGGCCGCAATCCGGAGCGAAGACCCGGTCGTTTTCCTTGAGAATGAGCTGGTCTACGGCCGCAGCTTCGATGTTCCGCAGATCGACGATTATGTGCTGCCCATCGGCAAGGCGCGTATTGTCCGTTCAGGCAAGGATGTGACCATCGTCACCTATTCCATCGGGGTCGGTTTGGCGCTGGACGCGGCAGAGACGCTGGCGGGAGAGGGGATCGACGCGGAAGTGATCGATCTGCGGACGCTGCGTCCGCTCGACACAGCCACTGTTCTCGCCAGTCTTGCGAAGACGAACCGCATGGTCGTGGTGGAAGAAGGCTGGCCGGTCTGCTCCATTTCGTCGGAAATTTCAGCAGTGGCTATGGAACAGGGCTTTGATGATCTGGATGCCCCGGTGCTGCGTGTAACCAATGAGGATGTGCCGCTTCCTTATGCGGCCAATCTGGAGAAGCTGGCACTTATCGATGCGCCCCGCGTCGTTACCGCAGTGAAGGCTGTCTGCTACCGCTGATTGTCGCGCATTGCGCTGAGGTTCCCGCAGCCGGGAGCGTGTCGCCACAAGGCCTCACGCTTCCGGCGCCGCGTTCAGCAACTCGAGACGGGCGCATTCTCGGTGTTGTAAACGCCGGTCCCGCCATTGCCGTCATAGTCGCGCTCATCACGCACGGTCATCGCTGCGACCTCCTTTATGGTCGCTGCCGGTGCGAACGTACCGCTGACCAGCGGCCGATAGTCATAAGCAACCTCGACATAGATGACGCCGCCGCCGTCCGGCGCGGTCACCTCTCGCCCCGGGACACCCACCCCGGTGAGGTTTGAGGCGCCCTGCTTGCCGTAGCTCGATGGCCAGCTCTTGCTGCCCTTGCAGCGCTGCCAATGGATTTTGTAGCGGTTGGTTGAGTTGGGGTTCGCCATCGGCTCGACACTTGAGACGATTACCCGGCCGCGCGTGAAGAGGTCGAGTGATCCTGCCTGCAGCCCGGCGCCGATCAGCAAATCGTTGATCTGGAGCTCGCTGATCCGGGGATTGCTGAGCAACTGCTTGGTGCCGATCCGCGACGCATTATCCGCGATATGCAGGGCAGCCTGGCTCACGCGCATCTTCGTGATCGTGAAATTGGCGATTTCCGATCCGTAGAGGAAAAGAGTGAGCAGCAGTGGCGACGCCATTGCGAGTTCCACGGCGGCAAGCCCGCTTTTATCTCGCATGAGCGCGCCGGATATGCGCCTGAGGCGGCGAGCGAGCGTGATGTGGCTGAGGCTGGTCATGTGCATTGCCTCACAGTTGGCGAGCCATAGCTTCCCTGGGAACCATAGGGCTGGTTGGCGAGCACGGTCGTGGCCACGATCCGGGTGGTGCCGCTGCCACCGATAAAGCGGTCGATCGGGAAGAGGCGAGGATAGGCGACTGTGACGGTATAAATCACGTTATCACGCGCATTGCCCTGGCCTGCATCGCCCCCGTCCCTGTCCCACACATTGTTGTTGTTCGCGTCAACGTAGGATTCGCCGGGATTGCCCCCGATCGGGCCGTCGCAAAGGCCGTTGCCATTGGTATCGTTGAAATCTTCGCTCTTCTTGAGGGCGGCATCGGAAAAGCTGCGATAAAAGCGCCGGCTGAACGAGACGTCGGCGGTCTTATTCAGGTCGCGCACCTGAGATCTTACCAGACTATCGATGGCGGTCTGCCTGTCCGTGGCATTGCCCGCGGAATTTTCCAGCGTGCCTTCGCGCGCGGCCTTCTGGACGACACCCTGAAGGACGGCCTGCATATAGAGCGTGTGGCCGACATCAAACGCGCCGAGAACCAGCACACAGAAGGGTGTCAGGATCAGGCCGAATTCCATCATGGAGGCCCCCTGCTCGTCCCGCGCGAGGCGGTGCAACTGCGCCCGGATCATTGCGTGAGCCTCAGTTCGGAGATCGCCGCGGCAATGGACTGGAAGCGGGAGACAAGCGTCGCATTGTCCGCCGCCGCGAAATAGTGGCCGCTGGTGGCGCAATTTCGCAGGCGCGTCTCCGTGGCGGGTTTGAGACCCCCGCCATAGGAGATGACCCAGAGCGTGATGTTCATGTTCTTCACCGAGTCACAGAGAGCGACGAGGCGCGCGTTGATCATCTGGTTGTACTGGTTGTCGTCATTATAGTAGCCCGTGGGCGCATTATCCGGCGTGCCGGTTTTTTGCCGCCTGTCCCAATAGGCGGTCCCATAGGCGCTATAATCCGTGTCGAAGGAACGCGCGTCGCCATCGGTCATGTAAATGATATGGCGTTGGATTTCTCCGCCGCTGCTGGTCTTGGCATTGTTCGCCGCGAAGATGCCGACGGGTGAGATGAAGCGCGCGCCCCAGAGCAGGCCGATGTCATGATAGGTGTTGCCGATGCCGGTCAGGCTGTCGACATAGGTCTCTAGGTCGTTGGACGTATTATATACGCGCAGCCGCGAGGCTTCGATCGGGCAGGAGTAGCTCGCGACACGGCTAAGGTCCGCGGTCGTGTTGACATCGCTTAGCGTATAGTTCGAGCGGGCGTTGCTCCCCTCGTAGCGGCCCCATACGGCCCCTTCCAGCATCGGACCCCATTGCGAGCCTGCCTTGCCGGCGGACGGGACGAGGTTGATATCCATGTCGAGCGCGGTCGAGGGGATGGGGCTCCAGTCGTCGGATGTGGTGCCATCGGTGTTGCGGAAGGTCTGCGCTTCTTCAATGCAGCCATCCCAGTTGACATCGGTGCCCGAGCCGTCGCTGCCCAAAGGCAGGGAGACAGCGTTGTTCCAGCCGCTTCCACCGGATTTCTTCAAGCCGCTGACGTCGAGCGCAGCCTGGGTATAGGTCCAGTATTTGAGCAGGCGTTTGGTGTTCACCTGGCTAACCGTCTCGGTCCGGAGCCGCCGGCAGCTTCTCGTGCTTCCGCTGGTGTCCGGCGCGCCGCTCCACCCCCATTCGCCGCTACTACCGCCGGACGTGGCCGAGCCGTCCGTCGGGAACGTCACCGAAACCCGGTCATAAGTGCCGCCGCCAAGCGTCGTCGCGCTGGGTGAAAACCCATAGAACGACTGGTTGGCCATATATTTCGTGCAGTCGTCCTGCGCGATCGAGGAGCCATAGGTCTCCCACGTCGTCGTCGTGCCCGTGTAGAAGACGGGAACGCGGGTCTGATATGCCCAGCTATCCGCGAGAACACCCTGGGGGAGCAACTTGCCGACATTGACGTTCACGGAATAGGGCATGAAGCCAATGCGGATCTGTGCCGTGGTAGAAGCCGTCGTTGCGGTCGGATCATTGCTGGTGCAGACCTCGGACGTGTTTACTTTCAGCAGCGTTTCGTAAAAGCATTTGACCGCGCTTCTCAGGCCATTGATCTTCGAGCCCGGCGCCGGGACATTGCCATTGTTGGAGCAACTCGCATCGCCCGCGACGCAGTTCATGGAACCGGTCACGTCGAGCACGAACATCACGTCTGTATTGGGGATCGCCATTTTGGCTGAGCAGGTGACCGCTACAGACTTTTCCGTAATGCCGAAGACGCGCATCAGCGTCATCGGAATGGAGACGTTCGCCGTTCCTGTGACGACGCCTTCACTTTCGGTGAAGCCATTGGTGAGGGCACCTGAACCATAGTCCCCCTCCCGAAAATTCGCCGCGAACATGCCGTTCGCTTTACTCAGCGAGCCGTTGGTGCCTGTCGTCCATGCGCCACCGCCCATGGCTTTGCGGCCGGCGAGCGCGCCCGCGTCGCAGGCCTGTTGCAGCCGCGCCCGTGTGAGGTAGAGGCGACTCATGTCCACCCCGCCCCCAATGAGGCCGATCAGCGGCATCATCATCGCCGCAATGAGCGCGAGCATGTTGCCGCGCGTGTCCCGCGCCAGCCGCGCGAAGAGCGTCGAGCTCATATTTTCGCCTGCCACGCGTTGCCTTTCTTACCCGTCGACAGCTTTGCGGTTCTGGCGGGTGTCTTGTTTCGGGCGACTAAATGGACCAGATATTGTTAACGAGGGCACTATTGCGACAGATAATTTCCCATTTACCATCAATTATTTAGTGGAGATTCAGCGTGGAAGCTGAGGTGCCGCCACTGGTGCGGTTGCTCATTGCCCATGCAGCGCCTGCCGCCCGTTCATGGCATCGGCTGGTCTGGTCGCTCGATCAGCGGCTCGCTGCGGTCGTGCGTGGTGCCAATGAGCCGACCATAGCTCTCATCCGCATGGCCTGGTGGGATGAAGCGCTGGTCGCGGAAGATCGCGCCAAGGGCAATGGAGAGCCTCTGGTCGAGGCATGGCGTGCTGCAGCGCCCTCAGCGGATATGCACGCCGCGGCCGGTCGCCTCATAGATGGTTGGCGTGTCCTGATCGAAGCCGAGACTATGGAGTCGACCGATCTTCTGCGGTACGCTCGTGCGCGTGGCACTGGCCTGTTCGGGCTGCTGGGTGCGACACCGGAGCAGGCGCAGGAGGCGGCATGGTGGGCGCTCTGGGATCTCGCCGGACATGTGCGGAATGCAGAACTGGCCAATGTCGCGATGATATGTGCGGCGGACTTGCTTGAACGGGGCGCAGGGGTCGACGCCGGATCACTGCCCCGTCCGGTCCGGCTGGCGCTGGCTGTTGCGCGGCCTGATGTCCTGACACGCCGCGTGCCGGGTGGATTCTCGCCGCGCCACTATCTGAGGCTTTTACGTGGAGCGCTCTTCGCCTAGGCTGATCTCAGGCAGGCAGAGAAGGGGAGGCGGATGGGGCGTTTCTTCGCGGGCGTCATCGCAGCGCTCATGCTGATCGCGGGCGGGCTGTTCTGGTGGCAGGACCGCATGGAACTGGCGACGCAGCCACTGGTCGCACAGCGCGTACCCGCGCAGCCGCTGCCCGATGTTCCGCCGGAGGGCGATCCCGACGCGGTGGGCGCGCCGTTGCCCGACGCGCCAAAGGCCGATCCGCGCACGCGTGAGCAGCGTCGCTTCGATCGTTACGATCGTAATCGGGATGATGCGATCACCCGCGCGGAAATGATGGCAAGCCGCGTCAAGGCTTTCAAAAAGCTGGACAAGGACGGTAATAATCTTCTGTCGTTTGAAGAGTGGGCCGTCCGCACATCGGACCGGTTCACAGGCGCCGATGCGGACCATAATGGCCGCCTCAGCCGCGCCGAGTTTGCGACCACCGCGCCCAAGCCGGCGGTGAAGAAAGCGGAGACTGCGGCCTGCGCCTGCGAGGATTAGATGTCTTCGCTGAGCCGCCGATAAAGCTCTGGCCGGCGATCACGGAAAAAGCCCATGCCCGCGCGATGAATGCGCGCTTGCGCCAGGTCCAGCGTGGCGACCAGCGCGCCGCTTTGCCAATCTTCCACCTCAGCGATCAGATCGCCCCACTGGTCGGTGATGAAGCTGTGACCATAATAGCTCTGGGTAATATCCTGCACTGTCTCGTCGCCAATGCGATTAGCGGCGATCACGGGCATGCAGTTGGATACGGCATGGCCCTGCATCGCACGGCGCCACATGCGGCTGGTGTCCAGCGTCTCGTCATAGGGCTCGGTGCCGATCGCGGTGGGGTAGAAGAGCATCTCCGCTCCCATCAGCGCCATCACCCGCGCCGTCTCGGGATACCATTGATCCCAGCAGATGCCGACTCCAATCGTCCCATAGCGCGTCTGCCACACCTTGAAGCCGCTGTTGCCGGGTCGAAAATAATATTTCTCCTCGTAGCCTGGCCCGTCAGGAATATGGCTTTTACGGTAGACGCCCATGATCTCGCCCTCATCGTCGATCATGGCGAGAGAATTATAATGATGATGGCCGTCGCGCTCGAAGAAACTGGTCGGGATATAGACGCCCATGTCCTTCGCGACGCGCTTCATGGCCTCCACAGCGGGGTGCCCGTCTACCGGACGGGCACGGGCGAACAGGGCTTCATCCTCCACCGTGCAGAAATAATGCCCCTCAAACAACTCGGGCGGCAGGATGATCTTCGCACCGCGCGCGGCGGCCATGCGGACATGCTCTTCCACCAACGCGATGTTCGCTGCCTCGTCATCCGAGAAGGCAAGCTGGAGGGCGGCAACGGTGACCTTGTCTTCGGCGGACATCATGCGGAACGGGCCTCATCCAGCGCGGCGGGAAGTTGCTGGCTCATGCAATGGAAACTGCCGCCGCCGCGCAGCAGTGCGTCAGATGGCAGGCCGATCATCGCCCGACCAGGGAAGAACGGGGCGAGCGCATCAAGAGCAGCCGCGTCATTGGCGGTGCCATATTGCGGTACGATGACGGCGGCGTTGCCGATGAGGAAGTTCATATAGCTGGCTGGTGTGACCACCTCATCGACGAAATAGCGCCCGACCGAGGGCATGGGCGCAACCGTCAGGCCGAAGGCACGTGCCCGCGCGGTGGCATCGGCGAAAATGGCGCTATTGGGATCATCCGCCTGCGTCGCCTGCGGGATGGCGATGGTGCCCGGCGCCACGAAACGGGCAAGATTGTCGATATGCCCGTCGGTATGATCGCCGGCCAGTCCGTCGCCCAGCCAGAGCATCTGGGAAAGGCCGAGCGCGCCGGCAAGCAGCGTCTCGATCTGGCGCTGATCGAGCCCCGGATTGCGATTGGGGTTCAGCAGGCATTGCGTGGTCGTCGCAAAAAGGCCGGTGCCATCCGTCTCGATCGCGCCGCCCTCCAATACCCAATCATGCCGCGCGCGCGGGAGCGCGGTCGATGCCGAGAGGCGCATGGCGATGTCCTGATCGCCCGCCATGTCGAACTTGCCGCCCCAGCCGTTGAAGCCGAAGTCGGCAAGCGCGCGGCCGCCATGCTCGATCACGCCGATAGGGCCGGTATCGCGCAGCCATATATCGCCAAAGGGCTCATGGATCACTTCCACCCCGTCTGACACCAGCGAGCGGGCGCGATCCGCGTCCTCTATGGTGCGGGCGACGAGCATGACCCGTTCGCCGCGGCCGTCGGCATGGACCGCATTGGCAAAGGCGGCAGCCTGTCGTTGTGCATCGTCGAGGCGCGCCGGCCATTCCATGGGGTCGCCGGGAAAGCCGATCCATAGCAGTTCATGCGGTGTCCATTCCGCAGGCATGGACAGGGCAGGCAGTGTCATGGAGACGACCTCGATAAACAGGATGCGCTCCCCTATAGCGATTTACCGGCGCAGGGGAATCACCAGCCACGAAAAACCTGTGCATGTGGTCGAGGCGAGGCGAATTCGGCTTCGCGAACGGTTCAGCGTGGCGCGTGCCGATACCGGCAAGATACGCCTCCTTAACAACATCTGATTTCGGCTTTAGACGGTGTTTGCTCGCGTGATGGCAAGGGGGGCTCAGGCAGCGGCCGGGAAGGTCAGCATGGCACGCAGGCCGCCAGTCTCGCGATTGACGAGCGTCAGCCGGCCACCCTCCGCCATCGCGATCGCCTTTACGATGGCAAGGCCGAGCCCGGCTCCGCCCGTCCCGCGATTGCGCGAACTTTCGAGGCGGGAAAAAGGCTTCAGCATCTCGTCCAGCCTGGCCGGATCAATGCCGGGTCCTTCATCTTCCACGACGACGCTAATGTCTCCGGCTGCATGCGAGAGCGAGACATGCGCCCGGGTCCCGTATTTCACCGCATTGTCGATAAGATTGCCGATCGCCCGCCGGATCGCCTGCGGATGCGCGACGATGAGAGCGGGGGACAGCTCGGCGATGGAGACATCGCCGCCGAGATCCTGATGATCCTCCGTCACCGCCTCGACCAGCGCGGCGAGGTCGACCCGTTGTGGCGGCTCGCGATCCCGGCCCACGCGGGCGAGCGCCAATATATCGTTCAGCATTTGCTGCATATCGTCGATGGTGGAAATCATCTTCTCGCGGTCGGCATCGTCCGGCACGGACTCGACCCGCAGACGTAGGGCTGTGAGCGGCGTGCGGAGGTCATGGCCGATCGCGCCGAGCATCTGGTCCTTCTCTTCCAGATTGGCGCGGATGCGTTCTCCCATGGCGTTGAACGCGGTGATGAGCCCGGCGATGTCGTCCGATCCGCGCACGGGCACCGGCGGCGCGCCTTCGGGCGTGCCGATGCGCTCGGTCGCCTGAGTAAGATTGTGCAGCGGGCCGGCAAGGCGCCGGGCGAAACCGAGCAGGGGGATGAGGATGGCGCTGTAGATAATGAGCGTCTGCATCACCATGCGCCAGACAAGCGGGCGGGCTACCGGAGCGGAGCGGGTGTGGACGGTGTACCAGCGCGTCGGCGTCATTTGCACGGTGAGTTGCACGCGGAAACGCGGCTGCGCTTCAGTGCGCTCCGGCCGCACGAGCCGCCGGGCGTGGCGGGCGGCGCCACGCTCTCCGGGGGGCAGGCTGTCGTCTATGGATGCGCGCACGTCCAGCGGGCGAATGCCAGCATTGGCAAAGAGGTCGCGCGCGCGCTGCGCCAGTTCAGGTGACGCCTGACCGCGCATGGGCGGTGGGGCTGTCGACAACTCCACGCCGCGCCCGGCGCGCTGGGACTGCCACATGGCCTCTCGCTGCTCGCGCGGGTCGAGCGCATCGAGCACGCGGATCACGCCGGGTGCGGCGGTAATCGTCAGCCATTGTGAGCGTTGCCCCAGATAGTTGAGCGCAAACCCGACAAGCTGGACGACAAACAGCGCGCCCGCCACGAAGAGGACGATCTGCCCCGGCAGCGTGCGCGGGCGCAGTGGCTTGAAGAGCGCCGAGAGCGCGCCCCTCATGCGCGGGTGACGTCCGCGCTCAGCATATAGCCGCCGCCCCACACGGTTTTGATGAGTTTCGGTGCCCGCGCATCATCCTCCAGCTTACGGCGCAAGCGGCTGATCTGGTTGTCAATCGAGCGGTCGAAGGCATGAGCTTCCCGGCCTTGCGTCAGATCGAGAAGCTGATCGCGGCTGAGCACCTGCCGTGGCCGGGTGACGAAGGCCATGAGCAGGCGAAAATCGGCGGTAGAAAGGGGGATGGCGATGCCGTCCTGTCCCGTCAGTGTCCAGTCATCCGCACGCAGGGTCCAACCCTCAAACTGGTAGATGGCGCTGTCCGTCGGGGTTTCGCGCTGGGCACCAGTGCCGGCCCGTCGCAGAATCGTCTTGATGCGCGCGACCAGTTCACGTGGCGAGAAGGGCTTGAGCACATAATCGTCCGCGCCCATTTCCAGCCCGACGATGCGGTCCGTTTCCTCGGTACGCGCCGTCAGCAGGATGATCGGCAGTTCACCCTGCTCGCGGATGGAACGGCACAGGCCAAGTCCGTCTTCACCCGGCATCATGATATCCAGCACCACAAGATCGATGGCGCTGGCGGCAAGGGTCTTTCGCGCTTCCGCGGCGTCGGCGGCCGCCGAGATGCGGAAGCCCGCACGCTGAAGATATTGGCCGAGCGGCTCGCGAATAGCGGCTTCATCATCGACCAGCAGCAAATGGGGGCGCCCGGACATTGCTTCTCCTGCCTCATCGTCGCCATTCATATCTCTACGGCTTCCTCCTGGCGAAAGGGAAACCGGCGCGTTCCCTGTGGGGTGAAACGCGCCGGCAGCAATGCACAATCGGGCGGGAAAGAAAAGTGCAGCCGGCCCCGTGGTGGGAGGCACGGGACCGGCTGCGGCGCCTCAACCGCCGGGGGCTGGCGGTGGCGAAGACGTTCCCGGAGCGGTGCCGGCAGGGGCGAGGCCCTTGCCACGGAAGGTTCCGCGCTCATTGGGGGAGATAGTGCCATCCTTGTTGCTGTCGCGCCTGTCGAACATCGCGAGGCGACGATTGACGAAATCTGCCTTGGTTACGCTGGCATTGGTGTCCGCCCGGGCGCCCATATCGGGGCGAGGGCCACCGTAGCGACCGGCCATGCCGGGCCCTTTCCTGTCATGCCCCGCGCGGAAGTGACGACCGCCGGGGCGGGCGAGGCGCGCAGCGTCGAACTCGGCGCGGCTGATCGATCCGTTCCCGTCCTTGTCCATGTCGGCGAACATGCGGTCGCTACGCTCTTTCATTTCGGCCGTTACCGCAGCTTTTCGTTCCTCGGGTGACAGGACACCGTCCTTGTTCGTGTCGAGTGCAGTGAAGCGGCGTTCGGCTTCCGCTTGAACGGCGCTGCGGGTCATCGGCTTGGCCGCCGCGGAAGAGGGCGCGGCCGGAGAAGCCGTGGCAGGAGAGGGTGCTTGTGCCATCAGCGCGCCCTGAATGCCGAGCCCGGCGGTCAGGACGAGCGTGCCGGCTATCAGGCTGCGCTTGAGGTTGGGGGAGATGGGCATGAGACTGGGGGCTCCTCGTGCTGTGTCGTCAATGTGGTTGTCATGCGTCGTCGTGGGGTAAGGCCTTGTCTAAGGGATGCATGTCTCAGGAGTTTGTCGCGAAAGCGCGATTTTGTATCAAGATGTCGTCGACGATCATCGCCCCCTGCGTCGCCCATTGCCGCGTGGCGCCGTGCGCAAGCGATACCGCGTCTCAAAGGTCGCAACGCGCATCAACGACAATTTCGATGCAGGGCACAGTCTGCTGGGGGTGATTACCGGGCGTCACCTCTCGACCGGACTTGTCGCGATGTACCCCGGGCAATCTCGCCAGTTTAAACCGGGGTTGACCAGGCAGGATGCTGCAGATGTTCAGCGCTATGCGGCATGGGCTTGCAATGGACAGACAGTCGGGACGTGATCCGCCTCTGTAATGTGTAGCGGCAGACCGGACGGATGATGGGGACCAAGCGAATAGCATTGACCCTTCGAGCGTCAGGCGTAGCTCACCCACCCACGCCAAGTGAACGCCGTGTAAAACATGGTCACGTCCGAGAAACCTGCCTTTTGCAAAATGGTTTCATCCTGCTCCGGCGTGAGCATCGGCACATGGGCATCCACCGTCGCGCACATTTTCTCCACCTGTTCAATCTCAACACCTGAAGCACGGGCGAAAGCACCGTAGCGCGACAACCAGAGCGAACGGTTGCCGCCACCCTGCGGGAAGCTGGAATGTGCCGTCACGAAGGGCGCGCCCGGCTTAAGGCGCTCGTGGAGTGCGTTAGCCGTGCGGATGCGCTCGGCAACATCGAGGAAATGCAGTGTCAAAAGACATACCGCGCCATCGAACGGGCCAGCGGGTGCATCGTCGATATAGCCTTTGCAGAAGGTCACGCGCGCCGCATCCGGGCCGAGCACCAGCTTTGCTTGGTCCAGCATTGCGCCGGCGGGATCGACACCCACGAAAGTCCAGCGAGGGTGCGCCTGCGCCAACGCCTGTAGTTCGAGCCCGCCGCCCGCGCCCAATACCAGAATGCATGCATCTTCCGGCACGCGCTCGGCAAGCAGGATTGCCGTCATATGATGCAGGTCCGCAAATCCGGGTACGAACCGTTGCGGACCATCGCCGTAGCGGCGGGCATGGTGAGGGTCATCGAACGCGGCAAGCAGGGCTTGAATCATATCATCATCGGGCATGTGCGGTCTCAGGGTTGCAGGATTGCCCATGCGCAGTGAGCCGGTCGTGGAAATCGGCGCTGAGCTGGGCGAGGGTCACAGAGCTTAAGCCTGCGAGCAATATGGCCTCGGCGGCGTCAAAGGCGCGGCCGAGCGCTGCGTTGACTGCCTGTTCCACTAGGCAGTCGGGCGATTCGGTCCGGTTGCCGATGGCGAGAAGGGAAGGGGCACCCAGTGCGTCGTAAACATCGCGCAGGGTCAATTTGGAAAGATCGCAGGTCAGGGTCCAGCCCCCACCATGGCCCTTCTCGGAGCGTACATAGCCGCGCTTGCGCAAGCCGGCCATCGCGCGGCGCACGACGACCGGGTTGGTGAGCATGGCTTTCGCAAGCATCTCGGAGGTTATTGGCCCATCATGCTCTGCCATATGCAGAAGCACATGCAGCACACCCGATAATCGACTGTCACGACTCATGAAACATTTCATATTACATGATATGAGCGGAATCAACATCGGGCGTGAACGCGAGATTCTGGAATGATGCTTGTCAGCATAGCCGGATGAACTGGCAGGTCTCGAGGGCTCTCGACAGTCGAGCAAGCAGAGAACGCAAACCCCGTTAGACACACAAAAAAAGGAGGCGTTTCCGCCTCCTTTTCTATCAACCTGTCCTTTCGGATAAGGCGACCGTGAAGACCGCCGTCCAGATCAGAATTGGCCGTAACGCTCGTTGCCGACAAAGCCCATCTTGGTCACGCCGCTCCGCTTGATGACCGCGAGCACTTCGTCAACCGTGACATAGCGTGCGTTCGCATCCGGCTCGAACTGAAGCTCAGGCTCCGGGGTCATGCGCTTCGTCGCATCCAGATACTGCCGCAACACCAGCTGATCGACCGGAGCACCGTTCCAATAGAGCGTGCTGTCCGCGCCAATGCCCAGCTTGTTCTTCACCGGATCAACAACCGGCGTGTCCTGCGGAGGCGTATTCTGCGGAAGGTCGATCTTCACCGCGTGGGTCTGGATCGGGATGGTGATGATGAACATGATGAGAAGCACGAGCATGACGTCGATCAACGGCGTCGTGTTCATCTCCATCATCGGTTCGCCGTCGTCGCGGCCACCACTCATAGCCATGGCTATTCTCCTCTATGCCGGCGTCAGAGCCGGCGAACGTTGATCGAGCCCGGCTCCGGCTCGGAAATGAACCCGACCTTGGGATAGCCGGCCCGCTGCATCGTGAAGATCGTGCCGCCAATGCACTTGTAAGGCACATCGATATCGCCACGAATATGCACTTCGGGCAGATCCTCGGGGTTCATATTCTGAACGCCGCCGACCTTCTCGATGTCCTTCTTGAGCTTGTCCACCGCGCGGTTAAGCAGGTCGTCAGCATGAACGCGGGTCAGGTTCCAGTAGACGCCGCAAGAGCCATCCGCTTCCCTGATAACGCTAAGCGAGACATTTTCCGGCTTCGTCGTCGTTGGCTCGAAGGCGACCTTCGGCAGCTTGATCGGCACCGTCTGGATCACCACCGGAATGGCGATAAGAAAGATGATGAGGAGCACCAGCATGACGTCCACGAGAGGCGTCGTGTTGATTTCCGACATCGGGGCGTCATCACCACCACCCCCGCTACTGATTGCCATCGATCAAATTCCTACTTCTTGGCCTTGGCCACTTGAATTCAGGCGGGACGGGAGCCGGCAAGGCCCCCATCCCGAAATCCTAAGTCAGGCCTTCGCGGCGGCAGGCTTGCCAACAGCGGCAACCGGTGCAGCCGTGGTGGCAGGACGGACGGCGCCGTTCGACACCAGATAGCCCAGAAGGTCATTGTTGAAGCCCGAGAGGTCCTCGGCGATCGACTTGTTGCGACGCTGCAGCCAGTTGTACGCGAGCACCGCCGGAACGGCGACCGCGAGGCCGAGGGCGGTCATGATGAGTGCTTCACCGACCGGACCCGCAACGGCGTCAATGGACGCCTGGCCCGAAGCGCCGATCTTGATGAGCGCACGGTAGATACCGATAACCGTACCGAACAGACCGATGAACGGCGAGGTCGCACCCACGGTCGCCAGGAAGGCAAGACCGCCACCAAGCTTGGAGTTGATCGCTGCTTCCGAGCGAGCCAGCGACGAGTGCAGCCAGTCATGCGCTTCAACCGGGTCGGTCAGCTTGCTATGGGCTTCCTGCGCAGTGATACCGTCATCGACGAGCTGCTTGTAAGCGCTGTTCTTCTCAAGCTTGGCGGCACCTTCCTTGAGGTTGGCCGAACGCCAGAAGCCGGCGCGCACCTTCTTGCCCTGCGCAATCACCTTCTGCTGCTCGATGAGCTTGGTGAACAGGATGAAGAACGAGAAGATCGACATGCCGCACAGGATGATGAAGACGGTCCAGGCAATGACGCCGCCCTGCTCAAGGGCTTCCATCAGGCCGTAGGGGTTGTGTGCGGCGGCCGGTGCTGCGGCAGCAGTGATTTGAGTGAACATCAGGGTTATTCCTCTTCAAGAACGTCTAGAATGTGAAGGGCGGACCGAACCCCCTGTCCGGTCCGCCATGAGTTCCATGCTTATTTCGGCATCTGCCAGGTAACGCGACGCGTGCCAGACGATGCAATCGGGTTACCCGCCTGATCCTGTGCCGGCGTAAACCGACCGCGGCGCATCATGAGGCGGCAGCTCGTTTCGTCCAGATCGCCGTTGCCGCTCGACTGGGTGACCCGGCAGGACGTGACCTTGCCATCGACGCCAATTTCATAAGCAATGCCAACCGTACCTTCGGCTTCCTCACGCAGGGCGCGGGCAGGATAGTCATCCGTTCCGAACCACGCAGCCGGATTGCCCCTTGGTCCCGCAGCCTTGCTGATCGTCGGCGCGGCGGGTGGCGGCGGCGGCGGCGGCGGTGCTGTGGGTGCTGGCGGAAGCGGCGGCGGAAGCGTAGGCGTCGACACGATAGGCGGCGCAGGCGAGGGCAGCGCAACCTGTGGCGGCGGAATATAAACCGGCGGCGGCGGCACCGGCTGATCCGGCGGCGGTGGCGGCGGCTCTTCCTCAGGTGGCGGCGGCTCCTCCTTCACATCCACGACGTTAAGCTGCTCTGCAGCTTTCTTGATGTATTGCACACCGAGACCCGTCACGAAGGCGTAACCGAGGACTACGTGAATCAGCGCGACAATGATGATCGATATCGTCCTACTCGACGATTGCGAGTGGTCAGCATAAGCCATCCGGCAACGACTCTCCTTAATCCAATGCGCGAAACAATCCCCAACGGCGGCATCACGAAAATGCCACATTTCGCGCAAAACTGGCAATCCGAAATTGCGAAAGCCGATTTCGCCGACATTTCCTATCGCGCCATCCGTCTTGTGGCAAACGCTTTGTTGGTGAGGCGTAAAAGGTCGGATATTGGCCGATGTGAGCGGTCTGACCGACCTAAAAGGAGACAATCGACCATGGCGAAGACCCCTAACGGATACTACAAATTCCGGCTTGATCGGACGGTCACGGGCCGCCTCATTCTGGCCGGAATCCTTGCGAATTCCTTACTATCCGGCAATGCGGCCGCCGCGCAGAAGGTGTCGCCTCCGCCAAGCTATGCCATGGTCGCTGACCATGTGACGGCTGCAAGCGCGATTGCTCATGTGCGTGTCCGGGCGGTCGCGTTGGTGCCGCCAGAACGCGCTCAGGGTCTGCCCGTCGGGATGGTGCGCTACTTTGTGGAGGCGGATTCCATCGCGCTGATTCGCGGGCAGCAGGGGCTTGCGACGCGCATCCAGTTTCTCGTCGACGGCCCGCTGGACAAGAAAATGCGGCCTGTCACCAAGGGGCAGGACTATCTCATCTTCGGGAAGATCGGAGCGCGTGTGGATCAGTTCATTCTGAGCTCGAGCAAGGCGGTCTTGCCATGGAGTCAATACGCAGAAGCGATAGCCCGGAGTGTCACGGGCGAGCTGCTGCAACCCGGCGCGGCGCCGGCTGTGACCGGGATCGATTCGGCATTTCACGTTCAGGGCGCGGTGACAGGTGAAAGCGAGAGTCAGATATTCCTCGATACCGACGACGGCCGACCCATCTCCTTGTCCGTGGTCCGGCGGCCTGATCAGCAGCCGGCCTATGATGTTTCGGTCGGAGAAGTGGTGGCCGAAGGGGCCGGATTGCCCAAGCCAGACACGCTGCTGTGGTATCGACTTGCCTGCCATTTGCCAGCGATTGTGCCGCTCAAGGCGATGGAAGGTGCCTCGGCGACGGACGCGCAGGCCGCGCAGAGAGATTATGCCGAGCTGGTCGCGGCGCTTGGCCCATGCCGCCGTTGAAGCGACACGGTCTCGGCATTTTCGGCCCGAAATGCCTGCTGACCCCGGAAAAGCGGCTCCCTCTTGCCGACGCGATGCTCTAAGGCCCGCCGAAAGATGAGGGAAAGGCTTTCATGAACAGCTCGAATCCACTGCGACTCGCAATTGTGGGGCTTGGCACCGTGGGCGGCGGCGTGATCCGTCTGCTGACGGAGAATCGCGATCTCATCGCACGGCGGGCCGGTCGGCCGATCGAGGTGGTGGCCGTCTCCGCGCGGGATCGGGGCAAGGATCGCGGTGTGGATCTTTCACCCTATGAGTGGGTGGACGACATGGGCAGCCTCGCGGCGCGGCCGGATATCGATGCGATCGTCGAGTTGATTGGCGGCGCGGATGGTCCGGCGCTGACACTGGCGCGTCAGGCGCTGGCCAGCCGTAAGCCGTTCGTGACGGCAAATAAGGCGATGATTGCCCATCATGGTCTGGCGCTTGCCCGTGAGGCCGAGAAGGCGGACGTCCCCCTTAAATATGAGGCGGCGGTGGCCGGCGGTGTGCCGGTCATCAAGGGGCTGCGCGAGGGTGCGGCGGCAAACCGCATCATGCGCGTCTACGGCATATTGAACGGCACCTGTAATTTCATCCTGTCCACCATGGAGAAGGATGGCAGCGATTTTGCTGCGGTATTGAAAGACGCGCAGGCGCGCGGCTTTGCGGAAGCTGATCCGAGCTTCGACATTGACGGGATCGACGCGGCGCACAAGCTCTCCATTCTCGCGAGCCTCGCCTTCGGGACTGAGATTGATTTTCCGTCGGTAGACATTGCCGGAATCCGCCATGTGCTCGCGGCGGATATCCGAGAGGCTGCGGCGCTGGGCTATCGGGTACGACTTGTCGGCCTGGCGGAATGTGAGGAGGGCGGTGAGAGCATCGGCCTCTTCCAGCGCGTCCATCCCATGCTGGTGCCGCTTGCTCATCCGCTCGCCCATGTGGATGGCGCGCTCAACGCCGTGGTAGCCGAGGGTAATTTCGTCGGCCGCCTCTTCTTTCAGGGCGCGGGCGCGGGCGAGGGGCCGACCGCATCGGCCGTGGTTGCCGATGTGATCGATGTGGCGCGGGATGAATGCGGGCCGGCATTCGCTATGCCGGCGGAGTGGCTCCAGCGGCAGGTAAAGGCCGATGCCGGTCAGCGCCCTGTGCGCGCATATCTGCGCTTCCGTGTGCAGGATCGACCCGGTGTCCTCGCGGAGATAACCGCCGCCATGCGGGATGCGGGCGTCTCGATTGAAAGCGTCATCCAGCGTGCCGTCCGTGAAGGTGAAGGCGAGGGGGTTCTTGTCGCCATCGTCACCCACACAGCGCCGCTCGCCGCGATCGATATGGTTATGGCCAGCCTTGGAGATTCGGCGAGCCTGCTCGATGCGCCGATGGTCATGCACATATTGGATTGACCAGATATCGCGGGCCGGCCGCTGATTCCTGCTGGACGAGGCCGGGCGGCTATGGCATCCGCGCCGGCACTTTCCCGGTCAAACGGGTAGAGCCGCGCGGGCGTGGCGAAATGGTAGACGCAGCGGACTCAAAATCCGCCGGAGCAATCCATGTCGGTTCGAGTCCGACCGCCCGCACCATGATCACCCGAGGGGCGCATACGACGCGGCAGGCGCGCTGGCTCTCATGGTCGCTTAATTGGTGATGTGGCGGTGCAGCGCAGTGTAAGGCGGCTGGAAATAATCGAGTGCTTCGCCTGCCGCGCGACCGATGCGGCTCTTGGGGTCCTTGAAGAACAATTCACGCAGGTTGATACCCACGCCGAGGAAGATACGTCGCTTGGGTATGATCCCGGCGGCGCGATCCTTGTTGGTAAAATCCTTGCCATAATAGCCGGCATGCAGCTCAAGGAAGCGGGCAGGGCTGTTCTCGAATGGCTTGAAGCCGGAGAGCTTGAGCGCGAGGAAATAGCGCTGCTGCTCGAAATGCTCTTTGCCCTCGCGGGTGAAGATCTCGCCATTGGGTACGATCATCAGGCGAAAGTCCAGCTTGCGGTCGAGGCCGGGCACGGAGTTGCGGATGGCGGAAAAGGCCGCGCCGGCAGTGTTGAACGCGACGTCCTCCCAGGACCAGCCGCCACTTTTTTCGATGCTATCGAAAAACTCCGAGTAGAGCATGACACCAGTGCCCACGGCGGCGGCCGTCAGGGCGGTCCCGGGTGCGGCGCCGGTCTTGCGCTTCAGCCGGCCCCACGCGATTTCCGAGATCACATAGGCGCTATAGGCATGGGCCAGCTTGTCCACGCCCACATTGTGCGTATCGCGGCCAAACCAGCCTTCCTTCTGTATGTGGGGCGCCACCGGGTTCTGGAAGAGCTTCTCTGAATTGGACAGGGTGTAGTAGCCAAAAAGCGCCGCGACTTCCCATTTGATCGCGCCGATCTGGCGACCGAATCCGCGATATGCATCGGGATTGGGCGGCGCCTTGCCGTCCATGCGGGCCACGTCACTATCGGGATCTGCCGGACCATAGGCTATCGCCGGAGCCGGCGCTGTCGCAGTAGTCGCTTGGTCCTCGATGTCCTCGGCAATGACGTGCGTCACGGGGACGGGGCTGGGCATTCCCGCGATCATTGCCGGTGCGGCGAGCGCTGCGGGCGTTTCCGTCTCAGGCGGAAGGACGTAGCGCGTGACGATGATGGAGCCTTCCGGCGATGATGTGGCGGCGTGAGCCGCGGTGTGCATGGTGAGGGCCGGAATGGCGGCCATGCCGGCCATGAGAAGGGCGACCGGGCGGCATGTGGGAAGCTGCGTCATGTCGCCTCCCTATGGGGATGTGCGGATCGGAACAATCACTGTTGCGACGGGTCGCTCGGACGGACGCTTCGATTGTGAAATCCGGGGCTTGCCACTGTCACAAAAAAGCAACTATTAGGGAAGGCTGTGAGTTTTCCGGTCAGGCGGGCGTGGATATGGACGAATCTCTACCCACATATGCCCGCCGAACGGCGCATTCATGGGCGGCAAACGTCCGATCCAGACGGCGTGTTATGACAATCAAGGTCTCGTGATGAAGTTCAAAGCGCATTCTGTTGAGCGGATCGTGCCCCTGGAAGATGGTCGCGGGCTATATTCGCCCGTCGCCATCCCCAAGGTCGGCATCATTCGTAATCCGCGCAGTCGCCTCAACCGGCAGACACCGCGTCCGCTTGATCTTGCCAATGCCGATATTGTGAAGCGTGAGCCGGAAACCCGTGAGGATCTGGCGCTCGCTCTCGGAGACTTTGCGCGGATGGGCGTTGACCTCATCGTCATAGACGGCGGCGATGGCACGGTGCGCGATGTGCTGACCGCAGCTGCGCGGATCTATCGCGGGCGGCTGCCGCGCGTGGCGCTGCTGCCCTCCGGCAAGACCAATGCTCTGGCGCTGGACCTTGGTATCCCGACGAGCTGGACGCTGCAGGACGTGGTGCGTGCCTATCGGGCCGGCACGCTGTCCGCGCGCTCGCCGATTACCGTGGCGCGACTCGGCAAGGCGGATACGGAGGTGCATGGTTTCCTCTTCGGGTCGGGCGCGTTCGCGCGTGCCACGGCGCTCGCGCAGGGCGTGCATCGCAAGGGATGGTTTAATGGTCCGGCAATCGCGCTCGCCATGGCTAGCGCGATCACGCAGACGATTCTGGGTGGTAAGGATAATCGCTGGCGCCGTGGTGAGCAGGTGCGCTTCTCGCTCGACGGCAAGGATTTCAGCTCGCGCGACCTCTTCCTGCTGCTTGGCACGACATTGGAGCGCATGCCGCTGGGCCTGAAGCCGATGGGGCCGGTGCGGCCCGGCCTCAAACTTCTCGCGGTCGAGGCACCGCCCCGGCGCGTGCTGCGTAATCTCGTGCCGCTGCTGACCGGCAAGTCGACCCGTCGCATGGCGGATGCGGGTTTTGTCCATCATGAGGTGGATCGACTTTACCTCTCCATGCGTGGCGCATTCATCCTCGATGGTGAGCGCTATAGTGGTGGCAAGCTCGTCATTGCCAAAGGCGCGCCGATCAGCTTCGTCACCCCGTGACGACGCTTGCCTCGCTAGTGGATGATGCGCTTGGGGCTCCCGAGCCAGAAGCGGTGCGAGCGCTTGCCGAGCATCTCGCCACGCACCTTTGCGGGGATGCGGTGCTCTATTATGGCTCGACCCTGCGGACGGGCGATCTTTCGGCGATACTGGACTTTTACGTTTTGACCAGCAGCCAGCCGGCAGGCTGGCTCTCGCGGACCATCTGGCCGGATGTGAGCTATCACGAAGTCATGATCGACGGGCAGATCCTGCGTGCCAAGGTCGCGACCATGGCGCTGGAGACATTTGCCGCCGCCGCTGCCGACCGGACGCGTGACACGACGATCTGGACGCGCTTCTGCCAACCGGCCCGGCTCGTTTACGCGGCATCTGCCGAGGCGGGAGCAAAAGCGCGGGCGGCCGTGTGCGATGCTGTGGTGTCCGCGGCGCGCTATGCCGCCGCTGTCGGCCCGAAGCGGGGAGAGGCGCTCGATTACTGGCGAGCGCTTTTCCGGGAGACCTACGGTGCTGAGTTTCGGGTAGAAGCGCAAGGCCGGGGTAACCTCATCATCGAGAATAATCCGCACTGGTTCGCGCAGGTGCTGGTGCCGGCGTGGGAAGCGGCGAGCATTGGCGGCCCCGTGCTGGCCGAAGACGGGCTGCCTGCCCCGGCGCCTGATTTTGACCGGCGAGCCTGGACAGCGCGCTGGCGCCGCCGTCGGCGCTTTGGCAAACCGCTTAACGTGGCGCGACTGGTCAAAGCGGCGTGGACGTTTGACGGGGCTGCCCGTTACGCACTCTGGAAGATCGAACGGCACAGCGGTGTTCACATCCCGCTCACCCCCTGGCGGGAGCGGCACCCGCTGCTGGCGGCGCCGGGCGTGCTCTTCCAGCTCTGGCGCACGGTGCGGGCGGGATGACGTTCAACGCGCTGGTCCTCGCCGGGTCGCGTGGCGAGGCCGATCCTGTCGCATCGAGCGAGGGCGTGTCCGAGAAGGCGCTGGTCGAGATTGGCGGCCGGCCGATGCTGGCCCGCGTCATCACCGCGCTACGTGAAGCCGGGGCGGAGAGGATTGCCGTCGCCGTGTCGCCCGGCCCGGTTGAGACGCTGGCCGCCACGCTTGATTGTGAGCCGCTGGCCGCCTGCGCGGGGCCAAGCGAAAGCGCATCTGCCGGCTTTGCCCATCTTGGCGCGCCGATGCTCCTCACCACTGCGGACCATGCGCTGCTGCGGCCGGAGTGGGTGCGTGAGTTCCTCACGCGGATATCGCCAGAGGCGGATGTTTCCGTGCTGCTGGCGCGCCGCGATGTGGTGCAGGCAGCGGCGCCCGGCACGCGCCGGACCTATCTGCGGTTCTCGGATGGCGATTGGTCGGGCTGCAATCTTTTCTACTTCGCGCGACCACAGGCGCAGGCGGCCTTTGCGCTCTGGCGCGCCGTGGAGGCAGATCGCAAACGGCCATGGCGGATCGTGCGTCGTCTCGGTCCCGGCCTCTTGCTGCGCTATGTACTGGGCCGGCTGTCTCTCGCGGAGGCCATGGCGCATCTTGGCCGACTTGCGGGTCTGCGCGTGGAGATCGTCCCGGCGTCCGATGGTCTTGCGGCGGTCGATGTAGATAAGCCGGACGATCTTGTGCTTGTCCGCCGGATCGTCGATCAGGCGCGCTGAGACTGAGACAGTCCCCGGCTTTGCCGCCAGACGGCAAGACCCAGAAAGATGAAGGTCAGCACCGCGCCGGCAAAGACGCTAACGGCAACGCCGACCGCGCCCAGCGTTGGCACGATCAGGACCATCGCGCCGATCTGGAAAAGTACCGCCGCACCGCGCGCGATCATGGCCCAGCCGGGGCGGTGGAGCGCCATCAGGATCGGTTCGAAGCTGACGGCGGCCAGCTCCACGCAGGCCCCGCCGGCAAGCCAGAGCAGCAGCACATAAGCCGGCGCGAATTGTTCGCCACCGATCAGCACAAGCAGCTTCTGCCCGATGAGAATGACGAGGAGCATCACGGCCAGCGCGCCGAGCGATGAGCCGAGCGTGATCCGGCGGATGAGATAGCCGATGCGGCTGGCGGGCGCATCGCGAAGCTGTCGGACCAACTCCGGGAACGCCGCCCGGGTGAGCAGCGTCGCGAGCTTGGATAGCGCATTGGCGAGCTGCAGTGCCAGCCGGAAGCCGCCGGCGGCTGCTGGCCCGGCATAGCCGCCGATCACGAGCAACGGCATCTGGCGAGAGGCAAGGGCGAGCAACCCCTGCACATTGGTATTGAGCATGAGGCGCAGGATGCCGGGGTTTTCCGCGATGACCCGGCGTGCCTCGATCCGCGTGGAGAAGAGACCGCGCAGTTCGCCAATGCGGTGGACCATCAGCCAGAAGGCAATGCAGGTTGCGATTTCCGCCACGCCCCAGGCGATCAGAAAGCCCTTTGCCGTGGGCATCAGCGCCAGTGCGAGGAGCGCGCCGATGAGACGAAACACGGCCGTCACGCTGTCAGCCATCGCCGCGAGATCGAACCGGTCGTGCAGGCGCAATATGCCGATGGGCGTATTGCGGATGGTCGCGACCTGGATGAGCGCATAACCGAGGGCATAAGGGCCGATCGACCCCTTGATGCCGATCAGCGGTCGCGCGAACATGAAGAGCAGGATCGCCAGAAGCGCGCCGATCAGCGCGACGGCAATATCAGTCAGCAGCGCAAGCCGCTGCACGCGCATGACTGCATCAGGGTCATGATCGGCCTGATGCTTCAGGCCATATTGCACGATGATCTTCCATGTCTCGACCGCGAGCAGCGAGGCGATGGTCTGGCAGGCGCCTGTAACCAGCGCGAAACGCCCGAAATCGACGATGCCGAGCGTGCGGCTTGTGATGCCAAGATAGATGAGCGAGAGTACCGCCATGAGGCCGTTGCTCGCCAGCAGCCAGCCCATATTGCCGGCGATGATACGCATGGGCCGGCGGCGTGGCGCGGCGGGAGGGGCTGCGGGCGCCGTCATGCGTTGGTGAAATCCGCAATGGCCGCCGCAGCGCGGGCGGAGGCGCTGCGCGCGGTATCGAGCGAGAACGTATCGGCAAAGAGCGCATCTTGTGCCTGACGATAATATGAGCCGCGCGCGTCATGATCGGCGAGGAGCACGGGCAGGTCCGTAGCGTGGCGAACCACATCGCCGGCCTGCCATGCGGCAAGCCGACCTTCGCGGGAGCGGGGATCATCCGTGAAACGATCAATGAAGAAAGCGGAACGGGGGCGCACAAGAAACTCGTAAATCTGGCTGGATACGTCGCCGATATAGGCGTCCGCTGCAAGCGTATAACTCATGTCGACGAGCCGGGCGCTGCCGGTATCGATCAGGATGTTCGGCGCTTTTTCCCACTCCGGGGCGATCGCCGGTCGCCGCCGCGCGACGCGATACTCAAGCGAGATATGCAAGGCTTTGCGGAAGAGCATGATATGCGGCGCAAAAATCAGGTTGAAGCGCTGGCCTGCGGGGCTCGCGAACCAGTCCATGAGCGCTGGCCCTTCATCATACCAGCTCGATAGCAGCGGGTCGAAATGCGGGTTGTAGAGGAATACCGGATTGTCGTTGTTGAAAAAGCGCGAGTGAGCGGAGAGATCGACGGTGTCGAACTTGGGATAGCCTACGATGCGGATGCGCCCTGCCGGAACGTTTGCGCGCGCTTCCAGTTCTCGCGCGGCCTTTGGCCCGCTGACCAGCATGAGGTCGAACCCGCTCTTGTCCGCATGATAGGTGACGGCGCGGTCCCCTGCGCCATGGGGCACATGAATGAAGCGGGTGGAATGCCCTGCTGGCCATTTGCGTCTCAGGCGCAGGCAGGTCCGTTCGGCGCTCACGACAACTGCCGCCTCGCCGATCCGCGCGGCATGATGATCGAGCCGGGCGATTCTTTTGACGGGGGCCAGCATGTTCGGCACGGCAAGTGCCGCGTCCATCCAGCCGGGCAGGCCGATGTCCAGCCAGGTCGCCCGCGCAGTCGCGTCCGGCCCCAGCAATGCGCGCAGCCGCGCCGCGATGGCCGGCGTGCCGACCGCCACGCAGCTTTCCACGTCGGGCCGGCCGAGAGCTGTTTCGCGCACGATGCCGGCAAGATGCGCGACCTGATGGGGCGCATCATGGTTGAAGAGGAACAGGGCGGTCTTTGCGCGCGCCGTCATAGGCGCTCCCTTAGCGCCTTTGTCGCATAACAGAAGCATTTGTATGTCGGTGGCGATGCGATTGTTGGCGATTGCCCGTGGTTCGCAAATTTGACGTTCATCTTGGCTGGTTTAGAAGGAGGCCATGAAGACCAGACTTGCCATTTCCCTCGTGGTGCTCGCTCTGTTTGGCACTGCCCCCCTTCAGGCTTCCGGCATCGAGATTTCCGGGCAGGACGAAAGCGCCTGCACTGCGGGGAAGAATGCCGTGCTTGTTACGGTTCGTGGTTTCTCCAACAATGTCGGCGGTGTGCGCGTCCAGCTTTATCGCGCGAATGAGAGCTTTCTGGAGAAAGGTGAATGGCTGGTGCGTGCCGAGCGCAAGCGGGACGGCAATGCGACGATGCGTTTCTGCCTGCCGGTGCCGTCGGCAGGGCGATATGGTGTCGCGGTGCGGCATGATGCCAATGGCGATGGGAAATCCGGCTGGAGTGACGGCGCGGGCTTTTCCCGCAATCCGAGCCTCTCGCTGATGAGCCTGAAACCGCCGGCTGCAAAGGTGGCCTTTGATATTGGACGCGAGCCGGCCGCTGTCGACATTGTGATGCAATATCGTTCCGGCCTAGGCATCAAGCCGCTGAAATAGCGAACCTGTTCAGCTTTCTCCGGACGCGCGCCGCCGGGCGCGGAGAAAGGCGTAGAGCAGAAGGCCGACGGCGTTCCAGATGAAGAAGCGGATCTGCGTGGCGCCCGGGAGGGTGATGAAGAGCGCGATGCAGCCGATGATGGCGATCCCGCCGACAAGCGGAGCAAGCGGCGTGCGGAACGGGCGTGGCCGGTTCGGTGCCGTGCGGCGCAGGATGAGTAGCGCGGCACCCACCGCGACGAAGGCGCACAGCGTCCCTGCATTGGCGAGCGCGGCGATCTCCGCAAGCGGCAGGAAGGCCGCGATCGCTGCGACAATGAGCGCCGTGCCGATGGTGACGGCCGTGGGCACGCCGCTTTTGGGATTGACCCGTCCGAGCCGCTCCGGGAGCAGGCCATCGCGCGCCATGACGAAGAAGATGCGCGTCTGCCCGTAGAGGAAGGCGAGGATCACCGTGGGCAGGGCGATGACTGCGATGGCGCCGAAGATCTTGGCGGCCATGTCGCTGCCAAGTCCGCGCAGGACGAGCGCAAGGGGTTCGGCCGAGTTGGAGAAGCTGTCGACCGGCGCGGCGCCGATCGCGCTCGCAGCTACCACCATATAGATGGCCACACAGACAAGCATTGATCCGACGATACCGATGGTGAGGTCTTTCTCCGGGTTGCGGGCCTCCTCGGCAGCGGTCGAAACGGCGTCGAATCCGTAGAAAGCGAAGAAGATGATGGAGGCGGCGGCGAGAACGCCCCGCTTCGTACCGTCCGCATCCACATGGCCCCAGAAGCCGTGCGGCATGAAAGGCGTGAAATTCTCCTGACTGAATGCGGGCAGTGTGATGGCGACGAACATGGCCAGCGCGCCGATCTTTAGCACGACAAGAAGCGTGTTGAGCGTCGCTGACTCGCGTGTGCCGATGAGCAGCAAGCCCGCTACCGCCGCGATAATGCCGATCGCCGGCAGGTTAATGATGCCGCCTGCGTGAGGTCCGGCGGTCAGTGCATGGGGAAGACCCCAGCCGTTCGCTTCCATGAAGCCCGCGAAGTAACCCGACCAGCCGACCGCTACGGTCGAACAGACGACGCTATACTCCAGGATGAGGCTCCATCCGACGATCCAGGCGATCGTCTCACCGATCGCGACATAGCTGTAGGTATAGGCGCTGCCCGATTGCGGGATCATCGTGGACAACTCGGCATAGCCCAGCGCTGCCGCCGCGCAGACGAGCCCCGCGAGCATGAACGACAGAATGACACCAGGTCCGGCCAGTGCCGCGCCAACACCGGTCAGCGTCAAAATGCCGGTGCCGACGATGGCGCCGACGCCAAGCGCCATCAGATGCGGCCAGCCCAATGTCCGGTGGAGTTGATGATGCGCGGATTTGGCGGCGGGCAGCTCAAATGGCTTGCGTGGACCCCAGATGCTCATCTCTTCCCCTTATCCGCGAGAGCCATCGCCCTTCTAAGCATGTCGGGACGCTATCTGGTAGAGGGCAAATGGACGAGTGGATCAGATTACTGCGCGGCTCATCCTACTCCATGGAGATATGGGGCGTATCGTCATTGGCAGATGGCGGGGCCGCTTTCTTGAGGAGCAGGACAAGCGGTATAGCCGCCAGCGCCGCCCAGCACATCAGCAGAAAATCGTCGAGATAAGCGATCATCGCGGCCTGCTGGTTCACGATATTGTCGGCCATCGAGTAGAGCGTGTCGCCGGCAGTGCCGAGGCTTGTCGCCAGGCCGGGATCAAGTGGCAGACCGGATGAGGAAATATGGGGGGCGAGATCGGCATGGCTCACCTGAATGTTCCGCGCGAGCATGAAGGTGACGACGGCGATACCGACCGACGAACCGATATTACGCGAGAGGTTGAGGAGAGCCGCGCCCTCCGTCCGGTACGAAGGAGGCAGTGTCGCGAACGAGAGAACGTTCAGAGGGACGAAAACGAAGCCGATGCCAAGTCCCTGGATGAAACCGTTGGTGACGAAAGGCACCCAATTTTGCCCAAGGCTCCAGCCCGTCATCAGCCACATGGAAAGCGCGGCGATGGCAAAGCCCGACGCGACGAGAATGCGCGCGTCCACCACGCCCACCAGCCGCCCCGCCAGACCCATGGTGATGAGCACGCCGACGCCGCGGGCAGAAAGGATGAGGCCGGTATCCACGACCGGATAGCCGAAGAGATTCTGGAGCAGGGATGGCAGCAGGGCCATGGCCGAGAACATCACGACGCCGAGAATGAACATGAAGAGCGTACCGGTCATAAGATTGCGGTTTCGCAGCATGATCGGCGGGAAAAGCGGATGGGGCGACGTGAAGAGATGAACCGCGAACATCCAGAACGCCGCGATCATGACGCCGCACTCAATCCAGATTTCGGTGGAGGAGAACCAGTCCTGATGCTGCCCTCGGTCCAGCATGAGCTGGAGCGATGCCAGTGCGATGGCAAGCAGCGAAAAGCCGAAAATGTCGAACCGTCGGGGCGGATCACGCTTTTCGGGCAGGAGAAGCCACAGGCCCGCAAAGCAGAGGATACCCACCGGGACGTTCACGATGAAGCACCAGCGCCAGTCGATCGCTTCCGTCAGATAGCCGCCGATGATCGGCCCCATGATTGGGCCGACCATGATGCCCATGCCATAAACGGACATGGCTTTCGCCTGTTCGGACGGGCGGTTGATATCGAGCATGATACTCTGTGCCAGCGGCCCCAGAAATGCGCCGCCAATGCCCTGAAATACACGGAAGATCACCATTTCCGTCAGGCTTGTCGCGATGCCGCACAGGGCCGAAGCAATCGTGAAAAGCGCGACTGAGCCAAGCATGAGCCGGCGCACGCCAATCCGGTCCGAGAGCCAGCCGGTGATCGGGATCGCGACGGCGGCGGCCAGAATATAGCTGGTGAGAACCCAGGTGATCGTGTCCTGCGTCGCGCCCAGCGCGGACTGCATATGTGGCAGCGCGACATTGGCGATTGTCGTATCCAGAATCTGCATGACCATGGCGGTCATGATCGCCACGGTCAGCAGGCCTTTTCGGGCGACCGCCAGATGCGGCTCGTCCTCGCCTGAAGCAGGATTGGCGAAGGCCATCGGGCGCTACTTTCCGGCTTTGCCCTCTGCCGCAGGGGCTTTTGTCCCACTGGAAGACGTTGCTTGCAGGTCAACGGAAACATCCGCGCTGATGCCCGCGATGAGCTGGCGTGCGGATGCCTCATCGATGTGGATGCGGACGGGCACGCGCTGCGTCACCTTCACCCAGTTGCCGTTGGCGTTCTGGGCGGGAAGAACAGAAAACTCAGAGCCCGTGCCCGCGCCGATACTCTCGACATGACCTTTCAGGCGCAGGTCGGGAAACGCGTCGAAGGTCACGGTCGCGGGCTGGCCGGGCCGCATCCTGTTAAGATCGGTTTCCTTGAAATTCGCTTCCACCCAGCTTTCATCGTCCGCAACGATGCTGAGCGCGGGCAGCCCCGTCACCATCATCTGGCCGACCTGAAGACGCGAGACCTGACTCACCCGGCCCGAAACGGGCGCGCGGACCACGGTGCGCTCAAGATCGAGCGCGGCTTTGTCTCGCTGCGCGCGCGCTGCCGCGACCGCGGGATTGACGCCGGGAATCTGGGAGCCGCTGGCGAGCGCCGCTTTCGCTTTGGTGGCATCGGCGCGTGCGGATGCAACGCCGATCACGGCGACGCGATAGGCATTTTCCGCCTGTTGCAGGCGGGCGCGGGTGGTGAAGCCATCCTTCATCAGAGCTTCCTGCCGCTGGAGATCCTGCCGCGCGTAAACTACCGCCTGCTCCGCCTGCGCGATGTCCACGCTGGTCGCCTTGTAGTTGGTGCCAAGTTCGCCGAGCGCGACTTGTGCAGAGGCGATTTGCGCGTCGGCCTGGGAGAGGTTGACGCGATAAGGCGCGGGATCGACGACAAACAGCACGTCGCCGGCTTTGACAAGCTGGTTCTCACGAACGCGCACATCGACGATACGCCCGGCCACGTCGCTGCCGACGGAGACGATGTTCTGCTTCACATAGGCGTTGTCGGTGGACACAGCACGGCCGCTCGTAGCCCACGCATAGGCGCCCGCCGCAATGAGCAGAACGGGTACCGAGTACATGAGAATGGAGCGCCAGCGCTTGCTCTGCTTCTCTTCTGCGGGCTCTGCCGCAACGACCGGTTCTGTGGGGGCTCCTGCCGCTCGGGCCTGGATACTGTCCCTCCGCTCGGCGGACGCATGCTTAATCTTCGGGTCGGCTTCAGCCATGATGTGCGATCCCTTCATCGCCGGATGCGGGTTCCCTATCGGGCTCTTTGCTTAAATTCGCGTGGATGGCGAGAAGCCCTGCCGTGGTTGCAGCCACCGTGGCCTCATCAATGCCTTCGAGCGACTGGTCGATGACCATTTTGCCGAGCGTTCTCAGCTTGCCTTGAAGCGCCTCGGTGGTTTCCGTGAGGTGAAGCTGCCATGCGCGACGATCCGTGGGATCGCGGCGGCGCTCGATAAGACCCGCTTGTTCGAGCCGATCGACCATCCGGCATGTGGTGATGGGTTCGACATCGAGCCGTTCGGCGAGCGTGCCCTGATTAATGCCGGGCGTCCTGATGATCGCGAGAATGGCGCGCATCTGCGGACCCGTTATGCCGAAGCTGCGCGTCGCCTCATCAAAGCGGCGCCGGTAGAGGCGTCCAACATCATTCACGAGAAAGCCAAGATTAGGCGTATCCATGTCTGGACATATAATAAGGCGGCTTATTAATGGCAATGACTTATTATGTGTCCTTTGAGGCATGCACAGCAGGCGCCGATGCCGGGGCGAAGCCTGCCCGGGGCGATCAGCACGCGATCAGCGCTTGCCAAGGGCAACGCAGGCGCGGCATTGCACGGTCATGGTTAAGAATGAACTCACCACGCGCTATATCTCCGGTGTAGCCGACGCTCAAATCGCCGTGCATGAGGCTGGAGAAGGGCGCGCCTTGTTGCTGCTGCATGGGCTGATGTCCAGCGCGCAGGTCAACTGGATCAAATATGGCCATGCCGAGCGACTGGTGGAGGCTGGTTTTCGCGTCATCATGCCGGATTTTCGCGCGCATGGGCAAAGCGATGCGCCCCATGATCCGGCCGCCTATCCGCCAGATGTGCTGGCAAAGGATGTCGAGGCGGTGGTCGTGGCGCTTGGCCTTGCCGATTTTGACCTTGCCGGTTTCTCGCTCGGCGCGCGGACTAGCGTGCGACTGGTCGAACGAGGACTGGCGCCGCGTCGGCTGATCCTGGCCGGCATGGGGATAGATGGCCTGTTCAACTGGGCGCAGCGGCGGGATTTCTTTCTCAATGCGATGGCCCGCATGGATGTCGCGCAGCGTGGCGACCGGGATTATGTGGCCATAAATTTCATGAAGACGACTGGCGTGGATACGCGGGCGGTGCGGCTGCTGCTGGAGAGCGGCAGCCCGCTCAAACGGGAGGGGCTCGCCGCGCTTGTCATGCCGACACTGGTGCTTTGCGGCACGGAGGATCGTGACAATGGCGACCCGGATGCGCTTGCCGATGCGCTGCCGGATGGCGCGCGGGCGGACGTGCCCGGTAATCATCTTAGCTGCGTGACCCGGCCGGAGCTTTCCGAGGAAATGATCCGCTTTCTGATTGCCTGACCGCTTGACTGTATCGTCCGGGCAAGTCACCTTGCGGGCATACAAGAATTGTCGAGGGGGTTCCCGACCATGACCATGCTGACTTCGCGCGCCGCGCTTGGCGTTGCGCTGTGCCTTTCCATGCTGGCGCTGCCGGCCGTTGCCCAAGCCCAGGCGGCGCCCGCGCCGACCGCCGAGGATGCGGCCAAATTCGTCGCCGAGGCCGAGAAATGGGGCTATGACTACTCGATAGACGCAAGCCGCGTATACTGGGTGAATGCCACCTATCTCACCGAGGATACCGATGCGATGGCCGCCAAGGTCGGCGCGGAAGGGACCGAAAAGGCCGTGGAATTCGCTCTCGGTGCGGCGAAGTATCAGAATGTGCCGGGCCTCGCGCCAGACGTAAAGCGCAAGCTCGATATGCTTCGTTCCGGCCTTGTCCTCCCGGCGCCGACGACGGCGGGTGCGGCCAAGGAACTGAACGACATCGCCACCAAGCTCCAGTCCGCTTATGGCAAGGGCAGGGGCACGCTTGACGGCAAGGAGATCAACGGCTCCGACATCGAGGCCGCGATGGGCGACCTCAGCCACACGCCGGCCCAGTTTGCCGAGATGTGGAAAAGTTGGAACGACAATGTCGGCAAGCCGATGAAGGCGGACTATGCCCGTATGGTCGATATCGCCAATCAGGGCGCGCGGGAGCTGGGCTTTAGTGACACCGGCGCCATGTGGCGATCGGGCTATGACATGCCGGCCGATGATTTCGCCGCCCTGACCGAGAAGATCTGGCAGGAGGTGAAGCCGCTCTACGACTCGCTGCACTGCTACACGCGGACCAAGCTTAACGAGAAATATGGCGACGCAGTGCAGGCGAAGACGGGGCCGATCCGTGCCGATCTGCTCGGCAATATGTGGGCGCAGGAATGGGGCAATATCTACCCCATCGTCGCGCCGGCGGGCTCGGGCGACCTTGGCTATGACATTGGTGACCTTCTCGTCGCCAAAAACTATGACCCGGTCAAAATGGTGAAGACGGGCGAGGGCTTCTATTCCTCGCTGGGGTTCGCGCCGCTCCCCGAGACGTTCTGGACCCGCTCGCAGATCGTGAAGCCGCGCGACCGTGAGGTGATCTGCCATGCCTCGGCTTGGGATCTCGACAATAAGGACGATATCCGCATCAAGATGTGCACGAAGGTCAACAGTGACGACTTCGTGACCATCCACCACGAGCTTGGCCATAATTATTACCAGCGGGCATATCAGAAGCAGTCGTCGCTTTATCTCAATGGCGCGAATGATGGCTTCCATGAAGCGATCGGCGATTTCGTCGCGCTCTCCATTACCCCGCAATATCTTGTGGACATCGGACTGCTCGACAAGAGCCGGGTGCCGAGCGCGGACAAGGATCTGGGCCTTTTGTTGCGGCAGGCGATGGACAAGGTTGCCTTCCTGCCCTTCGGTCTGCTGATCGATCGCTGGCGCTGGGGGGTGTTCGACGGCTCGATCAAGCCTGCCGACTATAACAAGGCGTGGACGGAGATGCGGCTGCGCTATCAGGGCATCGTCCCGCCGGTCGAGCGCCCGGCCGATGCGTTCGATGCCGGTGCCAAATATCATATTCCCGGCAACACGCCTTACACGCGTTATTTCCTCGCGCGGGTGCTCCAGTTCCAGTTTTATGAGGCAGCGTGCCGGCAGGCCGGATGGAAAGGGCCGCTTCATCGCTGCTCCTTCTATGGTAACAAGGCTGTGGGCGCGAAGCTGAACGCCATGCTGGAGATGGGCGCTTCCAAGCCCTGGCCGGATGCGCTTCAGGCCTTCACCGGCGAGCGGCAGATGTCCGGCAAATCGCTTATCAACTATTTCAAGCCGCTCAAGGTCTGGCTGGACAAGCAGAATGCCGGCAAGAGCTGCGGCTGGGGCGCCTGAAGCCTGAGGCCACGCGCTATGAATACGCAGCCGGAAGATGCGCCCATAGGTGGCATCTTCCGGCTATTTCTATGTTCAGTTACGTCCGGGTGAAGGCGCGTGTCTCCGCTCAGGCGGGGATGCGGGCGCTTGCTTGCGCCAGCCAGGGGGCCAGTGCGGTGCGCGCCCTGTCGGTATAGCCCTGCTTGCGTTGCTTCTTGCGGATATCGTCCGGTAGCGGCGGGAAGAGCCCGAAATTGACGTTCATCGGCTGGTAGCTTTCTGCCTCCGCGCCGCCTGTGATATGCCCCAGCAATGCGCCAAGTGCGGTTTCGACCGGCGGTGGCGGAAGTGGCTCGCCGGCGAGTTCCGCCGCCGTGAATAATCCGGCCAGCAGGCCAACGGCCGCACTCTCCACATAGCCCTCGCACCCGGTGATCTGTCCGGCGAAGCGGATATGCGGTGCCGTTCGCAGCGCGAGGGTGCCACCAAGCAGATCCGGGCTGCGGATGAAGGTGTTGCGGTGGAGCCCGCCCAGTCGGGCGAATTCGGCCTTTTCCAGCCCCGGTATGGTGCGGAAAAGCGCAACCTGCGCGCCATGTTTCAGCTTGGTCTGGAAGCCCACGATATTCCAGAGCGTGCCGAGCGCATTGTCCTGCCGCAACTGCACGACGGCATGGGGCCAGCGGCCAGTGCGCGGATTGTCGAGGCCAACCGGCTTCATCGGGCCATGGCGCAGCGTATCGACACCGCGCTCGGCCATGACTTCAATGGGCATGCATCCCTCGAAATAAGGGGTGTTTTCTTCCCATTCCTTGAACTGCGTCTTTTCGCCCGCCACCAGCCCGGCGACGAAGGCCTCATACTCCTCCCGGTTCATCGGGCAGTTGATATAGTCGCCTTCCGGGTTGCCGCCGGGCGTGGACTTGTCCCACCGGCTGGCGCGCCAGCAAATGTCCATGTCGATCGTGTCGCCATGGACGATGGGGGCGATCGCATCGAAAAAGGCGAGGGCGTCACGCCCTGTTTCGGCGCCAATGGCTTCCGCGAGCGGGGCGGCGGTAAGGGGCCCTGTGGCGATGATCGTGGGGCCATGTTCCGGTGCGGGGAGTGTATCGACCCGTTCGCGAACCAGGTCGATCAGCGGATGCGCGTTGATTGCTTGTGTGACGCCTGCCGCGAACCGCGTGCGATCGACGGCAAGGGCCGACCCCGCGGGTACCCGCGCGGCATCCGCCTGTGCCATGATGAGCGAGTCCAGCGCGCGCATCTCCTGATGGAGCAGGCCGACGGCATTGGCCTGAGCGTCATCCGAGCGGAAGCTGTTGGAGCAGACCATCTCGGCCAGCGCATCCGTCTCATGAGCGGGAGTCTCGCCGCCACCGCCGCGCATTTCAGAGAGGCGGATGCGGATGCCGCGCCGGGCGAGCTGCCATGCGGCCTCGCTCCCCGCCAGCCCGCCGCCGATGACATGCACTTGATGCTGATTATGTGTCATGGATCGTCGCGTCTTTCTCAGAAACCGGCGGGGAAGGTGTGGCGGCCATCCTCGCCAAGGCGCAACCGGCTCTTGCCGGCGATAGCGCTCGCCGGGATCGGCCCGTAGACATGTGGGAACAGCGCGCCGCCGCGCGAAGGCTCCCAGCGCACGGTGCCTGCCAGTACCGCGAGATCGACCATCACGAGCATGAGCGGATCGACTCCGGCGAAATGCCGGGCTGCCGTCTCCGCCGTGTGCGCCCGGGTGGAAAGATGGATATAGCCATCGGAAAGGTCCACGGCGGACCCCTCGAAAAGGCCCGAGTCGCGCCATTGGGCGAACGCATCCTCGGACAGCAGCTTGTAGGCGAAGAGATCTTGCATGGCAGTGACGCTACGGCAGCGGAGAGGGCGCGTCCAGCGCTTGCAACGCCGGCAAACGGCCGGATACATGGCGGCTATGAGCAACTCTCCGCACATGCACCTGACGAGTGCCCAGCTTGTCGCCCGACTGTTGGATGTAGGCCCGGGGGATGGCGATAACCGGTTCATCGGTGCGCGCAAGCCCGGCGGGAAGGGCCGCGTTTATGGTGGGCAGGTCGTCGGTCAGGCGATGATGGCGGCGGCCAAGACGGTGAGCGAGGATCGGCTGTGCCACTCGCTTCATTGCTACTTCATGCGTCCGGCCAGCGAGGATCATGAGATCGCCTATGCGGTCGAGGCGGACATGGATGGCGGGGCGTTCTCCAACCGGCGAGTCGTCGCATGGCAGGGTGGCAAGCCGATTTTCAATATGCTCGCCTCGTTCCAGCGTGCCGAGGAAGGGTTGCACCACCAGTTTGCCATGCCCGCCGTGGTTCCTCCTGAAGATCTGCCCAGCCTCCGCCTTTTCGATCGGCCGGAATCGCCGAGCCCGCTGGAGCTGCGCCCGGTCGGCGACTGGCGGAGGCCACCGGCCGTACCCGGTACGACGAACGCAATGTGTTGGTTTCGGCTCGATTGTGGCGAAGGGGTGAGTGCCGGAGATATTCCGGGTGGCCAGCGGATACAGCGTGCAATTCTGGGCATGATGAGCGACGCGATCCTGCTCGCCACAGTGTTTCTTCCCCACGGCCGCATCATCGGCGATAATACGCTGCAAACTGCTAGTCTGGACCATGCGGTGTGGATTCATGACGATGTCGATTGTTGCGAATGGCTGCTCTACGCGACGGACAGCCCATGGAGCGGCAATGCCCGCGGCTTTGCGCGCGGCCAGTTCTTCACCCGGGACGGGCGCCTTGTGGCCAGTACCGTGCAGGAAGGGCTGATACGTCCGGTATCGGCGCCACCGTCCGGCTAAGGTCGGGTCAGAACGGGCGGAATAGGGGTGTTCGCACCTCGCGTGCTGGCTTATCCTCCATGTAAGGAAAAGGATGCCAGACCATGACTATGACAGCAGGTAACCCGCTTGGCCTCAATGGCTTTGAGTTTGTCGAGTTCACCTCGCCAGACCCGGAAGCGATGGGCCGGCAGTTTGAGCAGTTGGGTTTCGTTCCAACGCACCGCCACCCCACCAAGAATGTGACGCGTTACAAGCAGGGTAACATCAATCTGATGCTCAACCGGGATGAGGCGGGTCGGGTGGCCACCTTCCGGGGAGAGCATGGCCCTTCCGCGAGCGCCATGGCCTTCCGCGTTTCCGATCCGGCGGCGGCGATGACATGGGCACTGGCACATGGCGCAAAGCCAACGGACGAGGACGATACCGTCATTCAGGGGATTGGCGGCAGTTATCTCTACTTCATCGAGGATGGCGTGGACCTTTATGCCGACTGGGCGGAATTCCCCGGCTGGCGCGAGGCGGAGGCGGCGAACAGCGTCGGGCTCGATGTTCTCGATCACCTCACCCACAATGTCCGGCGTGGCCAGATGCGGGTGTGGAGCGAGTTCTACCGCACGCTCTTCAACTTCGAGGAGCAGAAATATTTCGACATCAAGGGGCAGGCGACCGGGCTGTTCAGCCAGGCGATGATCGCGCCCGATCATGCCATCCGCATCCCGCTGAACGAGAGCCAGGACGACAAGAGCCAGATCGAAGAGTTCATCCGTGAGTATAAAGGCGAGGGTATCCAGCACCTCGCCCTCACCACGCCGGATATTTTCGACACGGTGGAGCGGCTGCGTGCGCGTGGCGTGCGGTTGCAGGACACGATCGAGACCTATTACGAACTGGTCGACAAGCGCGTGCCGGGCCATGGCGAGGATCTGGAGCGGCTGCGGAAGAACCGCATCCTCATCGACGGATCGGTCGAGACGGGCGAGGGCATCCTTCTCCAGATTTTCACCGAGAATATGTTCGGGCCGATCTTCTTCGAGATCATCCAGCGCAAGGGCAATGAGGGCTTTGGGAACGGCAATTTCCAGGCGCTCTTTGAATCGATCGAGCTGGATCAGATCCGGCGCGGCGTCATCTCGGTGGATGCGTGAGGCCGGGACCGGGGCCGAGATCGGGGGAGGGGCGCGTCATGCCTGACTATATGACCGGCCTTGGCGGTCATTTCTCGACCGAGGCCGTGCCCGGCGCGCTCCCGGTCGGGCAGAACAGCCCGCAAAAGCCGCCTTTTGGTCTTTATGCCGAGCAACTGTCGGGCACTGCCTTCACTGCGCCTCGTCATGAAAACCGGCGGAGCTGGCTTTACCGGCTCCGGCCGAGCGCCGGGCACCCGCCGTTCACCAGCTATGAAGGCGCGCGGCGCTTCGCGCCCGGTGTCGCGCACGCGCCGGCACCGCCTAACCGGCTGCGCTGGGGGCCGGTGGGCGGCCCGGTCGGCCCGGTCGATCTGATCGACGGCATGGTGACAATGCTCGTCAATCGCGACCCCGCCGATCTGGAGGGCGTGGCGGTCCATATCTATGCCGCGAGCAGGGATATGGACGCGCGTGCCTTCATGAATGCGGATGGCGAGATGCTGTTCATCCCGCAGCAGGGCCGGCTGGCGCTGCTGACCGAGCTGGGCCGCATCGACCTGTCTCCCGGCTCGATCGCGCTGATCCCGCGCGGGGTGCGTTTCCGTGCGCTGCTGCCGGATGGAGAGGCGCATGGCTATGTCGCGGAGAATTATGGCAGCCTCTTCCGCCTGCCGGAGCTGGGGCCGATCGGTGCCAACGGTCTTGCCAATCCCCGCGATTTCGAGACGCCGGTGGCATGGTTCGAGGATCGCGCCGGGCCGGTGCAGCTCATCCAGAAATATCTGGGTGCGCTCTGGACGACGACGCTCGATCATTCCCCGCTGGATGTGGTGGCCTGGCACGGCAATCTGGCGCCCTGGCGTTATGATCTCGCGCGGTTCAACACCATCAACACGGTGAGCTTCGATCATCCCGATCCGTCCATCTTCACCGTGCTGACCAGCCCCAGCGACGTGCCCGGCCGGGCCAATGCGGATTTCGTTATTTTTCCGCCGCGCTGGATGGTGGCGGAAGGGACATTCCGCCCGCCCTGGTTCCACCGCAACATCATGTCGGAGGCGATGGGTCTCATCCACGGCGCCTATGATGCCAAGGCGGACGGGTTCCTGCCCGGCGGGCTCAGCCTGCATAATCTCATGGCCGGGCACGGGCCGGACGTGACGAGCTGGGACGCCGCGACCACAGCGGACCTCAAACCCCATAAGATAGAAGGGACGATGGCGTTCATGGTCGAGACCTGCTGGCCCTACCGGCCGACCCGCTATGCGCTTGACCATGCCCAGCATGATTATGACGCGGCATGGGCGGGGTTCCCCAAGGCGGAACTGCCCGTGGGCAAGGGAGGCACGGCATGAGCAACTGGTGGACGACCGACGAGACGCATGATCCCGCCCGCGTGAGTTGGGTGGAGAGCGCTAATGGCCACCCGGCGTTCCCGGTGCAGAATCTCCCGCTCGGCGTCTTCTCGCCGCCGGGCGAAGGCGCGCGGATCGGCACCGCTATTGGCGGGATGATCCTCGACCTGTCGGGCATTGCGGATCTGCTGCCGGACGCGTCGGCCGCTCGTGTGGCGGGTGCGAGCCTCAACGCGCTGATGGCGCTGCCCGGCGCGGACCGGCTGGCGCTGCGCCGGCGGCTTTCGGCGCTCCTGTCGGACCCGGCGCATCGCGCCCATGTCGCGCCGCTGCTCCATGAGGCGGCCGATTGTCGGCTCCATCTTCCCGCGACGATCGGCGACTACACCGATTTCTATGTCGGCATTCACCACGCCAATAATGTCGGGCGGCAGTTCCGCCCGGACAATCCGCTGCTGCCCAACTATAAATATGTGCCGATCGGCTATCATGGCCGCGCATCTTCGGTTCGGCCATCCGGCGAGCCGCTGGTGCGCCCATCAGGCCAGCGCAAGCCGCCGGAAGCGGATGTGCCGGTCTTCGGGCCGACGCGCCGGCTTGATTATGAGCTGGAAATGGGCGTGTGGATCGGGCCGGGCAATGCGCTGGGCGAACCCATCCCCATTGCGGAGGCGGCGCGTCACATTGCGGGCCTCACGCTGCTGAACGACTGGTCGGCGCGGGAGATTCAGGCATGGGAATATCAGCCGCTCGGGCCTTTCCTCGCCAAGAATTTCCACTCGACCGTTTCGCCATGGCTGGTGACGATGGAGGCACTGGCGCCATTTCGCCTTGCCCAGCCGCCCCGGCCGGCGGATGATCCGGCGCCGCTGCCCTATCTGCTGGACGCGGACGATCAGGCACATGGTGCGCTTGCCATCACGCTGGAGGCGCATATCACCACCAGCGCGATGCGCGCGCGCGGCGACGCGCCGTTCCGGCTTAGCACCGGGCCAGCGACATCAATGTACTGGACGATCAACCAGATCGTCACGCACCACGCGTCCAATGGCTGTAATCTCAATCCGGGCGATCTCCTTGGCACGGGCACGATTTCCGGGCCGGAGCCGGGCGGCTATGGCAGCTTGCTGGAGCTCTCTGCAGGCGGCAAGACACCGCTCGCGCTGCCTGACGGCGAAACCCGGACCTTCGTGGAAGATGGTGACGAGGTTATTCTCAGCGCGACGGCGCATGCCGAGGGTTTCGTCTCCATAGGCTTTGGCGATTGTCGTGGCGAAGTAAGGCCGGCGCGATGACTGGCCTTGTCCTTCACGGCTATTGGCGATCCAGCGCGGCCTATCGCGTGCGGATCGCCCTTGGCCTCAAGGGGTTGGCTTACACGTCTGTCTCGCATGATCTCCGCACCGGGGCGCAGCGCGAGCCGGCCTATCTCGCTATTGCGCCGCACGGGCTGGTACCCGCGCTGGAGCATGAGGGGAAGGTGGTGATCGAAAGCCCGGCGATTGTCGAATGGATCGAGGCGCGCTGGCCTTCGCCGCCGCTTTTGCCCGCCGACCCGGATGAAGCGGCCATCGTGCGCGCCATGGCCGCGATCATCGGGTGCGACATTCATCCACTCAACAATCTGCGCGTGTTGAACATGTTGCGTGAAGACCTTTCGGCCACGCCCGAGCAGGTGCAGACATGGGTGTCGCATTGGATCAGCGAGGGTTTTTCCGCGCTGGAAGCGCTCGTCACGCACTATGGCAGGCGTTATGCCTATGGTGATACGCCAACCATCGCGGACTGTTTTCTGGTGCCGCAAATCTACAATGCCCGGCGGTTCGATGTCGATCTTGCCGCCTTTCCCCGCCTTGTCGCGGCAGCCGAGGCGGCGGAGCGACTGGAGGCATTCAGGACTGCGCATCCCGACCGGCAAGCCGATGCCGCCATCTGACGATCCGGCCGTGGCGCGCCTTGGCGAAACGCCGGCTGGCGTGCGGCTCGGCCCGCTTGACCTGGTTGCAGATGGCGGCGCGCGCAATTTCGTGCTGCAAATGCGTGCCGGCCGCTTCCATGGCTTCGTGGTCCGTCAGGGCGAGGCGGTGCATGGCTATGTCGACCGCTGCCCCCATGCCGGGTTACCACTGGCGCAGGTGCTCGACGCCTATCTCTCACCGGATGGGGCGCTCATTCAGTGTAGCTGGCATGGCGCACTGTTCCGCGTTGACGATGGAACCTGCATAGGCGGCCCATGTGCCGGCGCGCGCCTGTCGCCCTGGCCGGTGCGACTGGATGAGGGCTGGATCGTGACGGCCTGAAACGGCCACCCGTTTTAGTAAGCGCGTGCGATGGCGAATTCGACAGCTTCGGTCAGGGCGGAGCGGGCCGCGCTATGGCCGAACATGCCGATCGCATCGATCGCGCGCTGGCCATAATGGCGCGCGCGCGCGAGGGTATCGTCAATGGCGCCCGTTTGCTGAAGGAGCCGGCGCGCCTCGGCCAGATCCGCGTCGCTTTTCCGAAGGCCGCTCATCGCATCTTTCCAGAAGCGGCGGTCCTCCGCAGATCCGCGCGCATAAGCGAGAATGACGGGGAGCGTTACCTTGCCGTCGCGGAAATCGTCGCCGGCATCCTTGCCCATGGTCGCACCGTCCGAGGCATAGTCGATCGCATCGTCGACGAGCTGGAACGCGATACCGAGATTGCGGCCGTAGCTGTCCAGCGCCAGCTCTGTCGCTTCGTTGCGTTCGGCGACCACGGCGGAGATGCGGCACGCGGCCGCGAAGAGCGCGGCGGTCTTGGCGTCGATGACTTCCAGATACTGTGTCTCGTCCGTTTCCACCCGGCGCTGGGTGGTCAGCTGGTTGACCTCACCCTCCGCGATGATCGCGGACGCAGAGGACAGAATTTTCAGCACCTTGAGACTGCCGTCCTCCACCATCAGCTCGAATGAGCGGCTGAAGAGGAAATCGCCCACCAGCACGCTGGCGTTGTTACCCCAGATGAGGTTTGCGGTCTGCCGGCCGCGCCGCATTCCGCTGCCATCCACCACATCGTCGTGGAGCAATGTGGCGGTGTGGATGAACTCGACCGTGGCGGCAAGCTTGTGGTGCCGTGTCCCGGCATAATCCAGCAGTCGCGCACAGGCGAGGGTCAGCATTGGCCGCATCCGCTTGCCACCGCCGGCGATCAGATGGCCGGCAAGCTCGGGAATGAGGGGGATGCGCGACTGCATCCTGTCGAGAATGACCGCATTGACGGCATTCATGTCCTGCGCCACGAGCGTCATCATCGGCTCAAGCGAGGGCGGGGACGACTTGGCGTCCAGGCGGTGGATCGTCGCGCTCATGCGGAGGGCTGTGGCAAGCGTCATCGCGATTGGCAAGCAAATCCGCTTGCGTTGAAGCACTTGGCCCGCGATGAGCGGCTTATCGGTCATCAGGGCGGAGCGGAAACAGTGGACGAGACGCTACAGCGCTACAGGGAAAGCATCGACAATATCGACGCCGCGCTCGTGTTCATGCTCGCCGAGCGGTTCAAGATCACGCAGGATGTCGGCCGCTACAAGGCGCAGGCCGCGCTGCCGCCGGCCGATCCTGGCCGCGAGGAGCGCCAGATTGCGCGGTTGCGGCGCCTTGCGGAAGATGCGCGGCTTGATCCGGACTTCACCGAGAAGTTTCTGCGCTTCATCATTGATGAAGTCATCCGCCATCATGAGCATCTGCGAGGCAATGGCGGGGCCGCGTAAGGGCGCCCGAAAAGCAGGATGGTTTGAAAGAAAAGGGCCGCCCGGTTACCCGAACGGCCCATTTGCCTAACCTTGTTCGCGGTCTGCGAAGGATCAGCCGACCAGTTCTTCGGGCTTGAAGAAATAGGCGATCTCGATTGCAGCGTTCTCGTCGCTGTCTGAACCGTGCACGCTGTTGGCCTCGATCGATTCGGCATAGGTCTTGCGGATCGTGCCCTCGGCCGCATCAGCGGGGTTGGTCGCGCCCATGACGTCGCGATTGCGCTTCACGGCATCCTCGCCTTCAAGCACCTGCACGACCACCGGGCCGGAAACCATGAAGGAGACGAGTTCGCCGAAGAAAGGCCGTTCCTTATGCACGGCATAGAAGCCTTCGGCCTGTTCCTGGCTCATCTGGATGCGCTTGGACGCAACGACGCGCAAGCCGGCCTCTTCCAGCATCTTGGTAACGCCACCGGTAAGGTTGCGGCGCGTCGCGTCCGGCTTGATGATCGAGAAGGTGCGGGTCACCGCCATGATAAGCTCCACTGTCCAGAAGTCTGTCCGGTCCTGCGGCCGGAAACCGCGCGCGTCTAGCCGCCCCTTGCCGCGCGATCAAGTCCGCAGGCCATTGGGCGCTTGATCCGGTCTCCCGATGATACGCCGCTGCGCCGCATCTGGCGGCAGTAAAAGCGGTAAACTGAATATCAACTATAGTTTTCTATGCGTGTCGTTTGCTGCCCCGAAACCAGGAATAAAAAAGAAAACGTCGCGCGATGAGATGTCCATTGCTTTACGCGGGCACCGCCGCCACCCTGCTTTCGGCGGGAGGCGCAATGGCGCAATCCGTCATGCCCAGCCAGATCGTCCCACGGACGATCGCTCCGCCCCCTCCACAGCATGATGACAGTGGCTTGCCCGCGCGTGAGGCGAATGATCCGCCTGCGGTTGCGGAGAGCATTCCGGTTACGATTGGCGATGTTGAGATCCGCGGCGCCTTTCCTGAACTCCGGGAGGCGAACGAGACATTCTCCACGCGTGTTGCCAATCGCACCATGCCGCTTGGCGCGGTGTTCGATGCCGCCAGTACACTGGAGCAGGCCTATGCGCGGCAGGGCTATGTGCTGGCGCGCGTCGTCGTGCCGCCGCAAAGGATCAGCGCGGACGCGCCGCTTTGCATTCTTGTCATCGATGGGTTCATCGAGGCGATCGATCTTGACGGCGTTCCTGTCCGGAGACGCGACGCGGTCGACAAGCGGCTGCGCCACCTCGTCAACCGGCCGCATCTGACGCAGGTGGGACTTGAGCGGCAGCTCTTGCTGGCGGGAGAGCTTGCCGGTGTGCGCCTCCGCAGCGCGCTCAAGCGCGGCGAGAGCACGGGCGGGGTCATCCTTGTCGTGGAAGGCAGGGAAGAGCGGTTCGAAGGCCGGATCGACGTCAATAACATGCTGCCTGCATCGTTGGGCGGCTGGCAGTGGAATGCCAGCCTCGCGGCCAATAATCTGCTGGGGATAGGCGAGCAGGCCTATGTCGTTCTGGGTTCGCAATTCAGAATTGATAACCCGGATTTCCCTGCCGCGCCGTTTTCCATGATCGGCGGTGGCATCACCGTGCCGATCCGCGCTGACGGTACGAGTGTGGGGATGGACTATCTGCGCGCCCGGACCGAACCGAAACCCGTGGCTGGAGGCTTGTCCAGCATTGGCAAGTTCGAGCGTGCGACACTGCGGATCAGCAACCCGCTCATCCTGACCCGACGGGAGAGTCTGCGTTTCAACGGGTCTGTCAGCTGGGTCCGCCAATCGCTCCACGCCAGTGATTTCAATCTCGATCTCAGTCGCGACGACTATGCGACGGGCACGATGTCGCTGGATTGGCAAAAATCATATCAGCGTGGCGCGCTTGCCGCGTCCGCGGGCCTGAGCTGGGGCATGATCGGGCGAGAAGGCACGCTGATGACCCCTCTGTCCCGGCAGGGGGCAGGGGCGGACTTTGCGCGTCTGGAGGGACGGTTCCGCGCGGATCGGGCAGTCGGTCATGGCTTTGGATTGACTCTGGTGGGTCGGGGGCAAAGCGCGCTCGGTAAGCCGCAATTGCTCGGCGAACAATTTTCGCTCGACGGGCGCGAGGGGGTCTCTGCCTTTTCGTCCGGCGCCTTCAATGCCGATAGCGGCTTCACGCTCCGCAGCGAGGTCAGCTACACATTGCCGGCCAGCATCGGCAGCGCCGTGGCATCGCCATATCTATACGGGGCGAAGGGCCGGGGCTGGCTGGAACAGGCGACGCCGCAGGAGCGCGGCAATTTTACCGCTGCCTCGATTGGCGCGGGTGTGCGGGCCGCCTATTCCCGCGGTGGCACCGCCCATAGTCTTAATTTCGAGGTCGGGCGTCAGTTCACCAATATTCCCGGTCGTCGTGGCGACATGCGCGCCAATCTGACGGCAAGCATGAGTTTCTGAGGATGGCGCATCCGATCCGAGCCCGCGTGGATGCGATCAGGACTATACGCGTTGAAAGCACCAATGGCGGTAGCAGGCGCAGGGGCTTGTCCCTGCTGTTCGCCAATACGGCGCTGTGCGCGGCATCGGCAGCCGGTGCTCAAACTACTCCTCCGCCGGTTTTGCCTCAGGGCGGCGAAATCACGGCGGGGCAGGCCAGCATCGTAACAAACGGGCAGACGACCAGCATCACCCAGACATCGCAGCGCGCGATCATCAACTGGGAGAGCTTCTCGATCGGGCAGGGCGGGCAGGTCAATATCGCGCAGCCCGGCGCGGACGCCGCAATCCTGAACCGCGTGACGGGGAACAGTGCGACTGCGCTTGCCGGCGCGCTCACCGCCAATGGACAGGTCTACCTCGTCAATCCGAACGGCATCGTCATCACGCCGACCGGCACTGTTGTGGCCGGCGGTGGCTTTGTGGGCTCAACGCTTGGGCTTGGCGACGATGACTTTCTCGCCGAACGCCTCAATTTCCGTGGCTCCGGCGCTTCCACCGCGATCGTCAACGACGGCGTGATTTCCGTCGGGAACGGCGGCTTTGCCGCGTTGCTGGGCGGTCGGGTCACCAACAGGGGGACGATTGCCGTCGCGCTCGGCAAGATCGGCATGGGCGCGGGGGAGTCGGCGACGCTGGACCTGAGCGGAGATGGCTTTCTGCAAGTTGCCGTACCGGGTGTAACAGATGGCGATGCGCCGCTCATCGACGCTGGCGGTATCATCGCGGGTGCCCGGGTTGAGCTCCGGGCAGCGAGTGTCGTCGGGGCCATCCGTCAGGCGGTCAACGTGCCGGGGGAGCTTGTGGTGCGCGGCGCCCGGCAGGAGGGCGGCGCCGTCATCCTCGATGGCGGGAAGGGTGCGGTGGACATCACCGGCACGATCGACGCCAGCTCTCAAGTCGGCACGGGCGGCCGCATCACGGTTGAAGGAGAGGCGATCACACTGCGCGCGCAGAGCCGCCTGTTGGCAAGCGGTGCGACGGGCGGCGGCACTGTCCTGGTCGGGGGAGCCGTGCAGGGCGGGGCCGGGCTGGCGCAGGCGACGAGCGTCCAGATGGCGGCCGGGAGCCTTATCGACGCCAGTGCGACGCAGGATGGTGAGGGTGGCAGCGTCGTGCTCTGGTCGGACATTGCCAACACCACCACCCGTACCGATTTTGCGGGCACCATCCGCGCACGCGGCGCTGGCAGCGGCAATGGCGGGTTTGTCGAAACATCCGGTCATGCGGTGGACAGCAGTGGCGGCGTGGTCGATGCGGGTGCGGATCTGGGGACGGGCGGGCTGTGGCTTATCGACCCGGCGGACAGTGTCATCACCCAGTCCATTGCGGACAGCTATGCGGCAACGCTCAACACGGGCACGAGCGTCCTCAATGATGTGATCGGCGGCATTACATGGGGCAGCGGGGTCACACTCAGCAAAACGGCGGGAGGCAACGCAACGCTGACGCTGCGAACGGCTGGTGCCGGGGGCACGGGCGCTTCTCCCATCGTGCTCAACAATGCGACGATCGATTCGACCATGGGTGCGCTTAACCTCATTTTGTGGACGCGCTACAATGGCATGGCCTCGCAAGGGACGATCTCGATCACCGGATCGACGATCAATACCAATGGCGGCCAGCTATGGCTGGGTGGCGGTGGCAGCGGGGCCGGCAGTCTGTGGAACGGTGTCTATGTCGGGGGAAGTTCCGCCGCGACATGGAGCGGCGGTCAGCAGGGCGTTCTGATCAACACCAGCAGCATCGCAACCGGGGCCGGGAACCTCTCCATCGAGGGATACAGCAGCTCCTCGGTGACGACCAATGGTATCAACCAGTTTGGTGTCATGATCGATGGTGGCACGACCTTATCCACCACATCTGGCGCCATTTCCATCATCGGCGGGGTCGATGGGCGGTTTCAGACAGGGGCTGGGGTCTGGATTGGGGATGCAAATCATGCCGGTTCCGTCGCGATTTCGACTGGAAGCGGCGCCATCACGATTGCGGGAACCGGCGTGGATCAGGCGGGCAGCGCCAGCGGCTGGCGCCATGGCCTCATGCTCTATCGGGAAGCCGCCAGCGGATCGACCACGATCAAGACCATAACAGGCGCGATCAATCTGACGGGCACGGCTGCCTTCTCGGCCAATGACTATACCACGGGCGATTCCTCGGGCCTGCAACTCCAGGTGGTGAATACGGGTGGCCGCATCGGCATCACGTCCGCCAGCGGGGCGATAAACCTGAGGGGCACGAATACACTCGAAGCAAACACGACCACGATTAATGGCCTGCGCTTGTCAGCCCCTGATACGGCCAATTCCATCCGCATAGGGTTTGATGGCGTCGCGGCTTATTCCGGCCCGATCACCATCGAAGCGAATTCCATCCAGCAACGCAATGTGAACGCTGGAGCCGGGTCGATCAGCGTCCAGACGACCGGGCAAATCAATGTGCAGCCGGTCGCAGCCTCTTTCAGCTATCTCCGCGCCAATGCGTCATCCATGACATTCGACAATGACTGGAATTTTGGGTCGTCCGCATCCGGCCTGACGATCGGCAAGAGCGGCAACAGCTATGATCTGACCCTGTCCAGCGCACTGACAACTGCTGGCGCAATCAATGTTTTTGCTGGAAACCTCGTGCTGAATGCTGGCCTCTCGGCAAGCGGCGCGATTGCCTTGAATGCATCGGGCGCAGGTGGGTTGAGCGGGTCCGCGGCAGGCACAATCGGCAATTTCAATACCCTGACCCTTAATGTCGCCAATGCGTCGGCCTCCGGCACGCTCGCAGGCATTATTTCTGGCAGTGGCAGCGTCATAAAAAGCGGAGCGGGCAGGCTCGCGCTGTCTGGCGTGAACAGCTACACCGGCGTCAACACGCTTGCAGGGGGCACGCTCTCCATCGCCGAGGATCGTAATCTCGGCGCTGTGCCTGGTGTGTTTACTGCCGGATCGATCGTTTTCAATGGCGGCAATCTGGCTTTCACCAATATCGTCCCGACCACGCTGCAGGCGAACCGGGGTATCACCATGTCCGCCAACGGAACGGTGACCATGGGGGCCAGCCTGTTCTATGACGGGCGGATAACCGGGGCCGGGCGTACACTGACGACGCTGGCAGGCGATCTCATTCTCGGCAATGTGACCGGGACGGCATCATCGGCCAATTATAATGTCGGTGGACGCCTCTTCTATACTTCTGCCAATGCCTTGGGGTCAGGCACAGCCTATGTGAACAGCGGCGCCAGCCTGGGCTATTCGGGTTCGTCCGCGCTGACCGTGGCCAATGCTGTCACGCTTGCGTCTGGCGGTATCCTGCTGACGCGAAACGCAAGCCTGACCTACACCAATGCAAGCCTGCCAACCGCAGGTACGATCATCTTCAACCGGGATGACACGCCCACAGCGGCCATTACGGTTACCAACAATATCGTGCTGACCGGGCCCCTCACGGTACAGGTTGGTGGCAATAATGCTAGCGTCGGCGCCGCGACGCTGTCGGGTATGATCTCGGGTACATATGGGTTGACCAAGACAGCGTCGGGCACGTTGTCCCTTGGCGGAATGAACAGTTTTTCCGGTCCGTTGACCGTTTCCGCCGGCGCGGTTTCTATCGTCGATGTTGATGGCCTTGGCGCGAGCGGCAACACGGTTTCGATTGCGAGCGGGGCGGCGGTGAACATCATCGTCAATGTTGGCAGCAACATTGCCTATCCCCACGTCTGGAGCGGCGCGGGCGCGCTGAATTTTGCCGGCAATGACGGGGTCACGACCAATTACATCGCTGGTGACGGGACCGCCTTCACCGGGACCGTTACCACGTCGGGCGCAAAGACGTGGCTGAACGCTGTCGATTTTTCCGGCGCGGCATTGGTCGCCAATGCCACGCACACGGTGATCGGCAACGGCACGATCGTACGCGTCGGTTCTTTGGCGGGCACCGGCACCGTTCGGAGTGGCGGTATCGTCGATGGGGTCGCCACGCTGGAAATCGGGTCGCGCAACTCAAACACGGTCTTCGCCGGGCTGTTACGGGACCAGACAGCGGTCAACGTGCTCAACGTGCTCAAGACCGGCACGGGCACGCTGACGCTGACCGGCGCCAATGATTATACCGGCACGACGACGGTCAATGCTGGGACATTAAGGGCTGGCTCGACCAGTGCCTTCGGCTCCAATTCGATCATGAACGTGGCGAGCGGCGCCACGCTTGACCTTGGCGGATACTCAAACAGCATCGGCGCGCTCGCGGGCGCCGGGGCTGTCACCAATGCCGGCGCCAGCGCGGCCACGCTGACCAGCGGCGGTCGGAACAGCAGCACGATATTCAGCGGCGTCATGAGTAATGGCACCGCGACCCTCGGCTTTACCAAGACCGGCGCCGGAACGCAGAGCCTGACCGGAGTGAACAGCTATACCGGCGCGACCAACGTGAGTGGTGGTATCCTCGCTCTGGGCGTCGCATCCGCATTATCAAACGGGACCAGCATCGCGATCAACAATGGCGGCACGATGCGCCTCGATGCACATAATATCTGGGGATCGGCCGCCGCCGGCACCACGTCGCCCGCTATCACCATAAACAGCGGCGGCACGCTTGCCTCGAACAATAATTTCAATCAAATCGTGAACTTGACGCTCAATGGCGGCAGGCTCCTTGCCAATGGCGGCGCATCCAGCGCCTGGCAGGCATTCGGGCTCGCGGGGACAGTCAACGTCACGGCGGATTCCGCCATACAGGCCGGGTCCACGGGTAACGGGCGGACGAACATCCAGCTCGGTTACAGGAACAGCAGCACCACGATTTTTAACATCGCCAGCGGACGGACACTCACCGTCTCCAATATATTGACCGACAATGGCGATTTTGGCGCGGCGAACCTGACTGTCACTGGTGGCGGCACGCTCAGTCTTTCCGGTGTGAACAGTTATACCGGGCTGACCGCAGTGAATAGCGGCACACTCCGTGCCGGGTCGACGGGTGCCTTTGGCCTCAATTCGGCAACGACGGTCCAGTCAGCCGGAACGCTTGATCTGGGAGGGTTTTCCAACAGTATCGGTTCGCTCGCCGGGGCAGGCACGGTGACAAACAGCGGTCTGTCGACCGCGGCACTGACCATCGGGGGGCTCAATAGTTCGACCAATTTTACGGGGTCTATCCGGGATGGCGCGGGCATCACGGCCGTTACGAAAATAGGCAGCGGCACGCAGACATTCGGCGGCAACAACATATTCACCGGCGGTATCTCGATTACGTCCGGCGCTATCGCGATGAACAATAATAATGGTCTCGGGACGGCCGGGGGGAATGTCTCCATCGCTGCCGGCGCTGCGTTGAATATGAATATCACGTCGTCGGGTGGACGTTTCTATTCCTACATCTGGAGCGGAGCCGGGGCGATTAATTTCAATTCGACCGATACGGCATCGGGTGCCTATCTCTCTGGTAACGGGAGCGCTTTTACAGGGACGGTCACCACCTCTGGTCCCGGCAAGACAGCGTTCGATATCATCGACTTTTCCAATGCGGCGATCGTCGCGAATGCTGAAACGACGATCATAAGAAATGGCGGTCTGGTTCGCTTTGGCTCCCTTTCGGGCAGCGGTATAGTTCGCAGCATATATACCACGTCGTCGTCGGCGACGCTGGAGGTCGGCAATCTGAATGACAATACGACATTCAGCGGCGTAATCGGCGACAATCCCGGCATCGTGCCGCTCGCGCTCGTCAAGGTTGGGACAGGAACGCTGAGCCTCACGGGAGCCAGCACTTATACTGGCGCGACCACCATCAGCGGCGGTACGCTCGCGATTGTCGGCAGTGGTAGCCTGCGAAGCGGGGCCTATGCCGGGGCGATCAGTATCGCATCCGGTGCGCGGCTGCTCTATGGCTCGACCGCTGCACAGACCCTATCCGGCACGATCTCCGGTGCCGGCGCGATTGTGAAGGAGGGGGCACCCTCCGTGCTGACCCTGTCCGGCGTGAACAGCTACTCCGGTGGCAGCACGATAAATGCGGGTACGCTCGATCTGACCGGTAGCCTCAATCCCGGCGGTCAGGGCGGGACAGCGGCCTTCCATGTCGACACGGGTGCCGCGCTGATCGGCGGTGGCATTGTGACGACCGGACTGTTTGCACTCAGTGGAGGCGGGTCGGTCGATCTCAGCGGACCAAACCAGATTGACAGGGTGACGACTACGGGCGTGTCTGGCGGGTTTCGCTTGCGTAATGCCCGGTCAATCCTGCTGGAATCGATCCATGCCAACGGCCCTGTCTCCATTCGCGCAGAAGGGGCGGCATCGGACATCACGATCTTGAGCGGGGCATCCGTTGTTTCCGGCGCGAATGGGGATGCTGTTGTGCTCGCCGCCGGGCGGAACTTCCATAATCTGAGCGGCATGAATGCAGTGGCGACATCTGCCGGACGATGGCTCGTCTATTCCCAGGCGCCGTCCGGCAATAGCTTTGGTGGTCTGGACAGTGGCAATCACGCGATTTGGGATGTCGGCTATGGCACTACGATCAGCGCCACGGGTAACCGCTATGTTTTTGCGCAGAGCCCCATTCTGACGCTTTCGGCGGTCAATATGAGCAAGGTCTATGGCGAGGATGGCGCCGCCGCGCTCATGTCCGCATATCAGATCAGCGGTTACGATCCGGGCGTAACAGGTGCCTATCTTGGGGACACATTCGGAACCGTCCTGACCGGCACGCCGGGTATGATGTCAGCCGGCGCGGCTTCGGGAGCAGGCGCCGGAACCTATGTCATCGATCCCACGGCAGGCACGCTTGTTGCGGCAGGTGGCTATCGCCTGGCATTGGGCAGCTCCGCCTCATTGTCCGTCACGCCCGCATTATTGACGCTGACATATACGGCCAATCAGATGTCGAGCATATACGGTGCAACATTGGCCACTCCGTCCGGCACGGCGAGCGGCATGGGTTTTGTAAATGGGGAGGGGTTGGCAAATCTCGATGGAAGTCTGGCGTGGAGCACCAGCGCGGTCAACGGCAGCGCTGCGGGTCTTTACGGCATCACCGGATGGGGGCTCGTCAGCACGAACTATACGATCACCGCGCAGCAGGCCGCCGGCAATGGCAGCGCCTATCGGATTAACCCGGCAGCGTTGCTTGTGACGGTAGCCGATGTTGAGAAGGTCTATGATGGTTTGGCGTTCGTGGGCGGGAGCGTGCGTTTCACAGGCCTTGTGAACGGCGATACGGCGGCGGATCTGGGCGGGCTGAGCTTTGGCGGGAATAGTCAGGGCGCCGTGGATGCGGGCAGCTATGCGATTACCGCTTCAGGCATCAGCAATGGGAACTACAATGTCAGCTACCAGCCGGGGGCCTTGTCCGTCACGCCCGCATTATTGACGCTGACATATACGGCCAACCAGATATCGAGCGCATATGGTGCAGCATTGGCCGCTCCGTCCGGCACGGTGAGCGGCATGGGTTTTGTAAATGGGGAGGGGCTGGCAAATCTCGGTGGAAGTCTGGCGTGGACTAGCAGCGCGGTCAACGGCAGCGCTGCGGGTCTTTACGGCATCACCGGATCGGGGCTCGCCAGCACGAACTATACGATCACCGCGCAGCAGGCCGTCGGCAATGGCAGCGCCTATCGGATCAACCCGGTGACGTTGCTTGTGACGGTGAACGATGTTGAGAAGGTTTATGATGGTTTGGCGTTCGTGGGCGGGAGCGCGCGTTTCACAGGCCTTGTGAACGGCGATACGGCGGCGGATCTGGGCGGGCTGAGCTTTGGTGGGAATAGTCAGGGTGCCGTGGATGCAGGCAGCTATGCGATCACCGCCTCAGGCATCATCAGCAGTAATTATAGCGTCAGCTACCAGCCCGGGACGCTCAACATCGTCGCGCTCCGTGCAACGAGCGGCAAGATGCCATGGCGCTATCTTCCGAAGAGCGCGGTCTCACTGCCGAAGTGCGGACGTCCGCTGACGCCTGAGTACGGCAGATTATTGTCTTTAGCGCTCGCTGCACGTTGGGCGAATGAGGGCGCTATGGCCAGATGCGGCGATAACGAAGGGGCCGAGTTCTGACGCGACGTCGCTCCAAAATGCAGGGCAGGCTCGTGCGCAAATGCGCCTCCCCCTTGGTTGGCTAGCGTGCGGAAATGGCAAGAGTCTTGCTTCACGCCTCATGCGGGCGTCGCGTCATCGCTTCTATTAGCCGCCTTTGGCGTCTACCAACTCAAACCGCGCTCTTTCGCGCGAAAATCTTACGGCATCGGTGTCGAACGCATTTCCGATATGATTGTCGGCGATGAGTTGCCGGGGGGAGCCGACGGCAAGTCCGCCTCGTCCGTCCAGCAACCAGACGCTATCTGCAAGCTGGAGTGACAGGTCGAGATCGTGGCTCGACAGCAGCACGATGCCACCATTGGTCCGTGCCTGGCTGCGCAGCAGGCTCATGGTTTCAACGCGGCCGGGCAGGTCGAGAAAGGCCGTGATCTCGTCGAGGATCATCAACGCCGGAGACTGGGCGATGGCGCGGGCGATCATCACCCGCTGTCGTTCACCATCTGACAGATCATCGAACAGCCGGCCGCTGAACCGTTCCGCTCCGGCCAGATTGAGCGCGGCTATGATCCTGGCATGGTCGTCATCCGTCAGATGCCCCTGCCACCCGGTGAAGGGCTGGCGGCCGAGCGAGACGACATCATCGACGGTCAGGCCGGGGCTGGCCGTCCGTTCGGTGAGGACGACCGCGATGCGCCGGGCGCGGGTCTGTGGACGCATGGTGGCGATCTCCTCGCCATCCAGCACCGCTCGCCCGCCCAGCGCCGTTTGCAATCCCGCAAGGGTTCGCATCAGCGTGGATTTTCCTGCGCCATTGCGGCCGAGCACACACACGAAGCTGCCGGGTGGGACATCAACATCGAGACCGGAAAGCACCGCCCCTCGCGGCTTGCCATAGCCCACGGAGAGTTGATCGAGCCTGAGCATCAGCGTTGTCCCCGCATGGATTTGGAGAAGATGAGCAGCGCGATGACAACCGGCGCGCCGACCAGCGCCAGCACGGCATTGAGATGCAGGAAATGCTGCTCCCACGGCGCATGGACGACCAGATCCGCTGACAGCGCCAGCAACGCTCCGGCGAGCGCGGCAAGGGGGAGCAGCGGAAGGATGCGGGCCGTCCCGGCAATGGCACGCGCGAAGTGCGGCACGATCAGGCCGATGAACGTCACCGGCCCGCAATAGGCCGTGACGGGCGCGACCAGCAGCACGACGGCGGCCAGCGTCAGGCGGCGCAGACGCGTGACGTCGGCACCAAGGCTCTTCGCATAGGTTTCCCCAAGAAGCAGCGCGGTAAGCGGCTTGGCGTTGACCAACGCCAGCAGCGCGCCCGCCGCCACCGGGATGGCCAGCATTGGCAGGTCGGATACAGTCACGCTCGCAAAATTGCCGTCGTTCCAGCCGGAAAATACCCGCCCGCCGACCCGGTTGGCAAAGTGGATCACCACGCTGACAATGCCCTGTACGGTAAAGCCCAGCATGAGGCCGACGACGAGCAGTGTTACCGTGCTGACCTTGCGAGCAAGTGAGGCCATCGCAAGGGCAAACACGCCGATACCGAGCATCGCGCCGACCGTAATCGAAAAGCCTTCAAATGCGCGCAGAAAACCGATCGCGGCAGGCCCGGAGAAGGCGGCTGCCGTCACCAGCAGCGCGACACCCAACTGGCCTCCCGCCGTCAGACCCAGTGACCATGCGTCCGCCATCGGGTTACGGAAGAGCGCCTGCATCAGCACGCCGCCAATGCCGAGTGCGCTGCCCGCGATGATCGCGGTCGCCACGCGTGGCAGGCGCAAATCCGTGACGATTTGCACAGTTCCGGGATCGCCATTGCCAAGCAGGGCCGCCACGACTTCGCCGGGGCCGATGCCAACCATCCCGAAGCCAAGCGCGAAGAGGCTGGCTGCGATAATGGCGGCGGTGAGCAGGGTTGTACCCCACGTGCTACGCAGAGCGGGTGTCATCTCGCCACCTGCGTGTCGGGACGGATGTAGAGAAAGGGCTGATCTCGCAGGGCGGGGTGCAGCATGCGCACCAGATCCCCGAGCACCAGATCGGGGCGGATCACCGCCATTTCATAATAATCATAGGCATCGGCATCGAGCTTGGTCATGCCGTCAACAGCGAACAGGCAGCCATCGCGATAGGCTTTGAAGCGCCGCAGGGTCGAGACATCGCTGAAGGGTGCCGAGTGGGAATCGCGCATGATCCAGCAATCGGCATCCTTTCCGCGCGCAATCAGATCTTCGGTCGAAACCCGATTGAACGCGTCCTTGCGCGGATCGTCGGGCTCTTCAAAGGGGTTGCTGCCATTGGCATCACGCAGCAGCTTTGCGTCGGCGTTACGAATGGTCGGCATCCAGCGGTCACCGCCTGCGAACCATGCCGATAATACGGAGCGCGTGGGTTGAGCTGCTGCCTTCGATTTTAAAGCATCAACGTTCTTCGCCACCATGTCGGCAAAGGCTTCGGCCTCGCGTTCCTTGCCTGCGAGCATGCCGATGAGGCGGACATAGTCCACGCGACCCATGTAATCGGCCTCATTCTCAAGGAAGATCGGAACGACCGGAATGCCGAGCTTCTCAATGCGGGGTTTTGCGCCGAGATTTTTCATATCGCCCATGCTCATCAGCAGAACATCGGGTTTTGAAGCGATCAGCGCATCGAGTTCGGGCGGCGAGTGCCAGCCATAGCCGATCTGGCGCACATCGCCTGCACGGACACGGCCGCGCAGGTCATCGTCATAAGATTTGACCCCGCCAACCGCGACGAGCCGGTCATTGATCCCGAGCACCTTCGTGATCGCTTCATGATAGCCGGTGTTGCTGGCGATCCGCATGATGGGCGTGCGGATCAGGGTGGCGCCAGCCAGATCGCCGGTCAGCGGGGGAGGGGCCGCCTCACGCGGGACCAGCACAAGGCGCTGGACCTGCTCCTCGCCGACGGCATTGCCGCCCCAGCTGACAATCGAGGCCTTCATGTCGACAATGCGATAACCATCACGCTCGAACACGCGGAAGGTTTTGGCGAAGCGCATCGGGATTTCGCGGCCATCGATCGCTTCCTGAGATGGTGCGTCGGATACTGCTCCGTCACAGCCGGACAGAGCGAGGGTGATGGCGATGGCGATGAGGGAGGTTGCCAGCGCACGCATCAGAAGCTCGCCCGCAAGGTGGCGCGGAACTGGCGGGGCGTGCCGGGCGTGGCATAGCTGGGCGCGGTGCGTCCGCCGAAATACCAGTAATATTCCTTGCCCAGCGCATTCATCATTGTGAGGTCAAGCGTAAGGCCATTCCATTTTTCCGGTTGGATGCGGGCGTTGAGCGTGAGCAGCTCATAGCCGCCATTCTCAATGCGATTGTCTTGTGTGACCTTGTAATCGTCATACCATTCGAACACGGCGCGGCCCGTCAGCCAGGGCGTCAGTCGCTGCTCTGCCGCGATATAGACAATGTTGGGAGCAACCCCGACCGGGGTGGTGCCGGAAAGGTCGACCGGGCCGGAATATGTCTCCAGCACATAGTCCTTCCATTTCGGCGCAATGTGCGAATAGTTGATGAGGATCGACGTGCCGTCACGCGGGCGGATGTCGAGTGAGACTTCCACACCCTTTGCTTCATAGCGGTCGCCATAGGTGATCAGATTGGAAGGCGCGGAATAATCCGTTTCTGCCGCCGGGTTGGGAATGACCTGGCGCCGGTTTTTCTGAGTTGACCAGAAGGCCGCGGTGCTGAAACGGAGCGTGTCGCCGAGGGTACTGCCTTTCCAGCCTATCTCGACGCTGTCGAGCGTGGTCGGTTTCTGTTCCGGACGGGCATATTGGTTCGAATCCCATTCGAACCCGCTGCCGAAATTGGAGTTGAAGCCACGGCCATAGGCGACATAGACCTGCCCGCCATCATAGCGCCATGACAGCGAGGCTTTGGGTGAGAAGGCATGGGCGCTCGCGCTTTCGGTTGAGCCATCTGTAACCCCCGTGATGGGATCGAAGCGCACCTTGCGACGGAAGCTGTCATAACGTCCGCCGACAGTCAGATGCCAGCGATCCGACAGCGCGATCTCGTCCTGAATGAACGCGCCCCAGAAATGATTGGTGAAATGATCGCTGGAGACGGGATCTTCCACCGCGAAACAGGGATGATCGCCATTGGTGACCTGACCTGTCTGCCAGTCGATTTCGACCAGATAATAGTTGAAACCACATTGCGGGGTGAAGCCGTTGACCCCGCTCCAGCGCTTCAGGGCGCGCGACGTGCCACGCTCGCCGCTCAGGCCGACGATCAGATTATGCGCGCCATGCTTCCAGTTGGCGGTCACCTCGCCATAGAGGACGTCCTGTCGCCCGGTAGAGGCGATGCCGTTGATCCCATAAACATGGCGTGATGGATCGAAGCCATAGGGATCGTAGAAGTTGAGATCGAGATCGCTGTCAAACCGGCGCCACTGGCCTGTCGCGCTCAGGATGAGCGTGTCGGTGGCACGGTGTTCGATCCGGGCAGCGGCAATGGCGCCTTCGATGTCGATATGGGGCGTGCCATAGCCGAGAAACGCACGGGGGCCGCCGACAACCTTGATCACATGGCCATTGGCATCGACTGGAAGCCCATTGGGTGCCTGCGACTTACGGTCAAAATAATTGCCGTAGAGCGTAACTGTGGTTTTTTCGCCCAGATCGAAGTCCAGCTTACCGAACAGATTGAGGAGCGTACGTCCGCCCTGTTCGCGCCAGCCGCCATAATCCTCGTAAAAGGCAGAGGCGAACAGACCTGCATTGTCAGACAGCTTGCGCGAGATGGACGCTTCGCCACGGTAATAATTGTCACTGCCTGCAGAGAAGGAGAGGTCGATCCGATCCTCGCGTGGCGAGCGGGTGATATAGTTGACCGCACCATAGAGTGCGCCGCGCCCATAAAGCGCGGAAACCGGCCCCTTGACGATCTCAACCCGTTCCAATGCCGCATAGGGGACGATGTTGAGCACGCCTTCCTCATCATTCCCAATGAATGGGATGCCGTCGATCAGTGGCAGATAGCCTTCCGTCCCGTTCGATCCTCGTATGGAAACAAAAGGAAACTCGTCGCCATCGGCCTCGCCACGCCGGAAGGAGACACCGGGGACGCCACGAAATTCCTCTGTCCCATAAGTGAAGCCATCGCGCCGCAACGTCTCGATGTCTTTCACCGTCACATCGGCGGGGACATTGACCAGCGACTGCGCGCTACGTGTGGCGGTGACGACGATGGTGCCGGGGTCCGACCCATTGTCGTCGTCCGCAAGTGCGGGGCCAGACATTGCGGATGACATGCCGGCCAGAGCGACAAGCGGAAACCGGGAAGCAGACCGGAGCGAGGGCGGCCGCTTGGCGTTGGATTTCGGCATGATGTTCAGATCGTCCCCCCTGATACGGAATGCGTGTGATGCTTGCTGTGTGCTGCGTCAGACTTGCGGTGTCGCGCTGACGGCTCGCGTTGCGGGGCAGACTGCGGATTCCGCGCAGCGGCGTTTGCGCCAGTTGGTGATATGGGCGCTTGCCAGAAGCATGCTGCCCATGACCGTGATGACAGTTTCCGCCAGATCATTTCTGGCGAATGCAATTGCGCCGGCCATGATGAGCAATCCGGTCAGGCCCGTAAAAAGCGGCACCCGCGTGCGATATCGCCGCCAGCCGCCGATCAGCGCGAAGGCACTTGTGGGAACGGCCAACGTCAGCACAATCAGATGAAATGCCTCGCCCGGATCGATCCAGCCCGACAGGCTGGGCAGGGCGGCAAGCACGAGCGGCAAGGCCAGGCAATGGATGATGCAACCTGCCGATGCGCAGATTGCAAATCCATCCAGCCAGCCCTTCACCCTCTCGGACGTGAACCCGGACCGTTCGATCCATCTTTGATCGGAAATCATGAGTACGTAATGATACATCATAACATGATTCGCAAGAGTGGAGGATAAGCAAGACTGCTTTGAAGCGGGTCAAAAGCTTTTCTTGTCTTTGACAAAAGCTTCTGGAGCACTAGCCGACCGCTAAAAGGGGTCTCGAAGCCCTCTCGGACGTAACACTCGTCTCACCTCGGACCAATTCCCCCTCGACACGCGGCGCTCTCATCGGCAATCCGGATTTCGGACTGTGGGAGTTCAGAATATGAAGAAGTTGACGGCGCTGGCACTGGCCAGTGCGGCGTTTGTTGCGACACCGGCGCAGGCGGCGTCCGTGTTTTCCTTCACGGTCACCGGCACCTGGGCGATCGATGATATCTACTATCATCCACTGGGCGATACGATTGTCCCTACGGTCTATGAGACCAGTGCCCTGAGCGGCTATTTTGATCAGAGCACCGGCTTGGGCATGTTTGATGTGCCCGGCGCATCGGGCCCGGCCTGGATACAAGGCCTTAACAGCACCGGTAACACCTTGATTGTCTATGGCGTTCCGTCTGCTCACGGCTACTTCGGGCTCACGCTCACATTCGATCATGATCTGGCGGGCGCGCTGCCGGACAGCACGGATGGCTTTGTGAGCGGATATTTCAATTTGTACGCCTTCGCCGCCAACTATCGCACGCAGACAGTCACTGGTGAGGCCACATTGACGGCGGCGTCGCGTGTCGAGGTTGCGGTGCCGGAGCCCGCGACCTGGGCAATGATGATCGCGGGCTTCGGCCTTGCGGGCGCGGCGCTGCGGACGCGCAGGGTGCGGGTGGCGCACGCCTAGCCGCGCCCACCTGCGCGGCGACCCACGAGAGTCGCGCGATGGGCTAGAAACAGCGCCCTTTGCGTACCGCCGCAGCATGGGCTCGAGACAGGGTTTCCACCGTTTGTTGGCAGTCGCCGCAGTCATGGTGAAGCACTTGGTTGAGAGCCCATAGGGCAGGCTGGCGCGAATCCCGGACCTGTTGAGGTCCTTAGCCCCGCGTACTTAGCCCATCACGTGAACCGCCATGACGGGCATGTTTGCGCAACCTGTCCGCCTTTCGATGAGCCGCTGGTTGCCGTGCTAATCAAACGCCGGCTGGGTGTCTTCAATCTCGCGGGTGAGGAAAATTCTCCGGTGATGCACGGGGCAGCACGTTCCCACCCGTCACCATCCGACTGAAGTGCATAGCCATCTTTTCAATTGACGTTGTGATATATCATATCCTATTCGGCCGCTCAAATGGAGACAAAGAGGGGCTCATGAACGACGCGCTTATCAATCGACTAAAAGGCGGTGTGTGCCTTCTCTCCGTGGTTGCAGCCATGGCAATGCTTCCTGCCGTCGCTGCGGCGGAGGAGGCTGAGGCCGAATATGGTGAGCAAGACCGCGGCAGGCGAGCAGACGAAATCGTCGTTACAGCCCGCTCGCTAAGCCAGCCCAACATGCCAGCGATGACGCCCGTCGAGGTACTTTCGAGCGATGCGCTGGCCCATCGCCGCCAGGGTGGTCTGGGTGAGACCCTGGCGGGGCTTCCCGGCGTGCATCTTGATAATTTCGGCGGGGGTGCTTCCCGTCCGGTCATTCGGGGGCAGACCGTTCCGCGCATCGAAATTCTGTCGGACGGGGCCAATCTGTTCGACGCCTCGTCGGTTTCGCCCGATCACGCCATCACGACAGAGCCATTATTGCTTGATGCCATAGAGGTTCTGCGCGGCCCCGCCGCGGCGCGCTATGGTGGCAATGCCATGAATGGCGCGATCAACCTGATCGACAGCAAAGTGCCCAAAGCGTTGCCGGAAGGGGGGCTGTCTGGCGCGACCGAAATTCGCTACGGCACCGGTGACGAAGAGAAAACTCTCGCGGGGCGCGTGACGGCGGCGCTCGGTCCCTTCGCCATTCATGCGGAAGGGTCCCGTCGCAGAAGCGATGATTATGCGGTGCCGGGCGCCTTTGGAAGCGACAGGCTGCGCGACTCCTTTGCTGACAGCTCCAGCTATGCCTTCGGTGCATCGCTGGTCACGTCCCGGGGCTATATCGGCGCCGCTTACACCAGGCAGGACAGCGAATATGGCTTGCCCGGGCATTCGCATATAAACGGCGTCTGCCATACTCACGGCGTTGATCTGCACTGTGCGTCTCATGATGAATTTGACGATCCGTTCGGCTCGTCCGATGACCATACGGCATATATCAAGCTCCGCAGCGAGCGGGTCGACATACGTGGCGATTTCACGGATCTGCTCCCGGGCGTCGAGAATATTCGGCTTCGCGGGTCCTATACAGACTACCGGCACAACGAAATTGACGGACCCGCGCTGTTCTCGCGCTACACCAACACGGTGTATGACGGGCGTGTCGAACTGACGCACAAGCCCTTACTCGGCTTCACCGGCACGTTCGGGGTTCAGTATACGCACGGAACATTCACCGGGCTTAACGTCAACGATCTGCATCAGAACGATTTTGATCCCGATGCCCTCCTCGATTTCCGGTTTATCCCGCCATATGAGTATATCACGAAGAATTTCGGGATATTCCTCAGCGAGCGCCGCTCTTTCGGCCGTGTGGATCTGGAGATCGCCGCGCGCAAGGACTGGCGCAAGATCAGCCAGCCAGTGCCCCGGTTTCAGTTTGTGTACACGCCGGAAACGGATCAGCTTCTCAAGGATGTGATCGGTCCGGACTGGAAAGAAGAATTTGTCGATAATTATCTCGAGGACTACACGCAATCTCGCCCAACCGCTGAAAATAACCCCTTTTCAATATCCATAGGTGCGACCTGGAACATGGATGGCGGCTACTCGGCGTCGCTTTCCCTCGCGCGAAGCCAGCGTGCGCCCAATGTCCGTGAACTTTATGCCCGTGGTAATAATCTCGCGACGAACAGCTACGAGGTGGGGCTGTCACAGACACGGCGCGCCTCATCGTCATTCCCGAACGCGAGAACGGACCTTCTCGAAACAGCGAAGTCGGTCAATCTGACATTCCGAAAAATCGGTGGCCCACTCGAATTCGAGATCGGCCTGTTCCATCAGGATATCGACGATTATATTTTTGCGCGCCATATCGAGACAGAGACCGAAACCGGTATCCCGCACCACTATCTCGTCTACACGGCGGCGGATGCACGGTTTACCGGGGTTGACGGGCAAGTCAGCCACAGTGTCACACCGGCATCGCGCATAACCGTTTTCGGCGACTATGTGCGCGCTGGCCGGATCAGAAGCCTCAACGACCATGTGCCCCGCATGTCTCCTGGGAGGCTCGGTGCACGGTATGAAGGAAACTGGGGACCGATCGCGGCCCATCTCGAATATTATCGCACCTTCGGACAGAGCCGGATCGCCTCCTACGAGACCAGGACAAGCGGCTACAACATGGTCAATGCCACGCTGGCCTATCGGTTCGACACAGGCGGGGGCAAGTCGGTCGAGTTCTATGCGCGGGGCACTAATCTCACGAACGAGCTGGCTTTCTCCCACACATCGTTCGTGAAGGATCAATCGCCGCTGCGTGGTCGCAGCATCGCTTTGGGGATGAGGCACCAGTTCTGATCGGGTGCGGGCCAAGATGACAATTCACGTCGCCATGATCGGAATGTCCCGCCTGCGCGGAGCCTCAGCCTTCTGCCCGGGGAGGCTGGGGTGCCCGTAGTTCTTGCCGCCCATAATCTCTCCAAGTCATTCGGTGGAACAGCGGTTCTTCAGAACTGCAGCATCACGATGGAGGCCGGTCGCCATCTGTTGCTGCTGGGGCCGTCCGGCTCGGGCAAGAGCACGCTCATCAATCTGCTGACCGGCCTGCTTGCGCCCGACACAGGTGAGATTCTGATCTGCGGCGAGTCAATGACCGGGCTTCGCCCGCAGGCGCGCGATGATCTGCGTCGGCGGCGCATCGGCATCATTTTCCAGACATTGCGGCTGGTCTCGGCATTGAGCGTTCGTGCCAATCTGCGGCTGGCGCAGAAGCTTAGCCATGGCGAGGTCGATGATGGGCGGATCGACCATCTGCTGGAGGAACTGGGCATTGCCCATCGAGCGCATGCGAAGCCGCGTGACATGAGTCAGGGTGAGGCGCAGCGCGCCGCCATTGCCCGCGCGCTTGTCGGAAGGCCGGATCTTCTGGTGGCCGATGAACCCACAAGCGCGCTCGACCATCGAAATGCGGAAAAAATCGCGGAATTATTGCTCGATACCGCAAGGACTCAGGGCAGCACTTTGCTGATTGCGACCCACGATGCGCGGTTGCGCGCCTATTTTCCCGATCAGCTCGAACTGGCGCCCCCGACAAGGGAGGGCCGCTGATGCCCTCTCTTGCTCTGGCCTATATGCGTGACCGGATGCCTGTGACCGGCCTCAACATCCTCCTGCTTGCGCTCGCCGTGGCAACGCTGACGATATTGCTGCTCGCATCGTCTCAGCTTGCCGATCGGCTCGAACGTAATGCGCATGGGATTGATCTGGTCGTGGGCGCCAAGGGGTCGCCGCTTCAGCTCATTCTGTCCAGTATCTATCAGATGGACCAGCCGACGGGAAATATCCCGCTCGCCGGTATCGATCTTTTGCGGCGCGATCCCGCTGTGGCGCAGGTCGTGCCATTGGCGCTTGGCGACAATTTTCGCGGCTACAGGATTGTCGGGACGGAGCCGGCTTATGCAGCACTTTATGGCGCCGAGCTTGCCGCGGGGAAGATGTTCTCGGGGCATGGCGAGGCTGTCATGGGCGCTGATGTCGCGGTGAGCCTCGGGGCCGATCTGGGGCAGCGGTTCGTGGGCAGCCATGGCCTGGGCGACGGCGAGGGCGCGGGAGAGCACCACGCCCACCCGTTTACGACTATTGGTATCCTGAAACGCACCGGCACAGTGATCGATCGTCTGATCCTGACGTCCATCGGGACAGTGTGGGATGTACATGGCATTGCGCATGAAGATGAGGCGCATGATCATGGCGATCATGCCAGCCCACACCATGATCTGGCGCCGGAAGTTACGGCCCTTCTGGTTCAGTATCGGAGCGCTGCCGGCGCGATCCGCATACCGTCGATGATCAATCGGCAGACGGACATGCAGGCGGCGGTCCCGGCCATTGAGACGACGCGCCTGCTGACTTTGCTTGGTGCGGGGATTGACGGTGCCCGGCTGTTTGCGTGGCTCCTTGCCGTGATGGGCGGTCTCTCGATTTTTGTCGCCCTCCTCAATGCGGCCGGCGCGCGCGAAGGCGATCTTGCGCTTCTGCGCGTCATGGGAGCAGGGCGTGGAGGCATATTTGGAACTGTGATCGCCGAAGGGCTGATGACCGCGCTTGCCGGTGGCGCGCTGGGTCTTCTTCTTGGGCATGGCCTCCTTGCACTCGCTGTGCGGAGTTTCACTGCGCTTGGGGACCTGGGTCTCATGCCATGGCAAGCGCATGCGGGCGAACTGGTCATCCTTGGAGGGGGCGCGCTGATCGGTCTTGTCGCGGCGTTGTTTCCAGCGCTGCGTGTCTTCCGGATCGATCTCGCCGCCACGCTGGCACGGGCTGGTTGATATGACAGGATTTGTTCTGAAGTCCGTATGTTTTGGCGTCCTGCTGCTGCTGGCTGGAGCCGCCGGTTCGGCGCCGGCCGCGATGCGGCAGGGAGGAAAAGCGCCTGTTGAGGATGTCTGGCAGCCGGCGCGCACGCCGCCCGGCGGCACCTCCTGGCGTCTTCTGGAGTCGACGCGCCTTAAAGACCGCACGGATTCACGAACGCGCATTGTCTACACAAAGCCCGTTTTCTCGCCCGCGATACGCGCCTTGGCGGGCAAACCGATTAAAGTGGCTGGCTGGATAATGCCGCTCGAAAACGGCGCGCGGCAGAAGCACTTTGTGTTACTCGGCTATCCGCCGGGTTGCCCCTTTCATATGCACGCGCTGCCCAACTAGTTCATCGAGGTTTATGCGGCGGTTCCCGTGAAGGTCGATGAGGTAAACCCGACGACGATCACTGGCACGCTGGAGCTGACCGGCGATGATGAAAGCGGCATCTTCTATCGCCTGCGCAACGCCCGACCGGTGTGAGGCCCTGACGCAGAAGCCCAGCGCACTGGTGTTGCTAACAGCCTTCCAATTGCGTTGGCGCGCTTTGTTGTCGTTCAGGGTTCGGAATGTGGAAGCATTTGACCATCTGTGCCTGCCGCTGCGTTCCGGTGCTGTTCGCGTCATCTGCGTGAACTGCGTTGACGTACGCCTGTAGAACTTTTAGGCAACCGCCCTTCGCCGGCTTAGCACAGTGGTAGTGCAGCGGTTTTGTAAACCGAAGGTCGGGGGTTCAAATCCCTCAGCCGGCACCATTTGCAGACACGGGTTGAATGCATTGAGGGATAGGGATTTTATGCATCCCCACTCCGCTCATGGCTTGAAGAACCCCCGTCTATGCGCCTCCTCACACTCCGTGCACGGGCAATCATCGGCAATCCCGGAGCGCCCGAGGCCCATCGTTGGGTGGCCCAGAGCCTGGACTGTCTGGACCGCGTAAAGAAAACCGCTGAGCAAGGACACAAGCGGGACGCGCGCCTTGCCAAGCTGCTTGTGGTCGGATCTAGACCACGCCGAAGGTCCAGCCTTCGGTGCGGGCAATGGCGTCGTTAAGGGCGGCGGGTGCCCAGCGCGCGGTTTCGCCATGGACGTGGCGCAGCCAGGCGGCGGTGAGCAGCGCATCGGTAGCGTGGTCGTCATAGCGGGCGAGCGGAACATGGGGAGGCGCGCCAATTGCGGCGAGCGCTGCGTCCAGTGCGGCGCCATCGCGCATCTTGGCGCGGCCTTTCGATCGGCCGGCCTCCCGCGCGGCGAGGCTGGTGTAGATTTCCACGATGAGCGGGCCGCGCGCGGGCACCGGGTCGAACGGCCAGATGGGGATCACGCCCGCCAGCCGATGGAAGAGTCGCATGGCGGTGAGGCTCGATTTGCCGACCTGCGCGGCCCCGACGAGATTGAGGCAGCTATAGGGTGAGAGGCCCATGGCGCGCTGGCCAAGCTCGCAGAGCCGCATGCGCCCCGCGCCTGCCGGGTAGAGATCACCCTGGTCGCGATGCTGGCGGAAGTGGCGGCGAATGTCACCATGGGTAAGGATCGAAGCGGCGGACAAGTGCGGGTCATCCGCGCAGAGTTGCTCGACCAGCGCCCAGAGCGCGTGGGCATCGCACGGGGAGGGCGCCCAACCGGGAAAATAGGCGCCCGCATCGTGAAAGGGTAGAGCGGGCGAGAGGTCCATGCCGATCAGCATATCTTCGCCCCGCGCGGCGCTGTCCGCCAGCCAGTCGAGCGCTGCCGCACGGGACCAGAAGCGGCCGGCGGGTGGTGGAACGAGGCGGGGCGGGCCGTCCGCTTCCGCCACTGCGAGCGCTATCCCCGGCGGATGCGCCACTGCCGCGCCGGACCAGTCGAAGCAGGCAAAGCGGGCGAAGCGGCGTGGCGCTGTCACGCGCGGCCGCGCAGATCGGCCCAATAAGCGAGCCGCTCGGCAATGCGCTTTTCAAAGCCCCGGTCGAGCGGCGTATAATAGTGCTGCGGGCGCATTTCCGCCGGCCAGTAATTATCGCCGGAGAAGCCATGCTCGGTGTCATGGTCGTAGGTGTAGCCTTTGCCATAGCCCACCTCTTTCATCAGCCTGGTCGGCGCATTCAGGATGTTGGCCGGCGGCATGAGCGATCCGGTCTCGCGTGCGCTCTTCCACGCGGCCTTGTAGGCGGCATAGGCGGCATTGGATTTGGGAGCGGTGGCGATGTAGATGCAGGCCTGCACGATCGCCAGTTCGCCCTCGGGCGAGCCGAGAAATTCATAGGCATCCTTGGCGGCGAGGCACTGGACCACGGCTTGCGGATCGGCAAGGCCGATATCCTCCGTGGCGAACCGCACCATCCGGCGCAGCACATAGAGCGGATCCTCACCCGCGACGAGCATCCGTGCGAGATAATAGAGCGCCGCCTGCGGGTCTGAGCCGCGCAGCGACTTATGCAAGGCGGAAATGAGATTATAATGTCCCTCCCGGTCCTTGTCGTACACCGCGACACGGCGCTGGAGGAACGCGGAGAGCCCGGCCGGGTCCAGCGGTTCCGGCAGGTCCACGGACCAGAGCGTCTCCACCTGATTGAGCAGGAAGCGTCCGTCGCCATCAGCGCTGGCGATGAGGGCGGCGCGTGCATCTTCGGTGAGTGGTAGCGGCCGGCCGGTCAGCGCTTCGGCGCGCGTGACGAGCTGGTCCAGAGCGGTTGCGTCCAGCCGGTGCAGGATGAGCACCTGCGCGCGGCTCAGCAACGCGGCGTTAAGCTCGAAGGAGGGGTTCTCCGTCGTGGCGCCGATCAGCGTCACCGTGCCATCCTCCACAAAGGGCAGGAAGCCGTCCTGCTGGGCGCGGTTGAAGCGGTGAATCTCGTCCACGAAGAGAAGGGTGCGCTGCCCCGTCCGGGCAGCATCGCGCGCTTCGGCAAAGGCTTTTTTGAGGTCCGCGACACCGGAGAACACCGCCGATATGGCTACGAAGCGCAAGCCGACAGCATCGGCGAGCAGGCGTGCAATGGTTGTCTTGCCGGTGCCGGGCGGCCCCCACAATATCATGGAGGAGAGGCGCCCTGCCGCGACCATCCGGCCGATCGCACCCTCCGGTCCGATCAGATGGTCCTGCCCGACCACCTCGTCCAGCGTCCGCGGGCGTAGCCGTTCGGCGAGGGGCGCATCGGGGCGAGGGGCGCCGGTTTGGCCGGGGGAGGGCGCATTGCCGAAAAGATCTGCCATGGCATCCTAGATAGCGCGGTAAAAAAAATTTGCAGCAGCCCTTGCGCAGATTGTTTTAAGATATATCTTGTAGCTATCCAGAGTAACTCAGAAAGGATTTTTATGTTTGGATATCATCAGCGCGGGCCGAAGGCCTTCGGTGGTCGTGGCCTCCGCGCGATGCGTGGTGGCCGGGGTTGGGACGCCATGGAATGGGGCCCGCAAGAGGGCCGGGGGCGGGGTGGCGGACGCCGCCGCATCTTCTCCGGTGACGAGCTGCGCCTCGTCCTCCTGAAGCTCATCGCCCTGACGCCCCGTCATGGATATGATCTCATTCGCGAGATCGAAGAGCGCACGGGTGGCGCCTATGCGCCGAGCCCTGGCGTCGTTTACCCGACGCTCACCATGCTCGCGGATATGGACTTCATCGCCGAGCAGGCGGTGGAGGGTGCCAAAAAGGTCTTTGCAGTAACCGACGCCGGGGAGGCACATCTGGCTGAACAGGCGGAACAGGTTGCCACGCTTCTGACCCGGCTTGAGACAATGGGTGAGCGCGGTGCGCGGGGGCGGAGCGGACCGGTTCGCCGGGCCATGGGCAATCTGCGCGAAGCACTCGTCCAGCGTCTCAGCGAGGGTGAAACAGGCGATGAGGTGCTACACGGCATCGCCGCCATTCTCGATGAGGCGACCCAGAAGATTGAAAGGCTCTGACCATGACCCTGTTTTCCGCAACGGTCGATGTGCCCACCGGCAGCGCCAGCCGTTACCTTCAGCAAGTCTGCAAGCACTGGCAGCATAATCTGGAGGTGAGCTTCACACCCGAACAGGGGCGCATCATATTCCCCAGGGATGCGCGCGGCGCCGACTGGCCGGGAGACGGGCAGGTGACGATGGCGGCAGGGCCGGAAAGCCTTGCGATCCGCATCGAGGCGAGTGCCGAGGGCCAGCTGGAGGGCCTCAAAGGTGCCATCGAGCGACATGTCGATCGCTTCGCGTTTCGTGAAGCGCCTCTGCGCTACGACTGGCGGCCGGTGGCAAGCGCCTGATAGGCCGCCATCATGGCCTGATGGGCGCTGTCCCACTGATAGGTCAGTGCCGCCTCATACCCCGCTTTGCCGGCCGCGCGCCGCAAGGCGGGGTTTTCCGCAAGCTGCTGGATCGCGTCGGCATAGGCGTTCACGTCGGTCGGCGGCACGAGAAAGCCGGTGACCCCGTCCTCCACCAGGTCGACCGATCCGGTGGCGCTCGCGGCTACAACGGGCACGGCACAGGCCATCGCCTCGGTCGTCACATTCCCGAAGGTCTCGGTGATGGATGGCATGAAGAAGACATCCATGCCCGCAACCGCGCGGGCAAGCGCGTCGCCGGTCTGGAAGCCAGCGAAAACCGCGTCAGGCACGCGTTCGGCAAACCATGGCCGGGCCGGGCCGTCACCCACGACAAGCACACGAAACTTGACGTTGCGTGACTTGAGTTCAGCGATCACCTCGGCAAAAATATCCAGTCCCTTTTCCAGAACCAGGCGGCCCAGAAAACCCACCGCCACCTCATCATCGCCAATGCCGAGGCTCTGCCGCCATGCAAGGTCACGTCGGGCGGGATTGAAGCGCTGATGATCGATGCCGCGTGACCAGATGCCGATCGGTGTGGTCACGCCGCGCTCGTGTAGCAGCGCTGCCATGCTCGGCGCAGGGACCATCACCTGATTGACCTTGTTGTAAAACCGGGTCTGCATGGAGATGAGCAACGGTTCGACAAAGCCGAGGTGATAATAGCGCGCGTAGGTCTCAAAGCGGGTGTGCAGGGAGGCTATGGTGGGCGTGCCATTGCCGGCGGCCCAGCGTAGCGCGGCATGGCCAAGCAGGTCTGGTGCGGAGACATGCACAATATTGGGCGCGAACCGCTCCAGATCGGCGCGCGTGGCGCCGCGCAGTCCCTTGGCTGCGCGATATTCATCGCGACCCAGCGGCAGCTTCCATGACGGGACGGAAACGAGCTCTCCTGTTGGTGGGAAAGCGGGCGTGCTCGTCGTAGGCGAATAAATGCGGACGGCCGCCCCGGCATCCAGCGCATGGGCGACGAGGCTGTTCAGCGCCTGATTGGCGCCATCGCGGACATAATTATAGTTGCCGCTGAAAAGGGCTATGCGGAGGTCCGTCCCGGCCATCGCGGCGCTATAGACCCGCCTTGCATCCATACAAGGGGAACCTCATCCTTTACGCCTCCGCGTTGCCTTGTTTGTGGAATCGCGCCCGCAGGCGTGGCAAAGACAGCACATGAGCGCATCCTGTCCCGATCTGTCCCTCAGCCTCGACGCTTTGCTTTCCGGCAGGACGACGATGCTTGCGCCGGGTGTCGCCAGCGCGATTGACAAGCAACCGCGCACGGGTGCCGTCCGCATCGGGTGGCTTGGGGTGGAAGGGGACGAGCAGGCTGACAGACGCCATCATGGCGGCCCGGACAAGGCGCTGCATCTTGTCCCGCATGAGCATTACCAATGGTGGGCAGCGGCGCTGGCCGATCATGCGCTGCTTCGTCATCCGGGGGCGTTCGGCGAAAATCTGGCCACCTGCGGTGCGGTGGAAACAGACATTTGCATTGGCGATCGCTTCACTCTGGGCACCGCGCTCGTCGAGGTGAGCCAGGGGCGGCAGCCCTGCTTCAAGCTCAACCATCGCTTCGACCGGCCGGATATGCTTTCCCTCGCGGTGAAAAGCGGCCGATGTGGGCTGTATCTCCGCGTACTGCGTGAGGGCGAGGCGCGCGCGGGGGATGTATTGACACTTGTTGAGCGGGTTTCTCCCGAGTGGAATACGGCGCGCGTCTTCGCGCTGCTCATTCAGGGCGCGCACCGGACCGATCCTGCCGCCGTGGCGGCTCTGGCGCGGCTTCCCCGACTTGCGGAAAACTGGCGTAATCGGGCGGCGGCTCTGGCGCGATAGAAGGCCACCGCCGATATGGCGCTTGTGCCGCGTACGTCATTGAATTGACCGTCAATTCTTAACATTTGTTTACCATTCGGATCGTCGTTTAATCTGTTAAAGCAACGCAAAAGCTGAGAAAATTCGCCGTTTGCCGTCGTTTGGCCCTTCCCGGCGGTAAATTGCTTTGACTCGGGCAAGAACTCGCGCCTTTATGCGCGCCTTCAACGCATGATTCCCGCCACTAAGCGAAAGACGAAGGGGGTTCCCAAGGCATGAACAAACAGGATCTCATCAGCGCGGTTGCCGATGCGAGCGGACTGAGCAAGTCCGACGCGGGTCGAGCCGTAGAAGGCGTTTTCGATTCGATTACCGCCGCGCTCAAAAAAGGTGATGAGGTACGCCTCGTCGGTTTCGGTACATTTTCCGTTTCGAAGCGCAAGGCGTCGACCGGCCGTAACCCGCGCACTGGCGAGGCCATGACGATCAAGGCGTCCACCCAGCCGAAGTTCAAGCCGGGCAAGGGCCTCAAGGACGCGGTCAACTAAGCCAGCGCTTTTGATGATGTGAGAAGATTGACCCTCCGGGGTGCGGGCCATGGGTCCGCACTTGGCGCGTCGGTTTCATTATAGTCACGGGAGGGCGGCCATGTGCCGCCCTTCTTCGTTTCAGCGTTTCGGCCAAGTTTTTCGGTAGCGACCGTGCCGCAAGCGGATTTTCCGCTTGTCATGCGAGCATTCGGCTTGACGCTGTGGCTCGCTCCGCACTATTGCCCGCGTCTTGGCCGCGCAGCGGTCTGTGGCGATCGTAGCTCAGTCGGTTAGAGCGCTGGTTTGTGGTACCAGAGGTCGCGGGTTCGGATCCCGTCGATCGCCCCATTTTTCTCCCTTTCCGATCTTTAACAGGCGAATTGGGCTCAGCGTCTTTTCAGGCGGTGGCTTTTTGGATATTACTTGTTTTGGTAATATCATTTCGTGAGTTTGCTCATGCCAATGCTGTGGTCCCACCCTGATTTCGACGCGCATGAGGATGTGCATGCCTTTACCGATCCGGTGAGCGGGCTCCGCGCGGTCATTGCCGTGCACTCCACCTTTCGGGGGCCAGCGGCCGGCGGGGTGCGCTATTGGCATTATGCGCGGGACGAAGAGGCATTGACGGACGCGCTGCGGCTTTCGCGGGGCATGAGTTACAAGAACGCCATGGCCGATTTGCCGATTGGCGGCGGCAAGGGCGTGATCCTGGCACCAGCCTCCGCGTCGGATATTGGCGGCGCACCTCTGGCCAAGTCACCCGAGATGCTGGCGGCGTTTGGTCGCGCGGTCGAGGCGCTCGGCGGACGCTATGTGACGGCGGAGGATGTCGGCATGACGGAGGCGGATATGATCGCCATCGGCCGGTTCACCCGGCATGTCTCTGGCTTGCCGGCACGGGCGGGGGATGCCGGCGGCGATCCCGGGCCTTACACGGCGCAGGGCGTGTTTCTGGGGATCAAGGCTGCCGTGGCCGAGGCGCTCGGTCGCGATTCGGTGAAGGGCGTGCATGTTGCCATGCAAGGTGTGGGGAGTGTGGGAGGCGGAGTTGCCCGGCTTCTCGCGGCGGAGGGCGCGCGCCTTACGTTGGCGGATGCCGACGTGGCGAAGGCTGCGGCCCTCGCTGCCGAGCTTGGCGCAGCGCAGGCCGATGCCGACGAGATCCTCGCGGTAAAGGCAGATGTCATCAGCCCCAATGCGCTGGGCGCTGTGCTTAATGAGGCGAGCATCGCTGCGCTGGCGGCGCCAATCGTCGCGGGAGCAGCCAATAATCAGCTTGCCACGCCTGCCGATTCGGCCCGCCTGCATGCGCGGGGCATTCTTTATGCGCCCGATTATGTCATTAATGCCGGCGGCATCATCAATGTCGCGCTGGAGTATCTGGGCATGGGCGCACGCGCCGCGGTGCTGGAGCGGATCGCCGCTATTCCTGCGCGGCTGCGGAGCGTCTGGGCGGAGAGCCAGGCGAGCGGCGCCCCCGCTGCCGATGTCGCGGATATCATGGCGCGTGCCCTCATCGGGCGCGGTTAGGCATGTAGTGCCTCTCCGGCGGGCTAATCCGGTTAAAAGCCGGTTGCGTGGTGGCCGGGCCTCGCGGTAGGCCGCGCTCATGACTGGCACCGATGAAATCAAGGATCGAGAACAGGGATTGAGGCTTTCGCCGCGTTGGGACGCGCAGGGTCTTATCACCGCCGTTGTGAGTGATGCGCAGTCCGGTGACCTGCTCATGCTCGCCCATATGAACGAGGGGGCGTTAGCGGCCACCATTGAGACCCGGATCGCCCATTTCTGGTCGCGCAGTCGAAGCAGCCTGTGGCGCAAGGGCGAGACGTCCGGCAATGAACTGGTCGTGGAAGATATCCGTATCGATTGCGATCAGGATGCGATCTGGCTCATCTGTACCCCGCGCGGGCCGGCCTGCCATACCGGCGCGCGGAGTTGCTTCTACCGCAGGGTGGAGGCGGATGGCGCACTGGCGCGTGTTGATGGGCCGGACCGGGGCTGAAGGCGCCATGGCTGCGCGCTTCCTAACGGCCGTTGGTCTGCTGATCGCCCTGACATCGCTGGCAGGGTGCGATGACCCGCAGCAGGCGGAGAGCGAAACGGCGAGCATGGCCTCGCGGGAGCTCGATAGTCTGGCGCGGGAGACTGGCGCGTTGCCAGATAGCGACCAGATCAATCCTGCGGGCGCCTATTCCCGCCGCTATGAGGGCGGTGGAGACAGTCTTTGCGTCGTTGCCGAGGGGGTAAGCGGGCGGCGATTCCGCTTTGGCGCGGAAACCCGGATCGGTCGTGAGGAATATTGCCTTGGTCGCGGTGAGGCCCGTCTTGCGGGGAGCAAACTCCTGCTGGAGTTTGAAGCGACAAGCGGGCAGCAATGCACCATTGTCGCAGATTATGAGGGAGACCGGATTGTTCTGCCGGGTAGCGTGGATCTGAGCTGCGCGGGTCTGTGTAGTGATCGCGGTTCATTCGCCGGAGTGCGTTTTCCGCGTGTGTCACGCGAGGAGGCCGGCGCACTCAGCCTCAAGGATCGGGCCGGACGCTCTCTTTGCCGTTGACGTAAACGTAAACTTGTGCCTATATGAACGCATGACTGGCTCGACTGTCGCCCGATCCCATGCGTCTCTCGCGTCCCATGCGGACGACCACCGGCTGTTCTCCATATCCGATTTATGCGCTGAGTTCAGCGTGACGCCGCGTGCGTTGCGCTTTTATGAGGATGAGGGGCTGATTGCTCCGGCCCGTCAGGGGTTGACGCGGATTTACAGTCCACGGGATCGCGCGCGGCTTGCCTGGATTTTGCGCGGCAAGCGTGTGGGTTTCAGCCTCGCCGAAATCCGCGAGATGATGGATCTCTATGACGCGGGTGACGGGCGGGAGAGCCAGCGTCGCGTGACGGTCGAGAAATGCCGCGCCCGTATCGATCTGCTGAACGCGCAAAAGCAGGATATCGATGCGGCGATCGAGGAACTGACGACATTCGTGGCGGCGGTAGAGGCTGCCAATGCGGAAAACGATCAGAACAACTGATCCCGAATTGCCCTGATAATAAGTTACGGAGAGCGACATGCCCATTTATACTGCCCCTGTTGCCGATACGCGTTTCGTGCTGGACGAAATTGTTGGGCTGGACCGCCTGGGCAATGTTCCCGGTTTCGAGAATGCGAGCGCGGATCTGGTCGCGGCCATTCTCGAGGAAGCCGGACGGCTCTCCGCCGAAGTGCTCTTTCCGCTCAACCAGTCGGGCGATCAGCAGGGCTGTGCGCGCCATGCCGATGGCAGCGTGACGACGCCTGACGGCTTCAAGGACGCGTTCGACCAATATGTGGCTGGCGGCTGGACGACGCTGCATGCGCCGGAGAAATTTGGCGGGCAGGGCATGTCCACCACCATCGCCACGGCCATCGGTGAATATATGCTCGCGGCCAACGAGGCGTTCGAGATGTATAACGGGCTGACCGCCGGCGCGGTCGCTGCCATTCTCGTCAAAGGCAGCGAGGCGCTCCAGCAGAAATATGTGCCGAACATGGTTTCGGGCCGCTGGGCGGGCACAATGAACCTGACCGAGCCACATGCTGGCACAGATCTCGGCATGATCAAGACCAAGGCCGAGCCACAGGGCGATGGCAGCTACAAGGTGACAGGCACCAAGATCTTCATTTCCGGCGGCGAGCAGGATTTGACCGAGAATATCATCCATCTCGTTCTTGCGAAGCTGCCGGGCGCGCCGGACGGGAGCAAGGGCATCTCGCTCTTCCTCGTGCCCAAGGTTCTGGTGAACGAGGATGGATCGCTGGGTGAACGCAATGCCGTCTCCTGCGGGTCGATCGAGCACAAGATGGGGATCAAGGCCAACGCGACCTGCGTCATGAACTATGACGGCGCGACCGGCTGGCTGGTAGGCGAGGAGAATAAGGGCCTTGCCGCGATGTTCATCATGATGAACGCCGCGCGTCTGGGTGTGGGGCTGCAAGGGCTGGCGCAGGGCGAGATCGCTTATCAGAACGCCGTGCATTATGCGATGGAGCGCCGGCAGGGTCGTGCGCTCACGGGCCCGGCCGATCCGGACGAGCGTGCCGACACGCTCTTCGTGCATCCTGACGTGCGCCGCATGCTGATGCATGGCAAGGCGATGACGGAGGGGTTGCGGGCGCTTTGCCTCTGGGGCGCGCTTCAGGTCGATCTCGCGCACAGCGCGCCGAGCGAGGATGAGCGGCGCAAGGCCGACGATATCCTTTCCCTGCTGACCCCGGTCATCAAGGGCTATGGCACGGACAAGGGCTTTGAGGTCGCGGTGATGGCCCAGCAGGTGTTCGGCGGCCATGGCTATATTCAGGAAACGGGCGTCGAACAGTATGTCCGCGATGCCCGCATCGCGATGATCTATGAAGGCACGAACGGCGTGCAGGCCATGGACCTCATCGGCCGCAAGCTGCCGATGGATGGCGGTCGTGCGATTCAGGCGCTCTTCAAGATGGTGGGAGAGGAAGTCGCCGCCGGCAAGGCCGAGCCTGCCGTCGCCAAAATCGCCGATGCATTGGATAAAGCCAATCAGCAGCTCCAGGCGGCAACCATGTGGTTGATGCAAAACGCCATGGCGGATCGCAACAACGCTGGCGCTGCCGCTTATGCCTATATGCACATCATGGGCATCGTGGCGGTCGGCTTTATGTGGCTCAGAATGGCGCGCGCTGCCCAGGCACGGCTGGATGCCGGCGCGGAAAATGCGGCCTTCCTCAACGCCAAACTCGTCACCGCGCGCTTCTTTGCAGAGCGTGTAATGCCGCAGGCTGGCTCGCTCCGCCGCGAGATTGAGGGCGGCGCTGAAGCGCTGATGGCGCTTCCGCCCGAGGCGTTCCTGACGGCTGCGTGAGAGGTGTGGGCAGACCTGTCGGCATTCCGCCGGCAGGTCGCTTTTGTCAGGATGCGATAAAGCAAGGCAGCCGGGAGCCGGTGTAGGGCTTGTCGCTACCCATTTGTATCCGCCGGCCGCGTTGGCCGCAATTTGATGACCTCATGTCGGGGCGCTCCGGTGGCAGGGGAGGGCGTGATGGCGGACTTGCTATCCGTGCCGCCCGGTGCGCGCTCCCGCATACATTGGCCATGCGGTGCGTTGCGGAACTGCCGACAATTGTAGAGCGAGCGTTCCAGCCCACCCTCCTTCACACGCAGATAGGCGTAGGACATGGCGGCGACCTGCGCGTCGTTCATCGGGAAGGCGCGGGGCGCGGCACCGGCGTCCGTCCAGCCGAGCAGGCGACAGCGCGGCCGGCCGGCACAATAGCGCGCGGCTATCGCTTCATAGGCGGCGGGGTCCGGTACGGGGTCCAGCCGCACGGCGAAGGCATCCTCTTCCGGTCCTACGGCCAGAAGCTGGGCGCCAGCGATCCGACTGCCGATCTTCCCGGCATCGATCGCGGCCGGCGTGGCGCTATCGTCGATCAGTGAGGTGGCGGGTAGGGCGATGTTGCCGGTGGTGGCCATAGCGCCGGGGCTGTCTGGGCGATGCCCGGCTGACAGGAAAGCGAGCTTCGCGACTTTTGGCTCCGCGTCATTCCGGGCATGTCGCTCAAACGCTCGCGGCGTGCCCCACCAGCCGGACCAGCGGAAAAACAGATGCGTGTCGACGGCGGCGACTTTTTCCAGGCTGGCGCTCCAATAGGGCACCACCCAGTCCGTATGGTAATGGGTGCTGTAGCCCACGTGCGGGAAGGTCGCGCCATCCAGCATGGCGCCAGCCAGCGCGCGGGCGCGCTGCCATGCGGCTTCCGGTGGCGTGCGCGCCATCGCGCCATCGCAGGTGAAGGTGAACTGGCATCCCGTCGTCCGCTCCGCACCCTGAAAGACGACGCCGCAGAGTGTCTTGGGGAAGGCGGGGTGGCGCAACCGGTTGAGCACGACCTGCCCCACGGCACGCTCGCCAGTGGCATCGTCGCCTGCTTCGTAGAGCATGGCGGCAGCAAGACAGTCGGTTGCGCGTGCAAGGGCGGACGCATCGCCCTTGAAATAATAAGGGCGCGGCGCGGGATTGGGCGCGGTGGAAAAGGGGACTGCGGCGTTGATTTGCCGCGCACTGTCCGGCGTGACATCGCGGAGCTGGAGTGGCGTGACTATAGGAGGGGCCGCCATGACGCGCGGGCTGCGGCTATCCCGGCCGAGTAGCGTGGAGGCCAGGTCACCGCCGGGCTCGGGCGCGAGCCATAGGGCCAGAACGGGTAGTGCGAGAATGAGCAGCGCCGCGACCAGCCACGCCGCAAGGCCCGGCCGGTCTGTGCCCGTTCCGTTGCCTTGCGTCGCACTGGTCATGACCTGTTTCCGGCTTTCCGCTATTCCGGCAGGAAGTCCGGTACGGACAGATAGCGCTCGCCGGTGTCGTAGTTGAAGCCGAGAATGCGCGTGCCGGCGGGCAGTTCCTTGAGCTTCTGGGCGATGGCGGCGAGTGTCGCGCCCGAGGATATGCCGACCAGCGTGCCTTCCTCGCGGGCGGAGCGGCGCGCAAACTCCTTGGCGTCGGCTGCGTCCACCTGGATCGTGCCGTCCAGCAATTTGGTGTGAAGGTTGGCGGGAACGAAACCGGCGCCGATGCCCTGTATCGGGTGCGGTCCGGGTGCGCCGCCGGAGATGACGGGGGAAAGCGCCGGCTCCACCGCATAGACCTTCAGGTTCGGCCATTTTTCCTTGAGCGCCTGCGCGACGCCGGTGATGTGGCCGCCGGTCCCCACGCCGGAGATCAGCACATCGATGGGCGTGTCCGCGAAATCGGCGAGTATTTCCGGCGCCGTGGTGGCGACATGGGCATCAACATTGGCGGGGTTTTCAAACTGCTGTGGCATCCACGCGCCTGGCGTTGTTTCAACCAGCTCCAGTGCCCGTTCGATCGCGCCCTTCATGCCTTTCTCGCGCGGGGTGAGGTCAAAGGTCGCGCCATAAGCGAGCATCAGCCGCCGCCGCTCAATGCTCATGCTCTCGGGCATGACAAGAATCAGCCTGTAGCCTTTGACTGCGGCGACCATGGCGAGGCCGATGCCGGTATTGCCCGATGTCGGCTCGACGATGACGCCGCCCGGCTTCAGGCTGCCGTCCTTCTCGGCGGCTTCCACCATGGCGAGGGCGATGCGGTCTTTCACGGATCCGCCGGGATTGGCGCGCTCGGCCTTGATCCAGACTTCCGCATCGCCGAACAGCCGGTTGATACGAATGTGCGGCGTGTTGCCGATGGTCGCGAGAATGGAATCTGCCTTCATGGGTTGGTCTCCTTTGTCGGTTGGTCCGTGGGTCGGTCCGTCCGCATGTCGGGTGGGTCGAAGGTGCGTGCCAGTCTAAGCTCGGGAAAGAGCCGTGACCAGATGAGGGTGATGAAGATGGCGCCAGTCCCGCCCAGAATGACCGCGGCGACCGGACCGATGAGCGCGGCGAGAAAGCCGGATTCGGCCTCGCCCAGCTCATTGGATGCGGAGATGGTGAGCGCGGAAACGCTGGAGACGCGGCCGCGCATGGCATCGGGCGTGTGGATCTGGATGAGGGACTGGCGCACAAACACGGAAAACATGTCTGCGCTCCCCCATGCGACCATCGCGCCCAGCGCGACGATGATGGCGATTTGCTGAGGCATGAACGCGGTGAGGCCGAAGACGATGGTCGCAAGGCCAAAGAAGACGACGGACACCAGCATCTTCAGCCCGACATTGCGCTCCAGCGGGCGGAAGGAAAACCAGAGCGCCGTAATCGCCGCGCCGATGCCTGGCGCCGCCGCGAGGTGGCCAAGGCCGGCCGAGCCGACATGCAGTATGTCGCGGGCGTAGACGGGGAGCAGCGCCGTCGTGCCGGCAAGCAGCACGGCGAAGAGATCGAGCGTGATGGCACCGTAGACGAGGCGGTTGGCGCGCACATAGGCAATGCCGTCGAGCATCTGGCGCATCGGCTTGCGGTCGAGGTCGCGTTCGGCCTGCGGCACGCGGCCGATGAGCAGCATGCAGCCTGCCGCGCTGAGCAATAATGCGGCACTGAGCAGATAGGCGAAGTGGGGCTTGAGCGCATAGGCATAGCCAGCAAGCGCAGGGCCGACGATGGTGCCCGTCTGCCAGGCGATGCTGGAGAAGGCGATGGCGCGGGGCAGGAGGGCAGCCGGCACGAGATTGGGCGCGAGCGATCCGAGCGCTGGCCCCTGAAACGCGCGGCATAAGCCAAAGACTGCCGCGATGGCGAAGATCAGCGGCAGGCTGATCCAGCCCTCATAGCTCGACACGGCGAGCACAGCCGCGCATCCACCCAGGACGATGAGTGTCGCCATGGATATCCGCGTGCGTGAATAATTGTCCGCAGCATAGCCCGCGAACGGGGTGAGAGCGAACAGGGCGACGAACTGGATGAGGCCGATAAGGCCAAGTTGCGCTGCGGCCGCTGTGGGCTCCATCGTCTCGCGCGCGATGTTATAGGCTTGCCACCCGATGATAAGCGCCATGCCCGCCGATGCCAGCACCGTGAGCACCCGCACCGCGAGATAGGCACGGAATGCACCGATGCGGAGTGGGTGCCCCACGCCGGCCTCATGCACGACGGCAGATGAAGAGTCGGTCGGCGCGGTCGTCATGCGCGCTCACTGGCTCAATGGCAGGCCAAGCGCAATCATCCTTGCGCTTGGGCCGGGCCAAGTCATGATATTGGCTGGCGCGGGCGGGGCGTGTGTGGCCATGCGCCAAGCCTATGGGTTCTGCCCACAAGCCTTGCTATGGAGAGCCGCGTTGCGGGTGAATGGGGGGGAGAGTGACGACATGGTGAGGCATGGTCCATGGATCATCCTGGCGCTGCTGGGAACGGCTGCGCTCATGGTCGTTGCGATATCGCGCGGAGAACCGATCAATGCGCTGTGGATCGTCGTCGCCGCGCTGTCCACCTTCCTCGTCGCCTATCGCTATTATGCGCTCTACATCGGCCGGCATGTGATGCGGCTCAATCCCGCCCGGCCCACACCCGCTGTCTATCGGGCAGACGGGCTCGATTATGTCGCGACGGACCGGCGCGTTCTCTTCGGTCATCATTTCGCGGCTATTGCCGGGGCGGGCCCGCTTGTCGGCCCGGTGCTTGCCGCGCAGATGGGCTATCTCCCCGGCACACTCTGGATCATCTTCGGCGTGGTGCTGGCGGGCGCGGTGCAGGATTTCATCGTGCTGTTCATCTCGATGCGGCGGGACGGCCGCTCGCTTGGCGAACTGGTCCGCATGGAAATGGGGCCGGTGGCGGGCACCATCGCGCTGGTCGGCACCTTCATGATCATGGTCATCATTCTCGCGGTGCTGGCGCTTATCGTCGTGCGGGCGCTCGCCCATAGCCCGTGGGGCATGTTCACCGTGGCCGCGACGGTGCCGCTCGCCATGGCGATGGGCGTGTATGCGCGCTGGATACGGCCGGGGCGCATCGGCGAGGTCTCGCTGCTCGGCTTCATCGGGCTGGTGCTCGCCATTGTCTACGGGCAGAGCATTGCCGCCTCGCCGGTATGGGCGCCGGTCTTCACCTTCACGCCGGTGCAGCTGTGCTGGCTGCTCGTCGGCTATGGCGCGGTTGCCTCCATCCTGCCCGTGTGGCTGCTATTGGCTCCGCGCGATTACCTCTCCACATTTCTTAAAATCGGGGCGATCCTTGCGCTGGCTATCGGCATCGTCATCATGGCGCCCCCGCTGCGTATGCCGCCGCTCACCCAGTTCATCCATGGTGGCGGGCCGGTCTGGTCGGGCAGCCTGTTTCCGTTCCTCTTCATCACCATCGCCTGTGGCGCGGTCTCCGGTTTCCATGCGCTGATCTCCAGCGGGACCACGCCCAAGCTGATCGCCAGCGAGAATGATGCGCCGCTCATCGGCTATGGCGCGATGCTCATGGAGGCGTTCGTTGCCATCATGGCGCTGGTTGGCGCCTCGATCCTTGATCCTGGCCTGTATTTCGCGATGAACAGTCCGGCGGCGTTGCTGGGCGGGAGCCCGGAGAGCGCGGCCGCCACCGTCACCGCCATGGGTTTCCCGGTCTCGCCGGACCTGCTTACGCAGACCGCGCGGGAGGTAGGAGAGGCGACCATCATCTCGCGCACAGGCGGGGCACCGACGCTGGCCGTCGCCATGGCGGAAATATTCAGCCATGTGATCGGTGGCCCGGCGATGAAGGCCTTCTGGTATCATTTCGCGATTCTTTTCGAGGCGCTGTTCATCCTGACGGCGGTGGACGCCGGCACGCGTGCTGGCCGCTTCATGTTGCAGGATCTCATCGGCCTTGCTGTGCCCTCGTTCCGGGCTACGGGCGCTTTCCTGCCGGGCCTGGTCGCGACGGGCATCTGCGTCGCGGCCTGGGGCTTTTTTCTCTATCAGGGCGTCACAGATCCGTTAGGCGGCGTGAACACGCTCTGGCCTGTCTTCGGGATCTCGAACCAGATGCTCGCGGCGGTCGCGCTGATGCTGGGCACGGTGGTTCTCTTCCGTATGAAGCAGGATCGCTATGCCTGGGTGACGATCGTCCCCACGCTCTGGCTGCTCTTCTGCACCCTGACCGCCGGGATGATGAAGCTTTTCTCCTCCGACCCTGCCGTCAGCTTCGTCGCCCACGCGCGCAAATTCTCCGATGCGGCGGCACGCGGGGAGGTTCTGGCGCCGGCGGCGTCCATGGCGGAGATGCGGCGCATCATCTTCAATGACTGGGTGGATGCCGGGCTTTGTGCCCTGTTCCTCGCGGTGGTGCTCAGCCTGCTTGGCTTTACGGTGAAGACGGTAATGGAGGCGCGGCGCAGGGCAGGGCCGAGCGTGCATGAGATCGTGCCGCAAGGCGTGCCGGCAGAATGAGGGATATGTTCCGGACCCTGCGCGAGACGGCGCTGCTGATGGTCGGCCAGAGCAGCTATCAGACCTATCTCAACCATATGGCCGCGCATCATCCCGAGCGTATACCGATGAGCCGTGTGGCTTTCTTCCGGGACAGGGAGCAGGCGCGCTATGGTGGCAAAGGGGGCGGGCGCTGCTGCTAGGAGCAGCGCCCATCCTTTTTCAATTGCCTGGATCAGGAGCCGGGCGTGGCCTGCACGCGCATTTCCCTTAGCAGGCGCTGGGCGCCATCCACCTTATCCATGGTCCACAGCATGAAGCGGCTGTCGACATGGATGGTGCGGTTGCGGTCCGCTGCATAAGCCCAGTCCGAGATCACGCCATCGAGCGTGCCATCGAACGCAAGACCGACAAACTCGCCACGTGCATTGAGTGTCGCCGAGCCGGAGTTGCCGTTGGTGATGTCAACCGTCGACATGAAGTCGACCGGCAGCGTACCGAGCGCTGGCGCGGTGTAGGGGCCGTAGTCCTTCGCGCGGATCGCGGCGATCGCCTTTGCCGGCGCGTTGAACTCGCCCTTGCCGGTGTGCTTGGCAAGCAGGCCTTCAGCCGTGGTGAACGGCGTCCAGATCTGCCCGTCGCGGGTGCGGCCCGTCACCTTGCCCCAGGTCAGCCGGAGCGAGCTGTTCGCATCCGGGTAGACCGGCAGGCTCGCTGCCTTCTTGTAGACGAGCAAGCCCTGCATATAGGCGGATCGCGCAGCCTGTGTACGGCCGCCGCGTTCCTTCTCGGCGCGCTCGCCCGCCATGTCGCCGGGGTAGAGCGCGATGGCGAGCTTGATGAACGGATCGTCCGACGCCTCGAAAGCAGCGGCCGACTTGTCGAGCCAGCCCAGCCGGGTCGCGGTATCGCCAAGCGTCGTATCGGCGTAGAGCTTGTCCATGCCGATCGTGCCGAGCGCTGCCTCGAAAGCGGCATCACGGTCCTTGGCGTCGAGCTGGCGATATTCGCTCAGCGCGGCCTCGAAGAGCGCCCGGTCGATCGCGGGGAGGAAGCGCCGCTCCACTTGCGTCAGCCTGTCGGTGACAGGCCGGCGATCACGATCCTGATAGCCGCTCTCGCGGCTGGCGTCCGGCTTCTCGCGCTCCTTGGCCCAGCGGTAGAGCAGGCGGGCGGACGAAAGAAGCTGTGCCCGGTTGAGCAGGGCCTGCCGCAACCCCTTATAGGATGCCGCGTTGTTCTCCGCGACCACCGCATCGAGGTTCCGCAGCGCCGTGCCGTAGCGGGCCTGTCGCGCACCGTCGGCGGCTACCCAGTCGCGATAGGCCTTTTCCTCGCCCTGTTTGCGCGCTTCGAGGCCGATTGCGTCCGCACCGGCCAGATCGCCGGCCAGCTTCTTCTCATAATTTTCGGCGCCTTGCAGGATCGAGGCGTAGCGGATCTGTGCCTCGCGGTTGCCGGCCGTCGCGCGGTTGATCTGCGCGGCATAGTCGGTGAGCAGGCGCTGCCAGAGCGGCTCATATTCGGAAAAATTGAAGCGCACCTCGTCTGCCGTCCGCAGGCGGTTTGTGATGCCGGGGAAGCCCGCGACCATCACGAAGTCGCCGTCCTTCACGCCGTCCTGCGCGATCTTCAGCCAGCTTTTGGGCTTGTAAGGCACATTGTCCTTTGCGAACGGGCGGGAGGTGCCGTCCGGCCCCACATAAGCGCGATAGAAACCGAAGTCGCCGGTGTGGCGTGGCCACATCCAGTTGTCCGTATCGCCGCCGAAATTGCCGATGCCCAACGCCGGTGCATAGACGAGGCGGACATCCTGAATTTCGAGCTGTTGCTGTAGATAATAGGTCGCGCCGCCATAATAGGGGCGCACGTCGCAGCGGCGGTTCGGCTGCTTCTCGCAGGCGGCGATCAGCCCCTTGCGGTTGGCGTCCAGCCGGTCATAGCGCGCAAGGCCGCCCATGCCAGCGGTAACGCCCTTGAGCATTGCGGCGGTTACGTCGCGCAGATCCTCGATCACATAGATACGGCTGCCGGGCGCGGCGGGCAGATCCTCGCCATTGCTCTTCGCGAGGAAGCCGTTGGTGAGATAATCCTGCCCCTCCTTGCTGTTATACTGGATGGAGCCGAGCACGCAGTGGTGATTGGTCGCGACGAGCCCATCGGGGCTGACGAAGGAGGCCGAGCAGCCGCCGAGCGATACGATGGCATTGAGCGGCGCGGCGTCGAGACGGCTAAGTTGCGCCGGATCGATCTGGAGGCCGTCGGCGCGCATGGCGGCGCCTATTTCCGTCGTCTGATTGGGCATCCACATGCCCTCATTGGCGAGAGCCGGCGTGGCACTGCCGATCAGGGTGCCGATCAGGCAAAGCGGTAGGCCGGGCATCCGGCGGCTGGTGTGAGTCACGATGGAAAATCCCCTCGGAAAGAATTGGCTTGTCTCAAATCCGCCGCGATCGGGCGGTGATAGGTGCACCTTGCCACAGGCCCGCCGCGAAAACCAAGGGACAACCCGCGCCGAAATGCGAGCTTCTCTGACCCCGACGCTGGGCATGGAGGCCCATCCGGTCCATAGAAGGAGAATGAACCCCGACGCGATTTCTGGACGGTTCGTTTCCGTCTGATTTACCAGCTTACGTGCCCTGATTTGCCCCGGAGTGCCCGCATCATGACGATATCCGCGATCCACGCTTTTGCTTTCGCCGCTCTTGCGGGTGTGATTGCCTCTGGCTCAGCCATGGCGCAGGATATTGGCCCCTCCGATCCGCCTGCGCTCGTCACGCTGCTGAAGTCCCCACGCTTCGAATCCGCGAAGGCGGCGCTCCGCGCGGATCATGAGAAAATGGTCGCCGAGATCATTACCCTGACGGAGATTCCGGCTCCGCCCTTCGGCGAGGAAGCGCGGGGCAAGGCCTATGCGGAGATGATGCGCGCCAGTGGCCTTAAGGATGTGACCATTGATAGCATCGGCAATGTCATCGGTGTGCGGCCGGGCAGCAATCGCCGCCTGCCGCCGCTCATTATCGCGGCGCATCTCGATACGGTGTTTCCGGCGGGGACGGATGTGAAGGTCCGGCGTGAGGGCACGAAGCTGATGGCGCCTGGCATTGGCGATGACACGCGCGGCCTCGCCGTGCTGCTTGCCTATATCCGCGCGCTCGACAAGGCTGGTGTCCGCACGGAGCGGGACATTCTCTTTATCGGCAATGTCGGGGAGGAGGGGCCCGGCGATCTGCGCGGGGTGCGCCATCTCTTCACGCATGATCCGCGCGCGGCGAAGGCTGCGGCGTTCATCACCATGGATAGCAACGGGGCATCCACCATCGTGACGCGCGGTGTCGGGTCGCGCCGCTATCATGTCGTGTTTTCCGGGCCGGGCGGCCACAGCTTCGGCAACTTCGGTATCGTGAACCCCATGGTGCCGCTCGGCAAGACGATGAGCCGGCTTTACGAGGTCACTGTGCCGGCCGATCCGCGCACGACATATTCGGCCAGCGTGATCGGTGGCGGCACGTCGGTCAACACCATTCCCAATTCGGCGTTCGTGGATATCGACATTCGCTCTGTCGCGCCCGCTGAAGTGGACCGGGTAGACACAGCCTTGCAAGCCATCGCTCGTAAGGCGGTGGATGAGGAAAATGCCACGCGCTCGACCGTGCGCGGCAAGGTGACAGTCACATTCGAAAAGATCGGCGATCGGCCGGCCGGGCAGACGGATGAGGGCGGACCGCTTGCGACGGCAGCGTTCGCCGCCTCGCGTGCCTTTGGGTACACCCCGCGTTTCGTGCCGCTCTCGACCGACGCGAACATCCCGATGAGCCTCGGCATCCCGGCGATCGCCATTGGTTCGGGCGGCAGCGGTGGCGGAGCGCACGCGCCTGACGAGTATATCGACGTGGAGATCGAGGAAAGTCTGCGCGGCATGTTCGCCGGTCTGGCAACGGTACTGGTGGCAGCGGGGAAGTAAGCGGACTTTCAGGGCGCCTTGGGCTCGTCTTCATCCATGAGGATGCGGTGGGCGGCGCCGTCCATATCGTCGAACTGGCCGGTGCGGACAGCCCAGAGGAAACAGGCGAGGCCACCCAGACCCATGGCGAGCGCTGCCGGGATGAGAATGGCAAGGCCGTTCATGACGCTGCCGAGCGTAGCCGCAGCGAATTGCCCACGACAATGATTGATGAGCCGGACATGGCGAGCGCCGCGACCAGCGGCGTCACGAACCCGGCGAGCGCGAGCGGGATGGCGATGAGGTTGTAGCACGCCGCAATGCCGAGATTCTGCCGAACGACTCGCATGGTGCGCCGGGAGGCCTGCACCGCGCGGGAAACCGGGAAGAGCGAGTCGCCCAGAAAGATGAGGTCCGCTGCGGACTGGCCGACATCGCTGGCCGCCGCGGGCGCGATGGAGACATGCGCCTGCCGCAATGCCGGGCCGTCGTTCAGCCCGTCGCCGACCATGAGCGCCTTATGCCCGTGCGAGGCGATCTCGCGCAGAGCGTCGGATTTGTCGGCGGGGCTCAGTTCGGCGCGGCCCTGCACGGCGAGCGTGGTGGCGAGCGCGGAAACGGCTTGGCTCTTGTCTCCGGAGAGGATCAGTACTTCCATGTCGCGCGCGGCCAGCGCCTCCAGCGTACGTGCGGCATCTGGCCGGACAGCGTCGCGGAAGGAAAGGCGGACGGGGGCTTCGGGCTCCAGAGCGAATGCGGTGTGGAGTAGTGCCTCGTCCTCATCGCTCCCGGTGGGGAGGCCCACCCAGTCCGGCCGGCCAAGGCGGGCGCGGCGGCCATCGAACAGCCCCTCGACGCCATAGCCCGCCACTTCACTCACGTCCGCGCCTGCCCGCGGCGTGACACCGGCTTTTTCCAGCGTCGCGACCAGCGCCTGACCCAGCGGGTGCCGGGTCGATCGCGCAAGCGTGAGCAAGGCGGACGCCGCGTCGGGCGAGAGTACGGGGAGGGGGAGGGGCTCGGGCCGGCCGAGCGTTAGCGTGCCCGTCTTGTCGAAGACGGCGACATCCGCCTCGGCAAGTCGTTCCAGCGCCGAGTCCGTCTTCACCACCACGCCGCGCCGCGCGAGCGATCCCACCGCGACGACCTGCGCCACCGGCACGGCGAGGCCGAGCGCGCATGGGCAGGTGATGATGAGCACCGCAACGGCGATCATGATGGCCTGATGCGCGCCCGCGCCGGCCAGCAGCCAGCCGATAAGCGCGCTTGCCGCCAGCGTGTGGACGAACGGCGCATAAAAGCGCGCGACCCGATCGGCCAGACGCACATAGCGAGAGCGCCCCTGTGAGGCGGCCTCCATCAGTCGCCCGATCTCGGCAATAGCGGTGCTGCCGCCCGCCGCGGTGATCTTGACGGTGAGCGGCCCGTCGAGGTTCAGCATCCCGGCAAGGATCTGGTCGCCATGCGCGGTTCGCACCGGCACGCTCTCGCCCGTCACCAGCGATCGGTCCACATGTGAGACGCCGTCTTCCACGATGCCGTCCGCCGCCGCGCGCTCGCCCGCCGCGATCAGGATACGCATGTTCGGTGCCAGCTCGTCCGCGCGCCGCCATTCGCTCGTGCCATCGGGCAGCAGGCGCAGCGCCTTGTCCGGCCGCTGCTTCTGGAGGGCGAGCACGCTGTCATGCGCGCGCCGTCGCATCGCGGCATCGAGATAGCGGCCCGAAAGCAGGAAGAAGATCAGCGTCAGCGCGCTGTCGAAATAGGCATGCGGCCCACCCGTGATCGTCTCGTAGAGGCTGTAGGCGGTGGCGCAAAGCACGCCGATGGAGATCGGCACGTCCATGTTGGTGCGCCAGTGGCGCAGGGCGCTCCACGCGCTGCGGAAGAAGGGCTGGCCGGCGTAGGCGACAGCGGGAAAGGCGATGAGCGCGGAGAGCCAGTGGAACAGATCGCGGGTCGCGCCGTCCGCCCCGGCCCAGACCGAGACGGAGAGCAGCATCACGTTCATCGAGGCAAAGCCGGCGACGCCGAGCGCGCGGAGCAGGCGGGCGCCTTCGTCCGGCACCTCGCCCAGCGCCTCCTGAGAGACGGCATGGGCCTCAAAGCCGATCTTGCCGATCGCGGCGCGCAGCGCATCCTCTGTCACATCGGGCGTATGGGTAATCCGCAGACGCTTGAGGCCGAAATGGACGCGCGCTTCCTGCACGGCGGGGTTACGCGCCAGGCCGCCTTCCAGCTTGGAGATGCAGCCGGCGCAATGAATTGCCGGCACATTGAAATAGCTGGTGAGCGGACCGGCTGATCCGTCCAGCACGTCGCCAGCATGCGCGCCGGCCGCGCTCATTCGGCGAGTTCGCGCGTGAACCGGGCGCTTGACTGGCTGCCATCCTCGATGGTGAGGTGGATGAGCCAGCGTCCGCCCGGAAGGGCCTGGGCGGAGATGAAGCCGCCATTGCCATCCCGGTGGAAGCTGAGCGGGCGATCAGGCTCCTTGCCGACCGGGCGAGCGGCGATGCCGACGAGATGGCCATTGGCAGGCACGATGGCCGCTTCCTTCACCGTCACGCGTACATGGCCGTCAGCCATGCGGACAACCTCCGCTTGCCAGCCTTCGGCGCGCTGTCTGCGGGCCTCGGCCAGCCACTTGTTATAGCTCTGGCTCGCGACATAGCTGTTGTCGACAACAGTACCGCCGAAGGTGGTGACGGCGAGGGTCGCCATGAGAATGTTGACGGCGATGACGACGCCGAAAAAAGCGACGATGATCGCGGTCATATGCCAGCCGGTGAACTTGCGCGTCATCTAGTTGCCTCCGGGCCGTTCGAAGAAATTCTCATCGCTGTCGGTGCCGCCTTCCTGATCGAGCGCCCGGACGATGAAGCGCAGCGGCGTGCGCTGCTCGCCCTGCGCGGGGGCAACGACGAAGATCGGTGCCTTGCGAACCGAGTCCGGTTCGACATTGATCCTCAGGCGATCGGATGCCTGATCGCGCGAACCCTGCTCGCCCCAGATCACGGCGCCTTTCACGCCCTCTATGGTGATTTCCATGGTGCGTGGCCGGCTCTCCATATTGCGGATGCCCACCGTATAATTGTTGCGGATCGCGCCGTCTGAGAGGCGTACCCAGATGGGGTTGCGCTGCTGCTGCACGCTGATGTCTATGCGCGCGCGCTGGCCAAGAGCGAAGAGCATGGCAAGGCCAATCGACGACCAGAGCATGAAATAGAGGATGGTGCGCGGCCGGAAGAGGCGCTGAAGGGCCGTTTGCGTCGGCTGGCTTTCCTGCGCGAGCTTGGCGTCGAGCGCCGTGGTGTAGCCGATCAGCCGGTCGGGTCGATCGAGCTGGGTCATCACCTTGTCGCACGCATCGATGCAGAGGCCGCAGGTGATGCAGCCAAGTTGTGAACCCTGGCGAATGTCCACACCCGTCGGGCAGACCGCGACGCAGGCATTGCAGTCAATGCAGTCGCCCACTTTCTCGCCCTCGGGCGCGGCGCGCTTGAGGCCGTGGGTGCGCGGCTCCCCGCGCCAGTGCTTGTAGGTGACGATGAGGGATTTCTCGTCGACCATCGCCGCCTGTATGCGCGGCCAGGGGCACATATAGATGCACACCTGCTCACGCATCAGCCCACCCAGAACATAAGTGGTGGCGGTGAGCACGCCGATGGTCGCGTAGGCGACGGGGAGAGCAGAGCCGTTGAAGATGTCCCGGAACAACGTCGGCGCGTCGGCGAAGTAGAATATCCACGCGCCGCCGGTTGCTATCGCGATGAGCAGCCAGATGCTGTGCTTGGTCACGCGTTTGACGATCTTAGCGGGCCCCCATGCCGCGCGCTGGAGCCTGATCTGGGCGTTGCGATCGCCCTCGATGAAGCGCTCGACATGCACGTAGAGGTCCGTCCACACCGTTTGCGGGCAGGCATAGCCACACCATGCCCGGCCAACGGCGCTTGTCACGAGGAAGAGGCCGATGCCCGCCATGATGAGCAGGCCGGCGACATAATAAAATTCGTGCGGCCAGATCTCGATGGAGAACATGTAGAAGCGCCGGTGCGCCAGATCGATCAGCACCGCCTGATCGGGCGCATGTGGGCCGCGGTCCCAGCGCAGCCAGGGCGTGATGTAGTAGATGGCAAGGGTGATCGCCATGACCGCCCATTTGAGGCGGCGATAGACGCCGTCGACCGCCTTGGGGAAGACCTTGCGGCGGGCTTCAAACAGGGCGGTCGAGGAGGGGGCGTTCATGGTACGGGGCTATGCTCCGGTGCGGGTGCCGGCGCTGCCGCCTGGGCGGAGGTTGCGGCGGAAGCGGATCCCGTTGTCGTTGCTCCCGTCGCTGCGGTTTCGGCTTTGGGCATCGCTTCGCCGCCGCCAAGAGAGTGGACATAGACCGCCAGCATCTTGGTCGTCACAGGGTCAAGCCGGCCTTCCCATGCGGGCATCACGCCCCGGCGGGAATAGGTGACCGAGCGGGTGATCGCTTCCCGGTCGCCGCCATAGAGCCAGATTGGATCGGTGAGATTAGGCGCGCCGACGGAACGATCGCCTTTACCAGCGGGACCGTGGCACACCGCGCAGTTGGCGGTGTAGAGCGTCGCGCCGCGCCGCGCCGCCTTGCTGTCCTTCTCCTGACCCGAGATGAAGCGGATATAGGAGACGACGTCCTGGATCTCAGCGGGCTGCAGGATGCCGTCCTGCCCGAAGGCGGGCATCAACGATTGGCGGGTCTGCGCGAGGTCCGGGTTGCGGATGCCATGCATGATCGTGAAGTGGATCTGCTGGATATTGCCGCCCCACAGCCAGTCGTCGTCATTAAGATTGGGATAGCCGGCCGATCCGGCCGCGCCCGAGCCGTGGCACTGCACGCAATGCACCTTGAATGCGGAGCGCCCGCCTTCGATCGCGGCATCATGCAGCGCCGGGTTCGCCGCGATCTGCTCGACCGGGAGGCGGGCGATCGCCGCATGGATAGGCGCCCGCTTCAGGCGGTCGGCTTCCAGTTCCTGCTCAAGCTGACCACGGCTGCTCCAGCCGAGCACGCCCGCCGTCGCGCGGTGGACGAGGGGCCAGGCGGGGTAAAGGACGACATAGACGATACCCCAGGCGATCGTGAGGTAGAGCGCCCACAGCCACCAGCGTGGCATGGGATTGTCGAGTTCCTCGATGCCGTCCCACTCATGGCCGACGGTCGAGACGCCGGTGACTTCGTCGATACGTTTCTTCTCAGTCATGGCGGGCCTCCCGGTTGGGTTCCTGCTGCTCATCCTCGGCGAAGATCATGTTCGCGGCGTGATCATATGCAGCGCCCGAGCGGCGGCGGAACGCCCACAGCACGGTCGCCGCGTACACAAGCGCCATGAAAACAAAGCCGTATGTTGCGGAAAAATCGCGGACGAATTCATATGTCACCGGGGGCGCTCCTGTGCCTTTGCGGCGTCGAAGTCGACAAGCGTGCCGAGCATCTGGAGATAGGCGACGAGGGCATCCATCTCCGTCAGGCGAGAGGGATCACCGTCAAAGTCCCGCACCTGAGCCTTGGGGTAGCGCTTCATCAGGCCGGCAGTGTCGGCGAAGGGGTCGACCTGCGCGCGCAGGTCCGCATCGGCATTCTCTATGGCATCATCCGTATAGGGAACGCCCGCCTTGCGGAGCGCGGCCAGATGGGCGCCCATGTTGGAAGTGTCGAGCGGCCGCTTCGCCAGAAAAGCGTAGGGCGGCATGATCGATTCCGGCACCACCGCGCGCGGATCGATGAGATGCTGGACATGCCATTCGTCCGAATAGCGGCCGCCCACACGGGCGAGGTCCGGCCCGGTGCGCTTGGAGCCCCACTGGAAGGGGTGATCATACATGCTCTCGGCCGCGAGGCTATAGTGCCCGTAGCGCTCCACCTCGTCACGGAACGGGCGGATTTGCTGGCTGTGGCAGCTATAACAGCCCTCACGGATGTAGATGTTGCGGCCGGCCAGTTCGAGCGGCGTGTAGGGGCGTACGCCTTCCACCTTCTCGATCGTGGAGTCGATCCAGAAGAGCGGCGCGATCTCGACAATGCCGCCGATCGCCACCGCAACGAGCGACAAGACGCCGAGCACGGTCACGTTGCGCTCGATGCGCTTGTGATCGAAGATCCTGCTGGTCATGTTTTCTTCCTGCTATTCGGCTGCGGTGGGGAGAATCGGGCGATCACGCGCCGTATCGAAGCTGCTCGGCGCGGCACCCATCGAGGTTTCGACGCGCTCATGGCCCGCGATGGTGCGCCAGACGTTCCACACCATCACCACGCCGCCGGCGAGATAGAGAGTGCCGCCCAATGCGCGCATCAGATAATAGGGCTTCATGGCCGCCACGACTTCCGCGAAGGCGTAAACCAGGTAGCCATTGCTGCCATATTCACGCCACATCAGGCCCTGCATGATGCCCGCGACCCACATGGACGCGGCGTAGAGCACGATGCCGGTGGTCGCGAGCCAGAAGTGCCAGTTCACCATACGGACCGAGTAGAGCCGCTTGCGACCCCACAGGCGCGGCGCGAGATAATAGATCGCAGCGAAGGTAATCATGCCGTTCCAGCCAAGCGCTGCGGCGTGAACATGCCCCACGGTCCATTCGGTATAATGCGAGAGGCTGTTCACGGCCTTGATCGACATCATCGGCCCCTCGAAGGTGGCCATGCCGTAGAAGGCGAGCGCGAAGACCATCATGCGGATGATGGGATCGGTACGGATCTTGTCCCACGCGCCGTTCAGCGTCATCAGGCCGTTGATCATGCCGCCCCAGCTCGGCATCCAGAGCACCACGGAGAAGACCATGCCCAGCGTCTGCGCCCAGTCGGGCAGCGCTGTGTAATGGAGGTGGTGCGGGCCGGCCCAGATGTAGAGGAAGATCAGCGACCAGAAGTGGAGCACCGAGAGACGGTAGCTATAGATTGGCCGCTCCGCCTGCTTCGGCACGAAGTAATACATCATGGCGAGGAACGGGACGGTGAGGAAGAACGCCACCGCGTTATGCCCGTACCACCATTGGGTCAGCGCATCCTGCACGCCGGCGAAGAGCGAGTAGCTCTTGGAGCCGAAGATGCTGACCGGGATCGCCAGATTATTGACGATGTGCAGCATCGCGATAGTGATGATGAAAGAGAGGTAGAACCAGTTCGCCACATAGATATGCGGCTCGTTGCGCTTGAGCAGTGTGCCGACGAACACGACGAAATAGGCGACCCAGACAACGACCAGCCAGAGGTCCACCAGCCATTCCGGCTCGGCATATTCGCGCGATTCCGTGACGCCCAGCACATAGCCGGAGGCAGCCAGCACGATGAAGAGCTGGTAGCCCCAGAAGACGAAGCGGGCGAGCGCGGGGAAGGCGAGGCGGGCACGGCAGGTGCGCTGCACCACGTAAAAGCTGGTGGCGATCAGTGCGTTGCCCCCGAAGGCAAAGATCACCGCCGATGTGTGGAGCGGCCGCAGCCGGCCAAAGGTGGTGAACTCACTGCCGAAGTTGAGCGACGGGAAAACAAGCTGGAGCGCGATAAAGAGCCCCGCCGCGAAGCCGACCACGGCCCAGAAGACGGTGGCTACCACGCCCCAGCGAACCGGATCGTCGTCATAGAGGTCGTTGCGGATGGCCGGCGGCGGGATGAGCCCGTTCAGCACGCGGAAGTCCGCGCCGCGCATGGTGACCGTAGCGCCGATCAGCGCGGCCGCCGCGATAATCGCCATCTGCACCGCATAGGCGCTGTCCTTGGCCAGTGCCATCGCGACCAGCGCCACCAGCACGATGCCGAGCCAGAGCCCGACCTTCGTCAGCAGTTTCTCTTGAGACATGTCAGTTCGTCGCTTTCATGAGGATCGCTTCGCGGAAATACCGGGCCGAAAAATCGGTCGGATAGCGGGGCGCACGCGCACAGGTCGGCTGTCGTCGTGGGTCGGGATTGGCCGGCACATGCGGCCATAGTCGCCCGGTGCCCTGAAGCATGCCCGCCAAAGTCCGATCAGGCGCTGTAACCTGTCGGGGGCCAGCCATCCGGTTGGTCCGGCGCCAGCATTGCCATTCAATCATAATCATGACGACACGACTCATCATCGGTGTCGAATCGATCGCCCGGCTACGAATGGAGTTGCGACGAACGCCCCCGGAACCGGCTCCCCGACGATTCGTTGACGCAATCTATCGGATTGTCTCAGATTTCAGTCAATACAATATGCATTCAAATTATCATGGAGGACATGGCGGGCGAACTGGCGGCAAGGTCCGCGATCACCTCCAGCCCATGTCGCAGCGCTTCACGCGTCGGCGCGCCGCCCAGCCCGATCCGTATCGCTTCCGGTGCGTCGCCCACGGCAAAGGCATCGCTCGCCACCACACCGATATTCGCGACGCGGAGGCGGGCGGCCATTTCACCACGGGTCCAGCCGTTGGCGAGCGGTAGCCAGGCATGGAAGCCGTGGCGTGCGGTGCGGACGCCCGCGTCGCCAAGCAGTTCGGTGACGATCTGGCGGCGTGCCTCGGTCTCAGCGCGGATATTGGCGAGCGTCGCGTCGGCAAGGCCGGTGTTGATCCAGCGTGTGGCAACGGCTGCACCAATGGGAGAAGCCATGGATGCGGTGGCGCGCGTCACGCTTGCCAGCCGGGTTGCCACGCGTGGCTCGGGCACTGCGACATAGGCGATCCGCAGCGAGGGGGAGAGGCATTTGGAAAGCCCGGCGACATGGTAAACGATGTCCGGCGCGAGCGCGGCCAATGGTGGTGTGTCGTCTCCCGAGAGCACGCCATAGGCATCATCCTCGATGATCCGCATGCCATGGCGCCGGGCAATTTCGACAATCGCCTCACGGCGCGCGCGCGGCATTGTCACGGTCGTCGGATTGTGGAGCGTGGGGTTGCAGTACAGCAGTTTAGGAGCGCTGATCTGACATATTTTCTCTAGGGATTCCGGTATGATGCCGTTCTCGTCCATGTCGATTGCAAGCAATGGTCTGGCGAGGTGCGCGGCAAGTGAGCGCAGGCCGGGATAAGCGAGCGCTTCCACGGCGATCGGTTCGCCCTGCCGGCCGAAGAGGGTGAGGAGGGAAAGCAGCGCTCCTTGAGCGCCGGGGCAGATGACCAGTCGTTCCGGTGTGAGGCCGGGCAGGCGGGGGGCGAGCCAGCGGACGCCGGCGGCCTTGTCCTCGCCGCCTCCGCCGGCCTCATGATAGTGCAGCAGAAGATCCAGCCCGCCTTCCGCGCCAACATCCGCAACGCTGGTCCACAGCCGCCGGTTCAGGGCGGGATCATCGAATCGGGGTGGCATGTTCATCGCCATGTCCATGACCGGCCGGGCCTCTGGCGCGCGGTCCCTTGAGGTGCGGATCGCGCGCACATATGTGCCCTGTCCGACCCGTCCTTCGACCAGGCCGCGCTTGCTGGCTTCGGCATAGGCCCGGCTGACCGTGGTAAAATCTATGTCGAGCGCTTCGGCCAATATGCGGTGCGGCGGCAGGCGGTCGCCCGGGACGAGCGTGCCGGCCTGGATATCGGTGGCGATCGCGTCGGCAATGGCGAGGTAGAGCGGATGTCCACCCTTGCGGCCATCGCGGTGAATGACGGGCGCCCATTGCTGGGAGGAGCGAGGATGATCCATAGACCGGCTTTCATGCAGGATTATATGCAAATTGTATGTTAATGAGAGTGAGAAGCAAGACGTTTTGAATGTCTATTGCATCGCTTTATGGATCATCATGAGCATGGCGACCATGGTTTGTCGACTGGCTGAGGCGCGCCTTATCGTACCGCATGGGCTGGATGGCGCGGCTCATCGGGCTTTTTCGTATCGTTTTGGTCCTTTTAGAGCCGTTGTTTAAAAATCGGGGCTATCCACTTGGCGAGGCAGGGCCGACGCCGGCGCCGTTTCAAGATCGGTGAGGATCGGGCAATCGGGCCGGTCGTCGCCCGCGCAGCAACCGATCAGTGTTTCAAGCGTACCGGCCATCTGCTCCAGCCGGGCGATCCGTGCCCGGAGTTCCGCGATATGGCCCTGGGCGATCCGCTTCACATCCGCGCTTTGCCTGTCCTTGTCGCGCCAGAGGCTGAGCAGCGCGTTGATTTCCGCGAGCGCGAAGCCAAGGTCGCGGGCGCGACGGATGAAACGCAGCATATGCACGTCTGCCACGCCGTAATCGCGATAGCCCGATGCTTGCCGTTCCGCCGGTGGAATGAGGCCCGTCTCCTCATAATAGCGGATCATCTTGGCGGAGACGCCCGATGCTCTGGCCGCTTCGCCGATGTTCATGCTTGCTCACCCTCCCTTGTCATCCCGGACGGCGCAAAGCGACGCAGCCGCAGGGAGTTCCCCAGCACGAACAGACTGGACAGCGCCATCGCGCCCGCCGCGAAGACAGGCGAGAGGAGGATGTTCCATATCGGGTAGAGCGCGCCAGCCGCCACCGGGATCAGCGCGGCATTATAAGCGAAGGCCCAGAAGAGATTCTGGCGAATGGTGCCGATCGTCGCCCGTGAGAGCGCGATTGCCGTGGCAATGCCGCCCGGATTGCCGGACATCAGCACGACATCTGCCGTCTCGATGGCGATATCCGTGCCTGTCCCGACCGCCAGACCTACATCGGCTGTGGCCAGTGCGGGAGCATCGTTAATACCGTCGCCCACGAAGGCGACCTGGCCATGTTCGTGCCGGAGTCTCTGGATTGCGGTCACCTTGCCTTCGGGCAACATCTCGGCCACTACTTCGTCGATGCCGATCTGGCGGGCGATGGCATGGGCTGTGCGCGCATTGTCGCCGGTCAGCATCGCAACCCGGATGCCGAGCGCGTGGAGCGCGGCAATGGCGGCGGGCGTGCTCTCCCTGATCGGATCGGCCACGGCGATGATGGCTACGAGGCGTCCGTCAATCGCGGCGTAGAGCGGCGACTTCCCTTCATGACCCAGTCGTTCGACCGTGTCGTCAAATGGCGCGATGTCGATCCCCAGGTCGCGCATATAGCGGTCCGCGCCGATCCGCACGTGGCGGCCCGCCACGTCCGCGCGTACGCCAAGGCCGGTGAGCGCGGCAAAGGCGCTGATCGGGGGCAGGGGGATGCCGTCGGCTTTGGCCGCGTCGACGATCGCGCGGGCGATCGGGTGTTCGGAGCGATCTTCGACCGCGGCAATGAGGCCGAGGACCTCACGCGGATCGAACCCGTCCGTCACATGCAGATCGGTAAGGGCGGGGTGTCCTTCCGTAAGCGTCCCGGTCTTGTCGACCGCGACGACCCGCGTATCCCGCAGCAGTTGAAGCGCCTCGCTCTTGCGGAAGAGGATGCCCAGTTCCGCGCCGCGCCCGGTGCCGACCATGATCGCGGCGGGTGTGGCGAGGCCCATGGCGCAGGGGCAGGCGATGATGAGGACCGCGACGGCGTTTACCAGTGCGAAACTCAGCGCCGGGGCGGGGCCGAAGATGAGCCAGACGGCGAAGGTGAGCGCCGCGAGCGCGAGGACGGCGGGAACGAACCACATCGTCACCTTGTCGACCAGCGCCTGGATCGGTAGCCGGCCGCCTTGCGCTTGCTCGACCATGTGGATGACGCGCGCGAGCATGGTTGCCGCGCCGACCGCCGTTACGCGGAACTGGAGTGCGCCCTTTTGGTTCACCGTGCCGCCCACGAGGCTGTCCCCCGGTCCGCGCGCGACCGCAATGGGCTCGCCGGTTATCATGGACTGGTCGACGAAGCTTTCCCCGTCCGTCACGGTGCCATCCACGGGGATGTGTTCGCCCGGTCGTACCGCGACCATGTCGCCCGTCACCACATCATCAATGGGAATGTCCGCCCAGCGCCCGTCGCGCAGGACACGCGCGGTATTGGCTTGCAGGCCGATGAGCCGCTCGATCGCCTGCGATGCGCGGCCGCGCGCGCGCGCTTCAAGATGGCGCCCGAGCAGGATCAGCGCAATGATGACCGCTGCGGCTTCATAATAGACGTTCACCGTGCCAGTTGGCAGCAGGTCCGGCGCGAAGGTGGCGACGAGCGAGCAGGCATAGGCGGCGAATGTTCCGATCGCGACCAGTGCATTCATATCCGGTGCGCCACGCAGAAGCGCGGGAATGCCGGCCTTGAAGAAACGCCGGCCGGGGAAGGCAAGCACCAGCGTCGTCAGGATCCACTGGATGTACCAGCTCATCTGTGTGCCGATCGTGCGGGCAATGAAATGATGGACGCCGGGAATGAGGTGCGCGCCCATTTCCAGCATGAAGACGGGGGTGGCGAGGGCCAGCGCAACGAGAAGATCGCGCTTCAGCGCGCGTGCGTCCGCCGCCTTATGTGCTGCCATCTCCGCATCAGCGGCGGGGTTGGCCAGCACGGGGTGGGCGGTGTATCCGGCGTTGGAGACAGCGACGGCGAGCGCTTCGGGCAATGCCGTGCCATAGATGCTGGCCTTCCCGGTGGCGAGGTTGACCGTCGCGTCGGCAACCCCGGGAACGGCCCGAAGCGCCCGTTCGACCCGCCCGACACAGGAGGCGCAATTCATCCCTTCGATGGGCAGGATGAGTGCTTCCCGCCCGGCTGCGATCGCAGCGATGTCCTGCCCGGATAATGTCGCGGTTGTCATGTCGCTTGCGGTGCCTCCATGCCTTCGCCGGCGATATGGGGCTTCCCATGGTGGGAAGGTCAAGAGGGGAAAGATCATGACGATGTACATCGTTGAAAATCCCCGCTGACGTCTTGCCGCAGGGCGATTGTTGCGTTTTCGTTCAGAATTGGCACAGGCGCGGAAACACGGACCTTTCGGTCATGCCTGCTTCCGCATTATCCATCGCTTGCGGACGGAGTCTGGTATTTCGCCCGCAAACTGGAATTCCGTGATCCGGAATACCATGCAAGGACTGCGACCTTCTTGCGTGGAGGCGGCCTCGGTGCATGGCGACATGCGATCACCGGGGCCGCCGATCATGCCCGGCTCAGGCAGGCTGTGGATCTGTTGGATTCAGTTGCCGCAGGCAGCGGGCGTGACACTTTCTGCATTGTAGAGTTTGTCGAGATCGCGTGGTTCACGTACGCGAAAGGCGGCGCTATCCGTTATCTTGACCGAGGACCGCCAGAATTGCCCGAATAGTGGCTGGAACTCATAGGCGACCTCTACGAACATGATCGCCGAGCCGGACGGTGCGGTGATCTTGGTCTTACCCATGCCGGGAAAGGCGGAACCGGTGGCGCCGTCGCCCTGTTTGCCATTGGTCGAAGCATGGCTCAGCTGGCCAATGCAGCGCTGCCAGTGAAGCCATTGTCCGCCGGAGGCATTTCGCTCCAGGCTGGAGAGGATGATGCGACCATTTTTTGCGAAGTCGAGACCGGGGGCTTGCGTGGTGCCGCCGGTCAGCACATCGAGTATGTCCGCCTCGCTGACCTGTTTGATCGGACGGGTATTGTCTTCGCCAATGCGCGACGCATTATCTGCCGTTGTCCGCGCGATGTAGCTCACCTGCTGTTTGACGATCACATAATAAGCGATGTCGCCGCCCATCAGAATGCCGATGAGAAAGACCGGCAGGATGATGGCGAATTCAATGAGGACCGCGCCGCGCTCGCCGAGGATTCTGACAAGCCATAGGCGCCGCGGGGCCCGCGTCAGGAGGGGCACGCCGATCACGAGCAGGCCCTTGTTTCGACGATCGACGCGGCGGAGTAAGGCTGGTTGCGCAGCTGCGTGGACGTCTTCATCTCGAACGCGCTCTTCGAAAGCGCCTTTTCCATGAAGGGGAAGAGCGGCTGGAATTTCACGTTGATGTCGTAGGCCACGATTTGCCGCGCGCTGCCAAGGCCGGCGAGGCCTGCGTCGGCATCCCAATGGCCATTATTGTTCATGTCCTGATAGGCCTCGCCATTGTTGCAGATGCCATCGCCATTGCCATCCTGAAAGGGCTCGGCACGGTTCTTGACGTTGGCGTAGCTGCGATAGGACCGGCGATCGAACGTAACATTGGCGCCCGGCGCGACGCGCTGCACGATGTTGGTGACCTTGGTGTCGATTGTGCTGATGTTCGTGATGCCGGTTTCCAGCGAGGATGAGCGGCCCGCCCGTTCGATCTCGCCGCGCAGGACCGTCTTTACGTAGAGCAGGTGGCCAATCTCTATTCCGCCCAGGGTGACAAGGAGGAAGGCAGGGAGCAGGATGGCCAGTTCCACCGTGGCGACGCCGCGCGTCCATGCCGTAGGCTTGCACTGGCTGGACGTGGGCGAGCCGGCAGGCTGCGTCACTGTGTCAGTCTCAGGTTGGCGATACGGCCGGAAATGTCGCGGAACGCGGTGTTGAGTTCGCTTGCGTTATTGGCCTGAAAAGCCGAGCCGGGCGTCGCGCAGTTTTTGAGATTGTCCGTCAGTTCCGTGCCGAAGGCGATGACCCAGACGGTGAATTTTCCGCGCGCGGCCGCGCAAATGGCCTGAAAGCGGCCGTTCACCGTGTCTGTCAGTTCGGCGTCGGTTGGCGGGTGGTCGACGGGCGTCCTGCGGCGGTCAAGCGGCTCATAGCCATAGGGCGTGTAGGCGTTGATGGCTGGCTCTGTCTGACCGTCGGTCATCAGGATGAGGTGCCGCATGATCGGGCCGCCATTGCTGGAATACTGGTTGTCCGCCGCGAACAGGCCTTCACCCGAGAGCAGACGGGAACCCCAGATCATACCGGCATCGGGATATGTCGTCCCGGCGACCTGGAGGCCAGCCAGATAATCCTGCAACGACGATGCGGACATGACGGAGAGTCGACGGGCCTTGCTCGGGCAGACCGCCAGCGAGCCGCCGTCATAGTCGCCGATGTGAACATGGTGCCACTTGCTCAGATACGAGTAGGATAGCCAATTCTGAAGATCCCACCGCGCATAAATGAGGCCCGGGAGAGAAGGGCGCCAGCGTGTTGCAGGATCGGTGCTCGGGATCATGTCGATGTCCAGATCATAGGCACCGGTCGGGATGGTCCCATTGATGGTGGTATTGACGGTCTGGCGTTCTTCGATGCAGCCGTTCCATGGAATGGTTCTTGCCCATCCATGCGGGTCGATGGGCACATTGAGGGAGCCGCTACCGGTTAGGAAGCCATCGCTGACATTCGCCTTTAGCGGCGCGAGATTATAATTTATTGGTCCATACCAATATATCGCTGTATCTTTACTATAATATATGTTCTTTTGATTGTAAGTTTCTACGTAGTTGTTTCGTACAGACTTGTAGATGCGGCACTCACCTTCGGACGTATCCACCCAGTATGTGGTGCCGTTTTGTGTGTCAGTAACCGTAACGACCTCTATCTCACGACCAAACTCGTCATAGGTGACTGTCGGCGTGCCATAGCTGCTCGTGGTGGACCAGCCTTCCTGTGGTGGAGGGATGCAGGCGCCTTCGCCCGTCAGGACGGTGAATGTGGTGTATTCCGTGCCGCCGCTGGCTGTCCAGCCTCCCCACTCCGAAATGTCCGCGATGCGCGTCTCGCTGTTGTCGATATGGCTGAACCGGCGGGACTGATAAGCCGCGCTGTCTACGATCCATTCCGGCTTGAGCAGGTGGCCGACATTCACATTGGTTGAAAAGGGGACGAAGCCATAGCGTGTCTGCGCGCCGGCGACCTTATTGCCTTCGACGAACGTGTAAAAGCTCTGCACCGCGTCGCGCAGCACGCCGATGCGGTTCTTGGAGTCACCGGGATTGACGGAGTTCATGGACCCGGTCGTGTCGAGCACGAACATGACGTCGACATTGGGCATCTGCGTCTCGGCCGAGCATGCCGCCGAGATGGGAATGTCCTTCTTGCCGAAAATCCGCATGAGCGTGGTGTTCATCGTGGCTGTCGCCACGCCGGTCACATGCTTGGCGGAGTCCGCCTGATATTTGTAGACGAGGTCGGTCGCCCCGAACTTCCCGGTCGGGAAATTCTCGTCGAAAATGGCGTTGGCGGCCTGCTTTGCGCCACTGTCCCATGCCATGACGGAGAGTTCCGCGCGGCCGGCAAGGACGCCGGCGTCGCAGGCCTGCTGAAGGCGCGCCTTCGCCATATACGCGCGGCCAAGATCGAGCCCGCTGCCAAGCATGCCGAGAATGGCGATCAGCGCCACCGCCGCTACGGGCAGCAGCGCTCCCTTTTGCTCTCCGAGCAGGCTTTGTGCCTTACGCCAGGGAGCTTTGAAATCAGGCAGCTTTCGCATGGGCTATGCATGCGTCAGGGAGAGTTAACATTCTGCCTAACGGTTTGGCCGGGAATAGCGCAATAATGGATGCTATCTGCTTTTGAGACACTTCCGGAGTGCTGTGGGCGGGGCAGGAGGCGCTTATGCCGCGCGGAGATGGGCGATGAAGGAAAGGGCCGCTCCGCGCAGATCCTCCGCCTGTGTCTGGAGGGTGTCGGCCGTTTCGCGGACCTGCCTGGAGAGGGTGCCGGCCTCACCGCTGGCCTGAGCGACAGCGGTGAAAGCGGTCTCCAGCGTTGCGGCGCTATCCGCCGCTGATCCGGCGGCCGAGCCGATTTCCGTGATCGCGCGCTGCTGTTCCGCGGCGGCGCGCGCAATGCTTTCCGCGGCATTCGCGACCTTCTCCATCCGGTCGGTCGATTCCGCGATGGACGCGACGGCGCCACCCACCTGCATCTGCATGTCCTTGAGCTGCCCGTCGATCTCCAGCGTGGCGGCCTGTGTTTTGGCTGCCAGCACTTTCACCTCGCCGGCCACCACGGCAAAACCCTGGCCAGCGTCACCCGCACGGGCCGCTTCGATCGCGGCGTTGAGCGCGAGGAGGTTCGTCTGGCGGGCGATACCGTCGATCAGTTCCGTGATGGTGGCAATGTCCGACGCGCGACGCGCCAGCTCATTGATCGCTTCATCGCTTGAGCGGGAGGCGGAGCGGGCGACAACGGTGGATTGCGCCTGATTGGCGGCGCCATCGGCAATGCTGGAGGCAGCCTCAGCCACATCCTGTGCGCTGGCCGCGACGCGGTTGACCGAACCGCGCGTATCGATGGCCATGCGCGCCACGTCCGCATTGCGCTCCTGAATGGAGGATGCGGAGCGGGACAGGTCAGCGGCGAACCGGGTCAGGGCAAGAACAGCGTCCTCGACACGCTGGGAGCTGGCGAGCACGGTCTGTTCGAACCGCTCGGCCAGCGCCATCATCTCGGTATTGCGCTTGTCCCGCACTTCGCGCTCGCGTTCGCTTTGCGCTTTCATCATGCGCGCTTCGGCTTCGGCCTGCTCGCGCACCTCGTCCTCGCGCAACTGGCTGGCGTGCACCTGGGACTCACGCTCGGCGATGATCCGCTCAGTGGACGCGGCTTCGTGCTCGGCGATCAGGCGGGCCTGACTGATCGCATTCTTGACGATGATCGCAAGGAACAGCGCAAGCAGGGCGAGTGCGATATTGCCCAGTGGCCAGACATCCGTTGCGATACTGGCGAGCGCAAGAGCGCCGAGAATGCTGGTGAAGCCAAGGCTGGCCGGTGGCAGCGCCGCAAGCGAGGCGCTGCCCGAGCAGATGAGCGCGATATGGAAGAGCACGAGAAAGGTGAAGTCCGCGCCGCCCTTGCCGTGGCCGACGGAGTAGAGCAGCAGGGACCATGAAACACCCAGCAGCACGGCCTGGATGACCACGCGACGGATGCCGGCCGCCGGGTCGCCGGTATAGTTGGTTTTGCGGCGGTGCGTCACATCGATGCAGCGGAGGGCGGAGAGGACGATCGTCATCAGGCCGCCAATGGCCATCAGAGTCATGTTGGCGGTGTCGCGGAAGGACCAGGCGAAGGCGGGCACGGCGATGATGGCCATGATGCTCGACATCATGATCATCTTGTCCGTAGCACGAAGCTGGAACGTGCGGACCGCGCTGGTCACTTCCTCGCTGGCAAAACGGGATGCCAGCAAGTCCCTAAGCGACAGATAGCCGCTCGGCGCATTCTCTGGATTATTCTGTCGGTTGCCGATGCTCATCAGCGCTCCAGCCCCTTTATCGCCCTCGTCATTTGGAGCGGGCCTAAGGCTTTGCCTTGAAAAACCGGTTAACAGCTTCAAAAAGCCCTGCGGCGCATGGGCAGGGGGTGCGTCAGGTCGACAATGATCCGCCAGCTCCGGCCCTGCTGTCCGCCGCGTCAATTGCGACAAGGGAGATGGCCTTGGTCTCCCGCATGAGAAGTGCGGAAATGAGGCTGGCCGCGCCGGCGAACAGGATGTACCAGGCGATGGGCACCCAGTTGCCATAGTCGCGCAATAAGGTGGTGCCGATCAGCGGCGCCCATGATCCCGCGATAATCGCGGTGGCCTGATAGCCGAGCGATACGCCGGAATAGCGCATCCGCGTCGGGAACATCTCCGTCATGATTGCCGGCTGCGGCGCATACATCAGCGCGTGAATGGCGAGGCCGAGCATGATTGCCGTGAGGATCAGCCCGGTTTGGGCTGTGTCGAACAGCGGGAAGGCGACGAACGGCCAGACCATGGTGAGCGCCGCGCCGGCAATATAGACCGGCCGACGACCCACGCGATCGGCCAGCGCGCCGATGAACGGGATAGCACACACATGGAGAATATGGGCGAGGAAGAGCAGAGCGAGGATACGCGTCGTGTCGACATGGCGATAGTGGAGGTAGGTGATCGAAAACGTGACGATCATATAATAGACGATATTCTCACCAAAGCGCAGGCCCATGGCGGTGAACACCGCGCGCGGATAGCGCCTGAACAACTCGGCAAGACCGTAGCCAGTTTCCGCGGCCTGTTCCGCCTTAGCCTTTGCAGCGGCAAAAATGGGGGAGTCGCTGACCTGGGTGCGGATATAGTAGCCGATGACGACAATCACGACCGAGAGCCAGAAGCCCACGCGCCAGCCCCATGAGAGAAAGGCCTCGTCGGACAGGGTTGCGGAGAGGATGAGCAACACCACGGTCGCCAGCAGATTGCCGAGCGGTACGCCCGCCTGTGGGAAGCTCCCCCAGAAAGCCCGGCTGCGGTTCGGGCTATGTTCGGTGACGAGCAGCACGGCGCCGCCCCATTCCCCGCCAAGCGCGAAACCCTGAATGAAGCGCAGCAGCACGAGAAGCGCTGGCGCCCAATAGCCTATGCGATCGAAGCTCGGCAGGCACCCCATCAGAAAAGTGGAGACGCCGATCAGCACGAGGCTGAACTGGAGCAGCGCTTTGCGTCCGATCCTGTCGCCAATATGGCCGAAGATCACGCCGCCCAGCGGCCGGGCGATAAATCCTACGGCATAAGTGGCGAAAGCAGCGATGATCCCGTCCAGCTCATTGCCGGTATCCGGGAAGAAGAGCTTGCCAAACACGAGTGTCGCGGCGGTACCGTAGAGGAAAAACTCATACCATTCGACGACCGTGCCGGCCATCGAGGCGCCCACGACTTTGCGCAGATAGGGGAGGTTGGCCTGCCGTTCATGCTCCATCTCCATTTCCCCCAATGCTGCGATGCCCGGGAGGAGCAGTAAGCAGAGTTACGCCAACCCGCAACCGCGCCGGCATGAGCTATGCCATCCGTCACCCGATACACGCTATTCGCACCCGGTTTTTCGGGGAGCCACAGTCAGGCCTCAGTCTGCGGATCGATGCGCCCTGAGTCTGGCGGTCGTTATGTGGAACATCCAGTCGCGATGGGCGCGGCCAGATGTTGTGGCATGTTATCGCCAAGGGATGCTATTGCAAATGATTTGCAGCCAATATACCGGGTAATGGCACTTGGCCTGTCTTCCGTCGACGGCTGCGAGCAGGAGGCAACGGCGTGCAGGCAACGACAGCGAGATCGGCGATTGGATCGCTCTATGCGGCCCATGCTGACTGGTTGCATGCCTGGCTGCGTCGGCACACCCGCTGCCCGCACAAGGCCGCGGACCTGACGCAGGATATATTCTGCCGCCTTCTGGAGCGGCCTGATGGCGCGCTTCCGCACACGCCCAGAAGCTATCTGGCGACCATCGCGCGGCGGCTGGTGATTGACGATGTGCGCCGTGCCAGAGTGGAAAGCGCGTTTCTTGAAGCGCATGCCATGCTGATGGCCGGGGTGGACCAGCCGGGGCCGGACAGGATCGCTGAAGCTGTCGGAGAACTGCTTGCCGTGACGCGCGCGCTCGATGCCCTGCCGGAGCGGGTGCGGCGGGCCTATCTGCTCTCGCGCCTTAATGGATGGAGCCATGCGGAAATCGCCACTGCACTGGGAGTCTCCAAAAGCATGGTGAAGCAGTATGTCGCAAAGGGATATGCGCATTGCTATGCGGCAACCTATGGCGCGTTTACAGACCTCGACTGATCCTGACGGAAACGAGCCGACGCCGGATATCGTCCTGCGCGCGGCCGAATGGATGGCGCATCTCGAATCCGATGACGTCGGCGCAGCGGATGTGACCGCTTTTGAGGCATGGCAAGCCGAGCATCCGGCCCATGCCATCGCGATCGCGCGCATGGGTGGATTTGACCGTGCGCCGGAGGTGGAGCGCGAGGCATTGCGGCGGCTGTTCCTGCGCGCGCCTTCCCACCGGCGCCTGGGGGGCGCGGCGCTGATCGTCGCCATGCTGTTCGGCGTGGGATGGATGATGTCGCATCTGCCTACGTTCCAGCTCTATTTCGCCGATGAGCGCACCGCCGCCGGTGATCTGCGCGCCGTGCCGCTGGCGGATGGCAGCCGCATCGTGCTCGCAAGTAACAGCGCGGCCAATATCGACATGGGCGATGGGCGGCGGGTCGTGCGTTTGCTGCGTGGCGAAGTGCTGGCGACGGTGGCGAAGGGGCAGCCGACCCGCTTCCGGGTCGAGACGGCGGATGGCAGCGCCGAGGCGCTTGGCACTGCCTTCACGGTCCGCAAGGATGCGCGGGCCACCATTGTTTCGGTGGTTAGCTCGCAGGTGCGGGTCTGCCCCGCCGTGGCAGAGGCTGCGGCATGCCTCACCCTCTCACCGGGTGACCGCGCGCAGATTGCGGACGGCGTCGTCTCCCGTCTTACCCCCGTCGCGCCTGCGGATATTGCGGCGTGGACCGATGGCTGGCTGTCCGTCGACAAACAACCGCTGGACGAGGTGCTCGATGCGCTGAACCGCTGGCGCGAAACACCCATCCGGTTCGATCCGCAGGCGCTTTCCGGTCTGCGCGTATCCGGTGTGTTCCCGCTGCGGGATACCGATAGCGCGCTGACCAATCTTGCGCGTTCCCAGCCCATCATGGTCGACCACGAAGACCCTGCTTCTCCGGTCGTGCGACGGCGGACGGGGGAATAAATTTCGGCAGACCGCTGTCCCGTTGCCCCGTTCGTTCGTCCCTCATGGTGAGAGCATCTTGCATCGGGGGATTTGAAGAGTGAGCGGAAATCGCATGACCGCCAGCATCGCGGCACTACTGAGCATGACGGCGGCAGTAGCCATATCCGCGCCGGCACTGGCTCAGCCAGCCGCCGCCAGCCGCACCTACGCCATTCAGGTGGGGCCGCTGGGGGCGGCGCTCAACCAGTTTGGCCGGGCAGCGGGCGTTGCCATTTCCTATGATGCCGCCGTCATCGCCGGCAAGACGACGAAGGGCGTCCGGGGTACGCACAATACTGCCGAGGCGCTGGACATTCTGCTGCGGGGTACAGCCCTGCGTGCGACACCGGATGGTGCGGGCGGATTCGTGATTGCGGCGGCGCCGCAGGCGACACGGCGGGAGAGGAGCCCACGCCGCAGCGCTGCTGTGGCTGCGCCGGCATCGGTGCGGCACAGCGATGCGGACGAAATCGTCGTTACGGGCGGCAAGTTTCAGAACTCGCTGATGAACCGGCTGCCAACGGAATTGCGCGAATTGCCGTTTTCGCTCGATCTTATCAGCGAGGCCGAAATCGAGAAGCGGGGCTTCTTCAATCCGCTCGACATCATTGAGACCATCCCCAACGTCGCGCGGCTCCAGACACGCGATATGCCGGGTGGCGGGCAATATCTGATCCGGGGTTTCAACGCGTCGGTGCTGACCAACAATCGACCTGAGAGCACCAGTCGCGGCGCCGGGCGACGGGAAATGTCCTATATAGATCATATCGAGATCGGGAAGGGACCAGCGTCGATCCTCCTTGGCCCGGTCATTCCCGGCGGCGTCATCAATCAGATTACCAAGTCTCCACAGGATGAGGATTTCGTGGAGATCACCCTGCGCGGGGGCAGCTACGATACATATCGGGCGGAGATCGATGCCAATGCGGGGTCGCTGCTGGGCTCGGACGTGCTGAGCGCGCGTTTGACGATTGCCTATGAGGATCAGGGGAGCCCGCAAAAGCCCGAACATACCGAAACCTTCGCCATTCGTCCGGTGATCGAGGCCGATTTCAGCGATCGCACGCGCGCGCAATTCTCGGTCGCCTATACCAAGCGGGATAATATCCGTGGGTCCGGCTTCGCGGTGAATGCCGATGGGACGGTGCCGGATGTCATCACCCCTAAAACCTATTATGGCGTGCCGTCGCCGCAAAAAGGGGACGACACCTATTTCGACGCCGAGTTCCAGCACGAATTTCTCGACAATCTGAAGCTCGTCGTTCGCGGCAGTTATCAGGATGCGAACTTTGAATATAATGTCGCGCAGAACTCCTATAACTACACCGGCAGCAGTCGTGGTTTCGAGCCAGGCGACAGCATGGCTTATGTCTATTATGCGCGCGGCTTCCGCGATCAGAATGTCGCCTATGGCGACGTCCAGCTTGTCGGTCACTTCCAGGCATTCGGTGAGCGTCAGGACTGGGTGATCGGCAGTTCATATACCAATGAGAAGACGGTGTCCGACTGGGGCTTTGGCGGACTGCTGGGCGTCGTCGACATTTATGACCTGGCGTCGGCGACTTATGGCACGCCGGATTTTGCGGGCATCACCATGTCGCCGTTCATCCGCACCACCAGCCATCTCTACTCCATCTATGCCGAGACGAATATTCGGCCGACCAGCCGCCTGACCATCGTCGCGGGCGCGCGCTATGACGAGCAGAAGCAGAAGGATAAACGACGCGGAACGGAGCGGAAGGATGATGATATCACCTTTCGTGTCGGGGCGAGCTACGCGCTGCTGGGTGGACTCAACGGCTATCTCAGCTATGCCGAAAGCTTCATTCCCCAGAGCGGCACCCAGCGCAGTGGCGAGACGATCGACCCTGAACGGGCGACGAACTATGAGATCGGCCTCAAGGGCAGTATGCTCGATGGGCGGGTACGGCTGACGGCGGCGGGCTTCATCCTCACCCGCAAGAATGTGGCGACTGCCGATCCCAGCCGTGTTCCCGGCGAACCCTCCTATGTCCTGCCGGTCGGTGAGCAGAAGCATAAGGGCTTTGAGGTGAGCGCGGGGATTGATCTCTCGCGGGCGTTCTCCGTCGACTTGCGCTATGGCTATGTCCACGCCGAGATCACGAAGAATAATGACGGGCAGCAGGGCAATCCGGTTGCGCTGGTGCCGCACCACACCTTCGGCGCTTATGCGGCCTATACGGTCCCGGACGGATCGCTGGCGGGGCTTAAGGCAGGGCTGGGCGTGCGCGGCATATCGTCGCGTGTCGCCCCGCGCTATGGGCTGAACTATCCCGGATACACGCTGGTCGACGCGTCGTTGACCTATCCTCTGTCGGAACGGTTCAGTGTCCAGTTGAACGTGCACAATCTCCTCGACGAGCGCTATCGCGAGACGCTGGGCTTCGATGATGGCCGGCAGAGCACGGCGCATCGCTTTGGCCAGCCGCGCTCGGCTTATGTAACGTTCCGGGCGCGTCTCTAGGCCCACTTATGAACCCGGCGGGAAAGCAGTTCTTCGAACAGGGGGTCGCCTGCGAACAGGCGGGCGATATTCCCGGCGCGTTCGAGGCATTCCGCAATTCGGCAAGGGCAGAGCCGCGCGTCGCCGCGCCTTATGTCGGCCTTGCGCGCCTGCTTTCCCGCAACCATCAACGTGCCGATGCGCTCGCCTGTCTGGATCGGGCCGTAGCGTGTGAACCCGATAATATCGCGGTTTGGACGATCCTTGCCCGCACGCTTGCCGATGATGGTCAGCTGGACAGGGCGCGGGAGGCGTATGAGACTGCTCTCGGCAGGGCGCCGGATGCGGCGGGTGCTCTGCTCGGGCTGGGCGCGCTGCATGAGGATATGGGCGAGCGGGATCAGGCAGCGACGATTTATCGGCGCATGCTCGCAGTGAAAGCGGGCGATGTTGATGCGTTGGCTGGTCTGCTGTCCGTTTCGGCTGGCGACGCGCTGACCGAGGTGGTGCAAGCAGCGCAGGAGCGGCTGTCCCATGCGGACGACCGGGAGACGGCGCTGCTTGGCTATGCCATTGGCAAGGCGCTCGATCGCGCAGGAGATGCCGATGGCGCGTTCGCCGCCCTGACGGCCGCCAATGCCGCACGACGGCGCGAGGCCGGCGCGTTTGACCGGGCAGCGTTCGAGCAACGCATCGACACCCTGGTCGACCTGTTCTCACCCGATTTTTTCGCGCGACGACAGGGGTGGGGTGACTGCTCGGCGCGGCCGGTGTTTATCGTGGGCCTGCCGCGCTCGGGCACGACACTGACCGAACAGATTCTGGCGGGTCATGCTGCGGTTCATGGCGCGGGTGAGCTGGATGTGCTTACGGATCTTGCCACGGGTCTGCCGGATCGGCTTGGCCGTGCCGATCCGCCATGGCCTGATGCGGTGGCCGATATGTCCCGCGATCAGGGTGCGTCGCTCGCGCGGGATCTGCTTGCCCGGCTCGATCTGCTCGCGCCGGCGGACGCCACGCGCATAATTGACAAGCAGCCGCTCAACTTCTGGCATCTTGGCCTCGTCGCGCTGGTTCTGCCGAACGCGCGGATCATCAACTGCATGCGCGATATCCGCGATTGCGGTCTTTCCATCTACTCCGAAAATTTCACGCCCGAGCAACGCTGGGCGACAGATCTGGAGGATATCGCCTGCTACTGGCGTGGCTATCGGCGGTTGATGGACCATTGGCGCAGGGTCGGTGGTTTGCGGATCGCCGATATCCACTACGAGGATATCGTCGCGGATATCGAAGCGCAGTCACGGCATTTGCTCGATTTTCTCGATCTGCCGTGGAATGAATCGGTCCTGACCTTTCACACGCAAGCGCGCGCGGTACGGACGCCAAGCCGCTGGCAGGTCCGCCGTCCGCTCTACAGCTCATCGAGCGGGCGCTGGCAGGCTTATGAGCGCCATATTGCCCCGCTGATCGCCGCCTGGGGCGATCATGGCTAGGGTCATCAAAGGCCTGCGTGTCACCGCGCGCGTCCTGGCGGCCGTCATTGGCGCCTATGCCGTGACGGCGGGGGTTACGGCGCTGATCGCCGTCCTGCTGGTTCTTGCGGGCGGGCTTTCGCGCTCCGATGCACTGATTATCGGCAGCATGATCGGCTATGTCATCTTCGCGGTGGCGATGCTCTGGTGCTTTGCTGAACGGCGATTGTGGCGGGTCTGGCTCATTCTCCTGGGTGGCGCCATCGCAACGCATATGCTGGCGATATGGATCGAGCCGGCCTTGCCGGTCATCGTGGACGCGGGCAAATGAGCGCGCCGGCCTATCCCGATGATCCCGGCGGCCTGCGGCTGGCCCTCAACTGGTTTCACACCTGGTTTGGCCTGTTTGTCGGCGGATTGTTGTTCGTGATCTTCTGGACCGGCACGCTGGCGGTCTTCGACCGGGAGATCGACCGGTGGATGATGCCGGATACCCGTGTGACCGGTCCGACGACGGTCAATCCCGATGCGCTCGTTTCCATCGCACGTGGGCTCGCACCGGATGCGAAAAGCTGGACGATCACGCTGCCCGATGCGCGCACCCCGGTGGCGCAGGTCACCGCCGAGCCTGCACAAGGCCGGCCCATCTCGCGCTATGTGGACCCCGAGACTCTGCGTGTACTGCCGGATCAGGGCACTTATGGTGGCACGCGTTTCTTCTACCCCTATCATTATCGGCTCAACAGCGGCGAATGGGGGCTGATCCTGTGCGCGATAGCGGCCGTGGTAATGATGGCGCTGTGCATTTCCGGTGTCATCATCCATCGCAAGATCTTTATCGATTTCTTCACGCTCAGGATCGTGCGGAAGCCGCAGCGCACGACGCTTGATCTGCATAATCTGACGGGCGTGCTGGCGCTGCCTTTCCACCTGATGATCGCGTTCACCGGCGTTGCCATCTTCACTTACACCTATTTGCCGACCGCGCAGATGGTGGTCTTTGCGGGAGATCCCGCGGCGGCCAGTGGTGGGTGGTATAGTCGGCCGGCTGCAAAGGCGCCCGGCGGGCCGCTCGTCTCGCTCGATGTCGTGCGGGCGGCGGCGGCGCAGCACTGGAACGGGGATCGGCCGGAGATTTTCCGTGTCGTGCATCCGGGCGATGCCAATGCCTATGTGGAGGTGCAGCGGCCGAGCGGAGGGACTATTTCATATCGCAGCGGCACGCGGGCATGGTTTGACGGTGGGAGCGGGGCGTTCCTCGCCGCGACCCCTTATACCGCGACCACGGCGACATATGAGTTCATGTTCGGCGTTCATGCCGTTCAGTTTGACCACTGGGCGTTGCGCTGGCTCTATTTTCTCTCCGGCCTTGCCGGCTGCGTGCTGATCGCGACGGGACTGCTCTTCTGGGTGCAGTCACGCCGCAAGCGGCATGAGAGGCAGGGCCGGCACGGTGTCAGGCTCGCAGAGGCGGCATCCGTGGCTCTGACGACGGGCCTGCTGATCGCCACGCTTGCCTTCCTCATCGCCAATCGTCTGTTACCGGCGGACATTGAGGCGCGCGCCGGGTTGGAAGTGCGGATTTTTCACGCGGTGTGGATCGTCACGGCCATTCATGCCGTTGTGCGCCGCCGCGCCGCCTGGGCGGAGCAGGCATGGCTGATCGCGGCGGGCGCTCTGCTCGCCGTCCTGCTGAACGCCGCCACGACCGATCATGCGCTGCCGCTGGCGGTTATGCGTGGCCACTGGATCCTGGTGGGGGTCGATCTTGTGTTGCTCGTCACGGCGCTGATCGCGGGCTGGGCGGCGCTGCGGCTTGGTCGGGCGGGGAGGAGCGGGCGATGAAGGATCTGCTCTTGCTCGTCGTCAGCGGCGCTCTCGCCGCGCTGGGCTTTGCTGCCCTTGCCTTGAGTCAGCAGCAGCATTGGGCGATGGTGAAGCGTGCCGGCAAGGCCGCTCGTCCGCCGGCGGGTCTCCTCCGCCTATGCGGTGCGCTGCTCCTCATTCTCGCGGCCATTCCGGCCATTTTGCGTGATGGCGCGGCTTTCGGCCTGCTGGTCTGGTCCGGACTGCTCACCGTTTCGGCATTGCTGGTCGTCGTGTTTCTGACCAGGCGGCATCGCCGCGCAGATGGCGCACCGGACGACCGGCAATAGGGCGGTCGGGCGTTGTGGTGCCGCCCGGTCCTGTGCGTGGGAGCACGGCCGGGCGGCAGTGGGTGGAGGCTATTGCCGGGCGAGGATCAGAACGCCACCCCGAGGCCGATGTTGATGGAGCGGCCGCGCCCGGGCACAGGCCGCAATATGCCGGTCATGCCATAGTCGCCGAGCGACATGCCGCCGAGCGGCGCATAATAGGCCTTGTCGAGCAGATTGTCGGCGCCCACGGACAGCCGATAGGCCTTCCAGCTATAGGTGATCTGCGCGTCGAGCAGGGCATAGCTGCCGGTGTGCGGTTCATTGCGTGTGGGGTCCACCCGGTCCTTGTCCGCTACCCAGCTCAGGTTGATCCGTGTTTCCAGTCCACCCAGCCTGTGCTCCACACCGAGCGCGGCGTTGAACGGCATCTGGTGGTAAAGCGGGGCGCCATCCGTCCGGTTCCGGCCGTGCAGCCAGCTTGCCCGCGCGGTCAGCCGCGCCGTGCCGAGCCGGCTATCTGACCAGAGCGGGGCCTCGCCCGAAAGATCGATGCCATAGATTTCCGCGTTCTGATTGGCGAACTGCAACTGCACGAAGCCGCTCGGCATTCCCATCATGTCCGTGAGATCCTGTACCTTCACGACATCGATATAATCATGGGCATAAGTGTAATAGGGCGCGATCTTGAGGGACCAGCCCTCCTTGCCGCCACCGTTCAGGGAGAGGGCGGCGCTCAGCGTGTCGGCTTTTTCCGGCTTGAGCGCGAGATTGCCGACATAGGCGTTGCCGTCGCCGAACCAGCCGGTCATGCTGCTGGACATCGCGCCCCGGCCCCAGGTGTAGCGCTCATAGATATTGGGTGAGCGCGCCTTGCGGGCATAGCCCAGTTCGAGTGTCGCGCCATCGGAGAGGGCGTAGCGCAGCAGGAGCGATCCGCCCCAGTTGCTGTCGTGCCGGCGATGGCCGGCTGCGTTGAACGCGGCGGCGGCCATCATGTCGGCCATCTGCATCATGCCGGTGCCATAGGGCGCGACATCGCCGGTATTCATCCAGATCTGGTCGTTGCGGATGCCGACGATCATGTTGAGGCCGTTTTCCCAGCGCTTCTCCCATTCGATGAAGCTGCCCAGCCGGTCACGCTTCGCGCCGTTGATGTTGATGTAGGCGTTCGGTCCCATCATCATGCTGCCGGCGACGGGGGGCCAGTAGTCGTTGAGCCACTGGTGCTGGAACTCATTGCCGATGCGGAGCGTGCCGAGGGCGCCGAGCGGAATATCCGCCTTGATCGCATAGCCGGCGGTGTGGACCTCCGTGTTCATGGGCATTCCGCCACCGGCCGTCCCGCCCTTGTCGGCGAGGAAGTTCATTTCATGGTCGGTGTCCCGGTAGTGGGCGCGGATGTCGAGATCGCCCCAGTCGAACGTGCCGGCATAATGGCCGTTGAGGAACCAGGATGTGTTGGATGTCATATCCATATACTGGTTGGGGAAGCCCTCATAGGGCGAGAAATGATAGCCGCCCTTCAGCTCGAACAGGCCAATGCCGGTCTGTGCGGCGAGGTTCAGGCTGTGGTCGGTCTTGGCATATTCGGTCGATCGCACGAGGCCGAGCGATCCTCCGCCGTCGAAGTTGTCGGCCTGCGTGTAGGAGCCGTTATAGGTGAGGCTCAGCCTCTCGCTGGCAGCGGTGATCGTCATCGCGCCGCCAAAGCCGTCTCCGTTGCTGCGATAGAAGGCGCTGGCTTCGCCTTTGAGCAGAGTCTGCCCCTGTTCGGCGAAAACCGGTGGAGCGGTTTCTACCGCGATGATCCCGCCAATGCTGTCTCCACCAAAGCTGACCGGGGATACGCCGGTGACGACATCCACGGACCGCACGGTCTGCGGATCGGTGTAGGAGAGCGGCGGATTCATGTCGTTGGGGCAGGCGGAGGCGATGGAGACGCCGTCCACCGTTATGCCAAGGCGCTGGGCCTCCAGCCCGCGGATGACGGGCAAGGTGGAGAAGCCGCCGGCGCCATAGCCGCTGACCCCGGGCACCGATTGCAGCAATTTGGCGGTGTCGCTTGATCCGCTCTGGAGTGTGCGGATCGCCGGGCGTGAAATGCGCTCCGTCGTGACGCGCGCGCGCGCTTGTGCGGACGTGTCGACATCGACATCGGGCAGCGTGTTTGTCTCCTGTGCCTGTGTGATTGCCGGCAGGGCGAGCAGCGCAACCCCGGCAAACAGCCGCACGGGCAGGCGGAGGGCGGACAAACGAACGGCGTGGCCGGAAAGGCCTTCATGGAAGCTGGACATGGGAAATCCTGTAATCGAGCGGATATGTGGCGCAGGCCGCGCCCGATTATGGGGCGGATGCGCGTGGCAGGGCGCATCGGGTCATCCGACACGCGGAAGGATCAGCTCAATTGGGCAGGGGGTGCGTGGGATGGGGGTGGCGGGGCTGCCATGCCCCGGCCGGGGGTCATGCCCTGTTCCGGCAAGGCCGGAGTCACAAGATCGAGGGCGAACCGCGATGCGATGACGGTGTCGCCGCCAGCAGGCTCGGTCAACGGGCCGGCATAGCTCGCATAGGGGCAGGTCGCCTTGTGATCGGCCGACGGGTGCTTGTCCTGCTCCGGCGCATCTTGCGACATGGGGAGCTGGAGCATCGCTTCTACCGGGCCATAGCCGGTACAGAGCGTGATACGGATAAGGCCGTCCGGGTCGCGCGCCGGCATGAAGCCACGCGGAAGCAGCAGGCTGGTCGTCAGTACGAGAAGCGCCAGAAGGCGGATGAACATCCCGTGCCGCGACACATCGTGAGTCCCGGGTGTCACGCGCGCCTGTTAGGCCGTCCGACCGATAAAACTCAACAGGAGATTATGCATGATGGCATGCGCACTCCTATCCGACGATTTGTAGCGGGCTTTCCACCAGATCGCGGAATGCGGCCATGAACCGCGCGGCGGTCGCGCCGTCTATGGCGCGATGGTCAAAGCTCGCGGTCGCCGCCATGACGGTCGCAAGCGCGATCTGACCATCGACCTTCCAGGGCTGCTCGATCCCGGCGGCAATGCCGAGGATGAGGGCCTGCGGCGGATTGATGACCGGAAACATCTCGTCGATGCCGAACATGCCGAGATTGGAGAGGGAGGCCGTGCCACCCTGATAATCCTCCGGCAGGAGCCCGCCATCCCGTGCCTTTGTGGCCAGTGCCTTGCTCGTTTGCGCTATGGCGGAAAGCGACAGGGCGCCGACATCCCGTATGACCGGCGTGACGAGGCCGCCATCGATCGCGACGGCCATGGCGATATCCGCGCGGGAGAAGCAGTGCAGTTCTTCACCACCAAACTGGACATTGGCATCCGGCACGCGCAGCAGCGCCAGCCCCATGGCCTTGATGAGCATATCGTTGACGCTGAGTTTGACCCCTTGCGGGGCGAGGCTTGCGTTGAGGTCGGCGCGCAGCCGGAGCAGCGCATCCAGGGTGCACCGCGCGGTCAGGTAAAAATGCGGGATGGTCTGCTTGGCTTCGGTGAGGCGCCGCGCAATTGTTCGGCGCATGGTGGAAAGCTTGCGGGTTTCGAGCGGTACACCGGCTGGCGGTGGTGCCATGATGGCGGTTGCGGCGGGTGCCTGCAGGGTGAATGGCGCGGGCAGGGCGGTTGCGGGCACGGATGGCAGGATATCGCCGCGCACGATGCGCCCATTGGGGCCGCTGCCAGCGATCCCCGAGATGTCGATTTGCTTTGCGGCCGCAATGCGCGCGGCGAGCGGGCTGATTGAGATGCGTTCAGCCGGGGGCGTCCGCGTGGCGTGCGATGGCGGCGCGGGCTCGGCCGATATGGAAGTCGGCGGGAGTGGCTGCGGGGCTGTGGCCGGCGCGTCCTCTCCCTCCTGAGCGAGCAGCGCGATGACCGTACCGACAGGGACGTCATCCGTGCCCTCAGCCACCAGCAGATGCGACACACGGCCTTCGTCCACGGCTTCGAATTCCATCGTTGCCTTGTCCGTCTCGATCTCGGCGACAAGATCGCCACTCATGACGACATCCCCTTCGGCAATCAGCCAGCGGGCGAGCGTGCCCTTCTCCATGGTGGGGGAGAGGGCGGGCATTTTCAGTTCGATCGGCATGGCGTTCAGTCCCCCAGGAAAAGCTCGGCGGCGGCCTCGACAATGGCGTCGCTGTCCAGCCGGTAGGTGCGGTAGAGGTCAGGCAGGTCGCCGGTCTGGCCGAAGCGGTCGATGCCGAGCGGGCTGACGCGCATGCCCCGCACGCCGCCCAGCCAGGAGAGCGCGCCGGGCGAGCCGTCGAGCAGGGTGATGAGCCCCGCGCCCGGCGCCAGTGCCGAGAGCAATTCTTCGACATGGGCGCGTGGCGCGGCGTCCCCGGTCCAGCGCGCCGCGCGCCGGGCTGACCAGCCGCGATGCAGCAGGTCCGGGGATGTGACGTTGAGCAGGCCGAGACCAGGAAGATCGTCGCCAAGCTGTTCCCAGGCGTCCAGCGCTTCCGGCGCGACGACACCGGTAAAGACGATCGCGGCCTCCGCGCCCGGTGCCGGCCGGCGCAGCCAGTAGCCGCCTTTCAGCGCATCGGCTTCCCACTCACTCCCCTCACGCGCGACCTGCGGGATCGCGCGGGTGGAGAGGCGCAGATAGACTGAGCTCCCTTCGGGTTGCTGCATATGGGTGAAGGCCCATTGCATCATAAGGGCCAGTTCATCGGCATAAGCCGGCTCGAAATACGTCAGGTTGGGCTGGCCCATGGCGATCAGCGGCGTATTGATCGACTGGTGTGCGCCACCCTCCGCGGCGAGCGTGATGCCCGATGGCGTGCCGACCAGCAGAAAACGCGCATCCTGATAGCAGCCATAATTGAGCGCATCGAGGCCGCGCGCAATGAATGGATCATAGACTGTGCCGACCGGCAGCAGCCGCGTGCCGAAATGCGGCCCTGCCAGACCGAGCGCCGCGAGCGTGATGAAGAAGTTATTCTCGGCGATACCCAGTTCGATATGCTGGCCGGCACCATGCTGGGACCATTTCTGTGCCGAGGGGATGCGCGCTTTCTGGAAGATGTCGGCCAGTTCCTGCCGGCGAAAGAGGCCGCGCTGGTTGACGAAGGCGCCAAGATTGGTCGTTTGCGTCACGTCCGGCGCGGTGGTGACGATCCGATCACCGATTGGCTCACCGGATTTGGCAAGGTCCAGCAGCACGCGCCCGAACGCTGCCTGTGTCGATTGCTCGGCGCCTTCCGGCACCGGCAGGCGCGCGGGGACGGGGATCTGCGGCGCCACCGGTTCGGGCGGCTTGCGCGCCAGTGGGCTCGCATTCACAAATGCCTGAAGGTGCGCGGCGGCATTGTCGCCAAGCCCGCCCCATGGCGTCCATTCCTCGCCTGCGGGGATGCCCAGGCTGGTGCGAAGCTGCTCCATCTGCGCGGGGTTCATCATCTCGGAGTGGTTGTCCTTGTGTCCCGCGAGCGGCAGGCCAAAGCCCTTGACGGTATAGGCGATGAACAGCGTCGGCTGCTCGTCCTGAGCGGCATCGAACGCCTCGATCAGGCTTTCCATGCAATGACCACCCAGATTGGTCATGAGCGCCGAGAGATTCTCGTCGTCAAAGCTGGCGATCAGCGCCTGCACATCCGCTTTCTCGCCGATGTCGGCGAGCAGCCGCGCGCGCCAGGCCGCACCGCCCTGGTAGGTCAGCACCGCGAATTCGGCATTGGGGCAATTGTCGATCCAGTCTTCCAGCGCCTTGCCGCCGGGCTGGCGGAAGGCATCGCGCTGGCGCTTGCCGTGCTTGAGCGTGATGACGCGCCAGCCGCAGGTCTCGAAGATATCGTCGAAGCGGCGGAACATCCGGTCCGCCGTGGTGCTGTCGAGCGACTGGCGGTTGTAATCCACGATCCACCAGCAGTTCCGCAGATCGTGCTTATAGCCTTCGATCAGGCATTCGTAGATATTGCCTTCGTCCAGTTCCGCGTCGCCCATCAGCGCGATCATGCGGCCAGCCTCGTCCTCCTTCATCGCGCCATGCGCGACAAGATAGTCCTGCACGAGGCTGCTGAACGCGGTGATGGCGACGCCAAGCCCGACCGATCCGGTGGAGAAGTCCACCGGGATCGCATCCTTGGTGCGGGAAGGGTAGCTCTGGACACCGCCAAGGCCGCGGAAGCGCTGCATCAGGTCGAGCGACTGGTTGCCGAGCAGATAATGGATCGCATGCAGCACCGGGCCGGCATGAGGCTTGACCGCCACCTTATCCTGCGGGCGCAGCGCATGGAAATAGAGCGCCGCCATGATTGCCGTCATGGACGCGCAGCTTGCCTGATGTCCGCCGACCTTCAGCCCATCCCGCTTGGGCCGGAGATGATTGGCATTATGCACCATCCATGACGAGAGCCACCGCAGGCGCGTATCAAGCCGTTCGAGCGAAGCGATCAGATCGGATCGTTCCATCGCGGGTGCCATGCTCATCATGTCGTATCCTCTCCAGACATGGTGACTGGATTACGGCATGATGGGCGCGCATGTCCTTGCGAAATCATGTGCAATATGGAGATAAATTAGCATATATATGGATTACTAAGGAAAATAATGGAATAATATGCCAATGATGTCGGTTGATGCGATAGACAGGAAGATTCTTGCCGAGCTGCAGGAAAACGGCCGCATGACCAATCAGGAGTTGTCGGAGAAGGTCGGGCTATCGCCCAGCCCCTGCCTGCGGCGTCTGAAGCAGCTGGAGGGGGAGGGCGTCATTACGCGCTATGTCGCGTTGGTCGATCCTGACCGAGTGGATCTCGCGGTCACGGCTTTTGTCCGGGTGCGGCTGGACCAGCAAGACGACCGGCATCTGACCATTTTCGAGGAAGCTGTCGCGAGCTTCCCCGAGGTCATGGAATGCTATCTGATGACAGGCGATGCGGATTATCAGTTGCGCGTTATCGTGAAGGATTTGCACGCGTTCGAGGATTTTCTGCGCCACCGGCTCACGCGGATCGCCGGCGTTTCGCAACTGACAACCAGCTTCGCCCTGCGTCCGGTTGTGTATAAGACCGCGTTGCCGACCGGGTTTTGAAGGGGCTTGGCCGGCATGACGCGGGTACTCCGCGTCACGGGCATTTCTGTCGCATGGAAAATGTTGGTGCCCCCTACGAGTGTAGAAATTCTGTCTTGGGCGATGCTAGGCGGCTTGAACAAATTGTTTACGTAGGAGTTTCCTCAGAGCCTGACTCAGAAGATACTCAAGCATAGCAATAAGTTGCAGTTCTCCGGGTGAGCATACGGATGGAGGCGACGGTCGCCTCCCAATCCTTGGCGAGCCGTCGGCATCGGCCGAGCCATGCGACAGTCCGCTCGACGACCCATCGGCGGGGGATGACGTGGAAACCCCTGGCCTTGTCGGAACGTTTTATGATCTCGATCTTCCAGGCTCCCGATCCGTCATTTCATTGGTATAGCGCAGCCCTCTTTGGTTATGCTCCTGCCGAGCAATACCAGTCCATGCCATCGATCTCTCCATCTCTTCGCAAGGATGGCGTGAATCATAAATGGCTCGTATTGCTCAACAAACTTCGGGTCAGGCTCTCAGAGGGAGTGCGTTTGGCACGGGCTCATCGGAAGAAACGCCAACCAATATCGATTGTCATCAGTACCAAGCCCAAGGGAAGAGCCTAGTTGGGAATGTCGATGCCTTTGACCAGGTTGAGGCTTACGACGAACAACCCGATGAACAAAAGCACGGAACCGAGCGCTATCAATGACTGTCGGGCGTCTTCCGTCATGTCGGCACGATAGCATCAAATGTAGCAACTCAAAGCGCCATGTTGAGGCATCGGAGAAGCGGCCATCCAAGTATCAACGTGTCGTGCTGCCGGTTTGGTGGACACTGAGATATAGGTGTTTTCACCTATCGGAGAGCAGGAATGCAGAGAAGGAAATTCAGCCGCGAGTTTAAGCTCGAGGCGGTAAGATTGGTTCGTGAGCGTGGTGTTGCTGTCGCGCAGGCAGCCCGCGATCTAGATGTTCACGAGACTGTGTTGCGTAAATGGGTTCGAGAGTTATCGGCCAATCCGGTGCAGGCCTTTCCCGGCAATGGTCAGATGAAGCCGGAGCAGTTGGAGATAGAGCGGTTGCGCCGCGAAGTAGCCAAGCTGAAGGCGGAAAGAGATATACTAAAATACGCCGCCGCCTACTTCGCGAGGGGCTCGATATGAAGTTCAGCTTTATCGCGAAGCACCGAGGGATCTGGCCGGTGGCATGGATATACGGGGCGTCCAAAGGTTCTTGGCGGTGTTTCGCGAAATGGCTTTCATGCCATGCTGACACGGGTCCCGTCGCGGCGGTCGCAGGATGATGAGAAGATCGGTGCCAGGATCAGGGCGAGCGATCCAGCACATTGCCGGCAATGTGCTGGATCGCCAGTTCATGGCCGACAGGTCCAACCAGAAATAGGTGGCGGACTTCACCTAATATATGGACCGCAGAAGGATGGCTCTACGTGGCCGCCGTCACCGACCTGTTCTCACGTCGCGTGGTGGGCTCACAGTTCACTGGCATCGTGGCCATTTAAAACACAGTCGCCGCCCAACGATGCTGGCCTGACCAGCTAGGCTGGCCAATCACACTGCCATGCCGATGTGTGTGCGGAGTGACAGGCGGAACGGGGCTCCTGTCTATCAGTCATCACGCTCGATCGACAGGATGCGCTGGCCTTGTACGTCCATTTTGATTTCCAGGTCTCTGCCTTGTGCGTCAAAGCCTTCAACCTGAATCCGACCATCGTCACGCTCGACCTCGATCACATTGACCATGCCGGCGCGCTTGAGCACGTCCACATTGGGCACCGGCATCGGGCCATGGTGACGGCGGTGGTTATCGTCATCCCAATGCGTGTTGGCCCAATAGGTCTGTCCCTGCGCGCCCGTGGGTGCAGACTGGGCCGCAACGACAGCCGACGTTGCAACCGTGCCGGCTATGGCGAGAAGAATGAGGGGGAGTTTGCGGTTCATCGATCAATCCTTGTGCAACATCGCCACCGTGGCGACGACATGCTTTTGGCACGAGGTTGCTGACGGGATCGTCACGGCAAATGTCAGCCGGATGTCAGCGGAAACCGGATAGATATCCGCTCATGCGCGCGCATTCCCTCTCATTGGCTCTGGTTTCACTGGCTCTTGCTGGGTGCGACGACGGCGGATCGACAGCGCAAACTGGTGGTGAACATCAGGTGGCGATGCCGGTCGACGACGCGCCGATACTCACCTCTGAAACCGCTTTGCCCCCTGAGCCCGTTCGCGCGGTTCCAAAGGCTACGGAAGTAATGATTGTCGACTCCGGAGGACGAACACCTCGCCGGATTGGTGAGGGCGGGCTACTGCCGCTGGCCCGGATAATCGAGATTGCCCTGCAGCGTGTTCCGGGCGAGATCATTGAAGTGGAACTGGATGATGATGATTATGAACCGGAGTATGAACTGGATATTCTGACCGCCGATGGCCGATCGATCGAGATGAAGATCAGCGCGCGTCGCGGGATCATCCTCGACATAGAGGAAGATTGAGCCATGCGGCTGCTGCTGGTTGAAGACGACGACATTATCGCTGGCGGTGTCGAGGAGGCGCTTGCGCGTGCGGGGTTCGTTGTCGATCGGGTGACCGATGGCCAGGAAGCCTGGGTGCGCGGCGGTGACGAGGATTATGAGGTGGTGGTGCTCGATCTCGGCCTGCCGCGCCTCGACGGGCTGACCGTTCTCAAGCGGTGGCGCGCGGAACAGCGCATTTTCCCCATCATCATCCTGTCCGCGCGCGGAAGCTGGCTGGAGAAGGTGGAGGGCATCGAGGCGGGCGCCGACGATTATCTCGCCAAGCCGTTCGAGCCAGCCGAACTGGTGGCAAGGGTGCGTGCGCTCATCCGTCGGAGCGCCGGCGTGCCCAGCGCGGTGCTGCAAATCGGCGGTCTTATACTCGACACCCGGCGGATGCAGGCCAATGTGGACGGGCGCGACGTCGATCTCTCTCCGCTGGAATATCGATTGCTCCATGCACTGGCGCATAGCGGCGGTCGCCCGCTGAGCGCGGCAGAGCTTTCAGAGGCACTGCATGGCGCGGACGCGCTGGAGGCGAATGCGATCGAGGCGCTGGTTGCCCGGCTGCGGCGCAAGCTGGGTGCTGCAACGATCACCACACGCCGCGGCTTCGGCTATCTGCTCGCGGGCGGCTGATGCTGCGAAAATTTGCCCTGGGAGTGAACCGCTCGCTGAGCCTGCGGCTGCTGCTGTTTGCATGTGCCATGATTGGTCTGGCGCTTAGCGTCGCCTGGCTGGCGCTCGGCCTGTTGTTTGAGCGGCATTCCGAACGCCAGTTGCAGGCCGAACTTGAACGGCAGGGGATCGCGCTCATCGCCGCACTTCAGATTGCCCCGGATGGCCAACCGATGTTGATGCGTCGGCTGACCGACCCGCGCTTCGACCGACCCGGGAGCGGGCTGTACTGGCGCGTGAGCACCCCTGCGGGCGAACTGCGATCACGCTCCTTGTGGGATGGTGTTGTGCTTCCGCCAGGACAGGCCGCCGCGACCGGTTGGGCTATGTTTAATGCGAAAGGGCCGTTCGAAGATCAGGTGCTGGTCATTGCCCGGAGCGTCCAGCTCGCGCGGATGGGGCCGGCGATGCTGGTGGAAGTGGCAGCGGATCGGCAGCCCATAGCCAAGGCCCGCGCCGCTTTTGGGATAGAATCCGGTCTGTTTCTCGTCCTGCTGTGGGTCATGCTCGCGGCGGCGGCCTGGGTTCAGGTTCGTTTGGGGTTAAGGCCGCTGAGTGCCGTCGGGGATGAGTTGAAGGCGATGTCGGGCGCTCTCGATGCCCGACTATCCGAGATTGATCATCCAGCAGAGATCCGTCCGCTGACGCGTGCGATCAATGATTTTGCCGAGCAGCGCTCGGCGGATGTCGCCAAGGCACGAGAGCGCGCGCGCGATCTGGCCCATGCGCTGAAGACACCCATCACGGCGCTGCGTATGCAAATTGAGGAGCTTGAGGCGAGCGACCGGCAGGAGATGTCACATAGCTTGTCGCTGCTTGCCGGTGCCGTTGAGAGTGAACTGGCCCGCAGCGGCGAAACGGCGACGGGGCAGGGGGTGATGATCGCGACCGTGGTCGATCGTCTTCTTGCGGTTGTGTCTCGCACGCCCGATGGAACGCGGCTTCACCTTCACAACCAGCTCCCGCCTGATCTTTCTGTTCCGATGGGAGAGGAGGCAGCGCTTGAGGCGTTCGGTGCTCTGATCGACAATGCGGCGCGCCATGCCCGTGCTGTCGTTGAGATAGCAGGCGGTCGTGAAGGCCATGGATGCTGGATCACGATCTGCGACGATGGTGAGGGGATTGCCGAAGCATTGCGCCCGATGGCGCTGGGGCGCGGCATACGCCTCGACGAGCGTAATGCCCGACACGGCCTCGGCCTTTCCATCGCCCAAGGCTTTGTCGAGGCGAGCGGAGGCCAGCTCTCACTTGAAACCGCGCATCTTGGAGGCCTGTGCGTCCGTATTGGTTGGGTAGGATGCGGAGGCGGGGACGCTCAGATTAGCTGAAACAAGGCCGATCGATCGAACGCGGTCATTTCGCTATGCTTGCCGTCACGAACTTTCCGGGGCCAGTCGGAATCGACGATGAGCGCTCGGCCCACGGCAATAAGATCGAACTCGTCCTTTTCCATACGGTGTATCAGACCCTCAAGGCCGGCCGGTTCGGACGCGTCACCGTTGAACACATTGATGAAGTCACTGGAGAGGCCAACTGATCCGACGCTTATCGTTGCGGCGCCGGTAAGCTTCTTTGCCCATCCCGCGAAATTCAGGCCTTCTGTGCCATCGATCTCGGGAAACTCAGCCTCCCAGAACCGTCGTTGTGAGCAGTGCAGGATGTCGACGCCCGCTTCGACCAATGGCGCCAGCCACTCTTCCACAGCCGCCGGCGTTTCAGCCAGCCGCGCGGCAAAATCCTGTTGCTTCCACTGGCTGACCCGCAAGATCAGTGGGAAGTCCGGGCTGACGGCGCGCCGGATTGCAGAAATCATTTCCGCTGCAAAGCGGGTTCGTTCGCGTAGCGTTGGCCCGCCCCAGCGATCGTCTCTGATGTTGGTAGCGGACCAGAAAAACTGATCGACGATATAGCCATGCGCGCCATGGACCTCGACGGCGTCAAAACCCAGCCGTTCCGCATCTGCTGCGGCCCTGGCGAACGCATCGATCGTATCGGCGATCGCCTCCTCACTCATCACGGCGCCATGCTCCCGACCGGGCGCGAAAAGCCCGGAGGGGCTTTCAAACGGCACATCAGGTTCGAAATCGGTCGTCAAACTCCTCACGGCGCCAACATGCCATAATTGCGGCGCGATCTTCCCGCCGGCCTGATGAACGTCATTTGCAACATTTTGCCAGCCGTCCAGCGCTTCACCGTGGAAGAACGGAATGCCTGCCTCATTGCGTGCCGATGGACGATCGATCGCCGTGCCTTCGGTGAGGATCAGGCCGACCTGACCTTCCGCCCGCCGCCGGTAATAGTCGCGCTGAAGCTGTCCGACCATACCACCTGATGCAAAGCCTCGTGTCATGGGAGCCATGACAATGCGATTTTTAAGAGCGAGCGATTTGAGTGTGAAGGGTCGGAACAGTACATCTGTAGCAAGAGGCATGACGTTATCCTTGGCGGCATATGCGAGATACAGTGTGGATCAGGCGGAATGTTTGCAAGCCAGTAGCGCGCCTAAGGAATAAGTATCGCCTCTGCGAAATGATCCTCGCGAGCAGTACGGATATTTTGACCAAGCCGGCGATGCGCCGCATGCTGGTCCGCCAGAAGCGATTGGTACAGGAGCGAAAGGTTGGTCGATCAGGTTCCCATCCGGCCCGATGTGCGGGCCTATCTCGAAATGTTGCAATTGCAGCCTCGTCCTGTCTTCACGGCAGAATTTCTTGCGTCGATCCGTACCCTGCCACCGGAGATTATGGCCGCCGCTGATCTACCGCTTGGCGACATCGCGATTGACCATATGCTGGAGATGCCCGGTCCCGCCGCGCCGATAACGCTCCGCCTGTTCGATACGCGCGCCCGGCGGGTGGTTGGACCTGCGGTCGTCTATTTTCATGGTGGCGGCTTTTGTGCGGGGAGCATCGGCTCCCATGCCAGCCTCGCGGCCGAGATTGCCCGACAACTGGACCTGCCCGTGATTTCCGTTGAGTATCGGCTGGCACCAGAACATCCATGGCCGGCCGCTCCGGACGATGCCGAGGCGGCGGTGCGCTGGCTTGCGGATAATTTAAGCGGGTTGGGGTTGCAGTGCGATAGTCTCATTCTCTGCGGTGATAGCGCGGGGGGCAATCTGGCACTGATTGCGGCACTTGCGCTGCGCGATCGCCCCGCAGCCCTGCCGTTGAGCCAAGTGCTGCTGTTGTACCCGGCCGTTGACACGACGGGCGACTATCCCTCGCGGGACGCCTTTTCAAACGGCTATGGCCTCGATCGCGACGTGATGGATCTCTTCGAGCAGCATTATCGCGGTGATCCCGGCAATTGGCGACATAGCCCGCTTATCGCGGATATGTCCGGGCTCCCGCCCACCGTCGTGGCAACTGCCTCGTTAGACCCGCTGCGGGATCAGGGCCGGGCGCTGGCGGGCAAACTTGCGACAGCGGGTTGCGATGTCAGTTTCATTGAATTGGCGGGAACGATCCATGGTTTCGCAAGCTTCCGTAAAGCAATCCCGTCGGCTGGCGACGATCTTGCGCGGATACTCAATCTGTCACGTGCCTTGCTCCCGCCGCAAAAATAGCGGTCGATCAATGTTGTGTGAAACGAGGTTCCCGCCTTTCACCGAGCGCGACGACGGCTTCCATATGGTCAGGATCGCGAACCGATTGCGATTCCCACGCCAGCCCCTGGTCAAGGAGGGAGGCGGCTAGTCGTTTCAGCTCCAGATTGGTCAGTTGTTTCGTTTTGCGAAGCGCGAATTGCGGTTTGGACAGCAGCGCTCGGCAAACGTCATCCACGGCGTTATCGAGCTCCCCGAACGGCAGGCAACGGTTGACCAAGCCGATGTCCGCCGCATGCTGCGCCGATATTGCTTCGCCGAGCATCAGATACTCCTTTGCGCGGGTAAGGCCGATCCGTTGAGGCCATGCGATGACCCCGCCGTCGCCCGCAACAAGGCCGATGTTGACGTGCGGGTCTCCAATTTTTGCCTCTTCGGCCGCAAAAACGAAATCACACAGCAGCGCGAGCGTGGCGCCAAGGCCGATTGCATGCCCGTTGAGCCGGCAAACGACGGGCTTGTCTATGTCGATGAGCGTTTCGACGATCCGCCGCGCCATGGCGATTTCATGATCGAAGCGCTCAGGCTGGCGGGCATTGTCGATGATATGAGCCAGGTCGCCACCCGCGGAAAAGGCGCGTCCCCGTCCTGTAAGCACGATGACATCCGATGCCGCATCGTCGCGGGCAAAGCTCAGGGCGTCGGGGAACTCATCGTGCATCGTCTTGTCAAAGGCGTTGAGGCAGTCCGGACGATTGAGGACAATTGTCAATATGCGGCCTGTGCGTTCAAGCGCGATGGTCCGGTAGAATGGCACATCGGATGTCATCAATAATCTCCTCGGCTGGCCCCATATCACGCCAGAGCGATATGCGAATGTCGCAGGGGCGATAAAGCTTGTTCCGCGTCCGTCGGGTCGTTCTACTCGGCGTGTTTGAGGAGAGCAGGAGCCCGACATGGATAAGTTCGATGAAACATTCGACTGGGTGGTCGTCGGCAGCGGGGTTGGGTCGCTCAGTTCGGCACTGGTCATGCGCCAAGCGGGAAAGTCCGTCCTCATCCTGGAAAAAACCGGGCTCGCAGGCGGCACCACGGCAAAATCCGGCGGCGTGATGTGGATTCCCAACAATCGCTTCATGGCTGAAGACGGGGAACCCGATAGCATCGAGGCGGCGCGGAATTATCTCGACGCCTTGCAGGTGCTGGATGGCGGCACAGCGCCCGGCAGCACGCCGGAAAAACGGCTGGCTTATCTGAAGGAGGCGCCAAGGGCGGTCGATTTTCTGGTGGCTTGCGGCGTCAAACTACAGCGCGGACCAGCCCTCTGGCCGGATTATTATGATGATCTTCCAGGCGGGTGTAAAACGACGCGGACGGTGGTTGCTCAACCCTTCGACCTCAACGAGCTTGGGCCCTGGCGTGACAAGCTCCGACCGGGCTTTGCGCCGTTCAACATTCTGCTCGCCGATGCCATGGCGGCGGGTCACGCGCGAACCAACCCCGATGCACGGAAGATCCTGCTCAAGGTCGCGCTCTGCACGATCCGCGACAAGATACTGGGCCGCAAATATACGACAGCCGGAGCCGCTCTGCAGGGGCGATTGCTGAAAGCGGCTCTGGCGGCCGGGGCGGTGGTGCGGCTTGCCACGCCCGTGAGCGAGCTGCTGCTCGAAAACGGCGCGGTGGTGGGCGTCGTCGCAGACCATCAAGGGGCGCCGGTGCGGATTCGCGCGGCGAGCGGCGTACTCGTGAATGCGGGAGGTTTTGCCCGCAATCAGGAAATGCGCGACAAATATATGCCGGGCACGCGCGCTGAATGGTCGCAAGTCGCCGAAGGCGATACCGGGGAGATGCTTTGCGAGCTGGAACGGATCGGGGGCGTGCTGGCCCAAATGGACCAGATGGTCGGATTCCAGACGACCCCGTCGCCCGGTTGGGAGGGTGCCTATGTCATGTCAGGTGTCCAGGGCATAACGGGCAAGCCCCACGCGATCCTCGTCGACCAGTCCGGCGAGCGTTACATGAACGAGGGCGGGTCTTACGAGCTTTACTGCGAGACTATGCGAAAACGGAATGAGCATGTTTCCGCCATCCCGAGTTGGGCGATTTTTGATCGCCAATATGTTGAAAAATATAAGGTCGCAGAAAAGTTCATCGACAAAAAAGTTCCGGAAGGATGGATCGAGCAGGGATATCTGCATCGCGCTGATACCCTTGCCGGTCTTGCCCGCAGCATAGGGGTCGACAGCGGCAAGCTTGAGGCCAGCGTCGCGCGGTGGAACGGCTACGTCGCGGCTGGCAACGACGAGGATTTTCAGCGCGGCAATCGCGCTTATGACAATTGCGGCTTCGTCGGGGATCCATATTCGGGCTCCAGCCCCCTGGGCTCGATCGCGCGCGCGCCTTATTATGCCATTCCAGTCGTGCCCGGTGACGTCAGTACCTATGGCGGCGCCGTAACGGACGAAAAAAGCCGTGTGCTGGATAGGCAGGGCGCACCGATCCCGGGGCTATATGCAACCGGCGTTTCGACTGCGTCGGTAATGGGCAATGTCTATCCCGGTGCGGGCGCGAGCATCGGGCCCTCGATGACTTTTGGCTATATTGCGGCAAAGCATGCGGCAGGCCTCGACAATCTCTTTTGATCCGGGCCGATTAACGCCGAGGCGATAACATGGCTGGCTTCAGCCGATATGATTGACCTTGCCATACCTAACTTCAATTGTGGCAAGGTCTAAACACCAGTCGAGAATCATCATGTCAAAGCTGAACAATGCCCCTGTGCCCAATGGGGAAGCGTTGAAGGACATTTATCGCCGGATGCTGCGGATTGAGCGCAACGAGGATGCGATCATTTCCACGATCAAGCGGGGTCGCCTGACCATGCCTTTCTACTCCGCGCGGGGGCAGGAGGTGATCCCGGCAACGGTTTCGCACTTCCTCTCCGATGAGGATCAGATCTGCACCATCTATCGCGGCATTCAGGATATGGTGGCGAAGGGGATGCCCCTCAAGCCGCTCTGGGCCGAGATTGCCGGCAGGGTAGACGGGACTTGCAAGGGCAAGGGCGGAGCAATGCACCTCACGCATCCGGGGACGGGCGTGATGGTCACAACCGGCATTGTCGGTTCGTCTATGCCGATTGCCAACGGTCTTGCCTGGGCTGCGAAGCTCGACGGCAGCAAGCGGGTGGTGATTGCCTATTTCGGCGATGGTGCTTCCAATATTGGCGCCTTTCACGAATCGCTCAATATGGCTTCGATCTGGAAGCTGCCGGTTATTTTTGTGTGTGCGAATAATCGCTTCGCCGAGCATACCCGCTATGAAGACGGCACATCGGTCGACCAGATTTCGAAGCGTGCGATCGGCTATGGCATGCCGGGCTTCACGGTCGACGGTAATGATCCCAACGACATGTTCGCACATGTATTCGCGGCCATTGAGCGCGCGCGGGGCGGGGAGGGGCCGACGCTGCTCGAGTGCATGACGTTCCGCTTCCGGGGCCATGTGCTGGGTGACGACGACAAATATATGTCCAAGGAAGAAAAAGGCGCCGCAATGGCCGCCGATCCGCTGCCGAAATTGCGACAGCGCCTGATCGACGAAGGGCACGCCAGCGAGGATGAACTGGTCGCATTGCACGAGGCGATCGAGAAAGAGGTCGCTGAAGCACGCGATTTCGGTTTCGAAAGTGAGGTGCCCTCGCTCGATGAATTGCGACGCGATGTCTTTGCCGAGGAGATTCCGGCATGAGTGAGATGGTAAAGATGCACGCCGTGCAGGCGGTCAACGCCGCGCTGACCGAGGCGATGGAGGCTGACGCCAAGGTTCTCGTCCTTGGCGAGGATGTCGCCGACAAGGAAGGCGGCGGCATCACCGGGATAACGGCGGGCCTGTCGAGCAAATTCGGCACGGATCGGGTCAAGTCCACGCCCATTTCAGAGCAGGCGATCATTGGTGCGGCGATTGGCGCGGCAATGGCCGGGTATAAGCCCGTCGCCGAGATCATGATGATGAACTTCACGACGGTTGCGATGGATATGATCGTCAACCATGCCGCGAAGCTTCGTTTCATGTCGGGCGGGCAGACCAGCGTTCCTCTGGTCATCCGCACACTGACCGGCGCGGGCTGGCAGACGGCAGGGCAGCATTCCGATTTCCTTGAGGGCTGGTTCGCGCATACGGCGGGTCTCAAGGTGGTCTGCCCGGCGTTCCCTGCGGATTATAAGGGCCTGATGCTCTCCAGTATCCAGGACCCAGATCCTTGTATTTTCATCGAAGGGGGCGGCACGTTCTTCGTTCCGCATGATGTGCCGTCAGATCAGGGGCCGATCCCTCTTGGCAAGGCAAACGTGCTGCAACAGGGAACGGACCTTACGATCGTCACCTGGTCATCCCAGAGCGTACGAGCGATGGCTGCAGCGCCCGCCCTCGCCGAAGCCGGGATTTCAGCCGAAATCATCGATCTGAGGACGATCTCGCCCTGGGATAAGGACTGCGTTCTTGCATCTGTGGAGAAGACGGGGCGCCTGTTAGTCGCCCATGAGGCGGTTCGCAATTTCGGCCCTGGAGCAGAGATAGCCGCGACCGTGAGCGAGGAGCTGTTTGGCAAGCTCAAGGCTCCGGTGCGGCGCCTCGGCGGGCCGACCTGTGCCGTTCCCTTCGCCAAGAATCTTGAGACTGCCTTCATTGTCCAGCCGGATGATATGGTTGCTGCGGCAAAGAGTCTTATGGCCTGATAAGGGGAGCTGGCCGCGTTGCCTTGAGCGGCGCGGTCAGCGGACGTCCTTTTTCGTGCACAAAATAGGCGAGTCGGGGGCATATGTCCCCGGCTCGCCTATTTCATAGAGGGGGTTTTCAGTTCGCGAGCAGTTGGCGTCCCGCTTCCGCTTCCCAATGGTCCGTGCCGCCGCAAAGCATATGGTTGAGCATAGCGCGCTTGAAGAAGAGATGGCAGGGATGCTCATCGGTTAGTCCGATGCCACCATGGAGCTGGATGGCCTCTTCCGCGACGTCTACAAAAACTTGCGTGCAATGGGCTCGCAGGGCGCCGCGCTCGATAAGGGACGCAGAGGGTCCCGCGCGGCTCCACAGCAAAGCTTCGGCTGCCGTCAGCCTAACCTTGAGGTCCGCGACCCGATGTTTCAAGGCCTGAAACAGGGCAAGAGGGCGGTCGAATTGTTTTCGGACCTTGAGGTAGTCTACGGTCAACTCAAATATGGCGTGCGCGGCGCCCAGACTGTCGGCCGCTACAGCAAGCTGCGCTGCACAGCTTAGCCTCTCGTGCAGGGCTTCAGCGTCCGTCCCCTCGGCAACGATCATTGCCGGGTCTGGCACGAACCTATGAAGCTCGATGTCGAATAACCGTCGGCTGACGTCCCAGAGCGGCCGCTCGATCACTTGGACCCCGGACGCGCTCAGCGGTATCAATCTGTAGCCGTCAGGCATGTGCGCCAGCACATGTGCGGCCATGTCGGCTTCGAACACACCTGAAATCCGGCCCGTGAGGCTGCCGTCCTGCCCGACCTCGATGCGCGCGGGGAGCATGTTCAGCGGCACATAGTCTCCACCGCAAATGCGTTCGATCCATTCGGCCTTGTTCACTAGTCGGCTCGAGGTCGCGATGGCCTGCAAACCAAGGATCGCCGGCGCCAGCGGCGCCGAGGGCAATGTCCGGCCCAGCTCAAACTGCATCGCGGCAGTAGCCGCCGGGCCCAGCCCCAGCCCGCTCAGATCTTCCGGCAGATCCACCATCAGCCAGCCCATTTCGATGATGATCTGCCAACTCGCGTCGCGCGCGGGGGTGAGCTGTTGCGCGGGAAAGGCCTTCTGCGCGGCGTCACGCAACTCGATAAGGTCGATTGTCACAGCGTCCAGCTCTTCGGTTCGCGCGGCATGTTGAGCATGCGCTCTGCGATGATGTTGCGCTGCACCTCCTCGCTGCCGCCGGCGATCGTCCAGGCGTAGCTGTTCATGAAGTCTGCCATCCAGTTGCCGGTATTGAGATCGCCAAAGGTAATGGGCGTGCGATATTGCGCGGCCATTCCGTCAACCCGAAGACCAAGATCTGCCCATGCTCGCAATGCGCGGGAATAGGCGTTTTTAACGACGGACGCGTCCCCGATCGCGTCGATCCCGGCCATGCGATTTTCAAGAAAACGGTCGGTCAGTGCACAAACGGCATCTACTTGTGCCACCAGTCGGCCCAGCGCGCGTTGGATGCCGGCATCGTGGGCGCGATCGTTCCCGCGGATGGTGTCCACCAGGCGAAACATGTTGCCACGCATGCGATACGCCAGTTCCATCAGGGTGAGGCCGCGTTCAGAGGCGAGTGTCGTCTGTGCGACGGCCCAGCCCTGGCCTTCCTCGCCAACCCTTTCACCGACGGGGATCTCTACATTATCCAGAAAAATCTCGGCAAATTCCTCGTCACCCTGAATCTGGTGAATTGGGCGCACGGTGACACCCGGCGCCTTCATATCCATGAGGAAATATGACAATCCGGCCTGCTTGGGCCCTTCACTCGAGGTGCGCGCAAGCAGAAGGCAACGGTCCGCATATTGCGCCATGGTCGACCAGATCTTCTGGCCATTGATGACATAGACGTCACCAGCGCGTTCGGCGCGTGTTTTGACCGCCGCCAGATCAGAGCCCGCGTTCGGCTCCGAAAAGCCCTGGCACCAGATTTCGCCCGCAAGAATACGAGGGAGATAGCGTGCCTGCTGTTCTTCGCTGCCGCAGTCATGCAGCGTGGCGAAGGCGTGGTAGGTGGAGACGAACGTGAGCAGGAGGCGTGGGGTGTCTGCCCGCGCCAGTTCTTCATAAATGACCTTTTGTTCCGCCAGCGTGCGGCCGCCGCCAGGCCACGGCGCTGGCCAGTGCGGGATTGCATACCCCGCCTTGTTCAGCGTTGCGAACCAGTCACGCTGCTGCTCGACGAAACGGGCGTGGGTGTCCGCACTTCCCCGCCATCCGCGCGGAGCATTCTCCGCAAGCCAGCCGCGCAGCTCTTTTCTCATAGGGTCGAGAGATATGCTCATCGTAAGTCCTGTCTCGCCAGAACATGATTTAGGCGCAAGGCAGAGAGATGAATATCGATCAGGCGATATGCGAAACATCCAGCATGATTTGCCCGTTGATGACATAAACGGGAAACGTATCGACAGGATCGGTCGCTGGCGGATTAAGCGGCAGGCCTGTGGCCAGATCGAATCTGGCGCCATGCGACGGACAGGAGATCCACCCGTTTTTTATGATCCCGCCTGCGAGGCATTGGAAGGCGTGAGAGCATTCGTTCCGGATGGCATAGAGCGTTCCTCCAGACCGGCAGACAAGAATTGAAATATCTTGATATTGTATGGTTTTAGCCTTGCCATCTGATATGGCGCCTTCTTCGCACACCTCGATATGCGTTCGCTGATCCATGCTGGTCTGCCTTGCCCATCCTTGCAGCCTGACGCACGATTTCCCTGTGGAGCACATCGCCTAGTGCAGGATGGCAGATTGCGTAAATCCTACGCATTGCCAACAAGAAATATCTTGCATGACCGCGCCGTGACCGATGCACCGTCATACCAAACCGATCGAGGATGGTGGGTGGCATTCCGCGTTCGCGCCGCGCGCAATTGGGGGGGGCAGTCCGTCCGGATTCGCCCCTCCGCAGGAACGATGATTTCGCTGCCCATGGGCTGTTGGTGCGGGATGAGAATGCCGTCGGTCGCCGCTTTTACGGGCGACGGTTTATCCCAGCCGTCTACAGGCCGGCTTTCCACCCTTTAAATCCCGGTGGCCTGTTCGCCGCTGAACCTTTTCGGATCAGTCTGCCCGCTTTCTTCGCAACGGGCTCTTCTCAAAACCAGTCACCCGTTCACGAAGGCGCGTCCATCGTTAGTTCAAGAAAGCCGCACCCGGAAATCCATTCCGGCACGGCTTCATAGGCGATGAGGCGGGCACGTGATTGGGGCAGGGCACTCATCGCGCAAATGTGATTTTTGATCTCCAGTGCGCCATTGCCCGCCGCGTCCAGTATCTCTTCGTCTGGCATCGTGATCAGCGCATCTAAGTCGCCGGCTTCCATCAGTGCGATGATTTGCTGATCCCACACATCGTTCACTTGGCCCATTTGTGCCATGCCAACCCAGTGGCTGAGACCCCCGGTGCCGAGGATCGCGACGCGCTCATTGCCCGGCCAGCTCCGTATCGCCGCCGCAATCGATGCGCCGATCCGCGCGGCGCGGATCGACGGGATGGCGGGATCGACGCCGGCATTCAGGTAGATCGGGATCACACGCATTGCCGGTGTCGGGCTGACAGCATAGTGGAACGGGATCATGATTGCATGATCCACCAGCAGGTTGCGCGAAACCGACCAGTCGACGCCGTCCGCAAAGCCAGTGTCGACGATATGTCTGGCAAGGGCGGGATTACCGGGAAGATATTGCCGATCAATGCCGAGCCATTCTTCCATCGGCCCTTGGATGTCGCCAATACCGATGAGACAGGGGGGAAGGCATTCAGAGCCGAACAGGCTGCAATGCTCGCTGCCGATAATGATGACGGTATCTGCAGAGCGATCGCGAAGTTGCGCTGCAATCTGTTGGAAAGCGCTCGCTACGGCTGAACGTTGCGCCGGATTGGCGGCATCGCTGTTGGTCTTGATAAGGGGGACATGCGGTATCAGGAATCCCGCAACCAGTTCAGCCATGAGATTTGTCCTTGTCGTTTGTGCCGCCATTCATCCGGGCAAGATATTCGCCGATCTCATCCGGCCCGATCAGCGTGTTCCAGCTTTGCATCAGGAGCATCGGATTGACGCCCCTCTGGGACAGGGCGAAGACATCGAGCCGCTGGATGGCCTCTATTTCTTCGGGATCGACGCGATACTGCGCGAAAAATTCAGCAGGATTGACGCGATAGCTCTCGGCGAGCGCCGCGTTCCGTGAAATATCCCATAGCACCTGTTCCACACCGAAAATGCTCACTGGCCGCTTAATCCTGCTCTGGTTGCAGACGAGTGAGGATATTATCGGCCGCGTTCCTCTCAGACCTCATCCGCCTGGATGATCATTCCGTCTGGTTTCCGTTCCAAGGGTAGCGTGGATGATTGGCGGCGTAGGCATTTTCAGGGTATGATATTATCGAATATCATGTGAAAATCGAAAAAATATGATTCTTTGAAAAAGAACAATGTGTGAGGACAGGCGTGCCACGGGAGAGAGGATATGGAAGGATCGGTTGCGAGATTCGAGAAAAGAGAAATCCGCGGGATGCCGCCTGTCGGTCCGGAGCGGACGTCGAATCTGCCCATACTCAACAATCTTCTTTTGCGGCTATATGACGAGCGCCATAATACCCGTGAAGGGTGGTGCAATTGTCTTGAATATATAAGAGAGCATTTTCAGGCGCGGCAGGCCGTATTTCTCGTTCGACGTCGTTCGAACGGGGATCCAAGCGAACTTATAATATCTGGAAGCGAGCCGGCCGCTGATTCTTTGAGGATGTTTTTCGATAGATATTCATCGATTGATCCATTTTCCAATCTTCCCCCTGACCGTGCCTGCATGATAGGTGATATTATCAGCTGGGATGAATGGACAGAGAGTGAATTCTATAAGAAATACCTCTCACCTCAAGACATATTACAAGTTATGGGTGCAGATATAGAAATATCTTCTGAATATGTTCTTGCATTCAGAATATGTAGATCGATTGAAATTGAAAATTTCTCCGATGTTGATCGAGATGAGTTTCAATTCATTCTCCCTCACCTGAGAAGAATTGCCGAAGCGCGGGTGAAAAACTCCACGCTTGAAGCGAACGATCGCGTTTTCACAGATTTGATGGACTGCATGGATTTGGGCTCGGTGGTTCTGGACCAGTCCGGGCAGGTCCTGCGCATGAATGCCGCGGCGGAGCGCCTTCTGGCAAAGCGGGATGGCGTCATTCTCGCCAACGGCGCGTTGAGAGCCACGGATTATCACGACAATCAGCACTTCCAGAAGCTGATCCGGCAAGCCTTGCACTATTCGCACGATGGAGGGGGGATGGTCGGCACCATTGGCCTGCGCCGCGCGGAATCATTCTGCCTGCTTGGCGTCGCGGTACGTAGTCTGGCGCCGGAAAATGCCGTTGCCGGGCTGAGGCAGGCGACGGTGTCAGTGCTCTTTGGCGGCAGCCGCGCGCACGACCATATTTCAGAAACGGCGGTGAAGAGCATTTTCTCGCTTACAAATGCTGAAACCAGATTGGCGATCGCCCTCCTCAAGGGCAACACGATTGATGAGGCGGCAGAGTTGATGCAGGTGAGCCGGAATACGGTTCGCACGCATTTGAACAGGCTTTTCCTCAAGACGGGGACCAATCGGCAGAGCGAGGTTATCCGTACCCTGCTTGGAAGCATAGCCGCGATCTGTTGATCCGGGCGCAGCAGGCAAGGCAATGGGATTGCTGACGCGCTCGGATCAGCTTGGAGTCATTGCTGTTCCGGGCGTGCTTTCCCTGCCGCGTCATCGCGGCTGTCGGATATTGGCAGGCGGGTTCGACAAAAGCGCATCAAGCCGGCCCTGTGCCCATGGATAGAAGCATCCGCGAGGAGATCGGAGTGCCTCGCGATGACGCTCGTCATCAGACACCAGACCTGATCGTAGGCAATCAACAGCGACATGCCATCGTCCAGACTGGTGGTTTCGCTCGTCGTCCTTTCGGATGATGTAATGATTATGACCGTTTTTTACTGATCTTCCCTGACAATCAGGCGATCAATGATCGAAAGCGGGGAGGATTGATATAATGAAATCCGTAAATTCCATTATCTGTAACCATTATATTAAAAGAGAAGTAATTCGTCTGTTGCAGTGTGTTTCTGCAATTTCCATATCAATGCTCGCCTCGAATATGGTCTATGCTCAATCCATGACTGACGAGGGTGCGCAAGCTGAGCGATCCCAGCATTCCGGCGGTATTGAAGACATCGTGGTCACCGCCCAGCGCCGGGCTGAGAATCTGCAGTCAATCCCTGTTTCAGTCACGGCGCTGACGGCCGATGGTCTTGCGCGCTCCGGGGTTGACCAGACGAGCGACCTGCAGATCGTCACGCCGGGCCTCGTATGGTCGCAGTCGCTCGCGACGCCGACGCCGTTCATCCGCGGCGTTGGCAGTCGTGATGGCACAGCGTCAAACGAGAATGCCGTCGCGACATATGTCGATGGAATTTACTATGCGGCGATGCCCGCGGGCCTGCTTGCATTACCTAATATCGAGCGCATCGAGGTCTTGAAGGGGCCGCAAGGCACGCTTTTCGGGCGTAACGCAAATGGCGGGCTGATCCAGATCATCACGCGGGAACCGCCGAGCAATTTCTCGGGAACAGCGAAGATCGGCTATGCCAATTATTCGACGTTCACCAGCTCCCTCTATGTGGGCGGGCCGATTACGCAAAATCTGTCTGCCGATCTGTCGGCATATTATTCAAATCAGGCGGATGGCTGGGGTAAGAACCTGCTCAATGGGCAGGATGTGAATCTCGGCAATGATCTCGCGTTGCGGACAAAAATCGTCTGGAAGCCGAGTGATCTGCTGACGGTCAAATTCAGCGCGGACTATAACAGGCGCCGTTCGGACATTGGCAGCGTTGCGAATATCGTCCCGGGCGCGACGGCGGCCAATGGCCGTTGCGGCGCGGCTGCGTTTCCCGCCGGCTATCCGGGCTGCGCGCCGCAGGCTTCTGCCACTTTCAGCGGCAGCATCTACGATGGCCAGACAATCATGTACGGCTATTCCGGTGAGGATGGCGAGCAGAAGGCCGGCCTGGAGCAGGGCGGCGCCAGCCTCACGGTCGAACAGGAACTGGATTTCGCGACACTGCGGAGCCTGACAAGCTATCGACGGGTACGGGGATATCAATATGTGAGTCAGGACGGATCGCCCGAGCCGATCAGTCAGCTCTCGCTGAAGATGTTCGACCGGGCGTTTACCGAGGAGCTGCAGCTTGCCTCCAGCAACGCATCCGGTTTCAAATGGATCGTTGGCGCATTCTACATGCGGCGGCATTCGGGCTATGATCCTGTTCTGGGATATGGCTATTCATTCGGACTGCCCTCCGCGCTTGATCCGCTTGGCCAGATCGGGGCGGCGCCGCGCTTCGGGGGTAGCTTCACCGTCGATTCCAGTCTGACGGTAAATTCCCTGTCGGGCTACGGTCAGGCGACGATCGAGGTTTTGCCCGCCACGAATGTCACGGCTGGACTCCGCTATACGTCCGATCGGGCGCATATCGTCGCGACACAGAAAAACGCGGTCGGCACGCTGATCGCGTCGGCGGATGTGGCCAAGACCTTCAGCAAGGTCACCTATCGTCTGGCGGTCGATCACCAGCTTGCCGATGGCGCGATGATCTATGCATCCTATAATCGGGGTTTCAAGTCGGGTCTGTTCAGCTCCAACAACGCGTCGGGCACATATGCCGGGCCGGAGACACTGGATGCCTATGAGATTGGGTTGAAGACCGACTTTCTCGACCGGCGCCTGCGCGTGAACATCGCCGGGTTCCATTATGATTATAAGGGTCTCCAGCTTCCGGTTATCGTTCCGGGCGGTACGCAGACCATTAATGCGGCGTCGGCCAAGATCGATGGTCTGGATTTTGAGATCACGGCCAAACCAATATCGAGCTTTACGTTAAATCTGGGCGGATCCAGGCTGTTCCGCGCCAAATATACCGACTTCCTGAATGGTCCGCTGTTCGTTCCATCCGCGACGGGTAACACCCAGCTTGCGGCGGATCTGTCCGGAAATCGCGTCATCAGATCGCCAAAATTTACCGGAAATGTCGGCGCGAATTATGAAATTCTGACAAGCGCGGGGAATGTCACGCTGAACGCGAACTATTTCTACAATTCCGGGTTCTTCTGGACGCCAGATGATGCCTTCAAACAAAAAGCCTATAGTCTTTTGAATTTGTCAGCCAGCTGGACGAATGACAGCGAGGACGTCACCGTTCAGATTTGGGGGCGTAACGTTACCAAGACCAAATATTATAACTTCGTTGGGCCCGCCTCGGTTGGAACGACGGGCGTAGCGGCAGAACCCCGCACATATGGCGTTACCGCTCAGTTTAATTTCTGATGCATCGCTGAAAGATCAGGAAGAGGATTCATGGCCATCATCCAAGATGGCTGTGGCCTCTTCCTGTTTTATCCATAGGCGTGGCCCTATCGAACCGTCCGTGCCGGCAGCGCGTTGATCGTATGTTTCAGCTCGCCGGGGAGGTCTCCTTCTCCTTGACCAGATCGAGCGCGATGTCGACGATCATATCTTCCTGCCCGCCAACCATCTTGCGCCGGCCCACTTCCGCCAGGATCGCGCGTGTATCGATCCCGTGGTCGGCCGCAGCCTTCTCCGCATGGCGAAGGAAGCTGGAGTAGACGCCGGCATAGCCGAGCGTCAGCGTCTCGCGATCCACACGGACCGGGCGGTCCTGCAAGGGCCGGACGAGATCCTCGGCAGCGTCCATCAGTGCATAGAGATCGCAGCCATGGTTCCAGCCCATCCGGTCGGCTGCGGCGATGAACACTTCAAGCGGCGCGTTGCCCGCGCCCGCGCCCATGCCGGCCAGCGAAGCATCGACGCGCACCGCGCCGTTTTCCACGGCGACGATCGAGTTCGCAACGCCGAGCGAGAGGTTGTGATGAGCGTGGACGCCGCGTTGCGTCTCGGGCTTCAGCACGCGATCATAGGCCTGCACCCGCGCGGCATAATCAGCCATGCTCATCGCGCCGCCGCTGTCGGTCACATAGACGCAGTGAGCGCCGTAGCTTTCCATCAGCAGAGCCTGTTGCGCCAGTGCCTCGGGGCTGGTCATGTGGCTCATCATCAGGAAACCGGAGACATCCATGTCGAGATTACGCGCCGCTTCGATATGCTGTCTGGAAACATCCGCCTCGGTACAATGCGTGGCGATGCGGACGGATTTCACGCCCATTTCGCTGGCATGTCTGAGGTCGTGGACAGTGCCGATGCCCGGCAGGAGCAGGGTGGTGAGCACGGCATGGTCCAGCACTTCGGCGACCGCGCCGATCCAGTCCCAGTCCGTATAGGCGCCAAAGCCGTAGTTGAAGCTGGAGCCCTGGAGCCCGTCGCCATGCGCGACCTCGATGGCGTCCACCTTCGCGCGATCCAGCGCCCGCGCAATGGCCTGCACATGGTCGAGCCCGTACTGATGACGGATGGCGTGCATCCCGTCGCGCAGGGTCACATCCTGAATATAGAGCTTCTGCGTGGTCGGATCAAAAGTCATGCCGCCATCCTTTCGGCGATTTTTTCCGCGGTCTTGAGCGCCGCTGAAGTCATGATGTCGAGGTTGCCGGCATAAGCGGGCAGATAATGCGCGGCGCCTTCCACTTCGAGGAAGACCGAGACCTTGAGGCCTGTGAAGCTGCCGTCCATCTCGGGAATGCGGAGGGGCTTGTTGCCGCCGATGCTCTCGAACTGCACGGCCTGCTTGAGGCGGTATCCGGGTACATAGGCTTGCACCTGCGCGACCATATCGTGGATCGACTGGCGGATGGCTTCACGGTCGCCGTCCTCGCAGAGGCAATAGACGGTATCGCGCATGATGAGCGGCGGCTCGGCGGGGTTCAGGATGATGATCGCCTTGCCGCGTGTCGCGCCGCCCACATCGATGATCGCCTGGCTGGTCGTTTCGGTGAACTCGTCGATATTGGCGCGCGTGCCGGGGCCGGCGCTCTTCGAGCTGATCGAGGCGACGATCTCGCCATAATGGACCTTCGCGACACGATTGACCGCCGCGACGATGGGGATGGTCGCCTGTCCGCCGCACGTCACCATGTTGACGTTCAGCGCGTCGAGATTGGCATCGCCGTTGACAGGCGGGATCGTGTAGGGGCCGATCGCAGCGGGGGTCAGGTCGATCATGCGCTTGCCAGCGGCCAGAACCAGTTCGCTGTTGCGCTTGTGCGCGCCCGCGCTGGTTGCATCGAAAACGATGCCGATATCCGCGAACTCGGGCATGGCGAGCAGACCGTCAATGCCCTCATGCGTGATGGCGACACCCATGCGGCTCGCGCGGGCCAGACCGTCCGAGGCCGGATCGATACCGACCATGGCGCCCATTTCCAGCCTGTCCGACAGGCGCATGACCTTTATCATCAGATCGGTACCGATATTGCCGGAACCGATGATGGCGACTTTTGTCTTCGACATCTCAGATATCTCCGTAAGTGAAGCTGCAGTCGCCGATCCCGGCGACCGTCGCGCGGACGATATTGCCGGGCTTCAGCGCGACCATGGGGCCAAGCGCGCCGGCGAGCAGAATGTCCCCCGCGCGTAGCGGCTCGCCCCGCTGGCTGAGGGTCCGGGCGAGCCAGGCGGCGGCATTGAGCGGATTGCCCAGTGCCGCGGCGCCGACTCCGGTGGAGACCGTCTCGTCATTGAACGTCATCGTCATCGCGGCGCCCTCAAGATCAAGCCCGGCAATCGGTTTGCCTTCATCGGCAATCACGAAAAAGGCCGATGAGCCATTGTCCGCGACAGTGTCTGCAAAGCTGATCTTCCAGTCGGCAATGCGGCTGTCGACGATCTCGATCGCGGCATGGACGCTGGCGACGGCGGCGGCGACCTCCGCAGGCGTTGTCTCGGGGGAAGGGAGATCGGCCGCAAGCACAAAGGCGATCTCGGCCTCGGCCTTGGGCTGGAGGCACCGCGCCGGGTCGAGCCCGCCGCCATCGGCTATACGCATGTCATCGAACAGGGCGCCGAAATCGGGCTGGTCAACGCCAAGCTGGGTCTGCACCGCCTTGGCCGTCAGGCCCGCCTTGCGACCGACGATGCGGCGTCCCTGTGCTTCCCAAAAGCGTGTGTTGATTTCCTGAACGGCATAAGCGCCCGCCGCGTCGGTCGGTTCGAGACCATCACGCAAGGGAGCGACGGCGCCACCGGCATAGGCCTCGCGCAGGCGCAGGGCGAGGGCTTGGTAGCTTGTTTCTGGCATATGGTCCTCTTCCTCGGTTGCAGACGAATCTAGCCTTGACGGGGGCTTGTCGCCAGAGCGACGGGCGCTTAAGGTCTCATATCGTGAGACAGGGGGAGAGCAAGCGAGGGACGCCGGTGATCGCGGCACTGGACCGCAGCCTTGCCATGCTGGAGGCGGTTCTGGCGGACAAGGAGGGGCGCAGCGTGGGCGCGATCGGCGCCGGGCTCGGTCTGCCGAAGGCCACCGCGCATCGTCAGGTCAAAACCCTGCTGGATGCCGGCTATCTGTGTCGCCTTGCCAATGGCCGTCTGGTTGCCGGGCAGCGGCTGCTCGCCCTGATGCAGCTTGTCGATACCCGGCAGATTGTCATCGCGGCAGCCGCACCCGTGTTGCACCGCCTTGCGGCGCGGCTTTGCTGTGTTGCCCAGCTTGGCACGCTGGAGAACGACATGGTGACCTACCGCGTCAAGACCGGGCAGGAGGCAGGCGATTTCTTCACCCGCGTGGGTTTCCAGCTGGAAGCTTATTGTACGGGTATCGGCAAAGTGCTTCTTGCGCATTTGCCGGAGAGGGAACGGGAGGCCTATCTCGCCACCGGGCCATTTCCGGCGCTGACTGTCCATACGGTGACTGATCCGGGGCAGTTGCGCGCCCAACTGGCGCAGGTGCGAGAGTTGGGGCTGGCGCGGGACAATGAGGAGATCGCAGAAGGGCTCTTCTGCATCGCCGTGCCGATCCGCGCCACGGATGGCGAGGTCACTGCCGCAATCTCCATCTCTACATCACAGAGCGCGCTGCGCGGGATGTTCCAGGCGACGGAGGTCGATGCGCTTATGGCTGCGGCAAAGGAAATAGAGGGCGTGATCGGGGCGATTTGACCAGCGTCGGTTCCTCGGAGGTCCGCTTTAACAAGATCAATGAAAATCACGTGATTTCGGGATGACCCGTACATCGCGTGGATGGCGCGCGCGCGGTACGTCGGGTCTATTGGCCATATCGGCCGAGGTCCTGTCCTGCTCGCTCAGACGATCGAGCAAAGCGGTGCGATCGATGATGCGATTGGCCATCAGATGAAGAACATCCTCGGCGCTCTTTTGCACATGCCCATGCACTTCCATCAGCCGCGACGCCATGAGAGGGTAGCGATAGCGCTCGAACAGTCGGGCCCAGAGCAATATGTTCACAATCCCCGTCTCGTCCTCCAGCGTGGCGAAAATGGCATTGCCTTTCCCGGGGCGCTGGCGGACCAGAACCAGACCTGCCACCTTCGCCCGGCGGCCATCAGGCACGGCGAGCAATTCCGCACTGGATAGAATATGTTCCGCGCGTAGCGTCGCGCGCAGGAAATGCATCGGATGTTGCTTCAGCGAGAGCCGCGTCGTCTGATAGTCAGTGGTGACCTCTTCCGAGAGGGGCATGGCGGACAGCGCGAAATCCGGCTCGGTGGCGAGTTCGTTCGCGGCGGCGGCGGCAAAGAGCGGCAATGCATCGCCGCCGGGCATTCGCAGGAGCGCCCATGCGGCGGTCCGGCGTTGGAGACCGATTGAGCGGCAGGTGTCGGCATTCGCCAGCAGCCGCAGTGCGCGCGCAGGGAGCGCGGCGGTGCGTGCGCCGGTCGCTTCGTCGGGGCCGGACAAATGCACGCGACGGCCCAGTTCCTCAATGCTGGAAAAATGGCCCTTCGCGTGGCGCTCGGCGCTGATGGCGCGGGCCCAATCCTCCCGAAACCCGTCGATCTGGCGGAAGCCAAGCCGCAAGGCATGGCCCTTGTCCCGCCGGGCAAGGTCGACATTCCAGCCCCAACGCTCATGCACGTCGCTGTCGGTCGCGCCGACTTCGAGACTATTGTCCCAGTCACTGTGATTAATGTCCGCGCCGCGCACCTCGACGCCATGCTCGCGCGCATCGCGGACGATCTGGGCCGGAGCATAGAAGCCCATAGGCTGTGAATTGAGCAGTGCGGCGGCAAACACTGCCGGATGCGTGCATTTGAGCCATGACGAGACATAGACCAGCAGCGCAAAGGAAATGGCATGGCTTTCGGGAAAGCCGTAGCTGCCGAAGCCCTTGATCTGATTGTAGCAGCGCTGCGCGAAGTCACGCTGATAGCCCCGCGCTACCATGCCTTCGATCATCTTGCTTTCGAAGTGGCCTATCGTTCCGACGTTACGAAACGTCGCCATCGCGCGGCGAAGCTGGTTCGCCTCATCGGGTGTGAAGCCGGCGGCGGTGATGGCGAGCTTCATCGCCTGCTCCTGGAAGAGAGGCACGCCATAGGTCTTGCCCAGAAGCTCATAAAGTTCGTCTTGCTCATGCGGCGGCGCGGGAGAGGGGTAGTCCACGGCCTCCTTGCCGCTCCGTCGCTTGAGATAGGGGTGCACCATATCACCCTCGATCGGCCCGGGGCGCACGATCGCGACCTGCACGGCAAGATCGTAGAATAGCCTCGGCCGCAGGCGTGGCAGCATGTTGATCTGGGCGCGGCTTTCGACCTGAAAAACGCCGATACTGTCTCCCCGGCAGAGCATCTCGTACACATCGGGGACGTCCTGCGGCACGCTGGCAAGCGTGTAATCGCCAAGCCCATGCACGCGTATCATGTCGCACGCCTTGCGAATGCAGCTCAGCATGCCGAGTGCCAGGACATCGACCTTCATCAGGCCGAGCGTGTCGATATCATCCTTGTCCCATTCGATAAAAGTGCGGTCCTCCATTGCCGCATTGTGGATCGGCACCAGCTCGTCGAGCCGGCCGTGGGTCAGCACGAAGCCGCCGACATGCTGGGAAAGGTGGCGCGGCATGTTCAGCACCTGCTTAACCAGCCATTGCAACCGCGCGAGCGCGGGTGCGTCGGGATCAAGGCCGGCATTGGTGATGCGCGCATTCTGCACATTGCTCGCCAGGCTGCCCCAGACCGTGCTGGTCAGCCGAGCGGTCATATCCTCGGAAAGACCCAGCACCTTGCCGACCTCGCGTACTGCGCTTCTCGGCCGATAGTGGATGACCGTGGCGGCGATACCGGCGCGGCTGCGGCCATAGCGCTCGTAGATATACTGGATGACTTCCTCGCGCCGCTCATGCTCGAAATCGACATCGATATCGGGCGGCTCGTCGCGCTCGGCCGAGACGAAGCGCGAGAAGAGCAGGTCGAACATGTTCGGATCGACCGAAGTGATGCCCAGGCAATAGCAAACCGCCGAATTCGCTGCCGACCCGCGCCCCTGGCACAATATGGGTGGATCGAGCGAGCGGGCGAACCGCACGATGTCGTAGACGGTAAGGAAGTAATAAGCGTACCGCCGCTCAGCGATGATGCGGAACTCATCGGTCAGGAGATGACGGACCTTGTCCGGCACGCCGGCAGGATATTTCTCCGCCGCCAGTCGCCATGTTTCATGTTCCAGCCATGCCTGCGGTTCCCAGCCTTTGGGCACGGGTTCGTGCGGATATTCATATTTCAGATCATCGAGCGTGAAAGTGATGCGGGCGAGAATGTCGGTTGAGGCTTCCAGCGCCTGCGGGGCCATGCGGAACAGCTCCGCCATTTCTGTGGTGGCTTTCAGATGGCGCTCGGCATTGGCGAGCAGGCGGGTGCCCGCCTCCGCCAGCGTGATGCCTTCACGGATGCAGGTGACGACATCATGGAGCGGGCGCTGCTCGGGCGTCGCATAGAGCGCGTCACCTGTGGCGAGCAGCGGAATGCCGGTGCGTGCGGACAGTGCCTGCAAACGGGCGAGGCGGCGTTGGTCATCGCCCCGGTGCGTCATGGTGGCCGCGATCCATAACGGGGCATATTGGGCAAGGCGGCGCAGGAGAAACTCGTGCGCTTCATTGGCGACCGCGATCAAAAGCAATCCATGGGCATGATCGATAAGATCGGCCTGGGTGAGCGTGCAGGTGCCTTTAGCGCCGCGACGATTGCCCAGTGTCAGCAATCGTGTCAGCCGCCCCCAGCCGGTCCGGTCCACGGGATAGGCGATGATATCGGGCGTGCCATCGGCAAATACCAATCTTGCGCCGACGATGAGCCGGAAATTGAAGGCGTCCAGCGCTGCGGGGGCCAGCTTTTCGCGGAACTGCTTGAGCGCGGCATGGGCGCGCACCACGCCTGCCACCGTATTGCGATCAGCAATGCCGATGCCTTGGTGGCCAAGCGCGATTGCTTTTGTCACCATCTCGGCCGGTTGCGATGCCCCCCGCAGAAAGGAATAGCTGGTCGCCGCAATCAGCTCGGCAAAGCACGGGGCGCTGGCAGTGTTCGCGCTCATGCGAACAGTCCATGAATATACCAGACGGGGCGCTCCGTCTCACGCTCATAAAGACCGTGCTGGAATAGCCAGAAGCGACGGCCGAATGCGTCTTCCACCCGGAAGTAGTCGCGTGTCAGCAGCGGGTGGCGCGGGCGCGCAGGCGGATGCCGATCGTCATCGCCATCAATGCACGGGTGTGAGATATCGGGTTCGTTCAGCCGTTCGACCGGCACACGCCACCATTCGCCAGCGATGCGCTCAGGGCCTTCGAACCGCTTCACGTCGTGGAGTGTGCGGCGCCAGCGGAAGCGACGGGGCGGACCATTGGGAACCTCGGCGAGCACATCGATCGGCTGGGGCGGATCGAACATATGCAGGGGGCGGAGGGCCGGCTCCCCTGGAGCGCACGCTGGCCACGGCGCGGGATCGGCTGCTTGGGTCACGGGCAGCGTGAATGCCTGTTGCTCGGGAATATGGCTGTCGCGCTGGACGAAGCGGCGGACACGCTCGCGCCCCAGCCGGCTGCTCAGCCGATCGATCAGCGCGGCCATCGCTTCCTCGCCCATTCGACCGCCTTTGAGGTCGAGTTGCGAAGACCCCAATGACTCGACAATCGGGACCGCCAGCCGCACGAGATCGAAGCCGAAACCGGGATCCACAGGGTCGGGAAGGGCATCGATCCGTTCGCGGAACAGCCGTGCGACGACCGCGGCATCACGCGTGGGCCGCCCGGTCTCGACGGCAAGCTCACGGACCGCGCCGTCGCTGCGATAGAAGCGCCCGACGAACCGCCGCCCACCTTTGCGCTGTTCCTCCAGCACGTCGCCGGCCTCGCGGACGAGATCGTCGAGCAGCGCCAATGCCGCCTCGGTCCGCGTGATGGGCTCGGCAAGGCGCCGTTCGAAGATCAGGGCGGGGGGCGTTCGGCGCGGGGAGATGCGGCTGTCGGCCTGGCCCAGCAGCCGGTCGAGCCGCGCCACCATCTCCATGCCGAAGCGTGCGGCGAGGGGCGCGGAGGGGCGCATGGCGAGATCGCCCAGCGTCTTCAGTCCCGCGCGGTCCAGGGCGGTTTCGGCTTCCTCATCGAGTTGCAGTGCGGCGATGGACAGGCGACGGACGGCCTGATGCTCGTCAGCTGCAGGCGTGCTCTGGAAGCGGGCGAGCGCTTGTGCAGCCTCGGGCGTGCCGGCAAGGGCATGACGCAAGGTCAGCCCGGCATTGCTGAAACGTTGCCCAATCTCCGCTGTCAGGGCTGCTTCGCCGCCTGAAAGATGGGCGCAGCCGGTGATGTCGAGCGTAACGCCGTCGAGCGAGTCGATCTCGACGATCGGTGTCCAGCGATCACAGCTGTCGGCAATCCGCTCCAGCCACAGCCGGTTCGCATACGGATCTTGCTCGATCGCAGTAAGAGCCGGGACGCGCGCGCGCGCATCAGCGAGGGTCAATCCATGTGTGAGGCCCAGACGCAGCGCACAGGCATCAAGCGCCACGACGCGCATTGCCCCGTTCTGTTTCTCGACAAAGGCGATCGGCCCGTCGTCAGCTGACCTGACGCCATCCGTCTTCCGCCAGCGGTCCGCTGGCAGCAGGGGGAACCACAACGCCAGATAGCGTCGCATCGTCGAAGCGGGCCCGGTCACGATCCCACTCCAGATGCCAGCGTCCGCCATCGGGGCGACCACGCTGGCGTAATAGCTCGGCAATGAAAGCGGGGTTGCCGGGCGCGTCGGCCTCCAGCCCCATGGACGGGGCGGAGCGGATGCTCCAGCGTGTCTGCGCGGCGCTGGTGCCGGGTTGCGCTGCGATCCGCAGGAGCAGAGGCGTGACGCCTGACGCCTCGGCTGCCAGCACCAGCCGTCGACTTGCGGTCAGATCGAGCGTGCGGGGCTGCCGCCATAATTCGATCACCACCGCGCCGACGGATGCACAGCGCAGCACATCGACTGCCGCGCGCAGCAATGCGACAGGATCGGCCAGCAAGATCAGCACGATCCGTCCCGGATCGATCCCGATCTCGGCTAGTCCTGCCGCATGTAGAAAAGCCTGTCGTTCCGCTGCTTCCTCGCGCAGCCAGAACAGTGGCGCGCTTCCCTGGCTGACCAGATACGCCAGTATCGCCGTGAAGCCGGCCGCGCTGCCACTGTCGGCCGGTTCCCGTGCAAAGACTTCGTGCAACTGTCCGCGGGCCAAGCCGCCGCCAAGCGCGGAATCGAGCTGTGCAAACCCCAAGGAAGCCGGAATCCACCCTCCTTTCCGGTTCTCGACGCGTGTGATTTTCCTCCGCAAGACGCATAGCGTATCTACCGATTCGACTGAATATTTGTTCTTCATATGTTCTATAAAGCGCTACGACATAAAGAAGTCAAGGTGAGTAGTACCTATCACTACTCTGGGGGTGCATCCCTTTGCACATGGCGATTGACTCCTGATCAGGAGTTAATCGCCGATCCGGCACAGGTTTTACTTGGCAATGGCCAGATGAAGCCGGAGCAGTTGGAGGCAGAGCGGCTGCGCCGCGAAGTGGCCAAGCTGAAGTCGGAAAGAGACATGCTAAAAAAGCCGTCCCGTCAGGTTCCGAGCCATACCTTCAGGCGCCACGAAAATGTGGGAACGATTGTGGTCCTGATTTTACTGGTGACCCCTACGGGAATCGAACCGGATTTTGGGGACACTACAGGGGATCGGAGGGGAAATAAACCACTATTTTTCAATAGTCAGCTTGCCCTAGATTACCCTCCATTACCCTAAATGTGCCACGAAATGTGCCACGGAGCACGCCGACCCGTGGCGCTGAAAAGCCAGCTAACGCGTCGCATCTGAAAGTTCAAGCTAATGCGCTGGTTCGACGTCGCACGTCTTGTCAGGCGCTGATGAGCCACCGTGCCAATCTGCGGACGAGATCAGCGAAAATGTCTCGCGATGTTAACCACATCCATAGCGAATATCCCCTCATAACGACACATTGCCGCACGATGGAATTCGTGCATGATGCCCTTGGAACATTCCGTTCCATACAGTGGGGGACAATCAAGAGCGGGACATCGACGCGGTTCGCGCGATGATACTCGCGATGGGACGGAGAGCGATGCCCATGAAACACGATGCTCAAATTGAACCTATGCTGGACGAGCACGGTCGCCCAGCCGTTTTCGCGCCTCTTTGCAGGTCGATCATCAAGGCAAGAGCGACGTCGACAGCAACGTTCGGCTCACTCTGCTCAGATCCTGGAAGTGAGATGCTTCTCGACCTCTACTGGCGCGAAAGTCAGGGCCTGAAGACATCTCTAACCAGCTTGTGGCTTGCGTCCAAAGCATCCGAGATGACGGGCCGTCGGTGCCTGGCGGTGATGGAGGAGCAGAACATTGTCGAGCGGATGCCTGACCCTTCCGATGGACGCCGGGTCAATGTGCGGTTCACGTCGGAGGGCCGCAAGAAGATGGATGCCTGTTTTAGCGCCCTTTTGCTCGGCTACGCCGAAACCTGTCGGGATTGCGCTTGCAGTTGCAATGATGGACCGACTTCACAGGACTGCAAGCCGTTGGAATAACGTGCCATTCTGCACTCTGATCGGCGACCTCCCTGCCGCTTCCACATATTGGAGGCGATGATAAGAACCCGCGGTGGAGCGCTGGCGGGTGGCCATGGTAAGGTTTTGTCCGTGTATGGCGATAATCATCTATTCGTCAGAACGGATATGGCATGCCGATCTGATATTTGGATCGGCGGAGGAATGCATGAATGCGGAAGATGCTATAGAGTTCAGTCGCAGTAAACTCGCACGCGACATCGCGCGGCTGCTCAACGGGCAATCGCGGACAGAACGACGTGCCATTCTCACAATGGCAAACAATATTCTGGACGCGGTTGATCGAGAGCCACTGTCACCACCGTGCGATGCCGACCTTGAACCTTCAGGTAGAGCCGACCCGGCGATCGAGGCCTTAGCCGCCTGGCACCTTATCCTACCCCGCACACGCAACTGCCTGATACACGATGCAGCCTTCGACCTTGGCGGTGAGACGTTGCGCCTCAGCAATGTAGCGACCCGATCGCACGAAAGCCTCGTGTTGATCGGCGGATTTGGCCGGATCTCCTATTATGATCTTGCCAGGATCATGAAGCGCTATGGCTGGGGTTTTAGTGCTCGACTTCCCGGACAATCGGCCGTGCCGGCACATTTCTTTCGGGACCCGGAGGGCGGTCTTGCCGCTGTGGACCGTGAGCTTAACGCGTATAGGCGTAGCCATGCGTTCGACGTGCATCTCCGCGAGACGAAGCAGCGCGAGAATCTGACTTACGAACAGGTGGCCAAGCGCTGCGGAGTGTCGGCGCAGGCAGCGAAAGAACGAATTCGAAGGGCACGCTATCTCGAGGACAAACGGACCGAATTTCCTTTGCCCAACGGTGCCTTCTAACTGCCTGGTCGTACAATCTGGCCGGAAGGACAAACGATGGATCAACGCGTCATCGATCTTTGGGATCGGCTCATGTCCTATGGCGAAGGAGATGCGGTCCCGCGCCCCGCATTCCGTAATGAGGTATAGGTGCTGCATGAAGCGATCACCGATGAGCAGAGTCGGCTTGGCCTCATGCGGATATTCAATTTTATATGCGATCTGGTGGCAGCGCATCTCGAAGATGCAGGTGGTAATCTTGAAGCCTTCGCTCCACCGGCAGGACCAGATATGGATTTCCTGCGCGCCGAAAGCCTTGTCGACGGCGTGCTGGACTGGAGCCGGCTGCGTTATGTGACCGAGCGCGAGGTACTGGCGAGCCGCGTGACAGCAGATGATCCGCTACGTCGTTACGCATTGGGCGACGATTTCGCCTTTGATGAATTTCGTGGAACGCCACCCCCGACGAGGCCGCTCCGCCATTGAGACAACGATTCTTGGCACCTCGATATTGGGGGACGTGTCAAGATACCGAATAGCGACTGGTGGGTTATTGCAGCGTCTCCCGCTGCTGGGCCAGAATTCTGCAATAGCCGACCTCCGTCATCCACTTCGCGCGGCGCAGATGATCTTTCCAGCAATGCAGAGTCCGCTCCGGCTCGGCGATCGGATCACGGTGTAGCACGACCGGGCAACCTCTTGCCAATCCGCGCCCGCGACGTCGGCGCCCAATAGCCGGAAATATGTGATGGTATGCTGATCGTCATAGGGCGTGATGTTGTCCGACCAAGGCACTTCGTCGGCAACACTTGGATCAAGTTCGATCATCGGTCTCTTCACCTTGCCTGTCCTTTGAGTCGGATCGCCCACTAGTTTGTCGTCTTTGGCGTTCCGTTGGCGTGATTCAACTCGAGGAGAAGCCAGTCTCGAAACTTGCCCATATATTCTCCCGTATCCGCGACAATCTGCGCCACCAGATCCTCACTGAGATCATCCTTTGTCAGATCGAGATCACGAAGAGCGCTCGCCACCATATGGCGCTGAAAGACATATATGGCGTTGCGGATGTATCCGCGCACAATTGTTTCGATCGCTTTGTCATCACCTTTTGCGGCATGGATAAGCTTTTCTATCGCCAAAACCGTAGGATTTGGCTCATCAATCGTCTGCCGCATTTCCGGCGTCAGCTTCCTTTCCAGTTCGGCCATAGATTACTCCGGATCGCTTGCTCATGGCATGTCGGAATATTCGCACGGACATACCAGGCGGACAAGGCCTAGCTGCGGCGAACTCCCGTCGGACTTCCTTCCGCAGTAGGACCATCCATTCTTCAATCGAGATCACACGAGGTGCGGACTGTGCGGAAGGTTCGCTTCGCTGTCTGTCACAGACCTCCTGATCTCACGTCGCGTCACCATTCCGGAAGGGGAGGGGGCTTGGGTTGGAGGATAGCCTTCAGCTGGAGTTTTTCTCATGGCCCTTTCGCGGACCAGCGCCGATCCCCGCTTGCATGCGGCCGCCGCCAGCATCGTCAAATCCCTGGGCGGCGAATGGAAGCCATCGGGTGCAATGTGCCGTTGCCCCGCCCATGACGATCATCGCCCGAGCCTTTCTGTCCGGGTCGGTGAACGCGGTATCCTGTTCAAATGCTTTGCGGGGTGCTCCACCATCGAAGTCATTCGCGCGCTTCGCGGTGACCAGCACCGCATCCCTTCGAACGAAGGCGGTCGCACCATGCCCGATGGGCAAGAGCGCCAACTCTCGGGACGGATACGCTCTCTCTGGAGGGAAGCCGGTCCGATTGGCGATACACCGGCCGAAGTTTATCTCGCATCTCGCAGACTGGCTGGTTCGTATCCCTCGCTCCGCTATCACGATCGGGTTCCCTACGGGCGCGGGGAAAACGTCTGCTTCCGCCCCGCGCTGCTTGCCGCTGTGGAGTGCGATACCGGCGTCATAGCTCTGGAGCGGCTCTTCCTCGATCCTCGCACTGGTCTGCCGATCGCCGACCTCGATCCCCCGAAACGGCTGCTGGGCCGACCCCTCGGCGGCGCGGTTCGCTTTGGTACCGCAACTTCCGTGCTCGGCCTCGCTGAGGGGTGGGAGACCGCATGGTCCGCGCATCTTCGGCTGGGCATTCCGGTTTGGGCCGCGTTGGGGTCCGATCGCTTGCCTCTGGTCACAATACCCGAGCGGGTCGAGCATCTTATTCTCCTCCCTGACGATGATCCTCCGGGTCGCCGTTGCGCGCGACGCGCCCGGCAGGCGCACACGCGGCCGGGTCTTGTGATCGAGACCAGGTTTCCCGGCGGCGGCTTCAACGACTGGAACGACCTGCATCGCGCAGAAGGGAGAGAGGGAAGGAGGTGGTTGGAGCAGGTGGCCTGACGGTCGGCTGCGATCCGCACATTCAGGCACGCGCGGCGGGACGCCGAGGCGGCTCTGATCAGCCCGCCAAATTCCACAAGGAGACGAGCCTTGACCTCGCCACAACAGAGCTATCCCGCCACACTGTCGCTATCCAGAATCGTGAAGGGCGACAATCCCCGCCGCTACTTCGACCGGAAAAAGCACGAGGAAATGGTCGCCTCGATCCGGCTGCGCGGCATTATTCAGCCCATATTGCTCCGCCCGAGAGCCGACGTCTTCGCCATCGTCTGCGGAGAGCGCCGTTACCGGGCGGGGCTAGAGGTCTACGGCGCCGACGGCGAAGTGCCAGTCATCATCCGCGAGATGACGGACCAGGAAGCCCTCGAAGCCGCGATCGCCGAGAACGACGATCGTGACGATCCTTCCGAGACCGAGCAGGCGGATGCCGCTGTCCGCTACCTTGCCGCGTGCCAGGGCGACCGGGCCGAGGCCATACGGCGGCTCGGATGGTCGCGCGATAAGTTCGATCGCCGCCTTGCGCTCGCCAATCTCTCCGAGGTGGTCAAAACCGCGCTCGACGAACGCCGGATCAAGCTCGGCCATGCTGAACTGCTCGCTGCGGTTCCCGGCGACAAGCAGGACAAGGCCCTCGATACGATCCTGAAAGCCGCTCTCGATGTGAACAAGACGCGCGAACTGCTTATGCGCGTCACGCAGCATCTCGGCGGCGCGCGCTTCGACAAAAGTGAATGCACGAGCTGCCCGTTCAACTCGGCCACGCAGCGCGCGCTTTTCGAAACTCATGTCGACGACGGCTATTGCACCAACGCGGCGTGCTTCGAACTCAAGACCGAAGCCGCCGAGGTGATCCGTTTCGAACAGGAAGAACGCGCCGCGAAGGCCGCACGGGCCGCGGCTCCACCCCCCGTCGAGACGGACGACGGTGACGATCATAGTGATGGGATCGAGGACACCACGTCATCGCCCGACACTCAGCCGCGTTCCGACGCTACCACCTTGAACTTGGATGGCGCCGGTACGCGCGCCGCGACGCCCGCCGCCCCGGTCAAGCCCGCAACCAGCGCCAGTGCGGCGGACAAGCCAGCTGTCACCGCCAGGTCGATCGCAGCCCGCACCACCGAGCTTCGCGAGGCGATGTGGCGAACCGCGCTTGCCCGGGCGCTCGCCGGCAATGCCGAGCAGGCTCGCACGACCATCCTTGTCGCGGCGATGTCGGGCACGCTCTCGCAGATCAAGTCCAATACGCTGACGTCGCGCGCCGGCCTGCTGGTCGGCCCCGAGTTTCCGGAGCTCGACTACAGCGCCCAGATCACCGCGATCCGCGCGCTGCCCGACGCCCGCGCGGCGAATGTGCTGTCCGTCATCGGCGCCGCCTACGCCAAGGATGTGGTCAGTTTCGGCCATGTCGCCGATCTCGCCAGGATGTTCGAGGTCGACCTTCGGCCAAGCTGGCAGGTCGATCAGTCGTTTCTCGAGCGATACACGAAGGGCGAGCTCAAATTCATCGCCCAGGAATGCGGCCTTGTCGCACATGTAGGCGAGAAGCGGTTCGCGAAGATGCTCGCCTCAAAGAAGCCCGAGCTGATTACCGGCATGCTCAATCGGATCGGCTTCGATTGGGCCGGGCGCCTGCCGAGCGCCATTACCCTCGACGGCACTTATGGTGCGCCCCCGGACCGCGGTGCCCACCAGGCCGAAGCGCCGATCGCGGAACTCGCTGCCTGACCGGCTTCCCCACACTCCCAGACAAAGGATACCGACATGCTTGTTACAAGCCTGCTCCCGCTGCTCGTCCGCTATTCGCTCGGTCTCGACATGGTCGCCGGACCCGACGAGACCGTCACCCTGACGATCATTCCGCGTAAGGCGGGCCCAAAGTCTGCCGCGCTCGACGGCAGCGAGACCCGGCCAATCTCGATCACGGCCAGCGCCGAGGAGATCGATGCCGAATTGGCGCGCGGCGCGAACGGCGCGCTCGGCCAGCTCATCGCCACGCGCAGGACGCTCGCGGACCAGATTGCCGAGCAGCGGCAGGCGGACGAAGACGCCAGGGCCGCCGCGGCGGAAGCTGCGAAGGCAAAGGCCGCCAAGGCTGCGGCGACCAAGCCGCCCGCTCCGACCAGCCCTCCGAAGATCGAGACGCCGACCAGTCCCCCGGCTGACGCCAAGGCAGATGAACCCGCCACCCTGTTCTGAGCCGATCCGCTCGACCCGTTCCCTCATCACCAACCCGGAGATCTCATATGCAGGTTAATCAACTCACGCGCGCCTATCGCTACGACGGTATCGACCTTCCGGTGCCGCCGCATCTCGCGGGTGACCCGGATGCCCTGCGCGCCTATCACGCCACCCTCTACCCGGCGATAACAAACGCCGAGATGATCGACGTCGGCGTTTCGGGCACGGCGCACGTGACCGAATATCGCCGCGCGGTCGGCACCAAGGGCTGACCCATGCCGCACGCTAAACGCGCGGCTATCCCGGCCGCACCCCGCAAAAGCCTCATCGAATGGATCGAGAACGATGGCAACTCGGCTGATATCTCCCAACCTGCCTGCAGCAGTCAGGCCAAGGCGCTCCATGCGCGGATCCTCTCCGACCCCTATGACGGGAACCGCGAAACCCCGGAACCGCTTGCATGCCCGGCCGGCTTGCCCCTCCCGCCGCTCGGCTGACCTCGCGGGGCGCGCCGTCGCGATCTCGGCGGATGTCCCCGCGATATTCGATGCGCCGCTGCCGCCGCATCACAAGCTGATCGGCCGCTGGGTCGCCGCGCGGGAAGCGTCGTCGGGATTATACACGCGCGCCGCGGCCCGTCAGCATATCGAAGGCATTTTCAACGCCGCCGTGCTCGAGATCCTCGATCCCATCGAAATCGCCGACTTCAGGGTCGCCGTCATTCTCAAGGAGGGGGACGGCACGCCGGCGATTGCCGTGATCTGCCAGAACTTGGGCCAGATCGAACTGGGATGGATCGAAACCGGCGATGCGCCCATTCCCTGGCGCGCCGCCGCATACAGGGCGCTCGAGCAGTGCCTCGGCCGCGTCCTTCCGATCTTCAGCTACGAGGATCTCTTCAACGAGATATCTATCTACTATTGGGATGGCGAGACCGACGACGAACGCGCGCGGCAAAGCCTGATAGCCTATCACGGCGCGGACGCGGACGAGCTCGACGAACTTACGCTGCCGTCCGAAATGAACGCGCGTCGGCCCGAATGGATGATCAAGGAAAACGCGGCGCCTTCAGCGCGGCTCCCATCAGGCCTGCGGCAGAAACTCAAGAGATTTCACGCCGCGCACAAAGCTGTCGGCTCTCTCCGGCCCGAACGCAACGCATGGGACTTCGATCTCGAGGTCGCCTACGACTATATCCCCGGCATCGAGGAATGCTCGTCCCTTCCGCCGCTCACGCTCGTTCCCTTCGATCACTTCGCGCGCGAACTCGATGATGTCGCCCGCAACGGCATGGAGATGGGCTTCATGGAGGTCGCCGGGCTGTGCCCGCTGCGGGATGCACACCACATCGACGACTGGTTCGCGTCCGTACGGCTCGGCGCGGAATTCCTGCTCGCAGCACAAGAGCTGATCCAGGTCGATCCAGCCAAACTCTGAGGTGTCCAATGTCCGAACATTCTACCCAGTTCGAAGCCGCTGGCGGCGGCCTGGTCCTGAGGGGCGCGATCCTGCTCTACCGCAGCGAAGGGCCGCGCAATTTCAGCTCCTATGGTGCCCACCGCGGGGATGCGGGGGCGTTCGCCAGCATGCACGCGGTCGAGCATGACGACGAGGGCCGGCCGACGATAGCCGCGGGCGTTCCGCTCTCTCGCGCGCATCTGCGGCAATGGACCGAAGCCCTCGGGCGGACAGTCCGACCCGAACTCCTGCCCGAAAACATACTGGTCGCTCACCCCGACATGCTTGTCTGGTGGGTTCCCGAACAGGTGCGCCCCGCCTATTTCAACCTGTCGACGCGTTTGGCGGGGCTTCAGGTCCTGACGGAACGAACGGTCGTGCCGGTGCCCTATCCCGCACATCTGTTCATCGCCACCGGGTCGCGCCTCGGTGTCTACGCGCTGCCCGTGAACGAGCGTCCGACCGCCGACACGCGCGTGCTGCACTCACCGATCCTCAACGTCTTCGTCAATGGATCGCTTTGCTGGGGCAATATCCCGACACCGCGCGCGCTCGCCATTTCGTCCATCCCGGAGTTCGAGCGGGCGGTGTTCGACAGTTGGTCGACGCACCCAAATCCGGGACAGGAGTTCACCATCAGCGGCAAGGGCGGCCTCGTCCGGCTCTGGGACGGTCTTGCCGCCCGCCGTGCGAAGCGCTTTCCGATCAAGCGCCTCAAGCCGTTTGGCGCCGGCGCCCGGCAGGGACGGCGCTCATCGACCGAACCAGTAACCGTTGGCAGAATCATCGGAGGCGCGAAATGACCGCCTTGCTCGCCGACGATCCCACGGCTGCCGCGCTCCTTGCCGATGTGCCCTGCTATCCGGTCCCGCTGCATGGCGGATCGCCGGCGCTCGACGCACTACGCGCCGCTCGGGTCGGGCGCGGCCTCGCTGTCGGGACGGATGGCGTCCTCCTGATCCTGCGCCGTCCATGGCTCGCGCTCGACATTCCGGTCACACGGCCGATTGCGGCGCACCTGCCTTATGGTAGCGTCGGCGGCCCAAAGGCAGACCTGCGCTGCGGGTTCATCCCCGCGGGATTCCTCACATCAGTCCTCGAGTCGCTGCGCGCGGCCCTACCGAATGAAAGCGCGGCTTTTATTCTCTGGAACGAGGCCTCGCGCGAGTTCGCCCTGGACTTTCCCGTCATCGACGAGGCCACGCCCTCGCGCCTTGTCTATCGCACGCCGGTCCTGCCGCCCGATTGGCACATGATCTGCGACATCCATAGCCATGGCACCGGGCCGGCCTTCTTCAGCGCCACCGACGATGCCGACGACGCGCACGCGACGAAGATATCGCTCGTGTTCGGCCGGTTGGACCAGCTCGACGGTCCCACAAGAGCGTCGCGCCTCTGCGCCGGCGGCATGTTCCTGCCGCTGCCGCGCAGCCCATTTGCAGGAGACCATCATGCCGCCTGACACCAGCGCCCGCCACTATCTTCCAGCCGCATTCGGCGACCGCACGCTCAAGGTTCTGCTCATAGGCTGCGGCGGCAACGGCGCGCAGATGCTTATGGGACTCGCCTCGCTCGACATGGCGCTGCGCGAGATCTCCTCGCGATCGCTGCACGTCACCGTGGTCGACGACGATATCGTCACCGAGGCCAATCTCGGCCGGCAGCCCTTCTTTCGCTGCGATCTCGGCAATTCAAAGGCGCGGACGCTCATCGAGCGCATCAACCTTGCGCATGGCCTCGCCTGGAAGGCGGTTCACGGACGCGCGCCCGGCAAGGTCGGCGTCGACGGCGCCGATATCCTCATCACCTGTGTCGACACGGCCTCGGCCCGCCGTGCGATCGGAGCGGCGCTTGCTGATGAACGGAACGGTCCCGCCTATTGGATGGACCTCGGCAATCGCTCGAGTGACGGACAGTTTCTGGTTGGCTGCCCCGCACGGGCCGGCGCCAAGGTTCGCGCACGGCTTCCGACCGTACTCGAATATTTCCCCGAACTCGCCGACGACAGCGTGCCTGACGACAACGCCCCGTCCTGTTCTGTTGCCGAGGCGCTTGAACGCCAGTCGCTGTTCGTCAACCGCGTCATGGCGAGCCACGCCCTCGCGCTGCTGTTCGACCTGCTCGGCCGGGGCTCGATCGGCCATGCGGGCGGTTTCATCAATCTTGCCAGCGGGCAGGCGGTCCCGATTCCGCTGCCGCGCAACGACTGAAGCCGTATTCGCTCGGACGGCATGTCTTCGACGGCCTGCCGACGGCTCACCATCCGGAAACCGGCCGCCTTTGGGCAACAGCGCATCGGTGCCGCCGCTTTTTACCCCCGAGATGGCGCACTCACGGGTCGCGTTGACACCGCTGAGCGAGACTAAAGGAGAACAAATATGCCTCAATTTGAAGTCCAGGTGATCGCGCGGCCGTGGGTCAATCAACGTATCGTGATCAACGCACCAAATGCGGAAATTGCGGCGCAACAGGCAATCGAGACGGCCCGGGAAAGCCCCGCTGCTTGGGAGGTTCCCGGCGCGAAAGATTTCACCGAGATACTGATCGACCCGGAAGAACTGACTGATTTCGACACGGACGAAATCACGGTTGAAGGATAGCGGCTAGCTCCGCCCAAGTAGTCCCACCCGTCCCTGTTTCTCTCTTTTGGAAGGATAGTGTGCATGACGCCTATTACTGACGATAACTGGACACTCCACTATACGATTGGCCGCGTTCTCGCCGCCAAGGTCAAACCCGGCGATGTGGTTCACATGCCGGGCGGGGGCGGCGACCTGATCGTGCTCGGCGGAAGAGCGCCGCTGCGCGCCAACGACCGCGGCAGCATCATCGTCCGCTATGCCCTCGCCGGGGATAGTGACAGGTTCGAGACGCGTCCCGGCGCGGTTGGGATGGTCTGGATCAGCGCCGCCGGTGGCTGGTCGGAGCTACCGGCATGAAACCGCACCATGTCCATGTCTACACGACGATCCGGGTCAAGGTCGCGGTGACCGCGGAAGATCATGCGGACGCCATGCGGCAAGCGGCAGCGATCGTCGGGACAGGGATTTTCCCTGTTCGTCTCCTTCCCAACGCTGCGGCGGTGCTCGACGCGCAGCCAGCCGAAGAGATCACCAGCTTTCTGGTGGACGAAGCGGACGATCCGGAGTTCGAGAACAGCTGCTTCTACGATGCGGAATACCGCAGTCGCGAGGACTGCCCAACATGACCGAATGAAGGGGAGGAGGAAGGGAAAGGCGCTCCGTTTGGTGGAGCGGTCTGGAGCATCCCCCATGAAAATCGAACTACGGCGCATCTCCTACAATGCCGCGCTCTCGCAGGAAACCGCCGCTTTTGCAGCCGAGGTCTGGATCGACGGCGAGCTTGCCTTCCACGCACGCAACCAGGGAACGGGCGGGGCGGACTTCTATCGTCAGGTCGGCCGATGGACCGAAGCTGAAGTCAATGCCTGGCTGACGGCCAATAGACTCCCGCGCAGCCTTGGCGACGACCTCGCTTGCGATCATGATCTTGAGATCGAGGTGAGCGACCTTCTGATGCGCGCCGTCGAAGGCAAACGCCTCAAACGCCTTCTCCGCACCAATCTGATCGCGATCGAACGCGATCAGATCCTGCAATATCCGCTCCGCAAGCGGCCACTGGCGATCGTCACCCGCGCCGTGCGCGCCACCAATCCCGATGCCGTCATTGTCAACGACGCCGGCGACGATGTGTTCGCGCGCGCCCTGGACGTGCTGCTCGCCAGCCGCTGACAGCCCGGATCGGAACGCCGATGACCAACGACTTCGATCCCGCCGATGCGGGATGCTGGATGGCGCAAGGCCGTCCGGCCCACCACGCGCATGCGCTCGCCGACGCTTGGCGCCGCTTTCCCGACCTGCCGAACGACGCGCCCCTGGACGAGCGCATGGCGCGTGCCCGCGAGCGTGTTCAGGCGCTTCGCCCGCTCAACGAAGCGATCGGACTGGAGACCGAACGCCAGCGCCAATTCGCGAACTTCGCCTGCATCGAACGCCAGATTGCCGAGGGCAGCACCGACAGCCGCAATGCCTTCATCCTCCATGCCCGCGACGTTCGTGGTTATGATTGGGACGCCTCTTACGCCTATGCTGACGGTCGCTATGCTGCGGAGGCTGGATGGGAATCGCGTCCACCGTCACCATGCCGCGCGGGGGAACAGGACGTCCGCCGACCCGCCTACCACCAGGGCTTTCTGGATGGCGGCGGTCAGCCCGACGACATCTTCGATGCCGCGCGGCGGTCCTTGGCGGTCACCCCATCCGAGATCGCGCACCCTGAAAACCCGCGCGCCGCCCGGCCGCTTCCCAGCCAATGGCCAGGCCCGACCGATACCCCGGCGCCCGTGTCATGGCATCGCCGCCTGCTGCTGCTCGGCGCTTCGGAGCGCGAGACAGGCGCGATCGGCATCCTCGCGATGCTGAGCGAACGGCCCGGACATGAGGCTGCGGCCCAATATGTCATCAGCGCCGAAACCGGGCTGCATCCGCTATCCGGCTTGTCGGCCCCGCCACCCGGCGATGGCGCCGCGCTCCGCCAGATCCTGCGCCAGGGCGACTATACGGACATCCTGATCGTTGCCGACGATGCGGAACTCGACCGGCTCGATGCCGATGCCGATATCCTGCCGCTCGCGCGAACGATGGAGCGGACCCGCAATTCGGTGCTCCAGCAGCGCGCGCAGTTTCGCCTCTGGCTCGCCCGGGGCCGCGCGCCCGGCGACCAGTTCGCCGCCGGCCATATCCGGTGGTCCAAAATGGCGGCCGGGCTGTCGGGACGCCTCGGGGATTTCACCGCGCGCTATGCCGGTCCGGCGCGACCTCGCGGCCACCGCATCGTGATCGAGGATGCGAGCGGCGATCTCGCCCATGGCTATCGCACGCCGTTCGGCGAGAAACTCCATCCCGAGATCGTGATCGGCAACAAGGCGCATGCCCGAACCGCGATGGCCGACCTGCTGCGGCAATATGCGGCTTCGCTTCGCCTGGGCTGATCCCGCATTTCCGGCCCGGCGGGACATAAACGCAGATGCCGCCTTTCGAGCAGACGCGTCATGGATGGGAAGGGGGAGGAGGATTGGCGGTATTTTCGACGAAGGACTTCCGCCAATGAACTCTGCCCTTGCCAACGAGCTTGACGCCCGAGCCGCCGAAGGCCGGCATCCGGTCACTCTCAGCCAAATCAAGCAGCAGTTGCGCGATCTGGGATACGCGCTCGATCGCACCCTCGACTGCCGCTCAATCGCCCGCATCATGACGGGGCCCCGCGCCGGACAAACCTACCCCAGTCTCTCGACGGGGATCAAGGAAGCGGACACCGGACGTAGCGCTTTCCACGTCGATGCCCGCCGCGACACCAAATTCCGGATGCTTCAAAAGCTTCGGTTTGAGGTCGGCCTCTATACCGTCCTCAAAGGGGCGATCCTGGACCTCTGATCGAAACCGCCCGGCCTCCCATCGATCACGCAGCGCCAGGGGCAGTCAGCCAAATCATTGCCAACCGCGCACGTAACAAGCCCGCTTGAGCCGCCGCTCGGCGTGAGGCCGCAGCCCCCCTGACATCCGACCGGGCCGCCACGCCGCGCCCGCAAGACCACCGAAAAGGAAGCATTCCATGCGAAACAGTGCATCCGCGCTGGCTCTCCAGCTGTGCCTCGACTTCGACCAGCCGGTCGCGCCCGCCAAGCCAGCCGCCCCCGTCGATCCGGAGCCGACGCTCTTTTCGGCAACCATCGTCGACACCGCCCGGCCGCCAGTCGAGGCAGCTATTGATTTCTCCCTATCGGCGGGGCGGACCCTGGCGTCCTCATGGAAGGAACGCGCACGCGACAATGTCGAGGCGATCCGGCTGCTGAACCTGCTCGACCGCGAAGGACGGTCCGCATCACCGGCCGAGCAGCAGGCGATTTCCAGGTTCATCGGCTTCGGCGCGTCGGAACTTGCCAACAACATGTTCGCCCGCCGCGGGAAAGAATATCGCGAGGGCTGGGAGGAACTAGGGCAGGCCCTGGTCGCCGAGACGACCGATGTCGAACTCCAGTCTCTCAAACGCGCGACGCAATATGCGCATTACACCCCCGAATACATCATCCGCGCCATGTGGGACGCTGCCCGGACCCTCGGCTTTACCGGTGGGCAGGTTCTGGAACCGGGGTGCGGCAGCGGCCTCTTCATGGGGCTCCGGCCGGATGCATTGTCGCAGGACACGCTGTTCGTGGGCATCGAGAACGATCCCGTCACCGCTCGCGTCGCAAAAGCGCTCTATCCCAATCAGGTCATCCGCTGCGTCGATTTCGACAAGGCGCCCCTGCCCGCCGACTTCGACCTCGCGATCGGCAATCCGCCCTTCTCGAACCTCACCATCCAGAACCGGACCGAACTCGGTAAGCTCGGCCTGTCGCTTCACGACTATTTCATCGCCAAATCGCTCGAGCATCTACGGCCCGGCGGCATCGCCCTGTTTGTGACATCGCGCTATTCGCTCGACAAGAGCGATCCCAAAGCCCGCCACCATATCGACGGCATTGCCGATTTCCTCGGCGCGGTGCGCCTTCCGGGCAAGGCCATGCGGCAAGAGGCGGGCACGGACGTCGTCGTCGATATCCTGCTTTTCCAGAAACACACCCCCGATGCCCTTCCACGCACGCAGAACTGGATCGAGCTGGCCGAGATCCCCGACAGCGACGAAGGTTTCGGGCCGCTGCGGATCAACCGCTATTTCCTCGACCATCCCGATCATGTGCTGGGGCGTCACGAATGGCGCAGCGGCCAGTTCGGCATGGACTATAATTGCGCGGCCGACCCCGACGCAGACCTCCCGGTCGTCCTCGCGGCCACCTTGTCCGCGATCGCATCGAAGCACGCGGGCGCCTGCAAGCCGCTCGAGCGCACCACATCCCTGCGCGACATGCCAAGCGCCACCCTGGATGTGCAAGTCGGCACCGCCGCGGACGAAGCCGAGTTCAAGGAAGGCAGCTATCTGGTTTCCGGCGGTGTCCTCCACCAGATCATAAATGGCACCCCGACCGTGGTCGGCGTCAAATCCGGCCGCGGCGGCGCTGGTCTGTTTCCCAAGCACGCGGCTATCATCAAGGCCCTCATCCCGATCCGCGATACGGTCCGCGCGATCCTGCGCGCGCAGCTCAATGACCGGCCCTATGATGCCCTTCAGCAGGCGCTGTTCACCCACTACCGGCAGTTCGCGAAAAAATACGGTCCGATCAACCGCACCATCACCAGCATCCGCACCGATCCGGAGACAGGGGCCGAGAAGGAGTATCAGCGCCGCCCTAACCTTCAGCCCTTCCTCGATGACCCCGACGTCTGGCTGGTCGCTTCGATCGAGACCTATGACGAGGCGAGCGACACGGGCACGCCCGGTCCGATCTTCACCGAATGCGTCGTCAAGCCGCCGGTAACCCATGAAATCCATTCGGCGCAGGATGCCCTGGCGCTATCGCTCCATGACCGCGGCCGCGTCGATTTGCCCCTGATCGCTCAGATGCTCGGCGTTACCGAAACCGAGGCGCTCACCGATCTTGCGGGGGACATCTATCTCGACCCCGTCCGCAGCACACCGCATTTCGATCACTGGGTCACGGCCGACGAGGTCCTTTCCGGGCCGGTTCGCACCAAGCTCGCCCTCGCGCGCGAGAAAGCCGGGACCGATCCGCGATTTTCTGCTGTCGCCACCGCGCTCGAAGCGGTCCAGCCGGTCGATCTGAAGCCCAGCGAGATCACCGCGCGTCTCGGCGCGCCCTGGATTCCGGTCGATGTCATCGAGGCGTTCATCCTCGAAATCATGGAGGTCGAGACCCGGATCCTCCATACGGTGGAGCTGGCGAGCTGGACGGTCGACAAGGCCCCGTTCGCCGGGCACGTCAGTTCCTCCTCGACCTGGGGCACAGCCCGCCGGAGCGCGGCGGACCTGCTCGAAGACGCGCTGAACTCCCACATTCCCAAGATCTACGACGTCCACCGCGACGCCGACGGTTCGGAACGCCGCGAGCTCAACGTCGTCGACACCGAAGCGGCCAAAGAGAAGCTGGCGAAGATCAAGTCGACCTTCGAGACCTGGGTCTGGCAGGAGAGCGAACGCGCCGATCGGTTGGTCCGCATCTACAACGATGCCTACAACAATCTCGTGCCCCGGAGCTTCAGCGGCCAGCACCTGAAGCTGCCGGGCGCGTCGACGACGATCCGCATGCGCGATCACCAGAAGCGCGTCGTCTGGCGGATCATCGCGTCGGGCTCGACCTATGTGGCCCATAGCGTCGGCGCGGGCAAAACCTTCAGCCTCTGCGCCGCAGTGATGGAGCAGCGGCGTCTCGGCCTCGCCAACAAACCGATGATCACGGTGCCCAACCATTGCCTCGCGCAGATCGCGCGCGAGTTCCTGATGCTCTATCCCACCGCGCGCATCCTGGTCGCCGACGACACGAACTTCGTGAAGGAGAAGCGGCAGCGGTTCCTGGCGCGCGCGACCACGGGCAATTGGGATGCGATCATCATCACGCATGATGCGTTCAAGTTCGTGCCCACGCCGTCATCTTTCGAGAAGCAGCTGATCGAGCACCAGCTCGACAGCTACGAGGTGCTGATCACCGGCATCGACAGCCAGGACCGCGTGTCGCGCAAACGCGTCGAACGCCTGAAAGAAGGACTGAAGCAAAGGCTGGAGAATCTCCAGTCCCGCAAGGATGACCTCGTCCATATTGGCGAGATCGGCATCGACCAGATCGTCGTCGACGAGGCCCAGCAGTTCCGCAAGCTGACCTTCGCCACCAATCTCGGCGACCTGAAGGGCGTCGACCCGGTCGGCTCGCAGCGTGCCTGGGACCTGTTCGTGAAGAGCCGTTATCTCGCCGGGACCAATCCCGGACGCGAACTGATCCTGTCATCGGGCACGCCCATCACCAACACGCTGGGCGAGATGTATACGCTGCAGCGCTTCATGCAACCCGACGAGCTTCACGCCAAGGGCCTGCACGAATTCGACGCCTGGGCGTCTGCCTTCGGAGACACCCGCACCGAACTCGAACTCCAGCCGAGCGGCAGCTACAAGCCCGTCACCCGCTTCTGCGAGTTCGTCAACGTCGCCGACCTGATGGCGATGTA
>JAMHVU010000012.1:0-3009 GCA_035911355.1 Sphingobium sp.
TCTCGGCGATGGAGCCGTCTTCGCGTTCGGTGAACTCCCGCTGGAGCGTCTTGTCCTTGTGGGTGTCACCTTTGACGACGAGCACGCGCCCGGTCTTGGAGCGCACAACCCCCGAGATCGCACCCGCGGCCAGAGCCAGGGCGAGATGCCAGTGGGACAAGGCACGCGCCGGCGGACGCAGCGACTGCTGCGCGGCCCCCAGGTGCGTGTCCAGAGACGGCCAGAGACCTTGCAGCCGACCAACCTCGTCGGCGAACTGTTCGGGCTCCATCGTCACGCGGAAGAAATGCTCCGGCTCGGCCGGACTAGCGGGGACGATGTACGGCAGGAACGGCCAATCGCTCGGCAACTCCTCGGCTTCGACTTCGCCTTGCCCAACCTGCAGCAGCAGATTGCGCACGGCCTTGACGCCATCGGGCACCTGCTCGCGCTGGCGCACCCGGCGTCCGAAGATCACCACCTGCTTGAACTGCGTTTCCACCGCTCGGTAGATGCGCAGATCGGTGTAGTGGCGCGTCAACCAGCCGACCAGCTCCGCGTCGAGCACGTAGCCGGGGACGATGAAGACCAGCACGCCGCCGTACTGCAACAGCGACAGGCTGCGCTGGTAGAACAGCTTTTCGAGGCGGGCACGGCCCTGGCCCTGATAGCCGATGTTGCCGTTGACGTCCTTGGACAGATCGCCATACGGCGGGTTGAGCCAGAGCAACCCGAAGGATTGCTTGGAGATCATCGTGTCCATCAGGTCCGCGTGCAGGCAGTGATCGACCAGGCCGCGGGCATGGCGTGCCCGCTCCGCGTCGAACTCGACCGCAAACGCCTTGGCCTGCTCGCGCCCGAGGGCGTGGGCGGCTTCGGCGATCGCCACGCCTTCGCCGGCGCAGGGATCGAGGATGCACATCGGCCCATCGCTGGGCATCAGTGCGTTGAGGGCTCTTTCGAGCGTGGGTTCGTCGGTCGGGAAATATCCGTTCTTGACGAAATTGCGGGCGAGCCGCGGGAACATGAGGGCCATGGAAGTCTCCTGGTTGGCGGGGATGAAAGACGGAGGCATGCCAAGGCGTGCCTCCGAGGGTGGATCAGGCCGCTACCGCTTCCGGCGTCCAGATCCTGGACGGATACGGATAGGCAGTGAGCGTGTCGCTGCGGATCAGGGAGCCCAGCGCCAGGGTCAGTGCCGGCACGTCGATGGCGAGCCGATGGCCTTCCAGCGGCCCGAGGGCGAACGGAAGGCGGGCCAGCATCTCGCGGCTTTGCAGCAGGTCCAGCACGGTCTCGCGCCAGTGGTCGAGCAGCGGCAACGGACAGGTGTCCCGCACCAGCATCCACAGGCGGTCAAGCCGGTGGGCGCTGTCGCGCGGCAGCAGTGCCAATGCGCTGGCGTTGGCCTTGTCGGGCTTGACGCAGCGCCGGTCGAACAGCCACACGTTGGACAGCGAACCGAACAGCGTTCGCCGATAGGCGCGCGTGACGCGCTTCTCCAGGCGATCGACGTTGCCGATGAACACCGGGACGCTGCCGCCCTGGTCGGTGAGGATGTGGAACTGGTCCAGTCCCTGCTCGTCGCGCCCGAGGGTCAGGCGAGCGAGGATCTGCTGGACGGCGGTGTCCCGCGCCCAGATGGACAGGAAGATCAGGTTGCCCTGGTCATCGCCGACGCAGGCGTCGGCCATCACGTCCGGGCATTCGTCGATGCGGTACAGCGTGGAAGAAGTGTTTGCGGGCATGGTGGTGTCCTCGGATGAACGGGAACAGCACCGCCCGCTGGGGCAAGTACTGCCCCAGGGGGTGGGAGAAAACCGCTCAGTCCGGCTCGAACTGCCGGGTGTGCGGGTTGAAGTGAAGCGCCTCGTCCGCCGCCGTGATCGGCGTGAAGCCGTCCAGGTAGATGTTGTTGAGGTACTGATCGCGGTAGGTCAGTGCCTGTCGCGCCTGCTCCTCGGTGAGGCCGTTGTCGATGAAGTACGCCAGCATTTCCTCGTCGGAGGACACTTCGTCGTTGGACAAACTGCCTTCAACGAGTGCCAGCAGCGATGGCGTGAGCGAAGCCAAAATCGGGTCCATGTCGGTTCCTCCTGGCTCAGGCCATCGACGCCGCGGCGGATGCCGCGGATGCCGTGGGTGTGCGCCGCCGTGCGTGGTAGGCGCGAACGCCTGCACGCCAGTCGGCGGACTGCTCCGGTGCGAGGTCCAGATAGGACAGCGGGCACGTGTAGTAGTACGGGTGCATGGACTCGTCCCCACTGGCCGCCGCTGCGTTCAAGCAGATCGCAGCGGATGTAGCGAAGGGACTGGTCCGGTGCGAGATCACGATGCACGCCTTCGACCTTGGCGGTCATTTCGGCGACGGACCACAGCACGTTGCCGCGCAGGGTGTGAGCGATGACCTTGACGCTGGCGCGCTCGGTCTCTTGCGTTGCGATCAGTTCCGCGATCAGTTCGGACCGCGATTGGTTTGAGAAATACCAGCCCATGAGAGGCCTCCTCGAAAAGTTGAGCCGGAGGCCTCCCGTGGGGAAGAACCCCCAGCGGGTGATGGAATGTCGCAGGTGCGCGAAGGAACCTATGCCCTGTCCTCAGTCCCAGTCGTCATCGTCTCGATCACAACCGGCCGGGCAGTAGCCAAACTCGATGCCGTGCGAGCAGTAGCCGTGCGTTGCATTCCAGTCCTGGGATTCCTGCCGCTCGGCAGGTGTTGCGTAGTCCCATTCCTGTGCGGCGATTTCGAGAGCCTGAGCACGCTGCTCTTCCGGCAATCTATTGGCCAGCGCGTCGATCTCCGAACTGAAGAGCGTCACGTAGTGGTCCTAGGACAAGCCGCAACCGCGCTGGGCGTGTGCGGCGGCCGCCTTGCAGAGTTCCCGCCACGCGGGTTCATCCAGCGTTGAACGCGGGGTATCGCAAGCGATGATGGACATGATGGAGACCTCCAGAAAATGGCCAGGGCCTCCCCCGCATGGGGAAGGAACCCCGGCGGGTGGATGAAGAACACCGCGCATGCGGCGTCTG
>JAMHVU010000013.1:0-75455 GCA_035911355.1 Sphingobium sp.
GCCACGATCGCCAGCTTTTGCTCCAGGCTCCATGAACGACGGCGCCCCGCCATCCCGCTCAGCAGCTCAACCCGCCGAACCGGCTCCGGACCAACTCCAGTGCACGTGTCCAGTGCGGTCGTAGGTGCAAAATCTTCCATCCACGCCAGCATCTGACGCAATCAGTCGCGGACACAAGGTGGCGCCGGAACGCCGCTTACACCCCAATTCGGCGAATGGCAATTTTTCGCTGACTGTTGGGGCCGCGCCGTTACTGGATGCCAATGGCACCTATCGTGGATATGCAGCCTTCGGACGGGTTGTCGGCGGCATGGAGGTGGTCAAGAAAATCCTTGCTATGCCATCGGGGGGCGGACAGGGGCCGATGCGCGGGCAAATGCTCTTCAAGCCGGTTTCGATCCTGCGTGCAGTCCGTCTGGATGGCAAGGCCAAGCCGGGCAGCCCGATCAAGCCCTGGTTGATCTATCCGCGGAACCGACCGTAAAAAGACAACAGGCTTTATAGAGGCGAAGCAAACACAGGCAGCGGAGGGAACCGCTGCCTGTGTTTCGGTTGCTTCTACCCCAGATCAATGCGTCAATAATGTGCGCGCCTGCCCGGTCATCTGCGCGATCATCGGCGCGGTCGGGGTGGGATTGGTTTGCGCGCGTGCAACGAGACGGCGGAATTGATCGATCCGAGCGGCATTGCTCGCCAGCCATGCATCGACAAATGCCTCACCCGGTTCACTGCCTGCCCGCGCGAGGAATGCGAGCCGCATGTGCTGGAGCTCCCGCGCGCTTTCCGAGACGAGAAGGCGCTCCCATGGGTCGCTCGGCGACATACGGGCAGCGGTCGATTGCAGCCAGTCGATGCCGAGCGCCTGACCGACCCGGGTGAACGCATTGGTGATGCCGATGACGTCCGCCCCGGTCTCGCCAGCCAGTTGGGCAAGGCCGACGCCGCCGTCCATCTTGACGAGGAGCAGCGCCTTGTCGGCAATCGCCTTGGGTGCGCCAAGGTTAGCCAGCTCCGCGCCAATCGCCGCGACGCGCCGCGCCGGCTCCGGCTGAAGCAGGCCATCGACATTCTGTTCCAGTCCGGCGATGCGCTCGGCAAGCATGTCGACGCCGGCACTCGGGCTGATGCCATTTGGCAGAGAACGTAGAATGTCGCCAATCTGCCCGGCCATAGCGCTGGCCACATGGCGATAGAGCGCGAGACGGGCCGCTTCAGGCATGGTTGCGCTGTCGATCTCATCCCAGAGCGCGCGAACGTCGAACAGACGCTCGGCGATGAGGAAGCCTCCGGCCAGCTCCGCGAGCGAACAGCCCTCTTCCTCCGTCACGGAGAAAGGCAGGATGACGCCCAGCCGATTGATGATCCGGTTGGCCAGCTTGGTCGCGATGATTTCGCCACGGAGTTGGTGGTTGCTGATGGCGTCGGCGAACGCCTTGCGCATCTCCGTCGGGAAGGCCAGGGGCAGATCTACCGTCGCGAGCGCGTCGGCAGCCAGTCGGCTCGCCTCGATCTCCTGCTGGATCGCCAGTTTGGCGGTGGAGAGCAGCACGGCAAGCTCCGGGCGGGTGAGGCCGTGGCCATCGCCCGCGCGGCGCAACAGTTCCTGATCGCCGGTCAGCCCCTCGACACGACGGTCGAGATAGCCCGCGCCTTCCAACGTCTCAATCAGGCGCACATAGGAGGCGAGGTCCGCGGTGCCACCGGCTTCCGCGATGGAGAGGCTGAGCGCCTGAAGCCGGTTATCCTCCAGCACCAGCCCGGCCACATCGTCGGTCATCCGCTCGAGCAGCGTATTGCGATCGGTCTCCTTGAGGCGACCTTCGACCATCTCCTTGTTGAGCGGGATCTTGATGTTGACCTCATTGTCCGAGCAGTCGACGCCGGCGGAATTGTCGATGAAGTCGGCATTGATCCGCCCGCCGCCGAGCGCGAAGGCGATGCGGCCGGCCTGCGTCACACCGAGATTGGCGCCTTCGCCGATCACCTTGACGCGCAGATCCTCGCCATCCACGCGCAGTCGGTCGTTCGCGGTATCGCCCACATCGGCATTATTCTGGCTTGCGGCTTTCACATATGTGCCGATGCCACCGAACCAGAGCAGGTCTGCTTCCGCCTTGAGCAACGCGGATATGAACGCCGTTGGCTCCATCGTCTCTTCGCGCGTGCCGATCAGCGCTTTCATCTCGGCCGACAGGGGAAGAGCTTTCATCGAACGCGGGAAGACCCCGCCGCCCTTGGAGATGAGGCTCTTGTCGTAATCGTCCCAGCTCGACCGGGGCAGGGTGAACAGGCGCTGACGCTCCGCCCAACTCGCCGCCGGATCGGGAGCGGGATCGATGAAGATATGGCGATGATCGAAAGCGGCGACCAGCTTGATTGCCTTGGAGAGCAGCATGCCATTACCGAACACGTCGCCGGACATATCGCCCACGCCGATCACATCGACGCTCTGCGTCTGCACGTCGATGCCCATTTCCGCGAAATGGCGCTGGACGCTGATCCAGGCGCCGCGCGCGGTGATACCCATGGCCTTGTGATCATATCCGTTGGAACCGCCGCTGGCGAAGGCATCGCCCAGCCAGAAGCCGCGCTCCAGCGCGATGGCGTTGGCCACGTCGGAGAAGGTCGCTGTGCCCTTGTCCGCCGCGACAACGAAATAGGGATCGGCCTGATCGCGGATCACAACGCTCTCGGGATGGACGACCACGCCTTTGACGAGATTGTCCGTTACCGAAAGGAGCGAACGGATGAAAATACGGTAGCTCTCCTTGCCCTCCGCGAGCCAGCCATCGCGGTCCGTGGCGGGGTCGGGGAGCTGCTTGGGGTAGAAGCCGCCCTTGGCGCCGCTCGGCACGATGACGGCGTTCTTCACACGCTGCGCCTTCATGAGGCCGAGAACTTCAGTACGGAAATCGTCGCGCCGGTCCGACCAACGCAAGCCGCCGCGTGCCACGGGGCCGGCGCGTAGATGAATACCCTCGATACGCGGCGAATAGACCCAGATCTCACGCCAGGGGAGCGGCTTGGGCAGGCCCGGCACTTTTGTGCTGTCGAGCTTGAAGGCAATGGCTTCGGCAGCAGCCGGCGCGAAGGCATTGGTCCGCAGCGTCGCTTCCATGACCGCGCGAGTGTTGCGAAGGATACGGTCGTCGTCGATCGCGCTCACCTGTTCCAGCGCATCGCTGATTTCCGCACCGATCCGTCCGGCATCTTCTTCGGAGAGTGCAGCGGGGTCGTGCAGGGCATGAAAAAGCGCGACGAGCAGGCTGGTAATCGCGCCATTGCGGCGCATTGCATCGACAACGGTTGAGAGGCCGTAGGCGCTGCCCGTCTGGCGCAGATAGCGGAAAAGCGCACGCAGCAGCACGACATCCGCGGGCGCAAGTCCGTTGGTGACGATGAGTTCGGAGAAGCGATCATTCTCCGCGCGGTTCTCCAGCACGGCGGCGAGCGCGGTACCGATGATGGCGGCGCGGTCCAGTACTGGCGCGGCTGGCCCGCCATCCTGCCGTTCCAGCACAAAGCGCTGAATATGGCCGAGGCTCGCATCCGGCCCCACGGCCGTGGTCAGCTCCTCAATCGCACGGAAGCCGAAATTCTCCAGCGCCGGCACAGCCTCGGAAAGGACCAGCGGCTCGCTGCTATAGATTTTGACACGCAGGCGCGTATCGCCGTCGTCGCTATTGCGATAGAAACGCACGCCGCGCGCGCTTGCCTCGGAAAGGCCGTGGAGCGCGAGAATATCCTGCGCCGCCTCGACCGGGCCGGCACCTTCGCGATAGGCCATCGGGAACCCCGCGGCGAAGCGCTGGGCGAGCACGGCCGCACGATTGCCTTCGCCCAGCTCGGCGAGCGCACCTTCCACGGCGGGCGACCAGCCGCGCAGCATGAGCTGAAGCTGGGCATCGAGCCGTGCCGCGTCGGGAAGCTGGCCTTCTCCGCGCAGATCATAAGTGAAGCGCAGGAGGGCAAGGCCGCTTTCTTCCAGCGCTATGGACCAGCCAAGCATCGGTGCCTTCGCCGCCTCGCCGATCAGTTCGCCGATCGCTTCCCGTCGCGTGGTCGAGGTGTCGTCGCGCATGAGCCAGACGAAGGCGAAGAGATGGCGTGTGAGCGCGCCAGTAACCAGCTCGATGCGCGGGCGTGGCCGGTCGGCAAGGGACATGGCGGCAAGCACCAGCCGCTCGCGCTGCTCGGCATCGAGGCCGAGCAACAGGTCGTGCGGCAGCGCCGTCAGCGCGTGGGTCAGCGCCTTGCCGGCATGGCCGACAGGATCGAAGTGGTGGCGCGCCATGAGCGTGGCCAGCGTATCGCGCAGGACCGGCACTTCATCGGGTGCGGCGGCCAGTGCGGCACTGGTCCACAGGCCTGCATGGATCGACAGCGCGCTGATCTGATCGCCATCTTTCACCGGTACGATGAAGAGATCGATCAGCACATGCCGGTGGATGCGTGAGATGCGGTTGGATTTGAGCACCAGAGGCGCGGCGTTACCCGCTTCGAACCAGGCGAAAGCGGCAGCGATGGCGGTTTCGCTCAGCAGCGGCTCGTCCGCGAACGAGGCGATGCCCTTGGCGCGGCTTTGAGTCCCGTCGCGGTGGCGCAACTCGTAGCCGAGCTGCGTGAGATTACCCTTGAGGAACCAGCGCAGCAGATCGCCGCCCTCGCCGGCGCCGAGCCGATTGGTATCGGTCAGCAGGGCGTCCGTCATTGGTTTCCAGGCGGAGACAGCCGCGCGGACATGGGCGAGAGTGAGGTCGAGCGCGCGCGCGAGCGCCTGTCGTCCCTTCGCGTCAAGCCGGTCGGTCTCGATATAGATGAGGGATTCGCGTTGGGCATCCTCATGATCGCCGATCGCGATCATCCTGCCCTCACCGTCGCGACGAACCGGAACAATCGGGTGAATGAGCAGATGGATGGCGAGGCCGGCCGCGCTCAGCGCATTGGCGATACTGTCGACAAGGAACGGCATGTCGGTGTTGATGATGGCCAGCCGCTGCCGGCGGATTCCCCCGACGCGGGCCTCATCGCCCAGACTCTCTATGACGACGACGCTTTCATCACCCTTGCGTGTCGCGGCGGCCTTGGCCACGAAATCGGCGGCGGCTGGAATGGCGTCCTTGCCTGTCGCTCCGGCATCGGCATCGTGCAGGCCTTCACGCAAGGCGCTTGCGATTGACGCAATTATATCGGGCTGTTCGGTGGAAGCGGCACTGGTCATGGGATGTCTCTCCTGAACGCTCGTTCGGCGCGGCGCGGCTGCGCCTCCGGCGGTCGTTGCATATTCGGCTAGCTCTAGCCGCAAGAGATGACAGCTTCAATCGGAGAGGGCGGGGATGACCACCAAACCGGCCTTGGTTGCACGGAGCAGGACTGGGAGGGCGCTTGGGTCGGCGAGCCCTCCCGTCAATATTCGGTTCTAAAGCGCCGATCCGCCCAGCTTATAGGTGAGCTGAAGGTAGACGCTGCGACCAACCGAGTCATACCAGCTGCTATTATAATAAGGATAGCCGGACCATGTGGGGTCCTTCACCGGCATCTTGTCGGCAATGTTCCGAACCGACAATGTACCGCGCATATGGCTGGTGAAGTCATATTGCAGATTGGCGTTGAAAAGATAGCTCGCCTTGATGAAGGCATCCTCATCATAATTGGGCAGCTTGCCGAGCCGGGTGCCTGAGACGGTGAGCTGGAGACCGTCTTTTTCCCAGCTTACACTGCCATTCGATTTGTCGCGTGGCAGATAATAGCTGCTGTCGGCGGCAAGCTTGTTGATTGTGGGATCACCCGGATATTGCTGAAAGCTGTGTTTGAACACGTGGCTGTGTGCCAGCGAGAGCGTGAAGTCGCCAAAGCTGGTGGGTAGCGTGCCGCGGAAGGCGATGTCGATACCGCTGGTCTTCTCGCGCGCGATGTTGATCGGGTTGACGTCGATCGTGGCGATCCGCCCGTCGAGCGCGCCGCCGGAAAAGCGCGTTATCCGGGTGAGAGCATCCTGGCAGCTTGGCGAATTCACATCGACCGCCGCGCCGCTCTCCGTCGTTCCGATCCGGCAATCCGCCTCGGTCCGCACAAGCTGGCGAATGTCCAGATCATCGACCTGGTTGGTGAGCGTCACCCGGAAATAATCGACTGAAAGACGCAGGCGCGAGGATGGCATGAACATCATGCCTGCGGTCAGCGACCGGCCATTTTCCGGCTTCAGGGCACGGTTGCCGCTGCGCCGGACGACCACGCCCTCTCCCGAGCGGTCGCAATCCCCAATGGGCGTTCCGGCCTCTTCCTGCCGGCAGTAGAGATAGTCGTCCACACTGCTTTCCAGATTGCCTGGGCCGGTGAAGACATAGTGCAGATCGGGTGCGCGGAAGGCGGTGCCATAGGCCGCGCGGAACAGCAGGCTGCGGAGTGGGCGGAACTCAATACCGCCATTATAGGTGAACTTGCCGACATTGCGTCCCGCGAAACCGAAGGTGTCGTAGCGTGCCGCACCGGTAAGATCGAGCATCTCGAACACAGGCACGCGCAGTTCCCCGCCGATGGCGGCGTGACTGCGCTTGCCGGACCCGTCGCTGTCCTGCCAGCTATAATAATAGTCGGTCAGAGCCAGCGGATCCGGCCGCAGGTTATAGCCCTGCTTGCCATATTCCGCGACCGCCGCGAAACCGACAGGGCCAGCGGGAAGCTGGAACAGCTCGGCGTTGGTGATGGTCGCCTGGAGATTGGTCGTCCAGCTATAGGGGCGATAGACGGTGTTCGCCGAAATACTGTCATATTCCGAGCGGGTGAGCGGGGTGTAGAGGCGGGTCGGGTCGGCATCGTAAATGGGGTATCCGCTATCCTCGTCGAAACCGAGGCGTGGCCCCAGGAACAGCGCCTGCGCCTTGCTGTTGATGATCTGTGCCCAACTGACCACGGACTGGTAGCGGCTGTAGTTGAACGAAGCCTCGTAGCTCCAGCTATTGCCCAGATTACCACGAATGCCGGGCGTAATGCTGTATGTCGTCTGCTTGTTGCGCTGCATTTTCAGCCCGCCTATTTCCTCGGGCGTGAACTGGCGATACCAATCCTCAAGCTGGCCAGTGAAGCTGTTGTAGAAATAATTGTCGCTGCTGCTGGATGTCTGCTCGAAGCCCCAGGCCGTCACATCGTACATCAGCCGAACCTTGCTGATACCGAGCTGGAAATCGGCGAACAGCTTGGCGGCGTCAGAGAGCTCGTAGGACATGGTGCCGAAGCTGTTGAAGCCCTTGCGGGCAGAGATGATCGTTCCGTAGGCGATCGAGGTGGAGCTGCCGCAATAATTGCCGTAGCGCGGCCGGTATGCCGGTCCGGTCGATCCGTAATTGAGGTAGGACAGCGCCTCGCACGCCCCTGCCGGCGGATCGATATAATCGACATTATCGTCGACCCGCAGGAAGGTGCGACGCGGGATCGCGGTGGAAGAGACCGGGCTATCGGTTGTGCTGTCCTGCACCGCGCGCTGATAAGCCCAGAGTGGCCGCTGGTCGCGATACTCGATGCCGCCCGTGATATTGAACCGGCCGCTCGACCAGCCGGCGGTAGCGGTGATCCGGTGAGACATGCCGCCGCCATGTTCGGTGCGGCCATGGGTATAGTCGACGGTGAGGCCGTCGAGCTTTTCCTTCATCTTGAAGTTGACGACGCCCGCGATCGCGTCCGACCCGTAAATCGCCGATCCCGCGCCGCTCAATATCTCCACCCGGTCGATCAGGCTCACGGGGATGTTGGAAATGTCCGTGAAGTTGCTCCGCCCGACATAGGGGAGGGGGAAGTCGGCAATGCGGCGGCCATTGACCAGAACCAATGTGTGATTGGGGCCAAGGCCGCGCAGGTCCACCTGCTGCGCGCCGGGCGTGAAGTCAGCCCCGCTACCCGATTGCGGGCTCATCGTCTCACCGCTGTTCTGCGTCATGGCGGCCAGCAGATCGGGAACGCTGGTATAGCCGTTGGCGCGGATCATATCGGCATCGATGGCGGTGACGGGCGATGGCCCCTGATCGCGGATTGTCGGAATGCGCGAACCGGTGACGATGATCTCCTGCGCGTTGTCCACGCTTGCCTGTGCGAGAAGTGGCGCGGGGAGCGCGACACTCGCTGCCAGTAAAAGACGAAAAGCGTGAATTCCCCGATACGTCATGACTTGCCCCCCGTTTCGGCACCGTTCCCTGGCCCCATGCGCGAATCGCGCGTCACTGAACGATGCACCAAAGCGGGCCATATTCCATCAGAAAGCGTCGATCCTTTCAATCAATATGACAAAATGAGAAATCATATTGTTCTTATCGGGCGGCAATGTGTAACATCCATGCATCAGATGGATGGAGAACGGGAATGGCGCAAGGCGTTATGACGGCATTTGCGCGGCGCTTCTGGCAGGCCCTGCTTGCAACGCTCGGGCTGCTGCTGGTGCTGCCCGGGCCAGTCGTCGCGCGAGATGCAGCGCAGGACAAGCCGCATGAGCATTATGTGCTGGGTAAACCAGGCGCCCCCACGCCCGGCCCGGTTTCCGGCGGTCTCCTGCTGATGGGTGGGGGTGACCGCAATGCCGAGGCGCTGAAATGGTTTTTTGCCAAGGCGGGCAACGGCCATATCGTCATCCTCAGCGCATCCTATGGCAAGGAGATCGGCGAGGAGTTCTTCCAGCGAATCGGAGGCGTGCGCTCGGTTGAGACGTTCGTGTTCCACAGCCGGGCACAGTCGACGGATCGCAAAATTCTCGAGCGGTTACGGAAAGCGGACGGGATCTTCATCGCCGGTGGCGATCAGGCGCGCTATGTCCGCTACTGGCGGGGGACGCCCGTGGCCGACATTCTCGACGCGCATGTCGCGGCGGGCAAGCCGCTTGCCGGCACGAGTGCTGGCCTCGCGATCATGGGAGAGAGCTTTTATGGCGCGCTGAATGACGGGAGCCTCAGAAGCCCTGAGGCGCTCACCGATCCGTTTGGACCGGCGAACACCGTTGAGGGTGCGTTCCTGTCCATCCCGCAGCTCCGGGGGGTGATCACCGATACGCACTTCAAGGAGCGCGCGCGGCTTGGCCGGCTGTTTGCTTTTCTTGCCAAGGCGCAGGCCGTTCGTGGTGCTGACCAGCCCGCCATGATCGGTGTCGGCGTGGACGAGAGCGCGGCGCTTGCTGTCGAACCGGACGGCACTGGTCGGGTCTATGCAACGGCGCCGGACGGTTATGTCTGGCTGGTCGACGGTGCGACGTTGCGTGGTAATTCGGGGCGTGGTCCGCTCGATGCACCGCGTGTCGCTGTCGTGGGCGCGGGCGTGAGGTCTGTCGTTCATTTGCCGTCTGGCCAGGTCGATGCGCCTGTCTTCACGCGGGTTTATGCGACCCGCGCGGGTGACGTGGTGGAGGTCCCGCGCTGGTCCATCGCCATTCATGGCGGCGCGGGCGTCATTGCGCGCGCGTCGCTGACACCGGAGAAGGAGGCGGCCTATCGCGCCGGGCTCGATGCTGCGCTCCGTGCCGGGGGCGATGTGCTGGATCGGGGCGGCGCGGCGCTCGACGCGGTGGCGGCCGCCGTGCGCGTGCTGGAGGATAATCCACTCTTTAATGCCGGGCGCGGGGCGGTTTTCACCGCCGACGGGCATAATGAGCTGGATGCCGCGATCATGGATGGCGGCAGCCTGCGGGCCGGCGCGGTTGCGGGAATCACCCGTACGCGCCACCCGATTGACCTTGCTCGTGCGGTCATGGAGCATAGCCCGCATGTGCTCCTTTCCGGCGCCGGCGCAGACCGCTTTTCGCTTGAGCAGGGGCTTGAGCAGGTCGACCCGCGCTGGTTCCGCACGGAGGAGCGCTGGCAGCAACTCCTGCGCTGGCGCGCGCGACAAGGACAAAGCGCACTGGACAGAACGCATTTGTTCGGCACGGTAGGGGCGGTCGCCATCGACGCGACAGGAACGCTGGCCGCGGCGACCTCGACCGGGGGCACAACCGGCAAACGCTGGAACCGCATTGGCGATTCGCCAATCATCGGCGCGGGGACCTATGCCATGAACGGGCGTTGCGCCGTCTCGGCAACCGGGACGGGCGAATATTTCATTCGCGAGAGCGCGGCACGGCAAATTTGTGATCGCGTGGCCTGGAAAGGGGAGAGCCTCGCGGTCGCGGCGCAGGAGACCATCGCGGCAATCGGCGCGATTGGCGGCGATGGTGGCCTCATCGCGCTGGGCCCGGATGGTCGTCCCGTTTTCGCGATGAACACGTCGGGCATGTATCGCGGGCAGATGACTTCCGGTGGCGCGCCGCAGACCGCAATATTGGCGGACGAGAAGTAACGGCGTCGTGGCGCACGCGGCGGCCAATCTTGACGAGCTGGATGAGCGGTTGCTCACCTTGTTGCGAGACGATGCCCGGCAGACCATTGCCCAGCTTGCCAAGGAACTGGGGATATCGCGCGGCCAGATCTACTCGCGCCTGGCCCGGCTGGAGGAGGCCGGCATTGTCGCGGGCTACACGGTGCGGCTTGGCCATGCCTTTGCCGCCAGCCGCGTGCGCGCGCACATGATGATCAAGACGATGCCGCGCTATCATCGTGAGGTAGAGCAGGCGCTTGCCGGCATTTCCTTTGTGCAGGCCATCCATGCGATTAGCGGAGAATATGACATTATCGCCATGCTGGAAGCGGAAGATCCGGCCCAGCTTAACGAACTGATCGACGAAATCGGCCTGCTCGACGGGGTGGAACGCACGACGACGTCCGTCATTCTGGCAACCAAGATCGAGCGATAGGGTGCGCGTCCCTCCCTGGGTCAGTTTATCGTGCGCGATTAGACATTGGGGCGCAGAAGCACCTATGCGTGAAACCCGCCGCCATGGCATGATGGCGGCAATGACCCCATGAAGGGACACCAAGCCATGTCTGCGTCGAGATATCGCAATATGCCCGGATGCGGCGCCCGTGCCGGCTTGCCGCTCAGCCTTTTGCTTGGCCTTGCTGCCTGTCAACCGGCTGGTGGGGGAGGGGATGGCGCGGTCCCCGGCGATCGTTCGGATACGCAACCCTTTGCCGAAATCGCGGAGGATGAGGCGGTGCGGTTTACAGGCACCGAGCCCTTTTGGGGCGGAGAGGTCCTGGATCGGGAGATGACATATCGCACGCTGGACAAGCCGGATGGGCAGTCCATCAGGGTCTCGCGTTTCGCGGGGCGTGGAGGGCTGTCGTTCAGCGGCACGCTGGAGGGCAAGGCGCTGACGCTGGCGATTACACCCGGAGCGTGCAGCGATGGTATGTCGGACCGCGCCTATCCTTTCGTCGCGACCTTAAGGGTAGGCGAGACGACGAGCCGGGAAGGCTGTGCCTGGACAAGCAAACATCCTTTTACCGGCCCGCAAGCCCCCTGAAATAAGCAACAGGGCCATGGGTTGCGCCGCGCAACATTTTGCGCTCGGCGCGCCGGGCGTTCAGCTATCGCTGATCCTGCCCGTTCCCAGATTATCCGTGGCGCCGCAATCAGGCATTACCGCATTGCCCAACACCAGCGGTGGTTTACTCCTGATGCTCGGTCGCTTCATGTACGATTCTACCGATAATCGCGGGGATGCCGGGATCTTCTATCGTCGCTGGCGCTTCGAATGGCTCGTTGTTGACGATCCGGCGCAGCAGGTTGCGCAAAATCTTGCCGGAGCGGGTCTTGGGCAGTTGCGGAACGACAAACGCGGTCTTGAGCGCAGCGACCGCGCCGAGTTCGCTGCGAACGGCGGCAATGACCTGACGGCGCAGCGTGGCGGGATCGGCGGCACCTGCGCGTGCGACGATGAAGGCAATGGGGATCATGCCCTTGATTGCATCATCGGCGCCGATCACGGCGCATTCCGCGATGCCGTCCTGCGCGGCGACGATCTGCTCCATCTGGCCGGTCGAGAGGCGGTGCCCGGCAACGTTGATGATGTCGTCGGTGCGGCCCATGATGTGAAGAAAGCCGTCCGCATCGAAGTGGCCGGCGTCGCCCGTTTCATAGAATCCGGGGAAGCTGGCGAAATTGCGTTCGAAACCCGGCCGATTGTTCCATAATGCGCGGAAGGCACCCGGCGCGAGGGGCGTGCGGATGGCGATGGAACCGCTCTCGCCGGTCGGAACAGGGCTGCCGTCCTCGCCCAGCACGGCGAAATCATAGCCGGGAACCGGAAATCCCGCGCTGCCGCGCCTGCGGCGGACGTCGCCAAGCGCGAAGCAGCTTGCGATGGCGGGCCAGCCCAGTTCGGTCTGCCACCAGTGGTCGATCACCGGCAGGCCGGACTTCTCTTCCAGCCAGGCGATCGTATCCGGGTCGGCGCGTTCGCCGGCGAGGAAGATCACCTCCAGATTGCCGGTGCCAATGTCACGGAGGAACGTCGCGTCCGGATCTTCCTTGCGGATCGCGCGGATCGCGGTTGGCGCGGTGAAAAATGTCCTTGCGCCATGTGCGACGATCGTGCGCCAGAAGGTGCCGGGGTCGGGCGTGCCGACTGGCTTGCCTTCAAACAGAACGGTGGTCGCGCCAACGAGCAGTGGCGCATAGACGATATAGCTATGTCCGACGACCCAGCCGACGTCGGAGGCTGCCCAGAACACGTCGCCCGGCCCGATTGCATAGATATTCGCCATGGACCAGGCGAGCGCGACGGCATGTCCGCCATGTTCACGCACGACACCCTTGGGTGTTCCGGTCGTGCCAGAGGTGTAGAGGATGTAGAGCGGATCGCTTGCGGCCATGGGCTCGGGCGTGGGCGCCGGATCGTTCGCGCAGTCCGCGCGTAGCGTGGCCCAGTCGATATCGCGTGGTGCCTGAAGGTCGGCCGAGTGGGCGTCGCGCTGGAAGAGCAGGACATGCTCGGGTTTGTGGGTGGCCAGCGCGAGCGCCTCGTCCACCATAGGCTTGTAGGCGATGACGCGGCTGCCCTCGATCCCGCATGAGGCGGTGAGGATCAGGCGCGGTTCAGCATCATCGATGCGCTTGGCAAGTTCGAGCGCCGCGAACCCCCCGAAGACGACCGAATGGATCGCGCCGATCCGCGCGCAGGCGAGCATCGCGAAAACGGTTTCGGGGATCATCGGCATGTACAGAATGACGCGATCGCCCTTGCCGACGCCGAGGCGCCTCAGCATCGCCGCGACAATGCTGCTTTCGGCGAGAAGTTCGGCATAGCTGATGCGGCGTACCGTTCCGGCTACCGGGCTGTCATAGATCAACGCCAGCCTGTCACCGTTGCCCGCCGCGACATGGCGATCAAGGCAATTGGCGGCGGTGTTGAGCACGCCTCCGGCAAACCAGCCGTCGCTTTCGTCATGGGTATGTCGGGGCGACGTAATCCAGTCGATGGCTCGCGCGGCCTCGTCCCAAAAGGCGTCGCGATCGGTTACGCTGGTGTGCCAGGCTTGCCGGTAAGCGTCACTCATCATGCGTCCTTATCGAAATGTTTTGGCGAGGATCACCAATGACGGATCACCCTCGAACGCTTCGGGAGTGAAGCCTTTTTCGCGCTCCAGTTCAATTGCGGCGTGATTGTCTCGTGCCTCGATGGCGATCACGCGCCGTACGCCGCGCCGTTCTGCCTCGCGGCTGGCAAAGTCGAGCATCGTCCAGCCCAGCCCCTTGCCGCGATAGTCGCCGCGGATCGAGACAGCGATCTCGGCTGTGTCCATCTCCGCGTCGCAGGCGAGCAGGGCCGACGCGGCGAGCGCGCCATTGGCCTTGTCGAAACCCAGAAAGCTCTCACTCCGGAAATGATCGGCGTGAATCAGCGGTTCAAGCTGGCGTTCGTTGACATGGGCGGCGGCTGAGAAAAAACGGAAGCGGCGATCCTCATCGCTGACCTGATCGAAGAAAGCGGTGAGCGCATCCTTATCGTTTTCAAGCGCAGGCCGGACTTCGATGTCGATGCCGGATCGGGTGGCTAAGGTGAGCGGCGAGGTCATGGGAGAGCCTTTCATCTAGGGATAGCTACGTCTTGCCGCGTCATCCGCCAAAGGCATTGATCGAGCGCAAATTTGGAAAGAACAGGGGAAGGATGTCTGTCATCCTTCCCCTGGGAGGGCCCGCCGGGCGGTCCTAGTCGTCGATATTGCGACGGAAGGTCTCCGGCAGGAAGAACAGGCCGACCACCAGGGTCAATCCCGCGATGATGATCGGATACCAGAGGCCGTAATAGATGTCCCCGGTCGCGGCGACCATCGCGAAGGCGGTGGTCGGCAGGAAGCCGCCGAACCAGCCATTACCGATATGATAGGGCAATGACATGGAGGTGTAGCGGATGCGGCTGGGGAAAAGCTCAACCAGCATGGCAGCGATCGGGCCATAGACCATGGTCACCAGTAACACGAGGTAGGTGAGTACCGCGACGACCAGTGGCTTATTAACGCCTTCCGGGTCCGCCTTTGATGGGTAGCCGGCTTGCGCGAGTGCGGCTTTCAGATCGCCCTGAAACGCTGTAATCGCTGCCGTGCGGTCTTCGCCTTTGACGAGCGCCGGATCGGGGGCGGTGAAACTGGCGGCACCGACCTTGACGATCGCGACACTGCCTGCCGGTGCTGCGACGGTCGAATAGCTGATCGCATTCTTCGCAAGGAAGGACTTGGCGATGTCGCAGCTTTTGCTGTCGAACTTGTTCTTGCCGACCGGGTCAAATTGAAGCGAGCAATCGGCATCGTTGGTGAGGACAGTCACCGGTGCCACGGCCGCTGCCCGGGCGAGTGCCGGATTTGCCGCCTCGGACAGCAGGTGGAAGGCCGGGAAGTAGGTCAGCACCGCAAGCGCGCATCCCGTGAGGATGATCGGCTTGCGCCCGATCTTGTCCGATAGCCAGCCGAAGATGATGAAGAAAGGCGTGCCGATAGCAAGCGCAATGGCGATCAGAATATTCGTGGTCGCACCATCGACCATCAACATCTTTTCAAGGAAGAACATCGCGTAGAACTGGCCTGTATACCAGACCACGGCCTGGCCGGCGACCGCGCCCAGCAGCGCGACGAGCACCCATTTCAGGTTGCTCCACTGGCCGAACGCTTCGGTCAGCGGCGCCTTCGATGTTTTGCCCTCGTCCTTCATCTTCTGGAAGACCGGGCTCTCATTGAGCTGCATGCGGATCCACAGCGACACGCTGAGGAGGATGATCGAGACGAGGAACGGGACGCGCCAGCCCCATGCCTTGAAGGCCTCTTCGCCGATAAGCGTGCGCGTGCCGATGACGACGAGCAGCGCCGCAAACAGACCGAGCGTCGCCGTCGTCTGGATGAAGCTGGTATATAGGCCGCGCTTGTGATTGGGGGCATGCTCCGCGACATAGGTCGCCGCGCCGCCATATTCGCCGCCTAATGCCAGCCCCTGAACAAGTCGCATCAAGACGAGCAATATCGGCGCCGCGACGCCGATCGACGCGTAGGACGGGAGCAGGCCGACAACGAAGGTCGACAGGCCCATGAGTCCCATCGTTACCAGAAAGGTATTCTTGCGCCCCACAAGGTCACCAATGCGACCAAAGACGATGGCACCGAACGGCCGGACCGCGAAACCCGCGGCAAAAGCAGCAAGCGCGAAGATGAAACCGGTTGTTTCATTGACGCCAGAAAAGAATTGGGCAGATATGATCGTGGCCAGAAGGCCATATAGATAGAAATCATACCATTCGAACACGGTTCCCAGCGATGAGGCGGTTATAACGAGCTTCTCGCTCTGTGTGGCCTCATGATGCTTGGGTTTGTCGTCAAAAGTCGTAGCCATGTGACGCTTCCCTCTCCCGTTTAAAATCAGAAACTATATTTTGCGGCAAATTCAAACCGATCCAGTTGGCCATCGGCACCACCTACCAACTCACGCTCGCCGTGACGATATTCGAACCCCAGATCGATGTTCTTGACCGGCGTCCAGAAGATGTTGGCTGCCGCGCTCCATGCCTTGTGGTTGAAGGCCGCAAGGCTGGCGAGCGGCAGCGATCCGTCATAGTCGACATTCTGATAGCTGCCGATGATATTGAGCCGGATACTGGGCGCAAGGCCGACGCGCGCGGCGACAAGAGCGGCGAATTCGCGGACGTCAACAAGGTCGTTGGTCGCGGGGACAAACACCGCGTCCGGCGCAAAGTTGAGCCCGATATAACGGCCGGCGTTGCGACCATAGGTTGCCATGAACCGCAGATCGCTGCTCTTGTCTCCCGTCAGGTAGACCTTGCCTGCGATGCTTGCGCCCCAGCCAAAGGCCTTTGCGGCCGAGCCGGCATTTTCCACGCGAACTTCGCGCGCGAGACCGGCGAGCGAGAGTTCGCCGAACTTGCCCGTATAAGCGAGCCGGGTCGCGAAATCGGGCAGGCTGTCGTCGCCATTCTCGATCAGGGCAGGCGTACCGAGCGTCGCCGTGCCTGATTCGGCATTTTCGATCGAGGCGTGAAGCGTCAGCCCTTTGCCAATCGGTGCGGAATAGCGGATCAGCGGTTGCCGGACGAAGACCGTTCCCTCGGTCGCGCCGACATAATCGGTACTTTCGGGAAGGGCGCCGACATATTGGAAGGTCGACCAGTCCTGACCGAAGGTGAATCTGTCGACCTGAATGTAGGCGCGGCGCAATGCCAGATTATAGCCATTGGTCGTCCGCTGTGAGCCCTGTGTGCCCGGCGAGGTCTGGAAATCGGTCTCGACATAGCCCTTGACCGCATGGCCTGCGACATCGGTGGAAAGATTCAGCCAGAAGCGTGCCTGCTTGGCGCTGAAGTCCTGCACGCGGCTTGCGGGGCCATTACCGGTGGGAATTGTTTGCGGCAGATAGAAATCGCGGCCGAGCGAATTGGTCGCGACCTCTCCTTCGCTGAAGTGGCTGTTTGTCGCAATGAGCTTGATGAAGCCGCCAAGCTTGATGGTGGTCGCGCCGGAACGGAAGCCATCGGTCGGCTGGGTCACCAGCGGTTGCAGCGCGGCAACCTTGGTGGCGGTTTCATCGCTCTTCGCGGCGGCCTGCTGTGCGACCGCTTCGGTCTGCGCCTGCTGGCCGCGCGCGCTGACAAGGTCGGCACGCAGTGCCTGCATCTCGGCCTCCAGTCTGGCAAGGCGGGCTTCAAGCTCGGCCTCGCGGGGCGTCGACTGCGCGGCTGCCATGCCCGGCGCCACGAGCGCGGTCGCGGCAAGCCATAGGGGCAGACATGATCTGTATCGCCTCGGCATTCATCATCTCCCGGCTCCCGATGATTCATCTCGGGATTGGTTGCAGGGTGCGTTGACGGGCGCCGGGCCGCTATCCCGACCATGGTCTTAGATATACGACCTTTGTCTAGCATCGCGACGCGAGCGATATGCGTTAGTCAGGTTCCTAAAGATCCTCACCGATCCAATGGAGGAAGACATGGGAGAGACGGTTTACCCGGTGCCTGCCGGATGGGCGGCCAATGCGTTGGTCGATGAAGCGCGCTATCATGACATGTATCGCCATTCGATCACGGATCCTGACGGTTTCTGGGGCGAACAGGCGCGGCGGATCGACTGGATCAGGCCGTTCACGCGCGTCAGGGACGCGAGCTTTGATGAAGCCGATTTCGGCATTTCCTGGTTTTCCGACGGGACGCTGAATCTTTCCGCCAATGCGCTTGACCGCCATCTGGCGGAACGTGGAGACCAGATCGCGATCCTGTGGGAGCCCGATAGCCCGGACGAGCCGCACCGCGCGATCAGCTATCGCGAGCTCCATGCCGATGTCTGCCGCTTCGCCAATCTGCTCAAGGCGCAGGGTGTCAAACGCGGCGATCGCGTCACCATCTACCTGCCGATGGTGCCCGAAGCGGCGGTGGCGATGCTCGCCTGTGCGCGGATTGGCGCCATTCATTCCATCGTTTTCGCGGGATTTTCCCCGGATGCGCTGGCCGGACGCATCATCGATTGCGACAGCCGCATCGTGCTGACCGCCGATGAAGGGCTGCGCGGCGGCAAGCGCGTGCCGTTAAAGGCCAATGTCGATGAAGCGCTGAACCAGTGCCCCGGCGTCGAGGCAGTCATCATGCTGCGGCGGACCGGAGCGGATGTGCCGATGCGGACAGGCCGGGATATTGACTGGAGCGATGGTGTGGCCGCGCAATCCGCCGACTGCCCGGCGGAGGAGATGAACGCCGAAGATCCGCTGTTCATCCTCTACACCTCGGGTTCCACAGGCAAGCCCAAGGGGGTGTTGCACACTACGGGTGGCTATGCGGTCTGGGCGTCGATCACCCATGAATATGTCTTCGATTATCGCCCCGGCCAGATCTACTGGTGCGCTGCGGACATCGGCTGGGTCACCGGGCACAGCTATGTCGTCTATGGGCCGCTGATGAACGGCGCGACGACGGTGATGTTTGAGGGCGTTCCCAACTTCCCGGATGCGTCGCGCTTCTGGCAGGTGGTCGACAAGTTCGGTGTGGAAATCTTCTATGGCGCGCCAACCGCGCTGCGTGCCCTGATGCGTGAAGGCGATGACTGGGTGAAGCAGACCAGCCGCCAGTCGCTGCGTCTGCTCGGGAGCGTGGGTGAGCCGATCAATCCGGAAGCGTGGGAGTGGTATCATAAGGTGGTGGGCGATGGTCGCTGCCCGATTGTGGATACCTGGTGGCAGACGGAAACCGGCGGTGTGATGATAAGCCCGCTGCCCGGCGCGACACCGCTCAAGCCGGGTTCGGCGACGCGCCCCTTCTTCGGCGTGCGCCCCGCGCTGGTAGATAATAACGGTGTGGAGATTGAGGGCGCTGGCGATGGCTGCCTTGTCATCACGCAGAGCTGGCCGGGCCAGATGCGGAGCGTCTGGGGCGATCATGAGCGCTTCTTTCAGACTTATTTCAGTACCTTCCGTGGGCGCTACTTCACCGGCGATGGCTGTCGCCGCGATGCGGATGGCTACTACTGGATCACCGGGCGTATCGACGATGTCATCAACGTCTCGGGGCATCGCATGGGAACCGCCGAGATTGAGAGTGCGCTTGTCGCGCATGTGAAGGTGGCTGAGGCGGCGGTGGTTGGTATGCCGCATGACATCAAGGGACAAGGCATCTATGCGTTCGTGACGACAAATGCCGAAGTCGAGCCCGACGAGGCGCTGCGCAGGGAGCTGGTGCAATGGGTACGCCACGAAATCGGGCCGATCGCGACGCCCGATGTCATCCAGTTCGCGCCGGCGCTGCCCAAGACGCGATCGGGCAAGATCATGCGTCGCATCCTGCGCAAGATCGGGGAGAATGACGTGAGCAATCTGGGGGATACATCCACGCTTGCCGATCCTTCGGTGGTCGATCATCTGCTCGCGAACCGGCCGCAGCCAGCGGAGGCGTGAGCGGAACCGTCCTGATCGCGGATGACCATCCGCTGTTCCGTCAGGCGCTTCGTCTCGCGGTAGAAAAAGTGCTGCCCGGCGGGGCGATCGTGGAGTCCGGGACGCTCGCGGCCGCCGCGGCGGCAGCTGCGGGCGCGGATGATCTGAGGCTGATTCTGCTCGATCTCAAGATGCCGGGGGCTGTGGGCTATTCCGGCATCGCCCTGCTCCATGCCGAGCGTCCGGAGGTTCCGATTCTTGTCGTATCAAGCGCCGAAGGCGCGGCCGCGGCGGACGAGGCGCGTGCGTTCGGGGCAATCGGCTTTCTCCACAAGGGGAGCGATCTTGACACGATTGAAGCAGCGGTTGCGCGGGCACTGGACTGCGGGCCGGCCGTAAAGGCAGTAGGCGGGGGCAGCACGGAAACCCGCATACGCGAAACGGTCGCCGGCCTCACGCCAACCCAACTCAAGGTGCTGCTCGCGGTGCTCGATGGTCAGCTCAACAAGCAGATCGCCCATAATCTGGGCATCAGCGAAGCAACCGTGAAAGCGCATATGACCGCGATCATGCGTAAGCTCGATGTCCGCAGCCGCACACAGGCAGCGCTGGTCGCGCGTTCACTCGGGCTCGACCTGACGCACTGACACGGTGGATAGAAATGCTTCGATTGCGCCGGGCGCCGCAGGCTTGGACAGGATATCGACCCCCAGAGCTGCCGCACGAGCCCGCAAAGCAGGGCTGTTTTCGGCGGTGACCAGCAGAGCGGGAAGTCCTGGCGCGCGCGCGCGCAAATATTCGATCAGATCAAGGCCGCTTTCTCCACCACCAAGATGGTAGTCGACGAGCGCCGCGTCGATGTTCCCTGCGGTTGCCAGAGCTCCGGCAATATCCTGCGCGTGCAGTGCGTGATGCCCCAGTTGTTCAATCAGCAGACCGCTTGCTTCGACGATCCGTTCATCGTCATCGACTGACAGGATGCGCAAAGGGCGGCCGACGTCCGCCCGGGCCGTTTCCGTGGGGGCTGCGGCTGCGGCAACGGGCTTCTCAAGCACTGGCAGATACACGCTGAACCGGCTGCCCTTGCCCGGGACCGAGCGGACCTCGATGCGCCCGCCGATCAGCCGCACGATCCGCCGAACAAGGGCGAGGCCGAGGCCTAGGCCCTCAACTTCCACTTCGCCCAGACGCACAAACTCGGAGAAAATCTCGTCAATCTGGCTTGTCGCAATGCCGACCCCGGTGTCGATCACGTCGATACGCCAGTGCTCGCCACGTCGACGCGCGCCAACCAGCACGCCGCCGCGCGCCGTATAGCGGACAGCATTGGAGAGGAAGTTCTGTATCACCGATCGGAGGAGCCCCGCATCGCTCTCGACCAGGCCCGGAAGAGGGCCAACGCGGAGACGAAGCGCCTTTGTCTCGGCGAGCGGGCGGAAGGTTTCCGTAAGATCGGAGAGGAACGGGCCCAGCGCTATTGCGGTGGCTTCAGGTGTAATCCCGCCAGCATCGATCCGGCTGATGTCGAGCAGCGAACGGAGCAGGTCTTCGGCTGCGGTAATGGCGTTCTCGACACGGTCGACGATATCGCGCTGGCGGTCGGTCACATCGCGGTGAAGCGCCGCGGTGAAAAGCCGCGCGGCATGGAGCGGTTGCAGCAGATCGTGGCTCGCGGCCGCCAGAAAGCGCGTCTTGTCCTCGTCCAGCCGGGCCAGCCGGCGGTTTGCATCGCTCAGCTCGCGGGTACGGTCAGCCACGCGCTGTTCGAGCTCGTCGAGCGTGCGGCGCAACTCCTCGCGAACCCGTGCTTCCTCGCTAATGTCGATGAAGGACATGACATAACCGCCGCCCGGCATTGGGCCACCAATTGTCTTGATGACTTTGCCATCATGGCGCCGGCGCTCAAAACTATGCTCGGTGCCGCGTCGCAGATGGCCCAGCCGCTTGGCGACATGATAGTCTATGTCGCCCTCGCCAAAGTCGCCATGCTGCGCGTTATGGCGAATCAAAGCGGCGATCGGTGCGCCGACCTCCACCATATCCGCCGGATAGTCGAACAGGTCGATATAGCGGCTGTTCCAGGCGACAAGATTGAGGTTGGCATCGATAACGCTGATCCCCGCGTCGATATTTTCGAAGGTCGATGCAAGCAGACCGCGTGAAAAGCGTAAGCTCTGCCCGCCTTCGTCGAGCAAGCGCGCCACGTCGGAAAGACTGAGCTTGCCACCCGCTAACGCCGAGGCGACGAGTGCGCGCGCCGAGGATGCGCCGACGACCTGCGCAATCAGCTCTCTCGCGCGCCGCGCCGATTTGCGGTCGATCCCGGCGCCCGGGTCCACGAGTGGAAATTCGCGCCGTACCTGCTCCTCGCCAACAAAGCTGGCGGTGAGCTGAGCCAGCTCGCCGAGATTGGCGATCGGACGCTCTGTCCGCCCGAACCGAATGCGCGGCGGAGCCTGCACCTTGCGCGCGGACACGGCAGCATAGACCGCCAGATTGATGCCGACGCTCCAGATCACGCCATGGGATAGCGGCGCGGCATCGCCAATGCCAAACAGCCGCTGCGGGTTGAAGGGGCTTCCCGCCAAAGCCGCCAGCCACTCGATCGGCAAGACGGGCGGCAGGGCGAGTGTGTAGAGCCAGAGCGCCAGCCCCACGGAAAGGCTGGCGCGCGCGGCGAGTGAGTCACGCCCCTTGCCGGTCGTCGCAAGGATCAGATGCGGGGTGAACTGTGCCATTGCCGCAAAGGCGATGAGGCCGATCGACGCGAGCGAATCTTGCGCGGAAACCAGAAGCGCCCAGACAAGGCCGAGTGACATGATGACGAGAATTGAAAGGCGCCGCACGATCAGCATGCGACGCCCGATTCCACCCGATTGCGTGGTAGCGCGGCCGCGCATCAGGGTCGGGAAGACGAGATCGTTCGACACCATGGTTGCAAGCGCGGTCGAGTCGACCACCGCCATGGACGCAGCGGCGCTGACCCCGCCGAGCAGCGCTGCGGCGAGGACGATGCCATATCCTTCGGCGGACGGCAGGACGAGGACGTACACGTCCGGGGAGGTTGCGGGGCCGAGTACGGCGAGACCGGCGATGGCTATAGGGAGAACCAGCAGCGCCATCGCGCCCAGATACAGTGCGAGGCCATGACGAGCCCTTACGATATCGTCAGGGTCTTTGGCTTCGACCAGTCCCATGTAGAATTGACGGGGAAGGGCGATGATCGCCGTCGTCGCGATGATGAAGATGACCGCGACGTCGAGCGAGAGCCGCTCTGGGCGGAAACGGTCCTGCAGCGCCGCAATGCCATTCAGGACATTGGCGGCTGGTTCTTTGATCAGGACGAGGACGGCCACGCTGGCGACAGCGACCAGCGCGAGGAGCTTGATCGCCGATTCGATGCCGATAGCATAGAGAAGGCCCTCGCTGCGCCCGGCGAGCTCGAAACGCCGGGCGCCGAAGAGTACCGCGAAAAGCGCCAGCAGCGGTGCCGCGACCAGCATCGCCTGCGCGGCGACATCCGCTCCCGAGACGATCGAGAGCGCAGCGCCGATCGAGCGAAGCTGGAGCGCGATATAGGGAATGGTACCAAGCAATGCGATGACGGTGACCAGCCGTGCAACCGTGACGTCATGGCCGAAACGTGACGCGATGAAATCGGACACGGTGGTTGCCTGCTCTTCGGCTACGGCCTGCGCCAGCCGGCGGAGAAAGGTTGGCGCGGCGATCAGCAGTAAGATCGGCGCGACATAGATGGGGAGATAGTTCCACCCGTCGCGCACCGCGCTGCCGACCGCTCCATAGAAGGTCCAGCTTGTGCAATAGACACCAAGCGCCAGCGTATATGCGCGATGACGCAAGACAGGTCGTCTGGCCAAGGCTGCGCTGCGGGCTTCGACCAGCGCGGCAATGGTGAACAATAGCAGGATCAGCGCCAGAGCCAGCAGCGCTGCGGCCTGCAAACTCATCGCTGCCCCCTGTCCCAATCCCGTTGGATGATCGTATCAACGAGCAGAAATGTGGCAAGTAGCTTTGTTGGCATGCACGGTAAAGAGCATGCTAGCGCCCGTGTTGATGACCAGGCTCTCAGGCGCCTTACCGGCGTCCATGCACGTGAAGCGCCTATCTAAGTGCGCGAATGTGTTTGCAAAGAAGCATAACGGGGCGTGGACATCCGGCGACTCGGTAAATTGCCGGTTCTCATACGCTTTTGAAACGCTGTAACGGTCCAGAAATAGCCGGAAAAGCGCAGAAATCCGTGACATTCAACCAGCACTGGACGTCCTCCCGATCTTTCTCGGGAGATATCTGTCATCGAATTGATTTCGTTATGAAAAACTGGATGCCCGATGAGGATTCGAACCTCAATTGACGGAGTCAGAGTCCGTTAATAAGCCGCATATTTGCGCCGTTTTTCTCTCTATGTTGCATCCATGTTGCATACGGCTAGCCGATAAGCTCACGCTCTATCGCCGATGCAACGGCACTATCTTGGTCGGCCTGATCGAATAGATGACCATAGGTATCGAACGTCACTTGAATTGAGCTGTGACCCATCCACCTCTGTACACGCTTGGGGTTCACTCGCTGCTCGATCCACAATGAGGCTGCTGCGTGTCTGAAATCATGAAGCGTGTAGAGTGCCTGCATGATCGGCCGATTGTTGTTGTCGAGAAGAGGCTTGCCGTTTTCGTCTGCCCGCGATGAGCACACCCCGGCGGTGATCTGGATCATGCCCATGAGGTTCATGCTCATATACCGATGAGTCATTACCCGCTTGGCAATCGACGGGAAAACGAGCCCCTCGTCAGAATGAGGGCAAGCGAGCTTCCATGCCTTCAGTGCAGTTACTGCCGAAGTGGGAACGGGGATTGTTCGATGCCCCGCCTCCGATTTTGGCGGGCCAATGACGTTCTTGAGGTCGGCGCGCTGCTCGACGGTGATCGTTCCCGCTTTCAGGTCAATACATCGCCAAGGTAGTCCGCGAAGCTCAGACGCCCTCAATCCCGCAAATATCGCGATAAGGGCAAGAGGGTGAGCCATCGGTTCGGATGAGAGCTTAGCTGCCGCCAGAACGGCTTTCAGCTCTCCCTTGGAGGGGATGATGATCTTGGCCTTTTCGCGCTTTGCTCTGCGCACTTTGACGCCGGAAACGACGTTCTGAGCAACATAGCCTCGGCCCTGCGCCTCGTTGACGATTGCTGACAGAGAACGAAGCACACGCGTTGCCATTGGCCGGGACAGTTTTTCAATGAGCTGATCGCGCCAGCCTTCTACCATCGGCCGGGTTATCTGCGACAGCTTCTTGCCGCCGCACTCGGCTCTATGTGCAAGCGAACATGCTGCTCATAGGAAGCGAGGGTGGAAGTTTCCAATTTCTCGCGCTTGCCTCGCGCGATCCATAGATCGGCGGCTTTGGCGATTGTGATTGTCTGAGAGTCTGGAGTGTGGGTGCCCTGCGTGACCTGATAGGCGGCCTGCGTGATCCACGCTTCAGCTTCCTTTTTCCGAGCAAATGATTTTGCGCGACGCTTGCCTGCCTGATCGCGATAATCAACGAGCCAAGTCGCCTTTTCGGAGCCATCTGGCGCGACCCAGTTACGCTTACGGATGCTAGCCATTAGTGCCTTCGCCTGCCGCCCATGCAGCTAGATCCGCGCGGAAGGTGGCTTCATCAGGCAATCGTTCTGCGATCCGATAGATGAGAAGAGATAGGTTGATCAGTGCCAGGCGGCTGAACGCCTCTATCGTGCCAGCAAGTTCAGAGGCCGTTCCTGCACCAAAACCTACGCCGTCCTCGGTCACCTCCATAAGGGCCTCCAATGCCATAGGGCTGATCGAAAGAAAGACATCGTCGGTATCCGGGCCATTGGGCGGACGGCTGGCTAAGGCGCGTGCGACGGCTGCTCGAATGAAGTCAGGCCAGCGGGTGAGCATGGCAACGGTGCTTTCTGGGGACGATCCCAACTGCGCCCACTCAAGCGCTAAACCGAGAAGCATGGTTGCTGCTGCGTCATAGTTCGCCGGGCGCCCGGTGCCGGTGTTTACGCCGGGGGGGAACCCAAGGCGTTGAAAATGCTTCAGGCGTGCCTTGAACGCCGTTCGCTTTTCCGGGCGGATTGAATGCAAGGCAGCGTAGAGCGCTTCAACTTCTCCGTAGTTCATGGCACCCTCTGAGAACTAAGATTGAAATTCATCCTTGCACGGAATTAATGCGAAGTCTAGTAAGACGAGGATTGATCCTCGTCCTCAACTGATGTCCGCGTCGCCAAGCGAAGGGTATGAAATGCTACAAAATGATCTTGTTTCGGGCGCAAAAGGCGCTGCCGAATATATTGGTCTCTCGGAGCGTCAAATCTATCACATGACGGAACAGGGCCATCTGCCTGTCATCCGCAAGTCTGAGCTGGAGGCGGCCTTCCAGTCCAGCCCGGAGGTTGCCTAGGGCATGCTCGGCAACGAAAATGCCCCCGCATCGGTAGGAGCCGAGGCGAGGGCGAAATCACTTACCGTTGTCGTGCGGAAGCATGCGGACGGTATCATAATCGCATCTGATCGCAAGCGCATTTCTGGGCGACTGTCTCTGCGCTTTGGCGGTGCTGTATGAGCGTGGTGCGCATCGACGCGGAACCGCGCGTCATCGTCGAGCCTGCCCGCTCGGGTGGCTATGCCGTATCCCTCAAGCCGTTCTTCAGCGCGCCCGATCTGGAGCGGGTCTATCGCCGCGCATGGGAAGCGCTCGAATATGCCGAGATGCTGGGCCTTGAGTTCGGCTGGACGGTCATCGACCGGACGGAGGTGCGGGTATGAGCGTCTCTCCAGCACCCGACAGCTTCACGCTGCCCGATATCTGGCGCGTTCCCTATGATCTGGGATTCAGTGTCATTCCCGTTCGCGAGCGTGATAAGCGGCCTGCATTGAAGTGGGAGACCTATCAGGCTGCCCGCGCATCGTTCGATCAGGTCCGCCGCTGGGCAGGCCGGCCGGGCAATGTCGGTATCGTCACTGGTGCGGTGTCGGGCCTCGTCGTGCTTGATCTGGACAGCGCCGAAGCGATTGCCGAGGCGGAGGCGCGCGGCATCCCCGATACGATCACAGCACGGACAGCCAAGGGGCGGCACGTCTATTTCAAGCATCCCGGCGGCGTGATCGGCAATCGTGCAGGCATCCTGCCCGGCATCGATATCCGCGGTGATGGCGGCTATGTTGTCGCGCCCGGTAGCGTTCATCCGACCGGCTTCATCTATGCTTGGGAGAATGTGCCCGGCCTGTTCGACCTCGCGGACATGCCCGACTGGCTGGCGAAGATGCTGGAGCCAAAACCAGCCGAACCGAAGTCGGATGCCAAGCCTCGCGCGGAGCACACCCGCTCGTGGGGCGAGGCCGCATTGCAGGGCGAGATCGAGAAGTTGCAGGCTGCAAAGCCGGGTGGGCGTAATGCCCAGCTCAACACGTCTGCTATGAGGCTGGCCCAGATTGTAGCCGGTGGGCACCTTGACGCGTTCGAGGTGAAGGAGACCCTGCGTTCCGCTGCGATCATGATCGGCCTTGAGCTGGACGAGATCGAGAAAACCATTGAAAGCGGCTTTTCAAAAGGCATCACCGAACCGCGCCAGCCTCCAGAACGCGAGCGCTACCGGAGGTCGGGCGGGGCCAGTAAGCCCAAGAAGGATGATCCGCCGTCAGAAGATGATATTGCGCTGGCCTTCACCGAACTGCACGGTGATACACTGCGTTTTGACCATGATGCGGGCAAATGGTTCGAGTGGGACGGCACCCGATGGAAGCGGGATAACCATCACCGTGCTTTCACATACGCGCGTGAGATGGCCCGCACGCATGGCGGCGCCGGTAAAGCAAATTTCGCAGGTGGAGTGGAACGGTTCGCCCGCGCCGATCGCATTCACGCAGTCTCTGCGGATATCTGGGATAATGATCCAATGTTGCTGGGTACGCCGGGCGGCACAGTTGATCTGCGAACGGGTATCTTTTCCGATGCAAGACCCGACGATTACATAACCAAGCTGACAGGCGTGACGCCAGAGCATGGCGAACCGGAATTGTGGTTGCGCTTCCTTCGGGAGGCGACGGCCGAGGATAATGGCCTGATCCGCTTTCTACAACAGATGGCGGGCTACTGCCTGACCGGCGATACGCGCGAGCATGCGCTATTCTTCATCTATGGGCCGGGCGGGAACGGCAAGAGCGTGTTCCTGAACCTGCTGAACTATGTGCTGGGTGACTATGCCACCACGGCAGGCATGGATACATTCACGGCCAGCAAGAGCGACCGACACCCTACGGACCTTGCGATGCTCATGGGCGCGCGGCTGGTATCTGCGAGCGAAACCGAGGAGGGGCGGGCTTGGGCAGAAGCGCGCATCAAGCAGTTGACCGGCGGCGACAAGATCGCGGCGCGGTTCATGCGGCAAGACTTCTTTGAGTTCATCCCGTCGTTCAAACTGGTGATCGTGGGCAACCATGCTCCGGTGCTGGCAAATGTGGATGAAGCGGCTCGACGGCGCTTCAACATCGTTCCGTTCACGCAACAGCCCGAAGCGCCCGACCGCATGCTTGAAGAGAAGTTGAAGGGGGAGGCAGGCCGTATCTTGGCATGAGCAATCCGGGGGTGCCGGGACTGGCAGGCGAACGGCTTGATCCGCCCTGAAATCGTGGCTGAGGCAACCAAAGATTATTTCGACGATCAGGACTTGTTCGGCCAGTGGATCGCGGACCGGTGCGAGAAGGCGCCGGGCAAGTTCGAACAGACAACGCCGCTCTACAATGATTGGTCAGAATATGCCCGCACTGCCGGCGACGATCCCGGTTCGCAAAAATCAATGAGTGGGCGCCTGAAGCGCGCGGGGTTCCAGTATAAAAAGAGCAACGGAATTAGGGCGTATTACGGCCTTTCTCTGAAGCGGCAGGCGGCCAGCCATGATGGTTGAAGGGCGCATAGGGCGCATTAGGGCGCATTATACTGATGATCGTTCACGCGCGTGTGCGTGCGCATGCATGAGCATCATGCTTTTCACCCGCCCTAATGCGCCCTTCGGGTGGCAGGCATGACCAACCCCAACCCGACCAACCTCACGGAGCACGACAACATGAGCGACACCCACCTTGCGCGCGACCTGATGGACCGCGCGATCTGCAACACCGATCATCCGGCCCGTGCCGCCTGCGCGCTGATGATGGCGGCCGGCGAAATCCTGAACACCCGCTTCGGGTCGATGCAGGCGATCGACATCATGCGGACGATCATCGACGTCACCGAGGCCGGCATGGTCGAACGCCATGGCCAGCAACCGGGTGAGACGGCGCAGTGACCCTACCCCAAAGGGACTTGGAGGCCGGAAAACCTATACGGGGGGCAGAGGCGCAGAACCCGTCTAGCCACGAGATTTGCCCATAGTGCCGCCGCCCCTTCACATCGACAGGACCAAAAAATGACCGCGAAGGTTCGCAACCGCTGCTGTGACCGCGCACTGACCGAGGCACGATTGAGCGACCACACCCCGACACTCGACGATATCGCATGGCTGTTCGGCATGTCGCGCCGCTGGGCAACCGAGCTGCGCAAGCGCGGTGTCCTGCCCGAAGGCGCGCCCCTGCCGGTGCTGGTGAAGCGCATGGCCCGCTACAAGCCGGAAGCGAAGCGCGCATCGCGCCGGGCAAGGCTGGCTCGCCATGGCTGACTTCGATTATGACGAGGCGCAGGCCGCCCGCATCCTTGGCGTCTCCGCCAAAACCCTGTCCCGGTGGCGCCGTGCCGGCCATATCGAGCATCATCGCACCCCGGGCGGGCGCATCCGCTATGCCGCCGTGCAACTGGCTGACTTCAAGGAAAGCTGCCGGGTCGGTGTCCTCACAAGGGTTAGTTTGTCCTGATACGTCAGGCGAACTGAGCAAGCCGGCCTGCCATAAGAAGTTATGGCTGAAATCCTCCTCTACGGCATCATCGGCAGCGAAGCCGACAAGCTCGACGCCCGCACTGTAACGCAGGCGATCCGATCCGCGACCGGCCCTCTCTCCGTCCGCATCAACAGCCCCGGCGGTTATGTCATGGAAGGCCTCGCAATCGTGCAGGCGCTACGTGACTATCCCGGCAAGGTCACGATCTACATTGATGGGCTTGCCGCCTCCATGGCCAGCGTCATCGCCATGGTCGGGACCGAGATCATCATGGCCGAGAGCGCCTTGATGATGATCCATTCACCGTGGGACAGCACGATCGGCAATGCCGACGACATGCGCCGGGACGCGGCCAAGCTCGACAAGGTCGAAGCGCAGCTGATCGGCATCTACGTCAAGCGCACTGGCCTGCCCGAAAGCAGGATCGCGGCCATGCTCGCCGCAGAAACATGGCTGACCGCGCAGGAGGCCCACGAGCTGGGCTTCGTGACGGCCATCGCTGCCCCGCTCCAGATCGCCGCATGCGCCATCCAGCCTGAATACGGCTTCCGCAACACACCCGCTCAACTCAAGGACCCGACAATGAGCACGACCACGACGACCACGAAACCGCCCGTACCCTCCGATCCCGTCGCACTGGAGCGCGTGCGCGTCTCCACGATCCTCAACCTTGGTACGAAGCATGACGTGCCGGCAGATTCACTGCATCGCATGATCGATGCCGGAACGCCGCTCGACGATGCCCGCGCCGCTATTCTCGACTATCTCGCTTCACGCGACGATGCCGCCAACATCGGACACAATGCGCCGGGCCTGCGGACCTTCGATAATCCCGAGTTCCATGCGCAGGCCGCCAGTGACGCCATTTATGCGCGCCTCTCCGGCAAGGCACCGACCAATGCGGCAGCCCGTGAACTCATGGGCGTCTCCATGGTCGATATTGCCCGCGAGATGCTGGACAAGCGCGGCGTGCGCAACGTCATCCGCATGCGCGCCGATCAGGTGCTGCACCCTGAGAACTGGGGGCGCGGCGCCAGCGCGGCGTTCATCACCACGACAACCGGCGACTTCCCGACCATCCTTCAGGGCGCCGGCCAGCGCTTCATCCTCGACCAGTATGCGGCGGCCGCAAGCGTCCTCAAGCAGGTGGCCCGCAAGCGCGATGTGCGCGACTTCCGCGAGATCACCGGCGTGCAGGTTGGCGGCTTCGGCTTGCTGGAGACGGTCAACGAGGCAGGTGAGTTCAAAAATGGTTCGTTCACCGAGCGCGCCGAGAAATACAAAATCAGCGCGTTCGGCAAAATGTTCAACCTGAGCCGCCAGAGCATCATCAACGACGATCTGGGCGCCTTCTCGGACGTCCTGACCGTCATGGGGCGTGCTGCCGCCGAGACAGAGGCCGTCAACCTTGTCGCGCTGCTTCTGGCCAATCCCGTCATGGCGGACGGGAATGCCGTGTTCTCCGCAGCGCACAACAATCTCGCCGCGACGAACGAGGGGCCTGATCCGGTGTCATTGAGCAAAGCGCGCATTGCGATGCGGACGCAGAAGGACCTTGATGGCAAGACGCCGCTCAACGTCCTGCCAAAGTTCATCGTTGCCGGCGCGACGCAGGAAACATCTATCGAAACATCGCTCGCGACCATCACGCCCGCAACGGCCGCTGACGTGAACGTGTTCAGCGGCCGGCTCACGCCGCTGATCGAGCCGCGTATCACGGGCAACGCATGGTATCTCTTCGGCGATCCGGCGACGTCACCGCCTGTTCTGGAGGTCGCCTGTCTCAATGGCGAGACCGAGCCGTTCCTCGATCAGCAGGAAGGCTGGCGCGTGGATGGTGTCGAGTACAAGGTTCGCCATGATTTTGGGGCCGCCTTTGTCGACTGGAAAGGCGCCTACAAGAATCCCGGCTTCTCCTGACGAAAAGCGAAGGGCGGATAGCTGACGGCGGGGACCGTCCTGGGCATGTCCACTGCCTCTCCAGCATCCCCGCCGATCACGGCCAACGGCTGGCCTGAAGCTGGCGCTCGATCATGCGGGGCGTCAGCAGCCGTGCCCTTGATGGCAAACAATCAGGAGGGCCGGGAAAACCAGCCCTCCTTTTGCACCTGATGCCCACACCCCTCTAAAATCGACTCAGGAGCCCGCCGAGAGTCGATAGGAGCATTTCAGCAGGGGATGCACAAACAGGCGGATCGAGTCCCAGTGAGTCTCTGAGGGGAAAATAGAGGCATCCCGGATCAGACGGGCCTCGTGGATTTGCTTGTGGGTGATACCCAGATCGGATGCCGAGGCAGAATTCTGCTCTGGAATTCTGGTCCGGTCGCCGCCGTTGGCACGAACCTCACCTCGATCCTGCGCCGCGTCATATTCGTCGGCAAGGCGGCGCTATTATCCAACCCCCAATGGGGGATGTGCCCGAAACCGGCACGAGGCGCACAAAAGCGGACTGACCGGACACGACAACATAGCGGACATAGCTCTCGCATCAATGGTAGGCGGTCAGCGCTTGGTTGTAGGTACCCAATCAGGGGGCAGTCGATGCCACGGTTGATCGAAGCGGATTGCCATCTCCTCCTTGATCCGTCGCTCCCGCCAGATCGGGCCGCCAACATGCCACTCAGCCTCTTCCGCGCCGAAGTCGGCAGTCAGCCGTGCCGGGATGTGTTCGACCGCATCCCATACTGCCATCAACTCGATGCCTTGGATCGCCGGGTCTTCCACACGCGTATCATGATCTGGATCGTCGCCTACCCAGACCGTTACTGTGAGCGTGCCAACCGGCCACTGAACTGAGGGGCTAGGCGCACTAAGTCCATCAGCTAAGGGAAACCGCCCCAACTTAGTCCAACGCCCGGCCCGCAACGCACGCGTGATTGATGGGTAGCCGACGCTGATCACCGTCATGACAGGCTCGGCGAACACTAACGCGGGCGCAACTGCTTCTCGGTCGCGTCGCCGGAAGAAGCCAACTTTCTTCTCAGGTGTGACCTGCCCATAATAAATCCAGCCGCCATCGCCAGCGAGGGCGTATAGCGTTCCGGCCGTCATGTCAGCGCGGGCAGTTAGCTTTGCTTCGAACACTTCACGATCGTGAACAGCTACGAAGGCTGCGTCAATGTCCGCTTCCCACCGCTTCTAGGCCGTTCCGATATCAGATCGTGTGATCCGAAAGCGGACTGACCGGACGCGACTCGATTGCGGACATCGGCATGCGAAGATAATCGAGAAAAAATGGTAGTTCGATTAGCAATCTTCGAAAGTCCTGATGGGGGTCAGCGCGTTGTTCTCTGCCATCGGCCAGACGGACACTTTACCTACCGAATGCAATGGGCCGATCCAACAGTCGTCGATGGACCAGATGTGGGTTGGGGCGCGGTAGGCCCTGACTGCGGCGTGTATGACACCATGGAGACAGCCCAAGCGGAAGCATGGCAGCGTGTCGATTGGTTGAGGTCCCGCTTCCATTAGAGCACGGTCCGCTAACGACGCCAATAGCGGACGCAGGACAAGTGCTGTAACTGGGTGAGATGCAAGTCTCTCTCGCAGAATGGCCGGTTGGATTGTGTCGAGAAATCGCCACGATTGATCCTACCGCAATCAAAAATTGCATTGGATCGCGGCTGACTTTTGAAGAAGGTCAGGACGATTTGGATCGCTTCTCCGCATCCATTTTCACAATCGGAAATTCCTGTTTCGCACTTCAACTCTACGATCGATCGCCCACGAGAGATTACACGCTCATCGCAATGAATAACCTCGCAGATGACCTGGTGGGTCTAAATTGCTTTCTAAACTGGAGCGGCATTCAAGCCGAAGCTGTTATCTGGCGTCGCCCCATCAACGTGGATGACCGCTAACCACCCCATTCCAGCCCTTCTGCTCCGAGAGCATCTGGCCCGATAGCGGACTGACCGGACGCGACAACATTACGGACATTGCGATCAAGCGTTGTCGGCCGCCCCTTGGCTATCACGGTAGGATTGCACCAGCGCCGCGCATTGAGTTTCTACGGCGATGTGGAGGATGATCGTTTCGGATAGTTCGACATCCGGATGGGTAGCGCAATTCCCAGCAAACCAGAATGCCTCTGACATCGGCTCATTGCTGTGCCATGTCGTCATCACAAAGCGCTCATCTGGGATATCGTTGAAATCGAACAATTCGAGAACTGCCCAATCGACTCTGTCGTGCCACTTCTCACAGTCCACGCCCCAAACGACCACGTAGAGGGTGCCTATCTCCACGATCCATTTCGCAATTTGATGGAGCCAATCATCGCTGACCGACACATCGGCGATGATTACCGCCAGATAAGGGTTGGTCGCCATGGCCGGCGGCAGGTTCTCCGGTCGTAGATGCAGATACCTAGGTTCCATTGAACGAGCCTAGCTTTTTCAAATCGGCGAGCAAACCAAAGAGCGTCCGCTTTCCACCGCATTCCAGCCCTTATGCCTCGATAGCATCTGGCCCGAAAGCGGACTATCCGGACACGACAACGTTGTTGCCGTTAGATCCACCAATTTGATCACTCGCAAGCTGACATTCGGGAAATCCGGCCTATGAATAGGGCATGTTCGAAGCCTACCCTTATCTCATTCACACCAACAGAGAGCTTGGCTTGATGTTAGCAAGCAAGAAGCCGCTAGCGACATTTTGCGATGCTGAAGGCTATTGGTCAGTGGCGTTACAAAGATACATAAGAATGTTTGATAAACACATCGCAAACGGCACGTTGATCAGGCGCGATCATTTCATTTATCCGACTATCAACGACAAGCGTACGTGGCATCGAGTCTTGTTCGCGCTTCCTGCGGAGGAGTGGCGAATAGATGCTATGATTGATTTGATGAACGACGATAAATGGTCGCCAGCGCACGAGCGACGCGAAGGCGAACTACTAGGATACGAGGATTGGATGAATGACTTTCATCTGGCTCGATTCTCCAAAAGCTGACTGTCCGCCATCCACCCCATTCGAGCCATTCACACCACATCACCGAAACGCCGGAAGCAGTCATTGAGCCACTGCGAACGAAATTCGTCCGCGCTCACCCCAGCCGGTCCTTCAGTATCGCCCTGATCGCTTCCGGGCGTGTGGGCTGGGGCTCTTGGGCGGCAATCCATGCGTCGAGCGCGGCAAGCTGGTCGGGTTCAATCCGCAGATGAATGGAAATGGCGCCCGTCGATGGGCGCCCTCTTTTTCTCGTACCAGCTATTGCATCAATCATGGTTAACGCGTACCAGTAAAGACGAGCCAAGGGAAGGCTGCAACCTTCACCCCGGCTCTAACCGCAACCGTCTTGAATGGAGACAGGTCATGGCTACCCCAGCCCTTACTGCAACTCGTCGCGGCGTGATAGCCGCCCTTGCCGCCGCCCCACTTGCCGCTGTGCCGGTATTGGCCGCTCCTGCGGATCACGAATTCCAGCGTTTGCTGGCTGATTATCACACCGCCCGTCATCGGCTGGACACTCACCCATATGGCCGCACCCATCCTGATGACCCTCGCATTGCTGAGCTTGCACGACAAATGAGAGCTCTCTGCAACGAAACTCAGCAGGCCGTGGATCGCATACTTCAGTATCCATCAGCGAGCCCTGCTGACGCTGCTACCAAGATTGACGTTTTGGTCGCCGAATATGAAGACAGCGCGTTCGATGAGGAACGCTTGCTGCTGATCATTAACGACCTTCGGAGGCTGGCAGCATGAACGCCCTCGCCTTCAACGAACCTGAGATTGTAAACCTGATCACGCGTGCGGTGATCGAGGCCCAGATTGAAAATCTGATTGGCTTGCTCGACGCTATAGACAGCGACCCTGACCTTGAGGATGACGACCCCGGGGGCGGCAACTCCGAGGATCAGGGCGAGCTGCTAAACGAGGATGGCGTGGACGATTTCATCCGCGCCAAACCGATCTACGGGATCGATCAGACCAAGCCACTGAACCACGCCACAGCACTGCAACGCCACGATCTGCAAGTGCAGCTCGCCGATCACGAGCGCTGCCGTGATGTCAAGATGATCGCACTGATCCGCAAGCGCCTCGCCAGCGTCGATGCACGGGAGGCTGAAATCTGCGCGCGGGAAGGTATCCGCCCGACAGGCACGCAGGAGTGCTGAGCGAACTGAGGTGGCGCCTGCCCCGGCCGGTGGCGCGGTCGGGGTATGGGCAACCGCCCAGAATAGCGCCTGCGACTCGGGCAAAGCGATGCCTCTCATGTTGCATCCATGTTGCACGGAGCAGCCGGGAGGCACTGGAAATGACCGGAAAAGCGCAGAAATCCGTAGTAATGGATTGTCGGAAGGTGAGCCCTGGATTTATCCGGGATATCTCACCTATATCATTGTTTTTGCTATGGAAAAACTGGATGCCCGATGAGGATTCGAACCTCAATTGACGGAGTCAGAGTCCGTAGTCTTACCTTTAGACGATCGGGCAACGAGCGGGGCGGACTAGTGTGCCTGAGGGGCGTTTGTCAAGCTTTGATGGCGTTGCGTCTCTCGCATAGGAGGTCGGCGGTTGGCTCGCCTAAGCGCACGCATTTCCAGCCTTTCGCGTTGTCCGTCCATCGCGGGTGACGAGCGGTGCTTGCGTGGAGGCTTTGCGCGCAATAGCATGTCACCAAGTCCCGGCGACGCGTCGCCGGTTTTGGAAAGTATCTGACGAACATGGCTATCAATGCCGCACAACCCGTGTCTCACGGTGCCCGGCCACCTCCGCGCGGTGGCAAGGGAGGCCAGCGAAGCGGCGCCCAGGGGACAGCCATGTTCCACTCTGGCAATTTTGCGGCGCTGGACCTTGGCACGAACAACTGCCGGCTGTTGATTGCTCGCGCGGAAGGCGATGGTTTTGTCGTCGTGGATGCCTTTTCCCGCATCGTGCGGCTGGGCGAAGGGCTGGGCGCCACAGGTCAGCTCAGCGAAGCGGCGATGGATCGCACCGTTGCCGCGCTGGCGGTCTGTGCGGACAAGCTGCGCCGCCGCCATGTCTTGCTTGCACGCTCCGTGGCGACGGAGGCTTGCCGACGGGCCGGCAATGGCATGGCTTTTGTGGAGCGGGTGTACCGTGAGACAGGGATCAGACTGGACGTCATTAGCGCGCTGGAGGAGGCGCGCCTTGCGGTGCTGGGCTGCCACGCCTTGCTCGAGCAAGGCGACGGCCCCGGTCTGATCTTCGATATTGGCGGGGGGTCGACCGAACTGGTGCTGGTTGAAGCGGGCGAGGGGCGACCCTGCATTATTGACTGGCAGAGCGCACCATGGGGCGTGGTCAGCCTTGCCGAATCCGTTCTTCATCATGGTCAGGACGCGGCGGGCCGCGCCGCAGCCTATGCAGAAATGCGTCAGCGCATGCAGGCGGCCTTTGCTGGCATCCACGCCCGTTTGCCTGAGGCGGCCGATGCGCGGTTGCTGGGGACATCCGGCACCGTGACGACATTGGCCAGCGTCCATCTTGGCTTGCCGCGCTACGAGCGACGATTGGTCGACGGCCTCATCGTGCCCGCACAGGTGATGCGCGACATTGCCGTGGAGCTCTCGCTTATGAGCCTTGAGGCGCGCGCGAAGATGCCCTGTATCGGGCAGGAGCGCGCCGACCTCGTGGTGGCGGGCTGCGCTATTCTCGAATCGATTCTCGATATCTGGCCGGCAGCCCGGCTGGGCGTGGCCGATCGCGGGATCCGCGAGGGGATCTTGCGCGGCCTCATGGACAGCGCCGGCATCAAGGCACGCCGCCAGGTGCGCCCATGACGCGGGGTGCCGGACCGGGCAAGACGCGGGTCAAGACCGCGCGTAATCGCAGTGCGCAGTCAACGCGCTGGCTGGCGCGTCAGCTGAACGATCCCTATGTGAAGCGCGCGAAAGCAGAAGGTTATCGCTCTCGCGCCGCCTACAAGCTCATTGAACTGGACGAAAAATTCGGCCTTCTGAGAGGTGTACGCCATGTCGTCGATCTCGGCGTCGCTCCAGGCGGCTGGGCACAGGTGGTCAAGAGGAAACGGCCGGAAGCACGCGTCGTGGGGATCGACTTGCTGCCCGTCGAACCCTTGCCCGACGTGACCCTGCTCCAGATGGACTTCATGGCCGACGAGGCGCCGGAACAGCTGATCGCGGAACTGGGCGCGGCGCCGGACCTCGTCCTCTCGGATATGGCGGCAAATACTGTCGGCCATGCCCAGACGGACCATTTGCGGACGATGGCATTGGTGGAGGCCGCGGCGGACTTCGCCATCAAAACGTTGCGCCCCGGCGGCGCTTTCGCATCCAAGGTGTTCGCGGGCGGCACGGACAATGCCCTGCTCGCCGAACTCAAGCGCAATTTCACGACCGTCAAGCACGCCAAGCCTCCATCCAGCCGCAAGGGCTCAGTTGAATGGTTCGTCGTTGCCCAAGGGTTTAAGGGCCGCGAGGACGAGGCTGTGGACACAGAGACCAACGAATAGGCGACTGCGAGAGTTTGACGCGATCAACGTGAGTGAGCTGACGTAAGTGTGGATATTCCGCCGGCCACCTTCCTTGCCTGTGCTGATAAAAACTCAGGTGGAGCGCATTAACCGACCGTTGCGTCTTTAGAGGGGAAGTCGGCGGTCATCGTCGCCTCACCGCCGAGGCTGACATTGGTCGGAAGACTGAGAATGATCTGGAGCATGAAACACCCTCGCCAAAACCCGAATCTCGTTCGTCTGATCGCCTCGCCCTGTAAACGCGCCGGCCGCTATGATTGACCAATGGCATGACCAGCGTGCTTCTCTTGGCCGCACTGACTCAGGCGGCTGCCGTTTCGGTTGCGGGCGTGCCGACTGCAACGCTGACAATTCTGTCTGGCAGCAATGAAAGCGCTCCCGACGCGCAGCTTAATGCGGCAATCACTGAGATCGCCAGCAAGCGTGGCGGGGTTGCTGCGCGGACTGAACCCTCCAGTGCCAATGTCGATGGGACAAGCCTGCGTGGGCAGGCCGTGGTTTTTGGCGATTCGCGCCAGATGATGCAGCTCTTCTTCACAACCGGACAGAACCGTAAGATTTGCCATGTCTCCGTATCGCTGGCTGTGGCGAGCGATACGGCCCGTGTCGAGCCCGTTGGCAGGGCGTGCGTCGCCGCGCTGCAAGCAGCCGGCGCGGCATCGCCTGCACCGCGTGCCTCACCATCGCCGGCTCCCCGGACGGCGGCGCCTGCTCCTCCTGCCGCCCCACGCCGAGGCAACTGGACGGGTGTGGAGAGCGTCTATTTTGAGAGTGGAGGCGGCTTTGGTGTCGGCGGCATGGTCGTTGTGAGCTTCAGCCCGGTCATCCTGTTTAAGGATGGCCGCTATTTTGAAGTGGGCGACACCGCGCTGGAAGATGTTGACCTTGCAGCGTCTCGCGCCTCGGAGCCCGTGCGCTGGGGGCAGTGGCGACGCGTCGGCACGGCGTTTCTCCTAACCAATAACAAGGGACAAAGCAGAACGCTCGAACCGCAGCGGGGCCGCCTCTTCAAGGCTTATCCTGCGAGCGCTGCCCCATTGCGCGGCGCCTATCGCGCGGTCGGCGGAGGAGGCTCCTCCGCAATGGGGGGCAATGTGACGATCGCGACAAGCACCGTGCTCAATTTCTCCGGCGATGGCAGATTCACGACGGACCTGTCGAGCGGGGCCTTTGGCGGCGGCTATGCGGTGGGAGCAGATCGGCACGGCGGTGGACGATATGCCGTTCAGAATTATACCCTGACGCTCACCCATGCGGATGGCCGCGTCGAGCGCTTTTTCTTCGCCTATGGCTCGAAAGGCGCAGCCGCGCAGCTGGACCCAAGCATGATCTTCGTGGGGGAACGCCCCTTCACGCTGAAACGGAGCGACTAGCAACCAGGGTTTGGCCCCGGTAATGGTCGGCCGATGAATGAAGAGAAGGTCTTGCCGATATCATGAATGCGCTACGCTGGGACCACCGTTCCTGCCGCACGCCTATAGCCGAAACATCGCCGCCTAAGCCGGTGCGGCCGAATAGCGGCATTCGCCATGTTGCGAACGCCTGTTTTGTTATCATTGCATGAAGGAGCCGTTATGCAGCGGACAGGCTGGCGTGCCATGCGCCCTGAAGATCTTTCCGCCGTGGCCGCGATATCGGATGCGGTTCATGGGCATTTTACCGAAACGCGGGAGACCTATGCCGAACGGCTGGAGTTGTACCCGACTGGTTGTTTCGTGCTGGAAGAGGGCGGGCAGCTGATCGGCTTCCTCGTGACGCATCCCTGGTATCGTGATAGTCCGCCGGCGCTTGATGCGCGACTGACTGTGCTGCCAAACCCGGCGGACATCTACTATCTACACGATGTTGCCTTGCTACCGGAGGCACGCGGCACGGGAGCCGGCAAGACGGCGCTTGCCCTGACGATTGACGCGGCGCGGCGGGCGGGGCTGGCCGAAATTCATCTTATGGCGGTGAACGGAGCTGACAGCTTCTGGCGCGCCAATGGCTTCATGGACCTCGCCCTCTCCGTGGAAAAGCTGGCCGCTTATGGCGGGACCGCATGCTATATGGGCCGTATGCTGCCCTGAGAGACCCAAAGGCGACGACAGGCTCGGGCCAGAACAGAAACCCGCGCGCGCTTCCGCGTATCAACTCTCTGCTTGGCGGACGCGAAAGCCGGCGCTGGCGGTGAATGGTTCATGAGCCCCCAGTCATGAGAGCCGCTCCATGATCCAAATCGCAACCGCCAGTACCGTCATGCATATGCTGCGGAGGCCATAGGCCCGCGAACAGCCTTTATTTCTGATCTGCTCTTTCCAGCGCGGCCGCTTGGCGCTTCGCGGCGGAGGCTGCGATATCTGCGGCGGTCACAACGCCATTCTGATCGACATCCTGCTCCGCGAACGCCCGCGCGCCGGAAGCGTCATATTCCGCCTGCACCATCTTGCCGTCCTTGTCTTTGTCCAGCACGCCAAAGCGGACATGGGTCTGACGGATCTGGCGCTGGCGTTCCTCTTCCTTCTTTTCCTCGGTCCGGTCTGAAGCGGCAAGCTGCTGCTCAAGGCGACAGCGATATTCGCTAACATACTCGTCTTCGGATACCCAGCCGTCTGCATTGGCATCAGTTGCCTTAAAGCGCTTAAGCCGGGCTGCATCGAATTCCGCCCGTGTCACCTGACCATCATGGTTGAGGTCATAGTCGTGAACGAAGGCATTGCCTTCATGCGGGGCGGCAAAGAGCGGGGCGGTCAGCGCCATTGCCAGCGCTGCGAATGTAAGAGGATGTTTCATGCCGGATCTCCGATAATATTCCGTTCGCGCGTTATGATGCGTCAAATGCAAGAGTGTAGGTATAGCTGCGATAGGGGGTCTCGGCGCCTGCCGGCGCTGCGCCGCGGTGGCGCACGAGAATAAGATATGTCCCCGCATCGCCGGGCTTCAGGCTGAATCGCCCGTTGGCATCGCTCTTCGTCTGGGCCGCAACCTTGCGTCCGTCATAATAGCCGGCGCTGCGGAACAAGGTCACATCGGTATTGGGCAGCGGCTTGCCGTCGAACAGCAAGGCGAATTTCGCATCCGCCCCGGCCGTGATGCCGTTGGGATGTGTGATCGCCTGGATCTCCAGCGCTGTGCCCTGCGGCTTGAGCGCCCCTTCGGTTGGCTGACCGCGCGTGACATAGGCTTCGGCCAGAGTCATGCTCTGCACATCGACCTGTTGCGCGCTCGGGCCCGGCTCCGCGCCTTCGCCGCGCATCACCCAGTCGTTCCCCACCTTGAACATCTTGCCTTTGCGTCCGGCTCGCTGCCCGCTCGTGACGCGATAGCTTCCCTCGCCCGGCAGATTTGCCTCGAAGATCGACAGATCACGCAGATAAGTCACCGGTCCGACGGGGAGCTGAGCACCATCCGGCCCCACGAGATGAAACGGCGCATCCCGCATCGATACTTCGGGAATGAAGACATCTTCCGCGAATGCGGATTGCACAGTGACATGGTCTCCCTTGCCCACATCAAACATGGTCGGAAGCACATAAGGCATGTGCGCTTGCGCTGCCGTCGCGCCGGCAAGTGCCAGCAGCGAAGCCGCGGCACGGATGGAACGGAATTTCAACACGGAGCCCCCTCTCATTCGTTACACAGTCGACTACAGCTATTGAGACTCACTTGCAATAATTAAATGTGGTGCGTAAGTGCGGAGCCACCACAGGGCGGACACGCCCGCACTCATGCCAGGGGGCAATCAATGAACGTGATCAAAACTGCGGCGCTTTTGGGAACTGCGCTGGCTACTCTGCCGGCTCCGGCATGGGCGCAGGAAACGGAGGGCACCACGCAGTTTTCGCTTGATCGCCTGGTCATTTCCGCAGGCACGGAGAAGGTGGCGCTTGATACGCCTCAGGCCGTTACCAGTCTGGATCAGGAGGATATTGACCAGACCCAGGCGACGACCATTGGCGATCTCCTGGAGGGCATGCCGGGGGTTAATGTGCAGGGCGGCGTCGGCCAGCTTGGGCAGGGCTTCAATATTCGCGGAATGGGCACTGCGATTGGCGATTCCGACACTCGCATTCTCATGAACGTGGACGGCGTCACCAAGTTCTACGAGCAATATCGCATGGGCGCCTTCTTCAGCGAACCGGAATTGTACAAGCGGGTTGAAGTCCTGCGCGGGCCTGCATCCTCTACCCTCTATGGAGCGGGCGCACTGGCCGGTGTGGTGAACTTCACCACCAAGGACGCATCGGACTTTCTCAAGGATGGCGATCCGCTTGCCGTCCGGCTGAAGGGCGCGACCGAAACCAACGCCGGTGCCTACACATTGTCCGGCATCGTCGCGGTTCAGCCCGTGGAGGGACTGGAGCTGCTGGGCAGCTACAATCACCGCCGCAGCGACGACTACAAGAGCGGCAATGGCGATACCGTGCCCGCCTCGGCGACAGAGTCCGACAGTTGGCTGGTCAAGGCGCGTGTCTCCCTCGGGGGTAACAAGAAGCACGCGATCTGGGCCAGCTATCAGGATTGGATCAGCGACGCGCCGCAGGTCTACGATCAGGTTTCTGCCTCGACCGGCAGTTCGCTGATGCGTCGTCGGGTCCACGACAAGACTGCGGTCCTGGGCTACGTCAATGATTTCAATGGCAGCAAGCTGTTCAACATTGAGGCTCAGGCGGCCTACTCACTCTCCAAGGTCCATCAGACGGAGACGACCTTCCTCGGCGCCAATCTGGAATATTCCGATTTTTCCTACGAGAGCTGGCAGGGCAAGCTGCAAAATACCAGCCAGCTCGACCTTGGTGGCGACTGGACGACCTTCCTCATCCTGGGCGCGCAGTGGAGCGAGCAGAAGCGCCGCAATCCGCGTGTAGCCTTTAACGGCACCGTGACTCCGGGAGCGGGCACCCATCCGGAAGGCGACATGACCCGCTATGGTCTGTTCGGACAGCTGGAGATCGTCTGGTCGGACAAGCTGACAATCATGCCCGGCGTGCGCGTGGACTGGACCGATCTCAAGCCGGGTGCCACCGTGGTCAGCGGCACGACGCTGACCAACCGCGTGAAGGACAGCGCCGTATCGCCCAAAATTGCGGCGCTTTACAACTTTACCGAGTGGTTTGGGCTGTTTGGATCGGTGGCGCGCACGGTCCGCATGCCCAATGTGGACGAAGTCTTCACACGAAGCGCGACGCGGCCGAGCAATCCGAATCTGCGACCCGAAAAGTCGGACAATTATGAAATCGGCTTTACTTTGTCGTTCGACAACCTCGTTGGCGCCAAGGATCGCTTCCGGGCTAAAACGACCCTGTTCCAGAACGACGTGAAGGACCTCATCGTCAACGTCGCGGGCACGACGGGCACGCCATACTTCCAGAACATCAACCAATCCCGGTTCAAGGGGGTGGAGCTGGAAGCCGAATATGGCGTTGGCGGTTTCTTCACGCGCGGAAACATGTCGATCATCAGCGGCAAGAACCGGTTGACGGGTGACTATCTCAATACAATCCCGGCCAATGACTACCGTGTCACGCTTGGCTATGCTGATGCGGCGAGCGGTCTGTCCGGTGGCTGGACCGGCGAATTTGCCGCGCGTCAGGATAAGGTGACGCAGGGCTCATTCGCCTCTGCGGGCTCCGGCTTGCCTACGCCGGGCTATACCGTTCACAACCTGTTTCTCACATTCAAACCGCAGAAGGGCGCGGCCAAAGGCTTCGAGTTCCGGATCGCCGTCGATAATCTCTTCGATAAGCAATATCGCCGGCACCTCTCTTCGCTCGCCGCGGAGGGCCAGAACTTCAAGTTCACCGTTGCCAGCACTTTCTAGGTCATGACGACCTGGGCTGACCCGCTTCGTTCCGGCGCTCCGGCAGCAGCATCGCTGCTGATCAATGCCTTGCTGCTTGCGGGGTTGCTCAGCCTGGGTGTTGGGCACGCCAATCGCAAACGGGAAGCCCCGGCAATGACGGTGATGTCGCTTGCCGCCGTGCAGGGAATGGACAATGCGGAGGACGAGCAGGAGCAGGCGGCGGCCGAGGCGCAACAGCCGGTAGAGGCACGGATGGAACCTCCGGCAGAGGCCCGCACAGAGCCGCCTCCACCGCCGGCGGTTCAGCCCGTCGCCTCACGGCTTGTTGCGCTGGCGCCCGCGCCAGTGAGCAACGCGAATTCGGCGCAGCCATCCGCATCGGCAACTCAGGCGGCGTCGCCGGCATCCTCGTCCGGCCCCGCGCAACCCGTAGCGCCTGCGCCTCCCGCCCGGCGTGGTACGATCGAGGGGCTGAATATCAAGGCTCCGGCCGGCACGAGCAACAGCTATGCCGCCAAGGTGCGGTCCTGGCTTTACGCGCACAAAATATATCCGCGCCGCGCTAAAATGCGCCGGGAAGAGGGGACTGTCCGGGTGCGCTTCGTGATTGATCGCGCGGGTGTGCTGATGGAGGGCGTATTGATCGACCGGTCCGGTGTTAACAGCCTGGACGATGAGGCGAGCGCGATGATGCGCCGCGCCTCGCCCTATCCAAAGGCCCCACCGGAAATTTCTGGCGATCGTATCGAGTTCGTTGTCCCGATAGAGTTCACATTGCCTGTCTGAAACCGGTAGTTTTTCACTCTCCCGCAGTCCGGCGCAGGCCAGCCCCTGAATCGCTAGGGCGACACGGCCAGCTGGCTCAAAGGTCGAGATCAACGGCAAGGTGCGCCTGGCCAATGAATTTTGGCAGGCGCACCCCGATTTTTATCTCACTCTAGTCCAGCTGTTGCGACGGACTCGTCCAACCTCTGGCCATCAACGGGTGACCCGGACAATGCTGGTCAGGCTTATCGGCCAGCAGCCCGTCCTGTCGCGCATTGCTGGCCATGGACCCGTGCCTTGCCCGAGCGGCGGAAGTCGTCAGCCACGGCCGCCGGCAGGCAAGCGCCGCTTGCGCCCGAGCCGCTGCTCTCCGAGGTCGCGGCAATCGGCGCGCCATCGTTCTGGGCGGCAGCATTGGCGACATCGCTGATCGACTGGACATGGATGACCGGCAGGAAGCTGGTGAGGCTCTGCCCCGACGGATTGATCGTGAAGGCAGCGGCATTGCCCGGCGCCTGTTCATCGGTGATCGCATAATTGGCATTGGCCAACCCCGAGCCGGTAATCATGTAATCGCCCGCAAAGCTGCTCCCCGTCGCCGTGACCGTCCAGTTCGCAACACCCAGATCAGCGAGCGTGTCGCCATTGACCAGCCCTTCGACCGAGGCCGAACCCGTAAATGTCGGGAAAGGCTGCCCAAACAGGACTTCCGCCGTGTCGGCTGTGTAGGTTACGGTAATCGGGCGCGGCATGATCACAAGATCGGCGCCAGTATAGCCGTCAATGGTGTAATTGCTGCTCGCCGCGAGCGTGCCCTGCGTAATGGCATAGCGTCCCGCGTTCGACGAGGCCGTCCCCAGCGTAGCCAGCGCGCCCGACAGCGTGTCACCATTGGCGAGGCCCATGCCGCCTACCGTATAGGTCAGCGCGGGAACCGCAGACCCGTACAGATTACTGATGGTGTCCGCGATGATCGTGATCTGACGCGGCGTGATGCTATAGTCTGCACCGGTATAGGCGATGCTGTAATTGGGGTTGGAGAGCGTGCCCAATGTAATCGCGTATGTGCCAACATCCGCTGATGCTGAACCCAGCGTAGCGAGCGCGCCGGTCAGCGTGTCACCGTTGATGAGGCCGGGCCCGGTGATCCTGTATGTCAGCGAGGGAATGGTTTCGCCGTAAATACCGGTCCCGGCGTCTGCTGTGATTGCGAGTGCGCGTGGCGTAATAGTGAGGTTTGCGCCAGTAAAGGTAACGCTGTAGTTTGTGCTCGCCTTTAATGTGCCTTGCGTAATCGCATAAACGCCAGCGTTCGACGTGGATCTGCCTGTGGTCGCGAGCGTGCCCGTCAGCGTATTGCCATTGACCAGTCCCGAGCCACCGATCGTATAGGTCAACGCGGGAATGGCAGAGCCATAAACGCTTGTTTTGGAGTCCACGATGATCGTTATGGGGCGGGCAGTTATGCGATATTGGGTTGAGTTGATGGCTGCCTGAACAGGATTGATGGCGTAGTTGCCGTTGCTCAGCCCCGATCCGACGATTGCATAAGAGCCAGTGTTGCTGCTGGACGTTGCCGTGGTCGTCCAGACCGCTGTTCCAAGGCTCGCCAGTGTATCGCCGCCGGTCAGTCCGGACGCGGTGACCGTGCCGGTGAGCACGGGGGCTGCATCTCCATAGAGATTCTCCACCCTGTTGGCGGTGTAGGTCAGCGTCAGGGATTTCGCCAGAATGGTGCCCGTTATACCGCCCGAGCCGGCGAGCGTATAGTTCGCCGCGTCAGGGCCGGACAGGGTGTAGCCAGTGACGTTCACGATCTTGTTGGTGCCGGCATTCTTGTCCGCGAAGACCCCGACGCCGGTTCCGCTGATGTTGACCACATCGCTGCCAAATGGTGTGATCGAGGCAGTGCCGGAAAGCGTTGCGGTGGTTGTGCCGTCATATACTTTCGTGGAGCCGGAAATCCCCGTCAGTGTAATTGGCGCAGGATTGATGATAAGAGCCGCGCCGCCGATAAGATCGTAGCCCAGCTGGATCGAGTAAAGTCCGTTCAGTCCAAAATTATAGGTTCCCGCGTTTCTTCCGCTGGCGGTGGCGGTGCTCAGCGTGCCCAGAACACGTGCATCCCGTGAGATGTCAGCGTTGGTCACGGTTACCGAATGGGTCGTACCGTCATAGACAATGATGCTGCCATTGTTCGTCTGGACATAATAAGGTGAGAGGAACGCCTTGAGCAGCGGCATGGTATAGCCATTGTAGATCCGCCAGACATTGGCCTGACCACCTGTGGTATCCATGCTCCATCCGCTGAAATTCGACGACTGCATGAGCGCGGAGTTACTCAGGCCACCGCCAGAGTTTAGTGTCCCGCTCCCAATGCCGGCCAAGGACGGGTTAGCGGTCGTCGACCAATAGCTGTTGTTGACGCTCGCCGAGCCATTTTTCCGCCCGACCAGCGCGCCCACATCGGTGCCGCCGCTCGCAGAGACCACGCCGGATGAGTAGGCGTTGGTGATGGAACCAATATAGGCATTTTCGCCGACCAGGCCGCCTATGCGTTCGCCTCCGCTCCCCACAGTGACGTTACCGGTCGCGTAGACATTGGTGAGGACGCTGCCATAGACATAGCCGACCAGACCGCCGACGAGCGTTGCATTTGCCCCTGCGGTGACATTGCCCGTCGCGAATGAATTGCTGATTGTGTTTCCAGTGCTAGCACTGCCGACCAGACCGCCAACGGAGCTTGTGTTTGCGTCAGTGCTTGTCACGGCGCCTGTGGCGTAGGACGTGTCGACAGAGCCACCCATCAACGACCCCAGCAGGCCACCGACGCCCGTCGAAATACTCGTAATTGCACCGGTGCTGAATGCATTGAAGATCCGTGCCCCCGAGCCCTGCTGATAGCCCGCAATGCCACCAACGTTATAAGTGCCGGACACCGCGCCGGTAGAATATGCATGCGTGACCGTACCGGTATTTCTCCCGGCAATGCCGCCGATATTAAAACCGAGCGCTGATCCGGTCACGGTGCCGGTGTTGAACACATATTGGATCGTGCCCTCATTGGTGCCCACGATGCCACCCGTTTCGCCAAGGCCCGAGATCGAGCCGCCAACCATGCCAAGATTGGAAATGGTAGAGCCCGATTTCGCGAAGCCAATAAACGCAGTGCGGTTATAGAGGGGTGTACTGATGGTGAGGCCGCTGATCGTGTGACCAAGACCGTTGAAGGCACCGGTAAAACCATTACCGTTGTTGATATTATTGCCTACGCCATCCATGCCGAGCGCCACGAAGCCCGCGCCGCTATTCCAGCCCGACGTCGCTGAAGCGTTGATGTCCGCGCCCAGCACATAGCGGCCATTAAGCGCGCCGTTGATCCCCTGAAGATCGGTTCCCGTTGTGGAGCCAGCGCTCCCCAGCGTGGTAATGACCGTATAGGCAAGGCCATTCAGGCTGAACCCGGCGGTGGAGGCAAGGTTCAGCTTGCCCGAAAAGCCCGTGCTGCCCCAACCGAACGTCAACTCGCCATTGACCGTGCCGACGCCGGTCTGGGTGGTATCGCCAACGATGCCCGCGAAGCTGGCGGTGCCGGTCGCGTTCAGTGTGCTGTAGATATTGATGTTGCGGTAGGCGTCAAGCGTCAGCTTATTGGCCGACCAGTTGACTATATCGTAAACATGGATGTCGCCGATACCGGTATTGGCGCCACTGTTCGATTTGATGACGACATTGCCGTTGCCCAGCTGGCTCGACAGTGCGGCACCGGTAATGTCACCGCCCGAGCTTGCGATGACAAAGTCGGTCGGATCGATGAGCCATGTTCCCGCCTCGCCATTGGCGGCCAGTGTCGACACCTCGATACCGGCGAGGTCCAGATGCTCGCCGGAGGTTTCAATAAAGCCGCCATTCCCGGCCGATCCCGTCGCACGGGCGGAGAGTGTCCCGGAGACCGTGACCGTGCCGGCCATGCTGGCGGTATCCGCGCCGCCGATCAGCATGATGGTCCCGCCATTGCCGACCGCACTGTCGGCATTGATGCTGCCGGACATGTTGATGACCTGACGGACCGCGTCCTTGACGACCGCGGCATTCAGATGAACCACGCCGCCTGAGACAATGATATCGCCGCTATTGTCGATCAGCGCGTCTGTGCCATTGATCAGGCTGGTTGGCACGGCGACCTGCAGGAAATTGCCACCATTGAGATCAAGCGCGATCTTCTCGCCCGAACCCAGGGCGAGCTTGCCCAAGGGAACGCTGATCGTTCCGGTGTTCGCGACCGCTCCGCCGAGCAGGGCCACATAGGCGCCGCTTCCTGCGGAGATGGAGCCGGCATTGGTAATGGTTTTGGATGCACCATTGCCCGTGAAGCGCAGATTGCCCGCCATGAAATCCGCATCGGTCATGTCAAGCGTGGACGCGACAAAGCCGCCGCCGGTCTGCACGGCTCCGGTCTTGGTGATCGCAATGCCATTGGGGTTGATCAGATAGACCGCGCCGTTCGACACAATCCGACCGGCAATCGTGGATGCCTCATTGCCCGTCACGCGATTGAGCGTCGCCGCTTGCGCGTTGGGCTGGTCAAAGACGACCTGACGACCTTGCGCGACCGAGAAGCCATTCCAGTTGATCACGGCGTTCTGGCTGGTCTGTGTGATCGTGGTGCTGTTCGCGCCACCGCCAATCACCGCGCTGCCAGCCGCGACCTGCCCGCCACTGGGCAGACCATCCGCATAAGCGGGTGCCGCAACGGTTGCGACAAGCACAATCATGCCACGCGCCAGACTGCTGTCACGAAGAAGCGAGGAACGCACCTGATGCCCGATTTGGTTTAACTTGCTCATATTCCGCCTGCCCTCACATTCCGATCCTCTGGCGCGATGAACGCCGGGTCGGCAATTTGCTGAAATTCAGAGTCCCGACACTTGCTCAGAAGCGCAGTGTGGTGCTGACGTTGATGCGGTTGGCCCGGTCCAGATATGGATCGTTGGCAACGCCATGCGCGTACTCGACGGATATGCCGATCCGCTCATTCAGAGCTGCGCGAACGCCCGCGCCCGCAACGAGCGCGCGGAGGTTTTTCCATTCAATCTGGGTGGGTTGCTCCAACCTGCCTGCCCCGCCCGCCACGAAGCCATAGGGCGCGACATGTGCCGCCTTGTCCCCGAGATTAAACGCCAGATTGGTGACTGAGAGTTCGCCACGCGCGACGATTCCGGCGTCGACGGCAGTGCGCCCGCCCACATAGACGGACAGGCCGTCCGCACCTTCCAGTGCAGCCTGTTCGGCGCGGAACACGGGCCGCCCGAAGCTGGTCTGAGCCCGCGCGTTGAGGGAAAAGCCTAAATCGGCGCCCAGCGCCCAGGCGCCCCGGACACCGGCGGTCAACTTACTGAAGCTGTTGCGCGCGCCCATTCTGGAGAACGGCACGTTGCTCGCTACGGAATCCGCCAGCGTGATTGCCGCCAGATTGCCGAGCCCCTGGCTGAACTGAAGTGTCGCACCATAGGTCGACCCGGCATCCGTTACCTGATTGAGCGCGGCATTGATGCGGAGTGCCACATAGCGATTATGGCTGATGTCCACGCCAAACTGCGGCACCGAATTCTTCTCTTTGATCTGCTCCGCTGTCAGCCCGATGTTGACCTGCTGATGTCGGGTACGCACCAGCGTCTGGTTCGCCCGCAAGGTCAGGCGGCGCAATGTTCCCACCGTCCGTGGCGCACCGAGCATTGGATCAGGCGAGGTACGCGCAAAGGTCATTTCCGGATTGAGGCTGAACCGTCCATCCCCCAGCGGAACGACCACACCGCCGCCCAGAACGCGTTGGCGGGATTCGTCATTGAAGATATGCGTGACGTCATAATCGGAGGACACGAACCCGTAGAACTGCTCGCCCAGTCCAAGCGCGGAGTTGAGCGCGACCTGGAGATTGACGGCCCAGCGGCCCAGTGACGGATCGGTCAGATTGTCCACGCCGAATGATCCGGTCACCAGTTGCTGCGTCCCTTCGAGGATCAGCTTGGCGCCATCTGGCTTGTCCCCGCGCATCAGCGTCGAGCGCAAGGTCAGGCCGGGCGTGGTGCTGGCGATCATGAGTGCCTGCTCAACATCATCCATGGCGAGATGACGCCGATTCTCGATGTGCTTTGTCCGGACCTTGACGGCACGCTGCACCCGCGATGGAAGCTGGCTGATATCGACCGTTTCGATAAAGCCATCCGTCACCTTGATGAGGAGATCGCTTTGGCTGCTGAGCGTCTGGGGCGGCACCGAAACCCGCGCCAGAATATAGCCGGCGCGAGCATGGGCTGCCTCAACCTGAGAGGCAGCCGCATAGACTTGCGCCAGAGTGACGTTCGCGTGGCGGAGCGGCGCAACGATTTTGGCGACTTCATCCGCGACTTCGGGAAAGGAGCCTTCGACGCGAATTTCGCCCAGCGTGACGGCCATTGCCTCCGAGCCGGCAGGTGGCTGCAGCGCACCGCTTTGGGGAATGTCCACCTTGAATCCGCTCTCCCGCTGCTCGGGAGCGAGGCTTTGCGGTGTCACCGTCACGGGTGAAACCTGCTGCGCGAAAGCTGCGGTGGTCGATAGCATCGCGCCTGTTGCGAGTGCCAGACCGGATGCGAAATGCCGATTCACCGCCAGCGAAGAGAATTCCCGCCAATGCGTCGCTTTAGTCATGTCCCCAAAACCCCTTCACGTCCGGCTTGTCGTGTTGCGGACGCGACATGAGCAAACTTTGCTTCAGGTCACCGCAGCACAGCGCGTGCTGTTCATTGTGGGGGCTCTATAGTTCCCGAGAAGTTAACTAAGTGATGACATCGAAACGTTTAGATTTAGGCCAGTGTGAACCGTCGGGAAGTCTTCTAAACCTTCCTGCTCAGCGCGCGTGTAGCAGCGTCCAGCCCCGACAGAGTGAGCGGGTACATGCGATCGTCCATAATCTCGCGGATGATCTCGACAGATTGTGAGTACCCCCAATGGGCCTCAGGCACAGGGTTCAGCCAGGCGGCCGAACGGTAAACGCCTGTCATGCGTGTTAGCCAGACGGCGCCCGCTTCAGGATTGCTGTGCTCGATCGATCCACCGGGATGACTGATCTCATAGGGGCTCATCTGCGCGTCACCGACGAAGATCAGTTTGTAATCATGGCCGAATCTGTGGAGTATGTCCCAGGTTGGCGTGCGTTCCTGAAAGCGTCGCCGGTTGTCTTTCCACACGCCTTCATAGACGCAATTGTGGAAATAGAAGAACTCCAGATGCTTGAACTCGGCCGTCGCGGCGGAGAAGAGCTCTTCGCAGAGCTTTACGAACGGGTCCATCGATCCGCCCACATCGAGGAAAAGCAGCAGTTTCACGGCATTGCGCCGCTCCGGCCGCATATTAATGTCCAAATAGCCTTTTCGGGCCGTGCCGGAAATAGTGGCGTCCAGGTCCAGCTCCTCGGCTGCGCCGTCCCGCGCAAAGCGCCGAAGCCGTCTCAGCGCAACCTTGATATTACGCGTGCCGAGCTCAACCGAATTGTCGAGATTTCTGAACTCTCTTTTGTCCCAGACCTTGATCGCGCGCTTGTGCCGACTGGCTCCCCCGATCCGGACGCCCTCCGGATTGTAGCCCGAATTGCCGAACGGCGAGGTGCCGCCCGTGCCGACCCATTTGTTCCCGCCCTGATGGCGCCCCTGCTGCTCTTCGAGGCGTTTCCGCAGCGTTTCCATGATGTCTTCCCAGGAGCCAAGCGACTTGATCGCTTCCATCTCCTCCGGGGTAAGAAATTTCTCGGTGACGGCCTTCAGCCAGTCCTCGGGGATCTGGTGTTCGGAGGTGGGTTCACCCAGTACCCCCCGGAAGACTTTGGCAAAGACCTGATCGAAGCGGTCGATCAGCCCCTCATCCTTCACGTAAATAGCGCGGGCGAGATAATAAAACTCCTCGGGGCTGGACTCGATCACCTCGGCATCCAGCGCTTCCAGCAGCGTGAGATGCTCTTTGGGGCTGGCCGCTATCCCTGCCTTTCTGAGCTCCTCGAGGAAGGAGATGAACATCGTGCGCTCTCAGCCACCCTGACGGCGTGACAGAAAGGCGAGCCGCTCAAACAGCATCACATCCGCCTCGTTCTTGAGCAGCGCGCCATGAAGCGGCGGGATGGCCTTGCGGATGTCCTTTTCGGCCAGCACGTCGAGCGGCATATCCTCGTGGAGGAGGAGCTTGAGCCAATCGATCAGTTCGCTGGTCGAGGGCTTTTTCTTGAGGCCCGGCACGTCGCGCACCTCGTAGAAAATATCGAGGGCGCGCGCTACCAGCCGCTTCTCGATGCCCGGAAAGTGCACATCGACGATCGCTTCCATCGTCTCGCGATCAGGAAAGCGGATATAATGGAAGAAGCAGCGGCGCAGAAAGGCGTCCGGCAGCTCCTTTTCGTTGTTGGATGTGATCACAACGATCGGTCGCTCGCGCGCGCTCACGGTTTCCTGTGTCTCATAGACGTCGAACGACATGCGATCGAGCTCTTGCAGCAGATCGTTGGGAAACTCGATATCGGCTTTGTCGATCTCGTCGATCAGCAGCACGGGAAGTGTGGGGGATGTGAACGCATCCCATAACTTACCCTTGCGGATATAATTGGCGATATCATGAACGCGCGGATCGCCGAGTTGGCCGTCGCGCAGTCGGGCAACCGCGTCATATTCATAGAGGCCCTGATGCGCCTTGGTGGTCGACTTGACGTGCCATTCGATCAGCGGCGCGTTGGCCGCCGCCGCGATTTCATGCGCGAGCACGGTCTTGCCAGTGCCAGGCTCGCCCTTGACCAGCAACGGGCGCCGCAGAGTAACCGCCGCATTGACCGCTACTTTGAGATCGTCGGTCGCAATATAGGATGCGGTGCCGGTGAAGCGCATAGCGGGGATGTCCTTAAGCAAGAAACGGGCAGGGCGTTGGCGGTCGGGCAGTTTCGCTTCTTGCCACGGTTCCGATCGCGATGTCCTTAGCGGTTATCCGTCAGAACCCGAAACCGTCCACTGCGAGAATTGAACTTTTGCGCTCTTATCAGCTCGGGGTTGGCCGTCCAAAGAATCTTTGCTGTCGTGCGTAGGGCGCATTGCCGACTGTTTCAGCACTGTCGGATCGTCAGGTTGGAACTGTTGGAAATGGTCGTAAGGTCGCGATCCTCGCGCACGACGAAGGCCGCAGTATAGTTTATCACCTCATTCCTCAGAAAATTCTGTGCGACCGGGAATACCGGCTGATACTGATATTGCAGTTCCACGAACATGACGGCCGATCCAGGCTGGGCGGCGACCTTGGCGGAGGCGGGGCCAATGCCGGTTAAACTCGTGCCACTGGCGCCATCCCCCGCCTTGCCATAATGGGAAGCAAGATCGACCCGATCGCCCGAGCAACGCTGCCAGGCGATCCATTGGCCATTGTCCGGGTTCACCTGCAAGCTCGACAGGACCAGACGCCCTTTTTCTTTCAGACCCAGCGCCTTGGCCTGATTGAGCGTCCCGTCCAGCACATTGTTGATATCACGCTCATCGATCGACTTGGCCGCCAGCAACGTGCCTGAACCCATGCGAGAGGCGTTGTCTGCCAGCCTCAAGGCGAGCTGACTCATGGTCATGCGCGTGATGGCGTAGTTGGCGGTTTCGATCCCGCAAATCGCCACGAGCAGGAAAATGGGCAGAATGAGGGCGAATTCCATCAAGGCGATGCCACTGATCGAAGCACCAAGCTGAAGCAGTCGCCGTTTGACGACGGTCGGGCGTGCCGTACAAATCATGAGCACACCACGGCCGGCGGCGGCTTGTCGTATAGTGCATAAGGCTGATTGATGAGCTGCGTATTGAGGGTGAGCGTCACCAGGCCATCCATGCCTAGCAGACGAGTGACGGGAAAGAGCGGCGTGTACCGGGCCACGACGGTATAAGAGACAATCTGTGCGGCGGCGCCCTGCCCCGTGACGCCGGTATCGGAGTCCCACACACCATTGCCGTTGAAATCGGTAAAGCACTCGCCGGCATCACGCAGCCCATTATGGTTAAGATCATCAAAGGGTTCAGCGTTTCCAACCTGATCAAATGCATCATATGACTTGCGCGAGAAGTCCAGCCTGGCGCCCGCGTTCACGTCATGAACCGCCTTGGTAACCAGTTCATCGATCTTATTGGCATTGCCCACGCCGCTTTCGAGCGCTGAATCTCGCGCCGCCTGCTCGACCGCGCCGCGCAATACCGCACTGACATAGGTATAATAGCCAAGCTCAATGATCGCCATCAGGATCATGATGAACACGGGCGCCACGATAGCGAACTCGATCGCCGTGACGCCATCATCTTCCTGGGAGATGTTGCGCCGGATGACGCGCCTGTCAGCGTTCATCGCGTAACCCGAAGGCCGGCAATCTGCGTGGCGATATTCTGGAACGCCTTGTTCAGTTCGTCGGCATTGTCCGCCTGATAGGCGCGTCCGCCGGTCGAGCAGTCCTGCAGCGACTTGCGCAGGTCGGTTCCGAATGCCACGACCCATATGGTGATGTTCTTGCGTTTGGCCGCTTCGCAGATAGCTGCAAAGCGGTCCTCCACGACCTCCTTCAAATCGTCGTTATTCGGCGTTTTTGTTTTGTCGAAGCGCAGGCGGCGATACATTTCCCAGCCATAGGCTGTGTAGGACTGATAATCGGTTTCAACCTCGCCATCGGTCATCAGAATGAGGTTGCGGCCGATTGGCCGATTGGGATCAGTGCCCTTGTTCTCGTTGGCGAAGATGCCGGTCGCCGACAGGAAGCGCGCGCCCCAGAGCAATCCCGTATCGGGATATGTCTTGCCTGCCAGTGTCAGGGTGCTGAGATAAAGGCTGAGCTCGCTCGCGGTCAGCGGGCCGAGTTTGCGGGCGGGCGCGGGGCAAACGCCATAGGCGCCAGACCAGTAGCCTGCTGCTGACTGATATTCGTTGGCCGTGATTACCGGATCGGTGGTGATCCCCTCGTAAAGCTGGCCATCGGTCGTAAAGCGGCTGTAGACGAACTGCTGAGGTTGCGGGCCCCACTGCGTTTCCGGGCGCGAAGGGTCGGGAACCATGTCAATATCAAGGTCATAGGCGCTATCAGGAATCGTCGTGCCGCTAAAAGGCACCGTTTGCCGCTCTTCGATGCAACCTTGCCAGGTCGCCGTCGTATCGCTGCGGCCATAGCCAATCGGCAATGTCATCGACGCATTCAGGATCGCGCTCGCGTTGCCGGCGGCATATTTGAACGTTGACACGTCGAGGACGTAGTCATCGTACCGCCAGTAGATCGTATCATATTTCTCGCCAGCAACCGGACGGAAAATTCTGTACAGAATCTTTCTATAATTATTATATGTGGTCGTATAAAGCTGGCATCGCCCTTCGCCGTCGGTATTTACTGTATAGTTATTTCCATTATTGGTAATGATGTAGTGGTAATATGTCCACACGTCACCATTTGGCTGCGTGACGGTTTTATCGTCAATTTGCTGCACGGTTTCCGTGACATTATTATCAGGCGCGTTGCAGTTTTCAGTCATCATCGTGACGACTGGTTGCGGGTCGGGATCATATTGATCCGCACGATCAGGATCGGCCGTCTCGCGGGGGCCGTCAGGCCCCTGGGTCGTCACGGTATGATCATATCTGCGCGAGGGATAGGTCCATGAAGACGCCATCCACTCCGGTTTCAAAAAACGTCCGACATTCACATTGATCGCAAAGGGCATGAAGCCGTAGCGAATGGTCACGTCGCCCTGCTTGGCAGACTCCAGCGTATCGTGGAAATTGGTGACAGCTGCTTTCAGCGCATCGATTCGCTTGACCGTGTCTCCCGCATTGATGGTGTCCATCGATGCCGTTGTATCGAGAACGAACATGATATCCGTGTCGGACAGATTCATCTTGGACGCACAGCTCACGTTCAGATGCAATGACTTGACGCCAAACAGCGCCATGATCGTCGTGCCAATGTCGGTGCTTGCAGTGCCCTGAATTTCATCCGTACCGACCTGCTCGGTCTTGAAGCTGACCTTGGTCGTACCCTGTGGGCTACCGCTGAAATTGAAATTGAAATATTTTTTTGCCTCGTTTTGGGCCAGCTCGGTGTATTCTCCGCCGATCTGTGCCTTACGGCCGGCAAGGACCCCGGCATCGCAGGATTGCTGCAAGCGGGTTCTGGTCAGGTAACCGCGGCCGGCATCAACGGCCGACCCCACGAGCGCCATAATCGGGAAAAGGGCCGCTGCGGCCATTGCCAGAGTATTGCCGCGCTTGTCGCGCGCCAACAGCTTCAGAAGTGCCGCACAGTTGAAGATACGCATCATCAACTCTTTGAGTATAGGTGATAATTTATAGGAACCGGGGATGCTTCAGCGCGGCTGCGCGCGCCGAAGCCCGGCACACGGCGCTTATGGAAGGAGACGCCCGAACCGGTCCCGACATAGCTAGGCAGGTACGCATTGCGCAGCAATGCGACCAGATTGCCTATGGCGTTCTGGGTAGAATCCACTGCCATCCTTGTCCTTCTCCGCCAGTGACAACATCGGGGTCCGGGACTCGGCTAGCATGGCAGTATATAATATATAATTTATGGCGCGGCTCGCCGCCCTCTCGCCCGATTGGCGAGCTCACGGGAAGCGAAGACCCGGGGCTTCTATGTGACATTATGTGGCCAGTCAGCGATACGCGCCCAGTCCCGCCACAAAGACCCCAGGGTCAGCGTTGCGTGCGAATAGTCCAGCACCGACACGCGCAGCGGCCAGAATGTCGGGACATCCATGTTTGTTCAAAATCTATGCCGATTGATCGCTGGACATCCGGCAGTGCCACGGTGCCCTTAAAGGCGTCTCATATCATGCAATTGCGGTTCTGCTTTCGGCGCGCGCGACCCATCTGGCATAGGCCAGAACGACCGCGAAGCACAGGGCGGGGAGCAGCATGGCTACGCGCAGACTGCCGGTGGTTTCGGCGACCAAGCCCATAAGCGGCGGGAAGATCGCGCCGCCGATGATCGCCATGATAATGAACGAGGAGCCGATTTCCGCGCCAGATTTCAGATCGCGAAGACCAAATGAGAAAATTGTGGGGAACATGATCGACATGAAGAAACTGGTGCTGCCCAGAGCAATAATCGCGCCTGTGCCGGGTATGGACAGTGCCAGCAGGCACAGGATGATGTTTGCTGCCGCACAGATCAGCAGGAGTGACCCCGGTCGTATGCGTTGCATAGCTGCCGCTCCGGCAAAGCGGCCGAGCATGAAGAGAAGCAGACTAATGGAAAGACCGAATGCTGCCGTCCGTTCGGAAGTAAGCGGGGAGACATCCTTAACAAAATCGACAAAGAAGCTCCACACGCCGACCTGCGCGCCGACATAGAAGAACTGGGCGATGACAGCGCCGATCAGCGCGGGGGAGCGCAGCGGGGGTCGCACATCTTCGGAACGGGCAGGCTGGTGCGCCTTTGGAAGCCTCACCAACAGTGTCACCACCGTCAGTATCAGGACAATGGCGGCCAGCACGAGATAAGGTGTCTGCACCATGAGTGCCTCGCTCGCGCGCCAGGCTTCGCGTTGCGCGGCAGGCATCGCGGCTTGCTCAGCAGCGGAATACTCTACGCCGGAAAAGATGAACAGTCCGCCCAAAGCTGGTGCCATGGTTGCGCCCAAACCATTGAACGCCTGCGCCAGATTGATGCGCTGCGCGGCCCGGGCCGGGTCACCAAATGCGATGACATAGGGATTTGCCGCCGTTTCGAGAAAGGCTGCGCCGGACGCGAGAACGAACAAGGCGAAGAGAAACCAGGCATAGACGCGCATTTCCGCAGCTGGATAAAAGAGTAGCGCGCCGGCGGCATAGAGCAGCAGGCCCGCGATAATCCCGGCCCGGTAGCCAAAGCGCCGTGTGAGCAACCCGGCGGGCAACGCCATGAGGAAATATCCCAGGTAAAAGACGAACTGGACGAGGCCGGCCTGCGCCCGGTTGATATCCAGTGCCTTCTGGAAATGGCGTATCAGGATATCATTGAAGTTGTTGGCAATGGCCCAAAGGAAAAACAGACTGAGAACGAGCGCGAAGCCGGCCTTGTACCCCGCGGTGACGAAGCTGCGTTCACCGCGCGCTGGTGTTGCATCATCCGGCATATGCATTCCCAAAGGACCAGCCATGATATCTCTCCACATGGGGCTCTCCGGAGAGCCGCCTCACCCGTCTTGCTGAACGCAAGTAATCCATATATAAAATTACCTATCATATATAATAGACATGACAAGCCCATTGGATGATTGTTGAGAGGGAGTCGCATGATGTCGGCACTGGATGCTCATCTACATTTCTGGCGCTACTCCCGGAGGGATTTTCCGTGGATCGATTCCCGCTCGTCATTGGCCCGGGATTACCTCCCGGGCGATATACGCATGGCCATCAGCGAGCATCGAGTGGACGCGGGCATCGCGGTACAGGCCTGTCATACGGAGGCGGAGACCGACTGGTTACTGCGTCTTGCACAAGCCAATGACTGGATCGCCGGTGTCGTCGGCTGGTGTGATCTGCGCGCGCCAAACCTCGACGAGCAACTGTCTCGATGGCAGGCGGAGAGCAACTTGGCCGGATTTCGGCACATTGTGCAGGACGAACCGGACAATGATTTCATTATCGACGCGGCGTTCGTGCGCGGAGTCAGACTGATCCAGTCTCTTGGCTACAGCTACGATATTCTGGTTAAGGACGCGCAGCGGCACCATGTGACGCGATTTCTCGATCTGGCGGGGCCGGGGCACTTCATCATCGACCACGGCGCCAAGCCGGATGTAGGAGGAGGCCAGCTTGAGCCCTGGCGGACGCAGATGCGTGCGATTGCCCGACATCCGCAAGTCTGGTGCAAGATCTCCGGCCTCACCACCGAAGCGAATCACGGACATTGGACGGAAGATCAAATCCTTCCCTATCTTGATGCGTTGCTCGAAATGTTTGGACCCGAGAGGTTGATTTACGCTTCTGACTGGCCGGTCTGCCTGCTCGCGACAAGCTATAGCCGCCATTTCTCGCTCATTGAGGGCTTTGTGGCCAGCCGCTGTCCGCAAAATCGAGACGATATCTTCGGCCAGAATGCGCGCCGGGCCTATCGTCTCGGTTCCAGCTAGCATCCTCAGATCATGGGTGCCTGCCGTCGACTCTCAGTCATCTAATTTCATATGCAGATTATAATTCTATATGACAAAATATTAAGTGAACCGGAGAGTCGGATATGAGGCTTGAGAGGAGGAGGGCGCTTGCGACCGGCGCGGGTGCCGGCATTAGTTTGGCGGTTGCCTCGCGCTTTCGGGACGAGGGTGCGCGCGTCTTCGCGCGGGATCGTGGCAAAACCCTGCTCGACGCGATCGCGCGTGTCGGACAGCCAGTGGACGCGTGCAATGAGGGCGTGCCATGACGAGACGGGTTTTCGCGCTTGATCTGGTGCAGGATGCCGCATTGATCGCCGCCTATGAGGCCCGGCATATGCCGGGTGCCGTCTGGCCAGAGGTCATACAGGACATCCGTGATCGCGGCTTTCTGGACATGGAGATATGGCGGGTGGCTGACCGTCTCGTGATGATCGCGGAGGTAAACGAGCAGTTCCCGGGCGAGAGCACATCCGACGTCGCATCGCTCGTGTCACGCTGGGAAGCCGAGATGGACGTTTATCAGCGGCCCGTGCAAACCGGCGGTCCAAAATGGGCGCCGATGCAGCGTATTTTCGCGCTGAGCGAGCAGTAGGTGCGAAGCACGAGAGGCCGATGTGCTTGGCAATGCATGCGGCGGCAAAAGCGTATCGAAGATCTGATGCCGTCCAGAGCGTCCCGTTCCATATCGGGAAACAGTGCTCCGCATTGCTATTGTACCGGTCGGCCAATTTTCGGGGCAAATCGCGATTCATCGCTATATTGGTATTGGGGGGCAGTCGACGTTCATTCGTCTGTCGCAACAGGGGAATGTGGGGGCAGGCCATGAAAGAGAAGGACGTATCGGGCAGCGCTGAAGATGTGGACGTGTCCGGCGAACCCCAGCGCTATCGCGCGCCTGCGTTGGAAAAGGGGCTCGACATTCTGGAGCTGATCTCCCGCGCGACGCAACCGCTGACGACCATGGCAATTTCGCAGACATTGGGTCGATCTGTCAGCGAGCTGTTTCGGATGATTCAGGTGCTTGAGCATCGCGGCTTCATCGTACAAGCGGAAGCGGGTGGTGGTTATGTCGCGACGCCCAAGCTGTTCTCGCTGGGGATGGCGCAGGCGCCTGTTCAGTCCATTCTCGAAGTTGCCCTGCCGGTGATGCGCCGCTTATCGGAAGATGCTGACCAGAGCTGCCATCTGGCGCTCCGCCTCGGGGGAGACATTCTTATCGCGGCGCGCATGGAATCGGCTGGGCTGATCGGCTTTTCGGTGCGTCTGGGCTATCGCAGGCCAATCCCGAATTCGAGCTCTGGCGCGGTGCTTTATGCGTTTCAGCCGGGTGATGTGCAGGAACGATGGGAGAGGCAATTTGATCCGCCGTTGACGCCATCGGCACTGGCAGCCTTTCGTGCGCGGGCGGGCCAAGCGCGGGCCAATGGCTGGGATCTCCATCCCAGCGAGGTGGTGCCCGGGATTGTCGATATATCCGTTCCGGTCCGGCGTGGCGACTGGGCGGCTGCCGCGCTGACAGTCCCATTCGTCAACAAGATTCCGTTGCTGATCGATCAGTCGCAGGTCGTCACGCTTCTGGTCGACGCGGCCGAACATATATCGCAGAATCTGGCCGCAAACGACGTCAGAATATAGCTGGATAGGCACTTTGCGTTATCGGATGGACGACCTCTTCTGATCGCGCAGCATGAGATGAGGCTATAGCGACATGTCGCGCTGTTGTTTGAGCGCGCTGCGCGGATTGAGGCCAAAGCTGTTCGGAACATCGGGCGTGAGCGGTGCGATATCCGTGCGAGGAGGGGAGCCGGCAGGAAATATCAGGATTGTCTCGCCCTTGCGGAGGTCCGCGCGCCATCGCCGCGGGCCGTCCGGCCTGAGCACGCGGGATCTGCCATTCACCAGAGCGACCGGAGCGAGAATGTCGGTTTCCAGTGCGAAGGGTTCACCAGCGCGGCTCTCGACGCGGACCCACGCTGTACGCCCCGCCTGCCTGCGCGCGCTGACGAGAAACGCGCCTTCCGCGCTAAGATCGGCAAAGACACTCTCGGCCCAGCCCACAGGCATTGCGGGGAAGGGGCGGATTGTGCCGCCCCAGCTTTGGAGCAGCATATCGTGGATGGACTGCGCGCCGGAAAGTGGCGTTTCGATGACCGGCCCGGATTCCTTGTAGAAGCTGTTGGGCCGCACATAGTCATCCAGCAGCTCCTTGAGATAAGCCAGCGCATCGTCCCCCTTCCCGAGCGCGGAAGAAATGGATGATGCTCCGGTGGAGGAATAGCCGCGCAACTCCTCCGGCATGGACCGCCAGTGCTTTAGAGATCGCTCGATAAGCGACGTCGCACCGTTCTGCTCGCGGTTGACGAGATAGAGCGGGTAAATCATCAACAGGTGCGAATAATGGCGATGCGAGCTGGAGAGCGGCATGCCGGCGCCGATCATGTAGCCCGTCTGATCCTGCGGGTAATCGACCAGTTCCGCCAGTATCTGGCGCCATTGCGGGATAAGCGGGTCATCGATCCGGAGTCGCGTCGCCGCATCCAGCAATGCGCCGCAGCTCCAGCGCAACAATGCCAGATCATAATTGAGATCGGGTGCGGCACCATATTCGGGAGAATAGGTGAGGGGGAGGTGGAGCTTGCCGTCATCCCCCCGCGTCAGAAAGTGGCGATAATAGTTGGTCGCTCGCCGCAGGAGCGGGAAAATCGTGTCACGCAGGAGATGTTCGTCCATAGTGTGTCGCCAGATCAGCCACACATTATGCAGAGCCCAGGGAAGATCACCCATTTCCGGCGGTCCCTCGCCACCGCCAGTGCCCAGGCCGTCAATCAGCCGGGCTTGGCTGCCTGGTTGCGGCGGGCCGACCGGAGAGACGAGATCCGTACCCGCGCCACGGGCAAGCGAGGCGGAATCGGCGCGATAGGCCGGCAATATATTGTCGATCAGGTTTTGGCGGTTTTCATCAAGCGCGCGAACGAGCGATCCGGCCAGATGGGCGCGATTAGCCGGCACCATAGCCCAGTAGTTGAGCTGGACGTTGAGGTTCCATGTGGCGAAGGGCCACGGGGTCGGTTGCAGCCATGGCCCCTGATTGTCGATATATGCCCTGTCATGGCGCGTCGCGGAGGCGAGCTTGTACATCTGAATCCAGTAGAAGCTCTCGATCCGCGTATCGGGAATGCTGAGGAAACTCGCTGGATAGTAGCCGTGCCACCAGCGCAGATGGCGCCGTTCACTGTTCCTGTCCGCTCTGATGCGGCGCACCGTTTTAAGCGCCTGCGCGCGAGCGCCATCTCCGGGATGGTCGTGCATCACGCTGACGATCAGCGCGTTTCCGTGCTGGCGCCATGCGGTCGCGGTGCCGCCTCCGGCGCTGAGCGGCTGGAGCCAAAGCTCCTCCTCACCCTCGCTCTCTTGCCTGCCAAGAGGGTTGTTCCGATAATTTTTGTTGGTTCGCAATGCGTCATTATAGCGCAGCCCCCAGCTTTGGCGGGGGCTGATAGCTTCCTCACCTATCCACTCCCAGTGCGCGCCTGCTTCACCAGGCGAACAATGCATCTTGACGATGATTGCCATATCCTCCGCATGGACATAGGCGCGAAGAGAGACTGTTCCCCGGTCGGTATGGATGCTTCCCTCCAGCATCGCGTCGTGCAGGGAGAGGCGCAGCGAAACCGGCTCCCGCACTGTGCCGGCGGTTCGCAGTAGAAAATGGCCGATTGGCAGGCGTGCCCGATCATAGCCTACCGACATCATCGGTGTCCGGTGATCCTGAACATCGGCCCGGCCGACATCGAGGCGGAGCGCTGCAGGCGCTTCATCATAATAGAGCATTGCGCCGATCATGCCGTTCCCTAGGAATGGCCCCTCATCCCAGTTCCGCGGCAGGCGATCCCAAATCAGATCATGGCGGGCGAGAAAGGCGGCCCAGTCAATCGATCCGGCTGTACTTGGCGCTGGGAAAGCGGAAAGGGCGGACCAGGGCAGGCAGGCCGAGGTGCCGAGCAGCTTCAAAACGGTTCTGCGCATGAATGGCACGACATTCTCCCTTCAGCATTTACATATAATATCACACATTATATATAAAATCCACAAGCCGGAGCGATGGGCGATCACGGTGGCCCAGATGCATGATGAGAGGAACGCAGACTGCAAGAGGGCTACGCCGCCGCTTCTGGTTGCAGTCAGCCAAAACCAGCCAGTTTGCATGCCTGAAACGGGTGTGACGCATCGGTCGCCGGAACGATTTTCGTGGCTGGCGACGATCTGGCATGAACGTAAAAATTACATTTGATCAAATCTCGCTTACAATATACAATATGAAAATAATCTATAGAATACCTCTAGGGGAGAAACGATGAATAAACTCAATCTGGTTGGTGTACGCGGGCGTCTGGCACTGCTTGGCTCCGTGAGCGCGGCATCGCTTCTGGCTCTGCCGTCAGTCGCAACGGCGCAGACCGCTTCCGATACGGAACAGGCCAGGCCCGGCACGGCCGCAGCCGATAGCGACATTGTGATTACAGGCATCCGCCGTTCGATCCAGACGGCGCTGGAGACGAAGCGCGCGGCCAATCAGGTTGTCGACGCGATCACCGCGGAAGATGCTGGCAAGCTTCCCGATCCGACGGTGGCAGACGTGTTGCAGCGTGTGCCGGGCGTTCAGGTCGCCAAGACATTTGGCGGTGCGGGCCTTGTCGTTATTCGCGGCCTGCAGTCGAATCGGACGGAGGTGGACGGCCATGCCTCCTATGGCTGGATCATCGACTCGGCCAACGGCTTCAACGAACAAATCGGGCGCAACTTTGGCCTGGCTTCTCTTTCATCCAACCTTGTCAGCCGGGTTGAGGTTTTCAAATCGCCCGTTGCCAGTCAGGTCGAGGGTGGCCTTGGTGGCGTGATCAACTCGATCACCTATCGCGCCTCCGATTTCAAAAAGCCGACAGTCATGCTCTCCGCCACCGGCAATGTCGGTGCCAAGGGCAGCGGCGTGGGCTATGAATTTAATGGCTTTGCCACCACGAAGATTGGCGATCGACTGGGCGTGTTCATCGGCGCTGTCTATTCCAATACGCCATTCTATCTGAAAGGTTTTACGCGCGGTAGCTGGAATGAGGCATCTGCCGTCATTGATCAGAATGGTGACGGCAAGCGGGATATTCGTCTTAACAGCATTCGTTCCGAGAACTTCACGTCGGTCGACCTCAAGCGTTTCGGTATACACGGCAATCTGCAGTATGAGATCAACGACGATCTGACCTTCCGTGCGGACACCACTTACACGAATTTCGCTACGAACCGCACCATCAACGTCGCGCAGTTCGTGATTCCCGCGGGCGCGTCGATCACCAACCCTGTTTTCGACGGCAATTATGTGGTTGGCGGGACGGCGACCGGTACGTTCGAGAGTATTTCGAATCCGCGCTTTGAAACGATCCGTACGCGCACATCCTCCGCCGCGCTTGAATATAAGGGTGATCGCTTCGAACTGAGCGGCGAGTTCGCCAATACCTATGGCGCCTTCATTCAGCGCAATATCAATTTTGGCGCGGCAACGACGGCGTTCCCGTTCACATTCGATGTGACGGGTGATTTCCCCACCGTGACGATGGCCAATCCCGCCTTCATCGATACGCTGTCGAGCTATGGCATCGCCGGTGCCGCAGCAGGCAGCTATGGAAAGACCCGCGTCAACACACATGAAAATGCCCTGCGGATCGATGGCGCGGTGTTGTTTGAAGACTCGGCGCTCACCGCCCTTCGGTTCGGCGTGCGGTTCTCGAACCTGACGCAGACGCGCAATGCCTGGAACAAGAATTTTGGTAGCACGAACGCACAGGTGGCAACGCCATCGGTCGGCAATATTCCAAATATCGGTCCGGCTTCGCAGTATAATGGCTTGGCTTCGGCCTATCCGGATATTTTCCAGAGCTTCACCGACTCCAATTTCCCGGGCTTCCCCAGCACCTTCATCGTGCCCAATAGCGGGCCGGTGGAAAGCAATGACCCCACAATCTGGACCAACCAGGATCTTATTAATAACCCGGCGAACTATTACCGGACCAACGAAAAATCCTACGCAGCCTATACGCAGGCAGATTTTGGCGTAGACGGCATTCGCGGTAATATCGGTCTGCGTGTGGTGCGGACGGACACCAATCCGCGCGCTTTCTCATTCGTCAATAAGCTGGTGAATGGGGCGCTGGTGCTCGATCAGCAGCCGACGAGCTTCAAGAACAGCTATACTGACTTCCTGCCGAGCGCCAACCTGGCGGTGAACATCAGGAAAGATCTGATCATGCGTTTCTCCGCGTCACAAACCATGGCGCGCCAGGCACTCGACCAGAATGGTCTGGCGCCCAACATGATTATCTCGCTCAATACCGCGACGCCCTCACTCAGTACGGTACAGTCGGGCAACCCCTATCTGCTGCCCACGCGCGTCACCAATTTCGATGCCAGTCTCGAATGGTATTTCTCACCGAGTGGCTTCATTTCGGGCACGGTCTTCTACAAGACCGTCAACGGCTTCCCTGTGAAGATCACCCAGCAGGCGGTCGTTCCCGGCCTCGAGAGCATGGGCTCAGTGGTCTATACGACGCCGATCAACTCCGACAGTGGTACGATCAAGGGCTTCGAAGCATCCTATCAGCATACGTTCGATTTCTTGCCGGGCATGCTGAGCGGCCTGGGTGTGATCAGCTCGTTCACCTATGTGGATGGCAAGGCGAATGTCACCTATCCGGTCAGTGGTACCAGCACGATGAAGCTGCCGAACATGCCGCTGACGGGCGTTTCCAAGGTCTCGTACAGCGTATCGGGCTTCTATGAGCGGCAAGGGTTCAACTTCCGCGTCTCGTGGAACTGGCGCGGTAACCGTCTCTTCGCGCTGCAATCGCAGGCCAATGGACCTAACGGGACGTTTGACGCGACGAACTCTGGCGTACGCATGCAATATGCAAAGGCTGCCGGATCGCTCGACGCATCGGCCAGCTACGATATCAACGAGAACATCAATATCGTGCTGAGTGCCCAGAACCTGCTGCCAAAATCCAGCGCACCGACCTACTTCACCGAGAGTGAGAAGTTCGTCTGGCGTCGGGACATCGGCGAAAGCCGCTTTGCAGCCTCTGTCCGGGTCAAATTCTGAGCACATTAGAAAGACGTTAGGGCGCCGGGCCAATAGATGGTCCTCATGCCACCTTAAAAGTCGGCGCCCCAACCGTGAATCTTCGATCACGGCCTCCCCCCTTTTCCATTTCGGTCATGAAAATGGAGAGGATAAACCTCAAAGCCTCGTCGAGCCTTCTTGGCCCGGCGAGGCTTTTTTCTCCTACGCCGTTCTATGGCGCGGCACTGCGCCAAGGCGGCGCAAAATCAGCTATGGGCGGCTGATTGGGCGGGAATACTGATCTTGCGCAGAGCGGCACTCAGATCATCGCCCTCGATACGGGCGAAAAGTTCCTGCATCGTCATCCTCACATGCGCGGAAGCGATGGCATAGGCCAGCATGCCGTCGCGTTGGCGAAAGGCATCGAGCATCTCCCGATGATCCCGCTGCGCGGTTTCCCAGCGATTGGGCATAAAACCAAAGCGACGGCGCAGGCTCGCAGAGAGACCGAAATAGCGATCGCGCAGCATGATGGCTTCTTCATTGCCGCTATGCTCGACGATCACGGCGTGAAACTCGTAATTCGCCTTGTCGGCAGCCACGATATCACGTTCGGCGACGGCCGTGTCATGGAGCGACTGAATCATTTCAAGCCTGCGAATGTCAGACAGGGCCGCTTCTTCGGCGAAGCGGCGGGTCAGTGCGGCCTCAATGGCTTCACGCAATTCATAAATATGGCGCAGCCGATCCATGTTCAGCCCGCGAACGCTCGCACCGCGATTGGGCTCGATGACGATGAGCCCTTCTCCCTGCAAGAGCTGCAGAGCCTCGCGTATTGGCTGCGGGCTGACCCCGTAACGTTTGGAGAGCTCCTGTGTCTTCAAGCGCGCGCCGGATTGCAGGGTTCCGTCAACAATTTCGCGTCGCAAAAGCTGCGCGATGCGGAGATAGCTTGTCGACTTCTCTGCCGTGTCCGAATTGAGAAGCGAACCGTTCAAGCTAATCTCTCATTGCCAGCAAGCTAACCAGAATGGAATGCTATCAGAATCGATATAGCATGAGAAGCGCTCAGATCACTGCATTTTTTCCTTTTTATAACAATATATTAAATCTCCATGGCTCTGCCCTGTTTCGTGCCAAGACACGAGGCTTTAAGGGGAGGGTTCGTAGCGGCTGCCTGCAAATATGGGCGGGTGTTCCCGGCCTGAGCTCCACCGATTTGGGGAAATACCCGGATAGTGGCGGTGCTGTGCGACGGAAACTGGAGCGGGCGAAGGGATTCCAATAAATAACTATAAATAAACAATATTTTTTGCTATAATTACCCACACAGAACCTACACAGGTACGGTAATACAGTCACTTAGGCCGCAAATCTGCACAGTTTCTGCACAGTGGGAAGCGAAGAGATGAAATTTATCACCGACAAGGAGCAGGTAAAGCCCGGCCTCATCATCTTCCGCCGTGGCGATGTCGAGCACAGCAATTTCTACTGTCGGGTGAGAATCCAGAATGAAGACCGCTACAAGACAATCTCGTTGCGCACGGCGGATCGGCAGACGGCGCGCGACCGCGCGATGGATCAAGATGCCGATATTCGCTTTCGGGTGAAACACGATGTTCCTGTCTTCAATCGCCCTTTCTCGCAGGTCGCGGAGGAATATGCCGACGCGCAGCAGCGGCGCGCCAATGCTGGCGAGATCAGCCAAGCGCGCACGATGAACGTCAAAAACAAAGTCAATGGCCCGCTCAATGCCTATGCGGGCAGCACGCAGGTTCATTTGATCGGTCAGGATCGCTGGTCGGATTATCCGCTATGGCGACGGGAGAACGGCACGGGTCGTCGAAACGCTATCATCAGCGATTCAACCATCCGTATCGAGATGAGCATTTTTGCTGCGATCATGAATTTCGCCATCAGCAAAAAATATGTTCCTGCCAGCCATCGCTTCGAGGGGATGCCCAAGCTCAAGTCCAATCGACGCGATGAGTTCACGCTAGAGGAATATCGCAAACTACATACGACGGGGCGCAGGTGGATGAAGGAAGCCACGACGCCACAAGGCGTCTGGTATCGCCAGATATGCTACAACTTCATTCTCATCATGTGCAACACAGGGATGCGTCCGCCCGAGGCTAAGAATCTGCGCTGGCGCGACATCACCAAGGCAAAGGACAAGGATGGTAACGACATTCTCGTCATCTTTGTGCAGGGCAAGGGCAAGACGCGCCAGCTTATCGCCCCCCAGAGTGTGGGCGACTATCTAGAGCGCGTGCGCATGCTTTCCAAAGCCACCAAGCCTGATGATCCTGTCTTCACCATTATCAACGGCAAGCCTGCCGTCTGGCTCTACCGCGACACGGTCGAGGAATTGCTGAAATACGCCAAGCTGCGCGATGGGCCGAGCGGCATTCCGCGCACCACCTATTGCTTCCGCCACACCTATGCGACGTTCCGACTCTCCGCAGGAGTCGATGTCTATATCCTCGCCCAGCAAATGGGCACGTCGGTCAAGATGATCGAACAGCACTATGGCCATGTGAACACCATCAAACATGCTGACATGGTGCTCATGGGAATCGGTGGCTGGGACGCGATGCATGCGGAAATGGACGCCGAAATCGAGAAGCAGGAAGCTAAGGCGAAAGCCCCACAATCCGTCAAAGCGAAACAGCCAGTGAAGCCCTCCCGCTCCAAACGCTAGGACCGCATCGTAAAGCTGTCGAGTTCGATGGCCGATGCACTTGGGCTCGGCGTTCCTGCCGGTTTGGTGATGCACCGCTGGTGTTCTTGGTCACGAAACCGGCGAAGCGTGCATGGGATGAAGGTGCGCCGAGCCTCAAGCGCCCCCATGCCTCGCGTCTTCCGCCGCCGCTTCGCTTCCAGCCGTGGCGATCAGGAAGCAAGGCGGCAAGGTCTGTTGCATGAAGTTTTCGGCGGGTTGCCGACAACCTCCGATCTTTCAATGCGCCTTCGTTCGATGGCTGCCTATTTGCGTTCGGCGCTCCTCCTGCGGAACCACCTAATCCACGAGATCGCGCAGACGAAACACCATGCCAGATTGCTGGCGAGTGCGGCAATCATCGCAGCCATCGCAACAGCAAAGACCAGTGAAGGAGTCGGATCAGGCACGTTCAGTTCACGCAGCACCCATGCGAGGATGAACGCCAGCACAGATGTCAGGAGGGATGCGATCAGCGCAATCCCGGACCATCTCTCGACATTAGCCCATTTTGCGGCGGTCATGCGGATTTCCCCCGGTCAATCTGCGCGCATCCTATGCGATCATATGGGAGGATAATAGCTTGTTCTATAAAGCGCAGCGCGGCGGAATCGCCGTGCGGCAAACCGCCAGCCTTACGGCTGGCGGATCGTCCAAATCAGTTGCCCCAAAGCGGTGATAACTTTTGTCACGGCGTTGCAGATGATGATGAATTCGAGGCTGGTCATGGGCTTCTCCCGGTTCGCTTCACGCGGAATTGCGCTGGTGCCCGGCACGCGATCGGCCCGACTGCCTGAGCGAGGCAGTCACAGGCTGCAAAGCATCGCACCAGCGGGCAAGCTGCACGTCAGGAAGCGCCGCGCCTTGCCTGTCCCGCGCAGTCGGCCATACGCCTTGCCGCCAGCGCCATTCCCAGCGGAAAGAACAGGGGTAGAACGAAAGCATTGAAATAAGCATCATTTGATGATATATTTACGCCTAAGACAGGAGATATCTATGCGTACCACCCTCGCCATCGACGATGAACAGCTTGCCAAAGCTCGTGCGTTCACGGGCCTCAAAGAGACAACCTCGCTTGTGCGGGAAGCATTCAAGGCCCTCATCGAGCGCGAAAGCGCCCGGCGCTTGGCGATGCTCGGTGGCACGGAGCCCAATGTGGAAGCCCCCGCCCGCCGCCGCCGTGCGGATACGGAATGATTCTGGTCGATAGCACGGTCTGGGTCGATCACTTACGCCACGGCGATCCGCTGCTAATCAGCCGCCTCAACACCGGACTGGTCTGGACACACCCTTTCATCATCGGAGAAATTGCGCTCGGTAGCTTGCGCCAGCGCGATGTTGTGTTGGGCGCTTTACGTGACTTGCCCACCGCGACCCAAGCGAGCGATGAGGAAGTGCAGGGCTTCATCGAACGGCAGCCGCTTTATAGCCTCGGGATCGGTTATATTGACGCGCACCTTCTCGCTGCGACAATGCTCACACCCGACATGCGGTTATGGACGCGCGATCGACGACTGCATGAAGTTGCTTCGCGTTTGGGCGTGGCCGAGGCACTCGAACATTAGACGCCATGAGGTATTAGGCTTTTGTTAACCATTTCTTAGCGGTTCGAATGGTATAATTCGGGGAGTTTCACCCTCACGCGGACGGTATCTATAACGGCAAAAATGACAGATTCACCGGATCATCCGGCGAAGTCGGATGATCCGAAGGCTAGCCTTCGCGACGATTTGCTCGTACATATCGCTGCTGCCCAGTTCGAGTTGGAAACGGCCATCGCGGACCTGATCCGTGACGCGGCTCCGGCATCCGCCTTGGCTGAAAGCCGCAGCCAGCTTGGGGCGCTCAACGCCCTGCGCAGCCGGATGGCGAATGCGAGCCCCGCAGCACTTTCCGAAATGCGCGGCGAGATCGCCTCCGTCATCGCCACCAGCCAATCCACCGCCCAGCAGGCGCGTGTCGCTGCCGCAGCACAAATCGATGCCGCCGAACTCATCGACCGGGCGAAGGAAGCGAAAGCCAAGGCCGAAGAGATCATGCGCGGCATGAAGGATTTCGACAGCCAGTTGCGCTTTGGCCCCAACGATACCGAGGCAGACTATCGCCGCCGCGAGGCCGAGCGCCAAGCCTATATCGATGCCGAGAACGCCAAGGGCACGCCCGAGGGCAACCTCAATGCGGCGGGTGCGGCGGTCGGCCAGATGGCCGACGCCAAGGCGCATGGCGCAGGCGGGCCGGAGTTCGAGAAGCGATGGGCCGAACTGGTCGCGTCCACAGAGAAGCTGCGCGAGGCTGCACAGGCAAATGGCATTTCGACCGAAGAGTTCGACCGTCGCCTGCGCGAGGATCTCCGCCGCATCCTCAAATCCAAGGGATTATCTGATGCGCAGATCGACGCGCAGTTCGCTGCTCATCCCGATCCGCTGGAGGCAACGAAGGCGTATGTGGCGGTCGACAATATCGACACAGTGAAGATGAGCACACGCTACAGCACGGCGAGCGCCCGACCAGATTCGATTGAGACGGCAGAACTGCCCGAGCAGCCCATTCCGCCCCTTGCCGATGCAATGGCTACACTTCGTGCAGCAGGAGTGGTGTCCTCGCGACAAGAGGCAACGACACCACCCGCACACGGGGTCACCGCACAAGTGGTGTCGTCTGTCGGATTGCGGTTGACCTAAGCCCAGTAATGGCTGCCCGTGCCATGATTGCCGTGAATATCGCGCTCACAGCGTCGATAGCATGCGGTGTTCGTCACCGCACCGGAATCGTCCGTCAACCGCCAACTCGTCTGGATGCTTCGTTGCACTTCAGGCGAATCAATGTTCGCTGGCCGTAGCTCTAGTCTCCGTCCAGCCGCGTCTGTGTGCTCCAACATCACCTCATCGGCGGCGAGCGGAAAATGCTTGTGCAGCAGCGTGACGCCAAAACGTTCGTGCATATTGTGGCGTTTGAGAACGCCGTACAACTCTTTCAGGCAATCTCCATCAGCTTCACCGATAGGCTCGATATCGTCGATGTCATCAAGCAACGCCCAGTCCATGGGCTGCATCACCAAAGCCGTGCTTGTCATGTTCAACTCCCATCCTTGTTGAAAAACTAGCGCAAGGCGATCACTTCTCCTCGAGCCGCTCGCGCACCGAGCAGCTGGCCCACAGCGGTGCACAGGTTGGTATTGGGCTCCTGCTGCCCCAAGCAACGGTCAGCGACCGCAAGGAGACCTGCCATCTCCGGGGCACCAGCGGGCAACGGCTCACGCTTGAGATATGCACCGACAAAACCGTTATCGAATGCGATGGCCGGCGTGAGGTCGTTGGTACGCGGATCGCGAACGTAACCAAGCGTTCTATCGCGGCCAGCTCGCGTCAGCACCGTTACGCACCATGGCGCCGCCGAAGCGGCGTCGAGCCCCGCTGAACGGATCATTGCCCTCAATTTTGGCGCATTTCCCAATGCGCAAGATGCGCGCATGGAAGCAATCTCTTGGGCTGAGGCAGTATCTTGCAATAGATGGTTCAATTCTAACTGCGCGTCACCGACATCACGGCCCTGCGCACGCACATCGCGCTGCTGTGCCATAGCTGGTAAGGAAATCGACGCGATTACAAGCGCCACAACAGTGCGATGAAATGGGATGGACCGGCGCGCCATCACATTGCGTTCTCTGGCGCGGAGAATGCCGCATTGTCGGAAGGTGCATCACTGGTCCGCACATACAGCCCATAACCGTTGATAATCTTTTCGTTCTCACGGCGGGCGCTTTCGAGTTCGCTGCTGGCTGTCTCGAACCGTGCTCGCAGTTCGGCATTCTCTGAATTCCAAATGTCGGAAGGCCATTGCGCACATTGCTCCCCAGCAACAACGCTGCACGCGAGATTCCACCAATCGCCTTCTTTGGCCTTCGGCAGGCTACCCTGATGTGCGAGCACTTCCCTACCGATAGCGAAGTAGTCCCGCGCCTTATTGCGCAGATCGCTATAGGATTGGATGAAATCGGCAGGACAGTCGTCTAGCCGTTGAGCCAGCAGTGCGGCTTCAAGGTCGCGATCGTCCTGTTGCTTGTAGATCGTGTTGTTCAGCGCGGTCGTCATGCACTGGCGGTTCGCAGCGGCCGCTGCATCTTGGGTCTCGGCCATAGTGGGTCCGTCTTCCCCTGAAGGCGGCGAAGGTGTTGGCTGCGAATTGCAGCCCGCGAGGGAAAGAGCCGCAAACGCGGCCAACATTATCGAACTGCGGCTTTGCCGTTGTGAAATGTGATCGCGCGAACCAATCCACCATCGAGACGCCATGGCAAAAATCCCTCATCGCCGAAGAATCGGCACGAGGTTGGGTTACAAAATCCCGAATAGTGTTGCGGCGTGGTGGCCGAATAAGTGGAATGCTTTCCGCATGTTGGCAGTTCCCGGCAAAACAGCGGGCGCATCATGTCCGCCAGAGAGCAATCCTCGATAGTTGGCAGAAATGCGCCATTTCGGCGATGCGCACTTGAAACACTATTCGGGATTCTGTTCCATCGACCTTGGAGAACACGCTGTGAACGCGCCTTTTGCTGCTACCGACGCCCAGCTTTACACCACGCAAGGCGAGCGCCTGTATCTGTGCGCCAGCGAAGATCGCCGCTACCTTGCCGCCGCCGCCACGGCCGACCCCATGACGCGGCTGTTCTGCGAACTGCTGTCATACACAGGCGCGCGGCTTTCAGAGGCATTGGCGCTGACGCCGCGCCTGCTTGACATCGCGCAGAATGAAGTGGTGATCCGCACCCTCAAGAGGCGCAAAACGACCTTCAGGGCGATTCCGATTCCAGCCCGCCTCATGCGTGATCTTGCCGCTGTTGCGACGACGCTCGCGCCGGATGCCCGCCTGTTCCCATGGAGCCGCCAGACAGGCTGGCGAAGGGTCAAGGCGGTCATGCGGCACGCTGGCATCCAAGGACCTCAGGCAACACCCAAAGGCATCCGCCACAAATATGCCATCGCCGGAATCATGCACGGCGTGCCAGAAACGATGGTGCAGGAACTTCTCGGTCATGCGGACCTCAGTACCACGGCGATATATGTTCGCGCCGCCGGGCGAGAAAAGCGCGCCGTCGTCCGCCGCATGTGGAGGGAGCAGGAAGTGTGAGCGGCATCCACGCACCGCTGCGGTTTGGGATGGAGGTCGCCGCCATGGCACAATCGCCTGTCGCCGGTTGGCCCGCGATATGGAGCGTACGCACATGATGGTCCCATGGCCTGCTGTCGAGGAACAAGACACAGCTTTGCGGTGAATGCTGCCGTGCCGCTCAAATTAATCCAGAAGTAGATGAAACACGCATATCTTTCGACAACAGCAATGTATCTCGATACCGTCGAATCGCGTCAATACGAGTTCGCAAAGCGAATATGGTAAAAACTCTGATTTAAAAGGAATTAGAGCATTCTCTGGCATTAAACTATAGAGAATAGAGCTTTTCGTTCTTTATAACGCTGAAATTATGCTCGCGACCCTCGATCAAAACGCACATTATTAGCGCCGTCAATAATGCTGCCAGCATAAATATGCTCACTCGCTTTAATAACGGAACCCGGGAGAACAAATGCGTACTTTTCGATTATAGCGCCTGACTCCACGGTAGCGCCTTCAGCGACTTCACCGCCCGCTGTCCCATCCGGATTCACCCAAGTTTTAAAATTCATCATTACCTTGCGTAGCATTGCTCTTCCGATCAATTCTAAAAGCAAGAATAAAAAAAGTCTATCAAAATATAAGTAATTAAAATCCATATTGTTACATCAGACAATACAAACAGAATAGAATTTACCCTGTTTTGATCTATAATTCTATTCGCTTGCTTGCGATTTGAATGATTATTATCTGTCCATCCGTAGCCATATTGAATATCATCTGAATGATTTTCTGAAATTTCCCTATCCATTTTATTCTTTATATAGGTAAAAATTAAAGAAACCGTGAAAAATGCTATCAAACCTACCAGAGTACCTCGCGGGACAGTCACTTCGTTCTCAAATTCTAGATCAAAAAGCTGCAATCCTAACTTTTTGACATGAATGTTAGGGTCAGGACCCATTGATATAACCGGCTCGATCTGATTCAGGCTCCGCGAGGAGATTGAAGATGAGCGACCTGTATTGGCTCACGGACGAGCAGATGGCTCGGCTTGAGCCCTACTTTCCCAAGAGCCATGGCAAACCGCGTGTCGACGATCGCCGGGTGTTGAGCGGGATCATTTTCGTCAACCGGAATGGGTTGC
>JAMHVU010000014.1:0-4931 GCA_035911355.1 Sphingobium sp.
GCCATTGCGCGCGCAGCCGACGCGGCAATCCACAACGCCGCCCGAGGCCGGATGCTGGCGACCGAAGCCAATGCCTTGGCGAAGGCAACGGGGCAGCGCAAGATCCTGATTGAAGCCGCCCGGGAGTTTGCCGCGACGATGGTCGCCCGTCTCAAAGTGCGCGACATTCGGCCTAGCCAGTACGCCAATGCGGAGGCCAAGGCCGCGCGATCTGCTCAGAAGGCCAGCCAGTCGGGTGACCTTAAGACAGCCGCAGCCGAGAAACGCAACGAGCTGGTGAATCACTACGCCACCCGGGCGGCCTACGACGCCCAGGCCGAAGTGCGCGCAATCCTGAGCAACTTTGCCGCGTTCGCCAATCGACCCGACAAGCGGCTTGGCAAAGCCTACGATCTCGACATTGCCAACGCGGCCCGGGCCATCCTGGGCGAGTACGGGATTGCCGAGAAGCGCGCGAAGAAGGCTGGCGAGTACCTGAAGGCTGTCGAATCCTACGACCCCGAGCTTTACGGCGTGCTAAAGGCCAGCCTGGACGCAGCCGAGGCCAACGCCAAACCGGTGCAGGAAATGACCGTCGAAGAGGTGCGCGGCCTGCGCGACGAGATCGACGCCATGCTGCATCTGGCCCGGCGCTCCAGGCAGATGGAGATCGACGGCGATCTGATGGACCGCGAGGACGTGGAGAACGCACTGTTCGCCCGACTCGAAAAAATCGGCATCCCTGACACCATCCCCGGCGAAGGGCAGGCTGTGACGCCTGCCGAGGCGCGTCGGGCAAAGCTGCGCACCTTCATCGCGTCGGCGCGCCGCGTCGAAAGCTGGGTCGGCGCGATGGATGGGGCCGGGGGGGTGGGGCCGTTCCGGCGATTTGTGTTCAGCCGCATCAAGGACGCGGCAGACGCCTACCGGTCAGACAAGGCGCAATACCTGCGCCGGTTCCGCGACCTGTTCGACGGCATCGCGCCGACGCTCAAGCCGCAGTTGATTGCTGCGCCAGAGCTGGGCTACACCTTCGGCAAGGACTCGGGCGGGTCGGGCATGAACGAGATCCTTCACGCCCTGCTGCACACCGGTAACAGCAGCAACAAGCGCAAGCTACTGCTTGGCCGCAAGTGGGCGCAGGATCTGCCTGACGGCACGCTCGACACCTCGCGGTGGGATGCCTTCGTCCGGCGCATGATCGCCGAGGGCAAGATCACCAAGGCCCACATGGATTTCGTGCAGGGCGTGTGGGACTTGCTGGAGGAAACCAAGGCCGGCGCCCAGCGCACCCACCGCGACGTGTTCGGGCGCTACTTCGACGAGGTGACCGCCGAGCCGGTGAAAACGCCGTGGGGCGAGTACCGCGGCGGCTACGTGCCGGCGATGGCTGACGCCCGGGTAGTGCAGGACGCCAATCTCCGCGCGCTGGCCGAAGAGGACAACGCCGCGATGGCATACGCCTTCCCGACCACACCGAAGGGTTTCACGAAGGCGCGCGTCGAGTACAACCGGCCTCTGACGCTGGACCTGCGCACGCTGGCCCAGCACATCGACAAGGTGCTGCTGTTCACCCACATGGAGATGCCCGTGCGCGACGTGCAGCGCGTCCTGTCGAGGCGGGTCGGCCAAGCCCTGGGCCGCGTTGAGCCTGAAGCGATCCCAGCCATGATCCAGCCGTGGCTGGCCCGCGCAGCGCGGCAGCAGGTCGAAACGCCAGTTGCTGGATCGGCTGGGCTCATGCGCTTCTTCACTGTGATGCGCGCCCGGGCCGGTGCTGCGGCCATGTTTGCCAACGTGAGCAACGCGGCCCAGCAGATCACCGGCTTTGCGCTTGCGGCCGTCAAGGTGCGGCCCGGCCTGATGCTTTCAGCCGCTGCCGACTACCTGCGCGCGCCGCGCGACATGGCTCGCACCGTGGCCGAGTTGTCGCCCTACATGGCCAGCCGGATGGATAACGAGGTGGCGGTGATGAACGGCGAGATCAACGACATCCTTCTGAATCCGTCTCTGCTGGAGCAGGGCCAGAACTGGACGATGCGTCACGCCTATTTTCTGCAGTCGGCGGTCGATAACGTGATGTTGCCGATCATCTGGACCGCTGCCTACAATCAAGCGGTAGAGGCCGGCGAAGCCGAGCGCGACGCCGTGCGCCTGGCTGACGCAGCGATCCGGGAAACCCAGGGCAGCAGCCTGCCCGAGGACATCAGCCGGATCGAGGGCGGAAACGCCTTCGTGCGCCTCTTCACGCAGTTCGCCGGTTATTTCAACATGCAGGCCAACCTGCTGGGGTCGCAATTCGTGCAGATCGCCCGGGATGGCGGATTGCGCCAGAATGCCGGTCGAGGGCTGTTCGTGCTGGGGCTGGGATTCCTGGCGCCGGCCGTCGTCGCCGAGGCCATCGTCCAACTGTTCCGCGGCGGCCCGGATGACGCCGACAAGGACGGCGAATATCTTGACGACTGGATTGCGGCGCTGTTCGGGTGGGCACCGCTGCGCAACGTAACGGCGATGGTGCCGGTTGTCGGGCAAGGCGTCAGCGCGCTGGTGAACGCGGCGAACAGCAAGCCTTACGACGACCGGCTCGCGACATCCCCTGCCGTGTCCATGCTTGAGAGCGCAGCCCGGGCGCCGGTGTCTGCCTACAAAGCCGTGGCGGAAGGCGGTAGTGTCCAGAAGGCGGTGCGCGACGTGGCAACCCTCATCAGCATGACGGTGGGCCTTCCCGCAAACCTGGCGGCGCGGCCGATTGGCTACGCGACCGGCGTTGCGGAAGGTCGGATTTCGCCCACCGGACCTATTGACGCGGCGCGCGGCGCGATCACTGGCGCAGCCAGTCCGGAGAGCAAGCGCTAGGTGCGCGTGGGATTGGCCCCGGTGGGTAGCCTTTGGGCATCCCACCGGAGCGCCAATCATGACCATCTCCAGCACCAACCGTAAGGCCGGCCCCTATGCTGGCAACGGGTCATCTACCGTTTTCCCGTTCTCGTTCAAGATTTTTTCCGCCTCGGATCTGTATGTAACCCGCACCAGCTCCGAGGGTGCGGTCGTGGTGCTGGATCTCGGTACCGACTTCACGGCCAGCCTGAATGCCAACCAGGACGACAACCCCGGCGGTACTGTTACCCTGTCGGCCGCCCTGGATTCCGGGTACAGCCTGACCGTCACCAGCGACATCCAGCCGCTGCAGCCGGTCGAGCTCACGAACCAGGGGGGCTTTTACCCCAGGGTTATCAATGATGCGCTTGACCGCCTGACCATCCTCGTCCAGCAGCTCATCACGTCGGGTATTTCGAGCGGGAATATCGGCGCCGAAATCTCCGGCCAGATCGAGGCGCTGAGCCTGGACATTGCTGCAATCAATACCGAGCTCAACAGCGTCGGCCACTTCGACGCCGAAAACGTTTGGAATCGCTGGCAGTACCTGATCAACAACAACCTGACGCCGACCGGGAACCCGTCCTTGATGTACGGCTGGGTAGCGGCGCTTACTCGCACTTCCGGGGCCAAGCAGGTGGTGCCCGGGTACTTCGTTGGCGAGGCCTCGGGAGGCACCGGAACGATCTGGGGGATCGCGACCGAAGCCTGGACCGGCACCCGGTCTGCGGTGGCTACGTCGTCTTGTGTCCTGGTGGGCGCGGAGTTCTCCTGCGTTTCGCAATACAGCAACCAGTCTGACGCGGTTATCGGCGTCGATGTGGTATTCAAGAACCGGCCGGACGCCCTGCTGACCGGAGCCGTGCGCGGCGGCTTTGGGTCGAACCGGTACAACCTCAACTCTTACGCCTACTGGATCACCAGCCAGCCGCGATCCACGGCTGGCGAGTATTGCGGATGGACGCGCGGCATCATGTTCGACACGAACAGCCTTGACCGCGACATTAACGGGAAGGCCGTCGCCATCGACATGGCGAACGTCAATACCGCTCGCGCTGACCTGCTCAAGTTTCCGGATGGCACCTATCTCAACTCCGGTGGCTCGCTTACCTGGACGAGCGTTCCGTCCTTCGGTGCGGGCTTCTCGCTGTTCGGCGCAGGGACTCCGGTCTCCTATCGCAAAGACCCGCACAACGTCATCAGGCTGCGCGGGGCGCTTGGAACAAGCGGGGCGACCAACGCCGGCACCGCATTCACGCTCCCGGTCGGGTATCGGCCGACGCAGACACTGCTTTTCCCGGGATACGGCGCCAGCTTTATCCAGATTGAGCCGGACGGCACGGTTCATCCGTCCTGGGGAACTGACCCGGGTCTTATCACGCTTGATGGCATCACATTTTCGACGGTGTAACCATGGAGCGCAGGCTATTTCAGGAGGCGTACGCGAGATGGGAGGGTGACGAACGTCGCCGTAATCAAGATGTGCTGTTTGAGTTGATCCAGCAGCAAAACGCAAAGCTCGACAACCTGGCCGATTTTGTGCGAACGAGCGCAACCGAACAAGCGCAGCGCCTGGATTCTCTCGCATCCGGGTTTCCGGATGGAGATCCGGATGGACACCGCCGATATCACGAAGCCGAGATCAAGCGCATTGAGGCCCGCGCTGAATTCTGGTCAAAGCTGCGGCTGTCCGTTACCCAGTGGGGACTCGTCGGATTTATCGGATGGGTGCTGGTTTCTCTGTGGCATGAATTCCTCAAAGGGCCAAAATAATGGCCGACTTCGAGCCCGCATTTCAGCGCACCCTTAAGGCCGAGGGCGGTTTTCGGCTCACCAACATCAATGGCGATCGCGGCGGCCGGACGTATGCCGGGATCGCCCGCAAGATGCACCCGCGCTGGCCAGGCTGGACATGGATTGATCGCGACGAGACGCCCCCCACAGACCTGGTGCGCGATTTCTACCGCGCCGAATTCTGGGCGCCTCTGCAGTGCTCGCGCATGGCGCAGGAGATCGCAGAGGACATCTATGATTTCGCTGTCAATGCCGGCCCGCGGGTGTCCGCCAAGCTGGCT
>JAMHVU010000015.1:0-2171 GCA_035911355.1 Sphingobium sp.
GACGTGACGATCGACATTCAGACGAACGAGATCGTGCGCGGTTCTCTGGTGATCCAGCGCTCCGGCGCGGTGGCGTGGGATTGGCCATAACAGGCGGAACGGCGATCCATAACGGCGATCTGGATTCCGGCCCCGCTGGCTCTGTGCTGTCTCGCCGTGGCGCATCCGGCGGGTGTCCGGTTCCTGAGGTGTGAGTGATGAGCTACTTCGATGATCTGATCGATGCATCGCTGATCCAGCGCGAGTTATCGGTGCGCGGAAAAACCGTCCCGACGTGGTGGAAACCGCTCACTGCTGGGCAGCGCGTGGAACTGCTGCGCGGGCAAGTGGTAAGGAGCGATGGTGAGTCCGCGTCGGTGGTCGAAGTCGATTTGGCGCAGTCCGCAGAACGCTCGCAGCGCATGGTGGTGATGACGCTGTGCACGCAGGACGGGCAGGCGGTGTATCGCGCGCTGAAGGATTTGCAGTCCGATCCGTCGTGGCTGATCGATGCGCTGGTCGATCTTGCGCGCAAGGTGCACGACGAGGGAAACGGCTAGACCTCGCGGACGAATGGCATAGGTGGCTGGTGCGTCTGTCGCTGATCATGCGCCGGCCCGTCCACGAGGTCATGACGTGGCCACTTTGGGTCACGCGGGTGTATGCCGAGTTCCTGGGCCGCGAGCCGCTGCCAGAGGAGCGTATCGAGCTCGGGCTGGCGCAACTGACAGCCAACTACGTCGCGGTCCACCGTGCGCCTGGATCGCCCGCGCCGCGTCCTGCTGATTTCCTGCTCGCCCGCGATGCCTGGCGCGACGCCGGGGATGGGTACACCGAAACCGATCTGGCCATCATGAGGCAGCTGCTGAAATGAAAATATCAGTCATCCTCGAGGCGCTGACCGGCCGGTTCGAGACGGACATCAAGCGGGCGTCGAAAGAGTCGGAACGCGCGTTCCGGCGCATGAAGTCCGAGGCGAATGCCGCGGCGAAGGTGATCGGCGCGTCGTTGGCAACGGCGGCGGCGGGGGCCGCCTACGCGATCAAGGGTGCCATCGACGAGATGGACCAGATCAGTAAAACGGCACAGAAGATCGGCACTACCACTGAGGCGCTTTCGGCACTGCAATACGCCGCGAAGCTGTCCGACGTATCTGTAGGCCAATTGCAGGCCGGCATGACGCGCCTGGTGCGCGCACAGGCGGAGGCGGCGCGGGGCACCGAGCGGTACGTCGATCTGTTCGGCGCGATCGGCGTTGCGGCGCTGAATGCTGACGGGTCGCTGCGCAACTCGGCTGACGTGATGACCGATCTGGCGGACGTGTTCGCCTCGCTGCCGGACGGTGCGACGAAAACCGCGCTCGCGGTCGAGCTGCTCGGCAGATCGGGGGCGGACCTGATCCCGCTGTTGAATGGCGGGGCGACAGGGCTGGCCGAGATGCGCATCGAGGCCGAGCGGCTGGGGCTGGTGATCTCTGGCGAGGCGGGGAGGGCGGCGGAGGAATTCAACGACAACCTCACACGCATGGGCGCCGCTGTTCGTGGAGCGGCAATTGAGGCCGGAGCGCAACTGCTGCCGGTGCTGAGCGACTTGTCCGGGCAGGTGGTTTCGATGGCGAAAGACCCAGCGTTCCGCGACGGGCTAGCGGATGCGCTCCGGGGTATCGGCGAGGCGGCTATCGCCACAGCGAACGGGATCGCCGCGCTGGCGGGCACGATGCGGTTTTTCGGTGAGTCGGTGGCCGCATGGGTCAGCGGCCCGGCCGTTGGAGACTTGCCGCGCATCGATGATGCGATCGCGGAAATCGAGCGCAAGCTAAAGCGGCTTGACGATATGCGCAAGGCGTCTGGCACAAGCGGATCGAGCGATGAGCCTGCGCTGCGGGCAGAGCTGGAGCGATTGCGCCAGATGCGCGACGTGACGCTCGAACTGGCGGCGGCAAGGAAAGAAGTCGCGGCAGTCGCCCCGCCCGGTGCGGGCGCAGCACCGCGCGCCATTGGGCGGATATTCGCTCCGAGCGCCGGGGCCGCAGCGCAATCGAGCGGCCCAAAAAAGCAGTCCACCCGCCTGCGCGACATCTACCTGCAGCAGGCCGACGAGGGGCTGCGCGAGGTCGAGGAACGCTACCGCGAGCACGCGCGGATTCTGGAGGGCGTTGACCGTCTGCGGCTGGAGGCGATGGATGAGCATTC
>JAMHVU010000016.1:0-1060 GCA_035911355.1 Sphingobium sp.
TCGGGCCGCGAATTTTAATTACGAGCGCGCTTAAATCTCGCTAAGTTCGCGGCTGGTTGTGCGGTGGCTGCTGGTGCAGCGGCTTTCTGCACGACATCTCAGAGGCTTTCCCGCTCTCTTTCCGACGGTCGCATCAGGAGTCGTGATGACACGCTTTGTCACCAGTGCAGGTCTGCCCGCCGCCCCGATAAAGACAAAAGCCCGCGCATTGGCGCTTGGTTTGTTGCTCGGTTTTTCGTCGCTGCTAAGCGCGTGTACGGACTTTTCGACGGCTGGCGGTACGCCGGGAGATCCGTTTGATCCGGGTCCGCAGCCGGGCGGTGGCTCGTATGGCTCGGGCTCAGGCTCGGGCGGAATGCCGCCGGTGCTGCCGATGTGCGCCGAGTCCGAGCGCCGCTGTCCGCGCGAGTTTGTGTGGAAAGGCTTTAACGGCGTCACCAAAGGCGACGAAAAGTCGGTCGAGCTGCGCGGCGACTATCGAATGGGCGCGTGGGTCAAAGGCGACGCGTTTAAGTTCGACGGCCAACTGTGGCGCGTCACCATTCCCGATCTGCCGTGGGTGACGAAGTTTCTGTACAAGATTCGTATCGTCGATGCGGCTGGCAAAGAGTCGTGGATCGCCGACCCCGAAAATCCAAACGGCGAGTCGGATGGCTTTGGCGGCATGAACTCGGTGCTGTCGGGCATCACTTGTGACAAGTACAGCTGCGCCGATCCGATTCCGATGTGCAACCTGATGCCGATGGGCGGCTTCGACTGGCGCGACGCGGTCCTGTACTTCGTCTTTGTCGATCGCTTCCTGGATGGCAACGCCGCGAACAATGCGCCATCGACGGCGGGAGGCCTGGATTCGTCGGCCAACTGGCAAGGTGGCGACTGGGCGGGCCTGAAGCAAAAGATTGAAGCCGACTACTTTGGTCAGCTGGGTGTAAACGCGCTGTGGATCACGGTGCCGATGGACAACACCGATGCGATTGGCATCGGCGACGATGGCCGCAACTACACCGCCTATCACGGCTACTGGCCGCGCGACCTGACCAAGCCCGAGCGCCGCTTTGGC
>JAMHVU010000017.1:0-2506 GCA_035911355.1 Sphingobium sp.
GGCCATGGCGAACACTGCGCGACGTCGAATGGCAGGCGCTGAAGTGGATCGACTGGTACAACAACCGACGACTGCTCGCCCCCATCGGCTACGTCCCGCCCGCCGAGGCCGAAAAGGCCTACTTCACCAACCTCAAAACCCTCGATCAAGCCCCCTGACCGTTGAAACAATCAGCCTCCGGTAGACCCGGGGCGGTTCAAACCGCCCTGGCGCATCAAGTCCATCGGCCGCCGTGAATGGGCTAATGGGTTCTGATCACTGCGGGTGGGTATAAGGATCCCGACGAGCGATGCAGCATAGTCAAGAGAGCCTGAGGGCGCTGTCGAAGAGCTACGGGATCAACCAGAAGACCGTGGCGAAGTGGAAGAAGCGCGGCTCAGCGGCCGACCTGCCGGCAGGCCCGAAGGAGCCGAGATCGACGGTGCTGTCGATGGAGGAGGAGGCGATCGTCGTCGCCTTCCGCCGGCACGGGCTCCCGCCGCTGGAGTTCGAGCGTCAAGCAAACGATCCGGGGATCGTTTGTCGCGAGGAACGCCTTTACGCTCCGCGGGCGACGATCCCGCGGCTGACGCGCTCGTCGCGTCACCGCTGCCCGCGGCGCCATGTGATTTCGCAGTTGCCCGATGTGGAGGGCGACAGGCCGGCGAGGAAAAAGTTCAAAGCCTATCCCATCGGCTCCTTCCACATCGGCATCGCCGAAGCGCGGACCGCCGAGGGCAAGCTCTGTCTCTACGTGGCCATTGACCGCGCGAGCAAATTCGCCTTCGTCCGGGTCGTCCGCGAGACAGGGCGGACTTCGGCGCCGGCCTTCCTCTCGGCCCTGATCGCGGCGGTTGCCTACAAGATCCACACCGTGCTCACCGACAATGGCGTCCAGTTCACCTTTCCGCCGCGCTGCGCTGACGGCCCGACCGCGCGATACATGACCCATATGTTCGACATGCGAGGCCGGGAGAACGGCATCGAGCATCGCCTGACAAAGGTGAAACACCCCTGGACGAACGGCCAGGTCGAGCGGATGAACCGCGCGATCAAGGAGGGTGAAGCGGGTCAGAAAACGATCCGGGGGATCGTTTTCCCGCTGAACGTCAAGCGCTTCCACTACGACGACCACCGGCGGTTCGAAACACACCTTGCCAACTTCGTATCAGCCTACAACTTCGCACGCCCCCTCAACACCCTCGGAGGCCTCACGCCTTACGAGTTCATCTGCGAATGCTGGACAAACGAGCCAGAACGATTCAGCCTCGAACCAATCCATCAAATGCCCGGACTGAACAACTAGGGCGGTGTCCGGATCTCGGGGATCAGTTCTCCATATCCGTCAGATCGGTCGGATACCGCCGCGTCTGACTCTCAATCCGGGCCATCCGCCATCACGTGCTCGCTGTCCACATGAACAGCAAGAATCACACAAGCAGGATGATGCAAATCCCCCTTTCAAACGGTCAGTCAGAGGCCGAATTGGCGAGGCAAAGCGGAGAGCTGATTGGCAAACAAGTGGTGGCCTTGCATCTCGTGTCCGGCGGGGGGTATGCCGCGTTGGGACCGCCCTGCCCTGAGGTAGGAAAGTTCCGGAGCGCGCGGAGAGAGTATGGCCAAGAAGCCCGCATGGACGATCGAGAAGGAACGCGCGCGGCGGGCCGACGCGGGTGGAAGCCTCTGGCTCTTCGGGCTGCACGCGGTGCGCGACGCGCTGGCCAATCCCGGGCGAAAGCGACTGAACCTCGTGCTCACGCGCAACGCGGCGGACAAGCTCGCGCCAGAGATCGCCGCGAGCGGGATGGAGCCGAGGATCGTCGATCCGCGACGGTTCGACGTTCCGCTAGATCCCGCCTCCGTCCACCAGGGGGCGGCGCTCGAAGTGGCGCCGCTCGACTGGGGTTCGGTCTCGGAGATCTGCGCGCCGCGGGACGAGGCGCCGGTCGTGCTGCTCCTCGACCGGGTGACGGATCCGCATAACGTGGGCGCGGTGCTGCGCTCGGCGGAAGTGTTCGGGGCGCGGGCGGTGATCGCGCCGCATCGGCATTCCGCGCCCGAGACCGGCGCGCTTGCCAAGACCGCCTCGGGCGCGCTGGAGCGCCAGCCCTATCTGCGCGTGCCCAATCTAGCCAATGCGATCGGAGCGCTCAGGGAAATGGGCTATGCGATGGTGGGGCTCGACGGGGCGGCGGAAATGACGCTGGAGGCGGCCGTCGGCGACCTCACGCGCCAGCCGCTCGGGCTCGTGCTCGGCGCCGAGGGGCCGGGGATGCGGGAACTGACGACGAAGCTCTGCCACCGGCTCGCGCGGATCGAGGCCGCGGGGGCCTTCGGCTCGCTCAATGTGTCGAACGCGGCCGCCGTCTCGCTTTACGCGGCGACCCGGGGGCGATGAGCCCGCACGCGATTCACACGTCGGATCACAATTGCTTCACACCCCTTTAAGTAATCGCTGCTAGCACTACATTGTGTCGCGAGGCGGCGTGCTTGGAACTGCCCCGCCTCGTCTCACTGTCCCTCGTTC
>JAMHVU010000018.1:0-242406 GCA_035911355.1 Sphingobium sp.
ATGGTCTCGAACACTGTGTCCGGGACACCGTCCTTCCTCCCCCTCCTCTCCTCGGCCGTTCGCGCGCAAGCGCCATATCCGAGGCCCGCGTCCGCGGCCTCGGGACGATCCGGTCGATCCATGGATCGATCCGAACAGCCCCCGCCTGGTCCCGGCCTGATCAACCCCACCCCCGACGCCAATCGTCGGGCAGCAGATCAGCTGCTCGCCGAAACCCGCTCGATCCGCAGATCCATGGCCTCGCGTCCGATAACGGCGACGAACCGGGAGCCTTCCGGAACGAACCATTGGGTCCGGTAGGCGAGGACGGCGCGCAGGCGCTCGAGCAGGGCCGCTTCATCGCCCAGAAGGAGACGGGTCGCCATTTCCTGCGCATCGAGCAGGAAACGATCGTGCTGCGTATCCCAGCTATCAGCCTCGCGATCGTCGCTGGCGCAAAAGCAGGCGCCGTCGAGCAGATCGACCAGTTCGGCAGGCGTGACGGCCGTGGGTGCCGCCAGGAGAATATTAGCCTCCTCGAAGCTCCAGAAGAGGCCATCGTCATATTCGATGGCGACAGGCGCCGGTATATGAAGCGTTTCAGGGGCGGGGCCGGAAATCGTCAGCACGAGATCCAGTCGCTCGACCGTGCCGCTGTCGATACCGGGAAGGTCCGACCCACCGAGCACAAGCGTCTCGCCCCCCTTGTCGATCTCGAAGCGGAGATCAGTGATCCGGGGAAGCCGGTCATACCAGCCATAGCCCACCATCACCTCGTCGGATTCGGCGAGCCGTCCCTCATAGCGGCCGTCCTTCGAGAGCGCGAATGCAGCGCACTGCTCGAGCGGTGGCCCAAAATCATCGATCAGGACGAGATCGTCCGTCGAGGTCAGGTGCTGGCGACCGGACCCGCTATTGTAGTCGGCGACCGCCGGCGTCCATGAGAATAGCTCACCCCGTGCCTCGGGAAGCTGAACATCGAGATCGGCCGCCTCTCGCCAGTCCGCGAAGGCCAGACGATGACTGCCGAGCGCCTGGATATGCCGGTAGATGGCGAGGCGGATCGCCGCGCGCAGGCTCTGCAGCGCGCCATTCTCGACCATCTCCTTGCGGGCCGGGAGTACGAGCTGCAATTCCGGAGCATCGACGATGTCGATCTTGGCCGCCCAGTGGCGATCCTTTTCCGCGACCGTCGGAAGGAGCGACGCGACAGTCACGCCATGGAAGTTGATGCTCGGGCTGAAATGCCGGTGAAGATAGTTGCGATAGATGCCGATGCGGACGCCGTCCTGCTCGACGACCGTCTCTGCGCCCTTCAGCCAGTCCTCGCGGAGCAGATCCTGGCCGTCGAGCCGAACCGGAAGCGGGCAATAACGCGCGGCGCTTTGTGCAATAGTCTCGAGTGACTTGAGCCATTGCGCGTCAATCGGCACCCGGATCTCGGTTCCGAACGGGTGGGTGCAGGGCGCAACGGCGATGGGCGCGCCGGACTCCCAATCGCCTGAAGCGATGCGGATCGACCAGCCCTCGCCAGTCGAGCGCGGGCAGGAGCGAATCTCGACATCGCGACCGGCAAGGCTGAACACGCCCATGCCGGCAGGATCCTCCCGCCGCGCGATCTCGTCACCCCAACCCGACCGACCGAGGGCGAGAATGACCGATGGATCCTCGATCCCGGCGCCATCGTCGGCAATGGCGAGAAACGCAGTCCCATCGGCGTCGAAGACCTTGAGGTCGACCGCGCTCGCACCCGCCCGGCGTGCGTTCTGGATAAGCTCGGAGAGAATATCGCCGAGCGTGTTATTGAAGAGGCGGGTGACTCTGGTGACGGCGGCAGGATCGACCTGGCTGTTGATCGTGGCGGGAAGGGACATCTGGGGCTCCTCGACAAGTGGAAATTCTCCGCCTGCAGTCCCCCTCCCCTTTTCCCGGACCGCCGAAGGGCGCGATCGAAGCCCTCAATAATCCTCGGCGAGCATGATCGTGAGCACGCGCCGCGTGAGCGATGCGTCCGCTGGATCTTCCGATCCGAATTCGAGGGCGGGATCATAATAGTCGATCTTGAAGAAGATGCGTTCGCCCCGAAGATCGAAGGCGCCGAAGTCTCGTTCCGGGCCGTCGCCGGGGCCAAAGTCATACCGGCGGACGGCGGCGAGGAGTTCAGCCTGGGCAATGATTTCACGAACCGCGTCTTCTTCGCCTGCGAGACGAGCGAGGCAGGCGCGGGTCACGACAAGGCGAGCGGTCGGATCGAAACCCTGGCGGCAACGGTCGTTCAAACGGGCGATCTGTTCTGTAACGGAGGTGGTCATGCTGCCTCCTTCAGGCCGGCGTTGAACTGCTCGAGCCACTCCGCCATGGCCGGACGGTCGGGGAGCGGGACATGGGCCGCCACATCCTGGAACCGGATGAGGTCGGCAGGCGCGTCGTGGATGATCGCGTCGATGTCGGCGGCCGGCAGCAACTCTTCGGCGCGGATGAAATCGGTCATGCGCCCGGGCCGCGTGCGCGTCGAGCGGCGCCACAGGCCCTCGACGGTCCTGAGACGCGGGGCCGCTCTCGCCTCGACCAGCACAATGAGGCGCAGGCACCAGGACGGAAGGGCGCGAACTTCGTCCGGCTTCATCGCCCCGCAGATGAAGCAGCTCGATTTTGGCGGGACGGGAAGCTGAGCGGCTTCGATCCGGGCGATGCAGGCCGCGCGATCCCAGCCCCAATCGCGCAGAGGGTAGCGGCATTCGAAAAGATCGCTCGTGATGGTCGAGGCATGGGTATAGCGCCGCGTGTCAGCCGGCGATGCGTCGTAACCGATAAGGCGAACGACCTTCTGCCCGCGCGCCCAGGCCTCCTTGGCCGGTTCCCACTGCTTGAGAAAGGCGTCCTGCGGGGCGACCTTCCATTTGAGCGAGCACGAATGGCGCCCCAGCGAAATGCTCGGCAAGGTGGCGTTCGTCAGAACGTTGGACAGCAGATCGAAATAGGGCGGCCAATGCTTGAAGCGGCGCGGTGTGTAGCGCACCGTCACATAGGGAATTCCTCGCGCCGCCATCCAGGCGGCGATCATCTTCTGATAGGCATAAGTTTCCGGTTTCTCGACGCCGGGATCCCCCGTGATCACGAGGTCAGGCGGCGTGCCCCGGCTTTCAAGTTCGAGAAGAAGCGCGGTGCTGTCGACACCGATGCCATAGGCCAGGACGACGGGTTGCGGCGCATCGACGCGAATATAATCGAGCGGGCGCGCGGGGCTGGGGCCGGCCTCGGCCGGGATTGAGGTGAGATCGCGCATGGGGATATCCAAATGGGCTTGAGCAGAGCTTTGGCTCGATCACTCCTTCCCACTCCCCTCTCACCTGGACGGCTCCGGCATCGATCCACGTCCATGAGATACTGTTGCGCGCCATCAGTCGTGGCAGCCTGATTTCGCTATTGGCACCGCCGGCGAACAACAGACGTCATCGGCGGGGTTTTGCGGAAAAGTGCGCTCAGCCTCGAACCATTCCCGTAATCCGTCGCATCGCCGCTGATGTAGAAAGCCGCCCACGCCCCATCCTGGGCACCGGCGATCCAGCTCCTTTCGGACTCGGCATAGCAGCAAGCCGTCACGCCCTCGTCCAGACCCGGTCAGTCGAAGGCACTCAAACGGCCATAAATGTCTGCCAGTTCGTTCTGGATACCGAGACGCGCGGGGCCATTGGGCATCATGCCTTCTGTCGTGGCGGAACCAGAGTCCCATCGATCGAGGCGAGGATTTCCGCCGGAGCAATGACCGGTCGATCCGTTTCGACCCGCTCCGAATAGCGATCGACCAGTTGATCGACATGCGGGCGGAGCAGGACAGTGAAACGCACCAGTTCCTCCATCACGTCGACGATCCGGTCGTAATAGCTCGACGGCTTCATCCGCCCGGCCTCGTCGAACTCGGTGAAGGCTTTGGCGACGCTCGACTGGTTGGGGATGGTGAACATCCGCATCCAGCGGCCGAGGACGCGCAAGCTGTTCACGCTGTTGAACGATTGTGAACCTGCGGAGACCTGCATGACGGCAAGGGCGCGACCCTGCGTCGGGCGCATGCCCTTCAAAGCCAGCGGCAGGTGATCGATCTGCGATTTCATGATCCCGGTGATCTGGCCGTGCCGTTCCGGGCTGCACCAGACCTGGCCCTCGGACCAGAGCGCATGCGCCCGCAGTTCGTGAACCGCCGGATGATCGTCATCCTGGACCTGATCGGGCATCGGCAAATCAGAGGGATCGAAGATCCGCGTTTCGCAGCCGAAGAACTGGAGCAGACGCGCCGCCTCTTCCACCACAAGCCGCGAATAGGACCGTTCGCGCAAGGATCCGTAGAGCAGCAGGATGCGCGGCGGCGGATTGAGATCCCCCAGGCCCAGGGCTGGACGCCGATGAACATAGTCGGGCTTGAGCGCTGGAAGACGGTCGGGATCGGCAAGCGTCCGCAATCGGCTGTGGTTCGTCTCGTTCATGCCCGGACCTCCGCCGGCACGCTGTCGGGGAACCAGCGCCGCCCGAACCAGAAGGCGGCGTTGACCAGCAGGATCAGCACCGGAACCTCGACCAGCGGCCCGATCACCGCAGCGAAGGCGACCGGCGAGGCCAGTCCAAAGGCGGCGATGGCGACCGCAATCGCCAGCTCGAAATTGTTGCCCGCGGCCGTGAACGCCACCGCCGTCGTGCGCGGATAGTCGCTCTCGATCAGCTTGCCCATGAAGAAGCTGATGCTGAATTGAACCACGAAGTAGATGGTGAGCGGGATGGCGATCCGCAGTATGTCACCCGGCAGTGTCACGATCTCATTGCCCTTGAGGCTGAACATGGCGACGATAGTGAACAGCAGCGCGACGAGCGTGATCGGGCCGATCCTGGGCAGAAAGCAGGTTTCATACCATTCATTGCCTCTGGCTTGAACGAGCCATTTGCGGGTGAGAAATCCAGCCAGAAAGGGAATGCCGAGATAGATCAGCACCGCCTCGGCGATGGTCCAGAAGCTGACATGGATAACGCTGCCCTCCAGCCCGAGCAGCGGCGGCAAAAAGGCGAGGAAGAACCAGGCGTAAACGCTGAAGAACAGGATCTGAAAGATTGAATTGAACGCGACCAGCGCAGCCACATACTGGTTGTCGCCCTTGGCGAGATGGTTCCAGACGATGACCATGGCAATGCAACGGGCGAGGCCGATGAGGATCAGGCCTGTCATATATTCCGGCTTGTCGCTGAGGAAGATGACGGCGAGCGCAAACATCAGCACCGGGCCGATGATCCAGTTCTGGATCAGCGAGATCGCCAGCACCCGCTTGTCTTCGAACACGCGCGGCAGTTCCTCATAGCGCACCCGCGCGAGCGGCGGATACATCATCAGGATCAGGCCGATGGCGATGGGCAGGTTGGTGGTCCCCCAGGACAGGCTGTCGATCGCCCTTGGCAATCCTTCGAAGGTCGATCCCAGACCCACGCCGAGCGCCATGGCGAGGAAAATCCACAGGGTGAGATACCGATCGAGAAACGACAGGCGTTCACGCCTGGGCTGTGCGGTCATCTTGATCCCTCGTTCAACCGGTGACACGCCTGCCGGCGGCATCGATCACCTGTTCGCCGTCTTCCTTGGCGAAGGCGCTGCGCTGGTCAGCCGGTAGGAGGTCGAGGACCTCCTCGGACGGACGGCAAAGCTTCACGCCCAGCGGCGAGACGACCAGCGGCCGATTGATGAGGATCGGATGTTCCATCATCGCATCGATCAACTGCGCATCAGTGAGATCCGGATTGTCGAGTCCCAGTTCGGCAAAGGGCGTGCCCTTCTCGCGCAGCAGGGCGCGCGGGGTGACGCTGGCGCGGACGATGAGGCTTGCCAGCAAGGCACGCGAAGGCAGAGTCTTGAGGTACTCGATGACATGCGGTTCGATGCCGGCATTGCGGATCATGGCCAGCGCATTGCGCGAGGTTCCGCATTCAGGATTGTGGTAGATGACGATGTCGACAGGCGTCTCCGGGTGGGTCATTCGCATGCTCCTGCCCTGACGCTGGCGCCCTCGCTCTGGCCGATTTCCCTGAGTTTGCGCCGCATCGCCATCTCGTCGAGGCTGGCGAGCGGGAGCGCGAGGAACAGCGAAATGCGGTTCTGCAAGTAGCGCAGGGCCTGCATGAAAGCCTCACGCTGATCATCGCCTTCGACGGCGGCCGGATCCTCGATGCCCCAGTGCGCCGTCATCGGATGGCCGATCCACACGGGACATGTTTCGCCTGCGGCGTTATCGCAGACGGTGAAGATGAAATCGAATTGCGGCGCGTCCGGCACGGCGAACTCGTCCCAGCTTTTCAAACGCATGCCCGCTGTGTCGAACCCAAGCCCGTTCAAAACCGAGAGCGCCATCGGATGGACTTCGCCCCTGGGCTGGCTGCCGGCGCTCCAGGCGCGGAAACGCCCTTCCCCCAGCTTGTTCATGATGGCTTCGCCCAGGATCGAGCGGGCGCTGTTACCGGTGCACAGGAAGAGCACGTTGTAGGTCTTGCCGGGGCCGATCGTGTCGGACATGGGAGTAACCTCAGGCCTTGCAGTCGAGCTCGCCGAACAGATCGGCGCACATTTCAGGGACGCCCTGGCAGCAGTCCTCCATCAGGAAGGCCAGCAGCCGGCGCATCCCCTCATAATCGGCGCGATAGTGGATGAGCCGGCTTTCCCGCTCGGACTCCACGAGTCCCGCCCGTTCAAGAATACCCAGATGATGCGACATGGTGGACGGAGGCACATTGGCGGCCTGCGCGATGGCGCCGGCGATCAGTCCATCGGGCCCTGCCTTCACCAACATACGAAAGACAGACAGGCGCGTGTCATGCGCCAGCGCGCCAAGCGCCTCGACGGCCGAGTCCTGCGGATTGAACTCCTTCATGGTCGATTCCATCCTTCCAAACTCATCGAATAATAGTAGGCGCCTGCGCGGTCAATCTACATTTCGAGAAGTATAGAATCATATACCACTATGGAGATGGCCGATGGTCTGAGTGACCATGATGCACTCATGCGGATGGGCCGACAGCCTCGATCCAGGCGGAACCATCTTGCGCCAGACGCTCATGACAGATAGATAGTAATAGATTACTATCTTTTGAAGGCGCAAGCTATGAACGGGCGGTCCAAACATCTTCCCGCTGACGAGCGACGGGCGGCGACCGTGGAGGCGGTGGTCGACCTGGCTGCGGAACAGAACCCGAGCGACATCACCACGACGGCCATCGCCCAACGGATGGGTCTGACCCAGGGCGCGCTCTTCCGCCACTTCCCGACCAAGGACGCCATCCTGCAGGCGGTCATGTCCTGGGTGACCGAGCGGTTGCTCGCCCGCGTGGACAAGGCGATCGAAGAAGCCGCCTCTCCGGCTGCCGCGCTTGAGGCGGTTTTCATGACGCATATCGATTTCGTGTCTGATCACCCGGGCGTGCCGAGAATGCTGTTCGGGGAGTTGCAGCGACCGGGCGAGACGCTTCCCAAACGCATGGCCCAGACCCTGATCCGCCATTATGGCGAACGGCTGCATACCCTGCTCGACGCCGGAAAGACACGGGGCGAACTGCATGCGGACCTCGATCCGGAAGCCGCGGCCACCCTGTTTATCGGCACGGTCCAGGGCCTGGTCATGCAATCCATGCTGGCGGGCGATGTGACTCGCATCCGCCGCGATGCGCCCGGCGTGTTCGCCATCTATCTGCGCGGCGTCGGAGCATCATCATGAAGAACATCCGCCTGTCCGGCACAACAAAGCGGATCCTGATTATTGCCGCCGTCATCGCAATCATCGGTGCCGGATGGTTGTGGATGCAGCGGGGCAGCCGCGACGGTGACGCACTCACCCTGTACGGCAATGTCGACATCCGGGAGGTGCAATTGGCCTTCCGCCAGTCCGGCCGCGTCACGCAGATGCCGTTCGATGAAGGCGATCATGTCGAGCCGGGCGCACATATGGCGACTCTCGACGCGCAGCCGTTCGAGGAAGCGCTCGCGGCCGCCGACGCCGCCGTAGCGGTCGCACAGGCAGACCTCGACAAACTGCGCCGCGGGCTGCGGCCGCAGGAGATTGCGCAGGCGCAGGAGGCCCTCAATCAGGCCCTGGCCGTCGCCAGGGACACGGAGCGGAATTTCGACCGTCAGAGCCAGTTGCTCGCGTCGGGAGCCGCCAGTCAAAAGACGGTCGATGCCGCGCGCACTGCGCGCGATCAGGCCGCCGCCAGTGTCAAGGCGGCCCGGGCCGCGCATTCGCAAGCCGCCGAAGGCTTCCGCAAGGAAGACATCGCGGCGGGGCAAGCCCGCCTCGCCGCCGCACAGGCAGCACGGGCTCAAGCCGCCACCGCTCTTGCCGACACGGTTCTGCTTGCACCCAGCACCGGCACAATCATCGCACGGGTGCGCGAACCCGGCAGCATGGTTGTCAGCCAAAGCCCGGTCTATAGCCTCAGCCTTGATGCACCGGTTTATGTCCGCGCCTATGTCGGCGAACCGGATCTGGGGCGCATCGCGCCCGGAATGCGGGTGCGCGTTCGCAGCGACTCGTCCGACAAGACCTATCAAGGCCAGATCGGGTTCATATCACCGCGGGCGGAGTTCACGCCAAAAACGGTAGAAACCACCGATCTGCGCACGGATCTGGTCTATCGCCTGCGGATCGTGGTCACCAATGCCGATGCTGCGCTGCGTCAGGGCATGCCGGTAACGATCGAGGTCGAAGCCGGACAAGCCACCGGCGCGCGCGCCAAAGGCCGCTGACGTGCCGCCCGCCACCGCGCCACAGGAGCAAAATGGCGATGTCGCGGTCGTCATCGACAGGTTGAGCAAGCATTTCGGCAGTGCGCCTGCGTTACAGGATCTCAGCGCGCAGATAAGCTATGGCCGACTGACCGGGCTGGTCGGGCCGGACGGCGCGGGCAAGACCACCCTGATGCGTATCCTGACAGGACTGCTGGTGCCGAACAGCGGCCACGCCACGGTAGCGGGCTTCGATGTGGCGGACGACAATGACGCCGTCCATGTTGCGACAGGCTACATGCCGCAACGCTTCGGGCTCTACGAAGACCTGTCGGTCATGGAGAATATGCGCCTCTATGCACAGCTGCGCGGCATGGATGCCGATGGGCACGCCGACCTGTTTGCCCAATTGCTCGACTTCACGCGCCTTGCCCCTTTTACCGGACGCCTGGCGGGCAAGCTCTCCGGCGGCATGAAGCAGAAGCTGGGCCTCGCCTGCGCGTTGATGGCCCGGCCTGCCGTCCTGCTGCTCGACGAACCGGGCGTCGGCGTCGATCCGGTCAGCCGTCAGGACCTGTGGCGCATGGTGCAGGCGCTGACCGACGAAGGGATGGCCGTGGTCTGGTCGACTGCCTATCTCGACGAAGCCGAACGCTGCGACAATGTGCTGCTGCTCAACGAAGGGCAGCTCGCCTATGACGGACCGCCCGGAGAGCTGACCGCGCGCCTTACAAGCCGGAGCTTTCGGCTGGAACAGGTCGGCGAGCGGCGGCGGGCCATGCTAGCCGAAGTGCTCAGCCTGGACAGTGTCGGCGACGGGGTGATCCAGGGCGCCGGCGTCCGCGTGGTGCTGCGCGCCGATGCGGGAACCGAGCAAATTAGCGCGCTCGCCGATCGGGTCGGCGCGCAACTGAAAGCGGTGCCTGCCCGCTTCGAGGATGCTTTCATTGATCTTCTGGGCGGCGGTCCGGGCGGCACATCGGCGCTTGCCGAAGGGATGCCGCCGGTCGAACTGGCTTCAGACGTTGCCGTCTCCTGCCGCGATCTGACCAAGCGTTTCGGCGATTTCACCGCCACCGACATGGTGAGCTTCGAGGTCCGCAAGGGCGAGATATTCGGTCTGCTCGGGCCGAACGGCGCCGGCAAATCGACCACCTTCAAGATGCTGTGCGGCCTGCTCAAACCCACCAGCGGCGAAGCGCAGGTGGTGGGGCTGGACCTGCGCCGGGCGACCGGTGCTGCCAAAGGCCAGCTTGGCTATATGGCGCAAAAATTCTCGCTCTATGGCCTGCTGTCCGTGCGGCAGAACCTGGAGTTCTCCGCGGGCGTCTATGGCCTGAAAGGCGCCGCGCGGCAGGCGCGGATCGACGAGATGATCGACATCTTCGGGCTGCAACCCTGGTTGTCGGCGGCGCCGGATTCGCTGCCGCTCGGGGTCAGGCAGCGTCTGGCGCTGGCCTGCGCGGTGATGCACCGCCCGCCCGTGCTGTTCCTGGATGAACCGACTTCGGGCGTCGATCCCATCACAAGGCGCGAATTCTGGACGCATATCAACGGGCTTGCTCGCAAGGGGGTGACGGTGATGGTCACCACCCACTTCATGGACGAGGCGGAATATTGCGACCGGGTGGCGATGCTCTATCGCGCCCGGCTGATCGCGCTCGACACGCCGGACGCCCTCAAACGCAGCGCGGTAAGCGATCTCCGTCCGGACCCGACCATGGAAGACGCCTTCATTCATCTGGTCGAAGCCGAGGACCGCGCTGACAAAGCCCGCAGCGGAGTTGCCGCATGAACGGCGCGGGCGAATCGCGAACGGACCTTCAAGCCATGCGCCGCTTCGATCCGAAGCGCCTTTGGGCGCTGGTGTTCAAGGAAAGCCTGCAGGCGATGCGCGATCCGTCCACGCTGCTGATCGCCTTCGCCCTTCCGGTCGTGCTGCTGCTGCTGTTTTCCTATGCGGTGTCGCTCGACGTGCGCGCGGTGCGCATCGGCGTCGTGCAGGAATCGCAGTCCGCTTCGGCACAATCATTGGCGGCCGCCTTCGCCGGCACCCGCTATCTGGACGTCACCTTCGCCCATGACCGGCGCGAGGTCGCGGAACGGGTCGTCTCAGGCGATTTGCGCGGCTTTGTGGTGATCCCGCAGGATTTCGAGCAGCGCCTGGCTGATCGCGGCGCGCGACCTCTGGTGCAGATCATCGCCGACGGTTCGCAGCCAAATACGGCGAATTATGTCACCAATTATGCGCAGGGCGTGGTGCAGACCTGGCGGGGCGGGCTTGAGGGCGAGACGCCACGCCCCGCCGTCACGATGGAGCCGCGCTACTGGTTCAACGCCGAACTGGAAAGCCGCCGCGCGCTGGTGCCCGGCGCGATCGCCATTGTCATGACCATCATCGGCACCATGCTGACCGCGCTGGTGGTCGCGCGCGAATGGGAACGCGGCACGATGGAAGCAGTGCTCTCCACCCCCGCATCGGTCGCCGAAATCCTGATCGGCAAGCTCCTGCCCTATTTTGCGCTCGGCATGCTGGCCACGCTCGGTGCGACCGCGCTGGCGGTCTTCGTGTTCGGCGTGCCGCTGCGCGGATCGCTGGCGGCGCTCCTGCTGCTTTCGGCCACCTTCATGGTGCCGGCGCTGGGCCAGGGGCTGCTGATTTCGTCTGTCACCCGCAATCAGTTTCTGGCCGCGCAGATCGCCTTGTTCTCCGGCTTTCTGCCGGCCTTCATGCTGTCGGGCTTTCTCTATGAGATCGACGCGATGCCCGCGCCGATCCGGGCCATCACCTGGGCGATACCGGCGCGTTATTTCGTCTCTTCGCTGAAAACCGTCTTTCTGGCCGGAGACATCTGGGCGGTCTTCGTGCCGAACCTGCTGGCGATGGGCGCCATCGGCGTCCTGTTTTTCCTCCTGGCCAAGCGCGCCACGCGCAAGAATCTGGAGTGACGAGCCATGACGCGGCACAATGGTTATCTCTCCTTCACCCGGCTGCGGGCGCAGTTCATCAAGGAAGTGCTGAGCATCCTGCGCGATCCGCGCAGCCGCATGGTGGTGTTCATGCCGCCGCTGCTGCAACTGCTGGTGTTCGCCTTCGCCGCGACGCTCGAAGTGCGCAATGTCGATATTGCCGTGCACAATCAGGATGCGGGCCGCTGGTCGCATGAACTGATCACGCGGCTCGATCGGGCCGACTTCATTACGCAGGTCTATCGCGTGACCGACGGTCAGGAACTGGGACGCCTGATCGACCGGGGCAAGGTGATCGCGGCGCTCGATATCCAGCCGGACTTTTCGCGCGCAATCGCTGCCGGAGACAGCGGCCGCGTTCAGATGCTGATCGACGGCCGGCGCAGCAATTCGGGGCAGATCACCGCCAGTTATCTCTCCGCCATCGCCGCCGAAGTCGGCGCGGAGGCCAACCCCGGCACAGGTCCTGCGACGCCGGTGGCGGTGCGCAACTGGTTCAATCCCAATCTGACGTATCGCTGGTTCATCGTGCCCGGCCTCTCCGGCATCCTGGCGTTCTTCAGCGCGCTGCTCATAACCTCGCTGTCGATCGCCCGTGAGCGCGAACTGGGAACGTTCGACCAGTTGCTGGTGTCGCCAACCTCCACGCCGGAAATCATCCTGTCCAAATCCTTGCCGGCGCTGGTCATCGGTACCATGCTCGGACTTCTGATGATGGCGGCCGCCGCGGGACCGTTCCGGATTCCGTTCAACGGGTCGTTCGCGCTGCTGTTTGTCAGCCTGGTCCTGTTCATCCTGTCGGTGGTGGGCATCGGCCTGATGATTTCGGCGATCAGCGCGACCCAGCAGCAGGCCATCCTCGGCGCCTTCGCCATCGGCGTGCCATCCGTCCTCATGTCGGGCTTTGCCACGCCGGTCGAGAACATGCCCATGCTGCTGCAATGGCTGGCGCAGGCAATTCCGCTCACCCATTTCCTGATCATCGTCGAAGGCAGCTTTCTCAAAGCCATGGCGCCGGGCGACATAATTGCCAGCCTCTGGCCATTGGCGCTGATCGCCCTGGTGTCGCTCACTATGGCCACCATCTTCGTTCGAGGACGTCTGCAATGATACGCATCCCCCATCGGTGGCCGCACCTTGCGGCGGTGATAGTCGGCTGCACCTCGTTGACGGCCTGTGTCGTCGGCCCCGACTATCGCGCGCCACCGTCCGTTGATACCGGCAGCGGCTGGACCCGGCCGGTCGCGGCAGACTCCGCGCCAACCGGCCTTACCCGCTGGTGGAAGGCCCTGGGTGACCCCGAACTGGAGAGGCTGGTCGATACCGCGCTGGCGCAAAATCTGGATATCCGGCAGGCCGCCGCGCGGATCGACGAGGCCCGCGCGCTGCGAGACCGCGCCGCTGGCCGGCAACTGCCCACGGTTTCTGCTGGCGCCAGTGTGAACCAGCGTCGGCAAAGCGAGAACGGCCCGCTGCCCGTTGGGTCCATTCCCGGCCTTGATGCGTCTCAGACGATCTACGATGCCGGCTTCGACGCGGCCTGGGAACTCGACCTGTTCGGCGCCAACCGGCGGGCGCTGGAAGGCGCCAACGCCCACTTGCAGGTGACTGAAGCCGAAGCGCAGGGCGTGCGCATGCGCATCGCGGCCGAGGTCGCACGCGCATGGTTTGAGGCAACCGGCGCCAGAGAAGAATTGCGCGCGCAGCGGGCGACGGTCGCGACGCTGCACCAGACGCTGGAACTCATGCGCGGTCGCGCTGCGCTCGGCGATGTTGCCGGTGCCGACGTGGACGCAGCCCATGAACGCTGGGCCGCCGCCAACGCCCTGCTGCCGGGCATAGAGGCGCGGCAGCGCGGGGCAGTGCTCGGCCTTGGTGTCCTGCTCGGCTCACCGCCGGAACGTGAACTCAAGCTGCTCGATGCCGCCGCGTCGTCTCTCATGCTGCCGGCGCTGCCCGTGGGGGAACGTGCCGACATATTGCGTCGCCGCCCCGATGTTCTGGCTGCCGAACGGCGCCTCGCCGCCAGCACCGCCGATCTCGGCGTGGCGACCGCCGAACTGTTTCCCAGGCTCTCCATAGCAGCGGGCGGCGGATTTCAGGCGCTTAGCACGGGCGACTGGTTCGGCGCCTCCAGCACCCGCTACTCGATCCTGCCGCTCATTTCCTGGCGCCTGTTCGACGGCGGCCGCGTGCGCGCGGAGATACGCGCGCGGGAGGCCGTTCAGCGGCAGGCCGCGCTGGGCTATGAACAGGCCGTCCTGGCCGCATTGGGCGACGCGGAGCGCGCCTTGAGCGACTATGACGCCGGACGCGATGCGCTCGCGCGTCGTCAAACGGCGCTCGAGGCTTCACGCCGGAGTTTCAGCCACGCCGAGGCCCGTTTTGCGGCCGGCGATATCGCGCGGATTGAACTGCTTGCGGCCGAGCGCCTCCTGCACGAAGCTGAAACGGCCTGTGCCCGCGCGCATGCCACAACGGCGGTGCAACTGGTGGCGTTGTACAAGGCGATCGGTGGGGGCTGGGACTTGTCCGATACGCCGACTCCCAAACACGTTTCAATTGGTGCCACAGTGGGAGAAGGGCAATGAATGACGCTGACGGGAACAGCAAGGAACCGGTCGCGCACGACTGGGCGGGGGAAGCGGGCACACGCTGGCTTGCCCAGCTCGACCGTTTCGAGAGCATGATCGAACCGATCGGCGAAGCACTGCTCGCGCGAGCGGCCCATGTTGCCGGGGAGAAGGTGGTCGATATCGGCTGCGGCGGCGGCTGGACGACGAGGCGGATCGCCGAACGGATCGGCAACACGGGATTGGCGCTCGGCCTCGACATATCGCCCGAACTGGTAGCGGCCGCCAGCGAGCGGGCACGGCACGCCGGTCTTGCCAACATCCGCTTCGAACAAGGCGACGCCGCAACGGCCATGCCTGAAGAAGCGCCGTTCGACCGGCTCCACTCCCGCTTCGGCACGATGTTCTTTCCCGATCCCTATGCCGCATTCGCCAATCTGCGCCGAATGCTACGTGCTAGTGGAAGGCTCGACATCGCGGTGTGGGCGCCGATCGCCGACAATCCGTGGCAGCGCAATGTCATGGCCGCGATCCGCCGGCATATCGACCTGCCGACGCCGCAGCCGCGCGAGCCCGGCCCCTTCGCGCTGGGCGAGCAGGACTATGTGACCGATCTTCTGCGAAGTGCCGGATTCTCCAACATATCGTTCGACGCCTGGACCGGGGATCAGCGCGTCGGTGGTCCCGGCAGCGATCCCGAGAGCGCCACCCGCTTCGTGCTCGACGGCATGCAGGTCGGCGATCTCGTCCGGGCGAGCGGGAATGACACGCGCGTGGCCGTTCACCGCAGCCTCGTCCAACTGTTCGAGCGCAATTGCGATGATGAAGGTGTTCGCATGGGCGCGAAAGCCTGGCTGGTGAGCGCCCGCGCGTGACCTGGCGTCAACCGCCATCCTCATCGTGAACCACCCACAGGCTATGTGAGTCGATTTCCAGCTTGAGCAGGGCGCGGGCCGCTTCCGATCGCGCCATGATCTCCGACCGGCGCGCTTCACCCGCCTGACGGCGGGCATAGAGCAGGTCGGCAAGGTCGATCTGGCCGAGCTGGTAGCCACGTTCGGTTCGGGCCAGCGCGTTGGCGGCGCTTTGCGCTGACAGGTCCGTGTTTTTCCACGCTTCCAGCCGCAAGGTGGCGCTGGACAGATCGGCATCGGCGATGGCCCTCACCGTCCGCTGGACGGACATATGCTCAAGCTGCGCGGCATTGCCTTCCGCGGAAGCCCGATCCGCCGCCGCGCGCCGGTGGCCGCCGCCCAGCGGCATCGACATCACCAGCCCCGCGCCCTGTTCCATGCCACTGCGTTCGCTGAACAGGCGGACGCCGAAGGATGGATCGGCGATCCGATCCGCGCGAACGCGCCGCGCGACGACCGCCAGCCGCTGCGCCTCGCGCTCGGCGGCGCGGATTTCATGGCTGCGTTCGATCACCAGATCCCGCATCGCCGCAAGCTTCTGTGGCGGCACCATCGCGACGGAGGTTTCCGGCGGTTCGGTGGGCAGCGGTATCTCTGGAAAATTCGCGGCCAGCGCCACGCGCGCCTGCTCGCGCGCCGCGAGCGAGTTCGCGGCCTGGGCCTGGGCCTGAGCCATTGCCGCCATGGCCTGATCAACATCGAGCGCCGCCGCATCGCGCAGCGCCACGCGCCGGCGCAGCGCGGACAGCTCCTTTTCCAGCCAGCGCACCGTATCGAGGTCGTTGCGATACAGCGCGCCGGCGACCAGCCAGTCGTTCCAATAGCCGGAGAGCAGCAAAGCCGTCTGATGCCGGGCATCCTCCATCCGGTTTTCCGCGACCTCTATGCCCAGGGCGCCCGCCTCGCGATCGAGCGCCGCCTTGCCCGGCAGACGGAACGGACGGGCGATCGTGGCGTCGAACTCGTCATAGCCGCCTTCCCTGTCCACGCTGCGGCGAACATAGCTGCCGGTAACGGCAATTTCATGGGTCCCCTTCGCCAGCATGTCGCGTTCGGCGCGGGCCGCGTCCACCCGTGCCCGCGCAGCCGCCACGGCCGGATGATTGTCCAGCGCTTCGGCAACCTTTTCGCTCGGCGGCAAATCGGCGCGCTGGGCAAGGACCCCAGCGGGCGTGAGCAACGCGACAAGCGCCCCCAAGAAAAGCGACGATCTCATGCGATCCTCCCCCGGGCTGACACCGGGACTACGTGCCAGCGCACCGGCAGCGACCGCTTCGATTGGGTGACCGCGTTAACCAGTGTCCCAAGGGCATCCTCATCGACAATCAGTTCCAGCGCGCTGCGGCGTAACAGGCCCGACACCCGTTCCGCCGTGCTGGCGTCGCCGAAGTCCCAGCCGCGCACCGCCTGTTCGGCGATATGGATCGGCGCGTCGCAGGCGGCGCGGAGTGCGTCGGTCACGCTATCAGCGTCATGCGAGGCGCAATGGAAAGTCAGCAGGATGTCAGCCATTGTCGGTTTCTCCCGCGCTTTCGCCGAAACGCTCGAACAGGATCGGCAGCAGAATGAGCGTCAGCAGGGTGGAGGTGATCAGGCCGCCGATCACGACGATGGCGAGGGGGCGCTGGATCTCCGATCCCGGGCCGGCCGCGAACAGCAGCGGCACCAGGCCGAACGCCGTGATGCTGGCGGTCATCAGGACGGGACGCAGGCGCCGTTCGGCGCCGAGGCGCACCGTTTCGGCCATGCTCCGCCCATCGGCGCGGAGCTGGCGGAAATAGGTGACCATGACCAGCCCGTTGAGCACCGCGATGCCGAGCAGGGCGATAAAGCCCACCGAGGCGGGAACCGACAGATATTCTCCCGAAGCCCAGAGCGAGACGATCCCGCCGACCATGGCGAAGGGGATGTTGACAAGGATGAGCACCGAGGCGCGCATCGAACGCAGCGTTGCCAGCAGCACGAAGAAGATCAGCAGCAGTGCGATCGGGATCACGACCGCCAGCCGGGCCGAGGCGCGCTGCTGGTTTTCGAACTGCCCGCCCCAGACGATGCTGTAGCCGGCGGGCAGTTTGACCTTCGCGCCGACCTCGGCGCGCGCCTCGTCGACATAGCCGACCAGATCGCGCCCGGAAACGAACGCCTGCACCAGCGCGAAGCGCGACCCGTTCTCATGGTCGAGCTTGACCGGCCCCTCGGTCCGCTCGATCCGCGCCATGTCGCTGACCCGGGCGACTATGCCGGTCGGCGTATGCAATTGCAGATCGGCAAAGCGGGCGGGATCGGCGCGCAGCGTCTCATCGCCGCGAATGACGATCGGCACGCGTTTCTGGCCGTCGGCGACGATGCCGACATGGGCGCCTTCGACCTGCGCGCGCAGCGCATCCTGTATCCGATCGACCGGCATGCCGAAGCGACCGGCGGCGGCGCGGTCGATGTCGAGCTGGAGATAATCGACGCGATCATTGGCGACGGTCAGCACTTCGGAGGCGCCATCGACGTTCGATAATATCTGCTGCACCTGATCGGCCAGTTCGCCCAGCGTCGCCAGATCCGGCCCGAAAATCTTGACGGCAAGGTCGCCGCGTGCGCCGGTCAGCATTTCGGAAACGCGCATTTCGATCGGCTGGGTGAAGCTCGGCTCGATGCCGGGCAGGCCTGCCATCGCCTTGCGCATATCCTCGACGATGAGATTCTTGTCGCCGCGCCATTCGGAGCGCGGCTTCAGGCGGACGAAGCTGTCGGTCTCATTGGGGCTCATCGGATCGAGGCCGATTTCGTCCGATCCGACGCGCGCGATCACGTCCTGCACTTCCGGCACGCGCATCAGCGCGCGCTGCGCGGCCATGTCGCCCTCGACCGACTGGTCGAGATCGATGGAGGGCAGCTTGGTGAGCTGGACGATGATCGACCCTTCATCCATCGTCGGCATGAAGGTCTTGCCGACCGCGCCATAGGCGATGCCGGCGATGACGAGCCCCGCCGCCGACAGCCCGTAGACCAGCCGCTTGCGTGCGAAGGCGCCGTCGAGAAGCCCCCGGTAGCGAGGGCCAAGCTGGCGCATCAACCACGGCTCGCCATGATGGCCGTTTTTAAGGCCAAAGGATGCGAGCACGGGAACCAGGGTGAGCGCGAGCAGCAGCGAACCGGCGAGCGCGAAGACGATGGTGAGCGCAACCGGCGCGAACAATTTGCCTTCAAGCCCCTGCAATGACAGCAGCGGCAGGAAGACCAGCGCAATGATGGCGATCCCGGCCGAGACCGGCACGATGACTTCGCTTGCCGCCTGATAGACGAGGTTGAGGCGCGGGGTTCCCTCCTCATGCGCCCGGCCGAGCCGTTCGACGATATTTTCCACCACCACGATCGACCCGTCGACCAGCAGGCCGATGGCGATAGCGAGGCCCCCAAGGCTCATGAGATTGGCGGACAGGCCCATGCCCTGCATGAAAAGGAAAGTGATGAGCGCCGCCATCGGGAGGGTAGCAGCGACAATCGCCGCCGCCCGCCAGTCACCCAGGAACAGGATGAGCAGCACGACGACAAGCACGGCCGCTTCGAGCAGGGCTTTCTCGACCGTGCCGACGGCGCGCGCGATCAGATCGGACCGATCGTAGAAAACATCGACATGGGTGCCGGCGGGCAAGGTGCTTTCGATTTCCGCGAGGCGGGCGCGGACACCATCGACCACCTGCCGCGCATCGGCGCCGCGCAAGGCGATCACCAGTCCTTGAACAGCCTCCGCCTGGCCATTCTTGCTGACCGCGCCATAACGTGTGAGGCTGCCGATGCCGACCGTCGCCAGCTCGCCGAGCCGAACGATGCGGTCGCCGCGGCTCACAATGACCAGTTGCTGGAGATCCTCGACCGACCGGATCGCCCCCACCGCACGCACGATCAGGGCTTCCTCGCCGCTTTTCAGGCGTCCCGCGCCATCGTTGCGGTTGCCGCTTTCGATCGCCGTCTCGATGTCCGCGATGGAGAGGCCTGCCGCCGCAAGCGCAACGGGATCGGGCCTGACTTCGAAGGTTCGCACAAAGCCGCCCAGCGCGTTCACATCGGCGACGCCGGGCACGGTGCGGAGCGCGGGGCGGATGGTCCAGTCCAGCAGTTCGCGCTTCTGCTGCAGCGAGAGCGGCCCCTCGATGGTGAACATGTAAATGTCCGAAAGCGGGGTGGAGATGGGCGCAAGGCCGCCGCTGACCGACGCGGGCAGATCGGTCATCACATTGGACAGCCGCTCGGCCACCTGCTGGCGCGCCCAATAGATGTCGGTGCCGTCGACAAAATCTATGGTGATGTCGGCGATGGCATATTTCGCGGTGGAGCGCAGGATGGCCTGATCGGGAATGCCGAGCATTTCCATCTCGATCGGCGTGATGACGCGGCTTTCCACCTCCTCGGGCGTCATGCCCGGAGCCTTGAGGATGATCTTCACCTGGGTCTGGGCGATGTTCGGATAGGCATCGACGGGCAGCGTCATAAAGGCCCAGGTGCCCAGCCCGGCAATGGCCAGCGCCAGCGCGATGACGAGCAGACGCCAGGACAGCGAGGCGGCGACCAGCGAACGCAACATCGCCCGGACCTATCGCGACAGAGCGAGCGCCTTGAGCGCGCTCGTGCCGGAAATGACCACCTGCTCGCCCGGCCTGACGCCCGAAAGCAGCACGGTCTGTCCCCCGATGGAACCGCCCCCGGCGCCGCTCGTCATCACGTCGCGGATCGCATATCCGCCGCCAGTGGCGACGAAGACGATGGTCTTGTCCCCGATCATGGCGATCGCGCCGGAAGGCACGCTGACGGCACCGGCCGGCGCCGGGCCGGACAGCGACAGGCTGGTCGCGCGGCCGGCGATGATACCTGGCCCGGCGGGAATCTCGGCCTTGAGCATGGCGGAACGGGTGGCGGGGTCTATCGTCGATCCCACGGCCGTGACGCGCCCGGCGATGTCGGGTTCGATCAATATGCTCATGCCGGGCCGGACCGCACCGACGAGCCGTTCGGGCAACTGGCCGACAAGCTCATAGCGGTTGGCGGCGTCGATCACATAAGGCGCGGTGGTTCCGTCCACCGGAGTGCCCGTCTGGATGCTGGCGGCGGTCACACGCCCGGCGATCGGCGCGGTCAGCGTATAGGTGCCGCTCACGCCCGAACCGTTGACCATTTTCAGGATGCGCGCCTTTTCAGAAACATCCGCGCCCGCTTCGGCCGCCAGGGCATGGGCTTCATCGGCCCGCGCGCCAGCGATGATACCTTCGCGGGCAAGCTGCGAAAGGCGAGCGGCATTCGACCGGGCAACGCCTGCCCGCGCATTGGCCCGCGTGAGGTCCCCCCCCATCGTCAACACATCGCGGCTGGAAATGACCGCGAGCGACTGGCCCTGCCGGACGGTATCGCCTTCGACCACCAGCGTCCGCATAACCACGCCGGGAAAGGTCGCGGCCACGGCCACGCGCGCATTGGCGGGCGGCTGGATCACCGCGGGAATGACAGCGATGGGCGCCTCTGTCGCGGCGATGGCGGGCGCCACGCGGATACCAAGCTGAGCGGCCTGTTTGCGATCAACGGGCAGAACGCCCGGCGCCGCTTTTCCGGCTTCGGGGAATGAAGGGGCGGGTTCGGGCGCCGTGCCGGACCCGGCAAGCCACCAGATCCCCAACACGAGCGCGATGACGGCAAGGCCGGCAAGGACATAGTTCCGCTTCGACATGGGCTTCGCCTAGTGCGCGAAACTGACGAGACCCTGACGGGGCGCAATGCTCGGCGCTTCAGGCGCCGGGGAAATGCAGGGACAATTCCCGCACGGCGGGATCGGTGGTCAGCCGTCCGCCGTGCGCCGCCATGATCCGGTCGACGATCGCCAGGCCAAGCCCGGCGCCGTTGGTGCTGGCATGGTCCGCCCGGCTGTGCCGCCGCACAAGTTCGCGAAGGCGTTCGGGTGAAAGGCCCTCTCCGCCATCGCCCACCGCAATCACCGGATCCGGGCCAACCCGTATATTCACCGTGCCTCCCAACGGCGTCACCCGGACAGCATTCTCGATAAGGTTCCGCAAGGCGGCCGCGATTGCTTCACGCCGGCCCCGCGCCATTGGGATCCCGCTGCCCACATCGAGCGTGATGGCTTTCCCTTCCGCGATGATGGCCGGGGCAAGAAGGCTGACGACATCGCGCGCAATCTCGACAAGGGACACGGATTCCAGCGGGAATTGTGCGGCAGCTGTGGCATCAACCTGGGCTAGCAGCATGAGCTGGTCGACCAGGCGGCGCATCCCGGCGACATCGTTCTTGAGGCGCGCGGCGTCGTCATGATCGAGCCGGTCGAATTCGAGCGACAGCACCGCGAGCGGCGTGCGCAGTTCATGCGCGACATCGGCGGCAAAGGCTTCCTGGCGCATGGCGGCGTCGTCAAGCCGGCCGAGCAGATCATTGACGGCATCCGTGAACGGCAGGGCTTCGGCCGGCAGATGGGACGTGTCTATGCGAAAGCCGCGTTCGTGCCCACGCGCGGCCTCGATCGCGGTTGCGGCTTCCTCAAGGGAGCCAAAAGCCTGTCGGATCACGCGCCGCACGACGAAGGCGACGGGCACCATCAGCACGACCAGTGGAAGCGCGACATGCTCCAGCATCTCGCGCACGGCCTTGATCAGCGCGTCCTGCGCCGTCAGATCGTCGAATGTCAGGCTGTAGAAAAAGACGACCGCTGCAAGCAACAAGATGGTGCCGACAAGGCCGACGAGAGCAAGCCCTCGCGCAAGTTTGCGCGACACGGAGCGCCGATAGGTCACGCCGCGACATCCTTCAGCATATAGCCGACGCCGCGGATGGTGTGGAGCGCGCCAGTGGCACCAGCCTCGTCCAGCTTCCGGCGCAAGCGGGAGACCGCCGCTTCCACGGCATTGGGCGTCACCGGCTCGTTGAAATTGTAGAGCGCATCCTCGATCGTCTCGCGGCGGACGACGGTTCCCGCCCGCCGTAGCAGCAATTCCAGGAGGTCGGCCTCCCTGCGGGACAGATCGATGGCGTAGTCCCCGCAGTGCGCCGTGCGCGCCGCCGTGTCGAACCGCAGGCAGCCCGCTTCCAGCACAGGTTGCGCGCGCGGGCCGGGGCGGCGGAGCAACGCGCGAATGCGCGCGGCCAGTTCATCGATCTCGACAGGCTTGACGACATAATCGTCGGCGCCGGCGTCAAGCCCCGTGACCCGGTCCTCCAGCGCGCCGCGCGCGGTCTGGATGATCGCGGGCGGCATTTGCCGATACTGGCGACGGTTCGCCAGCCAGGCGACGCCATCGCCGTCCGGCAGGCCGAGATCGAGTATGATCGCGTCATAGACCGCGCCACCCAGTGCGCTGTCCGCATCGGACAGGGTCGTGGCGATGTCGCACGAAAAGCCCCGGCGCTGAAGGCCGTCCGCAACCAGCTTCGCCAGCCGGTCATTATCCTCTATGACAAGAACGCGCATCTATGCCGGCTTTCCTAGCACGATCCCGCCTCAATTCCCGCCCTGCAATCTGACCAGTCCCGCGCGGGGATCGAAAGAGGCCGTCTCAATCCCGGTCATTATCCTCGCCTTGAACGGCTGTTCCACCTTCGATTTCATGCCCTTGCTTTGCCTCGCCGTGCGACTGCGCACTGAACGCCGCGGAATCGTAGCGCAGGATGCCAAACACCGTCATCCCGATCACCAGGACGGCCAGCAGCACCGCGACGACGGCCGGCCGACGGGCATCGTGGGCGCCAGGGTGCAGAGCGACGCTCTTGCGGCCAGTAACCATGGCGCGCGCGAGATTTTCGCGGGTGAAGACGGACATCAGGACCACCGCTGCGACATGAACGCCGATGAGCGCCAGCAGGCCATAGGCAATCGCCTCATGAAGATCCTCGTCGGCCTGCCCCGCGTCGACCTGGATGCCGGTCCACAGCACCGCGCCGGTTGCAATGAGCATGGCCAGAACAGCGAGCGCCCCCAGCGGATTGTGCCCGATCGTGCGTTGTGGATGACCCGTCACAAGTTCCCGGACGTGGGACAGAAGGCGTGACGGTCGCACGAAATTGGCAAAACGCGCATGCTCGCCGCCGATAAACCCCCAGACAAGACGAAAGACAAGCAGGACAGCGGCGGTCCAGCCTGCCGCCATGTGCCAGTCCGCGATTCCGCTGTCTCCTTCCGAGGACAAAAAGGCAATCGTGATCGCCGCGACCAGCAGCCAGTGGAAAAGCCTGAGCGGGGCATCCCAAACCCTGAAACTATCACTGTAGCTCGTTTTTGCCATGAGCATCATTTGTCTCCTTGGCCTTTGGCCATAAGAGAGATTGCTGACGGCGCGCTGACGAACGCGGGGCAGCGATCACGTCAGACAGCCGCTCCGAACAGGCTGCCCACGCCTGCCGTCAACGCCATCGCCAGGGCGCCCCAGAACGTGACGCGGACGATCGACCGCATGACAGGGGCCCCGCCCGCCTTCGCGCCAAGCGCCCCGAGCAGCACGAGGCACAGAAGCGAAACGGCGACGACGAGCGGTATCAATTGCTGTCCCGGCGCGGCGGCAACCACCGCCAGCGGCATGATCGCCCCGGCGCTGAACGTCGCGGCGGATGTGAATGCCGCCTGCAACGGCCGCGCCGTGGATATGTCGGAAATTCCCAGCTCATCGCGGGCATGCGCCCCAAGCGCATCGTCCGCCATGAGCTGGTCGGCAACCTTGAGCGCAAGATCGGGGTCCAGGCCGCGCGCCATATAGATGTCCGCCAGTTCCTGCCGCTCGAGCCCGGGCTGCGTTGTCAGTTCCGCCGTTTCGCGGGCGAGGTCCGCCTTCTCGGTATCGGCCTGCGAGCTGACCGAGACATATTCGCCGGCGGCCATCGACATGGCGCCGGCGACAAGCGCCGCGATGCCGGCAACGAGGATGCCTGATCGGTCCGTTCCCGAAGCGGCGACGCCGACAATGAGGCTTCCTGTGGAAACGATACCGTCATTGGCGCCAAGGACCGCCGCGCGGAGCCAGCCGATACGTGATACCGCATGTCGTTCGGGGTGAGCGTGCAAGCGGGTCATGGGTCCTCCAGCCAAGGGTCGGCACAAGACCATGACCGCATTTGCTGACCAGCTCCTGACGCAATGTGATTTCCGGCGCTAATTGAAATGGAAAGGCAGGACGCAATCGAGCGTTCCCACGCCGAGACTTTCAGGCGGGCGCGGAAAGGGCGCCGCCAGGCGAACCGTGCGAAGGGCGAGCCGGTCAAGCTGCGCATTGCCGCTGGATTGCGCGAGCGAGATCTCGCGCAAGGCGCCGTCAGCACCGATGGAAAAATTAATCAGCGCCTCACCCTCAAGATGAAGGCCCGCCGGGCGTCTGGCGGCAATCCATTCCCACAACCGCCGAAGATAGGCCGCACGCGCAGTGCTGAGCGTTGATGACGCAGCCTGCGGCGAAGCAGGTTGGGGATGCGGCATGTCGACGTTCATGCGGGCAGGCAAGGGCGACGGTGCGACAGGTAGCGTCAAGGCAGCCTGATCGGAGGCAGGCCGGTCGGGCGACGCCTGCGGCCCTTGCCGCGCGCGTGTCGCTGGCGTTGTACTGGGGGGCGTCAGCTGATTTGCCGGTCTGGGGGCGGCTTTCGGCCGGCGGGCAGACGGCTGTTCGGTTTCGAGCGAAGGCAGCGTCATGATCGTGACCGTGCGGGGTTCCTCCCGCCTTTCGGGGATTAGACGCGGACTGTGGCTCCACAGGCCATAGGCCGCAAGAACACCCGCATGCAGGGCAAGCGACACGAGGAACCCGAAAGCCCTCGTATCGCTCGCCTGGGCCAGCCGGTATGCTGGACTGGCGGCCATGCCTCAGAATTTCGCAGTCAGGCCGATGTTGAAGGAGCGGCCACGACCAGGCACCGGCCGCAAGTCGCCGGTCGCCTTGTAATCGCCGAGCGACATGCCGCCCAGCGGCAGATCATAGCCCTTGTCGAACAGGTTCTGGACATCCAGGCCCAGCCGGTAATTGCCCCAGGCATAGCCGGTCCGAAGATTGACGAGCGCATAGTCGTCCGTTCGGGGTTCGTTGCGCGTGGCGTCGACCCGGTTCTTGTCCGCCACGACCGTCAGTTCGACCGCGCTCTCCCAGCCCCCGAGCCGATGCTCCAGCGCAAACGTCGCGTTGAACGGCATCTGATGGTAGAGCGACCCGCCGTCGTCCAGATTGCGCCCGCGCAACCAGCTTGCCGTTGCGGTCAGTTTCGCCGTGCCGGCCGATGACGACTGCCACAGCGCAAGCGAACCCGAGACATCGACGCCATATAGCTCGGCTTCGCGGTTGGCGAACCGAAGCTGCACGAACCCCGTCGGCGTGCCCATCATATTGGTGAAATCGGCCAGCTTCACGACATCGATATAATCATGGACGCGCGTGTAATAGGGTGCGATCCTGAGCGTCCAGCCATTGGCGCCGGCGCCTTTCAGACTGACCGCGGCACTTATCGTATCAGCCCTTTCGGGCTTCAGGGTGGGATCGCCGACATAGCCGTTGCCATCACCGAACCAGCCGATCATCCGGCTCGACATCGAACCGCGTCCCCAGCTGTAGCGCTCATAGACGCCCGGTGAACGGCTCTTGCGCGCATAGCCCAATTCGAGCGTCGCCTGATCGCTCGGCGCATAGCGGACAAGGGCCGTGGCGCTCCAGTTGCTGTCATGCCGTTTGCGATCCGCGGCGTTGAACGCGGTGGCCGCCATCGCGTCGGCCATATTCATCATCGAGGTGGAATAGGGCTGGACCTCGCCGGTGTTCATCCAGACCTGATCGTTGCGCACGCCGACCAGCGTGGTGAGCTGCGGCGTCCACTTCGCCTCCCAATCGGCAAAGGTGCCAAGCCGGTCGCGCTTCGCGCCGTTCACATTGATATAGGTGTTGGGCCCCATCATCATGTGGCCCGCGACCGCCGGCCAGTAATCATTGAGCCATTGGTGGTGGAATTCGCTCCCGAGACGCAGCGTGTCGCGATTGGACAGCATAATGTCGCCCTTGAGCGTATAGCCGGCGCTATGAACCTCGGTGTTCATGGGCATGCCGCCGGTCGCGGTGCCGCCCTTGTCCGCCAGGAAGTTCATCCGATGATCGGTGTCGCGATAGAAGGCGCGCAGGTCCAGATCGCCCCAGTCGAAGGCGCCCTTCCAGTGACCGTTCAGATACCAACTCTTGTTGGATGTCATGTCCATATACTGGTTGGGAAAGCCCTCGTACGGCGAGAAATGGTAGCCGCCCTTCAGTTCGAACAGCCCGATATCGGTCTGCGCGGCCAGGCTCAGCGCATGGTCCGTCTTCTTGTATTCAGTCGAACGGACGGTGCCGTCACGGCCGCCGCCCTTGTAATTGTCGGACTGGGTGAAGGAACCGGCATAGCTGAGGCTGAGCCGGTCGCTCGCCGCCGTGATCGAAAGTGCGCCGCCGAAGCCGTCGCCGTTACTGCGGTAGAAGGTGGACAGTTCGCCCGTCAGCAATCGTTTGCCCGCCTTGGCGAAGCGCGGTGTCAGGGTTTCCACCGAAATCGCGCCGCCGATGCTGTCACCGCCCATGCTGACCGGCGTCACGCCCGTGATGACGCTGATCGCGTCGATCGTCTGCGGATCGGTGTAGGACAAAGGCGGGTTCATCGCATTCGTGCAGGCGATGTCGATCGGCACGCCGTCGACCAATATGGTCAGCCGCTGGCTTTCGAGGCCCCGGATCACCGGCAGGCTGGAAAAGCCACCGGCGCCGAAGCTGCTGACCCCCGGCAGGCGGCCGATCAGCGCCGCCGTATCGCTTGTTCCCGATTGCAGGGGTGCGACCTTGTCACGCAAAAGGATCTCGGACGACACGGGACCGGCAGGGCGATCCTCGGAATCGATCCCGATGGACGGAAGAACCTGTGTATCCTGCGCAAAGGCACTCGCGGCCGACAGGCCATAGAATATTGCAGCCGCGCTCGCGGCTTTGGAAATGACAGACATGGATGGATCCTGATCCGGGCGCGCGGCGGTCCGCGCGCCGTTGAAAACGAACGGCGAAAGGGATCAGGCGGCTGTTGGCGGTCCTATTGGCGGAGGCCGCAGAAATGGCGAGGCACCGGGCAGGGCGAAAGATAGGCCAAGAAAGCCCATCGCCAGGATGAAGGCAATGGCGAGCGCCAGCAGGATCGGGTCGGCGGCGGCGAGCGCCGGCGACGACAGACCCGAGAAAGCGCAAGGCATGTCGGCCTGCTTGTGATCCGCGGGATCATGATCGCCGGACCTGCCCGGAAGCTCCATCATGACCGTTTGCGGACCCTGGCCCGAGCAGAGCTGGACCAATATCGTACCCGAAGAGACGGTCGGCATGAACCCGGCCGGCACCAGCACCTTCAGCATGAGCGCGGCCCCGGCCAGCCAGATGGCCAGCCAGCGATGCCGGGCAAGGAAGGAGCGGATCATGGTCACGGGAGCGGTCTTTAGAAATCGGTCCTGCTGATGTCGAGGTGACAAGTCGGATTTTTTCGCATACATCGCCTTGACTTAGCGCATCGCGAACAGCTCCTGATGGAAACGTTTCGCTACCGGAAAGCCCAGCGCGGCAAAGTCCCGGCGCAGCGTTTCACCAAATCCAAGGGGGCCGCAAAACCAGAGGCTCGCCTCCCGCCATTCCGGCACGGCGGCGCGTATTCGCTCGCCATCGAGGCGGCCATCGCGTGCATCGACCAGAACATGCAGGCGAATATGGGCAGCCGCCGCATCCGCTTGCAGCTTGCCCAGAGCCTCCTCGTCGACTTCGGCCGTGCAGTGGAAGAGATCAATCTCCGCGCGCGCGCCTTCGGGACTCTGGGCCAGATACTTCATGCGGGCGATGAACGGCGTGATACCGATCCCGCCACCGATCCAGATCTGACGGGCGCTATCATCGTCGAATGTGAAGCATCCATAAGGCCCCTCGATCCTGATCTCCTGGCCGACATGGAGTTTTTCGGGCAGGCGCCGCGTATGATCCCCCAGTCCCTTGGTGATGAAGGTGATCCGCCGCTCATCCTCGCGCCAGGCGGACGCGATGGTATAGGGATGCGGCCCTTCGGCCGGGTCCGACACGGCAAAGGCGAACTGGCCGGGTCGGTGGCCGGGCCACCCCTCCCCCATGTCGACGATGGTCTCGAGCGCCCGCACGCCCGGATAATGGTGGATGGCGGCAATCCTGCCCGGCACCTGCCGGTCCCGGCCTGCGCGGCGCGACAGAATGAGGATCGCCGCCCCGGTGCCGCAAGCAAGCAGCGCCGCCAGCGTGAGGCCGTACGGAGACAGCCAGTAGCTGAACGTCGTCAGGATCACGGCATGAAAGACCAGCACGAGATAGGCCAGCGCCAGAAGCCGATGCGTTCGATAGAAGAAGCGGTAGGGAATGCGCTGGATGAGCGCGACGGCGATCAGCGCAACCACGGCATAAAAGGCCCACTCGCCCAGACCCTCCGCCGTGTGGCGGAGACTGGCGAACAGGGCCTCGACAGGATTGCTTGCGGGCGGTTGCGGGCCACGCGACGGTCGTTCGAGCCAGCCCCACCCCACGGCCCATTTCGGACCCTTCGCCCACAGCCAGTGCGCGATGGCCGTGACCAGTGCCGCGATGCCGAGCCATTTGTGGAGACGATACATCTTGTCCAGTCCGCCCAGCCCATGTTCGGGCCAGCGGGGGCGGATGGCGAGCATCATCGCGACGCTCATGCAGGCGATCGCCAGCGCGCCGCTATACTGCACCGCCGCGCTGCGGATCGCGAAAAAGCCGGACGACCGGAATATGGACAGGTCCGCAAGAAGCCACAACATGGTGACCAAGGCGGCCAGGCCCCAGAATGTCAGTCGCAGGTTGCGCATTTCGATCCTTGTCCGGCCCTTGCGTCAATTGTTCCCTTCGCCCTGTAGCGATCGGCCCAGCTGTGGGATTGATTTCGGACAAGAAGGCAGAACCCCTTGCTCGGCGCATGCGAACATCGCCGACAAGTCTGACGAAAGCCTGACGAGCATTACCCAAATTCGATAGTGTCAGGCCTCGCAGCGTGACATATTTTACGAAATGGGTGCACCATCGGCAGCATAGGTCCGGCTCCGGTCGTATTCGTGGTCGCCCGCTTCGTCGACAAGATAGCCGGACACTTCTTCGGCGTAGTCCGCTTCAAGCACTCCTGTAGCACTCGGAATCAGACGAACACCGAAACCGTTGGCAAAGAGAAGGCGATCTGCCTCCTTCATTGCTGCAAACTGGTCATGTGCGGTCACGCCCAGTTTGACGCGCACGGTGGCATAGACGTGAACGAAATGGGTTGGCGCAGACATGCTGATCTCCCTTTGAGGCATTGGAATGATCGCGGGTGACAGGCCCAGATGCCTTGGCGCACGGCCGACATCGTCAGCCCCGATCGAGGCCGAAGTCATCAGCGGGGTTCGATGACGTCCCGCAATATAGTGCTGAGGGCATCATTGATCGCGTAAAGCACACCGCTATGGGCAGTGTCGCCCATGCCGTCGAGATAGAGATCCGGGATTAGATTGTTGACTGCATGCGTCGCATCATCAACGAGTTGATCGAATTCGTCCTCGGTCATGGGGCTATTCCTGACCAGGAGATGCGGACAGGCTCTCAACCTGTATCCGGAAGGTGGCGCCATCATTGAGCGTCAACCCGATCTCGACACCGTCTTCATTTTCACAGCTGGAGAGGATTTCCACGTCAGCACGGGTTCCATGCACAGCCGAGACGATATGATGGTGGTGATCCCCTGACGGCCGCCCTCCCACGTCGCATGCCTGCATGTGGGTCTCGAGCAACTCGCACAGCACTGCGGCGACTGTGCATGCTTTCGTCATGGACGATCCGTCAGTCATCTGCGTGCTCCATCCTGTCGTCAAAGAAGGTGCCGTCGTTGCCGAGCGCGGTGAGTTCAGCCTGCAGGGCATGGGGTGGGACATCGTCGGCGGATGTGATGGCGAAGGCGCCAACCATGTCACCGAAGTCCATTTCCTCGCCGATACGGGCGAGGCTCATGGTCGAGAGGCGATCCTCATCGCTGTCATGCATCAACAGCGTGACGCCAATAGTCACCTTTCGGATTTTCATCATCGTTCCTTCCCTGGATTGACGTGTTTGCTGGCCTTGGCCATGCCAGCCGCGTTGCACCGCCGAATGCCCGCAGGCGCGCTGCCATCGTGCTGCGCAGACGGGCGCGATTTGCGATGACGGTTTCCCATGCCAATGGCTCGCCTCGCGCCGTGACGAAGCCCGCGGCAGGCTTACCGTCGGCGGTTTCGATGACGATGCGGTGGCCGCGCGGGGGAAGCTTGCCGGCATAACGGGCCGTAAATTCTCCGAGCCGGCCCGTCAGGCCATTGACGGCCTTGCCCCAACGAATGTGGCCTGCCCCGACCGTCTGGCCCGCGAGAAACCCACGGTCGAGCCAGATACGAAAGTGCGTCCGTTGCTGGAGCGCGGTGTTCCGCGTTCGTTCCATTGTCCGGCAAAGCGGAAGCGCTGCAGCATGTGCATCGAGCAAAGCCAGATAATACCCTTGGGCAGCGACAAGGATGTCATCAAAGTCGCGATCACCGAGCAGCGCCCGCAAGCAGGCCTGGAGTGCGCGATCGGACGCGAGTACCTCCAGTGCTTCGGGACCACCGAGGGGCAGCGCCGTATCGGCCCTATCGAGAGGGTGAAAACCGGCTCCGGAAATGACGACGATGGTCGCCTCCCCGCAGCCCGAGCAGGAATCGAGAGCCGGACGAAGCAGGGCCGTTTTTGCCGGCGCGGCGACCAGTCCGGCTTCGGGCGCACCGATCAGGAGGAGGCGACGATGCCAGCGTGCCGGCCGCGGCACGTCAGTCGGCTTGAGCCATTCGCTGGGACGAGGCCGCGCGGGCAAAATGGCCGAAGACGTTGGTGTGCGATCCACCATCAAGGCGCGGCGCGCGGTGTCGAAGAGGTCATCGCGGTTGCCGCCACCATCGCAAAAGCCGTGATCATAGGCTTCGGCGCCCGCATCGAGTGGGCCAGGCTTGCGGCATTCGGGATCCCAGCCCGCATGCGCGGCATACCAGCCATCGGCATAGCGGACCGATCGATCCCAGTCATGGCCATGGAGATCGCGCGCGCGCAGAATGGCACGATCGCGATCATCCCCCCGTCCCTCGGCGACTCGTCTTGCGGTGAAGGCGAAATTGCGGGCCTGTCGTTCCGCCTCGACCATGTGCGCCATCGCTTCCATCACCGGCCGCAGTGCCGTGACACGCTCGCGCATACGTGCCATGCGCTGATCGAGTGGGGAATCGTTCGCAAGGTCCGGGAAGCGGCGCCAGGCATCAGCGAGCGCCGCTGCTTGTACCGGGCTTCGACCATGGGCAATCCATGCGTCGGTGTCAGCGGGGTCAAACGGCTCTGACATCATCGGTCTCCTTCGATGCGAATCCCAGGAGACGTGGCGGCGATGGTCGGAGGGGACAGCGTACCGCTCCGACAGTTTCTCGATCACACCCACAACTGGCATACGCGCGCGCAAGCCCGCGCCCGAAATCGGAATGCACCGAGATCAACGCTTGCCGTTCGAACGAACTTTCCGTGAAAGGTATATAGAGGCGATAGGAATAGCCCGACTCCTGGACGCCGATCCTGACGCGGACGAAAAGAATGCGCATGATCGCCTTCGTTCAGGCGACGAGACGGGGAACAACGGGCTGCGATGTGGACAAGCGAAGCTCCCGCCGGATTCGTGCGGCGAAGCGGCCCGGGTCGACAAGTTCGCGGATTGACGCCCAACAATTACGGTCTCCAAGATGATCGTCGCGGCCCTGCACCTTGCGAAAGCACACTTCCCGATCGGGACCGGAGAGGCCGAGCGAGAGTTGCACCCAGACATCCTCGCCGTGCAGCGTCACTTCGCCTGACACGGCGGGACCACCCTTGTTGGACCGGATATCGAAACTGCCCTCGTCGAGCGCGAGGGCGTCGGCCAGGCGGCGCATGGCGGCGCGCCCCTCCGAATGAAACAGGCGCTTGGCGGGCTCGTCATGGGCAACGCCGCGATAGGCGAGCGTCTTCAGAACCGGCCGGTTCCGCAGCTCGGCGATCCGCGCGATGCAGTCGCGCCGCAGATCCGCGTCCGGTGCACGCGTTTCGCACACCGTCCCCAGATGGCGCGCAAGCAGAATAACCGCCGGATCACGTTCGAGATCGATGCCGGCGTTGCGGCAATCGGTGATGGCGGCGTGGATCGCATGCAGCGCCGTGCCGATCGTGATCAGCGCGCTGGGATCGAGAGCCTGACTGTAGCGGAAGGCGAGATCATAATTCATGAGAGTCTCCGGGTCTCGAGCGGTTCGGCCGCTCACACCTCCGTTCCCCCTCTCCTCACCTTCAGTCCGCTGATGCTGCGCCGTAGATGTCCGCTGCCCATTGCTCGGTCCACAGGGCCGTCATCTCGTCATGGTCGAGATCGCCGGTTTCGATGAGATCGCGTATCTCGCGGCGCGCCTGTGCGATCACCCGCTCCCAGGGGTCTGCCGGTTCGGGAGGTGGCGGCACCTCAGGTTGCACCGGCAACTGTCGCGAAGGCCGATCAAGGCGAGCATGCTGTCTGTGCAACCACTGCGTCATATGGTCCGCCACCAAGCGGTCGGTCTTGGCTTGACCACAACGTCGCGCGGCGATGCGCGCGCTGACCCCATAGGCCTGGCTGTCGATCGAGGCGATACGATGGGCGAAGGCGGTGAGATAGGGGATGGCGGCGCCCTTGACGCCGAAGAGATGCAGACGGGTCTGCCTTGGCAGCACCTGGTCGAGACGATCAACGACGGCGATCAGTCCATCCGCGCCATGGACAGGGCGCCGGCACATGCTGCCGACACCGACAAGCCCGGCGCGCTCGATCATATGCGCGAGCGCCACTGCACAGCGTTCATAATCACCGGGATGACGTCCCTGAATGACCGGCATGAAGGTCGCATCGATCCCGGCATCTTCAGCGCGCAGCCGGCATTCGATGTTGGCCCGGATGGTACGGGACATGCGGTCGAGCACCTCGTTGCGATCGCTGGCCACTTCCTGCTCGACGCAATAGTCGAGGCTTGCCCACCAGCGGAATGGATAGGCTGCGGCCAGGCCGACATAATCATCGACCATCCAGGGATAGCGCCCATAGGTGACCATTGCGCTGAACCCCGCGCTGTCGAGGCTGAGGCTGCGAAGACCATGCGCATTCATGAGTGGCCGCGTCGTCCAGCCGGCCCATTCGCGCCAACCTCGCTTCGTCGACCAGCGCGACAGGGCATTGGCGGAAATCAGGACGGGCTGCTGAAGCTGTCGGGCGCGCCGCAGGAGCACCCCATCAGCAAGGTGCGGCAGTCCCACCATGACAGCGATCGAGCGTGACTTGACCGGATAATTGTTCATGTTATGTTCCATTCAAGGGAGATTTTTAATGACCGAGCAGGCCGCCCGCTATTTTGAACCGTTCGATCTCGATGTGACGCTGCGCGATGCCGCGCTTGACGATCAAAACCGCCCCACCCGCCGCATGCTGGCCAATGCGGCGATCGGTATGCATGTCGAGGATGCCTATTATTCGGTGCGCGAACTGCGCGAGGCGATGTCCTGGGTCCATGAGGGTGAGACGGGCGGCAAGCGCAAGCTCGCGTCCATCCTGAGCAATCCGGCAGGCGACGATTTCCAGCGCTGCATCTATTTCTGCCTCGCTGGCCGCGGCATCGTCGAGATGCTCGAAGAGCTGCTCGAAGCGCGCGGCCGCGTCGCGGGCAGCATCCACCGCCGGAAAATCAGGGCACGTCCGCTGGTCTCGCCTTATGTAGCTGACGAACCGGATGGCCCTGTCGTCGCCTCAACCGAGAACTTCAGGCAAGGCCGTTCCTGGTGGGCCGATCCCGGCCTCACTGCCTGACGGGACCGCGCGGTACGCCGCTCCAGCCTTGGAGATCACCGCTCACAAGCGAGGCGGTCGCCGCGCCGCCACCGAGCCGGCTCGATCCACTGGCCAGCGAACGCGCCAGCCTTGTTTCGCTGCGCGGCGGCAAAGGCTTCGGTATATTGCTTCGCACGCGCCGGATCGGTTTTCAGGAATTGGGGTTGGGGAATGGCGAGACCCGCGCGGATCAGCGTCTCTCCGAGATCGCGGCCTTTCACGGTCACAGTCGCCACCGGCCGACCATAGCTCGAGCGGTTGGTGAGCCGGATTTGGGCGTCGGCTTCGCCCAGAATCCGCGCGGCATGATCCTGAGCCGCCTTGCCACATTCCCAGCACGACCGCGCCCGTTCACAGAGCTGACGGCGCTCGAACGCATCGACACCAAGGAGACGGAAATCGGCTGCAATCGTGTCGCCATCGAGCGCGCGAGCGGATGCGGTAAACCCCGGCTCATTGACGGGAGCACCCCGGACGTCGCATGCGGAGACAAGGAATAGGAAACACAGAAAACGATACATTCGATGTCTATGACAAAGGGCGCTGATCTTTTCCATTGCGTCGAACACGAAGTTCAGTCCCCAGGAAACCAGTCGAACGTCAAGGTGCGCGCGCCGGCCCGGCTTTCGAGTTCAAGGACGTCGGCAATGGTCCAGATCTTGCGGGATTCGCGCGCCAGGTCCGCGTAACCACCGTAGGTGCAGCCGCCATGCACGATGAACTGGGCGTGGATGTTCTGGGTCGCCGCTTCGGAGAGAAAGAAGCCCGCAACGCCCTTGATATATTGTGGCGGGAGAACGCCCAGCATAGCGTCGTAGAAACGCTGCGTGATCCGGCTGAGAGGAAATGACGCCAATGTTTCGGCGCGCGTGCGTTCGAAATAGGCGTTGGTGGACTCGACAACAGCGTCGGGATGGCGATCGCGGTGACGCGCGAGCAGCGCGGCTGCGTCCTCCCTGCTGTGTGCGTAGTCGAGGGGGAATTTCGAAGACCGCGCGGTAATGTAAAAGTTAGTGTCCATGGCGGATCCTTCCAGCTTGGAGAACACCGTCATTCATCCCCCTTCCCTCTTGCCATGGGTCGCGAGCGGCGGGATCATGGGCCTGGCTGCGTTGCAGCGGCGGTCAGCATGCGGATGGGCTTTGCTCCGGAAGACATGAATGGAGAGGGCTTCAGGCGACCATCTCGAGGACGATCAGGCCCGACGACGCAGGGTCGGTAGAGATGCGGAAAGGCTGCAGCGGATCGGTAGTGCGCAGGATGCTTACCTTACCCTGCGAATGATCGAAAATCCGGCTGGCGACGCGCAGGGCATTCTCGCGGCTGCAGAGCAACTGGCGTTTGGGAGACAGACAACGCCTGTCGATGGCCGTCGTCATGACCTGATCCCTTTCTCCTCGAGGATTGACGCTCATGCAAACAGCGTCTTGTGGATCTTGGTGACCGGTACGACCACCCAGGCGCGCGTCATGAGGCGACTGATCCGGTAGAAGCAGCCATTCTGCGGATCGCGAAGCACGAGCCTCCGGCCGCGCTTGCAGACGACGAACTCCTGCGCGACATTACCGTCGGTGAAGGTCACCGGCTCGGGAAGCCGGATGCGATCCCCGTCCGCGAGTTTGCGCGCGCGGTGCGCAAGGTTCGCCCGGCAACGTGCGCGCCAATCGAGCGCATATTCATGCTCGGTCGGGCTCAGCAGATCGAGGATCGCCGCGGGGCAGTCGGCCTCGCATGGCCCCATATTTTCGGTCATATCCTTGTACCCGAACTGGTGGCCATCGCGCGAGCGTGGATTCCAGCGCACCAGGCACACTACCGCGAAAACGTTGCCGGCAATGCCGTCCACGATTTCCTGGGCTGCGGCGTAATAGGTCCGATTTCCCGGACAGGAGGACGCGAGCACCCTGAGGCCGCGTTTCGTGCCGTCCTCGAGCGTGTTTTCGTAGGTAAGCTGCGCGTCGAGATAGGATTTGGCGGTCTTGTGGCCGCCCATCGACGTAAAGGGCATGAAGAGCCATCCCATGATGAGTCCTTTCTTGAGGAAGGAAACCGGCCGCTGGCCGTTTCCGGTTTGAGGATCGTCGGGCCGCGAGCGCTGGTCAGCAGGCGAACGCCCGCGTATCAAAGTCGCAGTATTTTCATGTCGTGCGGATGTGACCTTCCGCACCCGTCATTGTCGGAGAAGTCATGCTCGCCGCGTCGGCCATTGAGATAATCGGCGGCACGCCTTTGATCGCACTGGATCGCATCTACACGGGTCCTGGTCGCATCATCGCCAAGGCCGAGTTCCTGCTGCCCGGGGGAAGTGTGAAGGACCGTGCCGCCAAGGCGATCCTGCTTGCCGCAAGAGAGGATGGCCGGCTGAAGCCGGGAATGCCGGTCGTGGAAATGACGAGCGGAAACATGGGCGCCGGACTGGCGGTGGCATGCGCCGCGCTCGGCCATCCCCTCGTCGTCACGATGTCGGCAGGCAACAGTCCGGCGCGAGCGAAGATGCTCGAAGGACTCGGCGCCGAAGTGGTGCTCATCGCCCAGGTGGATGGAAGCCCGGGCCAGGTGACGGGTTCCGATGTCAATGCTGCCGCACAGGCGGCTTGCGCGATCGCCCGGGCGCGTGACGGTTTCTACGTCGATCAGTTCAACGCTGCAGAGGGGATCGCAGCGCACGAGACCACGACAGGCCCGGAGATCCTGGCGCAGTTCGGTGGCCCGGTCGACGGATGGGTTGCAGCGGTCGGCACGGGCTGCACCTTCGTGGGCGTTGCAAAGGCGTTGAAGCGCGCCAATCCCGGTACGGTCTGCGCCGCTGTCGAACCGCTGAACGCGCGGCCGCTGGCCGGAGAACCGGTGCTCGACGCCCGGCATAAACTCCAGGGCATCGGTTATGGCACGGTTCCGCCGCACTGGGATCCGTCGCTGATGGATATGAGTGTCGGCATCAGCGATGATGAAGCTGAAGAGTGGCGGCGTACTCTGGCCCATCGCGAGGGCCTGTACGTCGGCTATTCTGCCGCTGCGAACGTCTGCGCCGCGGCAAAGCTGCTGGCATCGGGGCGGTTGACGGCTGATGCCGTCGTGGCAACGGTGCTTTGTGATACCGGCCTGAAATACTGAACCTCGGCGTGGGGGTGGCCCCGATGGACGTGCATCCGGTCGGCTGCCGGCTGCGCCTTGCTCGCCGCGCCGAAGCTTTTGAGATACGCGAAAGCCTGTTCAGCCTTGGCGGCAGCGTGGATGATCGCGGTCTTGTCGCCGCGGAGGATACCGAGCCAATGCGCCACATAGCTCGCATGACTGTCATGGAGGACGTTGGGCAGACCAAGGTCAGCACAGCAGAGCCCCGCCCCGATCTCCGCGACCAGTTCTTCGAACGCATAGGCCTTGTCGCCGAAGCGCTTGCCGAAGGTCCGTGCGAGTCGGCTGGAATGGCCCGACCAGTGAACCGTCTCGTGGCAACGCGTCGACGCATAGTGATCCATGCTGCGGAAGGCCGTTCGGTTCGGCAGCTGGATATGATCGAAGGTCGGTGTGAAGTAGGCTTGGTTTCCGCCATGGCGAACGTCGGCAGGGATTCCCGTGAAGAAGGCGTCGATCGCCGCCTGCCGCTCGGACGGGATCAGAGGCTGCTCCGGTTCGTCAGAGGGGTAGAAATAGGCTGGAAGACCGTCGATCTGATCGGCGTTGAACACGATGTAATGGCGCAGGAACCGGATGCTCCGCTCCACTTGCTTGCCGGTTTCGGGGTGCTCCTCACGCTTCTTGAACGAGGAATAATAAACCGAAAGCGCGCCGGTTTGACCCTTGCGGACGTGCCCGCCTAGCGTTTCCGCCTGGCGCCAGGTCATCCAGTAACGCGAACGATAACCCTGGGCATCGCCGAGCGCCCAGAGATAAAGCGTATTGATGCCCTGATACGGCGTGCCGCAATGACGCAGCGGGCGTCCGCCCGCCCCGTTCAGCCGCCAGGGCCTCGACCAGGGCGGAACACCCTCCTCGAGCTTGCGGATGATGAGGTCGGTGATTTCGGCGGCGACATCGCGGCTCGTGCGTTTCGCAAGGGACATGGCGCTTCTCCGTGCGGAAGGGGAAAAGGCCGCCGGCACGGGACCACGCGCCGGCGGCAAGGCATCCAGGAGAAAGCGGCGTCAGGCCGCGAGAGCGTCCTGATCGGGCGATTCCGCTTCGATTTCGCAGGCACCGGACACTGTCTCGTCGACGCCAGCCACGCCAACCTCTTCGGCATCCTCGGGCTCGACGATCGCCTGCTCTTCAGGATCGCCTTCGGCGGGTTCGAGATCGTCCGCCTCGGTCTTGTCGAGGAAGCGCATGGCGTCGGGCACCCAGGCAAGCGCCGCGTCCCGGACCTCGGGCTCGACGATCGCTTCGCCCGCGAAGAGCTTCGCGCACGATTCCGAGATCTCCGACTTCTTCATCGTCGCGTGGCGCGCGGTCAGCGCCGCGCCGCCGACATCGGCGAGCAGCGTCAGGATCGAGCCCTTGCTGATGCGGTCGAAGAAGTTCTCGGATGTCGGCCGCCACCAGCTTGCGACATCGACATCCATGATCGTCGCCAACCGGTTGTGGAGCGGACACTGCTCGGCGCGGTAGCTCGCCTTCGCTTCGAGCGACATCGCCACGATGTAGGCGAGCCAGGCCGCCTTGCTGTCGTCGTCGAGCGCCCGGAACGCCTCGAACCGGTCGACCTCGGACTTGTGCTCCAGCCAACTCGCATCGAGCCCGTCATGGGCTTCGGCGAGATAGCCCCGCGCGCGGGTCGTCGGCTGGTCGCCACTCACCGGATCCTGCGGCGAGCGAGCGCGAATGGTCGAGCCATAGGCGCTGAACGTGCTGGCGCGATCGTCAATCATGACGAAGAGCGCATAGTCGAGCGCCAGGGCCGGATGGCTGAGCAGGGTCGCTGCGAGCACGTCGCGCCGCTGCATCGCCAGCTCATCGTAGAGCCGGGCGCTGAGCGGCTTGCCGCCCGGGGCGATCGCTTCGGGCGGCGGAGCAGGCGGCGTGTAGCTGCCGCCCGGGCCGGTCGAACCGCCACCGCCGGCACCATCGCCGTGGTCGTCCTCGCCGTTTTCATCAGCGCCGCCGATGCTGACCGGTTCCTCGCTATAATATTCGGTGTCGAGGACCATCTCGCCTCTGGGCGTCAGCTTGAGAAACGCGCCGACGAGCGGCTTGATCTCGTCAGGCAGCACCGGCGGGATGTTGTGGAGCGCGTGTTCTTCCTCGGACAGGGCATCATATTCCTGGTCGAGCGCCTTGTAGGCATCCTCATCGATGGTCTCGTCATCCATCTCCTCGGCGATGGCTTCCTGCCGCTGTGCAATCGCATCGAGGCGGGCCAGCTGCGCCTCGGTGAAATCAGGCTGCGGCAGGATCACCCGGTAGAGGCCGGTCGCCGCGCTATGCGTGTAGTTCGACGCAATCGGCCGGATCCAGGCGAGACCGAGTTCCTCGCCGATCCGCTTGGCTTCCGCTTCCATGATGTCCGCGGCGAGCCGCTGCGCGATCTCGGGGTTCACCCACTTGTCGCCGCTGTCGCTGAAAAGGTCGCGGTCGATCTTGCCGCCAGCCTCGGCATAGCGGTCCTCGCCGACCAGGATCGCGACCGGATCGGTCGACTTCATCGTTTCGTTGGCGATGACGCGGCGGATAGTGTCGGCATTGGCATAGCTGGTGCCGTAGCTGTTCCAGACGAGAAGCTGCTTCTCCTGGTTTTCGGTCGAGGCATAGGCCTTGGCGACGTCCAGCGTGATGGTGCCTTCGCTCAGCGCCTCGAAGATGGGCTCGGCCAGGGTCGCGAGCCGCAGGCGGCCCTCGACGAACCGACGGGTGAGGCCGAAGCGCTTGGCGACACCGTCGATATCATTATTGAGACCGATGAAATACTGGAACGCGCGGCATTCCTCGGCAGGCGTCATCTTGAGCTGATGGAAGTTGGCCGCGGTCGAGGTCTCGGACAGGGTCGCCTCGTCGCCGACGAGAACCTTGACGGGAACATCGTAGGTTTCAGGGTCGATGGTGCCGCGCTCGGCGAGCATGAGCAGACCGCGCAGGCGGCGACCGCCATCGAAGACCTCGAAAGTGCCGCGCGGCTTTTTCACAGGCGTGACGAGCAGGTTCTGGAGTACGCCGCGAGCTTCGAGATCGGCGGCCATCTGCGGTATTTCCAGCAGGTCGTCGGGCCGCCTGCGGACATTGATGGGAGAAAGCGTAAGCTTCGAGAGCTTAACGGTCGTGGTCATCGGAGGAACTCCTTCTGGCATCCGGATCAGCCCGGACACCAGCATCACTCCCCCTTCCCTCTCGAACCCCGGGGCGCCCCGTGGGCGTGGCTTTTTTCCGCCGGACAACCTACATTGTCTTCTCTTCCGGCCTCGAAAGAATATGATCTGCGGTGACCTCCACGACGCTCCGTTTGAACATGCCGCAATGGCAGGGTGGCGATGAACCCGCCTATAGCTTTGGTTCCGAATTGTTGCGCTGGCTTGCCCCGCCGCATGACGGCCCCGAGGAAACCGTGGCGGTTCCGGAACCGGACGGAAGCTCCCCGCCGGTTAGCCGTGGCATCAAGTGGTGCGCCGCCCTCTTGTCTCAAGCAAGAGCGGCGCGCGAAGCCATCGAGCGGCATGCGCCCGATCGGATCGTGACGCTTGGCGGCGACTGCCTGGTCGATCTTGCGCCGATGGCGTATCTAAGCCGCAGATATGGTGAAAAGCTGGGCGTTCTCTGGCTCGATGCCCATCCCGACGTGATGAGCGCTGCCGAGTTTTCGCACGCCCATGCCCATGTGCTTGCCCTGCTGCTTGGCCGGGGCGACGAGGCTTTCACGGCAGAAGTGCCCCGCAAGCTGGACGCCCGGCGTGTGATGATCGCCGGCATGCAGGGATGGAACGCGGATGAAGACCTGATCCTGAAGGAACTGGGCATCCGGCATATCCCGCCAGCCGTCCTTGCTGACAGCAGCCGGCCAATCCTCGACTGGATCGAGACCGAGGGAATCACGCATCTTGCGGTACATTTCGACCTCGATGTCCTCGATCCGGCTCATTTTTCTCCGCTGCTGTTCAACAGGCCGGGCATGCCGGAGGGGGCCTTCGATGGAATAGAGCAAGGCCGTATGCAGCTGGACCAGGTGGTGCGCCTGTTGAAAGAGATCGGCGCGGCAGTGGATATGGTTGGCCTTGCCATCGCCGAACATCTGCCATGGGACATGCTGCGCCTGAGAAACAGCCTTGCCGAGTTACCCATCATGAAATCATGAAACTCACTGTGGGCTGAAACCGCCCCGAGTTTCGGAATACCAATGGCGCACCACTCGCGAAGCTATCCTCGCCGCTTTGGACACGCCCTCCCCCCGATCTCGAGGTAAACGTCGTCACCGCTACGCGATGCTTCACAATCTGAATGTGACGGACTTCTCCTGTGAGAGCGGCGCTGACCGCCGATGAGACGTCATTAGAGGGTGTCAATGACCAACGAAACCCGCAGTGCCGACTGTTTCGGTGACATCTCGTGCTTGATGCAGAATGCACACCAGCTGCGCTTCGTCATTCAGGATCGGAACGGACACCGTCTGCCAATAGCGCTCGAGAAACCGGCCATCGGAACCCCGCAGGTCATAGCGCTGTGCTTTCATGGCATGCTGGCGCCGTCCCTGTGCCGCGATGCGGATGGAATCAAACAAGCCTGCGACGCCGGTTGCATCCTCAAGATCCGGATTATCCGGAAAGACGTCAAAGAGCCTTTCTCCGGCCACTCTGCTGCGCTCGGTATAGGTGATGGCAGTATGCGCATCGTTGACGTCGAGGATTCGCATACCAGCCCTCGGATCGATGATCATCGTAGGCTGGGTAGAGGTCTCCGTCAGGCGTTGAAAAAGGCTCCGATCACATGATGATAGCGCGCCAAATTCAATAGGATATCTCTGCACGCCAAGTGCGGCGGCGTTGAGCAATGCAAGCTCGCGTTGAATTGAACGGATCTGCTGCAGCAGATAGCTGCGCTCGGTGTCGGCAACGTCTGCGCCCAGGCAGGCCCTGAATTTCTTCAAGTTTTCGTGCAGGATGAAGCGTTGCACATTACCCCCTAAGGTTTCAATTGTGCCTCGGATCTATGAACTTCTCCGGTCCCGAGAAGTTTCCCCGACTCGCTGGCATCTGCAACGCAATAAATACACTGAATGACCTCTGAGCACACGACGCGCACCTTAAGGTGCCATCCAACAGCTTCGCGGGCGCTGGTGACGATCGCCAGATGATAACGCGCAATCGCCGCTCGCCGACCCGCTTTAATGCGCTCAGTTCGACCAGCCCTGCCAGATCGCGCGTGGCGGTCGCCGAAGCGGCATCCGGGATCGTGCCGATAGTCGCGCGCGCTCAGCCCCCCAGCGAAGCCGTCCGGCCATTAGGCCGTCATGCGGATCAACGTCTTCTCGATCAAGAAACGGATACTCTCGATCGTTCGCCCATGCGCCTCCAGCACGATACCGGCGAACCAACCCAGCCGGTCATCGATCCGGTTGCTCTGGCTGGCCCGTTGCAGCTCGGCGTAATAAGCCTTGCTTATGCCGATTAATCATCGCCGAGAATATCGACTCCTTCTGAGCGCGCCGGGCGGCGCCTGCGCGCGGCCCTTCAGTCGTTGAAGGTTACTGTTCCGGTATGTTCAGCAGCTCGACTGCCGGCGCGAAGACCCAGCCTTCGGAGAGCTGGTCGGTGAGCGGATCGCGATAGACCACGAGCCGCCACTTACCGCGGCTATCCTTCACGGCAAGCAAGGTGCCGGCATCGCCGCGCATCAGTATCTGCGCCTTGCCCTGCGGCTCGCGACGGATCGGCGCGTCACGCTTCAGCTCTGCGCGGGGGAGGTTCGCGACATAGGCTTCGTCTGCCTTCTGATTGGCGGCGATGATCTTGTCGATCTTCTCCTGCAGGGTCTCGACTTGGACTTTCATCTCGGCATGGACCTTCTGCTCTGCTGGCGTCAGGTCTGCAGGGACGACCTCCTTGTAGATGCCATAGACGGTCATGATGAAGCCGATGAGCGCGATCGCACCGACATTGCGGAGCTCCTTCAGTGTGTTATCGCCGAACGTCGAGAAGATCACGCCTATCAGCTGCATGAATGCCGCCAGCAGGTCGACACTCTGTGCCGGATCTTCAGCGTGGCCGATCGCTTCGATCAGGCGGTGGGCCTCGATCACCTGCTCGGCCATGACGACCGCGCTGCTCGTCGCCACAGCCTCGGCCGTGGCGCGCAAGGTCATCATGTCGATCGTGCGCGCTCGCTCCGCCGCGACCTTCAGGATGCCAAGGCTGGGCGCCATGCGCTCGCTCAGCGCCTTGATCTGATCGCCGACCTGCGAGCCAGCCATCAGCTTTCCGATTATCGCCCTGTTCGCCTCGAACATGCTGCCAAGCTTCACCATGTCCGCGATCGTCGAGCCAATCAGCAGCTTTTGTGCCGCCAGAATGCCGGTGGGATCACGGTTAATCCCCATGGCGGTCCTCTGGATCTGCAACAACCAGCTCGTGGAGGCGAAGTCCTTCAGCACGGGGACGCGACTCATGCGCAGCGCCTCGGCTGCCGCTATCGTGTCGCTAACGCGCGTACCCTTCAGCATCGCCGCGGTCTTGAGGATACCGGACTTCTCGACTGCGTCCAGCGCCGTGAAGACGCTCGGCAGCGGCTTGATCGCGCTCGGCAGGGCAAAGTTCGGGCCCATCGCCCGCTTGATAAGGTCCGACTGCTCGCGCTGCAGCTTCATGGCTTCATACAACGGGCTGTCAGGCCCGAATGGGAATTTGTTGCTCATGGAGATTCCATCGCAGAATCGAGTCCCCGGTTCGACCAACTTTTGGGCAACCACAGTGAACCGCGCACATTTTTTCAGCGCACCGAGCGATCGCAACATGGGACGGGGCGCGCGGCACTGTATGGACATCGAACCCCTTCACGCCGGCGGGGCCTGACCTTCGGTCGTTTCATTCATGAACCTACTTTTCAACTCTCTGCACGACAGTCAGAAAGGAGGGATGTTGTTCACTGTCAAACCCGAAGAACTCAAAGACTTTGATCGACTGACAGGCCGTGCCGCCGGACCGTCGAAGAGCCATCAACTTGGCTCTTCGAAGAGGCCCGACAAAACTGTCTCGGCCGATGGCACCGGCACGAACACACGGGTCCGATATTGTATTACTTCGGTAAAGCAGCCGATCGACTTGAGCCACGGCAGGCGATCATGCGGACAGCCGACCAGTTCGATGCGAGGCGAGCCGTTGACGAGCGAACGCTTGATCGTGAGGGGGAACGGTTGCGAGACATCGATGCTCCGCCCTGCCGTCACCGCCTTGACCACAGCGTCCGCCGGTAGGGCCTCAGCGCGGTCGATGCCGAGCCTGGCGAAGAGTGGGGGAACATGATCGTCGAAGACGAGGCGGCCCAACCATGATCGTCCTTCCCCATCGACGATGCGGTTGACTGCAAGATGGTCGCTCGGCAGCGCCGACCAGATGGGCAGAAGCAGGCCGGTGGCCAGCCGGATCGTCTCGCTGTCCACGGCTTGGCGGGCCGCTTCCACCTCGCCTGCCCAGGTTGTGCTGAACGTCTCGCGTGTCACTTCCTCCCAGGACGATTCATAAAGATCGTCTTCGCGCATATATTCGTTGCGCGTCGGCCGCATCATCTCGACACGCGGGATCGGCGTGCCTTCCTTCTCCTCCATCAGGGCCCGCGCCCGGGTCCGGAGCGCGGACTTGCCGGACTTCCGATTGATCATGAAGCGGGCACTGGCATCGCCATCGGCGATCCGCAGGATGCGCTCCAGTGTGACCGGATTGCGGCGGCGCGCGATTTCGATGGTGAGGAGGTGCGACGTCGCGCCGGTGAGCGGATCGGTGCGCAATATGATATCATCAATGAGTGTCGCCCGATCGACGAGGATCGTTTCGACCCCGACATCGAGGCGCCCGGCATCGCGCGCCGCCGAGACGCGGGTCTCGATCAGGGCGAGGAACTCGTCGAAGATGCTGTTCTGGAGTGCGATCGGTAGCGCGAGGATGCGGTTGAGCCATCGCTGTATAGGCGGCATTTCATCCTTGAGAACGCCATCCTTGTCGACCAGCTCGAGACCGGTGCGGTGCTGGAATTCGTCGAGGCTGGTGCTGGCAAGCTTGCCTGCCGCCAACAGGTCGAACCAGCTCAGGAGAGCAGCGCAGGCATATTCGCTCTCGAGATTGTCGGCGGGGTCGAACAGTCCTTGTCCGCCGGTCTGGCGCTGGCCGCGCGTGAGCGCCCCCAAGCTGTCGAGGCGGCGCGCGATCGTGCTGGTGAAGCGCAACTCGCCCTTGCAGTCGGTCGTCACCGGCCGGAACAGCGGCGTCGCCGCCTGATGTGTGCGGTGCGTCCGTCCTAGCCCCTGGATCGCACGATCCGCGCGCCAGCCGGGTTCCAGAAGAAGATGGACGCGCTGCTCCTGGTTCGCCGCGTCGAGCGAGGCATGATAGCTGCGCCCCGTGCCGCCGGCATCGGAGAAGACGAGTATCCGCTTGCGCCCCGCCTGGAATGCGGCAGCCTCCGCCTGGCTCGTGCGCGCCGACCGGCTCTCCAGTTTCTGCCTGCCATCGCTCGCGGTGATCAGGCGCTTGGTACGGCCCGTGACTTCGGCGACGGTCTCGTGCCCGAAATGTTCGAGCAGCGCATCAAGCGCCGACATGATGGGAGGCATCGCGCAGAGCTTTTCGATCAGCTCGGCCCGCGCCGCTTCGGCCTCCGGATTGTAGACGGGGTTGCCGTGCTCGTCGGTCATCGGCAGTGACCGCGGCGTGCCGGTGTCGTCTTTGAAGATCTGCATCTGCCGCGTCGGGAACGCACGCTCGAGATAGTCGATGATATATTCTCGCGGCGAGAGATCGATTTCGAGATCCGCGCGCTCCTCGGGATTGAGATCGCCAAGGCGCCGGTTGAGAATGGATTCCGCCGTCGTCACCAGCTGGAGCACCACGGACTGGCCATCGGAGACATGCGCGCGAATGGCAGCGATAACCGTCGGGAGCTTCATCGAAAGGAGCAGCTGACCGAAGAATCGCTGTTTCGTGGACTCGAAGCGCGAGCGCGCCGAGGCCTTGGCCCCACTGTTGAGCGTCGCATTCTCCAACCCGTCGACCACCGATGTCAACTCAAGGGCGCGTTCCATATTGCGATGAATGATCGCCCAGGCATCGGCATAGCTGTCATAGATGGCGATCTGGTCGGGCGTCAGTTCGTGCCGCAGGATCTCATATTCGACACCCACGAAGCTCAGCGCACGGGCAGTATAGAGACCTAGCGCCTTGAGGTCGCGCGCCACGAGCTCCATCGCCGCGATCCCGCCCTTGCGAATACCGGTGATAAACTGCTCGCGATTGGTGAAGGCGGTTTCCGGGCCCCAGAGGCCGAGCCTGACAGCATAGGCCAGGTTGTTGACGTCCGATGCGCCGGTCGCCGAAGCGTAGAGCACACGGGCTCCGGGGAGGTTGTTCTGAAGGAGAACCCCGCAAATGCCTTGTTGCGAGCCCTCCTTCGGGCCGAGAGCCCCCTCGCCGCCCGCGACGCCGCCCATCTCGTGCGCTTCATCGTAGCCGATAACGCCTTCGAAATCGTCGCCGGCCCAATCGATGATCTGCTTGAGGCGACTGTGATCGCCGCGCGCCGAGCGAAGTGTGGGATAGGTGACGAACAGGACGCCCTGCTCGAGCGCGATTGGCTGGTCGATCTTCCAGTTGGAAAGGGGCTGGATGTCGGCCGCGAGGCCACCGAGCGCGGTCCAGTCGCGCCGGGCATCCTCAAGCAGCGTTTCGTTCTTCGAGACCCAGATGTTGCGGCGCCGGCCCTGCAGCCAATTGTCGAGAATGCAGGCCGCGACCTGACGCCCCTTTCCCGCACCGGTGCCGTCTCCCAGGAAGTAACCCTTGCGATAGACTCGGCCGCCTTCGGCTTCGTCGAGACCAACACCTTCCTTGCTCGGCGTGAACCGGCCGGGCAGAAACTGGGACCAGGCGTGACCCGCATAGACAACTGTTTCGAGCTGCGAGGCGGAAAGCAGGCGCTCGGAAACGGTGCGTTCCGGGAGGTGAGGCACATAGTCGGGGATTGGCGCGGCGATCGATCCCATCGCCACCGATTCCACGAGCGCGGTCGGATGCTCGCCGGCCGCTTCGAACACGATCCGACTGGGCCTGTAGGGCAGATAGACGCCGACCTGATCGAGCAAGGGCGCGGGCGCATCGAGCGCGGTGTAGCCGACAGGCAGGATATTGTTGCGAACCGGCGCATGATAAGGCCTCGGCGCCGCCCGCGTGCTCTTGACCGCACGGAACAGGGACAGGCTGGAGGAGCGCTTTGGCGTCGGCGGTAACGCGGTCGTGATCGCGCTGCGTTCGGGAACGGTCAGGGCTCCCAGCAATTCGCGGATCGATCCGCGCTGGATGGTCGCCTGAACGGCGCCGCCCCCGACCTTGTCGATGACGAAGAGCCGGACCGCGATTGACGTCCCGTGCTTCAGATAGCATTTCTCGAGCCGGACCGACGTCCGGACGCTGACATCACGCAGCGTTGTCTCGAAAAGATCGCGCATGCGTGCATTGGGGCCGAACCAATCGGGCATGACCGCAACGAGCCTGCCACCGGGTTGCAAGCGTCGCAGGGCCGCCTGGAGATGGCGGACGGCGGCATGACTGTCGGCGCCGAGACCCACGGAGCGCGAGAAAGGCGGGTTCATCAGGACGATGCTGGGGCGCGGCGCGTCTGCGAGCGTGGAATTGATCGTCGCCCCGTCATGGCCGGTGATCACCGCATCGGGAAAGGCATGTCTCAGGCGCGCGCGGCGCGGCGCGGCATATTCGTTGAGCTGGAGACCGGCATGATCCCGGCAATGGGCGATGAGAAGTCCATTACCGGCACTCGGCTCCAGAATGACATCTCCGGGCTCGATAGCCGCCAGGACGACAGCAAGCGCGGCGAGATCAACGGGTGTCGAAAATTGCTGCCATTCGATCTGCTCCTCGCTGCGCACCGTCTGGGTGGGCAGCCGGTCGAGCAGGTCGCAGGCCGCACCGACATCGGCGAGTGAGCGCAGCGGATAGGGACCGAACTGGAGGTGGTGGGCGAGCGCATGCTCCAAAATCTTGAAACTGTCGCGCTGCGTCCATAGGCCATCGGCATCGGTGCCGCCAAATCCGGCGACCATCGCGGCATTGAGATCCGCGCGGGTAATGCGATCAACGGACCGGAGCCGTTCGACAAGGAGGGTGGTCGCGCGGCGTTCAGCCGCCGTCGCGGCATCAGAAAGGTTGGTCATTTAGGGGTCTCCAGAGCGGCTACCCTTCTGGTAGCTCAGCCCTTCACACCCCCTTCCCTTTGGATCGGATGCGCGGCCGCGCGTGGTCACGCGGGAAAAATGCTGTGGCCCAGTGCCTGATCGCGCAGACTGTCGCCGAGCAGGTAGATTATCTTATGGTATTGGCGGGTGTCTCACCCAAAGCTGTCCGCGCACAATCTCTCATATGCCTTCAAGGAAAGACCATGACCGCGACTTTCGAAACGTTGTTGGCGAGCGACTTCTCCGCACGATGTGATCGGCCGCTTGACCGGGCAGTGCAGATCGCACGCGATCATGGCGGCAAACTGACGATAGCGCACGTCCTGGAGCGGCAAGGCGCACCGTCTGGGCCCGAGACGGTCGAGCGCCTGCGTGCGGAATTGCCGCTCACGGCGCAGGACGCCAATCTGATCGTGCGGTCCGGGTCTGCCCCCAAGATGCTGGCGCAAATAGCGGCGGAACGCGGCAGCGATCTGATCGTGACCGGCGTCGCGCGCTACAACAGCATCGGCGATTATCTGCTGGGCACGGCTGTCGACCATATTGTCCGCAATGCGCAAGCCCCGGTTCTGGTCGTGCGGCGCCGCGCGACGGGACCTTATGAACAGATCGTCGTCGCGACCGATTTTTCAGACTGTTCACGCGCGGCTCTTCTGTCTGCCGCGCAGCTCTTTCCCGCAGCTGACATCACCGTCGTCCATGCCTTCCATGTCCCGTACGAAGCCTGGCTGAAATCGGATGATGTAAAGGAATATGTGCGAACCGAAGCCCAGGAGGGCATGGAGGCGTTCCTTGCCCAGAAGGAACTCGCGTCATTGGCTTCCCGCATCGAAGCCATTGTCGATGAAGGGGAGACAGGCAGCGTCATCATGCGCCAGTTTGAACGCACGAAGTCGCACCTTCTGGTCCTCGGCACCCATGGCCGCAGCGGCTTTGCCCATGCGACGATCGGCAGTCAGGCCGAGGCGTTGCTGTCGGCGGTGAATACCGATGTACTGATGGTACGCGAACCCAGGCCTTGACCACACTGCTCACCCGACAATGCTAGCGAGCAGCGTTCCCAAGCCGGGCGACGGCTCGGAGCCATTTTTCCCCGGACGACGCGCGCCCTTCCACGCTCCCGATAATCGAGTAGCGCACCGGGTGAATTCCGACGAACCGCAGAAGGTTGCGATCGAGGCTCTTGAGGCTATGGGCGCGGAAGAAGAGCCGATAGATGGGCGCGGGCATTCCCATCGTCACGATGATCCGCGCGGATCGACCGGTGAGAAGCTTGGCCGCCGCTCCGACCGAACCCTCCTCGATCGCAAAACCGGGGCGCATGACCTGTTCGAGAAAACCCTTGAGGAGGGCAGGAACGTCTCCGAGCCATAGTGGGTAAAGGATGACCACATGATTCGCCCAGCGAATGTCTGTCTGGGCCTTGTGAATGGCGGCGGCGGGCGCATTGTCCCGCCACTCCCCGGCCGATCGCAAGATAGGGAAATCAAGTTCTGCAATCTCGATCCGGCGCACTTCATGGCCTGCCGCCTCGCCGCCCGCCGCATAGGCATCCGCAAGCGCATGAACGTACCGGGTCCCGTTTGGGTCGGGATGCCCATCGATAATCGTGATGCGGGTCATGACATCTCCTGAATCCGCCATCCACGCATCGTCGTGCAATTGGGATTATCCCGGAGTGTCGGTGGCGACAGGCACCGGCCAGCCGAGATGAAATCACTTGAGCTATGAGGGGGAGCGTTTCTTCCTCGCAAGAGTCGGGAAACTGGCGGAGGAACCCTGATTACAATACATGCGACTGTGCGGAACGCATGGCCAATAGCTCTGCGGCCATGTTGGGGGTGTTCTCCCATGGGGCACTACACAAACGGAGGATCGCGGTGACCCAGAGAATATCGCCGCTTTCGAGGGGGGAAGAGTTTTGAGCGATTTTCGTTTCCTGCATGCCGCCGACATTCATCTCGACAGCCCGCTCCATGGCCTGTCGAGATATGAAGGTCTGCCCGAGGACGACATAAGAGGAGCCACCCGCGCGGCTTTCGACAATCTGGTACAACGCGCCATCGACGAAGATGTCGATTTCGTCGTGATCGCTGGCGACCTCTTCGACGGTGAGTGGAAGGACATGAGCACCGGCCTCTATTTCGCCCGCGCCATGGGCCGCCTGGATCGGGCCGAAATCCCGGTGTTCCTTCTCGCCGGCAACCATGATGCCGCCTCCGTCATCACCCGCAGCATTCCCTGGCCGCCCAATGTCCGCCTGTTCAGCGCGCGCCGACCGGAAACCCATCTGCTTGCCGAGCTCCAGGTCGCGGTCCACGGACAGAGCTTCTCGACACCGGCTGTCACCGACAATCTCGTTCCGTCCTATCCCGCCGCTGCGGAGCATCACTTCAATATCGGGATGCTGCACACCGCGCTGGCAGGCCGGAAGGGCCACGCCGATTACGCGCCCTGCAGCCTGGATGATCTCAAAGCCAAGCAATACGACTACTGGGCGCTCGGCCATGTCCATCAACACGAGATCGTGTGCGAGGCGCCTCATGTCGTCTTCCCGGGCAACATCCAGGGTCGCACGATCCGCGAGACGGGCCCCAAGGGCGCGGTGATCGTCACCGTGGAGGATGGTCAGGTTTCCTCCATCGATCGATTGGATCTGGATGTGATCCGCTGGCTCGCGGTCGATATCGACTGTACCGACGTGCCGGCCGATAGCATTGCGGAACGCATGCGCTCGGCGCTTCTTGAAGCGTGGCAGCACGGCGGCGATGGATTGCCGCTCGTTACGCGGCTTGTGCTGACGGGCGAGACCGACAGCGCCGGCGCGCTCATCGACAGCGCCGCGGACCTGCGCGACGTCGCGCGCGCCGTGGCCGCTTCGATCTCGCCCAATCTCTTCATCGAGAAAGTGAAGCTGCTCGTGACGAAGCCCGCCGCCGCCGGTGAGGTGATTGTCGGCGACGATCTCGCTGCCTTGATCGATCGGGCCGCCACCGATCCTCAACTGCACGAACTGCTGGCCGCGGACCTTGCGCCCTTCCTGCTCGCGGCGCAGAGCCTGCTCCCCGATGCCGACGAAGCGGACCTTCGCCGCTATGCCGGCGACGGCAAGTGGGACGCGGTCATCGGAACCGCCGCCCAGGCGCTCCGCTCGCGTTTGACGAAGGGGGACTGAGCGATGCGGTTCGCCACCCTGTCACTCGAGCGTTATGGTCGTTTCGAGGATTGCGAGCTTTCCTTTCGCCAAGGCGAGCCCGATCTTCACGTGGTGTACGGCGCCAACGAAGCGGGAAAATCGACCTCGCTTGCGGCGGTCTCCGATCTGTTGTTCGGTTTCCCGGCACGGTCTCCCTACAACTTCGTCTACGACTACGCCCTGCTGCGCGTTGGGGCCGTGCTCGAGGACGAGGGGCACAGCTTCGCTTGTCGCCGCAAGAAGGGGACGGCCGGGACACTGATCGATGCCGAGGATCGTCTCCTCGACGAAGCTATGCTGCTCGCCATGCTGCGGGGGCAGACGCGCGAGACATTCGCACTCTCCTTCAGCCTCGACCAGGATGGCCTGCGAGCGGGCGGGCGGGCCATGGTCGAGGCCCGCAACGACCTGGGCCGAGCCCTCTTTGCCGCAGGCTCCGGGCTCACGGGTGTTGCGGACGAATTGGCTCGCCTCGAGAGCGAAGCCGATGCGATCTGGGGACAACGCGCCGCGGCGAGGCGGAGCTTCACGCAGGCCCAACGCGATTTCGAAGCGCAGACCCGAGCAGTCCGGGACCAGGCCCTCAAGCCGAAGGCTTGGCTCGATGCCAAAGGCGCGGTCGCGGACGCCCAGCAGATGCTCGAAGAGGTTCAGCGGCGGCGCGACGAAGTTCTTGCCGAGGTCAGCCGCCTCGAGCGCATCCGCCGGATTGCGCCTGCCGTCCGTCTTCGCAGCGACCATCTCGCGGCGCTTGCCGCCCACATGGATACGATTGATATCGGGCCGCAGCGCGAGCACGCCGCCGAAGCGGCAATGGCCGAGATGGAGGCCGCTTCGCGTGCAAGGGCCGCCGCGCAGAATCTGGTGAACGAAGCCCGGGCACAGATCGAGGCGCTTTCTCCTGATCCGTCGGTCCTCGCCCACGACGCCGAAATCGACGCGCTGATCGCTTCGTCGGGCGCGGTGACAAAGGGTCAACAGGACTTAGCGCGTCTGAGCGAGGAGCGATCCGCATCGGGAGGTCTTGTCGCCCGGCTCCGCGCCGAAGCCGGCGCGCTCGCCTCCGATCCCCCCACCCGGATCGTAAGTTCCAGACTGCGCGAAATCGCGCTCGGTCATGCCGAGGATCTCGCGGCGCTCCGGCAGATCGACGAGAGTGAGCAGGACCTGGCTGAAAGGCGTGTCGCGATCGAGCGGAAGATTGCGGATCGCCCCCAAACAGGAAATCTGACCGCGATCGTAACGGCGATCGACCTTGCCAGGACCCTCGGGGCCGATGCGGACGCGCGCTGCGAACTGGCGCAGCGCAAAGCCGACCGGGCCGCGGCCAGCCTGGACGTGGCGCTCGCTCGGCTCACGCCCTGGAGCGGGGACGCATCGGCCCTGGCCGCGCTTCCCAGACTGGCACGGCACGAAATCGAAGACGTGCGATCCGTCCTTGCCGAGGCCGAGACCGATCTGCAGCGGGCAACAGACGCCGCTTCGCGCGCCCGCGAAGAGGCCGAGGCGCTCTCGCTCGAAATGGAGCAGCTCTCGTCGGGCGCTGCGGTGGCTGACGAGGAGATCACCGCGGTTCGAAGCGAGCGCGACGCGTTCTGGCGACCGCTGCGCGCGCACATGCGGCAAGGCATGGCCCTCCCCTCCCCTGATGAAGCTGTCGATGCTTATGAGACGGCAGTCGCTCGAGCAGATGAACGCGGAGATGCCCGCTACGCCGCCGCCGACGAGTCGAGCCGTCTGACGGTCATGGGTCAACGCCGGACCAGGCTCCTTCTGGCCGCTGACCAGGCGGACACGCGCGCGCAGGCGGCAAGCGATCGTCGCGAAAGCGCGCTGACGGGCTGGGCACGAAAGTTGGCGGAGGCGGGCTTTCCGGCGTTGGAGCCCAATCGGTTCCTCGGTTGGGTGTCCGAGCGGGAAACGGCTGAAGCAGCACATCAGGAGGCAATCGATGCCCACGACGATGCCAGGGCGATCGTTGCGCGGCGCAATGAATTGCGTGCCAGCCTGGTCGCCGCCCTCGCAGACGAGTCGGTGCCCAAGGGAGAAGACCTCCTGCCGCTGCTCGCCTTCGCCACACGGATTCGGCAAGCCGGCGAGGCGGCCGCCGAGCAGCACAGACTCGACGAGGCCGCACTCGTACAAATCGGGCAGGATGCGGAAGGTCTGCAGCGCCGCCGCACGCGTGTCGATGAGAGTATGGCGACGCGGATGGAGGCCTGGCGCGCGCTGCTGGTCGAAGCGGACATCGATCTCGACATAGCCAGCGCTCCGGCAACTCTCGACGTCCTGGACGAGCTCAGAGCCGCGATTGCCGCGCAGCGAGACCTGCAGACACGCATCGACGGCATAGCGAGAGACGCGCGTGAACATGACGAAAGCGTTGCGGCCCTAACCGAAAGGCTGGGGATTGCCGCCTCGGGCGGCGGAGTGACGCTACTCGAAGGGATGCGGGCCCGGCTCTCGGCGGCGCGCTCGACCGCAAGCGTCCTGGAGGCACTCGAGGAAAGCATTGCCGGCCGAAGCGCTGAGATGGCGGCCGAAGACGCACGGCATGCTGCGGCCTGGGCTTCGCTGACCGCGCTTCTGGAGGAGACGGGCGCTACCGACCTGCAGGGCCTGGGTGCGGCCATCGAGCGTTCGCGAGCAGCGCGCGCCCTGCGCCACGCGGTCAGCGAAGCGGAAGCCGCGATCGTCGCGGCGGGCGACGGCAAGGGACTGGATGAGCTTGTCGCGTCCCTGGAAGACGTCGATGCTGACGGTCTGGCCGTCCGAATCCAGTCGCTCTCGGGGCAGCTGACCCAGCTCAACGATGAGGTTGCCACTGCCGCAAGCGCCCACGGCGATGCCAGGAGAGTCTTTGCCGGTCTGGAGGCGCAAAGCGGCTCGTCCGCCGACGCGGCCTCGGATGCCGAGCAGGCCCGGGCCGAGCTCGCTGTTCTTGCCGAAGATTTTATCCTGAAGCGAACCGAGGCCGTCACGCTACGCTGGGCGATTGAACAATATCGCGAGCGCCATCAGGATCCCATGCTGCTGCGCGCAAGCGAGATCTTCCGCCGGCTGACGATCGGGCGGTATGCGGCGCTGCGGATCGACAGCGACGGACCCAATTCACGGCTCCTGGGGTTGCGCGACGATGGCAGGACCGTGGTGGACGTCGGGGCGATGAGCGAGGGAACCACGGACCAGCTCTTTCTCGCGCTTCGCCTCGCAGCTGTCGAGCAATCCATCGCGGCCGGTGTTCGCCTGCCCTTCCTCGCGGACGACTTGTTCGTCAATTTCGACGATGAGCGTTCCGAGGCCGGTTTCAGGGTGCTGGCGGAACTCGCGCGATCGACGCAGGTGCTGTTCTTCACCCATCACCCCCATCTGGCGGCGATCGCCCGATCTGTCGTCGGCGAAGACCTTCACTCGGAATGCTCCCTGGCCTGAGACAGCCGAGCGACCTTCAGATCAAGCCGCCCTGGACTGGCTGTTCGAATCCGGAACGCGCTGCTCCGACACTCTTTCGGCGCTTTGTGTACGCAACCTGCAGCGGCACCTGTCCTCGTCCCATTCGATGCGCGCCAGCGAATATCGGTGCCGCTGGCAATTGCCCGACGGCTTCGATCTAAGGCCGCATGACGTGGCGGAGGCTGCGGAAATGCGGCAGCGGGTCAAGGACGCCTTGAAGGACGGCAAATAGCGGAGCGCGGCCTCCAGCGCCTTCGCCCGGTTCTCGACTCCACGGCTCCCCAACTTGCGTTTTCTCGTCAGTATGATTATATTTTAATCGGACTGATAACAGGTGATAAACATGGCGACCGAGACGAAGGTATTGACCGCGCATGTCCCTCTGGGGCTCGCGGAAAAGGTTGAAGCAATGGCCTCGCGACTCGAACGCTCGCGCGGCTGGGTGGTGAAGCAAGCGCTCGCCGCCTGGGTCGATCAGGAGGAGGAGCGTCACCGGATGACGCTCGAAGCCCTGGAGGATGTCGATGCCGGACGGGTGATCGACCACCAGGCGATCACGGCATGGGCCGACAGCCTTGGGACGGACAAGCCGCTACCCTCGCCGGTCAAATGAAGATCCAGTGGACCAGCAAGGCGTCGTCGGACCTTGTGCGACTGCACGAGCATCTGGGTCCGGTCGCCCCCGAAGCGGCGGCGCGCGTGGTCCAGCAACTCGCCCACGCACCGGATCGGCTGATCGATTATCCGAGGATCGGCGAGAAGCTGGAAGCCTATGAGCCGCGCGAGGTCCGCCGGATCATCGTCGGCAACTACGAGATGCGCTACGAGATCGCGGCCGGAACGATCTTCATACTGCGCCTCTGGCATTGCCGCGAAAACCGCAACTTCGAATCGGAGCAGTAGCGAGGATGCGATCGACCACCGCCGCAGTCGCTTCTATCCTCAGACCAGACCGAAATCCTGAAATTCAACCTGCCGCAGTCGGCCGGACAGCCATTTCAGAGTAGCTCTCACGGGTTCCGCCAGTCCCGGTTGACCGACGATGGCACCAGGAATGTGGTCGGCTTCGATCCGCTGAAAAACTTGCACTTCGGCTTCACGGTCGGTGGGAAAATGGGGTGCGAGGTCTCGCCTCTCCTCTTCGCCGCCAGCGAACCTCGGCTCGCTCACGCACAAAATCGAAACAGAGACGGCGTCTTTGTTTCCGTCCAATCGGCCGTAATCACTGGCGTATGCCAAATGATCGGCTGCTGCCAGATCGCGGCGCGGCCATAAGCCATGCTTCACGACCCCAGTGAGATTCGCAGCTTGGGTGAAATGCAGCAGGAACCGCACGTCGCGGTCCAGGGCGATCGAGCGGATATGCGTCCTGCGGGCCTCGTTCATCGCAATGATCCCATAGACGCCTCCAATACCTCCGCCCAGTCTTTGACGCCGCGCGGCGCCATCCACGTTATCTCAAGACCGGGCCGAGCATATCGCAACGCCGCGCGTGCCGCCGCCAGTTCACCTTCGGCGTCATTGTCGACGGCGAGGATCAAGGATGTCAGACCTTGCGGCAGCAGGATCTGATCGAGACGCCGTGCACCCAAGCTCGCCCAGCAGGGAGCTCCTTGAATGAGGGTGAAGGCCCGCGCGGTTTCGAAGCCCTCGGCAAGCGCCAGGCAAGAAGCCGCCCGCCCTCCCCCTTGCCATGCCCCCTGCCCTGGCCGCCCCAGCATGAGCTTCATGCGGTACTTGCCGGTTTCCCGGTCGAGGAAGATGCGCTGGATGGCAGTCAGTCGCCGCCCTTCGCGCACGGCCACGAGCAAGGCGGGATGGAACGTGGTCCAGGGCTTGGGACGATAAGGACAGCGTGGATGAAATCGGAGATCATCGGTAGGCGGCTCGAGATGCCGCAGCGTCAGGTAACGCTCAGCGAGAGTGCCCGGGATCGGAAGCCCCTCCTCCCAGAGCCGTGCGGCATTGCCCGAAGCGCGCGCGGGCATGTCCCGGTAGGAGTAGTGTTGCCGGATCGGTATCCGGCGCAATTCGCGCAGGACATCTTCGCGATCACAACCGGCAAAGCAAGTGACAAGAATACCGCGATCGCCCTGACGGATCGAGAGGCTTGGTGTGCTATCAGCATGCGCCGGGCACAGGCACATGGCGGTGCGGCCATGCCAGGTGCCACCGAGAGCACCTACGAGATCGATGAGTTCCTGGGATGGTCGTCGGGCTGTAAGCGGCATGGCATTCCTCCTGCTTGCATGCCCCTGCCCCTCTCCCTCTTTCTCCCGGCCATCAGATCGCGGTCCATCTGTGCTCCGGGCTGCGTGCGCGGATCGAGGAAGCGCGAATAGCCACCGGGGTGCACGGCCGGTTTGCGGATGGGATTTCCTGCGAGCGGAATGAATGCCTCGATGGCGGTGGGCCTTGTCGCCGCCTATTCGAGCGCCAGGAGAACATCGTCAGCGGCAGTTCTGGCCCTGTCCGATTCGTGGACCACCGCCAACTCGGATGCCGCCGGGAAGGAATTTGAGTTCCATTCTCGAAGCGGCGACAAGACCGATCTATGCTTGCCGCCAATTCTGGCGATCACTTGATTCGCATGGAAACCGGAGCTTGTCCGTTCGCCCGGAATGATCCCGGACTCTCCATCTGAGAGCAGCGTTGTCCTTGCATGATGGCGCCAGCTGCTACCAATTTGACTAACCACCATCCTTTTGGCATAGCTGTCCGGGATAAGGGGTCTTTTTTCGACCTTTTTCACGAACCAAGGCCAATTTGGGTTGAGAAGGGGGACAACGCCCATGCTGTCGGGTCAGATTCTCGATGCGATGATCACCTCGTGCGAGAATGCAAAAACCGTTCTGCGGCAAGCGGCGATAGATCCATCCGACAGGAAAACCCTCAATATTTCAATGGGGGCCTCGGTCGCCGCGGAGTTTCTGGGGAGGACGCCCGAAGCCCTGTCCAAGGCGGAAGCGCGTGGACGCCTTCCTGCGCCGAAGACGTCCGCCAACGGGCGCAGATATTACACGGTCGAGGATTTGATCGCGATTCGCGAAGCGCTCGGTATCAAGATGGGCAAATTGCCGTCCGAGCGAGCGGTCGTCGTGGCCGTGCAGAATTTCAAGGGCGGTGTCAGCAAATCGACCACGGGCAAGCACCTTGCCGATTATCTTGCCCTGCGGGGTTACCGGGTTCTTGTCGTGGACTGCGATCCCCAGGCTTCGATGAGCGTGATGTTCGACGTCAATCTCGAGGCCTTGGTCGACGAGACCCATACGCTGTCGAATTTCCTGTCGCCGCGCATCGACGAAGCGGATTCGCTGCGCAAGACGATCCAGAAGACAGCCTGGCCCAATATCGACATCTGCCCGGCGAACCTCGGCCTGCAGGACACCGAATGGGAACTGACCGCGACGATCGAGGAAGGACCGACAGCGATCGCGGGCGCGTTCCGCATGCTGCGGATCGGACTGGAGGAAGTTCGTCACGACTATGACGTCGTCATTCTCGACCCTCCCCCGGCCATGGGGTTTCTCGGCGTGAACACGCTGACTGCGGCCGATGGCCTGTTGATCCCCGTCCCTGCCCGGCAGCTCGACTATCTGTCGACCATTCATTTCATGCAGACCTGCCGCGAGGCGATGGATCTCGTCTCCAAGTTCGACACGTCGATCGACTATGGCTTCATTCGGGTCGTCTGCACGATGTTCCAGCCCAGTCGCACGAACGAGGCGCAGATGCTCCAGGTCATGGAGAAGACCTACGCCGGACAAATGCTCTCGACACCGATTCTGCTCTCGGAAGAGATCAAGAATGCGGGACTTTCGATGTCTTCGATTTACGAGATCAACAAACCCTACGGCTCGCATCAGACCTATGTTCGCTGCCGCGACAATCTCAACATGGTCTTCCGCGAGGTAGAGAAAGACATCTGCAAGCAGTGGCCATCGCGGATGGCGCAGCTTGGCACCGATCGGTTGACGGAGGCCGCATGAGCAGCGCGGGGGGCAGACGGCGGAGTCTCTTGGCGAACGCCATCGAAAGCATCGGCACGACACCGCCCCCGACACGCGCGGCCGATGGTCCCGTCGCCGGGGATCACGCGGATCGAGAAAAGCCCGCCGAAGAACCGGCGACACCGTCCTTCCTCGAACGGCGCGGGGTTGCGTTCGATGAGATCGCGCGCACCGTCAAGCGCCTCACCATTCGCCTGAAGCCGTCGGAATGCTCGATCTGGCCAGGCAATGCGCGCGACTATGCGGCGCTTAGCTATGACCGCTGCGCCTCCCTGATTGAATCGATCAGGGAGGAAGGAACCAATCGCGAACCGGTGGTCGTCAGGCGAACCCCCAATGCCGAACAGCCCTATGAGCTGATCGTCGGCACACGTCGTCATTTTTCGATCTCCTGGCTCCATGCGAACAACCATAGCGAGATCGAACTCGTAGCCCGGATCGAAACGCTCGATGACGAAGGCGCCTTCCGTCTCGCGGACCTGGAAAACCGGGAGCGCGAGGACGTCACCGATCTCGAGCGGGCCCGAAATTATCGGCACGCGGTGGAAGCCTATTATAATGGCGTCAGGGCGCAGATGGCCGAGCGCCTGGCGATCCCCAAGCAGAATCTTCACAATCTGCTGCAACTCGCCGAACTCCCCGACGAGGTGGTGAGCGCATTTGCGGAACCAGGCGACCTGAAGGTCCGTCACGGCATGCGCCTGTCGCCGCTCATCAAGGATGAGCGCTATCGCGACGCCATTCTCGGTGAGGCGGCCATAATCGCCGCCGAGCAGAAAGAGCTGCTGGCCGCCGGCGCGGAAAAGATCGAGGGCAGCAAAGTCTGCGAACGCCTGGCCGCGGCCGTGACACCTTCCAGGCCTGCGCCTTCGCCAAAGGCGAAGCCGGCTCTGACGGCAGCTTCGGGCAAGGAGATCGGACAAGTTCTCGCCGATACCAAGGCGAAGGGCATCACGATCAACATCAATCCAAAAGGCCGCGCATCGGTCGATGAGATTCTGGACGCACTGCGTCCGGTCATCGAGAGCGCGAGATTTGCGCGATAATGAGAATCCACAATAAATCTTTTATTTTCAAATCGTTATGATGGAGTAAAACGCGTTTTACGCGTGTTGCAGGACATGAGATGCCACAGGACTACCGCGAAGACGGTCAAGTAGACCTCTTTCTGCCGCAACTGACGGCACTGCCGCTTCGCGACCAGCGCGAAACGATGGAACGCCCATTCTTTTCCCTGTCCAAGCGCAAGCGCCTGAAGCCGATCGACTATGTCAGTCCGGACCGAAAAGTTACCGTCCATGTTTCGGCCAACTCGGAATATGGCCTCGCCACGATCTACGATCTCGACATCCTGATCTACTGCGCCTCGGTGCTCATCGAACATAAGCGCCGCGGTGCGAACGACATTCCGCAAACCTTGAACGTCGTGCCCTACGACATGCTCAGGACACTCAAACGCGAGGTCGGCGGCCGAGCCTATGACTTGCTGGGCAATGCGCTTGACCGTCTGCAGTCAACCACGGTGAAGACCAATATCCGCTCGGGCGACGCTGTCGAAACCACTTTCTCCTGGATCGACAGCTACAGTCAGCTCAAGGACCGCACGGGCAACGTGCGAGGTATGCGCATCACCCTCGCCAAGTGGTTTTACGACGGCGTGCTGATGGAAGGCGGCGTCCTCGCGATCGATCCCGCCTATTTCTCGCTCACCGGGGGGAGAGAACGCTGGCTGTACCGGGTTGCGCGCAAGCACGCCGGCGGCGCCGGAACGGACGGCTTCGCGATCTCCATGCCGACGCTGTTCGAAAAATCGGGCGCGGAAGGTGACTATCGTCGCTTCAAATTCGAGATGACCAAGATCGTCCGGGAAAACGCGCTGCCGGGTTACGCGCTCGAACTGGAATTGCGCGCAGAGGCCGAACCGTTCCTGCGCATGGTCAGGCGCAACCTCACGAGCGAACCCGGAGCCCCCTCCCCTGCCCTGGTCCAGACTGCACCCACGCCTGGCCGGGCTACTCCTTCCGCACAAGACAAGGCGATCGACGAACCGCCGATCGCCTTCCCGGAATATGGACATATCGCCCATAGCGCCTTTGGCGCCATCGCACGGGCCAACCTGCCCGAACCGCAGCGTGACCACGGCATGGTCGCCGACGACTTTCGGTCATTCCTGAGGCAGCGCGAAATCGCATACGACGCCAGGAACATCACGCAGATCTTCGCAACATTCTGTTCGAAGCAACGCGCGGCGCTGTAGCGCGCTACAGCGCCGCTTCGAACAGCGCGGCCTTTCAGGAACAACCTTCCGCTACCCGAGTTGCGCATAGTTCTTGCGTTCCTGAAGTACCGACGGACAAGGGCCGGCAGTTGCGCGGCCCCTCCCCACCGAGCACCCCGTCCTACCGGGACGCTATCCCATAGAATATGAGATCTCAGCCATGACGCGGGGCTCAGCGGCCGGGCGTTGCCGCCATTATTTTCGCCTATTACGCTGTGCGGGCCGAAGTCACAGCCACCTTGGCCAAGCCGTTACGTCCTTCCGGGCCAGGCTCGGGCATCGATCATCCCACCAGTTGACCGGCGCCGGGTACATCAGGAACGCGGACACCCTTTCGATCATCGCACGTCGTTTCCAAGCAACCAGGATATAAGCCGGATAAAGCAGATGGCGGGTCAATCTCGTGCCGGCGCTTCCTGGAACGAGAGGGAAGGGAAGGGGGGAACGCTGCGATCGTTCATCGAGATCGGCTCCGCGGCAATCGATCAGGCGTTCCTGAAATACCGTGCGGAGGAAAACTCCGCCGCCTCGGTCCGCCATGGCAGACGAGATCAAACGGCCGAGCCCAATAGGCGGCCGTTCCCAAAGTACCGCGCCATCGACGTGTATTCACGCCTCGCCAGGCCCGGAGATGATGGCCCGGCGACCGCCGTTTCAAGCGCCCGGCAGCCAGTCATTGAAGTTCAAACCAGAGCGAAACTCCGCTCCAGAGGCTGGCCGCCTGTCTCGATCGGCCCTTCGTTCCTAATATACCGTGGGAGAGTCGGGAGGCCTTGCCGATTTCCCGGCCAGCAAGTGCCCGAGTGTCATGATCGCGGCTACAAGAGTGGCTATCAACTGTGTCCGCCTGTGTCGTCAGGAAGCTCAAAACTCCGGGAAATCAGGGATGTAGCATCGAGTAAAACGCGTTTTACCGCCCTTTCCGCCCCGATCTCCAATGACCCGCCCACACGGTATTTCAGGAACGGCGCACGGTACATTGGGAACCGAATCACGGTCCAATGGGAACACCGCACAGGGTATTTCAGGAACGGTCAGACGGTATTACGGGAACGCGCTGAATTCCCCGACTCGTGATGAATCCATGAGTCGCGTCCGGCGCATCCACAGCCTAACTTTCTATCTTTATTTCTAAAGGAATTAACGGCGCCTGCGGCGCTTCTCCCTTTCTTTGAAAAGATTGAAGGGGGAGGGGACGCCATCGGCAAGCACCGAACACAATGACAAGGCCCAGTGCCCGATCTCGCACGAGCATAGAGCATCCAGAGGATGGCGTTCAACATCCGCTGCCGAACCGTGCATCGCCCGCCTCCCGATCAATCAGCGCGACAACACTCGACGATGCGCACTCGAAGCTGGTCCCATCATCTTGGCTACCCTGCCTTGATTCCCGCGGACGATGGCGGACGAGATCCCGGTTCACCTCATCCTGTCGCCTGACCTACCTCATCACCGGGTCTGCCTCGACGCCTTCGAAAGAATCGAATGTCGGCGAGCCCAGATCGAAGTCCAAACTCTCGAGGGCCTGTTGGAAGCCTGGATCTACCTCGATGCTGAACGTCTGCCATCGAACGGGCATCCAGCTGGCGTAGCGCTCACGCGACATCACCTCGTTCGATCAGCTTGTGAAATGTTAGGGTACATACCGCCGAAGCCAGGGTGCTTCATATCCAGCGCACCCCTCAAAATCGGAACAAACCGAGAAATAGTCCTAAAACGCCGCCAGAGCCTTACCAGGCGCTTTTGGGCCTTCTGGCATCCACGGCCTCATGAATAGCGTCAAATCGCTCTGTGCGGGCGTCTGGCTGGGCCGTATTTTGGGCCAGTTGTCACAAGTTTGTGATCAAAATCAGAGCGCACATGATTGTGAACCCCACTTGCTCCCACCGCAAATTCGCATTTGATTCGCAACACCTGTCATGGCGACGAAAGCTTTGGCCCGCGCGCGCTTGTAAGCAGCTTGTCGATGGCGGCCATTTCCTGATCAAATGCATCGAAAGCCACGGTGAGGTCGCGGCTCGCGGGCAGGGGAGGGGGCTCCTTCGCCGGACGGCCGCGCTTCGGTGCTGCATAACCGAATTCGACCGCAAGGTCCGGTGGCAGAAACAGCCGCCAGCTGCGCCGCTGGGTAATCTCGACCAGAAGATCCGCGGCGACGGCCCGCTCCAGCAGCTTGCTCGCTCCGGCGACGCTGAGGGCCAGCGCATCGGCAACTCCCTGGGGCGATAGCAGCGGGCGATGATGCGTGAGCGCGAGCAGCCGGGGGAGGGCGCCCGGACGGAACGCTTCGACGATCGCGCGTTGGGCGTTGCGATGAAATTTCTCCAGATCGTGAAGCCGTTCCAGACCCTCGCGCGCCGATCGTTCGAGCGCCCGCAACACCGCCAGCCAATCATCGGCGTCGGGTTTGCGCTTCAGCCGGAACGCCTTGGCGCCGCCGGCGAGGCAGGGGAGGGTGCTCGCGGAGAGGCCGCTATCGCGTAGCGCGAACGGCAGGCCGAGCCAGGGCAGGATGCCGCCATCCGCCAGCGCGTGTTGGCGGACCTGATCGAGCGCGCGGACGAGGGCAGGGTGCTGCGTGGCAACCGCCGGCGCGCTGATGGCGGTGGGCAGCGTATCGCGCCAGGCGAGCGGGTCGGGATCGGCGAGCGCCGCGGCCCACGCATCGAAGCGGTCGAACAGGTCGAGGGTGGTCGAGCGCAGCGGCCGGCCGGGGATCTGGAGCCCGCAACCCCAGGAAAATACGTCGATTTCGTCGACCTCGGCCGATTGCAGTTGCAGCGCCCGCGCATAGCCTGACCAGGTAGCCCGCCGGTTCCATGCCGAGGCGGCGGAACTGACGGAAATTCGGGCATCCAGGCGAGAAATGGACGCGGTGCAAGACGCTATGGCTGCCGCCATTTGTGGGGTATAATCGGGGCCATAAGAGGCGGGCGAGGGCATGTCAGCCATGCCCAATAGTGAACTGAAAGCAAAGTTCAGTAAAGTATGCCCGGATGCCTAGTGTTGATAATGGATCGTTATCAACACTCTATACAATAAAATGTCGTCGCGCTAAGCCTCGGCACCATGAGCGAACCGACGTTGCGCCGCGCGGTAAAGGAGGACGTGCCCGAGATCCGGGCACTGGTTCAACGCGCCTATGCCCGTTGGCTTGGCGTCACGTCCCGACCGCCCAAGCCGCTCGCCGCCGATTATGATCGGGCCTTCGGCGCGCATCGCTTCGATGTGCTCGTGCACAAGGGCGAATTGATCGCGCTGCTCGAGACGGTCGCCGAAGGCAGGGAATTGCTGATCGTCAATGTCGCCGTCGATCCAGATCGACAGCGTGAGGGTTTGGGCCAGCGGCTGATGCGCCATGCCGAGGATCTCGCGCGCGCCGCGGGGTTCGAAGGTACGCGCCTCTATACCAACGCGCTCATGACCGCGAATATCGCGCTCTACGAACGGCTTGGCTATGTGCGCGAGCGCGAGGTCGACCATGGCGATGGGATGGTCGCCGTCCATATGGTGCGGACGCTCGGCGCATGACGCTGGTATCGGCCTCGCAAGGCAGCCTGACGGCGCTGGCGAGCGATGCCGCTGCGTTGATCGGCGATGTGCGGGCTTTGGTCGGATCGACCGTGGCGATCGACGAAGGCCTCCTCGATGCGGCGCTGCGGGGCTGGTCGCCCAATACGCGGCGCGCCTTTCGCTCGGACCTGACTCTTTGGGGCGCCTGGTGCCGCAAGCGCCATATTCCGGCCGTGCAGGCAACGCCCGAACTCGCGGCGGCCTGGATACGCGCGCTGGCCGGCGTCGACGCCTCGGACGAGGCGGTTCGCGCCATGGCGACGATCGAGCGCTACATCGTCAATGTCGGTTGGGCCTATCGCATGGCCGGTCTCGACGATCCCACGGCGGCACCCTTGGTCAAGCTGGAGAAGAAGGCTGCGCGCAAGTCGCTCGGCGTTCGCCAGCGGCAGGCAAGGGCGATCCGGTTCAAGGGCGAGATTTCGGACTTCGACAGCCCGGCCTCCGGGGTCTGCCTTTCGCATCTGCTACGGGCTTGTCGGCGCGATCTGCTGGGTCTGCGCGACGAGGCGCTGCTGCGGACGGCCTATGACAGCGCGGGCCGCCGCTCGGAACTCGTCGCGATCCATGTCGACCATATCGACGGACCCGATACGAATGGGGCAGGGGCGCTGTTCGTGCCTTCGAGCAAGACCGACCAGGAAGGGGAGGGGGCCTGGGCCTATCTTTCGCCCGCGACAATGAACGCGATCGCCCGCTGGCGAGATGCCTCCCATATCGACCGCGGTGCCCTGTTCCGGAGGGTGGAGACCCATTTTGACGGTTCGGTGCGAAGCGTGGGGCGCGCCGGCCTCCATCCCAACAGCATCACCTTGATCTACAAGCGGCTGATCAGGGCCGCCTTCGACAAGAAGCTGCTCGGTCCTCTGTCCGAAGCCGAGCTCAAGCGCTGGCTTTCGGCGGTGTCGAGCCATTCGATCCGCGTGGGCGTGGCGCAGGACAATTTTGCGGCTGGCGAGAGTCTCCCCGCGATCATGCAGGCCTACCGGTGGCGCGACCCCAGGACGGTGATGCGCTACGGCGCTAGGCTCGCTACCAAAAGTGGAGCGAGTGCCCGCATGGCAGTACGCATGGCGGCTTCATCCCCAGAGGCAGGAGAAGGGTAGAGCGGCGAGATGATCTCCAAAACCGATCGTCTGGCCATGGTCGTAAAGCACGGCACCGGTGCTGGAGGCGCTGGGTGGAATGGCAGGGTAGCAGCATGTCTACCGAAACATGCGCTAACGCTTCGATGAAAGAAGATTGGCGTCCATCTGAAATTATAGCGCCGTCCAAATGAAATTAGAAATGAGGGTTCGAACTCAGAATATGGGAGCAGCCGGATGTCTATTCCACAAAATGTGACAAATGCCCCTGATAGGGATGTCTGGTTTCGACCGGATCAGTCTTGTTCGCCCAGGGCGGGTACATAGACCGGGGCAGATTGGCTCTCACCACCACGTCAGCGGCAGTGGGGGGCCGATCCCATCTTCCTCCTTCATCAGTTGCCGAATCCCGTTATCGACGCCGCAGCTTTTTTGCATGGGTTCATCGATGCTCCCGGTCGTTGCGGACAGCGCGCCGGCCTTCTTGACCTCCCTCGATCGGCGATGCTCATCGACAGGCGCTCGGTAAGATCGGGGAAGGGGTGGTGTGACAGGTTGGAGGCGTGCGCTTTTGCTCCGACCGGCATTTCCTCGCTCGGTTGAGTACAGGCATCCACGATGGCATCGAGCATGATTTCCGGCTCGTCATGGCGACCATCGGTATAATTGGCTACGTGTGTCCACTGAGCGCGCTGCTTCGCAGGGCAGCGCGCTCAGTTGTCCGCACCTTCCGTCTGATCGGCTACGACGTTTTTCATGGGCGTTTCTGGCAGTTTTACATCGATAGCGGGTCCGTCGGGGGCGGGGGCCCATTCGGTAGACTGGGCGGCCGTCTCGGGCGGCGGGGCCTGCTCGACCTTGCCGAGAGGGTTCGCAAACCAGACGATCGTCAGGATGAAGAGCGCGAGGAGTGCGAGAATCCAGAACCATTTTGAACTGGATCTGCTCGATGGCGTCGGCGGCGTCATGACCCTTTCTCCTAATCTTCCCATTGCTGCATGTGAGGCAATCGGTTGTTGAGGCGCACACCAAGCATCTCAGGCGATCATCGGAAATCCGTAAATTTCCGGATCGATCAATTTGCTTCAGGCTTGCGGCGGAGACATCTTCACCCGGCAAATGCAGTCACTCGCGGAGACGCAGGGCGAGAAGAAGCTGGTGTTCGTCACCTTCGGCGGGGGTATTGTGCAGCACGGCGACGGGCAGTTTCGCCAGCAGGTAGAGACCGGAGGAACGCCGCGCTATCTCTACTGGGATAGCCGTGCCGAATGGGACATTGCTAATCTGAGAATTGATCGAAGGCTTCGACAGCCTGCGCGGCATACATGAGGCTGGGACCGGCGCCCATGTAGAGGGCCATGCCCATCGTCTCCATGACCTCGTCGCGCGTCGCGCCCTGCTTAACCGCCGCCTTGGCATGGAAGGCCACGCAGCCGTCGCAGCGGATCGCGACCGAGATGGCGAGCGCGATCAGTTCCTTGGTCTTGGCGTCGAGCGTTCCCGCCTGGGTTGCAGCTGCCGCCATCGCGGAAAAGGCCTTCATCACTTCGGGTGTGCCGAGCCGCACTTCCTTGATGGCGACGTTCAATTCGTCGGCCATTTTCGGCCAGTCCTTGTGCATGTGTCCCTCTCCTGTTGAAGCTCAGCGCCCGATGAGGGCGAGCAGCCGGTAGGCGGCTACGATGCGATCACTTTGCGCCCTGGCCTCGCTGACGGCGGCCGCAGCTGCCTCCCGCTCCGCGTCGAGCAGATCGAGCTGGGGTTTCATGCCGACACGGACCTCATGGCGAACGCTGTCGCGGGCCTGGGCGGCGGCAAGGGCTTGGCTGGCAGCGGCGGTTTCGACCAACATGGCGGACTGCACGCCCTGAAAGACACTGATCGTCTGTTCATCGACCGCGGATCGCGCGGCGCGAACGCGTGCGTCGGCGGCTCTTACCGTGCTGTCCGACTCGGTGATCTTTGCCGAGACCCGTCCACCCGCGAACAACTGCCAGCGCGCCCGCACGCCGACCGTGGCGCCATCGGCGCGATAATCAGGGAAGAACTGATCCCGGATCGTCGAACCTTCGGCGAAGGCCCCAACCGTGGGCAAGCGTTCGGCCCGCGCGCCGCGGGCAGCCGCACGGGCGGCTTCCAGTGCCGCTTCGGCCTGGGCGAGGGCCGGATTGTTCGCCCGCGCACTATTCAGCGCTTCATCGAGCGAGGCGGGCAGGGAGGGGTTTGCCGGAAGGGGTTGAAGGTCCCGCGGCGCAAGGGCGGTCAGGTTCGTAAATCGCGCGTCGGCCGAGACGGCAAGGCCCCGCGCGCCTTCAAGGGCAGCCTGTGCTTCGGCGAGCCGCGCCGCAGCCTGCGCAACATCGGTGCTGGGACTTTCCCCGGCTTTGTAGCGAAGACGGGCCTGACGCTGGATCTCCTCCATCTGCCCGACCATCTGTTCGTAGAGCGCGACCATGCGCTGCGTGGTCAGCACATCGCCATAGGCCTGGACCGTTGCGACGATGATCTGGCTGCGCGTGATGTGTTCGCCCGCGTGCGCGGCCGCACTGCCTGCTTTCGCCTGCGCGACGCCTGCGCTGACCCTGCCGCCCATGAATAGCGGCTGTTCGATGGTGAGCTGTGCCGCGCGCGGGGTGACGTTCGCCGCCGGAAGCCCGAAATAGCCCTGCGGATCGAGCCGGCCATAGCCGATCGTTCCACTGAGCGTCGCGGTGGGAAGACCCTGGCCCCGTGCTTCCTTGATCCGGGCATCGGCGGCATCGGCATCGGCGCGCGCCGCTTCGATCTCGGGCGCATGGGTCATGGCGGCCGCGATCGCCTCTTCCAGCGTCGTCGCCTGCGCCGGCACGGCGGCGCTCGCGAGCAGGCAGGCCAGCAGGGGCAAGGGGATCGGCGCGGATCGCCTCATTTGAAGGCGGTCCCCGGACGAACGCCCAGCGCTTTGAACACCATCGCGGCGGGGCAGAAGCCGGTGAAGCTCGCCTGGATCATATTGAGACCGGCAAAAACAGTGAGCGCGAGCCACCAGGGATGCACGGTGAGCGAGAGGACGACGCTCAGCAGCACGACACTTCCGGCGAACGCCATCACGGCACGATCGAGAGTCATCTTGTGCACCCCTTCACTCAAAAATCAGAAACGCAGCTTGCGGATACCCATCGCGTGCATGGCCAGCTTTTCGTAGAAAGGCTCGCTCTCGCCCTTGCGGATCTTGCGCAGGAAATATTTCTCGAAGCCGATCTTGGCCAAATGGACCCATTTGCCTTCCGACGCCCAGTTGACGTTGCGCGGTGGGAGCTGGGGTTGGGCGACGAAGGCTACGCCGCTATCGCCGAAATCGGCGAGGCAGACCGCGTTCCATGTCGCTTCGGCGGTCGGCGCCTTGCCTTCAAGGATCGACGCGAGATTGGCTGCGATCGCCGTGACCATGCTCTCGATCATGAAGCCGGTCTTGGGCACGCCCACAGGTACCGGGGTCGGGCCCGTGGGCGGGATCGCGACACACACACCGAGCGCGAAAATTTCCGGGAAGGCAGGATTGCGCTGGTGCTTGTCGACGATGATGAAGCCGCGCGGGTTGGTGAGGCCTTCGATGTCGCGGACAGCGGGAACGCCGCGAAAAGCGGGCAGCATCATCGAATAGGCAAAGGGTAGATCGTGCGTTTTCGTGACCGCGCCGTCCTCGCCCACTTCTTCCACATGCATCAGGCCTGGTTCGACCCTGGTCACGCGCGCATTGGTAATCCATTTGATATGGCGCTCGCGCATCTCGCTCTCGAGCAGCGACTTGGTGTCGCCAACGCCGTCGAGACCGAGATGGCCGATATAGGGCTCGGGCGTCACATAGATCATCGGCACCTTGTCGCGGATCTTGCGGCGGCGCAGTTCGGTGTCGAGGATCATCGTGAATTCGTAAGCCGGGCCGTAGCAGGACGCGCCCTGGACTGCGCCGACGATGATGGGGCCGGGATTTTCCACGAAGGCGTCGAAGGCATCGGCCGCCTCGGCGGCATGGGCCGTCTGGCAGACCGAGACGGTATGGCCGCCATGTGGACCCAGCCCTTCGATCTCGTCGAAGGCCAAATCGGGGCCAGTCGCGATTACAAGATAATCGTAATTGATTGATGTTCCGTCATTGAGTTCGAGTCGCTTTTCGCTCGCATGGACCCGCTTGGCGCCCACTGAGGTGAAGCCGATCTTCTTTTTCGCGAACACCGGGGGAAGATGGACCTGAATCGCTTCCGGCTCGCGCCAACGCACGGCGACCCACGGATTGGAAGGAATGAAGCTGTAGGTATCGGTATCGGATACAGTCATCACTTCGGCGCGGCCCTTTACGGCGTCCTTGATCTCGTAGGAGGCGATGGTGCCTCCCAGTCCCGCACCCAACACGACGATCAACGGCTTGCCCATCTGCGATCCTTCCTGTCTCGACGCCGTTGACTAATATAATCATTACACGTTATATGCAACCCACAAACTGAAAGGGATTCTCATGGTTGAATTCAAGAAACGTGACGCGCACCGCGAGATCGGCCCCGCCGAGCTCGACGCCATGCTGAAGGACGGCAAGGCGCTGCTGATCGATGTGCGCGAAGTCGATGAGTTCAGGTCGGGGCATATTCCCGGCGCAATAAACCTGCCGCTGTCGGGCTTTTCACCTCGTAATATCCCTGATCCCGAGGGTCGGACCGTCGTGCTGCAATGCGCGGGCGGCAAGCGTTCGGGCAAGGCGCTCGACCAATGCGCGGCGGCGCAGAGCGTGATCGACACCCACCTCGCTGGCGGCATCGGCGCATGGAAGGATGCCGGAATGCCGGTGGTCGGCAGCTGAGAGCAGGTCAAAAGGGGTGAGCAGGATGGGCAAGTGGCTCTGGTTGGCGGGCGCTGCGCTGGCGTTATCGGGATGCGGAAGGCAGCCGGAGCGCGATCCTGCGGCGGCGACGCTGCCCGCCGGGGACACCCTGCGGCTCACCGTGACCGAAATCCCCGCCATGAAGGCGGTCGGCGCGGAAATCGCCACGCGCGACCAGGCCGAAGTGCTCGCGCGCATTCCCGGCATCCTGACCTCCCTGTCGGTTACCGAGGGCGACATGGTGCAGAAGGGTCAGCGGATCGGCATGATCGTCGACTCGCGGACTGGCTATGAGACCAGCGCCTATGGCGCGCAGGTCGCCGCGGCAGAGGCCGAAGCCGCGCGCGCCAATGCGGACCTCGCGCGTATCCGCGATCTCTACAATAACGGCGTCTATGCGCAGGCACGGCTTGATCAGGCCGTGGCCGGCGCGCGCGCGGCCGCCGCGCAGGTTGCCGCCGCCCGTGCCCAACAGGGCGCGAGCGCAAGCGTTGCCGGGCAAGGCGCGGTGATCGCACCGGCAAGCGGGCGCGTGCTGCGGGCCGATATCCCGGCGGGCGCGCCGGTTGCGCCGGGCATGTCGATCGCGACCGTCACGGCTGGTCCCCCGGTCCTGCGCCTGATGCTGCCGGAATCGGTCGCAGGGCAGGTCCACCCCGGCGCGCGCGTGACAATCACAAGCGATGACATTTCCAACGGGTCGCGCGTCGGGCAGGTGACGCAAATCTATCCCGCGGTCACCGGAGGCCAGGTTCGCGTTGACGCGACGCTGCCTGGCCTCACCACCCAATTCGTCGGTCGCCGCGTGAGCGCATCGGTCGAGATCGGCACGCGCATGGCGCTGGTCGTGCCACGCTCGTTCGTCACCACGCGCTACGGCATGGACCAGGTTCAGATCGTAAGCATTGAAACAAGAGGTGGGGGCAAGCGCCTCAGCATGGTGCCGGTGCAGATCGCACTGACAGCCGATCCCGCCAAGGTCGAGATCCTGAGCGGCGTGTCCGCCGGCGACACGCTGTTCGCGCCCCGCACGCCCACCAAGGCTACCGGCCAATGAACCTCGGCATTTCCGGTCGCCTCACCAAGGCCACCATTGCCTCGCCCCTGACGCCGCTGTTCCTGCTCGCGGCGATCGCCGTCGGCCTGCTGGCCCTCTTCGCGATTCCCCGTGAGGAGGAGCCACAGATCAGCGTGCCGATGGTGGATATTCAGGTCATGGCGCCCGGCCTTTCCGCCGCTGACGCGACCGAGCTGGTCGGCATCCCTCTCGAAACCATCGTCAAGAGCGTCGACGGCGTGGAGCACGTCTACACCCAGGCACAGGACGACGGGGTGATGGTGACGGCGCGCTTCCTCGTCGGGTCGAATCCCGAGGACGCCGCTATCCGTATCGAGGAAAAGCTGCGCGCCAATTGGGACAGGAAGCCGGTTGGCATTCCCGATCCCAAGGTGACGGTGCGCGGCATCAACGATGTCCCCACGGTCGTGCTGACCCTCACACCCAAGCCAGGAGCGGCGGGCCAGTGGAACGATGCCAGCCTCTACGAGCTCGCCTCAAAGCTGCGCACCGAGATCGCGAAGGTCGATGATGTCGGCATCACCTTCCTCGTTGGCGGACGCCCCGAGGAAATCCGCATCGCGCCGGACCCCGCGAAGCTGCGCCAATATGGCGTTCCGCTGGGCAGCGTGATCGAGGCGGTGAGCCAGGCCAACCGCAGCTTCCCGCTGGGCAATATCCGCGAGGATGGGAAGGCCGTCGGGGTGACCGCGGGCCGCACCTTGTCTTCGGCACAGGAAGTGGGACTATTGACGGTCCGGTCGGCCGCCGGGGCGCCCGTCTATCTTCGCGACGTCGCGGCCGTCACACAGGGGCCGCGCGAGGAACAGGCCCGCGCATGGCGCTGGGCAAAGTCGGACAATGGGGCGGAGAACGGCAAGTGGGATAGCGCGCCTGCTGTCAGCATCGCGTTCGCCAAGCGTGCCGGGGCCAATGCCGTGGTCGTCTCCGATGCCATTCTTGAGCGCGTGGAAAGCCTGAAAGGCAAGCTGATCCCCGATGACGTCACGGTCGCGGTCACGCGCAACTATGGCGAGACGGCGAACGAAAAGGCGAACGAGTTGCTGTTCCACCTCGCGCTGGCGACCGTCTCGATCGTCGTGCTGATCGGCTTCGCGATCGGTTGGCGCGAGGCCGGCGTGACCGCCGTGGTCATCCCGACGACGATCCTGCTGACCATGTTCGCGTCGAACCTCATGGGCTACACGATCAACCGCGTCAGCCTGTTCGCGCTGATCTTCTCCATCGGCATCCTCGTGGACGACGCGATCGTCATGATCGAGAACATCGCCCGCCATTGGGCGATGGATGATGAACGGACGCGCACGCAGGCCGCGATCGAGGCTGTGGCCGAGGTCGGCAATCCGACCGTCGTCGCCACGCTCACCGTGGTCGCCGCGCTGCTCCCCATGCTGTTCGTCTCCGGCCTGATGGGGCCGTATATGGCGCCGATCCCGGTCAACGCATCGGCGGCGATGATCTTTTCCTTCTTCGTCGCGGTCGTGATCGCGCCTTGGCTGATGATCCGCTTCGCGCGCAAGACGCTGGCGGCGGGGCATGGCCATGACGAAAGCGGCGGCAAGCTCGGCCAGCTCTATGCGCGCGTCGCGCATCGCGTGATCGACACGCGCAAGTCGGCCCGAAACTTCCTGATCGGGGTCGGCGTGGCAACGCTGGTCGCCTGCTCGATGTTCTACTTCAAGGCCGTCACCGTGAAGCTGCTGCCCTTCGACAACAAGTCGGAGGTCCAAGTCGTGGTCGACATGCCCGAAGGGACTGCCCTCGAAAATACGGGCCGCGTGCTGGAGGATGTAGCCGGTATCGTGCGCGGTCTGCCCGAAGCGACGTCGATGGAGGCCTATGTCGGCACATCGGCGCCGTTCAACTTCAATGGCCTCGTCCGCCATTATTTTCTGCGCTCGCAGCCCGAACAGGGCGACGTGATGGTGACGCTGCTGCCCAAGGGCGACCGCGACCGTTCCAGCCACGAAATCGCGCTCGATCTGCGTGAGCGGCTGAAGGCGCTCACGCTGCCGGGCGGTGCGTCGCTCAAGGTGGTCGAGACGCCGCCGGGACCGCCGGTGCTCGCGACACTGCTGGCCGAAGTCTATGGCCCGGACGCCGCAACCCGGCAGAAGACGGCTGTGGAGCTTGAGAAGATCTTCCGATCCGTCCCCTTCATCGTCGACGTCGACAACAGCTTCGGCGCGGCTCGGCCCAAGCTCCGCCTCGACCTGCAACGCGACCGGCTTGATTATTATGGTCTGTCACAGCGGCAGGTCGCTGACAGCATCGGGATGCTGATGGGCAGCCAGACGGTTGGCTATGCGCCTCGCGGCGATGGCCGAACGCCACTCCCGATCACGATCGCACTTGAGCAGAAGGACCGGAGCTGGACGCAGGCCCTGTCGAGCACGCCCATCGGACAGACGCCGGGTGGCCAGCTCATCGACCTCGGCGCCGTGGTGGAAGCACGCACCGAGACGGGCAGCCCCGCGATCTTCCGTCGCGACGGCCGCTATGCCGACATGGTGACGGCCGAACTTGCCGGAGCCTATGAGGCGCCGATCTACGGCATGATCGAAGTCAATCGCGCGGTCGATGCCTATGACTGGGCCGCCAAGGGGCTGACGAAACCGGAAATCCTCCTCAACGGTCAGCCCGAGGACGAAAGCGTGTCGTCCGTGCTGTGGGACGGTGAATGGGAGATCACCTGGGTCACGTTCCGCGACATGGGCGGGGCCTTCATGGTGGCCCTGCTGGGGATCTATATCCTCGTCGTCGCGCAGTTCAGGAGCTTCCGCCTGCCGCTGGTCATCCTGACGCCGGTGCCGCTGACCCTCGTCGGTATCGTCATCGGGCACATGCTGTTCCGCGCGCCGTTCACGGCGACGTCGATGATCGGGTTCATCGCGCTGGCCGGGATCATCGTGCGCAATTCGATCCTGCTGGTCGATTTCATCAGGCATGCGGCTTCGCCTGACAAATCCCTGCGCGACGTGCTGCTGGAAGCCGGCACGATCCGGTTCAAGCCGATCGTCCTCACGGCGGCCGCGGCGATGATCGGCGCGGCGGTGATCCTGACCGATCCGATCTTCCAGGGCCTGGCGATTTCGTTGCTGTTCGGCCTTGCGTCCTCGACGCTGCTGACCGTGCTGGTTATTCCGGCCATTTACATTGTGCTCCGAGATGATGGGAAGCCCGTGACCAGATGACGCCTCTTGCTGCCCCCTTTGCCGAACTCGCCAGGCATGCCGCCCATGCAGCGAGCGTGTTGAAGCTGCTCGCCAATGAACAGCGCCTGCTGATCCTTTGCCGGCTGACCCAGGGCGAGTTCTCCGTGAACGCCATGGTGGAACTGTGCGGTCAGTCGCAGTCCAGCGTATCGCAGCATCTCGGCAAGCTGCGCGAAGGTGGGCTGGTCAAGACCCGGCGCGAGGCCACGACCATCTACTACAGCCTGGCCGACGATGGCGTTCGCCAGTTGATCGACATGCTGTGCGATCGTTTCGGGCCTGCCGGTGGAGGCTCCTGAACCTATGATCGCTCGCGTTTCCCTTCCGCTTCTGGCCGCGCTGCTGCTCGGAGCCTGCGCGTCGGACAAGGTCGCCCCGGATCAGGCCATGATGGCCAGGGAAGCGCAGGCCCGTTCCGAGATCCTGGCTGATCGCTTCCAGAAGGAGTTGCTGAGCGCCCTTACCGCCGCGATGGCCGCCGAAGGGCCGCAGGGGGCGATCGGCGTCTGTTCGAGCATCGCCCCGGCGCTCGCGGCGCAGCTCTCGGAGGAAAGCGGTGCGAGTGTCAGGCGCACGGCGCTGCGCGCCCGCAATCCGGCAGCAAAGGCCGACGCAATCGAGCAGCGCGTCATGGAAGGCTGGGCGAGTGCGCCTTTGGGCGAGGACGGCAAGTCTCGGCGCTGGACGGCGTATGAAGGCGATCAATATCGCTATATGCGCGCCATCCCCACCATGCCGATGTGCCTTGCCTGTCATGGTGAGAATATCGCGCCCGAAGTCACGGCGGCGATCCGCGCGAATTATCCCGGGGATCAGGCGACGGGCTTTGCGCCGGGCCAGCTTCGCGGGGCCTTTTCGATTCGCTGGGATGAGGCGGCCTTGTCCCGCGCGATCCGGAAAGGAGAAACGGCCCAATGAGATCAGGCGCTCTTGTCCGCCTGTCGGCGCTTATCCTTGCCGGTCTTCCTGTGGCGGCCGCGGCCGAACCCACCGATCTTGTGATTCGCGTCATCAGCGAGGGTGGCAAGTTCGTTGGCACGTCGATGGGCGGAGCCGAGATCATCGTGCGGGATGTGCGCAGCGGAGAGGTGCTGGCGCACGGCCGCACGGCGGGATCGACCGGCGACACCGCCCGGATCATGAAAGGCGGCCCGCGCGGGGCACCGCTTGCCGATGAAACAGCCGCCGCTTTCAGGACGACGATCGACATCGACGAACCGAGGCTGGTCGAGGTCGAAGCCTATGGCCCGCTCGCGCAGCCGCAGGCGGCGGTGCGCGTCACCTCGCAGCGATGGGTCTTGCCGGGGCGCGGCGCGACGCAGGGCGATGGCTGGTTGCTCGAGCTGCCTGGCCTCGTGGTTGATCTTGTCGAGCCGGCTGCGCACCAGCGCGGCACTGCAGGGGCAGCCATTCGGCTCGCGGCCAATGTCGCCTTGATGTGCGGTTGCCCGATCGAGCCGGGCGGTATCTGGGATGCGGCGCGCTACGATGTCAGGGCCAGCGCGAAGCGCGATGGTCAGCCCGCCGGCGAGGTCAGCCTGTCCTATGGCGGTCGCACCGGCTATTTCACCGGCACTTTGCCGGTCGACAAGGCCGGGGCGCATGTCATCACCGTGACGGCCGTCGATACAAAGACGGGTGCGACCGGCGTCGACGCCTCCAGCATCCTCATTCCCTGATCGCGCGGTCTGGCGTCAGTGACGGGCAGTCAGCGAGGAGCTATTCACCCGCGCCCACGACCACCGCCGCGCTCGCGTTCGAGGCATCGCCTGAAGGCGGGTAAGTGACGTTCGCGCGAGGCGGCTTGCAGATTTTCCATCACCTGGCGCGCCGCCGGATCTTCGATCATCGGAATCAGCCGGTCATAAAGGGCGATGTTCTCAATCTCGCCCCGGACCGCGCTTTCGCAGGCCTGTGCGAGCGTGGCCGGCGCCGTCACTTTCCCGGCCCACGGGTTGGGCGGCACATCAATTCCCAATCGTGCGAGCTGGCGTTCGAGCGCCGCAGCGTGACGCTGTTCGGCCTCGATGATGTTGGAGAAGGGCCGGACCGGGCCGAACCTGTCGATCACCGCCGCATAGGTCGCCTCAGCCTTGCGCTCATCGTCGAGCGCATCGAGCAGGATCTTCGTCAGCTCTGCCGTGGCCATGGTCTTCTCCTTGATCAAAATTCTATTCCAGACCCCGTAATCCCGCGAGCAGGGCGGCACGTGAGATCTCGCCGACATGCAGCACGCGGATGACGCCCTTGCTATCAACGAACAGCGTCGCGGGGAGACCCGCAGATCCGATCGCCGCCGCCGCGTTCTTGTTTGGGTCCAGATGGATGTCTGTCGATCCAAGGTGCTTGCCGTCCAGCCATGCGCGCACCTTCGCCGCGTCCTCGCCCTGGTTGACAAGCAGGATCGGCACGGGCGAGCGCGCCGCTTCTGTAACCATCATCGGCATTTCACGCTGGCACGGCGGACACCACGTCGCCCAGAGATTGATGACAAACGGCTTGCCCATGCGATCGTCGAGGGAGCTTGTTCCGCCATCGAGCGACTGGAGAACGACGCCTTGCGGCAGAGGTCGCTGCGCCGAGGCAAGGAACAATGCGGTGGCAGCGAGGGCAGCCCCGGCGCAGCCCATGAACGCAAGTCCCAGAGGCGGCAGCGCCCGCGATCGTCGTAATGATATGACCAGCACGATCGCGGCGGACACAAGGCCGATCAGTGGCGAGAAACCGCCTTGCCAGACGTAGAGGATGCTCAGGGGTTCGACCGCGAAAGCGGGCCAGTTCTGTGCTACGAAGCCCAGGCGCGCCGCGACGAGGCCGACGAGCAGCGCGCGCCATGCGGCCTTATCGCTGTCCGGACCATGGCGACGGCCGATCCAGTTCGCCGCCGCTATGAAGACGACGATCCCAAGGACCGCGAACAGCCGCTCCAACGCAAGCGCCAGGGGACCGACGCTAATCACCAGATCGCCCTTCAGGCAGCCGGGTCATCATCGGGATCAGAGTGGAACTCATGCCACATGCCGTTGAGGATGCCGAAACTGACGGCGAGGCCGACACCCAGAACCCAGCTGAAATACCACATCGCAGTCGTCCCTTTCAGTAATAGTCGGGGTTGGTGTCGACGTCCCGCAGCGTGATGCGGCCGAACAGCACCTTGTAGACCCAGGCGGTGTAGAGCAGCACGAGCGGCAGGAGCACCGCCGTCACCGCCAGCATGATGAACAGCGTCACATGGCTGGACGAGGCGTTCCACACGGTCAGGCTGGAGGCCGGATCGATCGAGCTGGGCAGGATGAACGGGAACATCGAGAGGCCCACGGTCGAGATGATGCCCACCGCCCCGATCGACGAGCCACCGAACGCCAGCGCCTCCCGGCCCTTGCGGATACCGATCCATGCCAGCAGCGGACCCGCGAAACCGAGGATCGGTGCGATCAGCATCCAGGGATATCGCCCGTAATTGTCGAGCCAGGCTCCCGGCGCCGCGACGGTGCCGGACAGCAGCGGGTTGGAGGGGCCGAGCGGATCAGCGCCGTGCGTCAGGCGGAAGCCATAGCCCATGGTCGCAATCATCACGCCGCCGAGCGCGAACAGCAGGATCGACGCACCCGCCGCGATCTGGCCGAAGGTGCGGGCCCGATCGTGAACCGCGCCGCGTTCGATCTTGATCGCGAGCCAACTCGCGCCGTGCAGGACGATCATCGCGACCGAGAGCAGCCCTGCGACCAGCGAGAAAGGATGGAACAGGCCGAGCAGGCTCCCCTCATAGAAGGAGCGCAGGTCGCTATCGAGCCGGAAGGGGATGCCGGTCAGCACGTTGCCGACCGCGACACCGAATACCAGCGCCGGCACGAAGCCGCCGATGAACAGCGCCCAATCCCAGCGGCTCCGCCATGCCGCGTCGGGCTTCTTCGAGCGATATTTGAAGCCCACGGGCCGCAGGATGAGTGCGGCGAGAACGAGGAACATCGCGAGGTAGAAGCCCGAGAAGCTGACCGCATAGACGAACGGCCAGGCCGCGAAGATCGCGCCGCCGCCGAGGATGAACCAGACCTGGTTCCCCTCCCACGTCGCGCCGATCGAGTTGATGACGAGGCGGCGTTCGGCATCGGTCTTCGCGACGAAGGGCAGCAGCGCGGCGGTGCCGAGGTCGAAGCCGTCGGTCAGGGTGAAGCCGATCAGGAGGACACCCATCAGGAGCCACCAGATCAGCCGGAGCGTTTCATAGTCGATGGGAGGTGCCATGACCTGTTCTCCTTATTCGGCGGGAATGGGCGCGTAGCCGTTGGGGCTCGCCGGCGTCGGCGCGGTCGCGCGATGCTCGTCAGGCCCCTTGCGGATCGCCGCCAGCATGAGTCGCACTTCGATGACCGCAAGAGCGCCGTAGAGTAATGTGAAACCGATGATCGTTGTCCAGAGTTGCCCGACGGTCAGGCTCGATGCGGCAAGGAATGTCGGCAAGACCCCTTCGATCGCCCAGGGCTGGCGGCCGACCTCAGCGAGAATCCAGCCAAATTCGATCGCGATCCACGGCAAGGGAATGATCCAGACCGCAGCGCGCAGGAAGGTGCGGCAAAAGCGGTTGTCGCAACCGAAGCGCCGCACCGATGCCATCCAGAACGCCGCGCCGAAGAAGGCGATAAAGAAGAAGCCGAGGCCCGCCATCACGCGGAAAACCCAGAACATGACCGGCACGTTGGGCACGGTCGACCATGCGGCCTTCTCGATCTGCTCGGGTGTCGCAGCCCGCGGATCGGCGACGAAACGCTTAAGAAGCAGGGCGTAACCGAGATCGGCCTTGCTCCGCTCGAATTGCTCGCGCGCGGCCAGGTCGTTCTGGTTGAGCTTCAGCCGTTCCACCGCGTCATAGGCCTTGATGCCATGTTCGATACGGTCCTGCGCCTTGGCCACCAGTTCGAAGATACCGGAAACTTCGCCCGTCAGGCTGCGGGTCGAGATGAGGCCGAGCACATAGGGGATCTTGACCTCGAAATAGGTCTCGCGGTCCGCGACGCTCGGAAAGCCAATGACGGCGATGCCTGCAGGTGCCGACTCAGTGTGCCACATGGCTTCGAGCGAGGCGAGTTTCATCTTCTGGTTATCGGTAAGCGCGTAACCACTTTCGTCGCCCAGCACGACGACCGACAGCGAGGAGGCAAGGCCGAAAGCGGCCGCCACGGTGAAGCTACGTTTCGCCACCGCCGTCCACTTGCCCTTGAGCAGATACCAGGCCGAGACGCCGAGCACGAAGACCGAGGCGCAGACGTAGCCCGCGCTCACCGTATGCACGAATTTCGCCTGCGCGATCGGGTTGAACAGAACCGCCATGAAGTCGGAGACTTCCATGCGCATCGTCGCGGGATTGAAGCGCGATCCGACCGGGTTCTGCATCCAGCCATTGGCGACCAGAATCCACAGCGCCGAGAGGTTGGAGCCGAGCGCGACCATGAAGGTGGTCAGCAGATGCCCGACCCTGGACAATTTGTCCCATCCGAAAAACATGAGACCCACGAAGGTCGCTTCGAGGAAGAAGGCCATCAACCCTTCGATGGCGAGCGGCGCCCCGAAGATGTCGCCGACATAGTGCGAATAGTAGGACCAGTTGGTGCCGAACTGGAATTCCATGGTGATCCCGGTGGCGACGCCGAGCACAAAGTTGATGCCGAACAGCTTGCCCCAGAAGCGCGTGACGGTCCGCCATATCTCCCGGCCCGTCATCACATAGATGCTCTCCATGATGACCAGTATGAAGGAGAGGCCAAGGGTCAACGGAACGAAGAGAAAGTGGTAGAGTGCTGTCAGCGCGAATTGCAGCCGGGAGAGTTCGATCACGGCCATGTCCATGGCAAGACTCCTTGCATTCCGGCCCGGCTTTGCATGGTCGCCATGAGTCGGTTGAAAAGATTATGGTTAGCCATTACGCGTAAGCGAGTATATGAGCAACCAAATTGATCGACCGGGCGCGGCGCTTTTCTGGACCGCGGATAGCGGCGCGGCCATTCTCATGGCTGCCGCGCTCGCTGCTGGTGTCGTGGCAGCCGCGCGGGGCGCTCCTGGAAATCTGCTGCTCGCCGTGGGCGGATTGATTGCCGCTGCCTTGCTTCGGGCCGCGATACAGATCGGTGCGACCGACGCCGGCGAAGCCGCGGCCGTGGCCGCCAAGGCGAACTGGCGAAAGCGCGTCTATCCCTGCATCCTCGTCGCGGCGCCGGGCGATCGCCGGATGCTGGGCGAAACGGTCGCCGATGCCGTCGACCGCATCGAGGATCTGGGCGGTTTCCATGCCCGCTTCCAGCCACTCCGCCGCGCAGCGGTCCTCTCTCCCCTCGTCATCGCGGTTGCCGCCACCTTCGCAAGCTGGGTCGTCGGTGCGATCATGCTGGCGACGCTCGTGCCTTTTGCCTTGGGCATGGCGCTCGCGGGCACGGCGGCCGCCCGTGCCGCCGCGCGCCAGCTTGACGCGCTCAGCCGCCTGTCGGGCCTGTTCGTCGACCGGGTGCGGGCCTTGCCGGTCATCGTCGGCTTCGGCGCGCAGGATCGCATTGGAGGGCACCTTGCCGACGCTACCCGCGAGGTTGCGGTGCGAACAATCGACGTGTTGAAGGTCGCGTTCGTATCGAGCGCGATCATCGAATTCTTCGCGGCGCTGTCGGTGGCGCTGGTCGCGCTCTATTGCGGCTTCAATCTGCTCGGTATCCTGCCTTTCCCGGCCCCTGAGAAGCTGACCCTGGGCCAAGCCCTTTTCGTTCTTATTCTCGCGCCCGAATTCTATCTCCCCATGCGCCGGCTTGCTGCGGCCTATCACGACAAGCAGGTTGGAGAGGCGGCCGTCGAACGCCTGGAAGCCATCGCGCCCGCTGCTCCATCGCGATCGCGGCACCCGCTCGAAGGTCCGCCCGCGCTACGCTTCAACGACGTGGTCATCGACTATGGCGAGACGGCGATTGGTCCGTTCACGCTGGACGTAGCCGCAGGCACCAGTTTCGCGCTGCGCGGGGCCACCGGAAGCGGAAAATCGAGCCTGCTTCATGCGCTGCTGGGACTGGCGCCGATCGGCAGGGGACGGATTCTGATCGACGAGCGAGACGCGGCCGACGTCGAGCTTCCCGGCCATATAGGCTGGGCGGGGCAATCGGTCGCGTTCATCCCCGGAACGCTCGCCGACAATATCCGCCTTGCACGCCCGGAGGCTGGTGACGCCGAGGTTGAAGCAGCCGCAAGTTCTGCCGGCCTTGGACCGATGATCGCGGCGCGCGGGGAAGGCTTGGGGCTACCGCTCGACCATCGCGGTTCGGGCCTGTCGGGCGGCGAACGCCGCCGCGTTGGCATTGCGCGCGTGCTGCTGAAGGACGCGCCGCTCTGGCTGCTCGATGAGCCGACGGCGGATCTCGATGCAGGGTCAGCGGCTGACATCGCCCGGATATTGGCGTCGGCCGCGAAGGGGCGCACAGTCTTCATGGTGACGCACAGTACCGAGCTGGCTGCGATTGCCGACAACGAAATGATGCTGGCATGAGCCGCGCGGACATGGACCGGCTGCTGCGCGAAGCCATCGGCCCCGAACGCCGCGCTTTCCGTATCGCGGGGGCGCTCGCTGCTGCCGCGACGATCGCTGCGGTCCTTCTGCTGGGCCTGTCGGGATGGTTCATCACCGGTGCGGCGCTCGCCGGCCTTGGCGGTGTGCTGGCCGCGCAGGGCTTCAACTATCTCCTGCCGAGCGCGATGATCCGGCTGCTCGCGATCGTAAGGACGACGGCGCGCTATGGGGAGCGGCTCTATGGTCATCGCGCGGCCTTGATGGCGCTCGCGATAGTCCGCGCGCGCCTGTTCGACCGCATCCTGTCGGTTCGCGACGTGCGGGCCGTATCGGCGGGCGATACCGTGACCCGGCTCGTTCAGGACATCGGTGCGCTCGAAGACAGCCTGGTTCGCAAGCCGGCGCTCCCCGCCGCCCTTGCCGGTGCGGTGATCGGCCTTGCCCTTGTAGGGCTCGCAAGCCCTTGGGCCAGCCTTGCCTTGCTGGTGCTCCTCGCTGGCCTCGCCGCGTGGGCGCACCTGGCGGCTCCCCGAATGCTCGCGATCGCCGCGACCGACAACGCGGTGGCGCTGGCGCGACTGAAGACGAGCATGATCGACTATACGTCGGCTTCGCCTGAAATCCTGGCCTATGATCTGGCCCCCGCGATCGAGCGAAGCCTGGCGATCGAGACGGCCGAACTGGACAGCGCGCGTCGCCGTTTCGCACGCGGGGAAGCGATCATCGACGCGGGGCTAACCCTTGGCGGGGGTCTCGCGATGGGTGCTGTCCTCGCGATCTCCAACGCTCCCTTGCCCATGACGGTGCTGGCCGTGCTGGCGGCCGCGGGTGCGATCGAGGCCATGTCCGGCTATGTGCGCGGTGTATCGCGAGGCGCGCTCGTCACGGCCGCCTTCGCGCGTTTGGACGACATGGCGGGCCGATATTCGATGCCTGCCCCGGCAGAAATCGCGTCCGGGCCGGTCGGGCGGACCATCGCTCTGGATCGCGATGGCGTGCATGTCCGGCTCGAGGCTGGCGAGCGCCTGGGGATTGCGGGGCAATCCGGCAGCGGCAAGACCAGCCTTCTCGAAACGCTCGCCGGGATTCGTCCTGCTGATTCCGATTGCGGCATTCGCCTCGACGGCCAGCCCCTTTGCGCGCTGCCGCCCGAAGCGGTGCGGGCGGCGTTCGCGCTATCGCCGCAGGATGCCCAGCTCCTGTCGGGAACCGTCCGCGACAATCTGCGTGTGGCGCGCCCCGGCCTCAGCGACGATCAGCTTTGGGCGGCGTTGGAAGTGGCCTGCCTCGCGATCGACGTGCGCGCGATGCCGCATGGGCTGGATCACTGGGTCGGCGATGGCGGCGCGCGTTTGTCGGGCGGGCAATGCAAGCGGCTGTCGATCGCCCGCGCCGTTCTCGCAGGCAAGCCCTGGCTGTTGCTCGACGAGCCGAGCGAAGGGCTTGATATGGTGACGGAAACGCGGCTTGCACGCCGGCTCGACACCTGGCTGCGTGAGACGGGAACCGGCCTTGTCGTCGTCAGCCACAGGCGGGCATTGCTGGCGCTTGGAGGCGAAGGTCGCATCATCGAACTTCGCGTGTGACGACGCGGGCGTGCTTATCATCGAAGCGTCGTCAAAGGCGCGATCACAAGATCCTGGCGAAGGTCGCGGCCGATCCCCGTGCGCGCGCATGCGTGTTCCTGGTTTCAGGTGGCGTTGCTTGAGACGAAATGCCCGACAGAGCGCAGAGTAGCGTCGCGGTGCTTTTCAGGGGCTCCGGCGCCAGGCTGTAGAAGACGAGCTTGGCTTCGCGCCGCGTCTGCACCAGCTCGGCCTTGCGCAGGATGCCAAGCTGCTGCGACAGCCCCGGTTGGCCGATGCCGGTCATGGCTTCGAGTTCACCGACCGATTTCTCGCCATTCTCGAGCAGTGTCCGCATGAGCTTCAGCCGCACGTCATGCGCGAGCGCCTTGAGGACATCGGTGATCGCATCGAGTTCGGTGTCGGTGGGGGTGGTCACTTGCCTGCCTCTTTGTGCTTGTCGGGCTGCGTCCGGTGGAACCAGCAGGCGTCGCCTGCCGCATCGAGCGCGGAGTCCTGATCCTGATAGGGTGGAAGCAGCACGTCATCGCCGGGGCGCCAGCCTTCGGGCGTGACCACATTGTCGCTGTCGACCCTTTGCAGCGCGGCGACGACGCGCAGCAGCTCCTCCACTGATCGGCCGATAGTGGCCGGGTAGCAGAGCTTGGCGCGGATGATGCCGTCGGGGTCGATGAAGAAGGTCGCGCGCAGCGTGGCGGAGTCAGGCGCATCGTCCGCGATCATCCCGTAAGCGTGGCCGATGACCATCGAGGGATCTTCGACGATCGGAAAACCGACCGTGACACCGAAATGCTCATGGATCGCCCGTATCCATCCGAGGTGCGAATAGAGGCTGTCGACCGAGATCGCGACCAGAGCGCAATTCAGCGCCTTGAACCGCTCTCCGGCGCGTGAGAGCGCGACGAATTCACTGGTGCAGACTGGGGTGAAGTCCGCGGGATGCGAGAACAGCAACACCCATCGGCCACGATAATCTGACAGGCTCATTTCGCCCATGGTCGTGCGGGCCTGGAAATTGGGTGCGGCATCGCCGATCTGGACCGGCGAACACACGCCATTCTCATTTGCGCTGGGATTCAAATTTCCTACTCCTGAAGGGAGGCGAGTCTTGAACCGACTTTTTTACACGGTTACATCATGCGGGTAAACGATTAAGCAGTGCTTGCGGTTTCACAGGAGGGCCATCCGCATGTCTGATTCCCAACTGGTGGTTTGCCCGGTTTGCGCGAGCATCAACCGGGTTCCCGGTGCGAAGATCGGTGCCGCGCCCAATTGTGGACGATGCTCGATGCCGTTGTTCCAGGGCCAGCCTGTCGATGTCGATCAGGCGGCATTCGACCGTCACATCGGGCGCGGAAGCCTGCCTGTACTCGTCGATTTCTGGGCGAGTTGGTGCGGGCCGTGCCGCGCCATGGCGCCGGCGTTCAAGGCCGCCGCCGCCGAGCTGGAGCCGCATGTCCGGTTGCTGAAGGTCGACACAGAGGCCGAGCAGGGCATTGCCGGGCGTTACGGCATCCAGTCGATCCCGACGCTGATACTCTTCAAGGGCGGCCGAGAGGTTACGCGGCAGGCCGGCGCTATGGACCGCGGGCGACTCGTCGCATGGGTCAGGCAGACTCTTGCCAGCGCCTGATTCGGGTCTCGATCACCCTTACACTTAGCCTAAATGATGCTTTGGGGCGTTTGCGCGCCCGCTCTGGCGCGCCGCGAATCCGGCCTTAGCCGCCAAATTTGGAAAAGATTGAAAAATCCGATCAGAGGAATTAAGTTTATCGTGTTTTCACGATTAAATGAATTATGTATTCAATGTCTGTCGGCTACTCAGGTACAGGAGACGATAAAATGACAGATCAGGCCGCCCCCTCCATGCCCCGGATCAACGAACCGGCGCCCGCCTTCAAGGCCAAAACCACCCACGGCGAACGCTCGCTCGACGATTACAAGGGCAAGTGGCTCGTCCTCTTTTCCCACCCCGCGGACTTCACCCCGGTCTGCACGACCGAGTTCATGGGCTTCGCCAAGGCGGCGGACCGTTTCAAGGCGCTCAACTGCGAACTGCTGGGCCTCTCCATCGACTCCGTGCATTCGCACATCGCCTGGATGCGCAGTATCGAGGAGAAGTTCGGGGTCGAGATCCCGTTTCCGATCATCGACGACCTGTCGATGAACGTCGCAAAGGCCTTCGGCATGATCCATCCCGGCGCCTCGGACACCTCGGCGGTTCGGGCCACTTTCATCATCGATCCTGAGGGTATCATCCGCGCGATGGTCTACTACCCGATGTCGAACGGCCGTTCGGTCGATGAATTCGTCCGCCTGCTCACCGCGCTTCAGACGTCCGATGCCAACAAGATCGCGACGCCTGAAAACTGGCAGCCCGGTGAGCCGGTGATCGTGCCACCGCCTGCCACGGCTGAAGCCGCCAAGGCCCGCAAGGACGAGGGCTACGATTACACCGACTGGTACTTCAGCAAGAAGGCACTCTGAGCCGGTCGGGCCGGCTCCGCGCAGCACCTCTCCCCCTGAGCGCGGAGCCGGCACACCCGGTTATCGAATGAAAGGACAAGACCATGACCGACCCGCAAATCCGTGAAGCCACCCGCATCGTCGAGGCCGCGAGCGATGCGCGGCCCGCGGTCATTCGCAGTTTCTTCGACGAGGACACGTTCACCGTGACCCACGTCATCTCCGATCCGGCGACCGCCAGGGCCGCGATCATCGACAGCGTGCTCGACTTCGACCCGGCATCGGGGCGCACTTCCTTCGCGTCGGCCGACAAGGTGATCGACTATATCCAGAGCGAAGGCCTGGAGGTCGAATGGCTGCTCGAAACGCACGCCCATGCCGACCATCTCTCGGCCGCGCCCTATCTGCAGGAAAAGCTGGGTGGGACGCTGGCGATCGGTCGCCATATCCTCACGGTGCAGGAAGTGTTCGGCAAGATCTTCAACGAGGGCACGCGCTTCGCCCGCGACGGCTCACAGTTCGACCGCCTGTTCGATGACGGTGACCGTTTCCAGGTCGGGTCGATCGAGGCGATCGCGCTGCATGTTCCGGGCCACACACCCGCCGACATGGCCTATGTGATCGGCGACGCGGCCTTCATCGGCGACACGCTGTTCATGCCTGACTATGGCACCGCGCGCGCCGATTTCCCCGGTGGTGATGCGCGCACCCTCTATCGGTCCATCCGGCGCCTGCTCTCGCTGCCCGATCAGACGGGCGTGCATCTCTGCCACGATTACAAGGCCCCTGGGCGCGACACTTATGCCTGGGAGACGTCGGTGGGCGAGGAGCGCGAACATAACGTCCATGTGCGCGACGGGGTGAGCGAGGACCAGTTTGTCGCCATGCGCGAGGCGCGTGACGCGACTCTCGACATGCCCCGGCTGATCCTGCCGTCGATTCAGGTCAACATGCGCGGCGGCCATATGCCGGAGCCGGAGAGCAACGGCACCAGCTATCTGAAGCTTCCGGTTAACACGCTGTAAGGCTATGACGCTCGAACCCATCCAATATCTGCTGGGGGCCGGATCGGGTTCGCTCGTCGGCTTCACCCTGGGTCTCGTGGGCGGCGGCGGGTCAATCCTCGCCGTCCCCCTCATGGTCTATCTGGTCGGTGTTGCCTCGCCTCATGTCGCTATAGGGACCAGCGCACTCGCGGTCGCCGTCAATGCCGGCGCGAACCTCGTCCCCCATGCCCGCCAGCGCACGATCAAATGGCGCTGCGCGGGTATGTTCGCGGCCGCAGGCGTCGTGGGCGCCTATGCCGGGTCGACGCTCGGCAAGGCGTTCGACGGGCAGAAGCTGCTCTTCCTGTTCGCGCTGCTGATGATCCTCGTCGGCGCGCTGATGCTGAAAAGCCGCGGCGATCCCGGCAATCCCGATGTCCAGTGCGAGCGCGAGAACGCGCCCAAGGTGATCGGCTATGGCGGCGCGACGGGTCTGTTCTCGGGTTTCTTTGGCATCGGCGGCGGTTTCCTGATCGTGCCCGGGCTTATGGCCTCGACAGGGATGCCGATGCGCAATGCGGTCGGCTCGTCGCTGGTTGCCGTCACCGCCTTCGGCCTCACGGCCGCGCTCAACTACGCCTTTTCCGGCCTGGTCGATTGGCTGCTTGCCGCGACGTTCATCGGCGGCGGCGTGATCGGCGGCTTTGTCGGTGCCGCGCTCTCGCAACGGCTCTCTGCCCACAAGGGTGCGCTCAACACGATCTTCGCCCTGCTGATCTTCGTGGTCGCCGCCTATATGCTGTGGCAGAGCGCATCCGCCATCTTGCACGGAATTTGAGCAATCATAATCGGAGGATTATGTCGCACGATGCTGGCAAGGATGCGCGCCCGGCTCCCGCGATATGGATGAGCGGTGCGCTATCCAGCGTCAGCCGCGCATCGGGACAGTGCCGGCGATGCGGCGTGCCTGCCGCAGCATCGGCTTCATCCAGAGTCGGCCGGTCACAGGTTGAATTTGCGGAGCCTGTTTCAACAGAATCGCGAAGGTTCGCCGTTCAATTGGCACGGCCTTCGGCTAATCGTGACCTCGCCCTGGGAAGCGCGGCACCGACCGTGAATTTCAATCCTCCTGCCCGCCGCGCGGGACCGATTTCAGGAAATCCTTGAGGTCCATGGGGAAGGGGAAGACAATCGTCGAGCTGCGCTCGTTGGCGATCACGTTGAGAGTCGAGAGATAGCGAAGCTGCATCGCTTCCGGTTTCAGGCCCAGGATTTCGGCGGCTTCGAGCAGCTTCTGCGCGGCCTGCTGTTCGCCCTCGGCGTTGATGATCTTGGCGCGCCGCTCGCGTTCAGCTTCGGCCTGGCGCGCGATGGCCCGAACCATCGATTCATCGATGTCGACATGCTTGATCTCGACATTGGCGACCTTGATCCCCCAGGCATCGGTCTGCGCGTCGAGGATCTTCTGGATGTCGGCGTTGAGCTTATCCCGCTCGGCCAGCATATCGTCCAGTTCATGCTTGCCGAGGACCGACCGCAGCGTGGTCTGGGCCAGTTCGCTGGTCGCCTGCATGAAGTTCTCGACCTGGATCGTCGCCCGCTCGGGGTCGATCACGCGGAAATAGATCACCGCGCTCACCCGGACCGAAACATTGTCGCGTGAGATCACGTCCTGCGTCGGCACGTCGAGCACCACCGTTCTGAGATCCATCCGGACCATCTGCTGGACATAGGGAACAAGCAGGATGAGGCCGGGGCCCTTGACGGCCGTGAAGCGGCCGAGCGTGAACACGACGCCGCGCTCATATTCGCGCAGGATCTTGATTGCCGCTGTCAGGAACAGGAGGGCGAGGACGAACGCTGGTATGTAGAAGGCCAGACTGCCGAGCATATCCATCCTGCTTCTCCTTAGTTTTCCATGGAACTGTCGAAACCCGTATCGGCCTGTATGACGTCGAGCGTCAGGCCCTCGAGCCCTGTGACACGCACGGGCATGCCTGCTGCAAGATCGGCGGTGCCCGCGGCCTGCCAGCGTTCGCTATGGACGAAGACATGACCGGTTCCGTTGTTCCAGTCGAGCACCCTTCCGCTGGCCCCGATCAGCTCTTCCCGGCCGCTGACGATTTTCCTGCGCCGCGAGACCAGCGCCAAGCGGGCGATGACGACCGTCAGTGCCAGGCTCGCGAAAGCCACACTTGCGACGGCTGGCCAGCTGATCTGGAACTGTGGCACGTCGGTGTCGATCAGGATCGCGCCGCCAAGCATGAACGCGACCAGGCCGCCAATGCCCAATATCCCGAAGGATGGCGAGAAGGCTTCCGCCGCCATCAGGGCGATGCCGAGCAGGATGAGGGCAGCGCCGGCATAGTTCACCGGCAGGGCCGAAAAGGCATAAAGGCCGGTGAGAAGGCAGATCGCGCCGATTGTCCCGGGGTAGAGCGCACCGGGGTTCATGAACTCGAACATCAGACCATAGACGCCGATCATCATCAGGATCAGGGCGACGTTGGGATCGGTGATCGCACCGAGAAAACGCGTGCGCCAGTTCGGCGGTGCATCGACCAGCGTGAGTTCGCGGGTCGCGAGCTTGATCTCGCTTTCCCCCGCGACCACCGTGCGCCCGTCGATCTGGGCGAGAAGATCGGCACGGTCGCGGGCGACGAGATCGATGACATTCTGCTCGCGCGCGGCATTCGCGGACAAGCTGGCGGCGGTTTGCACGGCTGCTTCCGCCCAGTCCGCGTTGCGCCCTCTCAGTTCGGCGAGCGAGCGGATATAGGCGATGGCGTCGTTGCGGGCCTTCGCCTGACTCGCATCCTCCGCCTTGGGTGTGGTCGCTTTATCCTTCTCTTCTCCGTCGCGGGGCGACGACAGGGGATTGCCGCCACCGCCGATCTGCACGGGCGTCGCCGCGCCGAGATTGGTGCCCGGCGCCATCGCCGCGACATGGCTGGCATAGAGGATGTAGGTCCCGGCGCTGGCGGCCCGTCCGCCGCTCGGGCTGACATAGGTCACTACCGGCACTGGCGAACGCAATATCTCCCGGATGATGTCGCGCATCGCGCTGTCGAGACCGCCTGGGGTGTCCATTTCGATGACGACCAGCGGCGCACGCTCAGCGGCCGCCTGTTCCAGCCCCCGAACGATATAATCAGAAGTCGCGGGGCCGATCGCGCCCTGCAACGACAGTACCGGGGCCGTACGTGCAGGTTGCGCCAGGCCCGGACCCGCTAAAAGTAGCAGGCCCGCCAAGAGACCGAACAGAACCGGGACGAACGACGGACAGAAAATGGAGCGGATGCGCGTTATGTGCCTCTCCTTTCCCGGTGGTTTACCCGCCAGCGTCCATGCTGGACGCAAGTGTCGCGAACAGCAACCCCACAGGCCGCACGCCTTCCTTGCCTTTTCCGCGTCATGACAGCCCTCTCATCCAGCCTCGCCCCGGGAAGTACAGCGAGACGGCATGTGACATTGGGGGCTCGATCCCGCAGTGTCGCTACGTGAGTTTCCGTAGCGTCGTTCCATGAGAACGGTATTCGCGTCGCCATGATGGCGATCGCGGGCATCGAGCAGTTGGCGGATCACCGGCTCGGCGGCATCGGGAATCATATAATTGAGCGCACCAAGAACAGAATAATAGGAGCGCGGGTTGCTCATAGTATAAATATAGTTTAATACTGACTTACTTTAAGTAATATTATAAATTTCTTCGGTCAATAGACATCTCATCATCAATTAACGTTGCGTAGCAAAGAATTCTGCCGATTTGTCCGTGGATTGCGAGGAATTAGCCCGTACATGCCATTTTTCAACCCGATGCCGGGATTTGACATCTGGGGGACCGGCAAGCATATAAATGACCCGCATCCCAGCCATTGGAGAAAAGTTCGCACCGTTCCGGCGGGCGTGATGATCATTCTGCTTATGACCGAAGCCGGCCCGATACTCGCTCTTTCCTCATTCCTCGCCGACCTGCCGCCCTGGCTCGAAACGCTGATCGGCCTTGGCCTGCTTGTCGGCCTGGCCGCAGTGGCCAATCTGGCCGTGAAGAAGGGGATTCTGAAGCTCGCGCGGCGGCTTCTTCCCGATAAAAGCCCGACGCTCGTGGCGATCGCCGCGCGTCTTGCCAATATCGTCCCGGCCGTCATCGTGTCGCGCGGCATCGCGGCGGTGCCGAATCTTCCCGAGGCGGCGACGACGGTCACGCGCAACGTCGTGAGCGCCTTCATCATTCTCACGATCGTCATGGCGCTCAGCGCGGCGCTCAATCTTGCCAACGAACTCTACCAGCGCCGTCCGGATGCGACGAGCCGTCCGATCAAGGGCTATGTCCAGGTCCTCAAGATCATTCTCTATGCGGCCTGCACGATCCTGATCGTCGCTGTCCTCATGGAACAGTCGCCGCTGCTGCTGCTTTCCGGTCTTGGCGCGATGGCGGCGGTGCTGATGCTGGTGTTCAAGGACACCATCCTCTCGCTCGTCGCTTCGGTCCAGCTCACTTCCAATGACATGCTCCGCGTAGGCGACTGGATCGAGATGCCCCAGCTCAATGCCGACGGCGATGTGATCGACATCGCACTCCATACGGTGAAGGTGCAGAATTGGGACAAGACGATAACGACTATCCCCACCCACAAGCTGATCGAGCAGAGCTACAAGAATTGGCGCGGCATGTCGGAATCGGGCGGCCGGCGGATCAAGCGGTCGCTGTTCATCGACCAGAACAGTATCCGCTTCCTCACGCCCGAGGAGCAGGCCACGATGCGCCGCTTCGCGCTGATCGATGATTATCTCGACCGCAAGCAGGTGGAGTTGGATCAATGGAATGCCCGGCTGGCCGAAGCCGGGCGCGATCCGGTCAACACGCGGCGCGTCACCAATATCGGGACGTTCCGCGCTTATGTGATTGCCTATCTGCGCGCTCATGCCCGGATTGCGCAAGACATGACGCAACTGGTGCGCCAGCTCCAGCCGACACCGCAAGGCCTGCCGCTGGAAGTCTACTGCTTCACCAGCACCACCGCCTGGGCCGAATATGAAAGCATTCAGGCCGATATCTTCGACCATTTGCTGGCGATCCTGCCCGAGTTCGATTTGCGGCTGTTCCAGGAACCCAGTGGCCTCGATATGTGGAAGTTGCATCCATTATCGAGAAAAACCAACGTCCTGCTCGGAGAGTGAACTATTCCGGATTTTGAATCAATGGGTTGAGTGTCAATGCTGCCACTGCCACCGACCGCTTTCAATTCGCTGATACGGAAGTGATTAAGAGCCTCAACTTTCGGCGAAGCCCTGCAAGGCAAACGGGTTGAGGAATTGCCGCCCCCACAGGAGGGCGCGGTCAACCTGAGATAGTCCGGCTTCGTCGCAAACAGCGTCCCAGTTCGCGTGGATCGCGGCAATCTGGTCGTCCATGATCTTCCGCGCACGATCCTGACTCAGCAGGAAGTTCGGCGCGGCTTCGAGGCAGACGGTGAGCTGGCTCAGCCGCTTGCCGCCAACGATCAGCATGGCCTGCGATGCCTCGCCGCCGCTGCGGCCTTGCGGGCAGATGTCATAAGCAGGCGTCAGCGTCAGCGACTTGCCGTCCCAGAACGCGGCATGATTGCGTGCATGATCGTCGGTATTGCCTGAGAGGATGTTGAACACGATCCGGCCAAACAACTCTTCGAGCGTCGCCTTGGGACCGGTGAAGCGATGGCGCACGATCTCCGCCAAGTCCTCATAGCTCGCATAGCGCGCTTCGGTTTCGTCGAGTTCGAGCATGGTCAGCGTCGAGACGATGGCGCGGCGCATCCAGCCCCTTGGGCCTTGTTGCCGGTCGAAGCGTTCGATCAGCAGCACGTCCTTGCCGAGCCCCGCGGTCAGTTCGACATGGGCCACGTCGAGGCCCACCAGCCTGGCCATCCGCATGGCGATGAATTCCGCTTTCACGACATTGTAAAGGTCGTTGCTCGCTGAAAATTTGGCGATGAATTTTCGGGTCTTGGCGTCGATCAGCGCCTTCGGGCGCGCGCCGCCCAGCGACGTGCCGTGCTGGAGCGCCTGATCGAGATCGGGCGAAAGTGGAACGCCCTTTTCCACCCGCTCCGCCGATTGCATCAGTTCTTCGAGCGACGCGTTCTGCCGTGCGCGCGGAACATAGTCGGTCGGCGAGAACTGGAAATCGAGCGCGCCGATCCGGTCGGAACCGGATTCCAGCAGATAGGTCAGCTCGTCGAGATCGGCGTTTGCGTCGTTGCCCTTCGTGCCGAGCATGCGGTTGATGATGACCCGCCGCCCCCAGGCATCGGGCGAGCCGTCGCGGATGCAGCTTGGCAGCAGCATCCGGTCATGCGGCGGCTGGATACCGGCCTTGAGCGGAAGCTCGGGATCATAAATCGGAACCGCGTCCTTGCGGGCTAGATAGCTCTGGCCATAATTGAAGGCGAGACGACCGTCCGGCTGGCGGCTCAACAGACCCGCGACCACTGGCTCTACTGCGCCAGGCAACCATATCCAGACATAGGCCTCGTCATGGCGGCGTTCAGAAGTCATCGCGCACCGCCGTGGTCCTGGGTTTGCGGACCTTCTTGGGAAGCAGGCTGAGTTTTTCGGCCTGCTCCGCCATGCGCGAGGCCAGACGCCCCCTATCTTCTTCGAACAAGGATACGCCGACAATCGTCGCGGCCTCGAACACCGCGCCGATCTCGCAGCGCGGATCACCGTTTTCGATCCGGCGCAGCATGTCGCGGGAAATGCCGACACGCTCGGCCAGTTCGACCATGCTCAGCTTCCGCTCGATCCGGCCTATCCGGATGAGCTGTCCAAGCGTGACGATGGCTTCTCGTCCATAGCGGGAATAGGTCCGGTCGATGGTCGAGTGTTTTGCGCGCGGCATGGCTGCATCCTTTATATCCAAGGATGCCGAAAATGGGATCAAATGTCAAGAATATGGCTTATATATAAGCCTTATAGGTTTATTTGGTGTTTATATAAGTCATTTCCAAAGCCTATGGTGATATCCGGCACTGTGCTTCCGGCAGGAATTCCAGCGAATATCCGCTGGAAGCCATGGACGCGAGCATCGCCGCTGGCGTGCGCCAGCACCGCGTTCGGCTGAGGAAATCATCGAACCGGTTTCCGACACGACCTTTCTTCACCTCTTCGGTCACGATGCCCCTTCCCGCTGTTGCTTGTAGGCGATCCGCATCATACACACGAGGTTAAGCAGCCCTCTCTAAAAGAATGATCGGCGATCCGCCAGAAAAGTCGATATGGGAGAACGCTATGAAAAACATACTCCCTATATCCCCGAATAGTTTCACACGTCCTTTCGCGATTGCCTTTGCAGGCTTGGTATTGATTGGGAGCTATCTATCTTATGCTCACAAAGCGCGCATGGACATGGGGCACACGCCGATGCGGTAGACAATACGTCCATGCGCGGCAGCAAAAGGTCAGATGCCATGCAAGGGCATCAGGGGGCCGGTGACTATGACGGTGATGGGAGGTCCGATTTGAATGCTACGGATAATCCCGCAACGTAATCAAAGTTCAAGGCAGGCAAGGCGCTGGCGGACATTGTCAAGCATAGCGATCAACCGGGCAGTGCGGCGCATGGTGGCGGGCGTAATCCGCAAACGGGCAAGGAAATCAAGAGTGCTGGAGCCAAGCGCGCCGGTGATCCCATTCCCGGCATAGACATCACCGTTCCCCAATCTCCGGGCGGCGGTAAGTAACAGCGTATATCCGCGCAGGGTTTCCTCTAGGTGGATTGGTGTATGCATATCGGGGTGATGTCGCGCCTGAACTGGCTGGGCTAGAAGTTGATCCCAGAAAACTCATGGCTGGCGCGCACCATCTGGGCAATGCTGACGAAGAATGAGGATTACCGGGATCCGGCCTGATCGACAGGCCGACATCAATGCCGGCCCGGCAGCATGCGGCGCAAGGTATCGTCCTTGACGATGTAATGATGGAAGAGAGCGGCAAGAGCATGGAAGCCGATCAGGAAATATCCGATGGTCCCGACGGTCTCGTGCCAATCCTTCACCTGTCCCGCCAAGGCCTTGCTCTGGCCGACAAGAGCCGGCAGTTCGAGGCCAAAGAATGGAATCGGCTTGCCCGACGCGCTCAGAATAACCCAGCCCGCCAAGGGCATCGCCAACATGAACGCATAGAGCGCAAGATGCGTCGCGTTGGCCAGAAGCGCCTGCCATGCTGACGGTTCCGGCGTGACTGGCGGCTTGCGCTGGCTAAGGCGCGCTACCAAGCGGATGATGACCAATGCCAGAACAGCGAGCCCGAGCATGAAATGCCAGGATTTCAGCCCTTCACGCATGTCGGTTCCCTTGGGATAGTTCTCCCGCAGGAGAATGGCCGCATAAACGGCCGAGATCAGCAGCACCATGAGCCAGTGCAGAGTGATCGACAGGGAAGAGAAACGCTGACGGATATTGGTTGTACTCATTGCGAACCTCACATCATCTTTCATGCTGCCGCCGAGACGAGCAAAATGCCTTGATCTTCCTCAAGCACCTTTGCGCCGAAAAACGGGTGGAACCGAAAATGCCGGATCCGCCAATCAGCTGCGCTTGCGTACAAACTCCGCGCGAAGCACCAAACCTTTGATGCCTTCATATCGGCAGTCGATTTCCTGCGGGTCATCGGTAAGACGGATCGACTTTATCAGCGTCCCGCGCCTCAGAGTCTGGCCCGCGCCCTTGACGACCAGGTCCTTGATCAACGTGACCTGGTCGCCGTCAGCAAGCAGGTTGCCCAGGGCATCGCGGACTTCGACCCGGTCCGCTGTGGCGCGCCGTTCCGCTAGTTCGGATGCGGGCATCCATTCACCGGATTCTTCATCGTAGACATATTCATCATCACTCATCGGGTTCTCCATTGCTCAGGAATGTGCGTCAGGCACGGAACAGATCGCGTTCAATCAACCAGGTGCGCATTGTCAGCAATCCAGCCACGATGGCGGCCAACGCAATGGAACGAATGTCGAACGCCATCCACGCGCCGGCGCCTGCAAGCCCGCCAATCAGGAAGGCCAGCCAAAACGATGCATGCAGGCCAAGCTGGCGATGGTTCACGCCATGTCGTCCGTCGGCCAATGCCTCCCCGAACCGGACGATCTGCGTTGAGGGCGACATGGCCTCCCGCAAGTCGGGATCGTCCTTCTCGAACAGGCAATGGGCGGCACCCATCGCCATGGCGAGGAGGATGGCCGGGACGATCGCGACATTCAACCGGAACACAAGATAGGCGCCAGTCAGGGCAACCGTGGTGCAGACGAGCGTCACCGTGCGCCGGTAACGGCTCGTGCCGTGTGCGACCAGGGTCGCAAGCACGACACCTCCAACGAAACTGGCCACCATGCCTGCGGCAAATTGCGCGATAGCCACGCTACCAGGAAGGTTCACGCCCAGCACCGTGGTGTTGGCCTCAGGCGATGCCAGGAAGACATTACCGAAAGCCAGAAAACCAACGGCATTGATAAAGCCTGCAAGCAGCGCCAGCATGGCGGCCAGTTGGACCAGTGCGCGTTCCGCCCTGCCGATATCCAGCGAACTGCGACGTCTGCGTATCCGGCCGGGTTCGCTCATGGCTTGCCTCTCATGCCTCACCGGCCGGCCATCGCTCGATCACGAGCGCGATCCCCTGTCCGCCGCCAATGCACATGGTCACAAGGCCATAGCGCCCGCCAATGCGCTCGAGTTCATAAAGCGCCTTGATGGTGATGATGGCGCCGGTTGCACCGACCGGGTGCCCAAGTCCAATGCCACTGCCATTGGGATTGACCTTTTCGGGTGGCAAATCGAGCAATTTGGTCACCGCGCAAGCCTGTGCGGCGAAAGCCTCGTTCGCTTCGATCACGTCGATATCGTCAAGTGACAAGCCGGCCCGCTTGAGGGCGATGGGCACGGCTTCGACCGGCCCCAGTTCCATGACCTCGGGGGCGACACCGGCATGTCCCCAACTGACCACCCGGGCGCGGGGTGTCAGTCCACAGGTCTCGGCAGCGGTGGCGGAGGCCAGCACCAGGGCCGCGCCAGCGTCGTTGATCCCGCTGGCGTTGTCCGCTGTCACGGTCCCGCCGTCCTTGCGGAAGATGGGTTGGAGCACGCCGAGCGCTTCACTGGAAACGGCGGTGCGCACATGCTCGTCGACTTCGAACATATGGGTGCCGCCCCGGCCCTTGACTTCCACGGGGACGATCTGCTCGCGAAAGCGGCCTTCCTGCTGGGCTCTTGCCGCCCGGCGATGGCTTTCGGCCGCCAGTGCGTCCTGCTCGGCCCGGGTGATGCCATGACGCTCGGCAACATTTTCGGCAGTAACCCCCATATGGCCTGCGCCGAAGGGATCGCTTAGTGTCGCGTTCATCGCATCGATCATCATTTCATCGCCCATCCTGCGACCCCAGCGCAGGCCCTTGAGGACGTGTGGCGATTGGTTCATGCTCTCGACACCGCCGGCAACGGCGATGCCGCACTCGCCCAAGGCGATCATTTGGGCGGCAGAAACAATGGCCTGAACGCTCGATCCGCACAGACGGTTCAGGGTGAGCGCCGGGGTCCGATCAGGAATCCCCGCTGCAATCGCGGCAATCCGGGAGACATAGGCATCGCGCGGCTCGCTCTGGATAACCTGGCCAAGGACCACATGCTCCACATCGCCAGGTTCGATTCCGGCCCGCTTGATGGCTTCGGCAATGACGACGCGCCCGAGCTCCCATGGCGCGACATCCTTGAGGCTTCCCCCAAATTCGCCGATCGCGGTGCGGACACCCGACAAGATCACGACGTCGTTCAAGCATTCCTCCATTCAACAATGGGCTCGTCCGAACCGGACAAGAGCGTGCCGATCAGTGCAGTTGAGCTTCGGGGGCCTCGAGCAAGCCAACCGCCAGCGCCTGTGCACTGGCGAAGTCTGTTGCGTAGAAGACCTTGCCCGAACCGCTCCCGAGATGAACCCGCTCGAGCATCGAGCGCGGTTGCGCCTGCACCCCGGACAGCACGACTGTTGCGCCAGCGACATGCGCCTGCTCAACGAACTCCTCGAGCGCCTGAACACCGCTGGCATCGAGCAATGGAACGAGCCGCATGCGCAGAATGATGACTTTGGGGGACTGTCCGACGCGGCGCAGCGTATCAAGCAGTTCGCCCGCGACGCCGAAGAAGAACGGTCCGGTGATGCGGAATACCTCGACGCCTTGCGGCAAGGCGTCGCGCTGGTGAATGTCTTCGGAATCGAGATCGGTATCCTGTCTGCCGCTGCTGTCGACTTCGACGGCCTCGCTCATGCGGGCCATGAACAGGAGCGAGGCCAGGGTCACGCCGACGCCGATCGCGACCGTGAGATCGACGAGCACTGTCAGGCCGAAGGTCAGAAGCAGGACGGCCCGGTCACTGTTGGGCATACGCAGCAAGGCGATGAACCGTTCATATTCACTCATCCCCCAGGCGACCATGAACAGGATCGCGGCAAGCGCGGCCATGGGCACGAACGCCATGAGCCTGGTGGCGAACAGGATGAACAGGAGCAGGAAGATCGCGTGCATGATCCCGGCGACCGGGGTTCTGGCCCCGGAGCGGATGTTGGTGGCGGTGCGGGCGATCGCGCCGGTTGCGGGCAGGCCGCCGAACAGAGCTGATCCGATATTGGCCACGCCCTGGCCAATCAGTTCCTGGTTTGAACGATGTCGTGTCCCGATCATGCCATCGGCGACGACGGCTGAGAGCAGGGCTTCGATGCCAGCCAGAAATGCAATGGTGAATGCCGACGGCAACACGGCATTGACCTTGGCGAGGGAAATCTCCGGGAAGGAGGGCATGGGCAGGCCGGCGGGAATATCGGGAAAACGAGAACCGATCGTGTCGACCGGGAGCTTGAGCACAGCCACCGCGACCGAACTCACGACGACGGCGATCAGGAATCCGGGCAGCTTGGGTGCGAGTTTGCGCAGCACGATGATGATTGTGAGTGCGAAGATGCCAATGCCCAGTGTGGGCCAGCTGGTGCTCGACATGGCTGCCAGATAGGCCTGCCATTTCGGGAGGAACTCGGCAGGAACCTCAGCCATCGAAAGCCCGAGGAAATCCTTCACCTGGCTCGAGGCGATGATAACGGCAATCCCCGCCGTAAACCCGGTTACGACCGGGTGAGGGATGAACTTGATCATCTGCCCGAGGCGAAACACCCCGGCCGCAATAAGGATCAGGCCGGCCAGGAGCGTCGCTATCAGCAGGCCATCATAACCGTGCCGGGCAATGACATTGAAAATGACGACAACAAAGGCCCCGGTCGGCCCGCCGATCTGAACCCGCGATCCGCCAAGGGCTGAAATCAGGAACCCTGCCACCACCGCCGTGACAAGCCCCTTGTCGGGCGAAGCCCCGCTGGCGATACCCAGCGCCATGGCCAGCGGCAGCGCGACAATCGCGACCGTCAGCCCTGCGATCGCGTCAGCCCGGAAGGTGCGGGCATCATAGCCTTCGCGCAATGCCGTGATGAGCTTGGGCGTGAAGGCGGCTTTTGCGTTCACCGGACCGGTTCCCCGCTCGCCGCCTTGTCATAGAGAATCGACTGCCCCCGGCCGCTCGGCTTTCCCGATGTCGTTTCGCGCAGCCGCACCCCGCGGCCTACGCCCGTACTGGGGGCATTCTCGCCAAGCAGCTCGATGCCGGCACTCTCCAGCGCGGTGATCACCTTGACCAGTGTGTCGACAACGCCGCGCACCTGGCCATCAGATGATTCCATGCGCTGGATGGTCGGCAAGGACAGCCCGGCAAGTGCTGCGAGCTGGCGCTGGTCAATCCCAAGAAGGGCGCGCGCGGCCCGCATTTGCTGCGATGTGATCATGAAGGCTCCATGATGTATAATACATCAAATATGAGTCTTATCAATTTAGAATGAGGTTGTATATATGCCTTATGCCAATCATTGGATCAGTTCCTGCGAAGGAAGGCCCCGCTGGCGACGTGAGCGGGGACCGTTCAAGCGTCAGTGCGATCAAGGCACGTTTTCGACGGCTTTCCCGCAATCCCGGAGGTTTTCGGGTCGTAATGGCCTTTCGTCACACTGATGGAGGGCTGTGCCAGGCAAAAGACCAAGCCGATCGCAGCTTCCGGGCTGCTGACCGAAATCGCGCGTGTCCTGGATCATGGCGGCGCCAACGCCCCGAATGCAGCATCGGGCCGGGAACGGGGGGCCCGTTGTGACTGAAGGCGCGAACCGGACACGCCGGGCGCGCTTCGATGTGCAGGAGGATCCCGCCAAGGCGGATCCCGTGCCTGACAGCCAGTCCGCGACCGGCGTCGCCCCGCACCTTGCCCGCGTCCGGCGTCCCAAGCTCTCGCTTCGCTACGCCCCTCAAGGGCGCGCGAGCGACCATTGACGCAACCGTGTTGCTCGCACTTTTGACCTGAGAAAGACCGTTGTCCCTATGACCTCGAAGACTCTCCCGAACATCACTCTGAAACCTGGCGGCCGGCTGCATGAGAGCCTTGATACGCCGCATCTGGTTGAACTCGCCCTGAGGCGGGGCGAAGGCCGGATGTCGGAACATGGCGCACTGGTCGTCGAAACCGGCAAGCACACCGGCCGCTCAGCCCAGGACAAGTTCATCGTCCGCGACGTTCTGACCAAGGACGACGTCTGGTGGGGCCCTTCGAACAAGCCGATGAACGGCGCGGCATTCGAGAGCCTGCACGCGGATTTCCTCGAGCACCTTGCCACGCTGGACGATGTATTTGTGCAGGACCTGTTCGGCGGGTCGCAAGCCGAGCACCGGGTCGGCGTTCGCATCATCACCGAGCTTGCCTGGCATTCGAGCTTCGTGCGCACCATGCTGGTGCGTCCGACCGCTGACGAGCTCAGGCACTTTAGCGCCGACTACACGATCATCGACTTGCCGAGTTTCAAGGCCGATCCCGAACGGCATGGCTGCCGTTCCGAGACCGTGATCGCCATTGATTTCATGCAGCGTCTGATCCTGATCGGCGGCACCGGTTACGCTGGCGAGATGAAGAAGGCGGTCTTCACCATCCTCAACTTTGTCCTGCCCCAGCTAGGGGTGATGCCGATGCATTGTTCGGCCAACATCGGTCCTGAAGGGGATACCGCGATCTTTTTCGGCCTGTCGGGCACGGGCAAGACCACGCTTTCGGCGGATGCGTCCCGCACCCTGATCGGCGACGATGAGCATGGCTGGTCGGATACGGCCATATTCAACTTCGAGGGCGGCTGTTACGCCAAGATGATCCGTCTGTCGGCGGAAGCCGAGCCGGAAATCCATGCGACGACGCGGCGCTTTGGCACCATCCTCGAAAACGTGGTGATGCATTCCGAGACCCGCGCGCTCGATCTCGACGATGCGAGCCTGGCCGAGAACAGCCGGGGCGCGTACCCGATCCACTTCATCCCCAATGCGTCCCGCGATAACATGGGACCGGTGCCGAAGAACGTGATCATGCTGACGGCCGATGCCTTCGGTGTGCTCCCTCCAATTGCGAAACTCACGCCCGAGCAGGCGATGTATCACTTCCTTTCGGGCTATACGGCCAAGGTCGCGGGAACCGAACTGGGCGTCACCGAGCCTGAAGCGACCTTCTCGACCTGTTTTGGTGCACCGTTCATGCCGCGCCATCCGAGCATCTACGGCAATCTGCTGCGCAGGCGGATCGCAGCAGGAGGCGTGGATTGCTGGCTGGTCAACACCGGCTGGACCGGGGGACAATATGGAACGGGTACGCGGATGCCGATCAAGGTTACGCGCGCACTGCTCAATGCAGCGCTTTCCGGGACGCTGAAGGACGCGCAATTCCGCACCGACCCCAACTTCGGCTTTGCAGTTCCCGTCGCTGTCGAGGGTGTGGACTCGAGCATTCTCGATCCACGTTCAACCTGGGCGGACGGTGCCGCCTATGACAGCACTGCCCGTTCCCTGGTCGACCGTTTCAAGCGCAACTTCACGCAGTTCGTCGCCCATGTCGACGAAAGCATCCGTGCAGCCGCCCCTCCTGGATTATTCGATGCCTGATCTCATCCGGTTTCCTTTTGACAAGTTACACGAGATACCAAAGCCCATGCCCGCTCATGAACCGGGATCGGTAACCGGGAACCCTGCCTTGCCTGCAACTGGTTGGGCATCGATCCTGCGCGGCCTGCGCGGACGATGCCCCCGGTGCGGCGAAGCGCGCCTGTTCATGCGGTTCCTGAAACCGATCCCGCATTGTCCGCATTGCGGCCAGGACTGGAGGCACCAGCAAGCAGACGATTTTCCGGCTTACGTTTCGATCTTCGTGACAGGCCATCTGATGGCGCCGCTCATCATCACCCTGGTGCGTGATGCACAAATGTCCGTCCCGACCTTGATGGCGATCCTGCTTCCGTTGGCCCTGTTCCTGATGATCGGGCTGCTTCAGCCCGCCAAGGGGGCCATCATTGCCTTGCAATGGTGGTTCGGCATGCATGGGTTCCGCAAGGAGCGAACCCGGGACATCTTCTCAAGCGCTTCGGACTGACTTCCCAGGACCGAGCGCAACAGTGATTGCGCCCAATCCGGCGCCGCCGCGAATAGTTTCCCGACGAAACCGTTGAGGTCGACGCCGCGGGCGGAGACATTCTGATACGCCTGGACGGCTTCGTTGAGGACGAGCGAAGCCAGCAGGATCGACGGCACGATCACCAGCGCGACGATGACAAGCAGCGTCAACAGCGAAGCCATGCCGTTTCGTCCGCCGAGGCGGGCGGCAAGGCGATCCTTCATGCCGATGAACATGATCGTGAAGACGACGCTCCACAGAATGGCGCCCGCATAGGGACTTACCACCCACAGAAACGCCGCCGACACGGCCACAACGACCAATCCGAAAACAAGGGTATGAAGCCGCATGATAGATGCCCCCCAGACGGTTAAACTATGCCGAACAATACACGATCGACGTCAGCCGCTGATCAGAACTTCGCACCAATCACGCAATGCGCGCGGCGTGCGATCACAGCCCATATCAGCGGGAATGTACCGATACGTAATCTTCCCGATGTCGCAGCCGGTGAGGTCCTGCGAGCATGAGAAACCCAAGCACGATCCCGTTTGTGTCAACAAGAGGAGGAGGGGACTATGGATACACCGCATGCGAGTGCGCTGCAGCAAAAGCATGCCGTTCTCGACCGCCAGATTCGGGAAGAGATGAGCCGCCCCATGCCGGACGATACGGTGATCCAGCAGCTTAAGAAGCAAAAACTGCGCCTGAAGGAAGAATTGGCCAAGCATTGAAGCTTGCCCCACACCTGAGCCATGAGCCGGCGTGCTTATTCTGGCCGGTTCTCACTACAACCCCAACCCGCGTCTGAAGCATCGTGGCTGCCCTCGGGAGACGGCATGGCCCGAGAGGTCAGGCGGGATCGAAGACCAAATCCCATGTGCGGGCTGAACAAACGCTCATAGGTCTTGGGTGGCTGGGTGTCCGCCAATGCAGTGGCATGATCGTATATGACGCGCCGATTTCCCGGCGGCTTCGAACTTGGCGAGTTCTTCGGGCGGCGGCAGCCGGACCGGTGCTGCCTGCATGGCCTCGAAATCTGCGACGACCATGCTCTGACCTTTGAACTTCAGGGGTCGGATGGCCGGGCTGGTGATCACTTCACGCACGATAAAATTCTGCGGCGCGTCGTGGAAGCTGCGTTGGGATTCGCGGATATGGATCCGTGCGATGGCGTCACAATGGGAAGAGGACTCTGTCTGCTCCATTGAGGGCCCTTGGCTGTGTGTCTGACAAGCGTTCCACTGGGGATATTGCTTAATTACCCGGACGGAGCACGCACTTAGATGCGATCGACGGCCGAAGGGCGCTGCGCCCCACGGGTTTCGTCGATGTGCAATGTACCGAGCCCAAACTGCATGCCCGTACTCCACACACTGCAGGCATCGAAACTGGATAGCATATGGCCACCGAAACCCTGAATGAGAGCGGCCTGGACGGTTTGTCCGCAACACAGGTTCGTGAGCGGCTGGATCGGGACGGGCCGAACGAACTTCCGCGGCAGAAGAAGCGCTCGCCATGGCGGATTGCGCTCGAGGTGCTTCGCGAGCCGATGTTGGCGCTGCTGCTTGCCGCAGGGATCACCTACCTCCTGCTCGGTGACAAGGGAGAGGCGTTGATCCTGCTTCTGTTCGCGTGTTTCTCGATACTGCTGACCGTCGTGCAGGAAGCCCGGACCGAGAATGTGCTGGAAGCGCTGCAGGATCTTTCGGCGCCACGTGCGCTTGTCGTGCGCGATGGCGGGACCGTGCGGGTGCCTGGCCGCGAGGTCGTTGTCGACGATATCCTCGTTCTCGATGAAGGGGACAGGATTGCGGCGGACGCCCTGGTGCTGCGTACGCAGGGTCTCGAATGCGATGAATCGCTCCTGACAGGGGAATCCGTCCCGGTGCGCAAGCGCAGCGCGCTCCAGGAGGACGCGGCCGCGTGCGAGCCCGGAGGGGATGATCTGCCATATGTTTTTGGCGGTGCGATCGTCACGCGCGGCGGCGGTCTTGCGCGCGTGATGGCCACGGGCCCGCGCAGCCGTATCGGCGAGATTGGCAGGTCGTTGTCCGGCGTCGAGACCGAAGCGCCCCGGTTGCAGCAAGAGATGGGCAGGATCGTGCGCATCTGCGCGATTGGCGGCTTCGCGGTCGCTGCCTTGGTGTTTCTTCTCTATGGGTTGATGCGCGGCGGATGGCTCGATGCATTGCTCGCCGGGATCGCGATCGGCATGTCGATGTTGCCCGAAGAGTTCCCGGTCGTCCTTGCGATTTTCATGGCCATGGGCGCCTGGCGTATCGCGCAGGTCGGCGTGCTCACCCGGAAGGCGTCGGCAATCGAGTCCATGGGTGCGGCTACGGTCCTTTGCACGGACAAGACCGGGACGCTGACCCAGAACAGGATGGTTGTAGCCGGTCTCTGGTTGGCTTCCGGCGAAACGGCCGACCTCGGGGCCGGGATGGCCAGCGACTGCTTCGACGAGCTTTTGCGATCAGGTGCGATGGCGAGCGCTCCGGTCCCCGTCGATCCGATGGAGGCGGCCTTCCACGAAGCCGCCACAGCGGCGGCCTGCCAGGATGTACGCGGGTGGGCACTGGCCCATACCAACGTCCTGCGGCCTGACTTGCTGGCGATGTCGAATATCTGGGAGAGCCCCGGGAAGGAGATGATGTTAGTGGCGGCGGCCAAGGGTGCGCCCGAGGCGATTGGCCGCCTGTGCCGGCTCGATAAGGAGGGTGAGGCCCGGCTCGATGCGGCCGCCACGGCAATGGCAGAGCGCGGCATGCGCGTCCTAGGTGTAGCGACCGGACGCGTTCCGCGCGAGGCGGCGGCCAAAGACCATCTCGAGCATAGCTTTGAACTGCTTGGACTTGTCGGATTGAGGGATCCGCTTCGTCCCGGTGTCAAAGAGGCGATCACCCAATGCCAGACGGCCGGAATCCGCGTGATCATGATCACGGGCGACTATGCGGCGACAGCACAGGCGATTGGCGGGGAAGCGGGTCTCGATGCCGGTGAAACGCTCACAGGACCGATTATCAGCACCTTGAGTGATGAGGAATTGTTGGAGCGGATCAAGACCGTCTCGATCTGCGCGCGGACGATGCCCGATCAGAAATTGCGGATCGTCTCGGCGCTCAAGGCTGGCGGTGACATCGTCGCCATGACAGGTGACGGCGTCAACGATGCGCCTGCACTGCGGGCCGCACATATTGGCGTCGCCATGGGCAAGCGAGGCACTGACGTTGCGCGGGAGGCGTCATCGATCGTGCTGGTGGAGGATGATTTTGGCGCGATCGTCTCGGCGATCCGGCTGGGGCGGCGAATCTATGACAATATCCGCAAGGCGACAGGCTTCATTTTCGCGGTTCATGTGCCGATCGCCGGGCTGGCACTGTTGCCGCTGCTCCTGGGCATGCCGATTTTGCTGGGGCCCATCCAGATCGCGCTTCTCGAGATGATCATCGACCCGGTCTGCGCTCTTGTGTTCGAGGCAGAGGAGGAAGAAGAGAATTTGATGCAGCGGCCGCCGCGTGCGCCGCAGGAGCGTTTGTTCAACCTGCCCCTGGTGGTAAGTTCGGTGTTTCAGGGCGGGCTGGCGCTTGCGGTGCTCGGTGCGATCCTCATCGCTTCGGGCCGCACGTCATTGCCGGTTGAAGAACTGCGGACATTCATTTTCTTTGCTCTTGTTGCTTCGGTGATCGCCCTGATTCTGGCCCATCGATCATTCAGCGCGCGTATCAGCAAGGCGGTAGTCAGGCACAATGTGGCGTTCCGCTATGTCCTCGGGTTCATCCTTGCCGGGACGATTCTGATCTTCGGGGTCGAGCCGCTTCAGCAGCGTCTGGGTTTTGCGCCACTGGGCTGGGTCGAGGCCGGCTTGATCATATTGACAGGTGTTGCGCTGCTCGGGGCCTTCGAACTGGTCAAAGCGGTCGGCGCGCGTCTGGCGCCTTTGATCAGGCCAGCAGGTAGCCGACACTGACTTTGAAGCTGGAACTAGCTGGTATGAACGGTGTCTGGAGCAGATATGAGAACGAAGATCACGGTGAGCATAGCAACGCTTCCTGCGCTCACGGAAGAGGCTCTGGGTGCTTCCATGCCCGGGTCTGTCGCCGAGGGCAAGGCGCTTGAGCATCGTCCATGGTCGTTATCGCACCGATGATGAAGCGCGGTGGGACAACTTCCGCCGAACCGGTTCGGGATCGATGATGTCGGTTGAGGCAAGCAGGTAAATATCTTCTCCGTCGAAGAAGGCCTGCACGCGCTCGTCGTCGTTGTCTGGGCGAGGAATTTGGCCGAAGCGGTCCTGCCAATGCTGATCGACAAACTCCAGCAGGGCATTCCAGGCTGCGGAATCGGTATCATACAGGGCAAGGGTCTCTTGCCCATGATAGAGGATGATGAGAACCGTTGCCTGCATGTGCGCGTCCAGTCGGCTGCGCCGATCCGGCGCATAGGGATGCCTTGCCTGCTAAGTTTGGCTCGATCCCATCCTCAATAAGTAATGTTCCCAATCTTGAATTGGGAAAAGTTCGACCTACCGTGATAGAAAGCTGAAAATACTATTCAGAATATAGTTAATGTGTTTTTAGGAATTCTAATTCTATAATCACAACATTATGTGAATCGAAACTTATCCCTCTATTTCAATGGCACGGTGTCTGATCGGCTCGATCATCGCCGCCATGGTGGTTGAGTATGGTGCGGGATACCGGAGGATTGCGATCGGTCCGAGCCGATTGCCTGGATTTGCCCGTTGCACTAGGCTTCTCTTGTACGATGGATCCTGTGCGGTGGAGCCGAGATGGGACAGCTGACGACAGTCGAAGCGGCCAATTGGATGGCCTTGTATCTTGCGGCTGGGGTCTGTTGTGCGATGGCCTTGGTGCTCTCCAGCGGGATGATCATATGCGAGCTTTATCGTGAACGGAGCTGGGCCGCGATCAACTCGGTGCGCTCGGCGCTGATGTTTGTGCCGCAGACCTGGTGGCGTTGGCAGAAGCTCTATTTGACCTCAATGCCCGTGACCCTCGCGATCGTCACCCTGTTCGCCGCGTCGATGAGTTGGAGCTAGAGGCCGAACCGGCGCAGGACGGTCAGTGCAATCCGGTCTCTCTCAAGATCGAGCGGCGAGACACAGACGAGCGGAGCGAGCTGTTCCATTCGCGGATGCGTCGCGGCCTTCGAGAGCCGGTAGATTTCATCGTTCGAGTCCATGGCTTCGACCACGATCTGGCGGATTTCACCCGTGGATCTTGATCGGGCCTCAAGCAGGAAATCCGGCCGGCAGGGACCGATCGGGGTCAAGGTATCGAACACGGGTTTCTCGATCGCCAGATCGATGCCATGGCGGTCAAATGTCGAGCGCAGCTTTATCAAGTCGCGAAGCACTGCGCGCTCGAATTCGGAGTCGACGGGCACGAACCGCCGGCCCGACAGGATTGGCTGGGCGTATGCGCGAAGCGGTGCATACCCATGCGCCTCGGGATATTGCCCGGCCACGATGAGGGCCAGATAGGGGCCCTTGATGGTGTTCCCGCGCACGGAAGGGGATTGCACGCGGTTGGCGATCACGACTGGATCCGAGCCCGACACCTGGATCGTCGAACCGCGGAATTGCTGAGCGAAAAGGGCCAGGAAAGCCTGTGGCGCATGGCCGCGCGGCCAACGGCGGGCGATCGCGCGCAGGTTGGCATAAACGCGCTTGCTGTGGAGAGCCTGCGCATGGGTCCAGAAGGCGCGGCCGAGTTCGATCCCTGGCGCGATTTCGACTTTTGCCGCGGCGGCGGACAGGGTCCGGAACTCATCGCTGATCGAATGGTCGGCATGATCCTCGCCAAGCGGAGGAACCCGGTTAAGACCGGAAATGTGGAACAGGCGCCAGAGCAGGCGGGCGAGACGGGGAATCGAACCCTGGCGCGTCCGGTCGTCACTGCCGACCTCGTCGGGTTTTTGGGCGAGCTTCTCCGGTGCCGGGCGCAGCACTTCAAAGTAACCCAATGGTGGATCGGCGGCGCTTTCGTGGGTGCGGACCTCGCTGAGCCGATTGGTGGCCTGCTCGCGGAAGAAAGGACAGTCGGGATGGTGCTCGGGCCGGCCGGCGCTGGTGAGCCGACGTAGATAATAGGTTTCCGCTTCGGACAGGAAGGCAGGGGTCAGGATCGCCGGTGGTTCGCCGGGCTGCAGACAATCGCAGGCGATCCATTTCTCGCCGATGCGCGCTTGTTGAACGAGCATGATGCCGGCCGCTTCGTCATACTGTGAGCCTTGTCCGGCATACCATCGGACAAGGGCGTCGCGTACGGGTTGTGGCAGCGGAATTCTGCCTGAACCAAGGCCGTTTGTGCTGCGAGGGATCAGCCACATGTGCTGTCGGCCCATGTCCTCATCACCCGAGGCTCGCGGCGGTGGCGTGGATTGACAGAGTTGGATTTGATGCTCTCCACTTGGCCCAGTTGCGAATTGGGGAGGATTTCATGCGAGCATCTGTGATCGGTATCGCGGTTGTGGCGATAGGGTGGGGCACCGGTGGCGTGGCTGCAGAGCCGCTGCGGGCGGCGCGTAGCGTCCAGGTGATTTCGATGGGACCAATGAGTTCGCCCAAGCAGCCTTCGACGGCCGATAATGAAGCACCCCAGGCCGCTGATCATCCGGGTTCGCGGGCACTCCCCCCGGCGTTTCGTGTCCACGATCTGAGCCGGCGTTGGGTGGAGTTTCAGATGGCTGACAGTTTCAGCGCTGACCCAGAGGCGCCGATGCGCACTGATGGTGGCGATCCGTTTGCCTATGTCGGCGCGGAGCAGCCGTCGGTTCCGCGCTTTACGGCCGCTGTCCCCGCGGCAGGATCGATTTCTGTCCCGCTCTGGATGCGGGGCGGCGCCATATTCGCATCCGCTGCATCGCGTTACGTGCCGGAATGTTCTGCAGCGCCCTATCGCCCGACCGGTTTCCTGCGGTCCGACGCGGAGTTCCGCCGGTCGACCTATTACGGACTGATGAGCAATATCGCATGCGAACATGGCATCCCGGTCGGCCTGTTCGATGCAGTGATCATCCGGGAAAGCCGGTATCAGCCCAACATTTATTCGCCCAAAAATGCTTTCGGGTTGACCCAGCTGATGCCGGGAACAGCAGCGCAACTGGGGGTCGACCGCTACCATGTGGAGAGCAATCTTCGAGGCGGCGCCAAATATCTGCGGCAGCAAATCGACCGCTTTGGTCACTATCACCTTGCCCTGGCGGCCTACAACGCTGGACCTGGCCGCGTGCGGAACGGTGCCGTTCCCCGGATTCGGGAGACGCAGGATTATGTCGACAATGTGCTGTTGAACTGGTCGCGGCTGAGCGGCTTTCAGCGCCGGGCGACAATCGTGCCCCAGGCAACGGTTGGTCCGGTCACGGCGGCACGTCCTGTAGGACGATCTGCGATCGTATCGACCTTTTGAACCAGGTGGTACAAAGCGCTGTGCCTTTTTGACGCGATAGCCGCGCCTAGATTTGAAAGTCATCGCCATCTGTGATCCGCGCCCGCCGCTCGCGGATTTTCACGACTTCTTCGGCGACTCGTTTGACCACGGCTTTCTGGAGGGGCGCGCCCCAGTCGCGCTTTACCTCCGATCCGTCGATGCCATTGATCTCGTCGAGCGCCTCGATGATCTTGCGGGGCAGGCCGGCGAACATCTCGCAGAGCATCGAAATGACGGTCGCATATCGCTCCCTGTCGGGCAATTCGAGACCTTTGAAGGTCTCGATGCAGATATAGGCTTGCAGGATGTTGGTGCCGAGTGCGTGGAGAATTTTTTCAAGCTCAGGCAGAGTCATCACCGACCGCTTGTCGGGATCGCTATGAAGGAGGAGGCCAAGACGGGATTTGCTGATCCCGGTCATATGCGCCAGCCTGCGCTGTGCGGTGTCCTGCACAGCCATGGTTTGAAGGATCAGGGGTACGTAATCCCGCTGCGGCTCGTCGAGCTCGACGGCCTCCACAACTTACGCCCCCACTTTGGCAAGAGATGACATTTCGATCTCGCGTTGCCGCCTGGATCAAGGGAGACAATCATAGGCGAATCGGCAATGCAAGCTTGGTTTGAACCATGTGGGCGGGTAATCGGTTGGCTAACACACTGTGGACCAAGCCGATTAACTGGAATGACCGTTGGCGAATCCATTGTGTCCGAATGGGTCTGGGCCGTTGAGATCGAGCTTGTCCATGATCCGCGCGGCCTTCTGTTCGACCACATAATCGAACAAAAGGAGTGATAAGGCATCCGCCACAGTCAGCTTGGCGTCGAGCTGGTGACTCAGTAAATCCTTCACCTCATCAAGACTTCTTGCGCTCGTTCGGGAAATATCGAGACGAATTCGAATGGTCCCATCCGATGGAATGGAAGTAAGATGTTCCTTGAGAGTGCGGGTGTCGTGGCTCCCGATCTTTTCGGTGCGAGAACTTCTATGATCGATTAGCTTCGAAAGCGTCTGATGATGCAGGGTTTCGTTTGAATGCAGGCGGATGCCTTCGGTTGTCAGCCGGAACAGGGATTCGGAGATATCGATGGTGATGTCTCGTGAGTCTGCGGCGCCCATAGTGCCCACGTCCTGAAGTTGCGATCCATAAGAAGCCTGATCTACGCGTCTGGCTTACGGCAGCGATTATGAACCGAGAATGGTTAATTTCCGATAGTCCTGTTGCCGAATCTACCGCGATTGCCGCTTGCCCGCAAATGCGGGGCAAGCCGCCCCGCAATCACGGGCATCTTGCCCCGTTTTGACGGGCAGCCCGCCCCGGATGTCGGGGCATCGTGCCCCGTGGCCATGCTTAAAAAGCCGAGAATCGCAAAATGATGGCCGAATCGAGGGGGCCTCCTCGGGCCGCCCGTTGCGACCACAGAGGCATCTGACCACCCTTTCACTTGGGCGCGGATCCGTCGCGTCTCCATGTGAAGGAAACCCAACATGCAGTCAGTTCTGAAAAAGAGCGGGCGCACGGAGCGGGCGATCGTCGCCATCGCCCTCCTCCTGTTCGCTGGTCTCTGGTTCGCGGGGCCAGCATTTGCCGGCGCCGACACCACCTTCGATACAGCACTTACCAAGTTCACCGATTTTCTTGAAGGGTCGGGTGGCAAGATCATCACCGTGCTCAGCCTTGCCGGCGGCATCGTCGCGCTGGCTTCGGGCCGCTTTTCCATGGGGCAGATCGCAATTCCAGTTGGTGTCGGTGTCGGTGCCGGAACCGGCATTCCGATCGTGACGTCGACCGTGACAGCGACGATCTGAGCGTTCCTGCGGTCGGACGAGGTAGCAGCTTCGGCCGATCCAAGGAGAGGGTGGTGCAATGGCGGCGGACAAGTACGTTATCCCGACTCATCTGGATGATCCCGAGCTGATCGGGCTGTGGACCCTGGATGAGTTCCTGGCGATGGTCATCCCCTTCGTCTGGGGGATCCTGTCTCAGCATATCCTCATTGGCATGGTGCTTTCGGGTGCAGGCTGGTGGGGTCTCAGAAAAGCCAAGGCAGGCCGGGCTACGTCGTGGCTTCTCCATCTGGCCTATTGGTATCTCCCGGCCGGCTTCACCGGCCTGAGAGCCACACCACCCTCATACCTTCGACTGATGGCGGGGTGATATGGAACTTTCGTATAGTCATTCGCGCAGCCAACAGGTTCTGCGCCAGCGGAACATCCTGGCGATCGTCGCCGTCGGGCTCGGCGCGCTGACCCTATTGCTGTTCATCGTCACCGTATCGCGGGACCGGGAAGTTGTGCTGCAGCCCATCCTGCGGTCTCCCGTCACGGTGAGTTCGGCGGGCGTCTCGCGCGAATATCTGGAGATGATCACTCGGGATACCGTGGTGCTCACCCTCAATCGCAGCCCGCAGAACCTCGAATACTGGATGAATTCGGTGCTCGCCATCACGGCGCCGTCCGCCCAGGGCAAGATCAAGGCCGACTTGCTGAAGATCGTTAACGAACAGCGGGGATCTTCGATCTCCCAGTTCTACACCATCGAGAAGATGGAGCTCGACACGAAGAATCTCCGCTCGGAGGTGAAGGGCAGTCTGCACACCATCGTCGGCAACAAGGTCATTTCGAACGAACGTCGGACCTTCCGGTACGACTGGGAATATTCCGGGCTGTCCCTGAAGCTGATCGGCTTCGGCATGGTGGTGGCCGAGCAGGGGAAGGAAAAATGATGTCGGTCTATGTCATCGGCAGTGCCGCCGCCGGCACCGCCTTCCTCTCGCGCGTCCACTGCCATTTGAGCCGGTGCATGGGGGCAGGGCTGGTGGCCATCGCCGTACTTCTCGTCGCAGATCCAGCGAGGGCGGACCAGACGATCATGGCGTCGGATAGTGCCCAGGTCGACTGCCAGGCATCGGCCAAGGATCTTACACGCATCAGCCTTGTCGAAGATGAATTCGCGTCGGTCTCGAAGATCTCGACCGGTAACCCGATGGATGACTTCTCGGTCGTCAATGAGCCCGTTCGCGGCGATATCTACCTGTCCGTTCCTGATGGGTTTGTCCGGAGCGCCCTTTCGTTCTTCGCCACGAGCAAGCGCGGTTACGTCTACAAGTTCGTGTGCCGGATCGGGGGCGACCAGGCTGCGCAGGTCTTTGTCTCCAATCCGGCGATCGCGAACGAACGGACCGCGGAAAATGGTCCGGCGGAAAGGCTCGGGCCGCGTGATGCTGCCGTCGAGCTTGTGCAGGCGATGTACTCGAATGCGGTCGCTGACGGCTATGAGATGCGCCAGCGCGCCCTGCGACCGGTCTATGTCGGCACGCTCAAGGTGCAGATGATCGCCGAATACCGCGGCTCGGATCTCACCGGCAAGGTTTTACGCATCGAGAACAAAGGCGCGTCCGAAATCGAGCTGACCGAAGCCATGGTCGCTCCCGCCAGCGCGCTGGCCGTGTCGATCGCCGAGGGCCGGCTCGCTCCGGGCAAGGTCACGACAGCCTACCTCGTCTCCCAGAACACCCAGACACAAAGGTGAGGACATGGCTCTTTCCGACTTCCTGAATCGCAAGCGCCCGCCCCTTGATGGCGGCACGGACGACGGCGTCTCCCCGCTTTCCGGCGACCTCGCCGGGAACGAGGAGGTTCGCAGGAAGCAGCGATTGCTGCTGGCCGGCGTGGCCGGCGCTGGCCTCATCCTGTCCTCCTTCTGGATTTTCAGCGGTGACGGGGATAGCGAGAAGTCCGGCGAGGATGGCGTCAGCGAGGTCACCGTCTCGACCAAGGATCTGGTGAACCGTAACCTCTCCCAACAGGAGTGGATGGCGCTTTCCGAAAACCGCTTCCAGTCGACAGAGAACCAGCTCAAATCGATCGACGGGCAAAATCGCCGGCTCGAAATGCTGACCGCGCAGGTCGAGGCGCTGAAGGGCCAGAACCAGGCGATGCAGGCTGATGGGCAACGCGTCCTCTCTGCGTATCAGGCGGAGAATGAGCAGTTGCGGCGGCAGATCAACGAGCGCCGGACCGCGGCTCCTCCGGCGCCTGGGCCGGCGGCGCTCTACGGCCCGAACGGCCCGCAAGCATATCAGCGGCCGGACGGTGCGGCGGGTGGGCCGGGGCGCGGACTCGTGGGCGGGTCGAGCGAAGTGAAGCTGGTCAGCTTCTCGAGCGGTGAGACGGGTAATGCCACGCGGGTCGCCAAAGGCAACACCACGTATACCGACAGCGTCAACTATCTGCCGCCCAACAGCTTCGCGCGGGCCAAGGTCATCGTCGGCGTCGATGCCAGTGCCGGCGTCAACAGCCAGACGGACCCGCTTCCTGTCGTCCTGCGCGTCACTGGCCCGGCCCGTTCGGTTTACCAGAACGGAAGGTTGCTCACGACCAGGATCGAGGGGTGCCTCGTCAATGGCGCGGCGCGCGGCGACCTCTCGAGCGAGAAGGTCTATGTGAAACTGCAAAAGATGACGTGTCCGCAGCCGGGCGGCCGTTATGCGGTATCCGAAGTGAAGGGCTTCCTTGCCTTCGGCGGGAAGACCGGAGTGCGGGGCCGGGTCGTCTCCCGTGAAGGCTCGCTCGTCACCCAGGCGTTCATCGCGGGCCTTGCCGGCGGCTTTGGCCGCGGCTTCTCAGCGAACGCGAACAGCGTGTTCCAGGGAACCAACATCACCACCAACGGCCAGCGCGAGAAGCTTTCGACCGGCGAGATCCTCGAAGGCGGTTTTGGCGAGGGCATGGCCCAGACGGGCGACATGGTCTCGAAATATCTGATCGAGCGCGCCGAACAATATCAGCCCGTGATCGAAATGCCGACCGGCATCGACGTCGAAATTGTCTTCTTGGAGGGTGTGTATGTCCGTAACTGACCGTCTTCGCTCGCTGACCTGGCGGTCGCGCCTCCTGGTCGGGACCGTCGCGGGTTTAAGCCTGGCCGGGATCGCGCTGGCTGCCGATGCGAGCGATGCCGAGGATCGTGTCAGGGTCCTGTTGCAGACGCGACTCCCCAAGACACCAGTAACCGCGATTGATTGCGGGAAAGTCGGCGGACTGTGTGAAATCACCGCGGGCGAGAACCTATTCTATGTCGATTCCGGTGCCCGCTACCTCGTGATCGGCCGGGTCTATGACATGCAGACCAGGCAGGATATCACGGCGGCGCGGCTGCTCGAGATGAATCCCGACATGTTGGTCGGGTCCGCCGCGCGCGCGAATGCGCTGGCGCGTGGCGGTGAGGAGGAAGGCGCGCAGCAACTGGCGGCCGCGCCGGCGCGGGTTGAGCGTCCTGTCGCCTCCGCGCAAGCGCGCAAGCTTTCGCTTTCTGGCTTGCCGCGGGAAGGCGCGATCGTCTGGGGCAATCCGTCGGGTCAGACCGTCACGGTCTTTTCCGACTTCCGGTGCGGCTATTGCCGTGCCCTGACGGGCGTTCTCAAGGACATGAACGTGCGGGTCGTTGAACGGCCGATCTCGGTGCTGGGCAGCCGGGATGTCGCCGACCGGGTCTATTGCGCGAGGAACCGCGAAGCCGCGCTTCATGCCGCCTATGCCGGCGAGCCGATCAAGGCGGGGCCTGCCTGCAACACGTCGGGTCTCGATGCGAACGAAGCCTTCGCGCAGCAGCACGGGCTCAGTGGCACGCCGGTGATCGTGCGCGGCGACGGGGCGGTGCTCGAAGGGTATCGGCCGCGCGCTTTCCTTGAGAAGTGGCTCAAGGAGGCGCAGTCATGACCAAGACCGCGTTTCGACGCCGGCGCCTGTCGTTGGCTTGCACCCTCATGCTGTCCAGTGCTGTGGCGCTCGGTGGCTGCGCGACATTCGGCGGGAACATCCGGGGTGATTTTTCCTGTGCCGCGCCCGATGGCATCTGCGCCCCGAGTTCGACCATCGATGATCGCGCGCTTGCCCTGATTTCCGCCGAAGCGGGCGATGGCGATGCACTTCCCGCAGGAAACATCCCGCGTGGTTCGACGGGTCGGGTCAATCGTGCCGCCGCGCCGCAAGCGGCCAGGATCGCCGCAGCTGACCCCGCCCGGACGCGCGAAAAGGTGCTCAGGATCGTGTTCCAGCCCTATATTGATGAACGGGGCCGGCTGCATGAGTCCAGCGCTATCCGCGCCGTCGTTGCGAGCGGTGAGTGGCAACAGGCGCTTGGGCAAGCGGTGGCGCCCGGCACGCGCCTGAATTATGGGCTCGGCAGCCCCGAGACGCTCGCCGATGCGGTTGATCGCGTGGACCCGCCTGGAGGCACAGCCGCTGCCATCGATCCGGATGTCCCGGACCCGGCGGTGGTTGCTGCTGCCCGTGCACGAAAACCCGATCCTGTCGAAGCGATAAAGGCAGATGTCGCGACCCGCCTCGCTCCCAAGGCAGCTAGCGCACCTGCCGCCGTGACGGTGGATGGTGCAGCGCATCCACCGTCTGCGGCCGTCTCGCCGGCGCATCCGACCCCCGCGGGTGCGCCGGCGAATGGGAGTGGCGCGACCGTGCCGGGTTCTGAAAAGCCTCAGACGGGTATCGCGGCGGCGGGCGCCCAGGCGGTCGGGCGGGTGAAGGGAGACCCTGCCTATCAAGGGATCGCAGGCTCCGTCGCGCAAGGCGCGCGCGACGCGGCTGCCCAGAGTGGCGCCGTGCCGGCCGCGCCCGTGGTGTCAGCCCCGACGGTCCGTGCCGCCAATTTCCCGGCTACCGTTCAGGAGGACAAGTGAGATGGCGGGCAAAGCCGGTATTCTCGAGAGCCTGATGTCCGGCATTCTCGGCGACAGCCGGCGGCCTGATTCCGATCGGCCCGAACTTGGCGTTCCCATGCTGGCCGACTGGCTGCCCTATCGCAGCTTCGATGCCAAGACGGGCATTTTCTACAACAGCGCATCGCGAGGCTTCGTCATCGAGGCGGCCCCGCTGATCGGTGCGGACGAGCGCACGGGCGAGATTCTTACCCAGTTCCTGTCTGAAGCGATCCCCGCGCCCGGCTGCCTTCAGTTCCACCAGTGGATGAGCCCGCGCGTATCGGAGCGCCTCTCGCGCTGGTATCTTCCGCGCTATGCGGCCCGCGGCGTCTATGAGCGCATGGCCAAGCATCGGGTGGATTTCCTGACCGATGGCGTCTGGCGTTCGCTGTCAAACGATGCGCCCTTTTCTCTGCGCAACCACCGCGTGGCGATTTCCTATTCGACGCCGGAAGCATCGAGCGTGACGGTCGAAGAGATCGTGGCCGTCATGGATGGCCTGATCTCGGCACTCGCATCGATCAATGTGTCTGCCCGCAAGATGGATCCGACCGATCTGATTGGCTGGGTCGATGATATCACCTCGCCGACCACCGCGGCGGGCGAGGACGTGGTCAATTATAACCCGCTCGATCCCATAGCGGACCAGGCCGTGCGCCGCGATGTCGAGCTCCACATCGAGCCCGATCGCATGCTGCTGCGAACCGAGCGATTTCGGCCGACCGGACACACGGTGAACAATGCACCGGAAATCGGTGAGATCCTGCCCGACGTCTTTGACGTCCGCTCCTTTTCGGTCCGCAATCTCCCGGTGCGGTGGGCGCCCTGGGACGTGGCGCGGCTGATCGGCGACATGTTCACCGACAAGCTGCGCATGCCGTGTCCGGTTGCGACCAACCTGTGCGTCGAATTCCCGGACCCGCTGGCATCGTCGAACAAGGCAAGCTTCAAATTCATGCGGACGACGAGCCTCGCCGATTCCAAGTCGGCCCGGTTCCTGCCGCAGCTGCGCGAGCAAAGCCAGGAATGGCGCTATGTGAACGACGAACTGCGTCAGGGGCGCAAGTTGGTACGCGTTTTCTTCTCGGTCACGTCCTTTTCGCCCAAGGGCAGGGGTGACGCCAATGAACGGGTCCTGAAATCGGTCTACCGCGCGGCGGGCTGGGACCTGCTCGACGATCGCTACCTGCAGGTGATGGGGCTGCTCTGCGCCATGCCGATGACAATGGCGAATGGCCTCTCGCGGGATCTCGAGCGGATGAAGCGGATGCGCACGCTTCTGACGACCACGGCCGCGAACCTCGCGCCCATCCAGGGCGAGTTTCTTGGCGGCCAGGTGCCGCATCTCATGCTGATCGGACGGCGGGGCCAGCCTTTCTTCTGGTCGCCGTTTGAGAATGCGGCGGGCAACCACAATGTCGCGGTCTTCGGCAAGTCCGGGTCGGGCAAGTCTGTGACCCTCCAGGAGTTGTGCGCGTCGCTGTGCGGCGCAGGTGCACGAGTCGTCGTGATCGATGACGGACGCTCCTTCGAGCATTCGGCAAAGCTCCAGGGCGGCGCTTTCGTCGAGTTCACGATGTCGTCGGGCTTCTGTCTCAATCCGTTCAGCATGATCGACGAGGAATTGGCCGAACAGGACGAGGACTATCTGCTCGATTGCATGGCGATGCTCAAAGCCATCGTGAATCAGATGTCGCGTCACATCGATCGGCTGAACGATACCGAGCGAGGCCTCATCGACGGCGCCGTCAACAGCGTCTGGGCCGAGAAGGGCCGGCACGGGGCGATCGACGACGTGATCGCGGCGCTGGACGCGACCGGCAACGGCCTCGCCATGGATCTGGGCATCGCCATGCGACCCTTTTCGTCAGGCGGTACATATGGACGGTTCTTCCAGGGGGAGGTTTCGTTCGAGCTGTCCGCGCAGCTGACGGTATTCGAGCTCTCGGATCTGTCCTCCCGCGAGGAACTGCGGAGCGTCGTCCTGACCGCGATCATGTTCATGTCGCAGCAGATGATGCGCAAGGTCGATCGCGCGATCCCCAAAGCGCTGCTCCTCGACGAAGCGTGGCAGATGCTGCGCGGCGGCGCGATGGCCGACTTCATCGAGGCCTATGCACGCACCTGCCGCAAATACGGCGCCTCGCTGGTCACCGCGACGCAGTCGCTGAACGACTATTACAAGTCCGCCGGTTCCATCGCGGCGCTCGAGAATTCTGACTGGTTCGTCATCCTCCAGCAGAAACCCGAGACGATCGCCGATTTCAAAAAGCACGATCGCTTCGAGATGGACGATTATACCGACGCCTTGCTGCGGTCCCTCAAGATCAACGGCCGCGAATATTCCGATATCCTGATCAAGGGACCGGAGACACTGGCGGTCGGGCGCCTCGTGCTCGATCCTTTTTCGGCCACCGTCTTTTCCTCGAGCCCGGCAGTCTACGCGGCGATCGAGGGACTGGTCGCCCGGGGCCTCAGCATGGACGAGGCTATCGAGCGGGTCGCCTATCCCGAGAATCCGGAAAAATGGGCTTCTCACGACGATGGTGACATCGCCGAGGCCGCGGAGTGAGCCATGGGGACCATGAACCATCGAACGCAGGTCGCCGCGAGCAAGGCCGTTTCCCGGCCGGACTTTCGGGCGATGCTCTACTTCATTCTGCATCTGCTGGGTTTCACCGGATCGACGCTGCTGCTGACCTGGGGGGTTTTCGCGCTCTTCTTTCTCGCTCTGGGCGGCTTCTCGCTCGATGGCTTTATGCACCAGCTCAACAACCTCGCGAGCCGCTACGTCGCTGCTTCTCCAGACCGGATCGCGTCATTCAAGACCATTTTCATTGTCGCGCACCTCGTGGTGGCAACCGGCCTGATCGTCCTGCGGCGGGAAAAAATAGTGCCCGCGATATTGCCCGAAGGAAACCCCGACCATGGCTGAACAGACCGTGCTTGACCTGCCCGCTCCCGTGCCGCAGCCGACGCGGCGCGCGAAACGCGCGATTTTCGGGGGCTTCACACGCCTGCAAATGTTGATGGGCCTCATGGTTCTTGCCGCCCTGGTCTGGGGCATGTGGGTCACCAAGCTCTTGGTTACGCCGACGCAGGACCACATCGTATCCGCGCGCCTCTCCACCATTGTCGGCGAATACGTCCAGGCCCAGGCGCGATCGGCATCGCCGCCGGCGCAGGTTGAAGCGGAAATGCGCAAGTTCATGGCATCGCTCGACACTGAACTGCAGCGGCGCGGCGCGAACGGTCAGATCGTCCTCGTCGGCGAGGCTGTCCTGACCAAGAACGTCCCGGACATCACCGACAAGCTCAGGCACGCCGTTTATGCCTCGGGCGTCGCTCGACCCAAACAGGCGTCGGCCATCGAACTGCAGCAACTCGAGCAGCAAGCCATGCTCGCGGCACAACCACAGCAGGCTATGCCCGCGCAGCCCGCGGCGCCAACCGAATATCTCGATCCTATGGCGTCGGCACAGATGATGCCGTCCGTGCCGCCGGCAACCGGCCCGCAATATGCGCCGCCGTCCGCGTCCGTCTCAACCTTTGGAGGTCCCGATGGCAGCGGTGCTCAATGACGGGGCGGCTCGGCGCTGGCGTCCTAATAGGAGGCTCTGGCTGCTGTTCGGGGTCCTTGTTTCAGGAAGCATGGCCTGGAAGGCGTTGGGGGATTGGCGCGACAACCATCTCTTTTTGATCAACACGACGAATTCCTTGCCGAACTGGGCGTTCCTCATCGATCGGGGGCGGTTGCCGGCAAAGGGTGAGTTCGTCTTTTTCGATCCACCGCAAAGCGCGCTCCTCCAGCGCCATTTCGGACCTAAGCCAAGGATGTTCGGGAAGAGGGTCTATGGTGCGGCAGGCGACGTCGTCGGTCATGACGGCTTCGATGTCACGATCAATGGCGTGCCGGTTGTCCGGATGAAACCGGTCACGAAGGCGGGCGAGCCGCTGACCCCTGGCGCGACAGGGGTTGTTCCCGCGGACTGCTATTTTGCCGCCACGCCGCATCGCGACGGGTTCGACAGCCGCTACGCTGAAATTGGCTTTGTCTGTGCCTCCCAGATCATCGGAACGGGGGAGCCGGTCCTATGAAAGCAATCCTTACGGCAAGCGCGGCGATCATAGGCGTGACCGTGGTGTCGTTAGCCGGGCCAATCCGCAGCGAAGCCAGGGATTACGGTCATGCCGGCCAGACCTTCCCCGTGATCGAGCCCGATCTCCTCTCGGTAATCGAGGGACGGCTGCGCCGCGTCGAAGCGAGCGGCGAGCTGGCGCGGATGAACGGGATATTCGCCAAGCGGGTCGAGCAGCGTGTCCGAAGACCGAAGCCCGTAGAGGGTATTACGCCGGCGCGGACCGCGCGGAGCTGGGACTATGATCCGAGCATCGCGGTCGAACGGGACATCCGCGATCAGAAGGGCAATCTCATTGCGGCGGCTGGGCACCGGATCAATCCGCTTGATTTCGTTGCGATCAAGCAGGATCTGGTCTTCGTCGATGGCGACGATGCCGCGCAGCTCTCCTGGGCAACGTCGCGCTACACTGACCTCAAGGCAAAGATCATCTTCGTGAACGGCTCGCCGATCGAGCAGATGACAGCCAAGCAGCGGCGCTTCTACTTTGATCAGGAAGGTCGGCTCAGCGCGACGTTCGGTATCGAGCACACACCTGCGGTCGTCAGTCAGAACGGCAAGACAATGCGAGTGTCGGAGGTCGTCCTGAAACCAGGGAGGCCTGGCTGATGCCATTATGGCTGGATATGCTGCGGACGCCCATGGCCGCTCCGGAGTCGACCAGGCTCAGGATCATGCGTCTGGCCTGGCTCTCGCTCTGCGTCTCGCTCGCCGTCGCGGTCATCCTCCTGGACCCGTTGCAGGATCAACTGGGCAGGGCGGCGCCGTGCATGATCGCGCTCCTGCTGGCCGTGACGCTGACGCTTACCGTTGTCTATCTGCGCGCCAAGCAGCGGGCGGACACGGCCTATCTCGAGCATTTGGGAGAAAGGGAATGACGCGCGCCGTCCGATCGATCTTCGGCGCGCTGCTCATGGCGCTCTGTGCGCTGGCTTTTGCACCAAGCGCGCAGGCAGCCGGGCCGACATGCAACGGCAAATTCGTCAATCCGATCACCGATGTCTGCTGGTCCTGCCTCTTTCCGCTCTCCGTCGGCGGGTTGAAGATCTGGCCGAGCGGCCGCCCAGACACGAACAATCCGGCCTCTCCCATCTGCGCCTGTGCAGATCCGTTGCCACGTATCGGCATATCGGTGGGTTTCTGGGAGCCGGCGCGGCTTGCGGATGTTACGATGAAACCCTGGTGCTTTCCCAATCTCGGCGGGGTCCGCATCGCGCCCGGTTTCGACATCGGCCAGGGCTATCTGGCAGGGCCCTCCATGGTCGGGGGGCGTTCGCAGAGCACGGCCAAGTGGCACGTTCACTGGTACGTCTATCCCCTGCTCTATTGGATGGAGATACTGACCGACTTCGTTTGCTTCGAGCAGGCGAGCTTCGACATCGCTTATATGACGGAAGTCGATCCGCTCTGGCAGGATGACTCGCTCGCCGCGCTGATCAATCCCGAGGCTATCATCTTCGCCAACCCGCTCGCCAAGGCGGCCTGCGCCGGCGATTGTATCGCCGGGACAGTGAACCTGCCGCTTGACCAGCTCTTCTGGTGCGCCGGCTGTCAGGGCGGGATGTATCCCTTGAACGGCAATATCCCTGCCTCGATCGGCCATGTGCAGTCCTCGCGGCTCGCGCTGTCGCGCTTTGCCTACAAGATGCATCGCCAGGCGCTTGCCTGGGGCACGATGGGCTCGGCCGGTCTCTGCAAGAAATATCTGATGCCGGTGATGCGCAAGCAGCAATACCGGTTCCAGATGACCAATCCGATCCCGACCGTGAGCGGGCGCTTCGCCTGCTCTGCGATCGGGGCCTCGACCATGCCGCCCGATGCTGGCCGCGCCTATCCCGCCGGAGGTGAGGACATGGGCTATCTCGTCTGGCGCAAACGCAACTGCTGCGTGCTGTGAAGGAGGGGACGATGCGACTTCTCACCCTGGGCGCCGTTGGTCTTGTCGCTGCCGCCAGCATGACCGCGCTTCTCGCCCAGACCGTCGATGGGATTGATGTGCAGGCGATCAAGCAACGATCGACCGACCTGCAGGCCGATGCCCAGGCCTTCGTGGATCAGATAAAGGATCGGGGCGATGCCTTCCGCGAGGAAGCTGCGGCAGTGCGCGATGGGGGCATGGAGAACATGCAGCGCGTGGCGTCCACCGATCTACCCAAGGGGCCAGTGGGCGCGATCGACTTTGATGAGATCGTTCAGGGGGCGGTGACGAACGCTGCCGCCGGAGGTGGGGATGCGCCGCAGCTGATTGCGTTCGCGAGCCTGTCGATGCCGCCCAAGGCGCTGCGGCAGCTCATTCAGGACACGGCCAGGGCCGGGGGCGTCGTGGTGTTCCGCGGTTTCCCGAACAATTCGATGAAGGAGTTTTCGGAAAGACTCGGCAAGCTCGTCGAGCGACAGGACGATTTCGCCAACATTGGTATCGATCCGAGGCTGTTTCGCGCCTTCGATGTCCAGGCCGTGCCGACATATATCGCGGTCTCTTCCGACTTCGACCTCTGCGCCGGCTTTTCTTGTCGGACACAAGTTCCGCCCTATGATCGGATGATCGGCAATGTGACTGTCGAATATGCGCTGACGTCGTTCGCGGACGGGAATGGGCCGGGCGCTCGCGTGGCGGCGGTGGGTCTGGCAAATCTTCACAAAGCCCTGCCGTGAGCGTTCGGGCGGCCCTGATTGCATTGTTTGCAGCCCTTACGGTCGCCGCGCCGGCGGCCGCCCAGATGAGTGTCGAGGAAGCGCGCCAGGAAGGACGATCGCTCGGCAATGAAAAGCGCCAGGATTCGACGCTCGTTCCGACAGACAATGCCCGGGCCGAAGCAGTGCCCGGCTATGCCGGGACCTCGCTGCCGCAAGGGGCCTATTTCAACAATCCTGAGCGGATGGAGGCAGAAGCCGCCGCGACGAGATCCTCCAACGAGCAGTACCGGATCACCACCGATGCTGACCGGACGCGGCCGACCTTCAGCAATACCGAAATCCTCGAGACGACGGCGCGCGCGACGGCCGTCGAGAATGATCCCTCGACCTTCCTGGCCGGTGAAAGCTACTCGGGCTCGTCCGGCACCTGCACGCCGCTGCCGCCCGCGACGGGCAGCGATGGCTACTACGAGACGAGCTGCAATGCCGGGAGCAAGGTCACGACCGACAATCGAACCTGTTCGATCAGTCTCGACGTGCGGTCTGAGACCCGGTCGATCTACACCTATTACGCGGGCCGACTAAGCTTCATGCCGGCTGATGGCGGCCCTTATCCGGCCCGTGCTGCGTTCGACGACGAGATCGCGTCGGGCGTCTGCTGGGAGAGCCGCCCAATCGACTATTGCGACAATATGAGCGCCTATGGATACACGGCGGCGGATACCTGCAAGAGCCTGGGCCACACCGCCGTCGAGGTCAAATGCACGGCCGAAGCCCAGGGGATTACACCAGGCGCCTATCATCCGGGTTATGTGCTCGCGACCGGAAGATATTGGCTGTCCCAGGTCGACGAGCCCACCGTGACCACCGTCACGCGCAATGAAGGCCAATGCGCATCGCTGGCGGCAGATTCGATGTGCGAGCAGCAAAGCGAAGTCTGCACATCGAGCGATCCCGTTACCCGGATCGTGAATGGTGTACCGGTCACCCAGCCATGCTGGGCCTGGGCGCGGACTTACGAGTGCAACCGGATAACCACTGGACACAACGACTGCGGTACGCTCGAGGCCAATGGCGCCTGCACCTATGTCCGAACCGAATGTCTCGATGAAGAGCCAAATGGCGCGTGTGCGGTGGAGGAGCGGGTTTATCGTTGTCTGACGCCCGGCAGTGCGGTCAGTGATGCGCCGCAATATATCTGTGGCGACGATGTCTACTGCATCAATGGCGACTGCGAACCGATTGTCCGCGAGGCGTCGACGGAGTTCAAGGACGCGCTGGTCGCGCTGCATGCGATCGATCGGGCGGGCAAGGAATTCGACGAGAATAACTTCACCGTTTTTCAGGGCACGCGCGAGACCTGCCACAAACCGGTGTTCGGCCTCATCAACTGCTGCGCCGGCAAGGTGTCCGGCCTGTTGACCGTCGGCGCCGGGGCGGCGGCACTGGCCGGTGGTCCGACCGCGATCGCGGCGCTGGCAACCCCGTTCCTGACGCTCTTCGCGTGCTCCCAGAGCGAGATGAGGCTCGATATCAAGGACCGCATGGGCTTTTGTCACAAGGTCGGGACTTATTGCTCCTCGAGCTTTCTTGGCATCTGCAAGACCCGGCGCACGGCCTATTGCTGCTTCGAGAGCAAGCTCAGCCGCATCCTCCAGGAGCAGGGAAGGGTCCAGCTCGGAAAACCCTGGGGCGCCCCGAAGCGCGAGCAATGTCACGGATTCACGATCGAAGAGTTCGCGCGCCTCGATCTCTCGGTGATGGATTTCACCGAGGTCTATGCCGAGTTCGTGGATGCCGCGCGGCTTCCCGATGAAGTCGAGACCATGACCCAGATCCAGCAGAAGATTGAGGATTATTATGACCTTCACGGCACATGACACGGCTGCACACTCCGCCGGTCTGCACCGGCTGCTGTCACCGCCCGACCACCGTTCGCATTCCTCTTCGCGAGCGACCTCCTACCGGACCCATCATTCCCATTCCCTTCCGCGCTCCATCCCTGCGTTTCGGAGGCTGTTCCCGAAAGGACGTCCATTGATGGTTAGAATATTGGTTGCGCCGCTCCTGGCGCTTTCGCTCGCCAGCATGGCGACGCCCGCTCTGGCGCAATCGCACGGTCCCTCTTCGGATGGCGTTGAGCGGCATGAGGCTCACGACGCCTTCTACTGCGCCGAACGCCGGCTGGGGCAGTGGTTCTATTGCAGCAAGCCCAAGCCAGCCGAGCAGGAAAAGGCGGCTGCGGTTCCGCCGCAGAGTTCGGTCGAGCGGATGGCTGCGATCACGCGCCAGCTCGATGAACTGAAGGCGCGTGCGATCCTGGAGCCGACCGACGAGAATGTGGTCGCTTATGTCCGGTTCCAGCGTGAACAGCTCGATCGCGCATCGACCTTTTCCGACACCTGGCAGCGCGCCCTGTGGCAGAACCCGGATCTCGACTACACGCTGCAACGCCCGGTCTCGACGGTGGGCAAGCGCGCCTGGCTCGACAATCGGCGTGCGGACCGCGATGCGGTGATGGCGAACCTCAGTCAGCGCTACGGCCTTTTCTATTTCTACGCGCAGAGCTGCGGCGCCTGCGACCTTTTCTCACCAATCCTGCGCTCGGTGGCGGACAGCCATCGCATGGCCGTGATGGCGGTTTCGATGGATGGCGGACCGAGCCGCGATTTCCCGAACTATGTCGTGGACGCTGGCCAGCGGGCGCGAATGGGGATTCCGGGCAATGAGACGCCGGCGCTGGTGCTCTTCGACACGATGACGCGGCGGACCATTCCGGTGGGCTACGGCATTCTGAGCGCCGATGAGATCATGGACCGCATTTTCGCGCTGACGAACACCAAGGTGGGGAGCGACTTCTGATGGGACGGGATCGCCGCAGCGGCCTTATGCGCCGCGCACTTCGCTCTACGGCGGGATGGATTGGCATGCTCGCCGCGGCCAATCTCGCCTTTATCGGCACGGCGCAAGCCGATGTCGCATCCGAGATGAACAACTTCTTCTCTGACGCCGGGGGAGCAGCCAATGTTACCGGGCCATCGGCGTTCCAGGGGCAGTCGGCTGGCTACTATTCGCTCGGCAATGTCTGGACGCGTTTTCCGCAGAAAAGCGTCCAGCCCTTCAATCTTCAGCTTCCCAGCGCACGCGCCGGTTGCGGAGGGATTGATCTCTTCAGCGGGAGTTTCTCGTTCATCAATGCGAGCGAGATCATTGCGATGCTCAAGGCGACCGCCAACAACGCGCTTGGCTTCGCCTTCAAACTCGCGATCGATTCTGTGTCGCCCGAGATTGGCAAGGTCATGGACGAGTTCAGCCAGAAGGCGCAGCTCCTGAACCAGATGAACATCTCGAGCTGCGAGACGGCGCAGGCGCTGGTTGGCGGCATCTGGCCGCAGATGGAAACGACCCGCGCGACGATCTGTGAGGCGGTGGGCAACAGCCAGGGCGTCTTCTCCGACTGGGCGGCCGCGCGCCAGGGCTGCAACAACGGCAATCGGCGGGACGCGACGATCGCGGGCAATACCGATGCGTCGATGAAGGACCAGCTGGTTGGCGAACCACACAATTATACCTGGGAAGCCCTCAGAAAATCCGCCAAGTTCGGCGCCTTCGACAAGACCTTCTCGGAATATGTCATGACGCTTGTCGGCACGGTGGTGACGACACCGTCGACTGATCCCAGCGTCGGCGGGAAGGTCGTGATGTTCGGGCCGGCGGAGGAAGCGGTGGTCACCGCGCTTCTCGACGGCACAGCCGATGCGCCGCCGGTCAAGATCCTGCGTTGCAACGACGAGAACTGCTACGACGTCGGCGAGCAGACGCTCTCGGTGCCCGCGTCTTCCGCGCTGCGGCCGCGGATCGCGACGATGATCCGGTCGATGAGCGACAAGATCCGCTCGGACACGCCGCTCGATGCCGCCGAGAAGCAGCTCCTCAATCTCGCAACCGTGCCGATCTACAAGATTCTTAGTGTGCAGGCCTATGCGCATTACGCGCTGACGCAGGGCGAGATCGAGACACTCTCCGAGATCGTCGCCGTCGACCTTCTATCGGCTATGCTCGACAATATGCTCGACCGGGTCGAGCAGGCGAAAGTCCATTACCAGACCTTCGACCAGGAGACGGCGGCGCAGTGGAAGCAGCAGATTGCAGCAACACGTGCGAAGTTCAGTCAGCGCGATGTCAGGCTGAACAACAAGCTGCAGGTGACGATGCAGATTATCAATCGCAGCGTCATGCTGGAATCGACGCTCCAGAATTCGATGTCACCGGGGATGGCCGCTGCGCTGAATTTTTCGCGCGGGCTCAATGCCCAGGGATTGAACTAGGCGGCTGAACTAGACGCAGGGGCAGGCCAATGCTTGAGGTCTTTACGGTTGGGGGCGGCGAGTATCTCGTAAACATCTTCAACGCGGTCGCAGCCTGGTCGGGGGGAGGGGGCTATCGCTCGCTCATCCGCGTCGTCATGGTCATGGGCCTCATCTATTCATTGCTTGTGGTCGCTTTCACGCTGAACTGGAAGGCCTGGATGAACTGGTTCCTCCAGGCGACGGCAATTTACCTGTGCCTGATGGTCCCGACGATCGACATCAAGGTCACCGATCGCATCAACCCGAGCCTCGCGCCGGCGACAGTCGACAATGTCCCGCTGGGGCTGGGAGTCCTCGCCAGCTTCACAACACAGATCGGTGACTGGCTGACGCGGACGGCCGAGACGGTTTTCGCCATGCCGAGCGAACTCAACTATAGCACCAACGGCATGGTCTATGGCGCGCGCCTGTTCGATGCGACGCGCAACTTCATCATCCGTGATGCGGAGTTCTCGACCAATCTCGAAAACCACTTCAAGAACTGCCTGTTCGGCGACGTCATGCTCTATCAGAAATCGCTCACCAATCTGGCGACGGCAACCGATCTCTGGGCCGCCGTTGGGCCGGGGTCGGAGGCGCGGTCACAGCAGTGGCTCGAGCGCCAGGGCGACGGGACGGTCAACAGTTTCATCATCACCTGCAGGCAAGCCTATCAGGCGCTGGACGCGCAGTGGGGGCCGATGATCGAGGCGAACACGCCTCTCTGGGGGAAAGAGGTCTATCCCAAGCTGAGCAACGCTCTGGCGGTGGACAAGCTCAAGCATGACGTGCCCATCGTCAGCGCGGCATTCACGGGCTCGGGAGGAGGCTATGCGGAGGTGATGCGCCAGAACACGGCAATCAACGCTTTCATGCAGGCCCGCAATGCGATGTCGGGCGGGACCGGCGCGGCGTCAATCGACACATTCGCGCAGACCCGCGCCGATATTCAGGCCCGCAACACCTATAATTCGATTGCCCAGCAGGCGATGGCGTGGGTGCCGATCCTCAATATCGTGCTGACGGTGGTCTTCTTCGCGATGTTTCCGATCGTGTTCCCATTGTTCCTGATGCCGCAGACCGGGATTTCGACGCTCAAGGGCTATGCGACTGGCTTCTTCTATCTTGCCGCCTGGGGCCCGCTTTACGTCATTCTTCATATGATCTGCATGACGCGGGCGACGTCGGCGGCGACGGGCGTTGCCGGCGGCGGCGTGTCGCTCGCGAGCTATGCCGGGATAGGTGCCGTCAACGGCGAGACCGCGACGATCGCCGGTTTCATGCTCATGAGCGTGCCGTTCCTTGCCGCGGGCCTCGCGCGCGGCGCGATGTCGATCGCCGGGCATTCCATGTCCATGCTGGCGCCTGCCCAGAATGCGGCCGAGGCGGCCGCGCTCGAGCAGACGACCGGAAACTATTCCTATGGGAATGTCAGCTGGGCGAATGCGACGTCGAACATGCGCCAGGCTGATCAGTGGACCACCGCTCCAACATACATGGGCGGTGGGGCGAGCTTCGGTTGGCGTCAGGACAATGGTGCGATGGTGACGGGCTTCGGCAATGGGCAAGAGGTCTATGATACATCCGCGGCGATTTCGCGGCTTGCTTTCACGCCGACCATGACATCTGGATCGGTGGCTGAATGGCGCGAGATGGCCAGCGAGGCCCATCGTCAGGCGCGCGCTTATGAAAATGCGGCCAACGAGGTCCTGACCGCGACTCATGCCAACCGCAGCGCGTTCGGCACCTCGACCGAACACAGCCGAGGGTGGGATTCGAGCAGCGGCAGCCAGGCAAATAGCTCGGTCGAGCAGTTCGATCGGCGCACGGGGAGCAGCTCACAGGGTATCGAGGAACGCTCGACGATTTCCCAGAGTGAGCGAGTGTCGGGACGACACGACCGGCAAGCCCAGATTTCCGATCAGGTCAGCGGGACCGTCGGCGCCGGCGCCGGCGGGCGCGGCAAAGGCGGAGGAGGCGGTAGAGGGCTACCGGGCATTAGCGGCAATGTCACAAAGGCAGGCACTCAAACAGATTCCATGAACTGGACCACCGATGATTCCCGGAGCAGCGAGAACGGGAATACATCGTCGAGTGGTGTCCGGGACGAGCATGCGAATGGAATGGGTGCTTCGATGTCGGAGGGCACCTATGTGCGCAGCGGCGTCTTCGCTCGGGCGACGACGACGGACTCTTCTTCGATGAGCACCGAGGATTCGCTGGCACTCGCCAAATCCTATTCGGAAACCGCACGCCGGCTTGATGAGCTGTCGCAGCAGCTCTCGCGGGATGCGAGCTATGCCGAGACGCACGGCATGCAATTGAGCGAGAATCTGAGCCAGGATCTCGCTCAATGGTACCGCCAGCAGCAGGTCGCGAACCCTGGGCTTGACGCGCCCGAGTTGTGGGCGACCGATCTGACGGCTCAGCAGCGGGCGGTCCGGCAGGAGATGATCACGCGTTGGATGGCGGACAAGCAGGCCTCGATCCGGGGCGAGATTGAAGGGCGGTTGCAGGCTCCCGATCTGGTCGATGTACACCGCCCCTCGGTCGACAGTGCGGCCGATGTGCGGGCGGCGTATCGGCCGCGGGGCCTGGGCGGCCTGCCTGCGGGGCCGGGAAAGGGGCAACCCTCAGAAGCGGCGGAGATCATCGACGCGGGCAAGGCAGAACTCGAAGGCACACGCGCCGCTGCGCAGACCATGCGTGGGCAGCGCGTCCAGGGTGCGGCCGAGGTGCAGGGCGAAGTGAGCCGCAGCCGGGATCACGGTTTTTTCCATGATCCCAAGCTACGCGAATGATATTGCTCAGATGAACAGGAAGAAATAGCCGATAAAGCCCGCCATCAGAAAATAGGCCAAGGCATAGCCAATTCTGCCGCCGAGCGTGGGTGTGCCCTTGTCGTCGGTGACCATCTCGACGTCGGGAACTTCTTCTTCGATAAACGTATAGATCGGAGAATCAGAAAGTCCCTTCGTACGATTGTACGTTTCGACATCGAATTTTACGAAGGTGACCATGACGTTGATATATCTATCACAACCTCTGCCGCCTCACAACCGAGTGCGCTGGTTTCGGGCGGACTTCGCGTCATCGATCGGCGTCGAGATGGTCATCGGGAACGGCGAGAATATCCCCATCGGGTATTCATGATCGATAACGAGCGCTTTCATAAATCAGAAATGGCGCATAAAATGATCGATAGAAAGGCGTTTATCGATCATGCTCTGGAACTGGCAGCTCTCCGATTGGACCCAATTCACCTTTGATGAGGCCCGTTTGCGCGATGCGGAGACGCGGTTCCTCAAGGGTGCCGGTGTCGTCGTCGGATCGATGCATCACCTTGATGGGGAAGCCCGTCATGGGATCGTGGTTGAGCTGATCTCGCAGGAAATGGTCGACAGTTCGGCCATTGAGGGCGAGATTTTGGATCGCATCAGCGTCCAATCCTCCATCGCGCGCCAGCTCGGCTTTGCGGCGGACAAGCGGCGGTCCGACCCGCCTGAGGCTGGGGCAGCCGAACTGATGGCGGACCTCTATCGGCGCTATGCGGAGCCGCTGACCGACCGGCTTCTGTTCGACTGGCACAAAATGCTGATGAACGGGCGACGCGATCTGGCCGGGATCGGCAGTTATCGGACCCATGCCGATCCGATGCAGATTGTGTCGGGCGCGCTGCATGCGCCGCGCATTCATTTCGAGGCGCCGCCGTCCGACCGGATGCCGGACGAGATGGCGCGGTTCATCGCCTGGTTCAACGATAGCTCGCCTCAGGGCAGCAAACCCTTGACGGCGATCACACGTGCAGCGATCGTCCATCTCTGGTTCGAGACGATCCACCCTTTCGAAGATGGCAACGGCCGGCTTGGACGCGCCCTTGCGGAAAAGGCGCTGGCGCAAAGCCTGGAGGCGCCGACGCTCACCGCGCTGGCGGCCACCATCAACCGCCACAAGAAAGCCTATTATACCCAGCTGCATCGGGCCAGCCAGACCAACCGGATCGACGCCTGGATGGTGTGGTTTGCCGACATCGTGCTGGAGGCGCAGGGGCGCACGATAGAGAGCATCCGGTTCCTCATTGAGAAGACCCGCCTGCTTGATCGTCTGCGCGGCAGGATCAATGCGCGCCAGGAAAAGGCGCTGATCCGCATGATGGGGGAAGGGCCGGATGGCTTCGTCGGGGGGCTCAGCGCCCATAATTATCGCACGATCACGGAAGCTGCCTCGGCGACGGCGACGCGTGATCTGGCGGAGTTGGTCGAACTGGGCGCGCTGGAGCGGGTTGGCGAGCGACGCTACACGCGCTACCATTTGACAATAGCCAACAGAAAAGACGTCGACAGCACGGACGGGTATGGCACCCGACCCTTACAATCCGGGTGAGGCCGGCGCCGGTTGAAGGTCAGGGCAGGGTCTTCCTGAGCCAGTCGATGAAGGTGCCATCTTCCCAGTTCGCCAAGGTCACCAGGAAATCGATTGGCGGGAGACTGACGGCGGAATGGCCGGACCGTTCATCGCCGGCGACCCCCAGGTGAATTTCACGGGTCGCACGGCCCGGCAAGGAGAGGCTCAGCGTGAGCCGTGTCGGCCCCGTGCAGGAAAACGGCAATTCGCGCCGGATCGCACATTCGGCGCCATGTGCGTCAAGCGCCACCTGGAGGTGCTCGAGCGCACGGAGCACGTCACGGTCAAGGCTTGCGGAGACGGGAACGAAGCGGCGGGCATGGTAGATTGGTATTGCACAGGCTGTGACGGCGTGTGCTCGGCCGTCAGCGGCGGCCTCGCACCGGATGAGGGCCAGAAACGAGCCGCCGGCCGCTTCATGGGCTATTTCGATACCATCCCGGACGCGAAGAGGCTGCCTTTGCGGCAAATAGAGCAGGGGTGACCGGGCATCGACCGCGTAGAGTAGCAGAAAGCCTGGGATCGGGTGTCGGGGACGGCCGCGGCGGATCAGCGTGGACGCGACTTCGCCGGACTGGAGGGGGGCGGCGTGAGTCCAGAGATGGTCGGCCAGGCTCATGCCGGGGATCACCTCTAAATCCTGGGCGGCTATGAGCAGCGCGTCGAGCGCGTCCGTTATGGACGGATGGTCGGGAGCAGCGGCGGGCGCCGGAATGATGTGTCGGTCGGCGGCGCAAATCAGACATTCGAGCAGTGCAGCGAGGTCGTTTGCGGTGGAAAAATTGTCCGCTCCGGATAGTGGAGGAATGCCATGGTCCATAGACAGGGAGAATGATCGGCGGCGAGCCCCCGACGCTGGTGGACCCGTCCCGTTCATATTCATTGCCGATCTTCCCCGGAGGACTTGAGCCTGGGGCACAGGCCGCGAGAGGCAGCCGTTCTGTTCACACGATACGATGGAACGCGGTCATTGCTCGCTCCGGGCGCATGCGATGCAAAGCGCTGCCTCGGGCCGAACCGCGAGGCGCGCGGCGGCGATGGCGCCGCCGCAGCGGACGCATTCGCCATAGGTGCCCCGCTCGATCCTTTCGAGAGCGCGGCTCACGGATGCGATCTGGCGGTCGATGAGAGCAGCCTGACCCTCGAGCGCGGCATCGTCTTCCATTTCCACCGCCTGCTCGGAAAAATCGGCATTCAGCGGTTCCGCGAGGTCGGTTTCGACCCGGGCCTGTCTGCCGCGAAGCTCGACGAGCTGCTCTTCAAGCTGGGTCTTGATGGCGGCGGTATCGGTCATTCGGTCATTCCTTCACACGTGCATGCCGTCTGTCGAGGGCCGGGCCAAGGCCGCGATCGCATCGGGCAGGCGTTCAGAGGGCCTGCTTCAGGCGCTGATAGGCGGCGCGCAGTTCATTGCCGAGGCTTAGCAGGGCTGCCTTGATACCCTCGCCGCTCTTGTGAAGACCAGCCTCCGCAACGAAGTGATTCCACTTGGCCTCGATTTCTTCCCATTCCTGCTTTGTTTCCATGGTCCCGAGGTGGACCTGAACCTTGGCTTCGTCCCTGAGCTTGGCGAGATCCGCCTTCAGGTCATCAAGTGCACTCATGTCGTTTCTCCCTGGCCGGCAACGCGCGGCAGCCTCATTCCACTACCGAACAAGGATAACGGACGCGCTACGTAATGCACCGGATGCGGTCTGCTACCGTTTGCTGGCCGCCAGTGCACCCTGTGCCCAATCGTCGATCTCTCGCCTGGGAAGTGCTTAGCGCTTCGGAGGCTTGGGCTGCTGCAAGCGGATTGCGGCAAGCAGCGTGCCGAGTTGCTTCTGTGCTTCGGCGGCATGGCTTTCAGGATAGGCCGCCGTCATCCGGCCGCTCCAGTAGCCATAGTTGACGGTTGTGAGGCTGAAATGCCAAGTCTGGTTGTCCCGCATTCCAGTAAAGGTGCCGCGATAGGCGTCGAGGCGGCGTTGGTTGGGAATCTTCGTGGGGCCCTGCGAGAGCAGCGTCGGGGCCGAGAAATGGGACATCACGGCCTGCCGCATGATTTCGTAATGATCGTGGGCGGACATATCCTCGATGTGGACCACGGCGATGCGCACAACGATGCGGTCGCTGCCCGTGCCGAGCGGACGATCATAACCCACCGCGATATATTCGCCGCCAGGGTCGAAGGCACGCTCGCGCATCCGGGTGAATCCCGCGAACTCGGTCGGAAAGCGCAGGCCGCTTGCAACATGGACCAAAGTTGTCCCGTCCGACGCAAGGGAAAAGCCATCGGGAATTTCGGTCTGAACCGTCCCGGCCACCGGCGGTTGTTCGGCTGCGATTGACGGCGTGGCCAGCAACAGACTGCAAAAGGCAAGCGGTCGGAGAACGGAAAATAACGTCACGATGAGATCCTGGCTGGAAGGGTCTGCTGGCAGTGGATATTTTTCTGTTATCGGCGGCAAGGTGCCGATGGAACTGTGAACTATACGTAGCGGCGCGCTGGGTGCCAAGATTTGCTGGGTATTGGCGGATCGATCTTGTGAAGTTTGTTGTGCAGCGGAGGTAGATACGGTGCTTGCAGGAGCCGTACAATCATTCTTGCCAGGCTCGGTTCTGGTCGATCCGCCGACAATTTCCTCGGCACCTTCTACAGGCGGGGCCTATGCGTTGATCCTCGAGCTTGCCGAACCCGTGATCTTATGCCGATCGAACGGACCGCATCAATTTGCGCCTGGGCGTTATGTTTATGCCGGGAGCGCTTACGGCCCGGGTGGCCTGAGGGCGAGGGTGGGTCGCCACTTTCGGGAGAGCAAGGCGATCCGATGGCACGTTGACCAGCTGACCTGTCGGGCCGGGACGCTGCAGGCCGTCCTGATCGAGGGCGGGAGCGAGTGCGAGATTGTTACAACTCTCACTGCAACCGGAGAATTTCACATTCCCCTGAAAGGTTTCGGGAGCACCGATTGCGGGCGCTGCCGTTCCCATTTGCTTCAGTGGCGCGCCGGGAACCGCGGGCAAACGGGCGGAGATTGTTTGGCCTGACCTTGCTCCGGGCGTCTGGTCTACATGCGGAATACTGTCGCGCAGCGTACTCGACCCCATCGCCCGGCGTGCATTTGATGGGTGCCAGGCTCCGGGACTTTACGGATCAGTTGGTTGCCGGCCCTGTGCCATAGGAACGGGGAAGCTGGAGGAAAACGATGACCGTGCGAGATATTCTGCTGCAGGCCAATACGCATCCCGAGCCGACCCCGGAGTGGGCGATCGAGAGGGTCAGAGAGCTTGCCGCTCGTCTCGGCGCCAGAGTGTCCCTCGGGGTCTGCCAGGTTCACATTCCTCAGGTTTCGAACTGGCTGGCGAACAAGCTTCTGAACATCGATGGCATGATCGCCGGCGAGAACAAGAAGAGCGCGGTCAACGCGGACGCGCTCACGGAAACCTTCAAGGCCAGAGTGTCCGCCGATCACCTAGGCGAGACATTCGTCATAGACTGCCCGGGAACGGTGACCCATTGGCAGCTTGCTGTGCGGGCGAGGGCCCATGATCTCACTGTCGTCCCGGTCTATGGGCATGCGGAGACGATCTCGGTGGCCGAAGGCCTGGTCTTCGAAAGTGGCCGTCCGGTTCTTCTACTGCCCGAGGTGACCGTGCCTGCGCTTAAGTTCGACAGGATCGCCATCGCCTGGGATGGGAGCAGTGTTGCGGCGCGAGCCCTGTCCGACGCGATGCCGCTCTTGCGGCAGGCGAGTTCGGTTGCGATCGTGCAGATCACGGGCGAGAAGGATCTGTCCAAGGCCTCCGCCCCTGCGGAGGCGGTCCGCAACCTGAAGCTCCACGACATCGAGGCCGAGGTGGTGGCAGTCGAGTTGGAAGAGCGCGATGCGGCGGCGACGCTCCAGGCCTATTGTGAACGCGACGGCCGCGAGTTGCTCGTCATGGGTGCGTTCGGGCACTCACGAGCACGCGAGTTCGTGCTGGGCGGCGTGACGCGATCCGTTCTCGATGCGCCGAAACTGCCGATCCTTATCTCGCACTGACTTTCAGAGCCCTTGCAAGGAGACATGGAACCCAACGGCGATCACGGTCAGATAAAGTTTCGCTTCGGGCATGCGCGGTGAACTGGTGCGTGGTAGAGCAGGCGGTCATCGGGACATGATGAACGATAGCAAAGCTTGGTATCCGCTCCACAAAAGAGGCAGGGTTAATGCCGCTGCCAGAAACACGCATTCGATTTCGAGAATTGTGGGACGGCGCATTATTCAGTCTTGCTATTCCCGAGAGGTAATATTGCGCAGGACACTTTGTGCCGCCATACATTCATGACGAGCACTATTCCGAATCCTCACTCGTTATCACAGTGACCGATGTGCCCGTGTTCCCACTCTGCAAGCTATCCGCCGTCACAATAAGCGTACTTCCCGGTTTGAGGATCATCAGAAGTTTCTGGCGGAAGTCCTCCGGTAGTATCAGCCGCTCGCGCTCCTGCTGGGATACTTCGCCCGTCCGGGTGCTCCCGAGCAAGGGCAGATACATCCAATGCACCCCGTGCTGATCGATGGAGGAAAGCGTAAAGGCTTGCACCCCTGAAACCTGTCCGCGGATCGCGATGGGCGCGGAACCGATCTCGACGCCATTGCGCAGGACCACGGCGCGCTCGTCGGAGGCGCTGAGAATGATGGAGACCGGTCCGGCGGACGCTTTTTCCGGCTGCCAGGTCGTAGAGAAGGCGCTCTCGAATGAAGAGGGTGAAGCTCCCCGATTTTCCAGCACATGCGGGGCAGGAGCGAAACGCGGGATATCCGCCGATTGGGTAATGATCACCGTCAATCCGAGTTGCGTGACACCATAGAGGTGTTCCGCAAAGGCGAGCGGCAATCGTATGCAGCCATGTGATGCGGGATAGCCGGGAAGATTGCCAGCATGCATAGCAATGCCGCTCCAGGTAAGCCTTTGCATGAACGGCATCGGTGCATCATCGTAGAGGTTGGATTTGTGGTCGACCTTCTTCTGCAGGATGGTGAAAATCCCGGTCGGCGTCTCATGGCCGGCGGTGCCTGACGATATGGTCGAAACCCCGATCAGGACACCGTTGCGATAGACATAGGCGCGCTGCTTGCCGAGGCTGACCACGATGATGACGGGGCCTTCCGGGGCTGCTTCGGGCGCCCAGAGAAACTGTCCGGGCCGCAAATTCTGGGCGGTTGCTGCGATCGATCCTTCGTTAAGCCCTGCCTGGGCCAATGCCGGAGGAACTGCCAGGCCAAGCGCCCCCATCGCTGCGGTTGCCAGCAGGGAACGGCGCGTGAGGGGTTTGGCTGAGCTTATTGCCATGCGACGTCTCATTTATGGAACAATGTGCGGGCGGGAGACCAAACAAAGCAGTTGGAAGATCATCGATCAAAGCCGGAACCGGCTCATGGCGATTAAGGGCGAGCCCCATATGGTTCGGGGAGTGGAGACAGCATTTCAAACATCAAGTCAAAATTCGTAGATTACCGGATGGCATGCGAGGAGGTGATGAGCGCCTGATTTCACGCCGGCCGAGCAAGCCGCACGAGGACGTTGCGCGTTGCCCCGTCTTCAGGAAACGGAACTCCGGGTTCATGCCACTCCGCGCCATCGACGAATATCCGCGTTTCCTGATCGAGATCGTGATCAACCTGCAGCGTCACGGTAATAACCGCCGCCCCGCGACGGAAGGTCATCTCCGCTCGGTCCCAATCTCGCGGCAAGCTCGGGCGGATCTGCAATTCATTCTGGATGAGCCGTACGCCAAGGATTTCCTCGACGGCCAGGCGCCACGTCCAGGCGGCCGCACCGGTGTACCAGGTCCAGCCTCCGCGACCCAGATGGGGTATCACACCGGCAATGTCGGCGGCGACTACATAGGGCTCGGTCCGGTAATGTCCCGCAGCTTCGCGGGTTGCTGTGTGCCGGATCGGATTGATCCGATCGAACAGAGACATGGCGCCATCGCCATCGCGCTTGCGCGCAACCGCGATGGCAAGCCAGGCTGCGGCATGGGTGTATTGGCCGCCATTCTCACGAATGCCGGGCGGATAGGCCTTGATGTAGCCCGGTTCGCGCGGTGTTCGGTCGAAGGCGGGATCGAGGAGCCGGATAATGCTGTCGTCATCCCGGACGAGGTGCTTTCTCGCCGATGCGATGGCCATATCCGTCCGTTCCGGATCGCCAGCATCCGAAAGTATGGACCAGGACTGCGCGATCGAATCTATGCGGCACTCCTGCTCTTCGGACGTGCCCCAGGCCCTGCCATCGTCATCGAATGCGCGCAGATACCATTCGCCATCCCATGCGGATCGTTCGACGGCGGCGGCGAGAGAGTCAGCACGTCCATGCCAGCGATCACGGAACCCTGTTTGGCCCTCATGGAGGCAGTGCCGCGTGAAATTTCGGATAGTCGCAATGAGGAACCAGGCAAGCCACACGCTTTCACCGCGTCCTCGGCTGCCGACCCGATCCATGCCGTCATTCCAGTCGCCGGCACCGATCAAGGGAAGCCCATGCGGTCCGAGACGATAGGCGTGTGAAATTGCCCGATCGCAGTGGTTGAAGAGGGACTGGGTGTAAGTGCTGGCGTCAAATCGCGCATAGCGATCGCCTTCGTCGGCCGCGAGCGGCGGCGCTTGCAGATAGGGAATCTGCTCTGCAAGGATCCCCGTATCGCCCGTGGCCTCCACATAATGTGCAACCGCATAAGGGAGCCAGACGAGATCGTCCGAACACCGGGTCCGTACGCCCCGGTCAAAGGGCGGATGCCACCAGTGGAGGACGTCGCCTTCCTCGAACTGATGGGCGGCCGCGGCCAGGATATGGCGCCGCGTTGCTGCTGGATCGACGTGCAACTGCGCGAGGACATCCTGGAGTTGATCGCGAAAGCCGAATGCTCCGCTTGCCTGGTAGAAGCCGGCGCGGGCGCGCACGCGGGCGCTGATTGACTGGTGGGGGAGCCAGCGGTTGACCATGAGGTCAAAGGCCGGGTCGGGTGTCGTGACCTGGACGCGGCTTAGCCTTTCGTCCCAGGCGGCGGCACAGGCGCAGGCGGCAGCTTCGATGTTCGCCGGATCCTGCCAGGTGCGGACGAGTTCGCGGGCATGATCCCAATTCTCGCCTTGTCCGAGAATGAAGCAGACGTCTGCGGCTCCATCGGCCGGAATGTCGAGATGGACCTGCAGCGCCGCGCAGCAATCGTCGGCGGCGGCAGCCGGCCTGTTTCCGAGATCCCAGCTCAAAAGTGCTCCCGGGCGTGCGGGATCGGATTGGCCGCCCTCGAAATCCTGGCGAGAGGTCGTGAAGCTGTGGACCGGACGCGTGGTGGCCAGGAAGGCTACCCGGTCACCGAATTCCTCGGTCCAGGGGTTCCGCGCGAGAATTGCGTGGCATGCCGGATCGTAATCGGATGTGCGCAGAGGTGCCTGTTCGCCGTGGACTGCGCCGAGCAGCCATTCTGCATAATAGGTCGCCGTGAGGCGGCGAGGGCCTGGCGTGAGGTTGCGCAAGCGCAGGCGGACCAGTTTGACGGGCGCAGTGGTGGGAACGAAGACCGAGAGCTCCTGTTCAAGTCCCTCGCTGCTCGTCCGCCATGTGGTCTGGCCCGGGCCGTGCTGAACTTGACATGCCGAATGCCTGCCTGCCGGCAAAGGCGTGGGGGTCCACAGGCGGACATTTTCTTCGTCGCGCAGGTACAGTCGTTCGCACTGGGGGTCGCGGATGGGATCGTTGAACCAGGGCGTGAGCCTGTTCTCACCGCTGTTAGTCGCCCAGGTGAACCCCAGTCCGCCTTCGGTCACGATCGTACCGAAGGCGTCGTTGGCGAGGACATTGGACCAGGGCGCCGGAGTGGTGGCGCCGGGCTCCAGACAGATGACATAGTCTCCGCTATCGGGAGCAAAACCACCCCAGCCATTGTCGAATTGCAGATCGGACGGCCTCGGCAGCGGGGAGGAGGAATGTATCGCTGCCGTGCCATCGACGGGGGTGAACGACGGCCCCTGGTGGCATGGCTGCTCCTGGCGGGTGAGTTGATCGCCGAGTGGCCCGCCGCCCTCGTCGAGGATCACCCGCGAAACCCGATCGAGGAGCGCCGCGCGTTCGCCATCGCCGGGCCCGATACCGATCACGTGGATGCCACCGTTCGTCCCGAGGCGATCCTGGGCGTTCTGGTCTCTGAGCACCTCAAGAAGCTGCTCGCGCACAGGCTCGATATAGCCTGACGTTCCTTCGTGCGTGATCACAAGATCCACGCTTATTCCCCGTTGCCGCCAGAGCGCCTGCGCCGAGATGACGAAACGCAGAAGCCCGGTTTGTTCCGCGGTTCCGGCGCGCAGCAGCAGGACGGGGTGGTCGCCCGAAATGCCAAGTGCCCAGAGGTCGCCACGGCGGAATCCGTGTGACGCAGATCGCGAAAAGTTGGTGCGGGCAGAGAGGAGGAAGGACAAGAGTTCCTGTGCTTGCGGTACCAACGCTGGCGCCAGGCCGAGGGCGTGCATGTCGCGCGCGGTTGCGGTCGCGGCATCGCTGACGGCCCACTCGAGTGAAGCGAGAGTTGTGTAGCGCTCGGCGATATCGAGCGTGGACTGGTGGGATGCGGCGGCGATTGTCACAAAGGCGAGTTCGCGCCGGCCATGCGGCGGAAGTTCGATCCTGAGCCTGACCGCACAAACCGGATCGAGCGTCCATCCCAGCGTTCCGCTGAGCGCTGATCCCTCCATCCCGGCCGGCCGGGTGGCGCCGCCGTGGCGGCCGAGGAAAGCCCTGCGATCGGCTTCCACGCCAAGGCGCGTGAAGCCATCGTCATCGCCGATCGCCCGGTGGAGCATGACGGCAGGCTTCTCGGCGGGATTCCGGGGGCGCCGGTTGAACAGCAGCCCGTCACCACCAGGCAAGGGTTCGGCGCCGACAAATAATTTGCTGAAAGCAGGATGGCGCGCCGCGTCTTGGGCCGGCGCCAGCACGATCTCGGCGTAGCTGGTAATTTCGATGATGCGGGGACGGTCTTCGTCATTGACGAGGCTGAGGCGCCGGATCTCGAGGTCATCACCATGGGCGATGGTGATCGTCGTTGTGGCCGAGAGGCCATGTGCACGCCGATGGAATTCGACCTGATGGGCGTGGAAAACCACCTGTGGCGGCTCTTCCGGTTGAGGAAATGGCCCTCCCGTTGCCGCCCAGACATCGCCGCCGTCGATGTCGCGCAGATAGAGCCAATGGCCCGCCTCCGGATCGTCGGGGGCAACCCTGGTGAGCGCGTTCTGGTTCCAGCCAATGCTCCCGGCACCGTCCGTGCGGATTCGGGTTGAGAGGCGACCATTCCCGAGCACCTGCCAGGCAGGATTGCCGTAACGGCGGTTTGGCGTCCAGCTGTAGAGGCCCGGAATTGCGCTCTCGGGTGTGGCTTGCGGTTCCCGGACCTCGACCCGTGCAATTTCGGGAGGCAGCTCCCACGGAATCCGCTCGTTGAGAAGGAGATCGACGGTTCGCACATGAGGGTCTGTGTGGAACCAGCGGACATGCAGGTTCTCGAACAGGACATTGCCAAGGGCCCCGAGGCTCATGCCATGGTGGTGCGCCATGTAGGAGCGGACGAGGGCGAACCGCTTTCCTGTCGGCACGCGTTCGGGCGTGAAGTCGATGGCCTCATAGAAGCCGTAGCGGCCGATAACGCCCAGCTCCTCAAGCACCTTGAGATTTCGTACGGCGACTGCGGGGCGTGTCGTCAGGGCAAGGGCGGTTGCATAAGGTGCGACGACGAGATCGCGGCCCAGGCCACGCTGCAGCCCGAGTTCCGGAACGCCGAAGGCGTGGTATCGATAGACGCGGTCCTGGCTCATCGAGGCAAACGAGGATTCGGAAATTCCCCAGGGGATCGCCTGCGATCGACCGAACGCGATCTGGATGTCGATCGATGTGCGATCGCTCATGCCGAGAAGAGTGGTCGGATCGCTGTGCAGGAAGATATTCGGCATGAGGTATTCGAACATCGAACCGTTCCAGGACACCAGCGCCAGTCCGGTATCCTTCCTGGTGATCGGGCGGCCCAGGTGGAACCAATGCTCCGGCGCTATGTCGCCCTTGGCAATTGCGAAGTAGCTGGCAAGTCGGGCCTCGCTGGCCAGGAGGTCATAGTGATGGGGATCGATGCGGTCGGCGCTGAGATTGTAGCCGATGTGGAAGAGCCGGGTGGCGGGATCGAAGAGCAGCGCAAAATCCATCTCGTGGGCGAGTGTGGTCGCGCGGTGCGCGAGGCTCTCCAGACGCTCGGAAAGCTCCTGCGCCGCCAGGCCGCCCTCCGCGATCGCCGCGCGGAGATCCTGTACCCATTCCCGGACGGCATCAGGAACCGCATCTCGTGAGAAGGCGTCGAGGGCGTCGAGGGCTTGCGCCTCCCCGGCGCCGACCGGCGATACCATGCCGTAGGTCATGAGATCAGCGATGCTGGCCGCGATTTCGGCGCAGCCTGACGGCGGAGATGCCAGACGCTCGGTCCAGGGGGCGAAGATGCGAAGATCACGCCGCATGCCCAGAAGATGATGCTCCAGCCGCTCAAGCCAGGTCTGAACGTCCCGAAGGGCGGCGATATTGCTCTCGGCAACGCCTTCGGCAAGCAAACCGGCCTGTTCTCGCAGCCTCTGCATGTCGATCGTGATCAGATCTTCGATCGCCCAGATCCATTCGGATTCATTGTCCCAGGCGCGCTTGGCGGTTTCACGCATTGTGGCGAGAGTGGTGCGGATTCCCCGAGCCGCCTCCGAATCGAGTGCATCCAGCGCCCCGGTGAGCAGGCCGATGGTGTCTTCGAGCCCATGCCACAGATCGAGGCCAACCGGCGGTGCGTTACGCGCATCGCGCAGAGCTTGCGTGACGGTGATCAGGCTAACCGCCAGATTGCCGCTGTCGACGGTTGAGACGTACCGGGGTTCGAGAGCGGCCAGTGTTCTGGTCTCGTACCAGTTCAGAATATGGCCTCGATAGCGTTCGAGGCGATCGATCGTGTCGAGCGCGTTGCGCAGACGCATCTCGAGCTCATTGAGGCCGATATGTCCAAGCCGCCAGGCGGTGAGGGATGAGATCAGCATCATGCCGATGTTGGTTGGGGAGGTGCGGTGCGCGGTCTCTTCGTTCGGCGGTTCCTGATAGTTGTCGGGAGGAAGCCAGTTGTCCTCCGGCCGCACGAAGGTTTCGAAAAAGAGCCAGGTGCGGCGCGCCACAAGCCGGAGAAACGTCCGGTCCGCTTCGGAGATGGTTTCCGGGCGCTGGGGGAGAATGCGGCTGACCCAAATCGCAACTTCGGGCGCGACAAACCAGAGCAGCAGCACAGGCGCGGCCGCCGGCAAGGCGGCAGGGGCGATCATGATCATGACGCCGGCAACAAGCACTGCGAGGACCGGAGAGGCGGCCATGTCACGCCAGGCGGCAAGCCGGGGATGGCGCGCGGCGATGCGGCTCGCCATGTGCGCGGCGGAGGTCCATTCGAGCCTCTTTCGCCCCGATCGCAGCCGCCAGAGCGTGACGAAGATCGCATGGAGCGCGATGAATGTGTCGCTGACGAGGAACGTGATCGCCAGTGCCCATCGACCGAGCTGATCGGCTTGTCGCCGAAGGACGCGTTGCATGACGCCGCGCCGACGACCTCGGGCGACGCCGGTGACGAGATCGGTGAAGAGATAGGCGGCGGGTGCTGCAAGTGCGAGGAGCGTCCACACCCACGGTTGGCCATGGAGCAGGAACCAGCCGCCCAATAGAAGCGCGACGATGCTGAAGGGGATCAGACTGCGGCGCAGATTATCGAATATCTTGAGGCGGTCGAGCCAGCCGAACCGGTTGCGCAGCCAGCGCCCGTCGCGGCCGGGTACGAAGGGAAACAGCCAGAGCAGGATCTGCCAGTCGCCGCGCACCCACCGGTGCCATCGCCACGCGAAATCGAGGTAGCCGGTCGGAAAGCTCTCGTAGACGATGATATCGCTCGCCAGCGCCGCGCGGCCATGCAGGCCTTCGAACAGATCATGACTGAGCAAAGTGTTCTCAGGGACGCGGCCATCGAGACTGCGCTCGAAAGTGGCGACCTCATAGATCCCCTTTCCGACGAAGACACCGGAGCCAAGGAGGTCCTGGTAGACGTCCGATACGGCGCGCGAATAGATGTCGATCGCCGTGTCTCCGCCATAAAAGCGGGAGAAGAGCGACTGACCGGTCGTGTCCGGCGCCAGCTCAACGCGAGGCTGGATGATCGTGTAGCCGCGTTCCACGCGACCTGAAGCGGGATCGAAACGGGCTTTGTTGAGCGGATGCGCGAGCGTGCCGACCAATCGGCGAACGACCCCATGCGGGAGACGGGTGTCGGCATCGGCGGTCACGACGAAGCGACATTTGCGCAGGGCGTCGATCCGACCGGCGGTCACGCTGAAAGGCGTGGAAATCCCATGGAGGATGTACGCATTGAATTGTTCAAGTTTGCCGCGTTTGCGTTCCCAGCCCATCCAGGATCCCTGTGTCTCATTGTAGAGGCGAGGCCGGTGGAGCAGGTGAAACGGACCGTCGCCCCGGGCGCCCGGGTAGCGCTTGTTGAGCTCGTCCACACCCGAGACCAGCGCCTGCGTAATGTCGTCATCGGTCGGCATGTCCTCAGCATCTGCGTCCGCGAAGTCGCTGAGCAGGACGAACTGGAGAGCTGTATCGGAATTTGCCAGTCGATGCGCCTCAAGCCGTTGCAGGAGGGAAGGGATGTCGGAGGCGTTCGCAACGAGGACAGGCATGGCGACGGCAGTGGCGCAGTCCTTGGGGATTCCTTTCTTGAATTCGAGCTTGGGGAGGACCCGTGGAGGGACGATCTGGGTCACGAGCCAGTTCACGAACGTGATGCTCAGGATCGACGCAGGGAGGAGCGTCAGGGCGATGCCGAGCAGCCAGGAGCCGATCGAGGCCTCTGTTGACGCGAGATAGGCGGCTGGCACGGCGAAGGCGGTGAGTCCTGCCAAGAGTAAAGCGCACGCGTAAAGGACGCCAGGGTAACGGCGTATGCGGCGCAGCATCGAGCCCAAAGTCCAGGGGCGCGGATCGATGGCATCCGAAAAGAAGGCCCGCCCTTCGTCGATTAACCAATAGCCGACATGGCCCGAGGGCGAGTTCTCGCTGCTATGGCATTGTCGCAGGGCTCGCTCCGCAACCTCCCATTCCGCCAACCGTGACTGCTCGGCAAGTTGCTCAACGGCGTGACGGTATCGGTCGCGGGTATCGAAATCCATACGCGGATAGACCCCGGCCGGATCGCGCCTGAGGATTGCCTCGACCCGGCTCGTCCGATCGAAAAAGTCATTCCACTGGATGGTCGCGATCACCGCCAGGTTGGCGATGGCGCGTGCCACATATTCTGTATCGTCAAATGCCGCTACGCATGCGTCCGGGGTCTCGACGACCTCGAACGGTGGCACTACATCGGGGAAGAGCCGGCTGAAGGCCGTGACCAGAAGTTCCAGGCAGACGATGCGGAGCATCGTCGGGAAAGCCCAGATTTCAGCGATGCTGAGCGGCATCTGCTCCTGATAGCGGTCGACATAATGGACCGCCGTGTTCAGCGATACCTGAAGGTGGGAAGCCTGCAGGAGCGAGTGGGCCAGTTGATGGATGCGCGGGCGCGCGAGGCCGCCTTCGCCGAGGCCTGGCAGTTTCGCGTAGAATTCCTGCGGAAGATCCTCACGGATCTGGAGGATGGCTCGCTGGATCTGATAATCATTGTCCAACAGCCACTCGGCCGCCGAACTGGCATGTGGTTCGGCCTTACCTGCGGCGAGCCGTGCCTTGGTCAACCACCCTTTCATCGCATCAAGGCGGGTCCAGGCCATGAGAGGAGCCGAGCGGCTGATCAGGCCGGTGAGCTGGTGGCGGGCCGCAGTGTCGGCGGCCGCCCCGCTGATGGGATCGCGTTCCTCGAGATCGGCCATGATCAGCCCAGGCCGCCCACCGGCAACCGGAGCCTTTCGTGCACAGTTGGGAGGGATGTCTGCGCCGGGCGAACTGTGGTCGGCAGAACGAGCATCGGTACGCTGCAGTGCGTCATCAGGTAGGAGGCGACTGTGCCATAGGGAACGTCCGCCACATGCTCGCGGCTATGGCCACGGGCTGACATCACGGCGAGATCCACGGCTTCCTTTTGGATCAACTCGTTGAGCGCCTCGCGGACATCGTCTGCGCGGGTGGACAGGATGCGAACGCGAAGGCCGGTTGCTGTCAGGTTGGATTTGACCCGCTGAAGATAGCTGCACGCGGCCTGTTCGTTGCGCTCGATAAGACTTTGGCGAAGCTCCTTGTCCTCCATTTCCAGCGGCCGTGCCTCGATCATTTCGGGGGCAGGGACGACATGGGCGAGGAGGATTTCCGCGTTGGCGGCGCGCGCAATGCGTGCGGCCAACGGCAGCACGCTCTCTGCCCAGCGGGAACCGTCAAGTGGCACGAGAATTCGCTGGTAGCTCTGGTCCGGCGCTTGAGCCTCGACGGGGACGAGCAGAATGGGACTGGGCGCGTGGGCCAGGATTTTCTGAGCGGTGCCGCCAATCCCGCTCTTGCCCAACTCCTTCCTTCCGCGCCTTCCCAGCACGATCAGGCCATCGCTCCGTTCGCCGATGAAGCGACAAATCTCCTCTGCCGTTTGTCCTTCGGCGAGTTCGATCGTGGTATGGGGTGTTGGCGTCCGAGCAGCGTTGGCGCATCGATCCAGCGCGCGCAATGCTTCCCGGCGCCGAAGATTCCACTCGATAGGATCGGGGCGCACGTCAGGAGACGCCTCGGCGTCGAGAACCTGAAGGAGTGTTACCGGGAAATCGAGTGCGTCCGCGAGCGCAGCGGCGTGCGGATAGACCCAGGCATTGCGATCCGCGCAGTCGATACAGGCAACGATGCCTGGGTCGGATGCGGGCGGATGGGGCTGGGGTGGGAGAGGAAACGCAGCGACGGCAGACATGAGACACAACCTCCTGTTGCCGTTCGTCCCCCGGCGATCGGCGGCTTTGAGTGCTGCGGACCCTCTTGGTGCGCTGCGTGGACCAGCTCTTGCTCCCTGCCGATTCGAGCCAGTGTGGGGCACGCTATCGGGGCCAGTCAGGGGATGACATTAGGGCTTTTACGAATAGGGATGGCTGGGGGTGGAGGAGCTGAACCGGTGTGGCGGCAAATGTCGCGACATACACGCTGGTCAGGCAAGTCGGAGATCAGCTCGTCGAGAGGCCTTCGGCTGCGGAAACAGCCTGCGCCGTCCGCACGAAGCTGTCCGGGTTCAGCGATATGGAGTCGATACCCTCAGCAACGAGGAAAGCAGCGAAGTCGGGATGATTGCTCGGTGCCTGGCCACAGATGCCGATCTTGATGCCGGCCGCGTGAGCCTTGCGAATGGCCTCGGCGATCATCCGCGTAACGGCCTCGTCGCGCTCGTCGAACAAGCTGGCCAGAAAGCCCGAATCGCGATCAACGCCAAGCACCAGCTGGGTGAGGTCGTTTGACCCGATTGAAAAGCCGTCGAAGCGCGTGGCGAACTGCTCGGCCAGGATGACGTTTGAGGGAATCTCGCACATCATATAGATTTGAAGGCCGTTCTCGCCGCGGCGCAGGCCGTTTTCGGCCATGGCTTCGAGTACGCGATCGGCTTCGGCCGGGGTGCGGCAGAACGGGACCATCACGATGACGTTGCGAAAGCCCATCGTTTCGCGCACCCGTTTGAGGGCGCGGCACTCGAGCGCAAACCCTTCGCGATAGCGGTCGTCATAATAGCGCGACGCGCCCCGGAATCCGAGCATCGGATTCTCTTCCTCCGGTTCGAAGACGTCGCCGCCTACGAGGTGGGCGTATTCGTTGGTCTTGAAGTCGCTGAGGCGAACGATGGCGGGGTGCGGGTGATAGGGACTTGCGAGCTTGGCGATACCGCGAGCGAGGACATCGATGAAATAGTCGGACGGATGCGCGTATCCGCGTGTGAGTTCCCTGATCTGGCGCTGGGCTTCCGGGCTCGTCCGCTCGGGGTGGACGAGCGCCATGGGATGGACCTTGATGTGGGCGTTGATGATGAATTCCATACGGGCGAGGCCGACGCCCTTTGCGGGCAGCCTCCACCACTGGAAGGCCGCGGCCGGGTTGGCGATATTGACCATCATGTCGGTCCTGGTGGCCGGCAGGGCACCGATATCGACCTCGGTCACCGAGAAATCGAGGATGCCGTCGTAAATCGTGCCAACGTCGCCGTCGGCGCAACTGATCGTGATGTCCTGATTTTCGGCGATGACCTCGGTGGCGTTGCCTGTGCCGACGATCGCGGGCACACCAAGTTCGCGGCTGACGATGGCGGCATGGCTGGTGGTACCGCCGTGGTTGGTCACGATGCCCGCAGCCCGCTTCATGACGGGAACCCAGTCGGGATCCGTCGTCTCGGTTATGAGAATCGATCCATCGCGGAATTGTTCGATGTCGGCGGCGGTGCGGATCACACAGGCCTTGCCGGCGGCGATGGCAGTACCGATGGCGGCGCCGGTCGTGATTGCGGCGCCTTTCGATTTCAGGCGGTAATGCCGGAAGGTGGTGGCGCTGGATTGTGCCTGGACCGTCTCGGGCCGGGCCTGGACAATGTAGAGTTCGCCTGTCTCGCCGTCCTTGGCCCACTCCATATCCATCGGGCGTTGATAATGATTCTCGATCGCGACAGCCCAGCGGGCGAGTTGGAGGATATCGGCATTGTCGAGCACGAAGGCCCGGCGTTCCTGCGCGGTCGTCTCGACGATGCGGGTGCGGTGGCTTCCGCCCTCGCCATAAACCATGCGGAAGGCTTTGCCACCGAGCTCCTTGTCGATGATCGGCTCGTTTGCCGGCTGTGCGAGAAGCGGCTTGAAAACGACATATCTGTCCGGGTTGACGGTCCCCTGGACCACGGTTTCACCAAGGCCCCAGGCGGCACTGATGACGATGGCGTCGGGGAATCCGGTTTCGGTGTCGATCGAGAACATGACGCCCGAACCGGACAAATCCGAACGCACCATCTGCTGGATGCCGATAGAAAGGGCAACGTCGAGATGATCGAAGCCTTTCGCTTCACGGTAAGCGATCGCCCGGTCTGTGAACAGCGAGGCGAAACAGCGCCGGCACGCATCCTGAAGCGCGAGCTGCCCTTTCACGTTCAGGAAGGTTTCCTGCTGTCCCGCGAAACTTGCATCGGGAAGGTCCTCGGCGGTGGCGCTGCTACGCACGGCAACGGCCGGGTGATCAATTCCCGTGCGACGGCCGAGCTCCCCATAAGCAGCCAGTATATCTTCCGCGATGAAGGAAGGCATCTTCGCCTCCAGGAACAAGCGACGAATGGCTTGTCCGGTTTCCTGCAACGTGCATTTCCCCGAATGGAAAGCGGCAAGATGTTGGGTGATCAGCGGCGCAAGCTGGTTGTCATGAACAAATGCGCGATAAGCTTCAGCGGTTGTGGCGAAACCCGATGGCACCTTGACGCCCTTTTGAGAAAGAGCCGCCGTCATCTCGCCCAGAGACGCATTTTTGCCGCCAACGGCCGGCACGTCGGCGATGGCGATTTCCTCGAACCACAGGATCAATGGCTTGGGCATGGCTTTCCTCCAGCTTGGGCATGGCGCCAGGCGAGCTGCCGCCTTGATCGCCTCGTTTTCGGGGCAACCATCGCCGGGCAGGAGGTGAGGGTCATTACGTAAGGGTCCTATGCGTGGGTTGCACAGGAGGGTCCGTTGGTCAGGGCGCCATTGGAGGTCTTCGCGGGTTTTGCCTTCAGTCGGCCTGCTTCAGGCGATCCCCGTGCGCCGTCCGCAGGATGGTGATCGCAATTCAATCACCGAAGAACTGGGGATTGCGAGCGATGAAGCGTCTTGCCCAGTTGTCCAGGTAGGAGGATCGGGCGCGACTGAGATAGCGCCAGCCAGCCACGCTGATCGCGAGCGCGCCGATGGCGTTGACGATGAGATCCCACATTGTGTCGGTGAGGCCAGACGGGTCGCCGAGCATGGGCTTCTGCATGGTCAACCCGAAAACCTGGTCCATCGTGAACTCGAATATCTCCCAGAGAGCGCCGATCGCCTGGGAGAAGCAGAATGCAAAGACCGCGAGAAATGAAGGCCTCATATGGAGGTCCACATGCCGATCCTCATTGAGGATGTAGACCGTCATGAACCCCTGAAGTCCCAGCAGTAGCCCTGCCGTTGCATGGAGGATCAGATCCCACCACCAAAAGCGCTCGTAATAGTCGCGCACCTCTCCGAGGAAGAGCGCCGCGAAACCGAACAGAATGGCAAGTATCTGTACTTCGGGCGGTATGTGAACGGAAAAGCGGGCTTTCAGCACGATGGGCATCGCCATCGTCAGCATGATCCCGGCCACCAGGAAGACGTGGATCCATTGCTGCTCGATGGTCAGGAGAATGAGCTCCGCTGCCATCACGGACTGTAGGGCGACGAGGATGACGAGATGAGCGAGCCTGGCTCGCCTTTCTTCATCTCGCTTGTTATCCCGCATCGTCAGGTGCGATTCCCTGGATAATGCGTTGCGCTGGTTCGCTCGCCCGGCTGTCCTGTGGAACAAGCAGTACGTCGCATTCAAGGTAGCCGACAAGGGCTCGCGCCGTGCTCCCGAGCATCGCTGTCGCTAGCGCCGAGCGTCCATGGGTTCCAATGACCGCGAGATCGACAGCGTTCGCCTGCACATGGTCGCGCGCAACCTGGCGGACGTCACCATAGTCCACGCTGACATCGAGGAGTGCTTGCGTCGCAGGAGACAGGGCGGTCGCGCTCAGGAATGCGTCCAGCTCGTATGCGATATCCGCCTGTTGCGCCGCGGCAGGGCCCTCGCGACCGCGCAACGTCTCGAGCCGAACATGATACGCGTGCAGGAGCGTGATTGCCGCCGTCGGGAACAGGTCGACCGCGGTTGTAAGCGCAGTTCTTGAGCATTCCGAAAAATCCGTGGCCGCCATCAACTGCCGATACTCTGCTTCCGCGCGGCCCTTGACGATCAGGAGCGGCAAGCCTGCCCGCCGTGCCAAGCGTTCGACCGTGGTTCCAATGAGGAAATCTCCGAGCTCATCCTTGCGGGAAATGCCCGTGACGATGAGCTCGACCGAGAATTCGGCAGCGACATCGAGAATGGTCGAAGTGACATCACCGAACGCGACCCTCGTGCAAATCGCAATATTATCGTCTTGCACTTCGCTCTCGAGCTTCGCCTGGGCCCGATCCATGGCTTCTTCGCGATCCCAAGGTATCGTCGCATCGTTCTCGAGGACGTGAAGAAGCACCAAGCTGGCGCCCCAGGCGCGTGCCAAGAGCACCGCCCGGTCGCGGGAGCGATCGCACCGGCCGGTAAAGTCGGTGGGCAGCAGGATAGTTCGTGGCGTGACCATAAATTCAACCGAGGAGACAAGCAGGTACCATGGACGGGAAGGTATCAGCGGTCGTCGACGTCTGCAAAGGGACTTGCATCAGCTTGTCTCAACTTCAGGATATGGGCTGGGTCGATTGCAGCGCGGTGCGTGGCGATATCCCGAGCAGGAAATTTATTAGCTTTCCTGCTGGGATCGGGCCAATAATATCCCGATCGGGTAAATTGTGGGTTGAAATCGCATCCAGGACTAAATATTTCCCGACCGGGAAAGTGAGGGCTTGTGCTGGACTCAACAATGATCGGACAGATCGTCCGGGATGAACGCAAGGAGCTCGGACTTCGCCAGGATGAGCTGGCAGCCGCTAGCGGAGTGGGACTGCGCTTCGTCGTCGATCTCGAGCGGGGCAAGGCGACTGCGCAGATCGGCAAGGTCATCACGGTCCTCGCCGCGCTGGGATGTGAGTTGCAGATCCGGCGACCGGACGGGATCGTGATTGCGGGACCGCCCGCATGACGGCCGATATTCTCGACCGACTTATCGTCTGGTCGGATCAGCGCATTGCCGGCGAACTCGCGATCGATCGTGGCGGCGCGATGCATTTCGCCTACGCTCCCGATTGGCTGGCCGATCCGGCGACGGCTCCTATCTCGCACGCGCTTCCCGAGCAGCCCGAGCCGTTCGGTGACGCGCTGTGTAAGGCTGTCTTTGGAGGTCTGCTACCGGAAGAGGGACAGCGGACTGCCATCGCGAGGGCGCTTGGCGTCTCGCCCGACAATCCCTTCCGTCTGCTGGCAGCGCTCGGTGGCGATGTCGCTGGCACGCTCTCTTTCCTTCCTCAAGGAGAGATGCCACCGGGACCACCTGAAGGCGAGCCAGCCCATCCGCTGGATGATGCCGAGCTCGTCGCACTGATCGATCGCCTGCCGCGAGTGCCGATGCTGGCCGGGGAAGGAGGCGCACGGCTTAGTCTGGCCGGCGCGCAAAGCAAGTTGCCGGTAATTCTCATAGATGGCGCCATTGCTGTACCCCGCATCGGCGAACCGTCGACCCATCTCATCAAACCGGAGCCCGACCACTTTCCTGGTCTTGCCGCCAATGAGGCTTTCTGCCTGGCGCTGGCGCGAACAGTGGGTCTCGACGCAGCGATGGCGGAATGGCGGGCCATCGCTGGCCAGCCCTATTTGCTCGTGACGCGCTATGATCGCCTTGAGGCCGATGTCGGCACCACTCGGTTGCATCAGGAAGATTTTGCCCAGGCGCTCGGCGTGCCGTCGAACCGCAAATATGCGAGTGAAGGCGGGCCAACTTTTCGCGATGGCTTCGCATTGGTGCGTCGGGCCACCACGCGGCCCGCACGCGAGGTGCTTAAGCTCGCCGACGCAGCCATCTTCAATCTGATCATCGGCAACGCCGACGCCCATGCCAAGAATTACAGTCTCTTGCGCCGGGATAATGGCCAGGTGGTGTTGGCGCCGCTCTATGATCTCGTGGCGACCCATATGTGGCCGGAACTCTCAGCGAAGCTCGCCATGCGGTTCGGCCGTGCGGCGACCCTTGAGGACGTAGGGGCAGAGAGTTTCGAGCGCTTCGCCGAAGATGCGGGCCTGGCTCTTCCGTTCCTGCGCCGGCGTGCCGCGGCGATGGCCGGGGCTATCCGCGGCGCCATTGCCGATGGGATCGAGGTGCCAGGGCTTGAGGATGCGTCTCGTCTTGGTGAACTGCCGACGATTGTACGCGACCGTGCGGATCGGTTCGCGCTCAAGACCAAGCCGTGAAGGGCGAAAAATATAAGATATTGATATACAAGGATAAAAGACTGATAATATATCTTATGTTAAATTTCTGATCCTGTGGTCAGGGGTTCTCTACATAGGTGATGTAGAACCCCCGGATCATGCGGTGCTCCTGCATCCGTTCCCCCAGTGAAAAACCGTTCATCTTGCGAGGTGTCGGTTGGAAGATATCCAAGCCGCGGTCCAGAACCATCTTCCAGCCGGTGTCCGCTGTGATGTCGCGTGCATGGAGTGTCCCCGAACCATCAAAGGCCCAGGTGAAATCAACGCCGGTGCCTGTGCAGGCCTCAGCAATCCCGTCCAGGCATTCTCGCTGCTCCTGAATGTTCCCATCGTCCGGAGCCGTGACAAGATGCACAGCGACCTGATCTTCGGGCTGTTTGCGCCGTATCAGCATCTCGATCAGTTCCATCACGTTGCGCGCCTGATGGAACTTCCGGATATAGGGGTCGGTGATGATGATCCGCGTTGAACCATCCGTCCAGGGACCGAAGATCTTGTCGAAGCTGATGCCCTTGCGGTTTTCCGTGAAAACGACATGCCCAGGTTTCGGGGCAACCGCAGAGACAACAGCAGACGCTGCGGAAGCAGCCGTCTTGGAAGCCGGCTCTGCTGCGAGCGCCATAATTTCAGGCCGATCCGAACTCTCATCCACATCATTGGCGGATCGCCGATGGTAGAACTGGGGGAATTCTTCTTCCTCCAGCGTGGTGACAGCACGCTTTGATCCATCCGACGCAATGTAATGGAAATCCGCGGTCTCGAAGGTACTGTCGATCCGCAGGAGCTGGTCCTTCACCCGCTTGCGGCATTCAATCGCAAACCGCAGCAGCTCTTCAACTTCGGCTTCTGTCTCGCCTCCATTCGGGAAAATCAGCTTCAGCAGGCCGGACATGGTCTTGTTGATCGCCGCGCGATCCCGGATGTGAGTCTGAACGGGAACGATGAAGAACCGATCCGGCCGGTGCGAGAAGTCTTCGGCACGCAGATGACGTAGGATTTCGGCCAGATAGTCGACGATGAACCCAAAGCCAGATGTGAACATCTCGCCCCGGATGATATCGACCTCCCATCCAGGGAGATAGGCGTGCAGTCGATCGATAAAGGCGCTGTCGTGAAACTGTGGCGGAAGAGCCTCGAACAGATCAGTATTCTTCAGCATCCATGGGACGTTATGATCGGTATTGCCGACAAAGGCAAAACTGGCTTCAGCGCCCATCGGATTTACCCCGCGCGAGAACTGCTTGTTCGCCATATAGTTCTTCATGATATCGACAAGCGCCTTGTTGGCAGTCTTCTCGCGGCCGGCAAATTCGTCAAAGGCGACGACATCCCAATAGCCAACCAACCCAATCCGTCCATTGGAGTTGTTCACGAAGAGCTTGGGAACAGTAACTTCACCGCCGGATATCAACTGACCATGCGGTGAAAACTCGGAATAGATATGCGATTTGCCCGTGCCTTTGGGGCCAAGCTCAATGAGATTGTAGTTGCGTTCGACGAAGGGGATCAGGCGCAACAATTGCAAAAGCTTTGACCTGTGCCCGAACACGGAGGGATCAAAGCCGATGCTCTGCATCAGAAGATCGATCCATTCCTCGGTGGTGAACTTGTCACGCGTCTCGCGATAGCCGTCATAGTCGACACGGGCGATCTGGATCGGTTTCAGCGTATCGATGATCCATGGAGAGATCCGGCTGTCTTCCGAGAACTCGTACTGCACATCGGCGATGCACCAGATACCCGTTACCAGCAGTTTCGGGTGCGCCTTGACCGTGGCGCTGTCGATCGCAACCCGCTTGATCCCAAGGTTCTCGAACACCGCCTCATAGCCATCAGTCTTTTCGTTCAGCGCCACGCTGACCTGATCGATCACCTTGTAGCGGCCGCGCTCCTTGATCGTCGACTGGACCAGCCCCGCTTCGGAACGATGGACGTAATGTTTGCGCAGGATATCCTTGACCGTCTCGATGCCTGTCGCGATTGAGGCCTCGTCATCGGTCGCGCAGTATTGGCCGAGCAGGTATTCGAGCACATAAGTGGGGACAATGGCGTTCCCCTTCACGGCCTTCACCAGATCCTTGCGGACCACGAAACCGGCAAAATGCTCGTTGATCTTGTCATCAAGGGTCGACATCGGCACCTCAGAAATCGAAATCTGTACTGATCCCGCGTTTCAGCAGCAGCGGCTGCGAAGCGTGATCTTCGAAATGGCTGGTCTTGCCGATGCGCGTTCGCAGCTTCAGGAAGACTGTCTGATTGTTATAGGCGTCTGCCGCCTTGGACAGCAGGAAGCTCCGCGACAGCTCGCGCTCACGCGGGTTCTCAGACGTGAAATCGAATTCCAACTCGGCTTCGTCAGAGATGAGTGCTCCATCGTCAGCAAAGATGGCTGCATGCACCTGCCGGGGCTGCTGCTTGTCGGTCACTGGCTCTGCCTGATAGAAGGTGACCTGGATCTGGCCCGTGGTGATCTGAGCACGGGGTGGCGGAATGATCTGCACCGAAACCTGTCCGACATCCTCCTTACGCTGCTTGCCGACACGCAGGACCGGTAGGACGATCTCCTGCAGGCTCGCCCCGCCATGGACAAAGCGGCTGCCTGATCCTTTGACCCGCAGGCGGTTGATCGAGTTCGGGATCAGAATGTCCTGCTCACCTTCCAGCCCAAGCTGTGCGGCAGAGAACTTCTTCATGCCGCCACTGCTGTTAAGGCCTCGACCGATGACGAAGCGCCGGTTTCGTGTAACGACCTCGCCTTCCGGCTCGCTCAGCGCGAAGCCGCTCTCTTCCAGAGCCTTGTGTTGCCACAAGAAGCCGTGATCGGCGGTGATCAGGATGTTCGAGAAGTTGGCCGAGGTCAGCTTCCGCACCAGCTTCACCAGATCCTCGATGGCAGTCTCTGCCGCAGCGGGGACATTTTCCTCGGTGGTGAGCTTATCGCCAATCGCGTCGATCTGGTTGTGATACAGATAGAGGACATCATGATCTCGGAAGAGGTCTTTGCCCTCCGATGATCCCAGATTCATGAAATCCTTCGTCGCCAGAACCTTTACCCGGTCCCCTGCCCGGCCCGCAGCCAGAGCCTTTTCACGGGCGGCCGCACCCATGGTGCTTTCGCCGTCCAGCAGCACCAGATCATTGTCATCGCGGATCGCCAGTTGCCGATGCGGCAAGAGTGCCGCCATGCCGAGCTGGGTATAGCTGGGCAAGGCCCCGATCATCGGCTTCAGCTCGGCATCAAACCGATTAAGCTTGCGGATCTCGCGCAGCGCCTCTTCGGCCACCTCATAGCGCAGCGCATCCGAGATGATGACGACGACCTTCTGATCCTTGCGTCGGTATTCAGCGGCCTGTTCCCGGTAGAAATCCCCCTGACGTGGAAAGCCTGGAACCGCCCAATCGGTCAGGCGGGCGACCTGATCCTGCCAGGCGTCGTTCAGCTTCAGCACGAAATTCGTGGTGTAGCGGTTCTCGACTGCCTCGTAGAGCGCGGACAACAGTCCTGACTGCCCGCTTTGCTGCATGTGATAGATGAACTTGCGATATAGCTGGTCCAAACGGAACCAGCTTGCGGAATAGCGCTTCACGCCATCGGACAAACTGGTCATCGTCAGGTCGGCCTCGGCCAGGGCCTGCTGGAACTCGGTCGCATAACCAATCGCCTGATAGACATCCGCGTAACGGCCATACCAATGGCTCTGGCGGCGATCGCGCACCCATTTCAGCACATCTGTCGCGGCCAGGCTCTGCTGGGCCAGCCCCTCGACGATGGCGACAACGATCCGTCGGTCCACTTCCTCGAAATGGTCATGCGGCATCAGCTTGCGGAAGTCGCGGGATGCCAGATCATCCCTGATCTTGAGCACATCCTGATAGTCGCCCGAGAGTTTCTCGAACGCCTCACCCCACCGGCGCGAAGCGCTCCAGCGGCGAAACATCAGCGCAGCATCCGTGTTCAGGGCGGCAGCCTCCCCCATGGCGCGCGCCCAGGCGCTGGAAAACAGGGTGATGGCGAAATCCTGAAGATCCTGCTCGGCAGTGGCATAGTCATAGCGCGCCGAAACCTCTTTCCAGAAGAACGCCGCCAGCCCGACCCGATCGATGAGCCGCAGGGCATCATCATGGTCTTCGGCCAGTTCGGCCAGCAACGCCTCGACCACCGTATCCAGATCGCCATCCGCCCCGGCGCAGACTGCCAGCATCTTGCGGCGGACATCGTTCGCGCTTTGCGACGGACGCTCGCGCTCGATCGCGCGCAGCGCTTCCAGCCGCTTGCCGGAACGGTAGAACTCGGCGTGGTCGCGCACGGCGGCTTCATATTTCGCCGGAATGCCGAGATCCGCCACCCAGATCGCCGCCTGATCGGCGCGAAAGACGGCTGTGGCCAGTTGCACGTCCAGCAACCAGTTCTCAGCCATCGGCGGCTCGGGACCATCCTTATAGAGCAGGAACCGCGCCTTCGGCTCCTGCCGCAGCATACGGTATTTCAACCCGAATTCGTTGTTGGCGATCTCGACCTTGGTCACGCCGGGCAGGTCAACCGCATCAAACGCCGCGCGCAAATCGCGGGCGGCGTCATACCAGAAGACGATGCGGTGCCCCTGATCCTCATAAAGCCGCATCAGGCCAGCGGCGATGCGGTCAGTCATCCGCCGCCTCCAGCCCCTTGATCGGCTTCAGCGCGCCGGCGAACAGCGGATAGTTGCGCTTCACCCCGTCATCGAGATCAATGGCGATCTTCTGCTGCGCCATCGGATAGACGACATCGCGTTCCCATTCGGTCAGCTCGGCGATCTGCTTGATGACCGTGGCTGTTTCCTTCTGCGCCTTTGTTTGCTTGGCGGGCGTGGCTGTAGGATCCATGGCTAGCTTTTCCAGCCGGGCGCGTTCGACTTCCAGCTTGTGGATGAACTCGCGCAGATACTGGTTCAGCACGACCGAGACGGTGTCGGGCCGATAGCGGTGCATATAGATCAGCGCATTGAAGCTGCCCTTGGGGCTGGAGAACATCCAGTAGATCGGGCGCTTTTTATAGCGGCGCACATGATAGTCGAAGAAATCCTTGGTGAACCACTTGCGCAGATCCTTGCCGAGCGCCTTTTCGATGAAGGCGAGGTTTTCGCGGAACTTCGCTTCGCCAAAGGTCACGCGCAGGAAGGCGCGGGTGCGGGTGACGATGTCATCGGCGAACCAGTCGGCATCCAGCACTGGAATGACATTGTCGCGGTCGGGGGCGAAACTCGGTTCCGGCACGCGGGCCAGATATTCCTCCACCCCCTCGCCCTGATTGGCGAGGATCAGGCCTGGCGCGTCGAGGCTGTAGCGCCCGAACATGCAGCCCACGGCATAGTGGAGGAATTCGGCCACCGTCTCCTCGCGCAGCCGCGCCTCGCGCTCCTCTTCCGAGGCTTTCACGCCATAGCGATAGGCCGGGTTGCAGGTGAGGGTGATTTCCTCGATCGGCACTTCAGCAGTCAGCTCATCTTGCAAACCATAGGCGTTGATGAAAATGCGGTTATTCTCTTCCTCCAGCCGCTGCATCTCATCGGTCATGCCCTGCCACTGGGCGCGAAGGGTGGCGTAGCTGTCCGCCAGCGTCCCGCCGCGATGCTCGGGCGAGAGCAGCGGGAGCGCTGTGAATTCCCAAGAGGTTTCGTAGGCATCCCAGTCGGCGCGGGAAAGTGAAACACAAGCCGTTGCCGGTTGCTGATCCAGCGTCTTTGAGGAACTTGGCACCGGAACCTTGGACACGTGCCCGCTTTGGAAGTCCAAAGAGGGCGCTAGCATCCCCAGCACAAGCCTCGTGAAGTTGCTATTCAGCAGTCCAAGCGCCACTGGTTCAGGTATGTCTTCGGAAAAGACGCATGGACCGGTCGATTCAAAAATCTGCCCTGCATCAAAGGCCCGAAATGCAGGGGGAGCGCTAGAAACCCTTGTCCATGAGATTCCAGGGCGGAGATAATTTTGGGCGTTCCGGAGATTTGCCTTGGGAAAGTTGCGCAATGCGGTGCCGTTATTCGCCCAATCGATCACGATGTCGTTGTTGCCAAACCATTTTCGAAATGGGCCACCTTTCTGGCAGGGCACCCAACGTTTTGGGGATTGCTCCACTTCGAACCAAAATCTCAAAAAACGCTCATTATCGCCTGTATCAAGTCCCTTTCCGACTGACGCATATGCGGAGAGGAGCTGGCTGCTCTTGAACGCTGCATAAACGCCATCACTGGCCCAATATGCGAGAGGGCTTCCAGGAATGTTTCGGAAATCATCTGGGATCGGTGCGTAGTATTCCGACGTTCTTCGCTTCTCAAGAAATACAAGCCGCTTATCTGCAGATTGTGGTGCATCATTAAGGTTGAAAAAGATGCCGCTACCAGCGTTTTTCTGTTTTTCAATCACAAAGGCTGACGCCTGAGCGACCTTTGAGTTCATTTCTGGGAAGCTGTTATAACCAATCTGACACAGGCTACGCAAAGTTCGCTCCGCCAGCAAGTTATCGCGAAGCATTTCGAAAGATGACAGGAACATCCAATTCTGCATTGTCACCATACCGGAGAACCCGGACAGACAATTCAGTGCTCCGGTCCGTTCGATGAACATCGAAAAAGCATCAGAAAAGCTGTTGGGATACGATTCTTCCGCCCATGCCTTCATGGCTGCATTCATGCCGCCAACACTCATATACGGCGGGTTAGCCACCACCACATGATACTTTGGCGACAGCGCCTCAGCCATTCGCAGCACGGCCACGACACGCTCCTGCACCTCCTTCAGCAGCAGATCGCTGCCGAAGTCCCGCGCCTCCACCATCCGCAGCGTCTCGGCCGGGTCGCGCAGTTTCGGCACGATCAGCGAGCCGAAGTTCTTGGCCTGGTCGAACTGCCCCAACGTCTCGCGTAGCTCGTCGGTGAACAGATCCTTGCCCACCACGGCGGCCACGTCCTGCATCTCGGCCGGCGTGAAGGCCACATCGGACAACACGCAGATGTCCGGCGTCACCGCCATCCGCAGGAACCGCCGCCGCCCCAGCTTTGCCGCCGCCTTCATCGACAGCGCAAAGGCCGCGAGCGCCCCGGCGCGGTCGTCAATCTCGATGCCGGTCAGGTTGTGCTTCAGGATCAGGCCGGGAATCTCGGCCGCGTCATGGCCTTCCTCGGCATAAATCTCAAAGAGCAGGTCAAACGCATAGGTCAGCATATGGCCAGAGCCGCAGGCCGGATCGCAGATGCGGATCTCTTCAGGTCGGGTGATCTTCAGGAAATCCGTCTCTGGTTCTTCCGGCGCTATGTAATACTCCATCTTCGCCGCCAGCTTCGATTGCGGGCGATTGAGCAGCCACAGCCGCCCCAGCGAGTTTTCTACCAGATAGCGGACGATCCAATGCGGGGTGAACAGCTGCGTCGCGGCGGGGATATTCTCCGCCGTGATCTTCTGGTTCTTCTTCAGCCCGGCAAAGACCTGATCCTTCTTTTCGCTGATATAGAACTGATAGAGCCAGCCGATGATCTCGACATCCTGGCAGGCATCTTCCGTCATCACCTCGCGCAGGCGGGCCAGGATGCTGTCCGGCGACAGAAGATCGTCGGGCATCAGCAGTTCGGTATAATCCTCGGCCCGGTCGAGCATATCGGCGCGCTCGAACATATAGGGCATCGCGCCGTGCCATTCGTTGCAGGCATGGATCAGCAGCAGCCGATAAGCTTCCGCCTGCCCGTCATGAGCCGGGCGGGTGCCGTTCAGATATTCGGCGATCTCGGGCCGGGCGCGATCCGGCAGGTTGCCGGCCATCGCCTCGGCCAGGATCTCGGGCCGGGTGGCGCCATCGGCGAGCGAAACAACACGCGGGTTGGTCAGGCCCGTCACATCCATGAAGCGCAGCGCGGTGAAGCGGTTGAACCATGTGTAGGCCGCCTGCTCGATCACTTGGCCACGGTTGCTGTTGGCTGCGGCCTCCAACTTTGCGATCGCCTTGGGGTGTTCACGGCGAGCGGCAGCGCCTTCGTTCAGCACCATGTCCAGCCGGGCAGTGACCTGATCGATCAGCAGATTGCGTGCGCTTTGCGCAAATTTCTTCAGCGCATTGGTATCCATCAGACAATCACTTTCTTGCCCGCGCCGATTGCGGCCAGCAGGGTCTTTTTCATCTCATCAAGGTAGCGGGTCACATCGTCCTCATCTTCGAGATAGGTTTTCGCGAAGGAGACGGTGATCGACTGGGCCTTGATATATTGGGGCTTTGCCGGTGCCGGCGGCACATATGACACAGCCGGGGCTTCGGCCACGTCACCGACAGGTTCGGGCTGGGGCGCGGGAGCCGGCGCTGGTGCAGGCGTCAGTTCGGCGATCCGGGTCAGCGTATCGGCCAGAAGGTTGGAACGCACCTCGGTCGCCTGATGACGCAAGGCCGGGAACAGGGTTTGCGAAGCAACGCCGGATTTCTGCGCAGTAAGCCCATCGCGGATACCCGTCTGCTGCTCTGGCGGTAGCGCGCGGAACTCCGAGGTCTGGGCGATTTTCTCGGCCACCTCGTCAATCGCCGCGATGACGGCGTTGCGCTCAGCCAGAACCGTTTGTTCGATGCGTTCTTTCAGGGCGTAGAAATCCGCCTTCAGTTCCTGAATCGCGGTGCCCTTGAAGCACTGCGGATCGGCAAGAACCCGGCGTAATGTGTTGGCGGCAGAATCTTCGGCAAAGGTAAGGTTCTGGTCCTGCACGGTCAGAAAAGCACGCACCTCATCATAGATGCCCTTCTGCGGTCCGGACATGAAGCTGCGGACCTTGTCGAGGATATCCTCCTTGGCATCCAGCAGCTGATCTTCCTGGCCCACCGAGCCGGTAATGAACCATGTCGCCGGCTGATCGCGCATGCTGTCGAGCAGAGTCCGCAGCGGATCGAGGGCGGCGATAAAGGGGTAGCCGGTCGACTGCTGGCCAAGACCTTCCAGTTCGCTGGTCAGCTTGCGCAACTGCGCCTGCCATTCCGCCCCGAGACTGCGGGCGTCATTGCCCGAGGCGGGCAGATCGAACAGTGCCTGAAACAGCTCGCGCGATTTACGGATCTGAGCTGCGGTGAATTCGATCTGCGGGGAGAGCAGAATATTGCCAAGGGCATGGCTGTTGCGCAGCTGCGGCACGAGGGCATCCCCTTCCAGCAGAGAGCTGTCAGCCCGAGCCTCAAGCTTGCCGCGCGCAACAAGACTCGCAGTCAGACACAGCACCGCAATGGACGGCCAGCCATAAGGTTTGGCTCCAAACTTCTCGACCAAAGCCTTGACCGAGACCCGCGTCCCAAGACGCATCTGGGCCTGAGCATGATTCAGCACGTCCTGCTCGGCTTCGGTCAGACCGCTGCCTTCGCCGCCGAAAAGCCCGCCATCGACACGGCCGGCGCGCCCAAGATCGGCTTCGGTGTAAGTAGCGCCGCGCAGGACAGGCAGGTTGGTATAGACCTTGTCCACCAGCACCTGGAAACCTTTGATCAGCCGTTCTTGCGGGTCTTCGCCGCCGATTTCCAGCTCGGCCCCGCGCACGAAAAGGCGAGCCTCCGCGATCAGACCGCGCAGTCTCTGTACCAGCTCCTTTTCACGCCGCGTATTCTGGTCACGCTTTTCCGCAATGATGCGATCGCGGCCGGGCTGGGCATCGCCGCTTGTGACCTGACGGGCAAATTTTACGGTCTGGAGCCAGAGGACGAGATCGCGCGTGAAGCGCACATCACGTCCAAGCAGGACAACCATCTCATCGCTTGCCATGCTGTTCGAACGAACCACATCCGGCGTGTCGGAATCGTCGCTGAAGGGCGAGACGATATTCACCGAAAGCTCATGCTCCCGGTTCAGGCTGTGCCCGTCGAGCTTGCGGGTGAAAGCATAGTCCACACCCGTGCCAGCATGCTTGATCTTGCCGTGACGGAGGATCGCGCCGAACGCCAGCTCGTCGAGCTGCCGCTCGATCTCGGCGGGATCGACGGCAATTGCCTTGATCTCGGCCTCGACGTCCTTTTCTTCATTGGTGAGGAATTCATAAACTTCACCATTGCGCTGGATCAGCGTCTGGCGTTCCAGAAGCGACAAAGCCTCTTCGATATTGCGGCGCTGCTCGGTCTGGTCCGCCTCGAACCGGGAAAGCAGGAGGATCGATATGTTGCGAGCGGTCGGTTTGAATTCCTTGACGTATTTCACAAGGAACAGCACTTTCAGAACCCGCACGGCGAAATCATCGCCAAGGTTCTTTTCGGCCAGTTGGATCGACTGCTGAACCGATGATTTCAGGGCGGTACGGATCCCCTCGAACATGAGATCAAAGGTCGCAAGGCCTCCGACCGGCGTATCCGCCAGCCGTTTAGCCACTTCCTGAAACACCCCCAGCATCGAGCGTTCGCCGACCGAGCTGTGCTTGCCCTCAAACGCGTTATGCTGGGAGAGGCCCATGATCGCACGCTGGAACAGATCATACTGGTAGTTCGGGAACGGATAGCTCGCGACGAACTGTTCTTTTCCGGAGAAATTCCTGAACTTGAAGGAATTATCGCCAAAATCGAACAAAGTACGCAGGTTGTTCTCCTCAGCATCATAAAGATTGCCAAGGGTAATCTGGCCAGCCTCGGTCTTGGCCAGCAGACGGCGCTGGATGACTTCGGCCACATCCTGAGAGTTCAGCGGCATTCGGTTGGCGAAGCGCGCCTGGATTTTCGAAAAATCATTCTCCTGCTGCGCCGTCAAATCGCCGATGACCGAACCCATGTCCTGCTGGGCGGTGACAACAATCCAGGCCTGCCCGTTGCACTTGGTGTTCAGACTTTCGGCAATGGTCTGCAGGTTCGTCATCAGTTTGACGTTGTCGGCGATATACTGCCCCACCTCATCGACGAAGAAGTTCAGCCGGAACTTCGGTCCCTGCGCATCGATCCACGACTTCACCATATTGGCAAAATCTTCGATCGAGACCTTCGTATCCTTGCGATACTGGCCAAGAATATCCTTGACCTCATCGCCCGTGACCTCCGCGAACGCCGCAGCAATGTGCTTGCCTTCCATCAGCGCCTGCTCACGCCCACGCTCCCAAGGCTTGCCAGAAGACCGCATGAAGGCCGCCTTGAAGGCATCAAGTTTGCCGCGGCTGTCCAGATCACGCTCGAACTGCGCGATATGCGGGAGCTTGCCATAATAGCCGCACATCTCGTCAAAGACCTTCTGGAAGACCGCCAGAAGTGCATCGACATCCGTCTTCGAGATCACATCCGCCTTTTGGTCGATATTGAACAATACCGACCGGGATGGAATCGACACCGCCTTGCGCAAGGCCCCCGCCAGCATCGGATTGCCCGCGAGCTTGCGCTCAAAGATTTCGATGGCGCGTTGCCCCTCGACCTCGTCGTTCTCCAGAAGAAGAGCGAGCATTTTCAGCAGGTGAGATTTCCCCGATCCGAAGAAGCCGGAAATCCACACCCCGTTCGCGGTATCGTAATTGTTGTAGGCGTCGAGGAATTGCTCCAGTCGGGCGCCGATCTCGTTGGTGATGACATATTCATCGAGCTCGGTCAGGAGGCTTTCCTTGTCATCAGCCTTGATTACCCCGTCGATCGAACGGTCGACCGGTTTGGCAAAGATATCACGCAGGAGAGTAGCCATCGGTCAGACCTCGTAATTCATGATATTGAACGCGCGGTAGTATTTGTCGTCGTGCAACACGCCGAACAATTCCAGCGATGCCCCGGTCGCCAACGCATGGGTGTATTTTCCCGGAAAGAACATGACCGTCGGCCGGTCCTTCGCGGTGCTTTGCAAGTTGTTGAGCACGTTGTGCGATCGCAGGTAGGGGTAAACCTCACCAACGCCTGACAGGAAGATCACATCGTGTGGGGCTTCTTCAATTCGCCGCGCGATCTCCGGAATGAGATGTGCCTGCGGGTCCAGAACCCCTTGCAACAGCTCCTTGAGCTCCGACTTTTCGGTCTCGGCTTCAACCTCAAGAATCTGCTCAAATATGCCCCGGCCCTCGAGGATACTGAGGGAAAGGGCATAGAGGTCGATATCAAGCACTCGCACACCGGCATGCCCCAACCGGGCGATCAGATCCTCGCGATCCTCGCCCAGGCTCAGCCCGTCTTCGGCATCAAATGCGCAGATGAAAAAGGGAACCTCGTTGCCCAGCCCTTGCTTTTGCAAGAACCGTTCACTGGAAACTACCCTGAATAGATGCTCGGCGCGGGCGCGCCGATCGGTTCTTGTGCTCACAATCACCCCCCATTTCCGGGAAAGATTCGCAAATCCGCCGGATTACTTTCCTCAATCAGCCGCTTTATGCGCCCCGACAACCAAATCGGCTGAATTCTGCCCTCGACACTTCTCAAACCGGCTTCACGCAAAATCCGAAACAAGACCTGACGCAATTTCGCGCAGGTTGATGGTGAGAGCTCGGCGAGGCCAGGATCACTCTCCGCTTTCTCCGCGAGAAAGCGGTCAAAAACCTCATGACCCAGGTCAAGCCGCCAGGATTGGTAGCGCTCGTTGATCACCTCGACAGCGAATTCGCGGACAAAACGATAGGTCCGGCAGACCGCCAGCCACATCATCGCCTGCTGCTCGGCGCGGTCAGCCTCTGCCGACAGGTAATGGCGTTCGGCATCGGAGAGATGACCTATGCGGTCGTACACTTCGCGAAGCGCGCGGGTTTGCGAGGCCAATTTGGGCAAGGAAGACGCGCCCTGGGCCAGCAAGCGCTCACGAGCACACGCCCAGGTCTCGCCGGGTCGATAAGCCTGGGCGATCACTAGGCTCTCATTGAGCATCAGCCCGCCCACACCAAAGGACATTCGGTATCTTCGATATTTTGGGCTTTTACCCAAGATCACAGCGCGAACTCCGCCCTTTCCAAGGCCGCGACAGTCTCATCTCTGTTGACCACCACGATATGCTGGCTGCGGGCGGGTAGCTGGGCGGCGTCGCCCAAAAGGCCGAGGCGCTTCAGCACATAAAACAGCATCGCGTAGCGGACGGTCAGCACGGCCGAGCCGCCCGCCATCCCATAGTCCTTTGCGACTACCGCCTTCTGGCTTTCTGTGAGGTCGGGATGCGGACCGATCTCGATGCCAAAGCGCTTCTGCCAAAGAGCGTCCTGATCGGCCGGCGCACCAGCCTCTTCCAACTCGCCTACATCAAGGATGCGCGGCAGGAGAAAGTCTTTGAACTTGGCGGTGATGTGACAGTAGCCGCGCACATGCCAGCGAAAGCCGTCATAGCCAAAGGCATGCGGCGTAATGCGCCGCCAGATCGGATCGGGCCGATCTCTGCTCATCGACTGATAGTGGATATCGACCGATCGCACGTCACGCACCGCACCCAATATGGTGCGCAGCACCTTGGCGTTGATGTCGCGGCGGGGTGTTAGCGCGATATCGGTATCGGGCACCTGGGTAATCCAGGATTCGCCCAGTTCGATCAGCCCCTCGGCGACCGAGCGCAGGCGCGACAGATAACCATAGGGATCGGGTTTCAGGAAAATGGGCTCGAAATCCGGGCCCGCCACATAGCGACGGGCACTCTTGTCATAGAGCGCATTGTGCGGTGCGCGCTCCTGGTAGAGCGTCAGATCCTTCGATGCCTGCGGCACCGACACGTCGAACATTTCGATGATGTCCGAGCGGTTGACGCCGCCCTCCCAGAACAGCCGGAACTCGATGAACTCGAGGCGGCGTTCCACGCCCCACTTCAGCGCTGGCCCCTCGCTGGTCATCTGGTTCCGTTCCTTTACATCACGAGGGGATAAAAACTATATGGACATATCTGCAATGCCCGTATAGTTTGTATCTACATGGTGGAGTCGCGTCAAGCGGAACCGGCGAATCAATAGGAGATAGTTGGCGGTGAGCACCAATCCTAATCGGCGCACGATCGTCGCACATGGCCGTTTGGCGATGCGCGAACTGCGCCTCGACGCCGCCCGGCAGCGGCTCCACGGCTTGCAGATCCTCTCGTTCGAGCAGCTCGCCGTCCGGCTGGCTGGCGGCTTCACGCGGCCCATTGACGACGAGAGCCTGCGTACCGCGATCCAGGTAGCCTTACCGGCGACGCCTCTGGGAGAACTGGACGGCATCAAGCTGCTCCCGGGAATGGTCGATGCCGCAGCCGATACGCTCCACAAGGTCTGGCGCTCAGGGATAGACCTGGCCGCGCGCGCCCATGAGCATCCGCGCCTCGAATCGATTGCGCGCCTCGAAGCGGCCGTACAGGAGCAGCTGGCGCCCGGGATGATGCGCCCCACTGACCTGGTGTCGGCGGCGCTGAAGCGCCTGGCGCATGCCCCGGCGGTCCTCGGTTCCGTTGAGATTGTTGGTATCACCGAGCTTTCGCCCAGCTGGCGTCCGCTTCTGGCGGCGCTTGCGACGCATGTGCCTGTCGCATGGGTCGCGGGACCGCGCCCCGTCCCGGAATGGCTTGCCGCCACCGATGTGGCTATTCGCTGCTCGGATGCACTGGCACCCGAGCAGCACATGGTCAGCGCAGCCACCGGCTATCACGAAGCGGTCGAGGCGATCCGCTGGGCGCGCGCGCTCATGGTGTCAGAGGGCGTCGATCCGGCCGATATCGCCATCGCCGCAGCGTCGACCGCCGACTATGACGATCACTTCCTTGCCTTGCGCGCGGATGCCAATTTGGACCTCCATTTCGTCCATGGCATCAAAGTCACCACCACCCGCGACGGTCAGGCCGCCGCAGCGCTTGCCGATATTCTGATCCGCGGGTTCTCGCAGACCCGCATGCGCCGGCTCGCGGCTCTTTGCCGATCGGAAACCGGCCCGTTCCAGTCGTTGCCGCAGGGGTGGCTGCGCGTGCTGCCCGCCGATGCGCCGTTGGCCTCTCTCGGCGCCTGGGATCGGCTGCTCGGTCGCCTCACGGCTGCGGATTGGCCCGACGAGCAGGACCACACGCCGACCTTGCGCGGGATCGTCGATCTGCTCGCCAAGGGGCATGAGGCAGCCGACGAGGTCGGCGCTGCATTCCTGACAGGCCGTGCGCTCTCGATCTGGCGCAAAGCGCTGCTCGCTGGCCCTTCGGTGTCGCTCGATGCGACGCTCGAAAATCTGAAGCAGGACGACGGCCTTGAGGCCTGCGTGTCGCCGGCATGGATGCCCGCGAGCGCGCTTGCGGCATCACCGCGTCGCTATGTGCGCCTCATCGGACTCAACTCCTCGCGCTGGCCGCGCGGGATCTCCGAAGATCGCCTCATCTCCGACCATATCATCCCCACCGCTGAACTTGATCCGCTGCCGATCGGCGCGGCGGACCGGCGCGATTTCGAGACCATCCTGGCGACAACCGAGACTGAGGTCACATTGTCGCGTGCGCGGCGCGACAGCGAGGGGCGCCTGCTCGGCCGGAGCGCATTGCTCGGGCCAGTCGCGGAAGAAATCTACATCGGCCGTAACGCCGTCCCCGCACACGCCTTCAGCGAGACCGACCGCCTGATGGCGCGGCCAGATGAGTTCGCGGGCGACAGCCAAGCCGCCAGTGCGCTCACCACCTGGCGCAACTGGCATCGCAAGGAAATCACGCCGCACGACGGACTGGTTCGCGCAGACCACCCGCTGCTGCTCGACATCCTCGCACGGGTGCAGTCGGCAAGCTCGTTGAAGCTGCTCCTGCGTAGCCCGCTGGGCTTCGTCTGGCGCTATGGAATGCGCTTGCAGATGCCCGAGAGCGGCACGGACCCGCTGGTGCTCGACGCGCTGGCGATGGGCGACCTCGTCCACATGACCCTCGACCTTGCGCTTCAGGATCTGGAAGCGAATGGCGGCCTCGCCAACGCCGGCGATGCCCAGATTACTGCCGCTATCGAAGCCGCCGCTGCGAATGTTGCAGGCGTCTGGGAAAGCGAGCGGGCAGTCCCGCCGCCGGTCATCTGGCGGCGCACGCTTGACGATGCCCGCACACTTGCAGAACGCGCGCTCACATATCGCGGTGAGCATCTGGAGGGCGCTCGTTCCTACGGCGAAGTCGCCTTTGGCGGCGCTACGCCCAAGACCGGCGCCGACAGCCCATGGGATGCAGCAACCCCGGTCGCGATCTCCGAAACCGGTTTTGCCATCAAAGGCTATATCGACCGGCTCGATCTCTCGGGCGATGGCACGCGCGCGCTTGTTCGCGACTATAAAACTGGTCGACCGCCCAAGGATGACATCAGCATCGACGGCGGCCGCGAATTGCAGCGCTGCCTCTATGCCTTCGCGGTCAAGGCTCTCCTGGGCGCCGACATGTCGATCAGCGCCTCGCTGCTTTATCCGCGCGCCGAGGTCGACCTTCAGCTCGCCGATCCCGAAGCGACGCTTGGTGAGCTGACCGGCTATCTCCAGTCAGCCAGCACCAGCTTGAGCGCAGGCCATGCGCTGATTGGGCCGGACACTGGCGGGGCTTACGACGATCTCGCCTTCGCGCTGCCCGCCAACGCCGGCGCCACCTACTGCAAACGCAAGACACCGGCTGCCACCGACCTCCTCGGGGACGCCGCTCTGGTCTGGGAGGCCCAGTAATGACTGCCGCTCTGAATACACTGCGGGATGACGCCGCCCGCCACACAGCGATCAGCAACCATGACCAGTCGCTTCTCGTGGAAGCCGGTGCAGGATCGGGCAAGACCGCCGTCATGGCGGGCCGGATCGCGGCCATGTTGGCGGAAGGCGCGCCCCCGAAGTCGATCGCGGCGGTGACTTTCACCGAACTGGCCGCAAGTGAGCTTCTTGTGCGTGTCCGCGACTTCGTGAGCGAGCTTGTTGCGGGCACGATCCCGACCGAACTCAAGATCGCTTTCCCCGATGGGCTTTCCGAGCAGCACAAGGCGTATCTCGAAGCAGCAGCGGCGCATATCGATGAGATCACCTGTTCGACCATTCACGGCTTTTGCCAGCGACTGATCAAGCCCTATCCGGTCGAGGCGAATATCGATCCGGGCGCGAGCGTCATGGACCGCAATCAGGCCGATCTCGCTTTTATCGAGATCGTCGATGCCTGGCTGCGCGACCGCCTTTCCGGCGCCGAGGGTGGTCTCATTGCCGAGATGGTGCTCCATAACCCTGACGAGACTGTCGGCCTCATCCACCGGATCGTCGACAATCTGCGCAAGCGACGTACCGTCGCCCCCCCGGGGACGGAGGCGCTTGCCCCGCATCTCGCCGCGTTTCGGGCAGCGACCGCGGACTTCGGCGAGTTCATCCGCACCGCGCCGGCCGTCGAGGAAGAAACGGCGCTCTTCGCCGAACACTTCGCCGGAATGGCTGATACCCTTGAAGGCGGGCCGGCCGTTGATATGCCTGCCGGTCTCGTCCGTCTACTGACCACGCCGCCGCATCCTGATCTTTTGACCGGCAAGGGCACGTTCCTCGTATTCAGGAAGAAGGGCAAATGGGTCGAGGCGGCCAAGCGTGAAGGGCTCGCCAAGGCTGACGGCGAGCGGCTCAATCTCGCAGCGGAAGCTGCCTATTCGGCGTGCTGCGTAACCTGGCAGGCGCTCATGCAGAATGTCGCGAGCCGCGTCCTTGCCGACCTCATCGGTGAGGTGCGCCCGGTGCTCGATCATTTCCGCGACTATAAGCGATCCGCCGCGCTGCTCGATTTCGACGATCTGATCTTCGCGGCGCGCGATCTCCTGCGTGACCATGATGATGTGCGCCGTGCGCTCGCCGCCCGCTTCTCGAAGGTGCTGGTCGACGAGTTCCAGGACACCGATCCGATCCAGACCGAAATTTTCTGGCGCCTGTGCGGTGAACCGCCGGAGGCCGGAGCGATCGGCGATTGGGCCAGTTTCACCATCCGGCCCGGCGCGCTTTTTCTGGTGGGCGATCCCAAGCAGGCGATCTACCGTTTCCGCGGCGCTGACGTCTTGGCCTATGTCCGCGCCCGCGATGCGTTCATCGCCCAGGACGAGGAAAGCGTCCTGTCGATTTCGACCAACTTCCGGTCCTGCGCTCCGATCCTGACGTTCGTGAACGAGCGGTTCGAGGGGCCGCTCTCCAGCGACGGCCAGCCCGGCTTCACCGCGCTTGACCCTTTTCATGCCGATCGCGGCGATGCCCTGTGCATTGCGGCGCTGGATGTCGCGGTCGCCGGCGAGGATGGCAAGGCGTCAGCCGAGCAGCAGCGCGATGCCGAGGCCGAAGCCGTCGCGCAGATGTGCGCGAAGCTCATCGGCAGCGAGATGATCCTTGACCGCCGTTCGGGAGCCGGCCGCCTGTGCCGCCCGGGCGACATTGCCTTGCTCGCGCCCACCGGCAGCGACCTTTGGCGTTATGAGGAAGCCCTGGAGCGCTATGGCATCCCGGTCGCGACTCAGGCCGGCAAGGGCCTGTTCCGCCGCCAGGAAATTCAGGATCTCATCGCGCTCACCCGTGTCCTCGCCGACCGGCGCGATACGCTGGCGCTGGGCGCACTGCTGCGCGGGCCGCTCGTCGGGCTCACCGAAGAGCAATTGCTCGATATCATCTGGGCGCTACCGCGTGCCGAGGATGCGCCGGACAAACTGCCCCGTCTCGACCTTGGCGTCGATCCGGCGGACATCACGCATCCGCTGGCCCGCGCGACGATCGAGAAGCTCCAGGCGCTATACCGCCAGACCAATAACACGACGCCGCACGAGCTTCTTTCTCAGGCGATCGATGCGCTGCGGGTGCGGCCCATCCTGCTGGCGCGCCATCGCGGTCAGGCCGAGCGCGCGCTTGCCAATGTCGATCTCTATCTGAGTCTCACCTCGGCGTTCGCGGTCCGCGGCCTGCGCGCCTTCGCCGAGACGATGACGGCGGCCTCGACCGACGAGGCGCGTGCGGTCGAGGGGCGACCGGACGCGCAGGAAGAAGCGGTCGCGCTCTACACCATGCACGCGGCCAAGGGGCTGGAATGGCCGATTGTCGTGCCCATCAATACGATGACGGCCATCAAGGCACCCGATAGCGCCGTCACTGATCGCGATAGCGACACCTTCTATTGCCCGGTCTTCGGGGTGAAGCCGGCGGGCTATGAAGAGGTGCTCGACGCTGAGAAAGCCGAACTCGACCGCGAACGCATCCGTCTCTGGTATGTCGCAGCCACCCGTGCCCGCGAACTGCTGGTGCTGCCGCGTCTCGATGCCGCACAGTCCAAGTCCGCATGGATTTCGCTGGTCGATCTGTCGCTGGTCGATCTGCCCGCGCTCGATCTCTCGCACCTGCCCGAAGAGATGGGTGCGGCAGCGGCACAAGCAGTCAACGTCCAGACGCGCGAAGGCTTTGCCGCCGAAGCGGCCGCAATCCTCGACAAGCGCCATCACCTCGTCTGGCTCGCGCCGAGCCGCGATGAAAGCCAAGCCGGGCCGGTGCTGACGCCCGAGACGGTCGAGATCTGGGCGGCAGCCGATGATGGGCAGCCCGATGACGAAGGGCCGGTGCTGAGCGTTCAGGGTGGGCGCGAACGCGGGCTCATCCTCCACAAGCTACTCGAAGAAGTGCTAACGGGCGAGACCGATGCCGGTGAGGCGGCGCTGATCGATCGGGCTCGAGCCTTGATCCTGGAAATCGGCAAGCCGGTGATGGACGATCCCGCCCAGGGCCTGACGCCCGGCGAACTCGCCGGCTGCGTGGTGCGGACGCTAGGCTTGCCTGAAATCGCCGAGCTGCGCCCCAGCCTGGTGCCTGAACTGACCGTCTATGCGGCGGTTGAGGTCGAGGGGGTCGAGCAGGCGACGGTCGGCATCGCCGATGCGACCGGCTTCGACGGCCAGGGCAAACCTTCTGTCGTGATCGACTGGAAGAGCGATGTGCAGCCGACCGCGGCGACGATCGAGCACTATCGCGCTCAGGTTCGCGCTTATCTCGACATGACCGGCACCGAGCGGGGGCTGATCGTGCTGGTAACATCCGGTCAGGTGATCACCGTCAACCCAACCCCGGCAGCCGTCGCGGCCTGAAGCGCAGGGAGGCAAGGAAGCGATGCTGAAGCGAACGACGCCCAAGCAGCCCGACCAGGACGATCTGTTCAGCGAAGAGGTATCGCTTCTTCTGCCCGCCCGCTTGGCGCTCGAAGGCAAGATCCTTGGCAGCGCGGTGCGCCAGCAGGCAGTGCCTGCGGCCGAAACCGCATGCCGCCTCCGACCTTTTACGGTTCGCCGGGTTCACGGCTTTGAGGCTCTACTGAAAAGCGGCGCGACACTGAAAATCATCAGCGCCAAGACGGCAGCCGCCCTTGACGCTGATCTTCTCCTGCTCGTGCCGGATGCCAAGACGCCAGGGGACATCAAGGCAGCGCTGCTGCGCGGTGAAGGGCGCTGGGTCGGGTCGAAGCCGATCGATCCGACCGAGTTGAGCGCGAAGGAAATGGCCGAGCGCCTCGCCGGTGTGATGCTGTCGTGGGACGACGCGCTGCATTTGCGCGAGGGGCGTCCGGCGGCCGACGGCAAGCCCGCGTATCCCGGACTGCGCCGCCCGCAGATCGGCGCGCTCCATGCAGCGCTTGCGCACGCTACCCGCTCGACAGATCCCGCGACGATCGTGATGCCGACAGGCACGGGCAAGACCGAGACGATGCTGGCGCTCAACGCCCGCCAGCGGTTCGACCGCTTGCTGGTGGTGGTCCCGACCGATGCGCTGCGCGAACAGATTGCTGCCAAGTTCGAGACGTTCGGCGTGCTCAAGAGGCAAGCCTGTCTCGATGAGGAAGCGCAATTTCCCGTCGTGACGCGGCTCGCGCATATCCCGGCATCGATCGCCGAGGTCGATCAGATCTTCGATAGCGCCAACGTCGTCGTGACGACCATGCACATTGCCGGGCGCGCGGAGGCGCCGGTGCAGGAGCATATGGCCGAGCGGTCCGCGGCGCTCTTCATCGACGAGGCGCATCATATCGGGGCGCGAACCTGGAAGGCCTTTCGCGGCCTCTTTGTCGAACGCAATCCGCCGATCCCGGTGGTTCAGTTCACCGCCACCCCGTTTCGCGAGGACGGCGGCCGCGTAGATGGCGAGTTCATCTACACCTATCCGCTGAAGAAGGCGCAGGCAGAAGGTTACTTCAAGCCGATCCGCTTCGAGGCCGTGTTCGGCCTCGATCAACCCGACGCCGATCAGGCCATCATTCACAAGCTCGGCGACGTGCTTGCCGCTGATCTGGAAGCCGGCCTCAACCATCTGGCGATGGCCCGCTGCAACACGATCGAGCGGGCCAAACAGCTCCACGCCCTCTACGCGGCGATCTATCCGGAATATCGGCCGGTGATCGTCCATAGCCAGCAGTCCTTGAAGGACCGGCGTGCCAACCTGGCTGCGCTACGCAGCTTCGAGAGCCGGATCATCATCTGCGTCGATATGCTAGGCGAAGGCTTCGACCTCCCCGAACTGAAGATCGCGGCCCTTCACGATCATCACAAGAGCGTCGCCGTCACAATCCAGTTCGTCGGCCGTTTCACGCGCCAGGATCCAACACTCGGCGACGCCACGGTGATTGCCAACACCGGTGTTGATGATGTCGATCGCTCGCTGGCCAAGCTCTATGCCGAAGATGCCGATTGGAACGCGCTGGTCGAGGCGCTCAGCTCGGCCAAGATCGAGCGTCAAGTCCGTCGTGCCGAGATGTTCAAGGGGTTCTCCGGCGACCTGAGCGACATCCCGCTTCAGACCCTTGAGCCTAAGATGAACGCGGTCCTTTACCGGACGTCATGCGAGGCCTGGGATCCCTTCGCCGCCGAGGAACTCTACAACCCCGGCACCTATCTCGGTATGAAGCTCAATCAGCACAAGCGGGTCGCGATCTTCGTCACCCGCGCCGAGGAGCAGGCCCGCTGGACCTCGGCCCAACAGGCGGTGAATGTCACCTGGGATCTGCATATGATGCACTGGGACCGGACCACCGGCCTCCTTTACATCAGCAGCTCGGCCAAGGGGCCGTTCGACCGGCTCGCCAAAGCGGTCTGCGGCGATGGGACGCGCCGTGTGGAGGGCGAGGAAGTGTTCCGCAGCCTCCATGGTTTCAAGCGCCTCATCCTCCGCAATCTGGGGCTTACCCACCATCAAGGGCGCGGCGTGCGCTACTCGATGTATATGGGCGTGGACGTCGCGGACGGGCTCGACAGCGCCAAATCCCAGTCGCGGATCAAGAACAACATCTTCGCCACCGGTTTCCTAGACGGTATGCCCGCCTCGCGTGGTTGTTCGGCCAAAGGCAAATTCTGGTCGAGCGCGAAGGTTCATGATCTGACCGACTGGGTGGACTGGTGCCAGGATGTCGGTCGCACGGTGAACGATCCCAGCATTACCACCGACGGCGTCTTCAAGAGCGCGATGCGCCCACGCCAGATCAACCAGCGGCCGGCCGTGCCGCCGGTCGCCATCCACTGGCCGGAATCGCTGATCACGCAGATCGAGGAGCGGATCGAGATCTCGTTCGGCGATGTGGCGGTGACGTTTGCCGAATGCGACATTGAGTTGCTCGACAATGCCCGCACCGGGCCGCTGCGCTTTGCCGTGCGCAGCGATGACCATTCGGCTGAGTTCGAGATTGTCTTTAGCGACGGTCATGCCCGCTATCCCCAGCGCGCCGGTCCCAAGGCCACCATCAAGGTCGGCAGCAAAGTTCAGACCCTCTCGGAATCCTTCGGCGAGGACTCGCCTCAGATCGATTTCGGCGATGGCTCGCTGCTCATCTACAGCCATCTCTACACCCTGCCCGAGGGCGAGACGATCGAACCCTATCCGGCTGCCCGGATCGAGGCATGGGATTGGTCGAAGGCCAATATCCGGGTCGAATCGCAAGGCACCGGAAAACGTGCGGATTCGGTCCAGCGCAACGTCATCGAGATGCTGATGGCCGACCCTGACCCCTATGACGTGATCTTCGACGACGACGGCAAAGGGGAGATCGCTGACGTGGTGGCGCTGCGGATCACCGACACCGTGGTGTCCGTGACCTTGTACCACTGCAAATATTCAGGAACAGACACCCCGGGCGCACGTCTCGGCGACCTCTATGAGGTGTGCGGGCAGGCCCAGAAGTCGGCCCGGTGGCGCGACCGCCCTGGCCGCATGCTTCAGCACATGCTGAGGCGCGAGAAGATGCGCCGGGATCGCGGCGAGAGCTCGCGGATCGAACAGGGTTCAGCCGCTGGGATCAAGAAGCTGAAGGTGGGCTGGCAGGATCACCGCTTCGAGTTCGATGTCCGTATCGTGCAACCCGGGCTTTCGCGGAAGGCGATTGGCGAAGAAGGCTTGCATCTCCTCGCCGGGGTCGAGACCTATCTTCTTGAGACCCGCGCCATGCGATTGAAGGTCATCGGGAGCGCGTAGGTTCTTCTCGAAGTCACGGCAACACCGTCTAAGTTCGGACTTCGGTTTCGCTGTTGGTGGTCGATCGTCGCAGGCCCATCGCTGACAAATCAAGCACCAACGGTCTTAAAATATCGCGCGTCGGAGTCCCTCCTCGCGAAAGAACATCGATGAAATCCTCCTGATTGGGTTGGCCGAGCGCAAGGCGGTAAATCATGCGCTGTTCCCGGAGCTGCGCGAAGCGTAGCATGTCGCGCCCGAATGGCCGCTCAAAGACATGACGCTGGACCTCCGCTCCATCGAACACCCACCAGGGCTTCAACCCACTGGTGTCGACAAATCGGTCTGCCAGCTGCTGAAGGCGTATCCAGGGCGAACCGGCGCTCTGTTTCTCGGCCAGCCAATCGCCACGCAATTCCGATGCGAGCTGCCGGCGCACGGCAAGCCCGGCATAGCGCTGCACCCTACCCTCTCGCTGTTCAAGATCTAACGGATTGGAGGAAAGATCCCAGTGGACGACCTTCGCGCACCATGGATGGAAATCGAGCCCTTCCTGGCCGACCGATGTGGTTGCCAGTACATGCGGCCAAAAGGGCGTGTTGAAGGCGCGTCGCACCTCGTCCGGACGAGCAGGCGTAGACGTGTTGGCCTCCCCTCCTTTCCTGCTCACCGGTTCGGCCTCCGCATCCCCAAAGGGAACGGCGACGTGGCACCTCACCGGGATCTTCTCCGGATTTCGTGCGAGTGTGTGGAAGCTGAAACCGCCGGCGCGGAGCCCAATCGACTGCTCCAGGTCGGCCGCCAGACCGGCACTCCCTTCCGGCAGATTCTGCGCCCGCAGCCAGAAATGCTCGTCGAGGACGCTCTCCAGCCCACCATCGACTACTGCACGCATAACCTGTTCGACAGCGTTGGCACCGGGGAGCGACGCGAGGATCACGGGATTGTCGAGATACGCCCGAAGCCCTTGCCAACTCAGGCGAACGAGCGCCGCGAACCTGCCGGCATCGAGAATGGTCGAATCGTGGCGACGCAGCGCACGCCCAAGCACGACACCGGGCGCGCTGATCGCGTAGTCAACAAGGTCATTGAGCTCTTCCGGCGAGAGGCTGTCCAGCTTGGGCATCTGCCGCCATTTTTTGATGGCAGCGCGGGCTGCCTTATCGTCTCCGGTTGCCGCTGCCCAAGCGTCCGCGGAGACGCTCGCGAGACCGTCGAACTGCTCGATGGCCGCAATCGTCCGCGCGATCGAACGATGCCGGCGACGGTCCTTGGCAGTTGCGCGAACGACGATGTTCTTAGGCAGCTTGGCGAGGATCTGCCGCCGGACCTCCCTGCGCATCGCCGCCATGGTCGCTCCAGGCTTTGCCAACGGGTCTGTATTAAGGATTAGCCACGGGGATGGGTGGAACGCGGCCATCACCGGCCCAGGCATCGCGGCAAGCTTGAACCTGCGGCGGCGATAGGCCTTTTCGTACCCGCCCTTCTTGGGAAGGCAGTTCGCTTCCACCCCAAAACTGAGCAGCGCGGCGACCGCGGACGGAGTCGCCCTGAATCGACTGAACATCAGCAGCTTTGGATCACCGCCGGCTGATTTCCATGGGCCTGCGAGCGGCCACCATTCGAGGGAAGGCGCCGACCAGGGAAGCGACAACTTCGCTGGCCCCGCAATCTTCGTGAGGGCGCGCAGCTTCGCATCGGGCCAGCTCTCCGGGGCGTCGAGCCGGTTGCGACGCGCGCGCGTCATCTGTGGGACACCCTGCTCCGACTTGATGGTTGCCCGTCTCCACGCCGTATAGCGAGGGCCCATTGCCTGGGCTGGCAAGGGGATCGACGACCAATAAGGAAGCGCCTCATGGCTATCCCTATCGTCAAAGCTGTCAACCAGATGCCGGTAGACGCGGAAATCCTCGGAGGCGGGGCTGGCATCGAGATACTCCGTGCCGGCGAACGAGTCTGACGATACGACGCTGTCGCGTTCGGTACGCGACATGACAGGGGTGAGCAGGCCACGCAGCGCATCCCGCATGGTCGCCGCCTCCACGATCTCGTCTGCCAATGCAGGATGCCCGGCTTCCGCATGCGCGATGATGTCGCGCAGCTTGTCCCCAAAGCTGGCGAACAGCTTTGCCGCGTGCCCGCGTGCCGTTTCGCCCGCCAGAAAGCCGATCAACTCCATGAGCTGGGCATGCGCGAGGGTGCCCTGGCTTTCCTCCCATCGCGTGCTCAGCAAACGATAGGGCGTAGCGCTCAGCAAAAGGATTGCCGGCGGCGTGGCGGCGCCTACTGGTTCGAGGAGCGCCTTGAGTAGCGGATCGGAACTCTCGTCATCGAGCAAATCGCGATAGCGCTGAAATTCGTCAAGGATGACGAGGTCGGGTGGTTGATGCCGCAGCGTCGCAAGCGCCAGCGCCCTTCGCAGCTTTCCGACGAAAGCGGTCGGTTTGAGCGCTTTCGTACCGGTAGCGTCATCACCGTCAATAGCGTGCTCCAGCGCTTGGCGGACATCGGGCCCGAACTCGGTCGCCAACGCTTCCCGAAACCGCTGTGTCAGGTTCGGCGGAGCTTGTTGACGCTTCTTCTCGGCCTCAGTGAGCAGCCCTTCCCAGCTGCCGCCCACATTCAATCGCAGCACATTCGGGTCGAGACGGCTTGCAAATGCCGGATAGGCCTTCGCGAGCAGCACCTGCAGGAACGCCCGTTCCTCCTTTCTGCCGCCAGTGAGACGCACCTTCCCGCCGGGAAAGGATGTCGCCGGCGTCAGCGCGTAGATGAGGACGTTTTGGTCGGGTCGCTTCGACCTCGCGATCATCGAAAGCCGATCCGGCGTCTCAACGGCCTTCTTTCGTTGGGCCTCGTCGAGGAAAGCAACAACCCGCGACTTGTTCTGGAACGACACGGCGTGGCCGTTGGCGATGTAGTAGATCGTCAGCGGACGCGTGCCGCCCTGCGACATCCTCCGCGCGACCTCTTTCGCGACGACCGTCTTACCGAGACCAACCTCGTCCGCGACAAGGAAGCGTCGACGACCGGCCTGATTTTCGAACGATCGGATCGCACTTTCGACCGTCGCATTTTGAAATGGCTTGGGTTCGCTCATCGCCGATGGCCCCCTCCGGCCCCGACCAAACCGGATCGAATCTTACCCCACAAATCCTCGAAGCGACGCAACATAGCGATCGCCTCGGGGTCCTCCTGCCGCGCTTGCTCGAGCACCGCCGGCAGATAGTCGGACACGCGGCGCTCAATCTCCCGGAACTTGGTCCGATCCCGCGCCCATGCCGCCAGCATTTCCTCAAGCGTCGGTAGCGCACTGGACAGCGGTGCATCAACGCCGGCGCCCAGTCGTTCGGCGACCTGCTCTATTGTCCAGTCGCCCTCGCCCTCTCGGCCATCATCGGCCAGAAGGCCCGCGAGCCACAGCAGGAACCCGCGTGTGCCCAGCAACCGCACGAAGGCCGCGCGATCGCGTTCGACCCCGAAGGGAGGGGCAGCCGGCGCGCGCTGCAGCCACGAGAGCCCCTTCTCGCCAAGACTGACGCGGAGCCGGACAAATTCTGTACGCTCGGCCGGAGGCACGCTCCCCAACGAGATCGCGGTCACGGCACGCGGCCAGACGCGCAGATCGCCGTTCAGCGCCCCGATTTCCAGCACCGCGCCTGCTTCATCCGGATGAGGCCCCCTAGGGTATTGGGCAGGGTCTTGTTCGATGCGGAGATCCTCGCCCTCGACGGCGAGGGTTGCCCCCCAGCGGGCAGCGACCTGCGCACGCGCACGCTCAAGCGCCTCTTCCTCGAGTGTGACCGCATCCGGCTCGAACTCGCGTTCGGGCACAGGGATGCAGCGGGCCGCGCCGACCAGTGCTTTCAAACCTGCCTCGACGCCTTCGGTGATGCGAAGCTCGAGCGTTGCTTCGGCATTCCGGCCGGACCAGGCCCGTCTCGTGGCATTGGCGCTACCCAGCCACAAAGTGCGCGATCGGCCAGTGCGCCAGAACAGCAGCTTGGCGTGTAGACCGCGGCCAATCTGCTGTTCCTCGTCCGCGGCGTCATCCTGCTCACCCAACGCTGCTGCACTGTCTGCAGGTTCTGGATCGGCGATTGGATAATCTGGACCATCTAGCGCCAGCAGACTGTCGAACGTGCGAAGCGATGGCCCTACCCGATCAATCTCCCGCATGGTCGTGAGCAACGTGCGGCTGGGCTTGTCCTTCCCCGGAGGCATCTGTGCGGCAAGAAATGCTTTGTCGACGAACGGGCTGACGACGAGAATCTCATCGGTGCGCGCTGGCGGTGTCGGGATCTCCATCGGGACCAGCCCGCTCGACCAGCGCAGCGCTTCAACCGTAACCCCGGCCGGCGCGCGCCACTCAACCTTGCCGATGGCCGAAGCGAGTGACGCGCTGCGCGCGCCCTTCAACTCGGCACGGTCGGCCAAGGACCGCGCAAGCGCATCGGCGCCGGGAACCTGCCTCGCCCCTTGTCCACCTGATACGAGCAACAGCCCAATGTCGCGGTTCACACACTCGGTGAGGTTGCGACTGCCGAGCCACAGACGCCAACGTGTCTCGCCCTCATCCGACCGCAACCGCACCAAGGCCACCTTCGGATGCCAGCTATGCGTCGCTTCGTCGAAGTCTACCTCGCGCACGAACTGGTCGAGCACCGCCGCGATGCGTGGGGTTCGCCGCATCTTGGCAAGACGGCCGCGTTGGATGACGATCCGAACCTTGCCCCTCAAACGCTCGACTGCATCGGCGAAATCGGTGGCGCTCCCCTTCCCGGCATCGCTATCCTTCCCGGCAAGCGCGAGCAAAGCGGCCCCGATCGAAGCGAGATCCGCCGAGTAGGCCGCCAACACGGCCAACTCGACCGCCTCGTCTGGACCGGGGCGTAGGGTCTCGAGGTAGGAAAGAGCGGGCCAGCTTTGTGGGGTGTCGGTCATACCGCCTCGGCCAGGTCGGCAAGCAGGGTGCGCACCTGTCCCCAGCGATAGTGAAGCACGTCGGACAGGACGTGCTCGTCGGTTGCCCACTCGGCCCGTCGATCGCGGCCGTTTGGCGTTTGAGAGAGCCGCGCTCGCGCGCCCTTTCTCGCCTCGGCAGCCTGAAAGACATCGTACAGGCTCGACGGATCCCCGCCGCCTTGGGCCAGCCACGTCTTCGTCGCCTCAAGGACGGACAACAACCGCGCCGGCATGATGCCGATGTCCGTCTGGAGCCCGGCCAGGTCGAGTTCGACGGCACGACCGCCATAATCTCTGACCATGCCATCAAGATGGAGCCGGTGGCGCGCCGAGTCTTTTCTGCCGTCATGCTCAACCACGATCCGCTCCAGAAGAGCGTCGTAAATCGCCCGGCCGATACCCGACAGACATGCTGCCTGTTCGGCGCGAACGAGCGCCGGGCGGTCATCGCCTGCGACAGCGAGCACCGCATCGTCGAACATGTCGGACGGCGGGACCATCTCCAGCCGCGCCAAGCGGGCGATCAATGACGGTTCAGCCCGATCTTTCGGACGAACCCGAGCGACATGCTCGCGCAGGAAATCGGCTTCCAATTTCTCCATGCGGAGAGAGATTTCGCCGTCCAGCCAGTTCGCCGGTCGCCGTGGCATTTTCACGAAGGGCGGCTCGGAGCTGACCAGCAGCTGTCCATCGTCGTCGGTCGCCGTCTTTCCTGAGCCCAGCAGTCGATGAGCCTGCGCGCGCGAGATGGCTCGGGCATTGGGGCCGGGCCGCAGGATGCCCCAGGTCGCGAGCGCATTCCAATAGACGGTCGATGGGGGCTGCGCTGATGGCTTCGGGAACTTCACACCCCCGATCGTGCCTCTGCGATCGGGATGATCCTCACCTGGCTGGTTCCTCAGACGGCCAGCCAGTACGCGCTCTTTCTCCTGCAAGGCTCGCTGCGCGACGGGCCCGGTCGCTGGTGCCAGATCCTCGAACAACCACGGCACAAAGAGCAGGTAACGTGCGCGCGTGTGCAGAACCGAGGTTCCCGGGAAGAAGAGGTCCGCATAGCCCTGATGGATCGTCAGGAAGCCGATTTCGTCACGAACCCCTGTCGACTCCTCATCCATCTGCGCCTTCGCGCGAGCAAGGGCCTCGCGAGAGAGATATGTCCAGCCTAGCGACGGTTCGACGGATGGGTTGGCGCGCGATCGCGCTTTGATCACAGACACCATCGGTTCAATCCCTGCCGAGCGGGATGAGCCGGACCGGCATCACCCTCCTGTCTCCAGGGCAGAGAGAAATTTCGCCATCAGGTCCGCCACTCGGCGCTGGCGAAGAATCCGCAGATCACGAACGTCCTCGTTACCACCGGCGTCGGCGTCGTTGTCCTCGAAACGTGCCACCGCGACAGGTCCGTCCCGGCGATAAGATTGGCCTGGATCATCATGGACGAAGCGGGTCTTGAGCTTCGCAAGTGCCTCGCCGACCGCATCGACGTGCGGTCCCGCTAGCGCCTCCTTGAAGGCGGCGATCACCGCGTCCAGCCCACCCGGGTGATGCTCCAGGCAGTAGACGAGATCATGCGCATCCTTGCGCGCGTTGCGATGATCAAAGGCGAATGCCTTGAGGCACGTGAAGCTGACGATATTTGCGTATCGGACCGTCTCGGTCGCCAGGCCTTCACCGTCGAGCAGCTCGGCGGTCAGTTCGGTCTTGTCGTGCAGATCAAACACCATCGAGGCATGGGGGATGTTGAGCGCAGAGACGTTGCCTTCGGTCGGAAGCACCTTGACCTTCCCGCCGCCGAGCTCAGGATGCTCGGCGAGGAACTCGAGGATCATGGTGATGCCCGTCTCCAGACGGGCCTCCCAGCGCCACGAGACCTTCACCCCATTCTCATTGGTTCCGCGATCGAAACCCATCGTATGGAGGTTCTCCTCCAGCGTGCTGTAGGCCTCGGTGTCGGTCAGGATGCCCACATCGACGACAACATCCACATCGCCGGTGCCGGCGTGCTGGGGCACCTCGGGCGGACGAGCAGCGACCAGATAACGGGGCGTCAGCCCGCCGACGAGAAACACCGATTCCTTCCAGGGGCCGAAGCCGCGGAGGAGCGTGACGAGCACACGCTCACAGGCCTCGGTCACGCCACCATCATAGGCGGCCATTGTCTTAGGTTTGGTCATTATCCTGGAAGCCGTTCGGAGCGGAGGTGGTCGGCCATGTCCTTGGCGCGCCCAGCCCCCTGAAGAAGGTCGAGATAGACCTGGACCGGCGGCGCATAGGCAATGCCGTCGATCCTCTTGCCCACCGCGATGTCGCGCTTGCTGGCATCTTCGATGACGCCAAGGTTCCAGCCTTCCGATACGGGTCGAGCGTTGAGGCGCGAGAGGACCTCGCTGTGCAGCCGTCCGCCCTGAATCCGGCATTTGAGCTGCGAGATCGCGGAGAGGTACGGCGCATAGGCCTGCGCTGCGGCCTCGGCCGTCACGGCATATTGCGCGCCGACATCGCGACATGCCTCGTCGAGCCGGCGCGCGATCTCGTCAGCGTCTCCACCGGGCACATAGTAGCGTTCGATCCGCGGCGGCTTCTGATCGGCGATCAGGCGCGCCCACTCGTCGAGGACAGGCCCGCGCTCGCGCAGACGGCGCAGCTTTGCCGGCCCCGCCCCCTCGACCTCAAGCCAATCGCGGCGCTCCATTTCGGTCAAGGTTTCCGACGCGGTCGCCGGCGATACGCCGGTTTCTTCGGCGAGATCCTTGACGCTAACCCAATCGGGCGCGGCTTCCACAACTGCCTGAACGATACGCGCGCGCTGCCCCTGAAAGATCGAGCCGAGAGCACGGCCCGCTTTCTTGGGCGGCGGCCGATCAATCAGCACGTAGGCTCCGGACGCCGGGATGAAGAGCGAGCCGCCGAGATCGAAATAACCGATACTCTCCTGCTGAAGGATATCGCGTGCACCCTTCGAGATCGCGCCGGCGATCAGCATGGCGACTCTCTCGCCAGCCCCATCCATCTGGTCGAGATAGTCCCGCAGCTGCCAGATCTGCTGGCGGACGTCCCTGGGAAAGAGCTCGCGCTTCGCTTCGACCACCAACTCGAATTGCTGGTGGTTGAGGCGCACATCGAGCAAGCCATCAGGGGCATAGCGCGCGCCGACGCGCTCCTCTCCGGCGCGCTGATGCACGGAAGCGCCCGGCAGCGCTGCTATGGCGCTGCACAGCTCCTCCAGCAATTCGCGTTCCTCAAGCTCAAAAATTCGCATATTCGACCACCAGTGAATATGTCGCTCATATCGAACATTCGGCGATATAGCAATATTCACTGTCCAGCGAATTTTATAGAAACGGATCTTTGTCTCGGAATTGCGGGCAATCGGAGAGGCATTCAACGTCGATGGTGTTTCAGCGTTTCTCGAAACCGGCATTCCGGTGAAATGGAGGCCAGCCACCCTTGAAGGCGGCGGGGCGCTACCCGTTTGGCGGCACCTGCCTAGTTCGAAGTTGCCGAACGATCACGTTGTAGGTGGCATGCAGACCCTGGCTGCGCGCCATAAGCATTTGGTGATCGCCGGATATGTCCCGCGCAGATCGGCAATAGCGTTGGCAGTAACATCATAGGCTGCCAGCGTGCCGTGGCGCACCAGCTCCTGATGCATCTCGACTATCGCGGTCACATAGTCCGCGGATAGGTAGAGTGTGGGTGTGCCCATGGGATTCCAGCGGCCGTCAGTCCGGTGTGACCCGCTTTCGAGTGGGCGGCGCTGCCAGCGTACGCCAAGCATTCGCCAGTAGCGGCCCTGCAGCGGCGCCAGCGATGCCATCAGGAATAGACGCCCTCGTCCATGCTATCGAGCGTCCACAATACTGCCTCGGCCTTGCCCTCTTCCACCAGTTCCTCGGCCGTCTTGCCAAAACCGGGGATAGGTTGGTGGCGGAACCAGATGATCGCCCTGCCCTCATCGCCGGCAAGCTCGGCTGCGCGCGTGATGATGCGCACAATTTCTCCGAGCTTGGCCTGCACGATAGGGCTGGCGGGATGCGCCGTCATCGTGTTGCGATTGAGGTGGGCGATCCGCGACAGGCGCGTCATCGGCAGTCGCAAGCGCTCCGCCATGCGGCGCGGTGCGATCAGGTCGCCGTCACGAATATCATCTAAAAAAGCAGTAAGCATGCATGCACTTCTAGCCTGATATATGCATCTATCTGCCTCTTTGCATCTCATTTCAATGATGCTGACGACCAATTGGCATTTTCAGGCCCAATGCTGCTCAAGCAGGCCCCTCAAAGCCGTCTCCGCCTCTCCCCCCACTCGGCCGAGTTTGCGAAAGTGAGGTCTGGATTCGCTGGAAGTTCCGTTGTGCCATGCCCAGGATCAGCTGATTTACGTGCTACGACCGACCATGTGGGGATGCTTCGATGTTTGAAGATTACGCGCCGGGCTGTCGAGGTGTTGACCATGGTCCGAGAACCGCCGATGATAGTGTGATGGTGAACCGCACTTCCCTCCGCGCCGGCAGACTGCACGCCGGCACCTAGCCCCGGATGCCGCAGGCGGTGTTCGGGGGCGAGAACAATCCGCTGCGGCCGCGTTTCTGATCCGCACTCAAGATATTGCTTGGCTCCTATCGCACGCGGCGCGTCGGGGCGTGGGATCGTTCATGGTTCACGACCATCGGGGCCGCGGCGTCGATCGCCGTTTTGACCGAGAAAGAGCACGGCACAAGCCAGCGGAGGTCGTGAGTTTGCCTCGTGCGCTATCGAAGCTGGGCTTCTGCTCGCGTACAGAAGCCTTACGCCTGATCGAGGCTGGCCGGGTCAGTGTAGGTGGGCGCCGAGCGCAATCCGCGAGCCAGCGGGTGGATTTCTCGCTTGCAAACATCACGGTCGACGGCAGTGCGATCCGCGCAGGGCGCAAGGTCTATCTCATGCTGAACAAGCCAAGGGGCCTGGTGACCACGCGCCGCGATCCACAGGAGCGGAAAACGGTCTATGATTGTTTGCCGGAGGATCTGCCGTTTGTCTCGCCAGTTGGGAGGCTCGACAAGGCGAGCGAGGGTCTGCTTTTTCTGACGAACGACACGGGGTGGGCCGAATATCTGATGAACCCCGCTTCGGGTATCTCGAAGACCTACCATGTGAAGGTCGATCGCGCCGCCGATGAACGCCTGATCGCCACGCTCCAGTTGCCGGTCGAGGATAAGGGAGAACGTCTATCGGCCGCATCCGCACGGCTGCTGCGCACGAATGGCCGTTCGAGTTGGATTGAGGTCGTGTTGACCGAAGGGCGAAATCGCCAGGTACGCCGGATGTTGGCAGCTTGCGGCAGCAATGTGCTCAGGCTGGTTCGGGTGGCGATCGGTGGCGTCAGCCTCGGCGCCCTCGAGAAAGGCGCGGCTCGACCGCTGGAGATGGACGAACTCGTGCAACTTGGCGGGCTTCAGACACCCACCAATGGCGTTCGCCCAGGTTGCTGACACACATGAAAACGGGAGGGGATGGCAGTTTAACGTGGCAAAATATGGCACCATGCGGCGATATTCCGCCTGTTGGCGTGGAGCAGTCGCGCGAAGAGCATTCGTTCCTCAACCGTGATCGCATCGAGCAATGCCCGGCGCCCCACATAGTCTTCGAAGCGGCTTATCTGCTCTTCGAAGAACGCAGACGGGTGACGAGGCCTTATCGGGTGTGTGTGCCCAATTACAAAGGCCGCCGGCCCAGCGGGCTTACGCGCCACAGGCTATTCCTTCTGTTCGTCGCGACATGGTTGGAAACCATACATGCCAAACCACCACTGGCCAGCGATAATGGCGCCCTTGGCGGGCTGGAGAAGTCCGATCATCAACACCATCGCGACCGGAACAATGATGGCGACGCGCGCTCCCACAAAGAGGTCCGCATCCTTGACGATCGCGATGATCAGCGGCGCGAGAATATGTCCGGTCAGGAAGATTGAGACATAGGCCGGAAAGTCGTCGGCTTGCTAAGGCGTCCTGGCCGCAGACGTTGCACTTTGCGATCGGCTTCAGGAACTTGCGAAAAAACGCACCCCCGCCGCAGGAGGGACAGCGGCCGAACGCCCCCCTTCCCATCGCGGGTCACAGGGATTTCGGCTGTCCTTGCGGGAAACGTGTCTTGGACGCGCGTTCAAACGCCTGACCCTGCCTCCGGCGTCGCCTGGAACCTGCCCATATCAGAATAACGCGGACATGACTGGAAACTCCTTTGGCGCCGGGGCCATCAGCGGAGGGGTTGGCTGCAGAATTTCATCTAGCATATCGCACATATGAGAGGTAAGATTGCAATTAGATGTTTCATACATCACGAGGACTCAATGATCACATCACAGCAAATGCGCGCGGCGCGTGCTCTTCTCGGTATCGACCAACGCCAACTGGCTGCTCTGGCCAACGTCTCGCTTCCGACGATCCAGAGAATGGAGGCGTCGGACGGGCAGGTGCGCAGCGTGGTCGATACGCTGGTGAAGGTGATCAACGCACTGGAAACCGCCGGAATCGAGATCATCGGTGAGAATGCGACCAGCAACGGCGCCGGGCGCGGGGTCCGGCTGAAGGATACCGCAGCGGGAAGTCAGCCGAAGCGCGTGCCATCGATGCTCTACGATCAGGCTGGCGAACCGCAGGCCGAAAATGAAGCCATATGATGCGCGGCTGACCGCGTTTACGCCGAAACTGGTAACGGTTCTCGGCGAGGGATATACGTTCGATCGGCTGCGGCGGGACAGCATTGCGGGGCTGACGGTCGCGATCGTCGCCCTCCCCCTCGCCATGGCTTTGGCGATCGCGAGCGGCGCGACCCCGGACAAGGGATTGATCACGGCCGTCATCGCCGGGTTCCTCATTTCGGCGCTGGGCGGTTCGCGCGTCCAGGTGGGCGGGCCGACAGGCGCGTTCGTCGTCGTCGTCTTCAACGTGATCGCCCAGCATGGCTATGACGGGCTCCTGCTGGCGACGCTGATGGCGGGCGTATTGCTCATTGTTGCGGGCTATTCCGGGCTCGGGAGCCTTGTGCGCTTCATTCCGCAGCCGGTGGTGACCGGCTTTACCGCCGGGATCGCGGTGATCATCGCTTCAAGCCAGGTGAAGGATTTCCTGGGCTTGTCGATGAAAACGGTGCCCGCGGACTTCATACCCAAGTGGTCGGCCTATTTCTCCGCGCTCGGGAGCCTGCAGCTCGCCACTCTTGCAATTGGCGCCGGCTCCCTCACGCTCATCATCGCTCTGCGAAAATGGGCCCCGCGCCTCCCCGGCTTCCTTATCGCCGTCGTGCTGGCGAGCGCCATCGTCGCCCTTCTCCATGTCCCGGTCGAGACGATCGGATCGCGCTTCCCCGAGCTTCCCACCGGCCTGCCCGCCCCTGCCCTGCCGGAGATCTCGTTTGCCCGGCTGCAAGCGGTGGCGCCTGCAGCCTTCACCATAGCGTTCCTCGCCGGGATCGAGGCGCTGCTCTCGGCCGTTGTGGCTGATGGCATGATCGGTTCCCGGCACCGCTCCAATCAGGAACTCGTCGGGCAGGGCGTGGCGAACATGGCCTCGGCCGTTTTCGGAGGGCTGCCCGCGACCGGAGCCATTGCACGGACCGCGACCAATATCCGCGCCGGCGCGGTGACGCCGATCGCCGGCATGCTGCACGCCGTCTTCCTGCTCCTGTTCATCCTGTTCGCCTCGAAGCTCATGGCCTTCGTACCGCTGGCCGCACTGGCGGCGATCCTGTTCATGGTGGCCTGGGGCATGAGCGAGCACCACCGTTTCCTTCAGCTCCTGCGCATGCCGACTGGCGACAGGAGCCTGCTGTTGCTGACGTTTGGACTCACGATTTTCATAGACCTGACCGTGGCGATTGCGGTTGGCGTGACGCTGGCATCGCTACTGTTCATGATGCGGATGAGCCGCACTGTTGAGATCGCGAGCGATGGCGAAGGCGCAGCCTCCGATGCCGAAGAGGAAGAACTCGACCAGCGCACGGCCTTGCCGGCAGGCGTCGAGGTGTTCCGCATCGATGGCCCGATCTTTTTCGGGGTCGCCAACGACCTCATGGACACGCTGAGGCGCATCGGGTCCGCTCCCAAAATCATCATCCTGCGAATGCGCCGGGTTCCGCTGCTGGATGCAAGCGGCGTCACGGCAATGGGCGACATTGTCGACCATGCCAAAGTGCTGGGCATCCGGGTCATCCTTTCGGGCGTGACGGCGCAGCCGATGGAGATGCTCGAAAGAGTGTCGCTCGGCCCCTCGAGCAGTCGGGTTTTGCATAGTGCGAATTTCGCGGATGCCGTGCGGCTTGCTTCATCCCTCACCGTGGAGCCGGCCTCCTCGACGCAGACAGTCCATTGATCACCACCTACGAAGGAACCCAGGATGAGCGATGCAAACGACGAATATGTCTATGATGAAGCTTCAGGCGAATGGCTCCCCGCCGCCGAGGCTGCGGCGAAGGCCGCGGCAGCAGACTTGGTCGAGGTTCGGGATTCGGCAGGGAACGTCCTCGCGGACGGGGACAGCGTCATCACGATCAAGGATCTGAAGGTCAAGGGCGCCGGGCAGACGCTGAGGAAGGGCACCGTGATCAAGACGATCAGGCTGACCGGCGATCCGCAGGAAATCGACTGCCGCTACGATGGCATCAAGGGCCTGGTCCTGCGAGCCGAATTTGTGCGCAAACACTGAGGCAGTGAAGACGCGTTCTCACCGCGCCGGAAGTCGAGTGGGATATACCGATCTTCGCAACACTCAGGATATTTGCGACGTCCGTTGGTATAGGCGTTCGATGTCGCTTGGCCTGGCGAGATCGTGGCCCGGGCTCATCACGGCGGCAGCGCCAGCGGCAATGCCGAGACGGAAGGCTTCGCCCATCTCCCAGCCAATCGAGATCGCAAACAGCATGGCGGACAGGAAGCTGTCACCGGCACCAACCGCGCTTTTCGCCTCGATGGGGGCAGCTGGCAGGAAAAGCGGTCCGGCGGCGCTGGCAAGGATCGCGCCTTCATGGCCCATGGTCACGGCGACATGGGCGGATCGTCCGGATCGAACGATTTCGAGTGCAGCATGGGCGATTTCGTCGGGATCGCCGAGTTCGAGCCCGGTCAATTGCCGCAACTCGCCGATGCTGGGCTTCACGAGAAAGACGCCGCCTTCATCGAGGCCGCCCTTAAGTCCCGGTCCTGAACTGTCGAGGATGACGGGAATATTGCGTCGGCGCATCAGCGCGACGACCTGACCGTAGAAATCGTCGGGCATGCCGGGCGGCAGCGAACCGCTCAACACCATGAAATTGCACTGCGCGGTTTCAAGCTTGTCAAGACAGGCCTGCCACTCGGCGGGTTGGATGGTCGGCCCCGGTGGAACGAAACGATATTCCTTGCCGCTTTCGAGCTCGAGCACGGCGGATGCGACGCGGGTATGGCCCGCGATGTGGATGCGATTGTGGACGAGCTGATGGAGGTCGAGCAGGCCGTCAAGAGCATTGCCGGTGGCGCCGCCCGCCATATAATAGCTTCGGGCATTGCCGCCGAGGCGGACAAAGACTCGAGCGACGTTGATACCGCCGCCGCCTGGGCTGTAGAATTCGGATTTGGTCCGCATCTTGCGGGTGTGGAAAATGCGATCGACTTCATAGGCGACGTCGATCGTCGGGTTCAGCGTCAGCGTGGCAATGTTCGTCATCCCGTCATTTGAGCGGGCTGGATGTATTTCCGTCTATCCGCAATATCCCCAATTCGTTCCGCCGGCGCGACGTGCCAAGACAGCCCTGCCGGGCATCGCAATCCCGCTGATGCCTGACGTCGTTCCGCCCCTCCCCCAAGTGCAAAATCTGTTCGCCAGTCCCGTCATCATCACACTGGCCTCGCTATCCGTGATTGCTTGCGTTCTGGAACTGTCCGAGCTTCTCGATCGCGCCATTGCAGCTAGGCTCCGCGAACGAGGAGATGCGAGGGGGATCTGGCTGCTACCCTCCAATACCACGGTAGCAGTGCTGATGTTTTTCCGTTTTGATGAACGATCCAGCAGGTGCATGTCGGTGCTCGCTAAGGAAAATCTCTCATAGCGGGAGCATAGCGCGTCACTAAGGTGTCACGGATCAGGACCCCGCCAATTTGGAGCATGTGCAGTGACGAATAACGAGCCCAGGATCACCTTCCACGGCGCCGCGGGGACAGTCACAGGCTCGTGCATGGAGCTTGAACATGACGGCCGCGCGATCCTGATCGATTGCGGCCTGTTCCAGGGACCCCGGACGCTCGAAACGCTCAATCGCGAGCCATTTTCGTTCGATGCGCGCAAGATCGCCGCCGTCGTCCTCACGCACGCACACATCGACCATAGCGGTCTATTGCCAAAGCTTGTCGCCGAGGGCTTCAGGGGCCCGGTCTATGCGACGCCGCAAACGCGTGATCTTCTCTACCACATGCTGCCTGACGCCGGGCGCATCCAGGAAAGCGAAGCGGAGCGGCGTAACCGCCGCAAGGATCGAAAGGACGAGGAGCCGATCGAGCCGATCTATACCGAGGCCGATTCCAAGGCGGCCTATGATCAGATCGAGACGGTCGCGCTGAACAAGTGGTTCCAGCCCGCGCGGGGCTTCACGGCCCGGTTGTGGAATGCCGGCCACATTCTCGGATCGACTTCCGTCGAGATGCAGGTTGGCGAAACGCGCCTGCTCTTTTCCGGCGACCTTGGCCCGGATCACAAGGCCTTTCACGCCGATCCCGAAGGACCGGCGGGGCTTGATCATGTGATCTGCGAAAGCACTTATGGCGACCGGGCCCGCGAGGATCTGACGATCGAGCAGCGGCGTACGCTCCTGGAAGCCGAAATCAAGGCTGCGTTGACGCGTGGCGGCAATCTCGTCATCCCGGTATTCGCGCTTGAGCGGACGCAGGAGTTGCTCCTCGACATTGCCATGCTCATCAACACCGGCCGTCTGGCGCATCCGCGGGTATTCATCGACTCTCCCCTGGCGACACGGGCGACCGAGGTGTTTGCAAAGCACGCCAGCGAACTCGAGGACATGGGCTCGGGCGAGGTTTTCCATCATCCGTCCTTCCACTATGTCCTGAACGCTACGGAATCGATGCGGCTCAACAGCCTGTCCGGCGCGATCATCATGGCGGCTTCGGGAATGTGCGAAGCCGGGCGCATTCGCCATCACCTGCGGCATAATCTGGGGCGGCGTGAATCGACGATCTTGTTCGTCGGCTTCCAGGCGGCCGGGTCGCTCGGCCGGACCATTCTTGATGGCGCCAACCGGGTGCGGATCTGGGGGCAGGACGTCGCCGTCCGTGCCCAGATACGCAGGATCGACACCTATTCGGCGCATGCCGACCAGCAGGATCTTCAGCGATGGATCAAGGCGCGGCAGCCGATCGACGGTAGTCTTTTTCTGAGCCATGGCGAGTCGGGATCTATCGAGACGTTCCGCCGGCTGTTGCAGGCGGATGAGGCGGCGACATCGATCATCGCTCCACAACTGGGCGAGACCTATGCGTTGCCTGCGCGCGCGTCGGCGCGGCGCCTCAAGACAGGCGACCCCGAACTGCAAGGCGCGGTCGGGCGCGACTGGCAGAATGACTACGCCGATTTCTCGATCCGCCTGAAGAAGGAACTCCAGGGTATTGAGAGCGCCTCGGCGCGGCGCGAAGCCCTCGCGCGGATGTCGGAGGTCCTTCGCTCGTACCAGGACCATCGCGACAAGCGGAAAGCGAAGAACGGCTAGATTTTCCTAGCGGCGCGGCGACGGGGATAATTGGATCAGGCCTGGAACGGATTAGGGAACCTACTTATGGGCGCGCCTTGGCGTGTCTTCTATTACGTTCGCGTGGAAACCAACGGAGTAAGACATGTCGAATACACCGCATACATTGGGCGAAGAGTTCCCGGACCAGATGGACAAGATCCACGCGCTGAAGGTTTCGGACCCGATCTTTGCGCAGCTGCTCGCCGCCTATGATGAAGTGAACGACGAGATTCATGTGGCCGAGACGAACGTTCAGCCGACGTCGCAGGATCGTGAAACCGAGCTCCGCAAGCGCCGCCTGGCGATCAAGGACCAGATCACCGAGGCGCTTTCACAAGCAGCCTGATCGGTCGAGAGGGGCCGGGCGCACGGCGTCCGGCCTTCTTCCGCGCGCCTTGTGAAGAGCGGCAGGATCGGGATTTTTCAAGGTTCTTGTCTTTCTGGGTAGATTCAGCATGTGGAAGGAAGCCATTGCAATCAGCCTGTTGCTGACGGGGACCGCTGCCTTTGCGGTTGCTGGGAGCGCGGGAGAAGTGTCTCGAGGCCGCGACCTGGCGGAGCGGCGATGCGCGAGTTGTCACGCCATCGGCGAAACCAATGCGAGCCCCAACCGGCTCGCACCGCCGTTTCGAAATCTCTACAGGCAATATCCGGTCGACGCTTTGCAGCCGGCGTTCCTGAAGGGTCTTGAGGTCGGTCACCGTGATATGCCGCGTTTTATCCTGACGCCGCAGGAGGTGACGGACATCATCGCGTTTCTTCATAACCTCAACCCATGCCGCAAACCTTCGTCGGATGACGCAGCCATGGCGAGGTGCTTCGCGCCCGTGGAATGACGGGAGCCGGCGCATCACTGACGGCTCCCTCCTTTGCCAGATGAAGTTTCGTCCCCCCGCGCCCTCAGCGCGACATCAGGACGGGAAGGCCGACGTCGTCGATCAGATCGCGCGTGACGCCGCCCAGCAGGATGTCGCGCACCCGCGAATGGGCGAAGGCGCCGATGGCGAGAAGATTCGCCCCGGTATCTCTCGCGAAGTCCTGAAGAGCCACGGAGATGCGCCGGCCGGCTGAAGCGATCACATGAACGTCGACCTTGAATCCATGGCGCGCAAGGTGGCGGGCAATATCCGAGCCGGGTGCGGGTCCGTGGCCTTCCGCGGTGGGTTCCGGATCCACGCAGACGACGTCGATGACGGCGCCCGGATCTGCGACATCGATAAGATCCCGCGCGGCGCGGCGCGCTTCACTCGATGCATCCCAGCCCAGAACGGCGCGTTCCACGCGCTCCAGCTTTGCATTGTCGGGCAGGACCAGGACGGGTCCACCCGATCCGGTAACGGCCGCCTGCAGGCTCCGGCGGCGCAGTTTCTGGTTTTCGAAGGCGGAAGCACCGCCAATGAGCAGAAGATCGGCATAGCGCCCTTCAACACGTGAGGCTCCGCCGAGATAGGCAAGGGCGTCGGCGACCGGACGGATCTCGACCGGGATCGGCGCGCCTTCCACCGCGGCCTTCACCGTTTCCGTGCGGCGCTTCGCCTCATCATCGATGCGATCCAGGATCACCGGATAATAATCGAAAGGCGGCAGCACGGCGGCATTGTCGAAGATATCCATCATCAAGGATATTGCGAGGTGCGCGTCCTGGGCGGCGGCGAAGGCCGTGGCGTGCTTGATGAAACCGCGGGCGGCCTCCCCATTGTCCACGATTGCGACGAGATCTTTCAGCATGTTTTCCTCCTTCTCGGTTGATCAAAATTCCCACTCGCGGGGCACGGTGGATGTCATGTGCGCTGGATGATGAGGTAGCTGAGATAGGCTGCGTAAGCACTCACGAAGAGGCCGCCCTCGAACCGCGAAATCTTGCGGCTGCTGACGAAAATCGGAATGCAGAGCAGCGCTACTCCCAGCATGACCGGTATGTCGATGCGGATGAGATGGCTGCTGACATCGATACCATCGGCCGGAATGAGGCAGGTCACCCCAAGAATCACGAGGATATTGTAGACGCTACTGCCGATCAGATTGCCGATCGCGATGTCACGCTTACCCCGGATCGTCGATATGATCGTGGTCACGAGTTCGGGTGCCGAGGTACCGATGGCAACGATCGTCAGGCCGATGAAGGCGTCCGATACATTCCAGAGACGTGCGAGATCGACAGCACCTTCGACGAGCCAGTCGGCGCCGACAACGATGATGACGAGACCAATCGCGAGCATCAGCATCTCGGTCGCCGCCTGACGGTTGGCGAGGCGCCGGGGCCCGAACTCACGGGCGAACTCCAGCTTGACCTTAAGGCTCTCTCGCCGGGCCGCGCGGATGACCGCCAGCGTGAATATCACGCCCATGGTGACGAGCACGAGGCCCTCCAGCCGCGACAGCGTGCCGTCCCAAGCAAAGGCGAGCAGCGTGGCCGCGGCAATGACGATCGCGGGGAGCTCTAGACGCAGGGTCTGCATCTGGATCGCCAGCGGTTGCAGCGCAGCGCTCAGGCCAAGGATAAGGAGGATGTTGACGGTATTGGTGCCGGCGATGTTCCCGATCGCAAGTGAGCCGTTGCCCTGAATGGCGGCCTCGATGCCGACGGCCAGCTCCGGCGTGCTCGTTCCAAGCGCAACCACGGTAAGACCGATCAGCAGGGGGGAAATGCCAAGGCGCGCTGCCAGTGCCGCGCCGCCTCTTACGAGCAGTTCGGCGCCGGCGATCAACGCGGCAAGCCCGACGCTAATCCAGACGATCGCATGAGTCATCGAAGATCAGTCTGCCTTGCGCTTGGCGGGATCGGGTACGAGAAGCACGTCGCCGGGCACCGCATCGATGATCTTGCGCGCCGTGCTGCCGATCAGGGTTTCATAGACCATGCCGCCGCCATGGGTGCCCACCACAGTGAGATGGCGCCGGGAGTTCTCGGCATAGTCCCGCAACAGCGCCTCGGGCACGCCATGTTCAATCATGTGGCTGACCTTGCGGGCGGCGTCGGGCGTGAGCCCGGCTTCGGCCAGGAACTTGTCGGCCGCGTCCTTGCCATATCCTTCGAACTGCTTTTCGACCTCTGCGCGGCCAAGATAGCCGGCAAAGGGCACGTCATAAGCGTGAAAAAGCGAGAGGCCTGTATCCGGGAAAAACCGGATGGCTGTTTCGAGCGCAACGCGGGAGGATTCCGAAAAATCCGTCGCGACGAGCATGGTGTGATAAGGTTCGAAGGCGCGGTCGCGAACAATGAGGACCGGGACAGGAGACTTGCGGATCAGCCGGTCGACCGTGTCGCCAAGAAACATCCGCGCCAGCAGTTCGTCGCGGGCGACGCCGGTGACGATCAGTTCGGCATGGGATTCCCGGGCTGCCTCGAGGACGACCTCGGCCGGCGAGCCGGTTTCGACATGGACGGCGATGTCGACGTGCGGATCCTCGCGCACCAGATCCCTGTAGATGCGGTCGCGGGCCTTGCGGACCGGGTCGGGCGGCCGCCGCCAGGACGGCAGATCGCGCAGGCTCCCGAACAGGGTCATAGTCTCAGGCGGAGCGAGTGCGTGAATGACGGTGAGTTCGGCCTGCCACGCCCTGGCGACGAGCAGGGCACGGTCGAGCGCGCGGTCGCAGCGATGGCTAAGGTCGGTGGCCAAGGCCATGCGCCTGGGGAAAGTGCCCTCGGTCATATTTCATCCTCCTAGGTATTGAGTTCCTTGAACCAGCCCAGTCGCCGCATGACGTGCTTTTCGACCTCGAGCAGGAGCATGAGGGCCACGCCGGCAATCACGAGCAGCGCAAGGTCGGCGACGGTGAGCGGCCGCGAGTGGAAGATCGCATGCATGAACGGGGCGTAGGTGAAGAGCGCCTGGCCAAGAACGAGGATCGTGATCGCGATCAGTACGGCGGGGGTTCCGATGGCGCCGCGCCAGGTCAGAGACGTTGTATGCAGATAGCGGACATTGAAGAGGTAGAAGATCTCCGCGACGATGAACATGTTGACGACCATCGTGCGCGCAACTTCGAGGCCGCGCCCCTGATCGAGCGTGTAGAAGAAGATGCCGAGCGTGACCGCGGCGAACAGCACCGACACCAGCACGACGCGCCAGAGGAGGAAGGGTGAAAGGAGAGGCGCGCCCCGCTCGCGCGGGCGGCGCTGCATCGCACCTGGCTCGGTCGGCTCGAAGGCGAGCACCAGGCCAAGGGTCGCGGCGAGGATGAGATTGACCCACAGGATCTGGGTTGCCGACATCGGCAGGGCGAAGCCCAGCAGGATCGCCAGGACGACCGCCAGCGTCTCACCGCCGTTCGTGGGGATTTCCCAGGAAATGACCTTTCTGATGTTATCGTAGACGGTCCGGCCCTCGCGCACGGCGCTGACGATCGATGCGAAATTGTCGTCGAGGAGCACCATGGAGGCGGCTTCCTTCGACGCCTCGGTCCCCTTGATGCCCATGGCTACGCCGACATCGGCCTGCTTGAGCGACGGCGCATCGTTGACGCCGTCGCCGGTCATGGCGACAATCTGGCCTTGCGCCTGCAGAGCGCGAACGATGCGAAGCTTGTGCTCTGGGCTGGTCCGGGCGAAGACCGAGACGCGGTTGACGACCCCTTCGAGGTCCCCATCCGAAAGCTTCTCGACATCCAGGCCGGTCATCACCTGCGGATCGTCGGCGAGATCGAGCTGGCGCGCGATGGCGAGTGCGGTTGCGGCATGGTCGCCGGTGATCATCTTGACGTCGATCCCGGCGGAGCGGCACTCGGCGATCGCCTCCTTCGCTTCAAGGCGCGGTGGATCGATGAAGCCGACAAGTCCGAGCAGCTGGACGCCCGCCATGACGTCGTCGAACGAGATCCGCACTGTATCCGATGGCATCTCCTTCGCGCCAAATGCGAGGACGCGCTCGCCCTCGTTTCCAGCGTCAGAGATGGCATTCTCCCAATAGCCGATGTCTTCGGGCAAGGTCATTGCGAAGAGGGCTTCGGGCGCGCCCTTGACGAAGAGGATCATCGTTCCGTCAGGTCCGCGGCAGAGCGTCGCCATGAAGCGGTGCGCGGCATCGAATGGAATTTCGTCGAGCCGTTCCCATTCGGAGCGCTCCAGTTCCGGATCGACGGCCGCCTTCATGGCCAGGGCGAACAGCGCTCCCTCCATGGGATCGCCTTCGACGCGCCATTCCTCGCCGACTTTGCGCAGCGACGCATCGTTGCACAGGAGGCCGCAGCGGATCAGCGGCATGGAAGCGGCCATGGCCTCGGCCTGGTCGCCGACGCCCGCAATCTGGATATGGCCCTCCGGGACATAGCCTGAGCCGCTGGCGAGCATGGTGCATCGCGCCGTGATGATCCGGCGGGCCGTCATTTCGTTGCGCGTCAGTGTACCCGTCTTATCCGAGCAGATCACGGACGTGGCGCCGAGTGTTTCGACGGCCGGAAGCTTGCGGATGACGGCATTGCGAGCCGCCATCCGGCGCACGCCGATGGCAAGGGTGATGGTGATGACCGCGGGCAGACCTTCCGGCACGATGCCCACGGCCAGGGCGACGACGGCGATCAGGGCATCGACCCAGTCGTAGCTCCGCACGAGGACAGCGAAAGCGAACAGCGCCACCCCCCCTGCCAGCACGAACCAGGTGAAGCGGCGGGCAAACTGGTCGATCTGCGTCAGGAGGGGCGTCGCCATCACCTCGACCGACTGGATCAGCGTGCTGATCCGTCCGATCTGCGTATGCACGCCTGTCGCCACGACGATGCCGTTCGCTTGCCCGGCGGCGACCAGAGTGCCGGAGAACGCCATATTCTGCCGGTCTGCAAGAACCGTTTCCTCGGGCAGCACCGCATCATGCTTTTCGGCCGCGACCGACTCCCCGGTCAGCAGAGCCTCGTCGATCAGGAGGCGGCGGGCGTGGAGAAGCCTGAGATCGGCCGGGACACGGTCGCCCGCTTCGATGAGAACAAGGTCGCCCGGGACGATGTCGGAAACCGGGATGGTCTGCCGGACGCCTTCCCGGATGACACTCGCTTTCGGCGCGATCATCTGCTGGATCGCTTCGAGCGCCTGTTCGGCCTTCCCTTCCTGAATATAACCGATGATCGCATTCACGATGACGACGGCCACGATGACCGCGGCATCGATCATATGGTCGAGCAGCGCGGCTGCGAGCGCGCCGGCGAGCAGGACGTAGATCAGGGTATTGTTGAACTGGGCCAGAAAGCGCAGCAGCGGATTGCGCCGGGATGCCTTGGGCAGCGTATTGGGACCGAAACGGGCAGCTTGCCGGTTGACGTCCTGAGCTGAGAGGCCGGCCAGTTCCACGTCGAGGATCCTGGCGATCTCATTGCTCGGTAACGCATGCCAGCGCATTTCTTCCAAATCGACGGGCGCCGACATCAAGCTTCCTTCAGATAGGTTCAGGCTATGGGAATTGGGCACAGGGAAGCACGGTTCGGACGTCGCTTCTTATGTTCCTGAGCTGCGCTCCGATGCCCTCCAGTTCGATCCACAATCGGGGTCACCTAGCTGGAGAGGCCGGGTGGACCGCAATCCGGTTATATCCGTAGCGCCGTCACCGTCCTCGGCCGATAAGTAAGTTTGGATTAGACAAGTGCGTATCGTCCGCAAAGGCTATGCAACCCCTCATGAACCGCCGTCTGGCAATCCTCCGTTTGCAGGCGCATGGTGGCCGTTTGATGACGCGCCTGATCACGAATGCCACCGGCTCGATGTCAAAGCAGCCCAGGAAACCGGCTCGCTGCGCTGCGCACCGGCCCCCACGGGATGCTTCTGGATGCGAATTGGGTCGGCATGGATTTGCGAGGATGACGCGCGATGCCGGGCCCGCTAGGAGCGACCATAACTACGACCGCATTTCAACACAGGAAGGCCAAGTCCATGAACAACACTGATCTTGCCGAAAAGATCGCCGCCGAACAGGGGATCACCAAGGCTGACGCGCGCAAGATCGTCGATGCGGTGTTCGCAGGGATTGGCGAGGCTGCGGCCAAGGGCGAGGAGATTGCGCTCAACGGGTTCGGCAAGTTCAAGGTCAAGGACAGCCCCGCACGGGAAGGCCGGAACCCGGCCACTGGCGAGCCCATGACCATCAAGGCATCGCGGAAGCTTGGCTTTTCGGCCGCGAAGGCCCTGAAAGACAAACTCAACCCCTAAGCCGGCCCGGCCACTGCCCTGTTCAGCCGAAGGCGAGCGAGCCTTGCCGTTGCTGCGGAGGAGATGGCCGGACCTCACCTGCCCGGAGAAGTTTTCGAGCGGTCGGCGAAAGCGTGTAGACCGCTTGGCGTTGACCGCCTCGATTGTGGTGATCGACGCGGTAGCCCTGATAATGCCTGTGCAGGATTCCTGCACGCACGAGGTCGGATACCGCGCGGCTCACGTTCGTCTTGCCGGATGCGCGAACCCGCGTCCGAACTTCCGCATCGATTTCGCGTTCGGCGTCTGCGGGGTTCTGGGGTAGGGTTCCCGCCGCCTCCATCTCCTGGCGAACACGATTGGCCAGAGCCATCCTGCGCGGGTAGCTGCTGCCCATCGGGACGAGGGCGTCACACAACCACTCCCGGATGGGGATGGCGCTCCCACCGTCGATGACAAGCGGGCCGGCGCTGCCATTGGGCCCAGCGATCTTCGCAATCAGATCAAGGATCATGTAGGCGTAGCGAGGCCGCGAGGAGCTTTTCGAAAGCAGTTCGACGAGACCGGGCATATCGAGCGGCCTGGCATCACGATCAGATGTGAGGCGGGTCTGGAGCATGCGAGAATCATGCACAGGTAGAACGAAAAGTGAATCCCTCAACCTACGCTTTCAGACATTTGTCGGCTGTGACACTTTACCAGCGGGTAAAGTGTCACAGATGCATGTTCACGACTGAATTTCATTTCCGGCGGCCGGGTTACGCGAGGCGGGCAACCGAGACGAAGGTCAGCTAGGCTTCATGCAAGTCCAAATCGTCCAGAATTGCGATCAACGGTCAACGATAGCGCTCAGCCGATGGTGGAAGGGACGATGCGGCGTCTCGCCGCGCGAGATAGCGTGAAACATCCCACCGCCAAGGATCGGCAAGGCCCCCTCGACTTTCAGGATATCCTCGAAGCTGTGGACATCGACATGCACATGCAGTTTGCCGTCGAAATCGAAGCTGATGATCGCCCCTTCGGGGCAGGCACTTGTCAGCATATCGAGAATCTTGTTCAATTCGTCGGTAAGCAGAGTTGAACGCTGATCCGGAAGACGCTCGACACTTTGCCTCTGCACCGGACCATCGCTCATGAAACTTCCCCCTTTGCCGGCTACGAGGCATTTAGTGGCTGATAGCGGCGTCCAGCGTCTTGGCCTGGTCGATCCATTTCTGAACCTGCGATGCTGCCGGCAGAGCCCGGGTCAACTTCTTTGCCTCGTTCGCTTCCTTCATCTTGGCAGCCAGATTGTCGGCTCTGCGCAGGGCCAGTTCCTTGACTGTGTCGACCCCCGCAGCCTCGAGCAATTCCGAATACTCTTCACCGACGCCCGAAATCCGCATCAGGTCAGCCATATTGGCCCATTTGAGGAGCTGGATGGTAGAAAACCCGGTTTGCGCGGCGACGTCCTCCCTGCCTTTGCGGCTACCGCAGAACTTGAGCAGGTCATCCGTAGTCTTGATCCCCGAAGATTGCAGCCGTTCGGCATATTTCGAGCCAATACCTTCGATCTCGTCGATCTTGTACGCCATCGTCCGCTCTCCTGTTCCGGCATGGGTCGGTTTGCGCCAGAGCCATCATCCTATTCCGGCACCGCGAGATTTGTAAACGCCAATCAATACTTCTGACGGCGCTCATACAGGTCGCGATAATGCTGGATGCGTGGCACGCGCAGGCCGGGCATTCCCGATCGCCCGACCGCGCGCTGCCAGGATATGAACTCCTCCAGGGTCAGGTCATAGCGCTCGCAGGCTTCCGCGATCGTCAGCAGACCACCAGTGACCGCGGCAACGACTTCTGCCTTGCGCCGCACAACCCACCGCTTGGTATCGCGTGGCGGCAAGGATTCGAGTGTCAGTGGCTCCCCGAGCGGTCCGATGACCATTGCCGGACGGATCTTCTGGTTCTCAATCATAGCCGCAACCCAAAACCAAATCGAACGCTGCGGCTCAGCCGCCCACCGTACGGCCGCCGCTTGATGGGACAGCTTTATGGATGCGGGGTTAAAAAGAGGTGTCTGCATGCCGGCCCGGCTCGTCCTTGAACGGCGGGAATTGCGGCGTTCGCGCCTCTGAACAACCCTGCAACGATCGTATCGACGCAGGGCGGAACGGCAGCCGATACCGACCAATATGCGGCAACGCCGCCGCTCCGCGCATGACCTCACACGCAAAGTTCGCAAGCGCCAGAATGAGCCAGGCGTCTTGTCCGAGCAGCGCTACACAGACGCCGCCGTCAGTGTGAAAATAGCAGGGGGAGCGGTGCGCCACCAAGCAGGTCGCGGGTGACGCCGCCAAGGATCATCTCGCGTAGACGCGAATGTCCGTAGGCGCCAAGCGCAAGCATGGCCGCGCCGCCGTGGCGGGCGGCCGTCACGAGCGCGTCGCCCTCTGCCTCAAGGCCGCCGCGGACCGGCACTACTCTCGCCACAAAGCCGTGCCGGGCGAGATGACGGGCTATGTCGGAACCTGGCTCCGATCCGTGGCCTTTCACGGTGGGTTTCGCGTCGAGAACGAGGATGTCGATCTTGGCCCCTGGGGAAGCAAATGCCGTCGCGTCGCGCAGGGCATGCGTCGCTTCCCGAGTGGCGTTCCAACCGATCGCGACATGCTCGATCGCTTTTGCCTTGTACCCGTCCGGAACGATCAGGACGGGGCGTCCCGATGAAAACAGGATGCTCTCGGCCGTTTCGCGACGGATCGGTGGGTGATCATAGCTGTTGGCCGGCCCGAAGAGAATGACGTCAGCATAGCGGGCATAGACTGCCGTCTTGACGAAGATCACCGAGGGTTGGTCCGAAATCGTGCGAACCTCGACATTGGTGGAACCTGCGAGCGCGTCGATGCGCTGCTGCTTGGCCTCCACCGCTTCGGTGTAGTCCTGAAGGAAGGCATAGGGCCGCGCGATCGTCAGGGCGTAGTCAGCCGATGGAAGCGCCGAGAGAATAACCACGGAAAGGCTGGCGTTGTGAAACTCGGCGAAACCAAGAGCGTCACGTAAGAACTGTTCGTCCTTATCGCCGGTATCCACAACCGCGAGGACATCCTTGATGGCCATATTTTCCTCCAGCTTGTAGAAACTTTCTACCCAGCGCCACCGTTCGGTTCATTTGGGTGTATTACGTAATCGCTTCGCATCGATGGTCGCGACCTGGCCTGCCAGCGCGTTACCGAGTATCGCCGCAAGCGCGATCGCATTGCTGGAATGCGGGATGCTGTCGGTCGTCACCAGGCGGCAGCCGAGATCCCGGAGCATCGCTTCGGCATCAGATGCAAAGAGGCCATGGACCGCGAGGCAGATCGGCGCGGGGAACCCCTGCTCGCGGATTTCCCGCGCGGCGTTCGCAAGGGTATGGCCCGATGAGATGACATCATCGACGAGGACCGGCGTTCGTCCCTTCCAGGCCGAGAGGTTCGCTGCCGCAATGATGACATCGCGGTCGCCCCGGCGCGTCTTCGTAAACACCACGTGCGGCGCGCCGATATGCCCGGCGATGGCGCCCGCCCATTGTTCGCTCTCGCTGTCAGGACCGATGATGAGCGGCGCCTCGACATGATCGCGAATCCATTCCGCCAGAAGCGGTGACGCGGCGAGCGCTTCGGTTTCGATCGAATAGATCTCCTGCAGATTGCTGTACCGGTGCAGATGCGGATCAACCGTGACGAGCCCGTCAAATTCGGCGGAGAGCAGTTGGGCAAACTGGCGCGAAGTGAGTGCTTCGCCGTCGTTGAACCGGCGATCCTGCCGCAAATAGGCAAGATAGGGCGCCACGAGGTGGACGGATCGCGCATCGTTCTCGCGCAACAATCGCGCCGTGAAGAGTAACTGCAGAAACTGGTCATCGGGGTGTGCGAGCGTACACACCACCGCAACAGCGCGCCCCGCAACGGTTGAATGGAGACGAATATAGCTCTCGCCATCCGGGAAACGGCGTAATTCAAGCTTCCCGACCGCGCTTCCGATACGTTCGGCGATCGCATTGGTCATGCGCTCGTTCCCGAGCATCGGAAACAGCATCATGGTCATGGAACGATCACGATCATATCCGGATTGGAAGCGGCGTAGGTCAGGGCGTAAGCCATTTCCCCCTGCGACTGCGCATGAAGGGTCAGCAGGGGTTGACCAGCGATGATATCGTCGCCGAGGCCGACATGCAGGCGCATCCCTGCCGCCGGCACGTCCGGAGCACCGGCAAGCTTTGCCAGGCGGGCAATCCGGCGATTATCGATATGCGTAACCCGGCCACTGTGGATTGCCACGATCGGGTGTGTCAGCCTGGCGGTGGGCGGCGTTCGCATTCCGCCCTGAGCATCGCATATGCGCTGGAATTTCTGCCAGGCGCTTCCATCAGCCAGGGTGCGTTCGGCGAGCGCCCTTCCCGTCCCTGCCGCGGCCGCCTCGCCGATTTCCAGGAGGACGCCCGCAAGGATGCAGGCGCGATCGCGCAGATCCATGGGTGCGTCCGGGTCTCCCGTCAGCACGGCGATAACTTCGCGCGCCTCGAGCGCGGGGCCGATCGCCCGGCCGACCGGCTGTGTGCCGTCGGTCTGGACGCAGTAGGTGACGATGCCGAAGCGCGTTGCAACGGCACTGAGCGTTGCCGCCAGCCGGTCCGCCGCGGGGGCGCTGCGGACTTTCGCGGTGGGTCCGACCGGAATGTCGAGAACGACATGGGTGGCTCCCGCCGCAATCTTCTTCGACAGGACCGATGCGATCAATTGTCCTTCGGTATCGATATCGAGCGCGCGCTCGACGCCGATGAAGATATCATCGGCAGGGCTCAGGCGGACCGCACCGCCCCAGGCGAGGCACCCGCCTTCGGAGGCTACCACGCGTTGCATTGCCTCGAGGTCAAGGTCGACCTGGGTGAGCGTCTCCATGGTATCGGCGGTACCGGCCGGGGAGGTAATCGCGCGCGACGATGTCTTGGGCATGGTGAGGCCGCAGGCAGCCGCGATGGCGACAATGATCGGCGTCGTCCGGTTACCGGGCAGACCCCCAACGCTATGCTTGTCGACGACGATCTCGCTCGGCCAGCTGAGGCGATCGCCGGCGTCGACCATGGCTTCAGTGAGGAAATAGGTTTCATCATCGTCGAGCGGGAGAGCAGCCGTCGCCGTCAGGAACGCGGCCAGATGCACATCGGTATAGCGCCCGGCAACGACGTCTTCGACAATATGGCTCAAGGCAGCGGCGTCCAGCCGATGCCCATAGATGCGCTGGCGAACGCAGGCGATCGATTCGAGTGGCGGTGCATGCCCGACTTGCAGGATGGCCCCCTCCTCGGCGCCGAGCGCCTTCCATGCCGCTTCGGAGAGACCGATTTCGTCCCCAGCGAGAAATTCGCCATCGACCTGATAAAGCGTTGCCGCAATCGGCTGGTTGCCGTTGCGGATATAGACCTGGGTATGTGCGGCAAGGCCCTCGGCATGGCAGACTGGGCTGTCGGTCCGCATCACAGCGACCAGCTCGTGGTGCGTGTGTAAGTGAAGACGGCGCGCCCGGGCGAAGGACGGCTCGATCTGCCCTAATACGCCCAAGTCCTGTAGCGCGGACTGTGCGCCGATGAGGTCGCCGCGCTGATCCTCGATCACGCGGCGATGACCACCTTCAGGGCCTGGGAAGCGGCCGCATTCGAGAATGTCTCATAGGCGGCGAGGATGTCATCAAGCGCAAAGTGATGGGTAATGAGTTGTCCAGGCTGCAATCGCTTCGCTTCGACCGTCTTGAGAAGCATCGGCGTGCTGACGGTATCGACCAGACGCGTCGTGATCGTGATATTGTGCGACCAGAGCTTCTCAAGATGCAGATCGACTTTCGTGCCGTGCACCCCAACATTGGCGATCACCCCGCCCGGCGCGACGAGCTCCTCGCACAAACTGAAGGTCGCAGGCACGCCAACCGCCTCGATCGCCGCATCGACGCCCTTGCCATCCGTCAGGTCGCGAACCAGGCGCACGACGGCATCGCGCGAGCTGTTGAACGTATGCGTGGCGCCGAACCGGCGCGCAACAGCAAGACGATTGTCGTCAAGATCGATCATGATGATGAGGGCCGGCGCATAGAACTGCGCGGTGAGCAGGGTCGCAAGACCGATCGGGCCGGCGCCCACGATCGCCACGCTGCTTCCCGGCGCGACCTTGCCGTTGAGGACGCCGCATTCATAGCCGGTGGGCAGGATATCGCTGAGCATGACGAGTGCTTCCTCATCCGCTCCGGCTGGTACCGGATGGAGGCTGTTGTCGGCATGCGGGATACGAACGAATTCAGCCTGCGTCCCATCGATGGTATTGCCCAAGGCCCATCCGCCGTCGGTGCAGTGCGAATACATGCCGCGACGGCAATATTCGCAACGCGCACAGGACGTGATGCAGGAAATGAGGACATGATCACCAGCCTTGAAGCTGCCGACCGCCGTACCGACTTCCTCGACGATCCCGACGCCCTCATGGCCAAGAACTCGGCCCGGTTCACAAGTGGGGACATCGCCCTTGAGGATATGCAGATCGGTGCCGCAAATCGTCGTTTTCGTGATCCGTACAATCGCGTCGGTCGGGGCCTGAATCTCGGGCCTGGGGCGTTCGTCGAGGCTTTTCCGACCAGGACCGTGATAAACCAGAGCTTTCATGACATCCTCCGTTCGCAATCATTCGGTCGCACCCAGTCATCAATGCACGAAGACGATCGGTAATCGCTGGTGCGCGATCAGTTCGCGGGTCACCCCGCCCAGGATGAATTCCAAGGCTCGCGAACGCCCATAGCCCCCGATGACGAGCACGTCGGCGCGGCTCTCAAAGGCAAAAAGTTGCAGAGCAGCTGACGTCCCGTGCTCCGCTGAACCAATGGTCTGAACGAGGGCATTATGGCCATGGCGAGTGATATGGCGGGCGATCCGAGTTCCCGGTGCGGGCTGGTCGGATTTATCGCCGTCGAGCGAGTCTACCACGACAACATCGATCGTCGCGCCGGGCTCAACCAGGTCGAGGACCGTCCGCGCAGCCCGAAAGGCTTCAAGCGACGCATTCCATCCAAGTGCAGCATGGGTGATGGGCACCGGTCTCCAGTTTGCCGGCATCACCATTGTCGGTACGCCCGCGAACATGAGCGCCTCGGTGATATGGCGACGCAGGCCATCGCTCTGCCAGCCGCCTGTTCCGGGGACGAGGGCGATATCTGCATATTGCCCTTCCGCCTTGGCAAGCCCGGGAAGAAGGCCGGGTGCTTCGAACAGCGCATGGACCTCGACGTGAACCGGCGCGCCTGCGACACGCTTGCGAACCGCCGCGACATGCTCTTTGCGCTGGGCCTCCGACGCCTCCATCGCTTCGGCATATGCCATCGGATCGACTGCTGCCGCCCAGGCGAGATTTTCGGTCACGACGACGATCGCGAGCGTTGCGTCATAAAGACCCGCGTAAGCGACCGCCTGATCGACCCCAGTCAGCGATGCAGGTGTGCCATCGACGACGGCGAGTACGTCCTTGATCGATATGTTCTTGCTCATGACCGCATCATGGTTCCGAATGATCGGCCCCGCACTCCGTAACATTACCATGAGCCGCCGAGACTCCGAACAGGTCATGAATCATGCGAACATCATTCCTGGCGTTGATAATTTCCCGGCTCTCCGGAAAGGAGAACAGCCGCGCCGGTCAACGCTCCGGCGCGAAGGCGCTCAAGGGCAATGTTGGCGTCAACGAGGGGGAAGGTTGTCGTGACCGCCCTGACCCGAGCCTCTTGGGCGACTTCGAAAAAGCTCGTCCCATCGTCGCGGGTGAGATTTGCAACCGAGGCGACCGTGCGTTCGCCCCAGAGATCGGCATAGGGGAATGCGGGGATGTCGCTCATGTGGATGCCGGCACAGATGACCCGCCCTCCCTTGCGGATAGCGCGAAGCGCGACAGGGACCAGCGTGCCGACCGGCGCAAAGAGGATCGCGGCATCGAGCCTCACAGGGGCTGGCTCGTCCGATGATCCGGCCCACACACAGCCAAGCGACCGCGCAAAGTCCTGGCCCTCGCGATCGCCCGCTTTGGTGAAGGCGTAAACCTCCCTGCCCTGCCAGATGGCGATCTGCGCGATGATATGCGCCGCGGCGCCAAAGCCATAGAGTCCAAGACACCGCCCATCGCCGGCGGCACGCAGCGAGCGCCAGCCGATCAGGCCAGCACACAGCAGCGGCGGCGCCTCTTCATCCGAATAGAGGTCGGGGATTCGGAAACAGAAATGAGCATCGGCGACAGCATGGGTCGCATAGCCGCCGTCGCGCGTGCATCCCGTAAAGCCGGGCATGTCGCACAGATTTTCACGGCCCGAGCGGCAATAGTCGCAACGCCCGCAGCTATGGCCCAACCATGGAACGCCGACCCGGTCGCCCGGCAGGAACCCGGTCACACCCTCCCCAATCGCGGCGACGATCCCGACAATCTCATGGCCCGGGATAATCGGAAGCTGGGCCGTTACTTCACCATCGACAATGTGGAGGTCAGTCCGGCACACACCGCAGGCGATCACCTTGATGAGCAGTTCCCCTGGTCCCGGATCCGGAATCGCGCGGGCGACAAGACGCAGCGGACCGCCCACCGCGCCGAGTTCCATCGCCCACATCTCCGTCATCGAAAGACGTCCTTTCGGGATATAATTATCAGCCCATCATTGAAGCTGCTTCGAGACAATGACGAGGGTTGCGTCATCCGGATAGGCCTTCACCGTGAAGCCCGAGTCCCGTTCCACTTCAATCGCCTTCTGGTTCAGCCGGCTTTCGACTGCCTCCAGCGTGCGGCAGCCACGCGTCTTCGCATAGTCTGCGGCGAGGTTGAGAAGCGTCCAGCCTACGCCTTGATGCTTATAGTCCGCACGGACCGCGATCGCCACTTCGGCGCGTTCTCCCGATGGTTCGATTGCGATCATGGCCGATCCGACCAGCGTCCCGTTGTCCGCGAAGGCCAGGAAATCCTCAGTCTGCTTGTGGTCGACATCGATCATGGACGCGATCTGGTCGTCAGAGACCTTGAGCATTGCTGTGAGGAAACGGAAGCGGAGATCTTCCGGGGTAACCCTGTCGAAAAAATCTCGGAGCAAAGGCCCATCGTCGCGCGTGACCGGCCTTAAGGACAGGCTGAGACCCGATCGGGTCACCACCTCGGTAAAGGACGCTATATCGGACATATGATCACCTCATCTGCGATATTGGCCATGTCGAGAGGACGGTAAGTTGTAGGCACCACGGCGCGCGCCTTTTCACACGATCCCAAGGCGCCGTCAGCCGGAATGATGACTCCTCCGTCGACGATGCGGCCGGGAGGATAGCTGACCGTTGACCTCAGCGAGCCTAGGAAGTGTACGTAACCGAAATGGAAGTTCGCTGTTTGTGGTAAAGGGACAACGGTGATGCCCATCGACCGGGGCCCATCTTGCACCACTGCTCGGCGGCGCCTATCACGGGCACAGCCTGATCTGTCATTCATTCGTCCAGAAGGACACGGAGAATGTCGGCTCGGCTGATGAGCCCGACCAGCTTGCCGTTCGAAATCACCGGCAGTCGCTTGACCCCGTGCCGCTCCATCAGGCCGATCGCATCGGTGAGCGAAGCATCGCCGTCGACCGTCACCAGTTCGGTCGACATGAGGTCTCCGGCCCGCGTCGAATCCAGTGCATCCCTTCGGGCCTCCGGCCCGGCATCGAACAACGAGTCCAGCTGAAATGAACCCGTCGCCTTCCGGAAGAAATCGCCTTCGGAAATGATGCCATGAAGTTCACCGTCACCATCCACCACCGGTAAGCCGCTGATGTTGTGGTTGCCCATGCATCGGATTGCTTCCGCCAGGGAGCTTTCCGGGGTGACGGTGGCCGCCCCGAGTGTCATGATGTCGCTGACTTTCATACCTTGGTCTTTCCGCATTCCCTGTGGCTCAAGCGTTGGCTTCGGCGTTGTTTGCGACCGGCACGCCAGCGGCAGCATTGGCGAAGGCCTGGAGCGGCGACAGGAAGAAGGTGCGCAAAGGCGCAAAGGCAACAGACAGCTGCGCGGTCTCGCTTTCCGGCGAGAAGAGATCTCCGGCGGTTTCCTGCCATTCTTCGAACGCCGCCTTTGTGTCAGCGAAGAGAGCCCGACGGTTCTGCTCTATCTCCTGGGCCACTTCGGAAAGCTTGTCCGGCTCCAGGAAAGCGCCCAGCGCATGGGCCCCGATCGCGGCCTGCCGCGCGCCAGTGGTGCGCGCGATATCAAAGAACTTCAGCGCGAGCTGGCGGTTGGCGCCGGCGACCGCCAAGACCTGATCGAGTGGAAATGTCATCGTTGGATCCTTTCCATGATGATGTCCGCAAGACGAGCCTGTCACCGGGCCGCAACCATCGGTTGCAATCATGTGAAGGCCCACTCCTACGGAAACACAGGTCCTGTACCCTGATTGGCTTCATGCGCAGAATTGGGATGTATACGTATCGGTCGGCCGCTGCCGATCGGATAGGTGCGGCAGACGCTAAAGCATGACCCACGCGCGGCAGGTTGATGATGAATAACATAGAGCATGTTGCCACCGACCCTCTCGACGGCATCAGCCAGACCCTCGATCGCGCGGCTGCTGCTGGCATCGCGCACCTGACGCACGGGCTGTCGCCGGTGACGATGATGCTCGCGGCAACGGACTGGATGCTGCACCTCGCGAGCGCGCCCGGCAAGCAATTGCAGTTGGGCGCCAAGGCCTTGAGAAAATGCTGGCGCTTGTCCGATTATATCGGACGAAGCCTCAGCAATCCCGATGCCACCCCCGCGATCGAGCCTCTGCCGCAGGATCGCCGGTTCATCGATCCGGCATGGAAGGAGCCGCCCTTCAACCTGATCGTCCAGGCTTTCTTGCTGAACCAGCAGTGGTGGCACGCCGCGACCACCGGGATCGGCGGTGTAAGCAGGCACCATGAGGAGATCGTCGAGTTCGCGGCCCGCCAAATCCTCGATGTCTTTGCGCCGGCCAATTTCCTTGCGACCAATCCGGTCCTGCAACGCAAGATCGTCGAAACCGGCGGGCGGTGCGTCGTCGATGGCTTCCATAACCTCATGGATGACATGCAGCGCCTGGCGCGCGGCGAGCCGCCCGTGGGCGCGGAGGCCTTTCCCGTCGGCGAGAAGGTGGCGACGGCCAGGGGGAAGGTTGTCTATCGCAACGCGCTCATCGAACTCATCCAGTATGAGCCCACGACGGAGACCGTGCGCCCCGAACCGGTCCTGATCGTCCCTGCCTGGATCATGAAATATTATATCCTCGACCTCTCGCCGGAAAATTCACTCGTACGCTGGCTGACGGATCAGGGCTTCACCGTGTTCATGATCTCCTGGCACAACCCCGGCAAACAGGACCGCGACCTCGATCTTGACGCCTATCGCCAGCAGGGGCCAATGGCCGCGCTGGACGTCATCGACACGATCACGGGTGGTCAGAAGGTGCATGCCGCCGGTTACTGCCTTGGCGGCACGCTGTTGTCGATCGCCGCGGCGGCGATGGCGCGAGACGGTGACGAGCGGCTCGCCAGCGTCACCCTGCTGGCGGCCCAGACCGAATTCAGCGAGCCGGGTGAGCTTGGCCTGTTTATCGACGAAGCGCAGCTCAACGTGCTCGACAACATGATGTGGGGCCGCGGCTATCTCGACGGTGCGCAGATGGGCGGTGCATTCCAGATCCTGCGGTCGAACGATCTCGTCTGGTCGCGCGTGCTCGGCACCTACCTCATGGGGGAACGCGAGCCGATGAGCGACCTTATGGCCTGGAACGCGGACGCCACGCGCATGCCTTATCGCATGCACAGCGAATATCTGAACCGCCTGTTCCTGAACGACGATCTGGCCGAAGGAAAATACAAGGTCGATGAGCGCACGATCACGCTGTCGGCGATCGATACGCCGATGTTCGTGGTCGGCACCGAGCGCGACCACGTCGCCCCGTGGCGTTCGGTCCACAAGATCCACCTGCTGACCAGTGCGGAGATCACCTTCGTGCTCACCAGCGGCGGGCATAATGCCGGGATCGTTTCCGAACCGGGTCACAAGGGCCGCTCCTATCGGGTAATGACGCGCGAGGCGTGCGGACCATCCTATGACCCCGAGGCCTGGCTGGAACGGGCGGAGGGCAGGGCGGGATCCTGGTGGACCGAGTGGGGCACCTGGCTCACGGCGCGCTCGGGAGCGCCGAGCGCGCCTCCGGTCATAGGCGCGCCAGACAAGGGCCTCACGCCCCTTGGCGACGCGCCCGGCCTGTATGTCCTGGAGAAATAAGCGGATGACCGACAACGCGTTCATCGAGAACCGGACGTTCGATGAGATCCAGATCGGCGACACGGCAAGCGTGTCCCGCACCCTGTCGGAGAAGGACATCCAACTATTCGCGCTCGTCTCGGGTGACGTGAATCCGGCGCATCTCGATGCCGACTTTGCACAGACCAATTTCTTTGAGCGGATCATCGCCCATGGTATGTGGGGCGGCGGCCTCATCTCGGCGGTGCTCGGGACCGAGCTGCCCGGACCGGGAACGATCTATCTCGGGCAATCGCTGCGCTTCACGCGCCCGGTGGACATAGGCGACGTCATCACGGCATCGGTCACGGTGACGGACAAGAAGCGCGAAGGCTGTGTCGTCGTTTTCGACTGCCGCTGTGTGAACCAGAAGGGCGAAACCGTCATTACCGGGCAGGCCGAGGTCCGCGCGCCTTGCGAAAAAGTGCGCCGCCCGCGCCTGACGCTCCCCGACGTGCGTGTCGCCACGCATGACGGCTACCGGCGACTGATCGAGCAGACGCAGGGCGGAGAACCCATCGCCACCGCAGTCGCGCACCCGTGCAGCGCGGCGGCGCTCGCGGCGGCGGTGGATGCCGCCGAAGCGCGGCTGATCGTGCCGATTCTCGTCGGCCCGGAAAAACGGATCCGTGCCGCCGCCGAGGAAGCGGGGAAAGATATCTCCGGCTACCGCCTCCTCCCCGCCGATCACAGCCATGATGCCGCCGCGAAGGCCGTCGCACTCGTGCGGGCTGGCGATGCGAAGCTGCTGATGAAAGGCTCGCTGCATACCGACGAACTCATGGGCGCGGTTGTGTCAGCCGCTACCGGCCTCAGGACCGAGCGGCGGATCAGCCATGCCTATGTGATGGACGTGCCGGGGCACCCGACGCCGCTCATCATCACCGATGCGGCCATCAACATAACGCCGACCCTGAAGGACAAAGCCGACATCATTCGCAACGCGATCGATCTGGCCCATGTCATCGGCATCGCCGCGCCCAAAGTCGCCATCCTCTCCGCTGTCGAGACGGTGAACCCCGACCTGCCCTCGACGCTCGACGCGGCCGCTCTTTGCAAGATGGCCGACCGGGGCCAGATCAGCGGCGGCATCCTCGACGGCCCTCTCGCCTTCGACAACGCGATCAGCGAGGCCGCGGCCCGGGAGAAAGGGATCGTCTCGCCGGTCGCCGGGAAGGCGGAAGTTCTGGTCGTTCCCAATCTGGAGGCCGGCAACATGCTCGCCAAGCAGCTTACCTTTCTGGGCGGCGCCGACGCTGCCGGTGTCGTCCTCGGCGCGCGGGTGCCCATCATCCTTACCAGCCGCGCGGACAGCGAGCGGACGCGTCTTGCGTCTTGCGCCATCGCCGCGCTGCTCGCACGCGCTGCCCCGAAAGCGGCACCCGGGCTTCCGCGGGCTGCCGCATGAAGGCGATTGTCAGCCTCAATTCGGGTTCGTCGAGCATCAAGTTTGCGTTCTTCACTCTGGATGACGCGGGACATCCGGAGCGTTCGGCTGGCGGCAAGATCGAGAAGATCGGAATTGCACCGTCACTGGTCGCGCGCCGGGTCGACGGCACTGTCCTTGTCGAGCGCACATGGGCGCAGGGCGCTGGCCTGACGCATGCGGAACTCCTCAAGGATCTGTTCGACTGGGCCATCGAACACCTCGAAGGCCGGGAAGTGATCGCGATCGGGCACCGCGTCGTGCATGGCGGGATGCGTTTCGCCGCGCCGCGCCGTATCGATGCCGCCCTCCTCACCGAGCTCGACGCGCTCTGCTCGCTCGCGCCGCTCCATCAGCCGCACAATCTGGCCGCGATCCGCGCCATTGCCGCGCTGGCGCCAGACCTTCCCCAGGTCGCTTGCTTCGATACCGCCTTTCACCACGACAAGTCCGAGGTCGCCGCGCGGCTGGCGCTGCCCCGCGCGCTGCATGAGCAGGGCATCCGCCGCTATGGATTTCATGGTCTGTCCTACGAGTATATCGCCGGACGGCTGCGAACCATCGACAGAGAGCTTGCAAGCGGACGGGTAATCGCCGCCCATCTCGGCAACGGCGCAAGCCTGTGCGCGATGCGGGACGGGAAGAGCATCGACACCACCATGGGCTTCACGGCGCTCGATGGCCTGATGATGGGAACGCGTTGCGGAACGCTCGACCCCGGAGTCGTGCTCCACCTCCAGACGCAAATGGGCATGAGTCCGGCCGAGATCGACGATCTGCTCTACCGGAAATCCGGCCTGCTTGGCGTGTCAGGGATTTCCAGCGACATGCGTGTCCTGACAGCCGACCCGGGCAGGCAGGCCCAGGAGGCCGTCGAACTTTTTGAGTGGCGGGCTGTCCGTGAATTCGGCGCGCTCATTGCCTCACTCGGCGGCGTTGACGGCATTGTCTTCACGGCCGGGATCGGCGAGAATCACGCGGAAATCCGCAAACGCATTTGCGAGCGGCTAGGCTGGCTGGGACTGTCCATCGATGAGGATGCGAATGCCGCAAATGCCCCATGCATCTCCGACCGGGACAGCCGCGTCAAAGTCCTCGTCATTCCGACCGACGAGGAGCGGATGATCGCCGATCATACACTCGCCGTTCTGCGGTCGGAATCGTGATCCGGGCGTTGCCGATTGTCGGTAACCGCATCTCGCCACCCTCACCGTCCGTTCTGCGCGGCCAGTTCTATCGCCTCTCGTCACCGTCCTCTGACAGCCAGGCCCGCGCCGCATCCTCGCTATCCAATGGGAAATGACGCAACTCGATCTTGAACAGAGGATCGAAAAGCTTCACCAGAGCCGCCAGCCAATCCGGTCCGCCGACGATCGCATAGCGCGACACGCGATGCAGCAGGGAGAACTTGCGTTCGACAATTTTCGGATCGGCCAGGATTGCCGGTGCAAAGCCGTCATAGCGCTTCATCCGGATCAGTATTTTCAGCGGCGAATCCGGCTGGGAGACCTCGAAAAGGTGAGCGTACAGGCCGTCGAGTTCATCTGCCGTAATCTGGCCGTCCACCTCGAACGCACAGATGTCGTCGTCGCCAGGAATGCGGCGGACGGCCTGAGCGTGTGGCGTATCGACCTCGCCCTTCACCCAGGCGAGCGCGCGGTCACGCTGGGTGACCGGATAGACCTCGTAAGACACGTAAGGCAGCAGCGCGCTTTCGATGCGTGACGCAATGCGGACCCAGGACTGATCCGTGACGATGGCAATTCGGCCGAATTGCTTGAGTCGCACCAGATAATGAAAGACATGGCGAAGATCGAAAAGCAGCGCATCGGGCGCGATGGATTGAAAGTCCAGCACTTCAACGAAGATATGGACCTTGCCATCGCGCGCGAACGCTTCGTCCAGCAGCCGGAAGGCGAGTTCCATTTCGTCCTTTTCGATCCGTCCGCCTACCGACAGGGCAATGATGTCGTTCCCGCTATTCAGTTGCGTGAGCATAGTTATTTCCTCCAATGTCTGCGCCGAAACCGGATGGAGCGGTATCGGTTGGTTCCCCTGTAAATTGGCGCCAACGCCCGCCGGCGACGATCATCATCTTATGGCCGGCGGCGATCAATCCCGCCGGATATTACTGGATCGGAGGGCGATAATCGGCGTTCTTGAGAGTCAGCATGTAAGCCGCAAGCACCTCGATCTGTTCCGGCGCGATTTCGAAGTTCATGATCTCAGGAAAATTATGCGAATTCCGGAGCCATGGGTTCAGGGTACGGGCGGTCAGTCCGGGAGTATTGACGATCGCCTCGAACGATGGCGCCTCCGGTTTGGGCGAGATACCGGTATCGATGTCATGACAGGTCGAGCAATGTTTTTGGGCAAACGCCAGCCCCCGCTGCTGAGCCGTCCTTTCGGCTCGATTGCTTTCCTTTGCAGGCCTGGCCTGTCCGGTCGCGATTGCTCCGCTGACAACCGCGACGGCGATCAGGACAGCCGATATTCCCTTCAGACGCATCGCAAGCTCCAGTCGCGGCGGTCGTGGACTGCGTCCGCGAACGCACGGTCATGGTCGATGAAACAGGTCACATCGCTTGTCCCGGGTTCCGAGCCATGCCTTGCGCCATGGTGCTGAGCGCTTCGGCCATCTTGCCGGCAATCACGGGTTCCACTGGCGATGCCGTGATCGCGCGGCGCATGGCATCGGCCCACTGGTCCGCCGTTTCCCGGGTGATGGGCAGACGTGCATGCGCCGACATCATACAGACGCCTGGATGTTCGACGAACCAATCGGATGGGCCGCCCAGCCAGGCGTTGAGGAAGCCGGCAAGAGACACGCGCATGGGTGCGAGATCCTCAGCGTGAAGATCGCGCAATTGTGCGTAGGCGGGGTCAGCTTCCATCAGATCATAGAAGCAATCGGTAATCTGGCGAACGATCTTTGCTCCACCGATAAGATCGAAAGGCGTCTGCGATTGCTCGGCTACGGTCATCTGGTCTTCCTTTGCCTGATAAGGCTATGCGGATATTAATGGCTTCAGGCGTGCTACTGTTCTGACGGTGATTGCGCCTTGATTGCGTGCACGGCTGCCCTGGCACGCGGGGATGTCGCAGATTCTGCCAAATCACGGTGGCCAGCGACCGCGCCCACCGCAAAGCTCCTCGAAGGCCGATCGCAACCGCGCCAGCGTATAGGGCTTTTGAATCACGTCGCGGACCCCACGCCGCATGATCTCCACCACCAGGCGAACGGGTGGTGCGGCGATCTGCAGAATGATCGGATTTTCCCTGATGAAATCGGCATATCGATCAAGTTTAGCGATTAGTTGAGGCGAGGAGCGGCTATCAAGAAGAACGACGTAAGGAGATGTAAACGGCGGCCGGCCCAGAAATGTCTCGAGATTTTCAACATTGCCAAGCCAGGCGACCGGACCGCTCGTCAACTGCCTGGCGATGCCAAACTCCTCATCTGGACCAACACCTATCAAATGCATGGGGAACCGGTCAGACACAGCGTTTTCCACGCAGGCGCAGCCGTCATTCATAGGGTGCCCTGCACCCGCGGCCGCGCGGGATGAGGCTCACCATATGAGGGGAATCTCGAAGCATCAGACTATCATCTCCAGCCGTCTGTTGGCGCAAAGGCAAGCGCGATCAGGAATGGGCGATTGCCTCACCCCCACCCGTCAATCGAGCAACGGCCTCGCCGAGCACATGTTCGCGAAAGGGCTTCTCAAGGACTTGGCTGAACCCATGCGCCAGGGCACGCTCGGTGAGATCAGCCGATGGGAATGCGGTGATAAGCACCGCCGGACCGGACCAGCCACTCTCTCTGAGACGGCAGAGCACGTCGATCCCGTCGGTTTCGTCCAGCCTGTAATCCGCGATAAAGCAGCAGGCGTTGCAGACGGTCGGATCGGCAAGGAGCGCGGCCCCGGCCGCATAGGCCCGGACATCGAAACCGCGGGCACGAAACAGAAGCTGTAACGATCGGCGAACCCCGGCATCATCCTCCACCAGGAGAAGCCGTGGACGTTCCTGCATCCGGGATGCAATTCTCTCACTTGTCATGACACACCATCAAATCCAGCGACCATGCTGATTGATTGGGAATGTCAGGAAATCGGCGACGGGTCGCTACGTAAGTGTCCGAACCCCTAGCCAGTCACGCCCGCGGAAAATGCGATGCGAAGAGCTTCCGACAGGCTGCGGACACCGAGCTTTGTCATCAGGTTGGCGCGATGAACTTCTACCGTGCGCGGCGAAATGCCGAGGTCAAAAGCGATCGACTTGTTCGGCAAGCCCTGGGCAAGTCCCTTGAGGACGTCCTGCTCGCGGGCGGAGAGGCTCGCAATGAGGATGGTCGCATCGGCCGCCCGGCTTGCCCTGCCCTCGGCATCGGCAAGGCGCTCAAAGGCGCTTTCGATGGCCGCGATCAGGGCTGCCTTTTCGAACGGCTTCTCCAGGAAATCGACCGCTCCGGCCTTCATTGCCCGCACCGCGATCGTGACATCGCCATGGCCGGTCAGGACAACAACAGGCATGGAGATACCACGCGCGTTCAACTCCTGCTGGACTTCCAGGCCATCCATCTCGGGCATGCGGACATCCAGCAGGATACAACCCTGCTCGGCATGCTTGAGATTCTTAAGAAATTCCACGCCAGAAGCCCACGGCGTCACCGAAAAACCCGATTTCTTGAGCATGAAACCAGTCGAACGGCGGATCGAGTCCTCGTCATCGACTATGTGAACGACACGCTTTTCATCCATCCAGCTTCTCCGCCTCCGTCCTTATCAAGGTAAAATGGAACTGGGTACCGCCCTCTTCCGCTGGCTCCATCCAGATGCGACCACCATTGGCTTCAACAATGGTTCGGCAAATGGAGAGGCCAAGACCCATGCCTTCCGTTTTCGTGCTCACGAATGCCTTGAAGAGCTGGGCCGCCACCTCGGGCGCCACGCCAGGCCCTGTGTCCGCCACCGTCACGCGAACAAATCCTGGCTGATCGGGCGCCGTCCGGATCGTGAGAAGGCGGCGCTCGGATGTGCTCATCGCGTCCACCGCGTTGCGGATGAGGTTGACCAGAACCTGCTGGATCTGGATCTTGTCGACCAGCACGCTCGCTGCCTCGTGATCGATGTCGATCCGGGTTCCGATCGACTTGTCACCCGCGCCCAGCAACCCGAAAGCGGCAGATTCGTTGATCAGATCAGGCAGGCTCTCGACCGTCTTTTCAACTTCGCCGCGCGCCACGAAATCACGTAGCCGCCTGACGATTTGGCCCGCGCGCATGGCCTCCCCTGCGGCCTCCTGCAACGCCTCGATGATGTCAGGCAGATCGTCGGGATCCGGCTCGGCCAGCAAATCGCGAACGGCTTCGACATAGTTCGCAACCGCTGTGATCGGCTGGTTGAGTTCGTGGGCCAGGGTGGATGCCATGGTTCCCATCGCGCTGACGCGGGCGACGTGGATAAGCTCGGATTGAAGTTCCTCGAGCCGCTCCTGCGTTCGATGGCGGTCCGTAAGGTCGCGGATGAAGCCCGTGAAGACACGCTGGCCATCGCCGGTTGCCTCGCCCACTGACAATTCCATCGGAAATGTGGTCCCGTCCTTGCGCATCGCGAAGACCACCCGGCCGATACCGATGATCCGGCGCTCGCCCGTCGTGAGATAGCGTTCGAGATAGCCGTCATGACGTTCGCGATAGGGCGAGGGCATGAGCATGCTCACATTGGCGCCCAGGACTTCGGCCTGCGCGTACCCGAACAGGCGCTCGGCCGCAGCACTGAAGGACAGCATTGTCCCCCGCTCGTCGATGACGATCATCGCATCGGGAACGGTCGACAGGATCGAGCGAAGATGCGCCTCGCTGTTGCGGAGCGAGCTTTCGGCGGCGCGCTGGTCGGTAATGTCGCGGACGACGATCGCAAAGCTGCGAACCGTCCCGTCCGGATTCTTCAACGCCGTGATCGCAACATGGGCGAGAAATTCGCTGCCATCCTTGCGGACGCGCCAGTCGTCCATCTCTATCTTGCCGCGTGCAACCGCTTCGGCCCGGATCAACGCCGGTTTGCCGGCGGCAACGGCGTCATCAGGATAGAAGAGATCGGCCGGTCTCCCGATCATTTCCGCGGCGGTCCAGCCCTTCAGCCGCTGCGCGCCTTCGTTCCAGATCGTGACGTTCCCGTCAGGATCGAGCATGTAGATGGCGTAATCCTGCGCGCCGTCGATCAGGAGGTTCAGCTCTTCGGCGAGGATGACCGCGCTGTCGGCCAGTTCGCGCGTCACCGTGACGGTGCGATGGTGATTGCGCCACAAGAGGAACATCGCGAAGAGAAAGATCGCGACGGCTATCTGCTGGCTGGTTGCTGTGGGCCAGCCGTCGACGACGGCAAGCGTTGCAAGGGTTATGAGCGAGACGCTCGAGATCACGAACAGGTCGGGCCTGAGCGCGACCAGCACCATGCCCGCCACGCTCAGGGCCACGAAGTAATGGACGCGTTCATCGACTTGCTCGGCGAGCTGTTCGCGGGTCACGAAGGTGATGATCGCGACCGCGAGACTCGCGAGAACCGCCGTGATGATCTGGGAACGGATCGAAGGACTGGCGAGCAGCCTGGCAGCGGCCAATGCCGGCGCAAAGGCGCCCTTCCGTTCCGATGGCCCATTGGTATCCGGAATTGCTTTGCTCCCTCGCCGTGGTGAAGGGAGCCGCACCGCGCGGACACACTCCCCTTTTGTTCCGTTTTCTATCGATTGAACCCGGATTGAGCCATCGAAAGTTGCGAGGTCAGGCCTCTGGGAATTGCGACGGATTACCTTCATCTCTGCCGCAGCGCGCGACGCTCGCCCTCTGCCGGTCATTGGAACAAATACGGATTCCCATGACGGCGCCTGGAAGATAGACCCCATTTCGTGTTTCGTCGACGAACCGACACGATCGACAGACAAGGGCAATAAATGGCGCCGCGTTGGTTCATTCGGCACGTTCGGAAAGGGTTGGGTGCAAGTGTGCAGGCTGTTCCGTGTGTCCTCACCGTCCACCATTCGATCAACCTGGATCCCGACAAGGCAACTCCATGAACATGCCTGAAGCTGAATTGCTACGCACTCTGGCGGCCTCTCTGGCAGTTGGCATCCTGATCGGCATCGAACGCGGCTGGCGCCAGCGGAATGCGATTGATGGAAGCCGGGTGAGCGGGCTCAGAACATTTGGCTTGATTGGCCTCGCCGGCGGACTCGCCGGGCACGTCCCGGATATTCTGGCCGCCGTCATTGCGCTCGCTACGCTGTCGAGCCTGGTTCTCGGTTACCGCGGCGCTCTCGCACGCGAAGGGAGTCTTTCGGTCACCAATACGCTGGTTGGGATCATCACCTTCGCTTTGGGTTACATTGCCGCCAGGGGCCAGGTCAGCGAGGCGCTGGCGGTCGCCGCCGTAACCACGCTGATCCTCACGCTGCGCGGGCAGGCCCACGCCATGCTCAAAGGCATGACGGCACAGGAAGTCGATTCGATCGCGCGCTTTGCGCTCGTGGCACTCGTCATCCTGCCGTTGCTGCCCGACCGCAATCTCGGCCCCTACGATGCCTGGAACCCCCGCCAGATCTGGATGGTGGTGGTCGTCGTCCTCGGACTTTCCTTCGCCGGATATGTCGCGACCCGCCGGTTGGGGTCCGAGAAAGGCATCATGATAACCGCGCTATGCGGATCGCTTGTGTCCTCAACGGCCGTGACCGCAACCTATGCGCGGCGATTGCGCGAGAAAGACGGATCGGAAGCGCCCCTTATTGCCGGTATAGCGCTTGCTTCGCTGGTGATGTTCGTGCGCGTCCAGCTGTTGTCGATTGCCCTCATCCCCTACGCAGCCCGGTCGCTGGCTCTGGCCATGGTTCCAGCGTTCATCGTCGGCGGATTGACGACATTGATCGCGCTTCGCAAATATAACGCAAAGACGAGCAGCGCTGAGGTGAAGCTCGGCAACCCGCTCGATTTTGGACCGGCGCTGTTGCTCGCCGGAGTGGTGGCGGTGATGGCCGTGCCGGCACGCTGGGCGCTCGAACAGTTCGGCAACCAGGGCATTGTCGTCGTGCTGGGCCTGACCGGCATGTGGGATGTCGACGCGGCGGTCCTCACTCTCGCGGGAATGCCCAGGGATGTTCTCGACGAAAACACGGCAGGCCTGGTGCTGGCGGTCCCCGTGCTCGCGAACACGGCCTTCAAGGGCCTTCTGGCGCTCGGGATCGCCGGCCCCCGCCAGCAGGGCTGGAAGGCGTCCGGCCCCCTGTTCGCCGCGGTACTGGCCTCCGGCGTGGGGATCGCGGTGCTTCTCGCGCTCAGATAGAATTAGACACTGGCGGGGTATTCCTCCGGTGGCACACCCGGTACGAAATCAGGCTGGCTTGGGATGATTTCAGGGGGATTGGGCATAGGCGTTTCTCGAGGCTCTGGAGGTGCGGGAGTCTCTGGCGGGGCCAATGGCCGAATAATGTCAGGCTTGGGTTCGACGGGCTGAGCATTCATATGGGCCTTGTTCCCTCTTGGCTGTCCGCGCTGCAGTCTTCCGCGGCGTTCATGTAGCCGTGCTTGCCTCCCTGCGGGCGCTGGCGATCCCGCCTGACGAGTAAGGCCAACATTGAGGACAAGCGGTATCAAGAGCACGGCAACCGTGCCCCGGCCGACTGCGCTACGAAGTCGAAATCTGGCGTGACAGGATCGTGCGAAATGGCGAACCTGACCGAGGCCAGTGTCATGCGCGCCATCCAGAACGGCTGTGCGTTTCGGCGGGCTCATCCCTTTTCCCGTGTCTGCAACGGTGACCCATAACCGACGCCCCACGCGCTTGGCTCGCACAATGATGCGCCCCCCGATTGCAAGAGCAGTGCGCGCATTGTCGACAAGCTCGACGAGTGCAGCATCAAGGACCGACGCATCAAACTTGACCAGAGCCTTCTCCGCTGAGACTTTAATTTCGATCTGCGCCCCATCGCTGCTTCGAGCGTCAAGACGCAATTGCAGCGTCCGGAGATGCTGATTGAGGTCGAACATGCGAACCATCGGATTGATTTCCCTGGAAGGCAAAACGGTCGTCAAAGTGACTCCGCAGCGCGCCGACTCGGCGATCCCGAATGAAGCGCCGAAGCCGCAGATATTCTCCCGCCCCACAATCTGCGCGCGCCATCGAGCATACGCTCCTTTATCCATATAATTCTGTCACTGCGGGCAGGTTCACGTGAATTGGGAAAGTTACGTAGCGGGTTGCATGAGCAGGGGCGGATATGTGGCACACCATGAGCGGCCTCCGTAGATTCCCGAATAGAGGCGCGTAGGCTGAGGATATTATCTTCGTCACACTCGAGAGCCGATTGATGGAACAACGGTTCGTGTCGTTTCTGCGGCGAACTTGTTTCTGCCGATTGCTGGCCTTCGGGTTCCCGTTCGAAGGAGATGTGCAATGACTGATCAGGTCCCGGTTTCCGCGTCAAAAGGAACTCCTGTCAGCCGGTCTGGGGATCGTCCAATGGACTGGCTGCGTGGTGAGATCGACCGCTTGTTCGAAGATTTCGGCCGACCCCCATCGAGCATATTCAGCTTTGGCAATCGATCACCGACAGCGCCCGTGCCGGCCGTCGAGATGGTGGATGATGGCAAAGCCTATCGCCTGACCGTCGAACTGCCTGGCCTCAGCGAGGAAGATATCGCAGTTAATATCACCGAAGGCGTACTCGATATCTCGGGCGAAAAGAAGGAAGAAACCGAGCGCAAGGACAAAGGCTATCTGTACAGCGAGCGCCGTTACGGCTCGTTTCACCGCCAGATATCCCTGCCGAACGATGTCGATCAGAACCAGATCACCGCCGGGTTCAAGGATGGCGTCCTGACCGTGACCCTGGCAAAGGACGAGAACGTGCCTGCACGCAGTCGCAAGATCGAGATTGGCAAGGCATAGACCGCAGATGACGGCATCGGCCCGGCTGATCGGCATGACTGGAAAGCAAGCCGATGTCGTCGCCTTCCTGGAGACGCCGGGCGTCCTCGCGCCTGGCGAAACCGCGCGACGGATAGATACGCACGCCGCGCACATATTTTTGGCCGGCGATCGCGCCTGGAAGCTCAAACGAGCCGTCCATTACGACTATCTCGACTTTTCGAGCGTGGACAAGCGCCGCGCCGCGCTTGAGGCGGAACTGTCACTCAACCGCAGGGCGGCGCCGTCGCTCTATCTTGCGGTCCGCCCGATCTGTCGGGATGGCACTGGCAAGCTCAACATGGAGGGACAGGGAGAAGCCGTCGACTGGCTCCTCGAAATGCGGCGCTTTGCGGATGGTGCCTTGCTCGAGGACGTCGCCGCTCGCGGCGGGTTGGATGATCGGCTGGTCACGAGACTCGCTGGTCAGATCGAAGCATTTCACGCTGGTGCGGAGGTGCACCGCTCGCAATCGGGCGCGAAACGTATCGCAGCGGTGATCTCGGGAAATCGGACGAGCATGGCGCGATTTGGCGAGATATTGCCGGCCGCTACCGCAAGCGGTTTGATTGAACGGCAAATGGAACAGACACTTTGCCATGCCGAATTGCTGGATGCGCGCACCCGCCAGGGCCGCGTCAGGCACGGGCATGGTGACCTGCATCTCGCGAATATTGCGGTGATCGACGGCGAGCCCGTCTTGTTCGATTGCCTCGAGTTCGATCCGACGCTTGCAACGACCGATGTGCTCTACGATCTCGGCTTCCTGTTGATGGATCTTTGGGCGCGCGGGCTTCAAACGCAGGCGAATCTGCTGCTGAACCGCTATCTGGACATTTCTCCGCAGGATGAGGCGGGCATAGCGCTCCTCCCCTTGTTTCTTTCCATCCGCGCGACCATCCGGGCCCATGCCTTGGCGGCACAAGCGGCGGGGACACCGGACTCGGACCTGGCGTACAAGGCCCGGCATTATCTGGCGCTCGCCAATAAGCTGCTCGTTTCCGTGCCGCCGCGCCTCGTGGCGATCGGCGGGCTTTCCGGAACCGGAAAGTCGACCATTGCCAGGCTGGTGGCTCCATGTCTGGGTCGGGCTCCCGGTGCCCGAATTCTAAGGTCGGATGTCTTGCGCAAGCGGCTGGCGGGCGTTCCGCCGGAAACCCCGCTTCCCAGTGCCTCTTATACCTCGACAGCGAGCGCGGCAGTCTATGGCGAGTTGGAACGATTGGCCAGTCACACCCTGCACGCCGGACAGGCCGCGATAGCGGACGCGGTCTTTGCAAGGCCGGTGGAGCGCGATGCGATCGGTCGGATCGCACAGCGCCAGGGCCTTCCATTCGAGGGTATCTGGCTCGAAGCCGCGCCCGATCTGTTGAAACAACGGATCACGACGCGCGCGAACGATGCCTCGGACGCCGATGCCGTCGTGGCCGAAGCGCAGGCACATTATGACATCGGCACTGTTGACTGGCACAAGGTAAGAGCGGACGGCGCACGCGAGGTGGTCGCAGGCAAGGTGCGAACGCTCCTCCTCGGAGGAGACCGCTGATCGTCCAATCCGGGCCGAACGGAACCCGTCTATTCCGTCGTCCGACCGTCGAAATGCTTGTGCGAGGCTTCGGCATCGGCCTTCGTGCGATGGATCGTACCGTCAATGTGCTCCGGCGGCCCATAGATCGTGTAAAGCTGCAGCAACTTGTCGCCGGTGTTGACGATGTTGTGCTCAGCCCCGGCAGGAACGACAATGCCGTCATCACCCTTGATGGCCGTGCGAACGCCATCGATGAGAACCTCGCCGCTTCCCTTCTCGACCCGAAAGAACTGGTCACGATCATCATGAATTTCGAGCCCGATTTCCTCACCGGGCTTCAACGCCATGAGCACGAGTTGCAGGTTTCGGCCCGTGTAGAGAACACGGCGAAAGTCCTCATTATCCTCGGTCAGATTTTCGATGTCGCCGATAAATCCCTGCATTGTGATGTCCTTCCTGATCTGCCCGCGAGATTCGCCTCAGAGAGTGATCCTGCTGACGGATTATGACAAAGTGTGGTGACGCTTGCCCCGGATCGACATGGCTGTCTGTTCGGGATCATACTTATGGACACGCACACTGCGGCCAGGAGAAACAGGTAGATGGACGTCGCCGTTTTTAGCACGCGCAGCTATGATCGGGAATTTCTCGATCTGGCCAACGCGGCGGCTGGAAATTCGCACGCCTTGCGTTATTTCGACGCCGGCCTCTCGGAGCAGACGATGGCGCTGGCGGCGGGATCGGATGCGATCTGCGCCTTCGTCAACGACCACCTCGATCGAAACGTGCTCGCCGCGCTTCACGGCCAAGGGACGAAACTGATTGCCTTGCGATGCGCCGGTTTCAATCATGTCGATCTCGAAGCGGCGGAGGCGCTGAAGATCGCCGTCGCGCGCGTACCAGCCTATTCCCCCGCAGCAATTGCCGAACACACCGTCGCGCTCATCCTGTCGCTCAACCGCAAGCTGCACCGGGCCTATGTCCGGGTCCGGGAAGGGAACTTCGCGCTGGACGGCCTGCTTGGGTTCAACCTCGGCAACCGAACAGTCGGGATTGTGGGGACCGGCCGCATTGGAACGCTCGTGGCCCATATCCTTCAAGGATTCGGATGCACGCTATTGGCCTTCGACCCAGTCCCGGATGAGACCCTCGAGCAGCGGGGCGTGACCTACGTGCCGTTCCCCGAGCTGATGGAACGATCCGACATCGTAACCATCCATTGCCCGCTCACGCCGCAAACGCATCATCTGATCAATGCGAACTCGCTCAAGCTGATCCGCGAGGGTGCGATGCTGATCAATACGAGCCGGGGAGCCGTCGTGGATACCCGCGCCGTCATCGCTGGATTGAAGTCGGGAAGGATTGGGGCGTTGGGCCTCGATGTCTATGAAGAAGAAGGTGATCTCTTCTTCCGAAACCTGTCGGAAACCATGCTGCAGGATGATGTTTTCGCGCGCCTCCTGACATTCCCGAATGTCCTCATTACAGGCCATCAGGGCTTTTTCACCCGCGAGGCGCTCACAGCCATCGCGGAGACCACGATCCACAACATCTCGAGCTTCGAAGAGAGCGGTCAGGCAGCACATCAGATCGGAACGGAACTCCTGGCCTGAGGATCGATAGTCGTAGGATACAGCGCGACCCCCTCCCCGAGCCTTAAGGGCGAACATGGTGCAGCGACTGACATAGTCTCTCCATGCCGGCCACAGGAGAGCGAGGGCACTCCCCCTCAACTCCAGCCATCCCGCCTGCCCTCATGACTATCGCGCAAGCCTCGGCGATCGAGAGCGGAGCGGCGAATGCTAAGCTCGACCTCATCGCCCTTGCGCGCGATATGGACATCGCGAGGGTCGATATTGTTGCGCCGGGCATATTCGTCGGCCGCCTTCTCACTGCCGAACTTACCGGCTTCTTCGAATTCCCATCCCATGGCATTTCTCCTTCATTGCGGCCGGCCCTCGCCGGCGGCTTCAAGCTACAAATCGAGACCCAGGCTTCGCTCCGGCAGCGGCGGCAGCACGTCGCCGCGATCAGGCTTCAGATCGGGTGGACGCTGCGGATCCTTCGCCGCCGGCGCTGCCCCATCGGGCAACGGGGGCAGGTCGGTGGGCAGGGGTGGAAGGTCCGCGAGATCGACGCCCTCGATCGGCCCTGGATCGAACTTGTCACGGGGGGGCGGCCCCTTCTTCCCATCGATGTCGAGGCGACCAAGCGTCTCCATCGCAGAGGTCTTGTTGCCTGGGTTCATATCGAGCTGCCGGGTGAGCTTTTCCTTGTCGTCCACGACCATCGTGAGCTCGTCACGCACGCGGGTGACGCCGACATTGAAGAGACGCTGGTTCGAGAGGTTGCGCTCGTGCGACGACATGACGGTGATCGCCTTGTCGGTCGTTATCCCCTGCGCCATGTGCATATTGAGGCTGTAGGCAAGGTCGAACCGAGAGAGCATGGAGTCACCGAGGCCGAGCGTGAGGCGCTCCTTGTCCGCAGTCTCAACCTTCACGCCATCGGCATCGATAGCGATGACGCGTGCGAGAGCGGCATTGTGCAATCCCCGCTCCTTGTCGTTGGCTGTCCAGCGGATGCGATCCCCTTCCCGCAGGTGCAGAACCTTCTTTTCGGAGAGCTGCAACCGGTCACGCTGTTCGGTGGGCGACAGCTTTTGCGGATCAAAACGGATCTTGCGGCGACCATCCGCAAGCTCGACTCTGCCGTTCGCATGGACCTTGAGGACATCGTAGCGGCCCGCCTTGATACCGACATCCTGTGCCCCGCCCCGGCCGACCTCGAGTGTCTGCCCCGGCCGGTAGGTCGATGCGTACCGCAGTTCCTCGCGCGTGGTGTTGACCCGCTCATAGACGGTGAGATGGAGTCCCTGCCCCTTCACGCTGCCTTCGGCAACCAGACCGTCCTGGATACGCTGGTTGATGACCGTGCGCGCATCGCGACCCGAGGCGAAGACGGCTGTCGCATCGCGCTCCGTCTGCGGTAGGGCGAGCCACATATCGGCCGCCGCCGCAGCGGGCTCGGCATGCTCGATCACCCGGTCACCGAGGACCTTCAGCGCGGCACCGGCCTTTCCGACATTGGCAAGGGCCGCTACCGTCCGCAACTGGTCGGTCCGTTGACGGATATTCTGATCCATCCGCGCCATGGTGCCCCCGCCGGCCTGGATCATGGCGAAGGCCTTGCCCGCATCGATCGAGGAGAGCTGCTGGCGGTCGCCGACCAGGATCAGCTTGTCGATGCCAAGCGCTTCGGAGATCTGATGGAGCTTGAGCATATCGTTGCTCGAGACCATCGATGTCTCGTCCACCAGCAGCATGGTGCCGGCGAGTTTCTCATGCGCCGCCGCATAGCGCGGCGTGTCGCGCTGCGTGATGAATCGCTCGTTCGCGAGCACGAACGAGGCGATCGTCTGCGCCCTGATGCCCGCTCCCTCCGCAAGGTCCGCCACCATCTTGTTCTGGAAAGCGAGACCGGTGATCGAGCGTCCCTCGGCTTCCGCGACCCGGGAAACCGCCTGGAGCATGGTCGACTTACCGGCACCCGCGACGCCTTGGACCGAAATGGTCCGATCGGCCGAGGACAGGATCGTCGTGGCCGCTGCAAGCTGTCCCGGATTGAGCGCTCGCTCGGCCACTTCCTGCAGCCGCGCGGGCGCTGTGTCGGCGGCGATGATCGGGTCGGCAGTCCCCTTCCCTGCCTCGACGGCGCCAAGGATCTTCTCTTCGGTGCGCAGGGCTTCCTGCGTGGTCACCATGCGCCCGGTCCGATCGGCCGCCGTGGCGACGCCGGGAATAAGCTGGCGGGTCTGCACCAGCCGTTCGATCCGCCGTTCGATGCTCTCGACCGTGACGCCCTTGAGCCCGAGATCGAGCGCGGTCTTGCTGAGCTTGTGAACCGGCCAGGCCGCCTCGCGCTCCGAGAGGATACGAACGGCGGATGCGACCGCGAGCTGGGTGCGAGCCTCGGCCGGTGATCGGACGGCACGGGCGAGCACATTGTCGACCAGCGGATCGTGCGGACGGAGGAATGCGCCGAGGCGATTGCGGGCGCCGTCGATCGCTTCGACGATGGCGCGATAGCCGCGTTCCAGCGCCCCTTCGGGCGGCGCCATTCCGGCGCGCGCCTCGGCCGCCGCGCGCAGATCCTTGCCATCGAAACCCAGGGTGGCGGCCCGGTCGATCCAATCCTGTCTGAGGGCCGCGCGATCCTCGACATCGAGCTTGGGATCGCGCGAGCGCTTGGTGATTTCACGCAGGCCCTCGGGCGACTTGATGCCGAGCCGCGTCGCCCGCTCGAGGATCGCCTCACGCCGCTGGCTATATTCGGCGATCACCGCCTTGGGCACGCCGGCGATCTCGAACGTGCCGTGCTTGCCCTTCATGTCGAGCTGGTAGCCGATCCGCTCGAGCTCGGAACGGAGGTAAGCGTGGTAGATCGAACCGATGATGCTGTTGTGGCTCCAGATCTTGTCGGCATGCAGCGCCTGCCATTTGCCGTCGGGCATGCGGGTGAGGTTGGCGATAACGGCGTGGATATGCGCCTGCGGGTCGAGCGCCCGGCTGGTATCGTGCTGGAAGAGTGCATAGACGAGATTGCCGGTCTGGACCGGAACCTTGCGGCCCTCGACATCGCGCCGCCCCTCGGCGAGGTTCTTCTCGACCCAGGCCATGGTCGCCTTGACCGCGGCCATGTTGGCGCCGAGCACGCGCTTGTCGCCGGCGACATAGGCCATGACCGACGCGGACTTCGGCATCGAGAAAGTAAGGTCGACGCCGGCGCGCCGATTTTCGACCTGCGCGACCGCCTCGCCGCTCGGCAGGATGCCGTTGAGCACGCCCTCGAAGGCCTCCTTGGAGACCTCGCCGGACAGCCCGATCGCATCGGCGCCCTCCCCCGCCCAGGCGGTGGCCTCGGACGATCCCTCGACGGTATAATAGTCGTCCTTTGCGAAGTAGTTCGCGGCGCCGGATGCGGAGCGGACGGCGGCGACCGACAGCATGGATCAGATCCCCATGTCGACGCCGTCGTCGCCGCGGCCTGGGTGGAAGGCCTGGCGCAGCTCGACCGGTGTCAGATCCTCGACCTGGGGCGCTCGCGGCGTATCGGTCCGCCGCTCGCTTCCCCGGTCCCTCTCGCGCGTCGCGACCGGCTGCTCCTCGCCATTGGCGCGGCCCGCCTGGGCCCTGTCCGCGGCGTGTAGCGTGGGCGCGGTCTGCTCATCGCGATCGTCGGCACGCTGGGCGGCCCGGCTCGCAGCATCGTCCACTTCCTCGACCTCGGCAGACAGGATGCGCGCGGCCAGATCCTTCGCGAGATTGGTGCTTTCGGACACTTCCTCGATCACCTGCCCGGCGCCGTCCCGTCCGCCCGCTTCCCCTGCCCCGTCCTCCTCGAACGCTTCCTCTCCGCGCTTCGACCGAACCGGCCCGATATCGGGCCGTTGGACGAAGCCCTGGGAGACCTGGGGATAGTCCTTCCACTCGAGCAAGATCCGCGCGGCGGGAAAGCCGTCGGGGAATTTCACGAAGCCGTGCATCGAGGGCAGGTTGGTGATGTCGTCGGCAATGACGAGCGGCTCGACCTGCTTGCGCGGGGTCAGCGTCGAGGCGTCGCGCGTGTTGTTGTAGCCGTAGCTATAGGCCTCATCCATCTGGCGGACCTCGCGGTTGCCAATATAGCGTGCGCATTGCTCGGCCGTGTCGAGATCGGCGGTCGCGAGAATGAGTTTCGAGCGGGCGAGCGAGGCAAGATTTCTCGCGCCCTGCTCGCCATAGACCTCGACGAGTTTCTCGAAGCTGTGGATGCCGAGGATCATTGCACCACCGAACGCGCGCGCGGTCTGAAGACCGTTTTCGATCGCCGGCAATTTGTGAAGCGCGCCGAGCTCGTCGAACATGAACCAGGTCCGCAAGCTACGTGTGCGCGGCAGCGTCATCAGGCGGTTGATGGCGAGGTCCATCCAGAGCGTCAGCAGCGCCCGGTTCATCGGCAGATCGACATAGCTCGACGTCACGAAGAGGATCGATCCCGGCTTCTTCTCCCCGCAGATCCAGTCGCGGATCGAGAAGGGCTCGCCGTCGTCAGGGAGGAAGCGCAAGGCCTGGGCGTTGGTGTTGAAGACCGCGCGGATCGATTCCGCCATGCGCGCAGCTTCCGGCGCGGTCAGCGGGTCTGCGATGGTATTGGCGAGGAAGCGGTGAACGCGCTTCAGGTCGGCGGTCATCAGGTTCTCGGACAGCGCGAGATTCGTAGTCTGTCCGCGCTCCATCAAGCGGATGCACATCTCGATGAAGAGGGTGCGCGCGGCGAGCGCCCAGAAGGGCTCGGACGAACCACCATCCGACGGTATCAGGGCAGCAGCAGCAGCGGTGAACTCGCTGTGCGTGCGGCAGTCGTTGAAGATCGACCAGGCCGGGCAGCGCGCGTCCATGGGATTGAGGATCGTGTCGCGCGCGGGGTCATAGAAGGCTTCGACATAGGCGCCGGTGAGGTCGAAGATGACGGCGGTGTCCTGGCGCTCGCGCATCTGCGTCACAAGGCTCCTGAGCTCGGTGGTCTTGCCCGAGCCGGTGGTGCCGATGAGCATGACGTGGGACTGCTCGGTCCGGTGTGGAAACGGAACACCTGCGAGCGTGTAAGGATGATGGATTCCCGCCCCCTTCCGCTTGCCGAAAGAAAGGCGGAGGACCTGGGCAGGGGACATGCCGGGGAAGAGATCGCGCGCCTCCTCCTCGAACTTCTCGAGATTGTGCTGGCTGATCTCGGCCTGAAGGATGTCGCGGGCCACGAGCATCGCCCCGCGTTCGTGCCGTTCCTGAAGGATCGAACGCCCCCGCCGATGCGACAGATCGACGAACCAGATGGCCACCGGAATGGTCACGAAGATCGAGATCAGAAAGGCTCCCAGGAGACCGCGCATCGCGGTGCTCCAAGCCTTGATGACTTCGGGGATATAAGGGACCGCCTGCATCACCGTTCGCATGATGTCGCCGCTCGGCAACGTGACGTTGACGCGTTTGTTTGGATCGAGGTCGATCCAGTTCCAGAGCGTCGCGTAGACCTTCATGCAGACGAGCTGGAAACCGTGCTCGTCGAGCTTGATCGACATGATGATGAACCAGGCGCCGAGGAAGGCGAAGAACCAGAGGATGAAAGGCAGTTTCGCACCCGAGAACCACATGAGCATCTCATGGGTGATGAGCTGGCTGCCGCGGGTGAAATTGCCTGAGTTGCGCTGCACTTTGCCACGCGCGCTGTGATGGGTCAGCGGGATGGCTCTGCCATCGGTGCGGATGTCGTCCTTACGCGCCATGGTAGAGCTCCAGGCGCTTGTCGGTTTCCGCGATGATACGGTCGCGATATTCGGGAAATTGTTCGCGGATGATGATGTCGAGCGCGAGCTGCTGGAACTCGCCGATCCGTGCGATACGGCGCTGACTGGAGGTCAGCAGCTGGCCGGATGACAGGAAGTTGTCGACGGCCGCGCGGAGCAGGTCGGTCAGCGTGCAACCACGTTCGGCAGCGAGCTCGACGAGGCGATCATATTTGCTCCGGTCGAGGCGGACCGTGCAATGCTTGTTGGGGGTCGTCAAACCAGGCCTCCTAGCAGGGAGGCTGGTGGGGTCTCAGAAACCGATCCACCTTATAGCGCAGCCGCGCCAGGAGGGCAAGGAAGTCGCGAGCGACGGGCGCGCTGTGTTCTGACGTAACACGCTGAAATGGCGGATTTTAGCGGTGCTTTCCGCCTCCCGGATGCTGTCCCACAGCAGCACACAGCCCATGGCGCCGCTAACCTATTGGGATCGCTGTCAAAGTCCATGCACCCTGGTGCGTTCGGTGTGCTGCTCTGTACCAGGGCAGATCTCCACCCTCGGGTCGTCATGTGACACAGATGGTCTGGGATGAAAAATGCCTTCGGCGGGGCGCCTCGCCGTCCTTTGGACGGAACGGCGTGCAAGGCGTGATTACGCGAAGCGAGACTGCCAGTCTGCGCGTCTTAGCGTTGTGAACGACGCTGATGGGATTTGTTTGCACGAGGAAAAGTGCACCGAAAAACATCGGCGACGTTCCGCTTTCGAGGCCGGTCGCGAGAGGCTATAGTGTCGCGGTTCATAGCCCGATCAGCGTGAACCAAGAGGCCCTTCATGGCACGCACATTGGAACAGGAAAGAGCCGCGATCGAAAAGGATGTCCGCAAGCTCGAAGAGCGGCGGCAAAGACTGGAAGAGAAGGAACGCGAGGCAGCCATTCAGGCCATCGAGAAGACCGGTCTTTTCAAACTCGAGACAAAGCGGCTGGGGAACCTTCTCGGCCGGATTCGGAGCCTCGGGATAGACGAAGTGGAAAAGCGCCTGACGGCGTGAACAGCCCCCGCCGCGAGCATGCTCGCGGCACGGACATGGAGGGCTCGATGCCCTCCATGTCCGTTCTGACCCCACAGCAAAAAAAAAGGGAGAGGCGCAGACGCGCCCCTCCCCATCTGTCTCAGAATTCGTCAAGCCGTCCGCCCGGCACGCTGTGGACGATCCGGTCTATGATCGTCATCGGCAGCGCGCCGTAATCGCCCTCGTCGATGGTGATGTAGCCGGCCTCCTCGTCCGCCACGACATGCTGGTCGAAGTAGCTGTGAAGCGCGCGGCGTTCGGCATTCGCGATGGCGGCGAAGAAGGCGGCGTTGTCGGCGGCGGCGCTGGTCGAGATGATCTGCATGATAGGCTCCTGTCGGTCTTGAATGACAGGAGCGGCGCGTCGGGCGGCCGAGGCCGGGTCAAGGATCGCGAAGCGACCGCGTGAGCGGCGGTGGGGGTCACGATTTTCTTCGGCGGCCGCCAACGCCGAAGGAGAAGCGCCGCGCTCGATCCGCCGAAGAAAATGGTGGGGCCCCACCGTCCTTGAGGCGGTCTCGGCCGTCCGACATAATGGGAAGTCTGTGAGAGATGTTTCCCCTCGTCGGGACGCTGCGGCAAGGCGTAGCGGCGTGCGGACCGACGGGTCCGCGCGGCACGCGAGCGAGCCGGAACGAGTTCGGCGATGGATGAGAAGAAGGGGCCGAGCGGATACCCGGCCCCGATGTCGTCAGGGATGCCGGCCGCAATGGCAAAAATGCTCATCGATGCCGCTGATCGAGCATAGGCCTGGACCGAAGCCGGCCGCCATGACCTCGGTATCGGCGATATAGCCAAGCTCGCTGGCGATCGTGATTGCCTGGGGCCGGAGCACCGGATCGAGCTTGTCGATGGCAGGCCCGAGCGCTTCTGTGAACCAGCGTTCGTACATTTGGTAGCTTCCTCCGGCGGTCTGGCGCATCATGGCTTTCGAAACGCGGCCCGCCTCGTCCCGAAACTGGGCCAGACTATCTGATTGGGCGGCTGCCGACAGCGGGTCATCTTGCGGAATGTGCGGCTGTGGTGGGCGGTGTTCGGCCGCGACCTGGTATGCCCTGCAGCAGTTCGAACAGCGGGCGCATTCATCGACCTCGTCATATTGCTCAGGATCGTAGAGCGTCGCGCAGTACGGGCAGATCGGAGCGTTGAACAGCGCCCGGAGATCGTCGGAAAGGTTGTCCATAAGAGCCTCCATCAGAATGATGCCGTGCTCCCCATCTCTCATCGATGAGGATGGGCTCAGCGGGACGCGGTGTTGAGGCGGTCAGGGACGGCATGGCCGCCGCGAAGCGGGCAGCGGGGGAACCGATTTTGTTGCCGGGTAGCGCAGCGGAGCGGCGGCAAAATCGGGGGGACCGCTGATCCTTGACGGCCGAGGAACACCCAGCGTCATGCTATGGCGATGAAGCCCCGTCTGATGCCGAGATGTGCGAACGCGTGCTTGCCTCCTGCCCGGCAAGTCGAGCGGGTAACCCGGCAGTAAATCCCCGGCGCTACTCCGGCGAACGGGGTGCCGCTTGGTTGGTCCTCGTCGCTGTGCTAGGCGCTTCGGCGTGCTGCAAAAACGGCAGCGCCGGGGCTTAAGAACCCTGTCGAGAACGGCACACGGTGTGATTTCACGCCGGGGTGCCTGCGCATATGTCCAGGAGCCTCGGCTCTAAAAGCGTAGGCGCATGTCTCGACGTGTTCTTAAGCCCCGGCTCCCGCGCCTTCGCGCGGGAGCGTTGGGCGGGAATGGCTCTCTCGTTTCCGCCTCGGCGGAGGCGAGGGGAAGTCGGATGATCAAGCCGGAAGATTTGGAGGCATCGGATCGACATTTCGTGGAGCAGGTCATGCTATCGATCCGAATGCTGCGCGGCGAAATTGGGCAAGGCGATGGTGGCGATGCGAGGATGCAGCGCGCTTATGCGCTGGTCTTGATGCGCGAGGCTCTGGGCGTGCTCGATTCGATCCGGGACACCAATTGCACCCCGCATTTGCAGATGGCGATCGACCGATTGCTGGGCGGCCCTCGCAATGATCTGTCGCGGGAAATTCATTGAAATCAGGCCCAGGCGAGGCGGGCGTCGTCCGTTCCATCGGCGCTATCCGCCAGACGCTTCAGCCGGGGCAGATACTGTTCGACGCCAAAGCGCATCGCGCGCCGTGACGTAGCCGGGTCGGCAATGCGCTCCCTGAGCTGCGAAAGGGCGATCTCTCCTACGCTCTCGGCGTCCACGCCCAAGGCTTCGAGAAGCGCATAGGCGTTGCCATAGGCAAGATCGAGTTCAAGCCCGCTATCGGATGTAAGCGCGACCCTCATGGTTATTTCGGCCGAGTTGGCGCAGTGGTGAACGCAGACCCGGCGGGCACGAAACTGCGCTTCCTCGACCACGCTGATCACCGCCGGATCATGGTCGAAGATGGCCGTCACCGTGGCCAGCGCGAGCGGGCAGACCCGGACCTCGAAACTGTCGCCGATGATGTCGTCGGGTTCGATGAGCGCGGTGCCGATTCGGTCGCCTTCGGCGCGAAGGATGCGGCGCAGCGCGGCGAGTTGGCGGGCAGTGATGACGGCAACCGGCGCGAGGGTGTCGTCGGCAGGAACGGCGATGCGAAAGAGGATGGACATGACTTTGTCTCCTTGGGCAAACCGCCACCCTTTCATCCCCCTTTTCTCTGGACGCGGCTTGATGCCGCATGGCGTTCGCCCCGGCGGAGCGCGGGGGTTCGATGCCCCCGCGCTCCGCATGTCGCGCGCAAAAGGAAGAGAGAGGCCCCGGCGGATGCCGGAGCCTCTCTCGGGCGCGGGCTCAGGCCCAGCGCTGCTGACGCTGCGGTGCCGGGCGCGGGGCCTGCTGGTCCAGCTTCACGACATGGAGCGGAACGCCGGCCTGCCGCAGCTTCTGCGCGAGGTTCATCTGGATGCCCGACCCCTCGCAGATGACCGCTTCGACCGGCTTGAGCGCCAGCAGGCGATCGTTGCGGACGAAGGCGGCCTTGGCGCCGAGACGGCGATCCAGCCGGAACAGGATGACCTTCACGCCGCGCGCTGCCGCCCAGGCCTGGGCGATCGCGTCGCAGCCTTTGGTCTGCGCGGTGGTCGCGAGGATCATTTCCGGCACGCGGGCCTTGATGGAGTCGAGACCGCGCCAGAGCATCTCGTGATCGTCCCAGACCTGACCGCCGGAGAAGGCGACGACGGGACCTTCGGGCGCGAACTGTTCGCGGCGCTCGCGGGCGCGCTCGGCGAGATAGTTGCGGGCATCGATCATCGAGGCGGTGACCCCGCTCGACACCCGGCTGCCGCGGGTCGGCGAGTAGGGACGGCCAGTCTCGACGCGATAGACTTCGGCGGCATGGTCGCGCATGCATTCCATCGCATCGCGGCACCCCTGCAGTGTCTGGCACAGCAGCTGCGCCTCCTCGAGCTGCGAGGCGTAGATTTCGCTCGGATCGAAGCTGCGTGCGAGATCTCCGAGCTCCTTGGCTGCGTCGTCCTCGCGGTCGTTGATGCGCTTGGCGACGACATGGAAGCTGTTGACGAAGCCCCAGGCGAGATCGCTCGCGAAAGGCTCGAGCCGCGTGTCGCGAAACACGTCGAACAGCGTCGCCATCACCATTTCCACCGCTGCGCGGGCTTGCTCGGGATCAGGCATCTCGCGTTGCTCGGTCTCGTCGACGGGCGACAGCTTGGCGCGTTCGTCGTGCTCGATGAAAGCACCCTCGTAGATCGAACTCTGGCCGTGATGGCCGGTTTCGCCGGCGATGAAGCTGGCGAGGTCGGCGAAGTTCGTGAAAGACTTGGTCATGTGAGCCTCCATGGCGTTTTTGCTGTCTCATCCCCTCGGATGAGACCTGACTCAGAGCATGCGGTGGTCAGGGAGGTCAGGCACGTTAACCGGGAAGCCGGCCACAGGCCGGACCCCGGTTAACGCCGCGCCAGCGGGGAGTGGGGGAACCGATTTTGTCGGGGTTGCCGGGACGCGTCAGCGGCGCGGCGGCGCCGTCAAAATTGGGGGGACCGCTCATGCTCGACGGACCGCCAACCCCGCATGCCACACTAGGCAGACACAAGAGAGGAATAGGGGTGTAAAACCTCACGGGCGTGACCAACCGCAAGCGGGATCGTGACTCGGACGGGCGGAGACGAGGCTCAGGCCTCGGCTCCGTGAGGTTAGCCGGGGACCGCGCGCATGCGCGGGCGGCGGCTTAGCGAATAGAGCCCCGGTCCCGTCCTTCTGCCCTGGCGAAGGACGGGATGCGCCAACCATCCATGCAACCGCCCCATCCCCATGTTGCGCCATGCCGCAATCGGGAGCGCAGCGCCCCGAGATCAGGCATATGGGCAATATCCTGCGAGCCAATGCGCTCATGCCGGCAGGAACTTCGGCATCGCGGCTTCCGCCGTGCGAGGGGTGGTCACGCCGGCGCCCGGGACATGGCTGGCACCCGTCCCGGACATTCGACGTCGGCAGCGATCAGACGGGGCCGATCCAGTCCGCGGCCTCACGCCACCCAAGGATGTCGCTGCCACTGTCGGAGACGGCGTCGTTCGAAATGTCGCGCCACGGCGAGCGCGGCCGATAGGTCGGCATGTATCGAGCGGTCATCAGCTCAAAGGTGGCGCAGCTATAGCCGCTGAGGCGAATGGCAAGCACCGGCTGATTCTCCGAAGGAAGATCGAAGAAGACCGAGGTGAAGCCGGACGGAAGCGGCCGGATCGTCGCATCGATCATCGTGCGCGCCAACCGAAGCTCGAGTTCGCCGGCATCGCTGCCCCAGGGATGCGCGTCGATGTCATACAGATCGACGCTCCCGGCGGCGCGCACACAGGAGAATTCGCCCGACCAGCAACGGCTGTCCGGGTGCAGGGCCGTGACCTCGGCGGGAAGACCGGCATCGCCGGTCTCCGAGCGAAGCCAGTCGGCGAGGGCCGGCGTGAGCCGGCCCGAGAGCTTGCGCGCGCGAACCGGCGCCGCGTCGAGTTCGGGAAACTCGACGAGCCACCAGGCGAGGCGGTGATGGAGAAGGACGCCGTAGCAATGCTGTACGGCGGGTCTGGGGGCGGGCTGTGTGGCCATGAGCGGAATCCTTGCTTGAGCGGAAGGACGGGTCAGTGAACTGACCCGTCATGCGCGAAGATGGCATCGGGGCTGATCAGCTGGTGCTCGCCGGCGACCAGCGACCAGGCCGCGGCGAGGTCGTCGTAATATTCGCTGTCGACGATCGCATCGGCACTCGCTTCGCCGAACTGGGCTTGTTCGAACGCGCGGACGTGGGCCGCGTCGGCGGCTTCGGCAATCGCCTGGGCGAGGCGTGCGGCGATCTCGTAGCGGTTGAGGCGGTCTGCCGCACGCCGGATGCGGTCGACCATGGCGGGGTTCGTGGTCTCGATGCCGTGGGCAATGCCGGCGATCTCATCGAAGGTGGCGAGATGGAACATTGTGCTCTCCGTGGAAATGAGGAGGGCGGCCGCTGACGGCCGCCCGTCAGGGATCAGAGGAACTCGATTTCCTCGGCGACGATGTCGGTGTTGTAGTAGGTGCGCCCATCGCGCTCGTTGCGGCTGTAGCGGATCTCGCCGACGACCATCAGCTTGTCGCCTTTCTTCTTGTGGTTGGCGACCGACTTGCCGAGGCCGTTGAAGGCCTTCACCGTGTGAAACTCGTCGTAGGTCTCGGTGTAGCCGTTGTCGTCCTTCTGGACCTGGCCGTCCTTGATCACCGGCTTGGACGTGACGAGGCTGAAGCTGACGCCGCCCTTGCTGTCGGTGCCGAAGCGGCTGATGTCGGAGGTGATGCGGCCTGAGAGAAAAACCTTGTTCATGGTCGTGTACCTTTCGCGTGTCCGCCAGCGGGCCGACCCCGCTGGGATGAACAGTCGCGAAAGCCCGTGAACGAGGGGGCGCCGCACCGGAGCGCCAGCGACGGGGAACCTGCGATTTTTCGGGTGGTGCGGGCAGAGGCCGCCAGGCCTCAACACGGCCGCAAAATCGGGGGTTGCGGCGGTCCCGCACGGGCGTAGCGTTCATCCCGACAAGCGGGTGGCCGGATGGCGGACAGGAGACGGGGACGCACCGACTGTGGAAGGCTCGATCCAGGCCGCTTGCCCTCAACCAGCGCGGCCGATGGCCGGGCGATGGACGGCCTGCGTTGCCCGGTCGCGGACTCCGATCGAGGCGGCCGCCAGTGGGCGCGGTGCGCGCCGATCGCTTCGACGATCCCGCGGGCGGCCTGCAGCCGGAGGCCGGGCCACATCCCAGAGACGACGAGATTGGCCGGCGGGTCCGTCCCGGGCGAGCGCGCCGGATCGCGCGCTTCGGCAGGAAGGGCGCTGGTGATCGCAGTCGTCACGGCGGCAGATGATCACCGGTGCTGCGGTGGGGACTGTCGCGGCCGCCGGATGGGAACCGGGAAGGTTCGGCTGTAACGGGGCGGATATCGAAGCCGAGCCAGGTGAAATGATTATACTGGCCGATGACCACTGACGTGCCGCGCGCGAGCCCGGCGGGATCGGCAACGGCGTCGGGAATGGCCAGCTCCTTGGCCCGCCTTGTCGCTCCTCGTGGCAATCGCGGCCGTGAAAGCGCGCTGACCCTGCACAGCAATCACAACGACTGGACGTGTCTTGATGCCCTCGTCCCGACCGGCCTACTGGTCACGGGTGAAGAGATAGACATAGTGGAGGATGTCGCCGACCTTAAGGAGCGGCGTCATCGTTCCAAACGTCCTGTCCGATTTCTTCGGCGGAGGGCTTCGCGGCCTCGAAAAGATCCCGATGCGCGTCGGGCATTTGATCGGCATCGGCGGCGTTGAGATCGAGCACCGCAAGAATCTGTCCAGCGGCGAGCCGTTCGAAATAGGCGGCCTCGACAATAGTGATGTCCGGACGCCCATGTTTTGTGACGGTGATCGGTTCTCGCCGGCTGATATCCGGATATTGACCGGTATGATTGTGGAAGGCCGTCCGCGGAACTTTCTTCTTCGTTGTCGACCGCAAGGTTTCCGCATTCATGGCACGGTCCTGGCGGAATAGTTGGCATATACCAAATATGGCAATTTTAGTAAGTTCGAGAAATACCGCCGCCAAACAAGAACAGGGTCCGCTTCGCGTGAAACGAAGCGGACCCTGCGGGGATCGGGCCCGGCCTGGAGGCGCGGGACCGGGCACGACGGGGGGATTTCAGCTGACGGTTTCGGGTTCCTCCACCTGTTCGGCCGCACGCTGACGACGCTGACGCCGGCCGCCTTCAGGCTGTTCGCCACCAAAGGCGTGCTCTGCCGACGACTGGCCGAGGCCGGCCTCGGCGCCCTGGGCCGGCGCGCCGGCGGTCTCGCCTTCGCCGGGCAGCGGCGGCAGCGCGTCATCGGCCTTGCGCGCCATCTCCGAGGCAAGGTCGCGCCGCCGCGTCGGACGCGACCAGACCACATTGTAGCTGCCGTCCTCCTGGCGGAACGCCGAGATGT
>JAMHVU010000019.1:0-1085 GCA_035911355.1 Sphingobium sp.
CCACGAAGCCGCCGACGAGGCCGAGCGGCGCGACATAGGTGGGCGGCTCGGTGCGTATCCGGATCGCGCGGAACGCCTTGGAGATGATGTAGAGGCCGATCAGCAGCAGATAGGCCGAGATCCAGGGCCGGAGCACGTCGCCATCGAGCGAGGTGACGAAATAGGCGCCCGTCACCGCGCCGATGACGCCGGGGATCAGCAGCCGCTTGAAGAGCCGCGGGTTCACGTTGCCGAGCTTCCAGTGCGACAGGCCGGAGAAGCCCGTGGTGAAGATCTCGGCGATATGGACCGAGGCCGAGGCGGCCGCCGGCGGCACGCCGGTCGAGAGGAGGAAGGTGGTGGAGGTGACGCCATAGGCCATCCCGAGCGCGCCATCGACCATCTGCGCGAGCAGCCCGACCCCCGCGGCGGTCCAGAAGCCGCGCGAGGTGACACCGGCTGTGATCTCGTCCGAGACGAAGGCCCAGTCAATGGGAAGGAGCAAAAGCGCGAGCAGAACGGCCAGAGCGAACACGCCAGCGGCGATCAACACCAGCTGCCGCCGCGACTGACTAGGCGCGCCGGCTGAATTCGGGGGAATGTCGGAAGAAGCCATCAGATCCTCGCAAATAGAGAGAACAGGAAATCGGAGTCATCTCGATGGCCCGGACAATATTGCGATGATAGAATATCTCCAGGATCCACGGCACGTTCGCTTCCAAAAATTTCAAGATGACATAACGCCGCTATTATATGATTCATGTCAATTTGAAAGACATTTACCCCACAACAATAGGAATTTTATATTTAATTATGATACTTTATTAGATTTTTATACTAATATCAGCGCGCGGAGGCTGACTCACGAAGGGGATTGAATGAAGCCGCTGCGCGGCGGGGTAATACTAGGACGCCGACTCATAAACTCTGGCACCAGATCCTCGCGGCGATGAGTTTGACGTCTGCGAGGAAGTTCTCCGGATCTTTGTCGTAGCGGGTGGCGATGCCCCGGAACTGCTTGATCCGGTTGAAGAACCGCTCCACGAGATTGCGCTGCCGGTACACCCAGCCGGAGAAGGCGAATATCCCCTCGCGGTTCGCCCTCG
>JAMHVU010000020.1:0-1249 GCA_035911355.1 Sphingobium sp.
TGGCCTGCCCCCATTTGGTGGCCCGGTTCAGATCTAATGCATGGTCGGCTTCGCGGCCATGGTTGAAGTGGTCGGCGTCTCCGGCCAGAGCACGGCGGCCGGCGCGGGCGGCTTGTAGCCGAGGCTCGAGTGCGGGCGCAGGGTATTGTAATGCTGGCGCCAGCTTTCGATGACGATCCGCGCCTCGGCGAGACTGTAGAACAACTCCCCGTTCAGCAGCTCGTCGCGGAGCTTCGAGTTGAAGCTCTCGCAGTAGCCGTTCTCCCAGGGGCTGCCGGGCTCGATGAAGGCGGTCCTGGCTCCCACGGCGACGATCCACTCCCGCACGGTCTTGGCGATGAACTCGGGCCCGTTGTCAGAACGTACATGGCCCGGCACGCCGCGCACAATGAAGAGATCCGACAGGACGTCGATGACATCCGTGGACTTCAGCTTCCGGTCGATGCGGATCGCCAGGCACTCCCGGGTGAACTCGTCGATGACGTTGAGCATGCGGAACTTCCTGCCGTCGTGGGTCCGGTCCTCGACGAAGTCGTAGGACCATACATGGTTGGGCCGCTCGGGTCGGAGCCGGAGGCAAGAACCGTCGTTTAACCAAAGCCGCCCCTTTTTCGGTTGCTTTCCCGGCACCTTGAGCCCCTCCAGGCGCCAAATGCGCTCGACCCGCTTGACGTTCACCGCCCAGCCGGCCGCCCGGAGCATCGCGGCGATCCGGCGATAGCCATAGCGGCCGTACTGGGTGGCGAGTGCGACGATATCGGCGGTGAGCGCCGCGTCATCGGCCCGCCCCTTCGGCGCCTTTCTCTGGGTCGAGCGATGCTGCCCCAGCACGCGGCACGCCAGCCTCTCGGACACGCTGAACTTCGTCCTGACGTGATCGATGCAGCGGCGGCGACGAGCGGGGCTCAGAAGTTTCCCGAGGCGGCCTCGCGCAGGATCAGCTTCTCGAGCGTCAGATCCGAGACCGCCTTGCGCAGCCGCTCGTTCTCTTTCTCAAGATCCTTCAGGCGCTTGACCTGGTCGCTCTTCAGCCCGCCGAACTCCTTGCGCCAGCGGTAGTAGGTGAATGGCGTCACGCCGATCGCACGGATCGCTTCCGCGACCGGCCGCCCCTGCGACAGCAACACGTCGACCTGCCTCAGCTTCGCGACAATCTCCTCGGGCTTGTGCTTTCTGCGCGGCATTCCTGGCATCCTCCAAAGGCTCAAAAGCCTACCTCAGGGAGGACCACTTTTCAGGGGGCAGACCA
>JAMHVU010000021.1:0-2601 GCA_035911355.1 Sphingobium sp.
CCGAGGCGTGCCTTGACCGGTTTGGCAGATCCCCGGTATTGTTCATACGATGCCAGCCCCGTCGGAACCCAAGCGCAAGTTCCCAGACTATGTGGCACCTACCAAGGTGCATTACGACGGCGCTCGTCCCCGCACGATCCAGATGCGGACCTGTCGGCTGGTCAGTCACTCCTCTGGCATCCACCGCGAGCACCTGTTTGAAAAAGGGGTCATCCGCATCGGTGCCATGGAAGACAACGACCTGGTAATCACCGACGAGACCGTGTCGCGCAATCACTGCCGCATCGTGCAGGAAGAGGGCGGCTACTTGCTGTGCGACCTGGGCTCTACCAACGGCACCTTCATCAACGGGGTGCGCGTGCGTGAGGGCTTTCTACACAGCGGCGTCACCATCGGCCTGGGCCAGAGCGAGGTGCAGTTTTTCGCATCGCAGGAAAAAGTCGAGATCGTGCCGTCGGCGAAAAACCGGCTGGGCGACATCATCGGCAAGAACGTCAAGATGCGCGAGCTGTACGCGGTGATCGAAAAGATTGCCCCGACCGGCGCGACCGTGATCATCGAAGGTGAGACCGGTACCGGCAAAGAGGTGGTGGCGCAGACCATCCACAAGCTGTCACCGCGCGCGGGCAGCTCGATGATGGTGTTTGACTGCGGCGCCGTGCCCAAAAACCTGATCGAGTCAGAGCTGTTCGGTCACGAAAAAGGCAGCTTCACCGGCGCCATCATGACCCGCCAGGGCCTGTTCGAGATGGCCCACGGCAGCACTCTATTTTTAGACGAGCTAGGCGAGCTGCCGTCGGAGCTACAGCCAAAGCTGCTGCGCGCGCTAGAGCAGCGCGAGATCCGGCGCGTCGGCGCAACCCGGTCGCTGAAAGTGGATGTGCGCATCATCGCCGCCACCAATCGCCAGCTGGAAGAAGAGGTCCGCTCGGGCCGCTTTCGTCAGGACTTGTTTTATCGCCTGTCGGTGGTGCGGCTGTTTCTGCCGCCGCTGCGCGAGCGCACCGATGACATCCCGCTGCTAGTTGAGTCGTTTCTAGCCGACCACGCCTACAACAAGCTGCCCGACGGGAGCCGCAAGTGTACGCGGATCTCGGCGGCGGCCCTGGATCTGATGGCCGCCTACAAGTGGCCAGGCAATGTGCGCGAGCTGGTAAACGCCGTCGAGCGCGCCGTGAGCTTTGCCAGCACCGACGAGATCTTGCCGCAAGACCTGCCCGATGCGATCCGCAATGGCGAGCTTCTGCGCAGCGGTCCGATTCGCCTGGCCACCGGCACTGATGCGGCGCGACCGCGCGCGCTGCTGCCGGGCAAGTCTGACTCGCAGCGCTCGGGCTCTGACATCGTTGCCCCGAGTCCGCCGCCGCTGACGCCGCAGACCGATATGCCGTTTAAGGACGCCAAAGAGCTGTGGGTGGCGGCCTTTGAGCGCGAGTATCTGGTCGAGCTGTTGCGTAAAAATCGCGGCAATATCTCGCACGCCGCGCGCGAGGCGGAGATCGACCGCAAGTACTTCCGCAAGCTGATGCGCAAGTACGACATCGAAGGTCCCCGCGACGAGCCAGCCGACGAAGACGAATAGTTAGTTCCCATCCAGAAACTACCGCGGACCCCGCTGACGGCGCCGAGTGAACGTTGTTATTCTTTGGCAGCCCCAAGGCTGCTCCGCTCAGTCGTCACCGCCATCGGGGTTCCTCGCTACGTTTCTGGATGGGAACTAACTAGCGCTGCTTAGGGCGGCTACATTTCTGCGCGCAAACTCGCTAGCATGCCCGCCATGTCTTCCGAATCGCCGCCTGCTGCCGTCGCCGTCTCTGCCGAAGCGCAGGCCGTTCATGCGGCAGCGCTACCAATCGATCTGCACGCCGACACCACCAAGTTCATCGCGCGCGGCTACGACTTTTTTGCGCGCCACCAGCCGTCGTGGGTCACGCAGCGGGTCGGCGGCCACGTCGATCTGCCGCGCATGCGCGAAGGCAACCTGCACGGCCAGTTCTTTGGCCTGTGGACCTTCCCCAAGCCCGAGGCTGGCTGCTACGCCGAGGTCCACCGCCAGATCGACGCCTTAGAGCGCGCCGCCGCCAGTCAGCCAGGCCTGCGCGTCTGCCGCAGCGCCGAAGAAGTCTTGCGCGCCCGCGCCGAAGACTGCGTCGCCGGACTTTTGGGCATTGAGGGCGGACACTGCCTCGGCAGCGACCCCGATCCGCAGGTTGCCATCAAGCGGCTGCGCGTCCTGGCCGGGCGCGGCGTGCGCTACCTGGGCCTTTTGCACTTTAGCCGCAACAGCCTTGGATTTCCGGCGATGGGCTGGGGGCAGGATGCCAGTCGCGGGCTGACCTCGCTCGGCTGCGCGGTCGTCGATGCTTGCGCCGAGCTGGGTGTCATTCCGGATCTGGCGCACATCAACCGCGTCGGCTTTTTTGATGTCATCCGTCGCTTCCGCAAGCCGGTGTGGGTCTCGCATACCGGCGTGGTCGGTGTGACCCCGCACTGGCGCAACATTGATGACCTGCAGCTGCGTGCCGTTGCCGATAGTGGCGGCGTGATCGGGGTCATCTTTGCGCCGCAGTTTCTGGGCCAAAATGGCCTGGACGGAGTCGT
>JAMHVU010000022.1:0-1322 GCA_035911355.1 Sphingobium sp.
AGAAACTGTAGGTTCAAAGATCGCGAATCTCGTCGGGACCGCGCCTCCTAGCTCGGCGGCAATGCCATACGCGCTGGCAGGCGGGAGTTCTGGAGGGCTGACCTGTGACGGAGTGTATAGCGCCTACGCAAACAGGGATCGCGATGGCGATGGTATCGAATGTGAGCGCGCGCCTTCGACGTCATCAGTCGGGATATTGCCCGCCTACACTCCAAACTATAACGGAGGCAGGGTACATGTCAGGGGCTACTACCGAAAGGATGGGACATACGTCCGATCCCACACGCGGCGGCGTTGAAAGCTCCGGCCAGAGAGCGCCGCGCCCCGGCGCAGTCGGAGGCAGAGTGACGCGTCCGCCTCATTCCGGAGCACTCCCCGCCATCCCGCCTCCTGCCCGCGCACCGTCGGCACGTATCCCACCTGCCCTACCCGAGCGATGAGCCGGACGCTGTGGGTTAGACGGGAAACCATCGCGCGGCGCCTCGTTCTCCAGTACGCTTGCGGGACGCGTTGGAGGGCATAGATGAGGCTGTGGCGGATCGAAATCTTCGATAGCGCGGAGCGCGGGTCCCCGGTCCGGGTTGGATACGTCAATGCCGAGACTAAAGAGCAAGCGACGAACGCGGTGTCACACGCCATGGGCAGTTGGACGCGCGCCGAGGTGACGATCGTTACGCGCGCGACTTCGACGCTGCCGGCATTGCAAGTATTGTGGGTGCAGCCTGATGAATGAGCGGCCAAAAGCCTCCTCTGCCCGGTCTGGGCGAAGAGCCAAGGATCTGAAACGGAGGATCAGACGCGGGTCGCGCAGGACGAGATTGCCTATATGCTGACGATTGTCACGACGGCGCGTGGCGCTGCAAAGAGCGGCCCGAGCGATATGATCCGCAGGAGGCAGCATGATTGAAGCCGACATCGTAGCCCGCTTGCGCCGCGCCTGGGCGCAGCCCGCGAGCGTGCCGGAGGATGAGATGCGGGTGCTGATCAGCCGGGCGATTGAAGAGATCGAGGCGCTGCGGGTACTGCGCGACACTCGTTTGGACGTTCACCATCGCCGATGACAAGAGCATCGAGGTGGTCGGCGTTGAAGAATTCGACCCGTTGTAGTCGTCACTCACCGCCACCCTTCCTCGATTCCCGCCCGGCGGGGCTTATTCATTTTCAGAATCGACAGAAAAGGAGCAGGATCCGTCCTAGAAGGGAGAGTGAGGCATGCTGGATATTTGCGAGGCCATCCGGAACAGGTGCATTGTCACGTTCAATTACGAAGGATCAACTCGAATGGTTGAGCCTCACCTGTTCGGTGTGGATTCCAGCGGCAA
>JAMHVU010000023.1:0-1096 GCA_035911355.1 Sphingobium sp.
ACCGCCGTCGAGCGCCGAAAGGGGCCCGGCCGCCCGCCGACCCGCGCGACAATCAAGGACATCGCGGACTAACGCTCCGCGACAATCAGCATGCGAAAATCCTTGATCGCCGTCCCAGACACCGCGATCATCCCAACTGTCGCGACACCTCGACTCTCATCCTGATTGTCGCGCTCAAATCACCCAGATTGTCGCGCCACACCTGCACGCCCACGGCATCCAAAAGCTCGCTCGTCAGGGCGTAGCGGACGCGATGACTGCGATCCGGGTTCGCCTCGAAGAAAGCCCGATCCAAGGCAAGGGCATCCTCATTCCCGGGTCGCATAGCCACCCATCGCCTCAAGGAAGCGGTCGTAGGCCACGCGCGCTGCGACGCCGAAAGAATCGCGGCGCTCTTTGGTGGCGAACTGCACGGGCCAGCGTTCGCTCTTCGTCATGAACGGCTGCGGGAGGTGCACCACCCCCGTGCCGTTCTTGCGCTCGATCAGGAGGCATCCGAGGAACTGAAAGCCCGCCGCTTCAATGTCCAGATGGGCGAGCAGCACCTCGCCATTGTCGCGAGCCTTCGGCTTCACCGCGAGGCAAACCCCCGTCACGCGAACGTCCCGGGCGAGAACGTTCGCCTCGGCTATGTCGGAGCCCATGCAGTCGCCGCCTTGCGGCAGGATCTCGGCAGGATCTCGGCAGGATCTCGGCAGGATCGAAGAACTTCTCAGCCATTGGAACCTCCCTCGGCCTGCGCGGCCAGCCAGTCGTTGAGCTTGGAGCGGAGGGCGCAGATGGTGCCGCCCATCTTGAAGCTGGGAATGATCCCTTCGGCGATCCGGTGCCGCCATTGCTTCTCGGACATACCGAGAAACCCCGCGATAGCGGGTGCTCCGTAAAGGAGTCCGGTGTAAGCGTCTGGTCTGACCGCTACCGGCTCCAGCGCCAAGGGAGCAGGTCGTCGACCCTGGTGATCTTGTAGTCCGGGATCCGTGCCAGGGTGTCGGCGAGCCAGGCTTGTGGATCGACACCGTTCAGCTTCGCCGTTTCGATCAGCGTGTAGGCGATCGCGGCGGCCTTCCCGCCTGCCTCCGAGCCGACGAAGAGATAG
>JAMHVU010000024.1:0-14616 GCA_035911355.1 Sphingobium sp.
CTGCCCCAGTGCAGCGGTCAGGCCCGTGCCGATCATGCGCGCGATCATGTCCGATGCGCCGCCGGCGGCGTTCGTCACGATGATGCGGATGGGGCGGCTCGGATAGCGGTCCTGCGCCCATGCGCCAGGAACGGCAGCCGCCGCGAAGGCGGCCAGGGCGTTGCGTCGATTCATCTGCATCGTCATTCCCCGAACTTGACGGTTGTCGTTTCCATGATGGTCTTGAGAAAGGTACGCACGTTCATAGGAGGCTTTCGTTACGTGTTTCCAGTGCCGCCGCGGATCCGGCTTTGCCGGTCCGCTGGGGGCGACCCCTTGAGGGGGTAGCGCCGCAGGCGCTTCGGGGGTGGGTCGACCTCACTCGAACTTGATCGGCACGGTTTCCATGATCTTCTTGATGTTGTTCGACTCGCGCGTGGTGATGCGGGTCACTTCATCGGGCCCGGCCACTGCAAGCGGCACGGAGAACGCGACGAACTTCTCGGCCATGCCCGGTGCCGACAGGCCCTTGCGCACGGTCTCGGTCAGCTTGGCGGCCACGTCGGCCGGCGTGCCGGGCGGCGCCCACAGCGCGAAGTTGATGTCCTGCACATAGCCCGGCACGAATTTGTTGAGCGGCACCGCGCCAGGCACCGCGGGGCTGGGCTGCGCGCTCGTCACGCCGATCACCTTGAGCTTGCCCTGCTTGATGAACTCCATCATCTGCACCGACGGCATCATGAAGATGACCTTGGTGTCGCCGGCCAGCACCGACTGCAGCGCGGGGCCGTAGCCGCGGAAAGGCACGGTCACGAGATTGAGCTTGGCCTGCTGCGCGAGCAGCGCGGTCGCCACCTCCGGCGTAGGGCCGGCGACGGCGATGTCCACGCCCTTGGCCTGCTGCTTCGCCCACGTGACGAAGCCCGGGAAGTCGTTGGCGGGAACGCTCTGGTGCACGAGCAGAACCATTGGCGCCATTGCGAGGTTGGCGATCGGCGTGAGGCCCTTGACCGGGTCGAAGCTCGCGTCCTTGGTCACCATCGGCGCCAGCACGACGGTGCCGATGGTCGTCACCAGCAGCGTATGGCCGTCAGGGGGTGCCTGCTTCACGGCCATGGTGCCGATGGAGCCGGAAGCGCCGGTCTTGTTTTCCACCACCACCGGCTGGCCGAGCAGCTCGCTCATCGACGTGGCAAGCGTGCGCGCGATCACGTCAGCCGTGCCGCCGGGCGCGTACGTGATGACGATCTTGATCGGCTTCGTGGGGAAGCCTTGCGCGTGGGCGAGAGGCGCGAGGGGCGCGAGCGCCAGCAGCGATGCCGCCAGCAAGAGGGAACGTCGGAAGCCTTGCATGAGAGAGTCTCCAGGATGAGGATCTAGTTGGAATGAAACAGCCGGATCAACGAGGCAGGTCCAGCCCTCGCAGCGCGATCAGGGTGCGCTGGATCTCGTTGGTGCCGCCACCGATCGTGTAAAGCAGCGCATCGCGCACGCCGTACTCGAACACGCTGTCGCACAGCGCGCCTTGCGCGCCCTCGGCGAGCGTGGCGCCGGGGCCGAGCAGGTCGAACGCCGTCTCGGACAGGCGCTCCATCAGCTCGCTCGCGTACACCTTCAGCATGGCGGCCTGCCACAGCGGCACCTCGCCCTGCTCCACCACCTGCGCGGTGCGCACGGCGAGCAGGCGCGACGCCTCGATCTCCGCGCCCAGCCCGCCGATGCGGTCGAGCACCAGCGGGTCGCTGCGCAGCGAAGCGTCGGCCTTCACGTGCGCGAGCAGCTTGTCGAAGTAACCCCGCGCACGTGCGCCGATCGCGCCCACCGTCTCGCGCTCGAAGGCGAGTGCATCGGTGATGAGCTTCCAGCCGCCGTTCTCCGGCCCGACGAGCGCGTCGGCGGGCAGCTTCACGTCATCGAAGAACACCACGTTCGCGCGGTGGCCGTTGAGGCCGCTCATGGGCTGGATCGTGATGCCGGGCGTGTCCAGCGGCACAAGGAAGACGCTGATGCCGCCGTGCCGCTGGTTGGCCGGGTCGGTGCGCGCGGCCAGCCACACGTATTGCGAGAACCCGGCGGTCGACGTGAATATCTTCTGACCGTTCACCACCCAGCCGCCGTCCTCGGTGCGCTTCGCGGATGTTCTGATGCCCGCGAGGTCGGAGCCGTGGTCCGGCTCGCTGTAGCCGAGGGCGATCGAGATGTCGCCGCGCGCGATGCCGGGCAGGAAGAACGCCTTCTGCGCGTCGCTGCCGTGGATGACGAGCGTCGGGCCGATCATGTTGGCCGAGGTGTTGTGGAAGGTGACGGGCGCCTCCGCGTAGGCCATCTCCTCCTCGAAGGCGAGATGTTCGAAGGCCGTGCGTCCCTGTCCGCCGTAGGCCTTGGGCCAGTTGACGCCGAGCCAGCCCTTGGCGCCCACCTTGCGGCTGAAGTCCTGACGCGCCTTGCGGTGATTCACCGGGAGCGCATACGTTTCGGGCGGATAGGCATGGTCCCAGTTGTGCGCCAGCCACTCGCGCACCTCGGCGCGGAAGGCATCGGCCGCCGGCGTGAGCGCCATGTCGGGGACGGCGCCGCGTTCGAGCAGCAGGGCCGCGACGTCGCGCCGGGCCTGCTGCACGCCACCGAGCCGCGTGAGGTCGCCGTGGATGCGGCGGAAGTGGCGCGGCAGCTCGTGCTCGTCCCAGAACGAAATGCCGCCGAAGCCGTGATGCAGTTCGCGCACCACGTCGCGCAGCAGCTGGCCCGCATTCGCGGCCGCGACGGCGGCGCTGTAGGCGCGCTCGTGCTGCGATGCACGGCCCGCCGCGACGAGCGCGAGCCGGCAGATCTCCACGCTGGTGAAGCAGTTCGCGAGCTTGTGCTGGATGGCCTGGTAGCTGCCGATCTTGTGGCCGAACTGCGAGCGCACCTTGGCGTAGTCGGTCAGCAGCTCCAGGCCATAGCCCGCCGAACCCGTGGCGCGTGCTGCAAGCAGCAGGCGCATCAGGGGCGTGAGCGTGCCGACGTCGAACGACGTGGTGACGCGCTGGAACGTGTCCACCCGCGTGAAGCGCAGCTGCGACAGGGGCGGCACGTTCAGGCCGGGCGTGGCATCGATCGCGAGCCCCGCGGCCTCGCGCGGCACGATCGCGATTTCGCCTTTGCCGGTCGCGACGAGAAAGTGCGTGGCGATGGCGCCGTGCTCGACGAAGGAGACGGTGCCATCGAGTGTGGCCCCATCCGTCACCCTGCCGCCGTGCGGATCGGCCGCCCACGCGACGATGGCCTCGCCCGACTGCACGCTTGCCAGCAGTTGCGCGGCCGCCTCGCCCTGCGCCTGGGCGAGCACCGCGTTCGCGAGCACCGCATCCGCCAGCGGCAGCGGGCAGGCCGCACGGCCGAGTTCCTGCATCAGCACGATGGACGCGGCAAGTCCCATCTCGTCCTGCGACGGCGCGAGCGCAGTCCAGCCCTGCAGCGCGGCCTTGCGCCACATGTCCTTCAGCGCGGCCGCGTCCTTCGCAGCGGCGACGGCGCGCGATGCGGGCCAGGCGTCCTGCAGCAGGCCGCGCGCCGAATCGCGCACGAGGACGAGGTCCTCGCTCTCCACCAGGGGAAGGGCCTCGCTCATGTGTTGGTCCAGTTCGGCTTGCGCTTCTCGGCGAAGGCGCGCGGGCCTTCGACGTAGTCGTTGCTGGTGCGCAGGCGCTTGGCCGCCGGGAACTCGCGCGCGTCCACCAGCTTGCGCTCGAAGTCCTCACCCAGCATGGTCTTGCGCGCGACTTCCTTGGTGGCGCGCAGCGCGAGCGGCGAGCACTCCAGCATCTGCGCGGCCCACTTGCGCGCCTCTTCCATCGCGCCGCCTGCCGGCGCCACCGCGGTGACGAAGCCGAGTTCGTAGCCCTCTTTCGCCGGCACGCGGCGCCCCGTGAGCAGGATGCCCATGGCGCGCGGCAGGCCGATGGCGCGCGGCAGGTACTGCACGCCCCCCGCGAGTGCCGACAGGCCCACGCGCGGCTCGGACAAGGCGAAGAACGCGTTCTCCGCCGCGATGACGAGGTCGCACGCCAGCGCGAGCTCGAAGCCACCGCCCATGGCGATGCCGTTCACCGCGGCGATGACGGGCTTGTCCAGGTCGAATCGCGTGGTCAGGCCGGCGAAGCCGCCCTTGGGAATCTGCCGCACGCCGCGCTTGGCGTGCATCTTCAGGTCGTTGCCGGTGCTGAACGCGCGGTCGCCCGCGCCGGTGATGATGCCGACCCACTGCTCGGGGTCCTCTGCGAACTCGTCCCACACCTGGTCGAGTTCGAGGTCCGCCTCGTAGTGCGTGGAGTTCATCACGTCGGGACGGTTGATCGTGACGATGGTGAGGTGTCCGTCTTTCTCGACGGTGCAGAACTCGCGTTGCGTGATGGCCATGGTGTGTCTCTTTCAGTGGTTGTAGGTGGCGAGGGCATCGAGTGCCTCGATGCGCGCGCCGTCGGCGAGCAGCGGGTTGACTTCCAGCGTGTCCAGCGTGGCGCCGAGCGCGAGCGCGGCGTCGCCGATGCGCGCCACGGCGTCGGCGAGCTTCGCGACATCGACCGGCGGCGCGCCGCGAAAGCCTTGCAGCAGCTTCGCGCCGCGCAGCTCGGACACCATCTGTTCCACGTCGGCTGGCGTCACGGGCAGGAGGCGCAGGCTCACGTCCTGCAGCGCCTCGATCCACACGCCGCCCAGTCCGAGCGCGATGACGGGGCCCCACTGGGCGTCGACGCGCACGCCCGTGAAGAGCTCGATGCCGCCCTTGCGCATGGGCGAAACGATCACGCCGTCGAGCCGTGCCTTCGGCATCGCGGAGGCGGCCGCGTCCATGATCCTGCGGAACGCCGCTTCGACCGCGTCGTCGCCCTGCAGGTTGAGCACGACGCCGCCGACCTCGGTCTTGTGCGCGATGTCCGGCGAGGCGATCTTGAGGACGACCGGGCCGTTCATGTCGCGCGCCGCGGCGACGGCCTGCTTCGCGTCGGTGGCGAGCACCTGGGGAACCACGGGGACGCCGAAGCGCTTGAGGTAGTCCACCGTTTCGCGCTCGGATTGCGGCAAGTCGGCGCCTGCCGTCGACGCCGCACCCGGCAAGGCGCGTGCCGCGCGCTCGCCCCCTGCACTGCGGGACATCCGGGACCAGTCCGCGGCGTAGCGCAACGCGCGCAACGCGATGTCCAGCCCGCAGGCGAGGTACGGAATCTGCGCCTTCTCCACTTCTTCGCGGCTCTTGTCCGACACCGCCTTCACCGTGTTGCTCACCACGAGGTAGCGCGCGCGTCCGTCCGGCTTGAACTGCCCGATGGCCTGCAGCGTTCCCACCGCAAACGGCGCCCAGTCGTTGTTGTTCGCCGTGGGCACGTCGGCCACGCAGACCAGCACGGAGACGGCCGGATCGCGCTGCATCGCATCCATGCAGCGGGTGAAGAGCGCCCAATCGTTGACGACTGCGCCCGTCAGGTCCAGCGGGTTGGCGGGTGTGGCCATCGGCGGAAGGATCTCGCGCAGCGCCGAGAGCGTTTCATTCGACAAGGCGGGCAGGCGCAGTGTTTCCAGCTGCGCATAGTCCGCGGCCAGCTCGCCCATGCCGCCCGAGGACGACAGCACCGCGACCCCGCCTTCGGCCAGCACGCCGGTTTTCTCGAGCAGCGCCGCGGTGAACACGAGCTCCTCGATGCTGCGCACGCGCACCAGCCCGAGCTGGCGGCACACGCCGTCGAACACGCTGTCGTCGCCCACGAGCGAGCCCGTGTGCGACTGCGCAGCCTGCGTCGCGATGTCGGAGCGGCCCACCTTGAGCACCACGATCGGCTTGGCCTTCGCGAGCGCGCGCTCGGCGGCGGCGCGGAACAGGCGCGTGTCACGCACCGTCTCCGCGAACACCGCGATCACCTTCGTGCTCTCGTCGTCCACGAGGTAGTCCACGCATTCGGCCAGGCCCAGCATTGCCTCGTTGCCGGTGGCGGCGACCACGTTCATGCCTACGCCGTGCTGGTGCGCGAAGTGCTTCATCACGGTGGCGACCGCGCCGCTTTGCGACACGATGCTGATGCCGCCCTTCAGGGGTGGCGTGCGCATGGCGCCCGTCCAGCACACCGCGCCGGTCGTGAAGTTGATGAAGCCCAGGCAGTTGGGCCCCAGCAGCGTGATGCCGAGTTCACGCGCCGTGGCGACCATGCGCTCCTGCATCGTGCGGCCTTCGCTGCCGGTTTCCGCGAAGCCGCCGGCGAGCACCACGGCGTGGCGGATGCCCGCGGCGCCCAGGTCGCGCAGTGCGTCCTCCATCGCGGGGTTGGGCACCATGAGCAGCGCGACGTCGACGCTCTCGCCGATGTCGACTGCCGTCTTGAACGACTGCTGCCCATGCACGACGCCGCCGCTGCGGTTGACGAGATGGACCTTCCCCTCGAAGCCCAGCAGCTTCAGGTTGTCGAAGGCCATCTTCGACCACGTGGAGCGGTCGGTCGCGCCCACGAGCGCGACGGACCGCGGGTTGAAGAGGCGTGCGAGGCCTGTGTCCGGTGCCGCCATCGCGTTTATCCGAAGCGCGGCGTGAACACGTTGCGGCCGTCCACCTGCGTCACGGTGCCGGGCAGCCCGATGCCTTCGACCTGCTCCAGCTTCGCGAGCGTTGCCGCATCGGCGGGCGTGTTCGCGACGAAGCGCTCGCCCGTAGCAGCCAGGCGCCCGAGCAGCACGCCGCTTTCGGGACCGTTCTTGCCGTGCAGCACGGCATAGGTCTCGATGGTCGCGTCACCCTGCGGTGCCTCGGTGAAGCGCACCTTGGTCTGCGCGTCGATCTCGCGCTGGATGGCGTCGGAATCCGCGCGCATGAAGGGCTTGTTCGGCCGCTCGGTGGAAAACAGACCGACCGACTCCTTGGTGACGAGGCCGACGTTGGCCATGACGAGGCCATAGGCGCCGGGCTTCGCACGCACGCGCTGCACCATCTCGGCGATGGCGTGCGTCACGTAGTTGTTGCCCGGTCCGCCGAAGTACGGCAGGCCGCCCGTGACGGTGAGGCCGCGCTTGTCGTCGGGCGAGATGCCCAGCTCCTTGCAGGCGATCTGCACTACCGACGGGAAGCAGCTGTAGATGTCGAACACATCCACGTCGGCGATGGTCTTGCCCGCCTGCGCCAGAGCGGCGCGCGAGGTCAGGCGCATCGCGGGCGACTGGTCGAGGCGCTCGCGGTCGCTCACGAACCACGTGTCGTGCGCATGCGCTTCGCCGTGCAGGTACACGCGCTTGTCCTGCGGGATGCCGAGCTCGTCGGCACGCGCTTCGGACACCACGATGAACGCGGCCGACTGGTCGACGAAGGCGCTGGCCGTCATGAGCTTGGTGTACGGGAAGCCCACGAAGGGGTTCTCCGCGTTCACCTCGGCGATCTGCTCGGCGCTGTACCCCTTGCGGCGCGTGGCGAGCGGGTTGTCCCTGGCCACGGCGGCGAAGCGTGCAAAGAGCTTGGCGCTGGCTTCGCGGTACTGGTCGACCGTCTGCCCCGCGGCGTGGCGCAGGGCCTGCCCGATGAGCGCGTACATTGCGATGGCCGAGCGCATGCCGTGCTTCTCTTCGGCCTTGGTGTACATGTCCTCAGGGCGTGTGGACCGGAACGATCTCACGCCCGTGAGCTGGTTGGGCGTGGTGGGGGCGTCCTCGCCCCACTGCAGCTGCAGACCAGCGCGCTTGGCCGCGAGCTCGGTGCGCAGCGCCTCGCCGCCCACGACCAGCGCCGCCTGCGACTCTCCCTGCGCGATGCGTTCGCACGCGCGCGCGAGCATCACCAGCGAATCGCCGCCTTGCGGGGGACACACGAGGTCCGTGGCGTTCGCCGCGCCCACGCGCTGCGCGATGGACCACGGCGCATTCGCGAGCTTGCCGAAGGGCGATGCGAAACGCGGCAGCGTGTCGGCAAACAGGCGGATCACCGTGACGGAGTCCAGCCCGCGCAGCAGTGCGGCGCCCTGGTCCTGCGCGCCACTGTCCGCCGCGGCGAGCTTGACCGCGTCGTGCATCAGCTGCAGCGGCGAACGGCCCTCTTCGGGCTTCGAAGTGGTGTCGGTGACCTGGCCGGTGCCGACGATGACGGGGATGCGTGTCTTGTCCATCTGTGCTTTCAGAGGTTGATCAAGGGAGAGATGCGCTCGGCGGTGTCGATGTACTCCTGCATCAGGTCCTGCATGACCTGGCGCACGGAGGTCTCTTCCTTCATGTTCCCGACGACCTGCCCGGCGGGGAACGAGCACAGGTCGTCGCGATGCGCCTTCTCGATGCGGATGCGCGCGCCGTGGTACAGGATGTTCTGCAGCGGCGGCTTCAGGTGCCTGGGCGCACCGGGCTGTTCCCACGCTTCCGAGGCCTTGCTGCGGATCATGCGAACGGTCTTCCCCGTCATCCACTTGCGCTGCACGGCGTCTTCGGACTTCGCCTTGAAAAGCACCTCTTTTTCCATGGGCGTGAGCTCGCTCTCGCGCGTGCCCAGCCAGATCGTTCCGGTCCACACGCCCTGCGCGCCGAGCGCAAAGGCTGCCGCGATCTGCCTGCCGCGGCTGATGCCGCCGGCGGCGAGCACCGCGATGTCGGGGCCGGCGACATCGACCACCTGCGGCACGAGCACCATGGTGGCGATCTGCCCCGTGTGGCCGCCGGCTTCGGTGCCCTGCGCGACGATGATGTCCACGCCCACCGCGCGCTGCGCCTTCGCGTGCTCGGCCTTTCCGCACAGCGAGCCGACGAGGATGCCGCGGCCGTGCAGCTCGTCGACCAGTTCCTTCGGCGGCGCACCCAGGGCGCTGACCACCAGCTTGACCTGCGGGTGGCGCAGCGCCACGTCGATCAGCCTGCGCGCGCCCAGCGGCGTGGTGTTGCGCCCGCGCCCGATCAGCTCGCGGCGCGCTTCGGCCGCGTCGTCGGCGGACAGCGGGGGCACGCCTTCCGCATCCAGCAGCTTGTCGACGAACTGCCTCTGCTCGGCGGGGATGAGGTCGATCACCTCCTCGGTCGATGCTTCGGCCTCGCGGTCGTAGACGACGGGAATGAGCACGTCCACGCCGTAGGGCCGGCCGCCCACGTGCTCGTCGATCCACTTGAGTTCGCGCTCGAGCTGTTCGGGCGAGTGCGTGACCGCGCCCAGCACGCCGAAGCCGCCGGCCTTGGTGACCTCGACCACGACGTCGCGGCAGTGCGTGAAGGCGAAGATGGGCACCTCGCAGCCGAGGCGCTCGCAGATGGGAGTCTTCAATTCGTCTCCTGGCTCTCTATGGTTGGGAAGTTCTTTTGGTTGACCAAATATGTGTTGCATGGATCATATATTCATCGATCACAAATCGCAAGCCTGCCCGTACACTGCCCCCATGCCCATCACAAACGTCAAGAAGATGCGCAGGTCCCCGGGCTTCCTCCTGCGCTGCGCGAACTAGTTCGCCGTGGCGATCGTGGCGGAGCACTTCACGCCGCTGAACCTCACGTCGATCCAGTTCGCCGCCCTCGTGGCGATCAACGATTCGCCCGGCCTGGACGCCACGCGCCTGGCCGCGCTGATCGACTACGACCGCCCCACGATGACGGGCGTGATCGACCGGCTCGAGGCCAAGGGCCTCGTGATGCGCGAGGTCGACCCGAACGACCGGCGCGCCCGCCTGCTCTTCCTGACACCGGAAGGTTTGCGCGTGCTGGAAGCCGCCGACCGCGCCGCGCACGAAAGCCGCGACGTGCTGCTGGGCCCCCTGCCGCCCGAAGAACGCAGGCAGTTCATGCAGCTGCTGGAAAAGCTGGTGGAGCTGCACACGAGCCGGCATTCGCCGAGCGTGCAGGCCGAGCTCACAGGGAAGTAGGAGAACACATTGACGATCCGCCAACGCATTTCGGACGCCGAATGGCAGGCCCGCCTCGACCTTGCCGCGTGCTACCGCCTGGTCGCGCGCTACGGCATGGCGGACCTGATCTACAACCACATCACCGTGCGCGTGCCGGGTGAGGCGGGCCACATCCTCATCAACCCCTTCGGCTACCTGTACGAGGAGATCACGGCGTCGTGCCTCTACAAGATCGACCTGGCGGGCAACGTGGTCGACAAGCCCGGGGACGTGCCGTACGAGGTGAACCAGGCCGGCTACGTGATCCACAGCGCGATCCATTCCGCGCGGCACGACATTGCCTGCGTGCTGCACACGCACACGCGCGCGGGCATGGCGGTCGCGACGATGGAGTGCGGCCTGATGCCCGCGACGCAGGGGGCGTTGCGCTTCCATGACCGCATCGCGTATCACGCGTTCGAGGGGCCGGCGGTCGACGAGGCCGAGCGCGAACGCCTCGTCGCAGACCTGGGCGACAAGGACGTGATGATCCTGCGCAACCACGGCCTGCTCACCTGCGGGCGCAGCGTGGCCGAGACGTTCCTGCTCATGCAGCGGCTGGAGACGGCCTGCAAGGTGCAGGTGGACTTCCTCGCGGCGAACACGCCGCTGCACATGCCGAGCCCCGAGGCTGTTGCGAAGACCGCGCGCATTCTCGCGCCGCCCACGGTGACGGACCGCAAGGGCAGCGAGGCGAGCCTGGGCAACTGGAACGGCCAGCGCGAATGGTCGGCGCTGCTGCGCCAGCTGGATCGCGACGATCCGTCGTGGCGCGAGTGACCGCCATGCGTGCGATGCGCGTCTGCGTCTTCGGGGCCGGCGCCGTCGGGGGGAACATCGCCGTGATGCTCGCGCGCGCCGGCGCCGACGTGAGCGTGCTCGTGCGCGGCGCCACGCTGCAGGCGGTGCGGGCGCGCGGGCTCGAACTGCACACGCCAGACGGCGTGGTGCGTGCGAACGTGCGCGCGAGCGACGACCCGCGCGAACTGGGCGAGCAGGATGCGGTGCTGGTCACCGTCAAGCAGACCGCGCTCACCGCGTCCGCGCCGGCCATCACCGCATTGCTCGGCAGGGACACGCCGGCCGTGTTCCTGCAGAACGGCATCCCGTGGTGGTACTTCCACGGGCAGGGGAATGCGGACGAAGGCAAGCGGATTCCCGAGCTCGACCCGGGGGACGTGTTGTGGAACACAGTCGGACCGCAGCGCGCGGTCGGCGGCGTCACGTCGAGCCCGTGCACGGTGGTCGAACCTGGCGTGGTGAAGCTCGCGGGGAAGAACGGCACGATGGTGTTCGGCGAACCCGATGGCTCGATGTCGCCGCGCCTCATGGCGATCGCCGAGTTGTTCAAGGCGGCGGGGCTGCCAGCGGAGGCGACCCCGCGCATCCGCGATGCGATCTGGCAGAAGCTCGCGCTCAATCTCGGCTCGGGCCCGCTCGCGGTGCTCGCCCCCGTCTCGCTCGCGGCGCTCTATGCCGAAGAGGCGTGCGTGCAGGCACGGTTTCGCATCCAGGACGAGGTGGAAGCGATCGCCGCCGCCATGGGTTGCCCCGTCACGGTGAGCCGGTCCATCGAGGCCACGCGGAAATTGCCGCACGTGCCCAGCATCGGGCAGGACGTCGCAGCGGGCCGCAAGCCGGAGCTGGAAGCGATGTTCCGCGCGCCGCTGGCGATGGCGCGCGAAAAGGGCGTGGCAACGCCGACGCTGGACTTGCTGGTGGCGCTGTGCACGCTCAAGTTGCGGGCGGCGGGGATGTATCCGTGAGCTGGCGGTGGGGCGCGCGCTTCGCGCTTCGACCCCACCCTACCCGTGCCGGGGGGGTGGATTGCCCGGCCCGCGGGTGGGTCACCCGTGGCTCAAACGGGTGCGGCGCTGTCACCCCGGGCTTGACCCGGGGTCGTGGGCCTGCGGGCGCACACGATCCCGGGTCAAGCCCGGGATGACGCGTTCCGGGGGAGGCGGGATGACGCGTTCCGGGGGAGGCGGGATGACGCGTTCCGGGGGAGGCGGGATGACGCGTTCCGGGGGGTCGGGATGACGCGTTCCGGGGTCGGACGGCGCGTTCCGGTCAGCCAGTCGCCTTCGCGATCGCGGCCGCCATCCTGTCGAACGCCTTGCCCGCGCTGGGCGCGTAGTTGATCATCGACAGGAAGCCGTGCACGAGTCCCTCGCCGCGCACGACTTCGGTGGCAACGCCCGCATCGTTCAGGCGCTTGCCGTAGGCCTCGCCTTCATCGCGCAGCGGATCGCGCCCCGCACTCACGATGATCCCGGGCGGCACCTTCGACAGGTCCTTCGCGTGCATCGGCGAGGCGTTCGGGTCCGATCGCTTGCCCGCGTCCGGCTGGTAGTGCCCCCAGAACCACGGCTATCCGGATTTCTGTGTTGAAGGAGGCTTCCGGTGATTGAGTGCCTCCGTGTGGAAACCGACGTTGCACAGCCCGCAAATGAGCTGCTGCCGGCGGGTGTTGCCGCGCACCAGAACGACCACGTTCGCCTTGTCGTCCTTGGTCCGTCCCAGCTCGCAGCCGCAGCTCTGGCACCGGTTGCCCTGTTCCCGCTTCAGGAGCTGCAACTGGGTGGGGTTGGCAGGGTAGACGGTCGCCAGCCGCCACGGCTCCAGCGGCCCCTTGCCGTACAGGAGACGGGCGCGCAGCACCTCGAAGGTGTACCCCCGGCCCTGCCGGTTGATGGTCTTGGCGACCCCGTTCAGCGCCTCGGTGTAGGCGTTGGTGATGGGGTGGTCGAAGTACGCCAGAATCTCCGTCCGCCAGTTCTTCATGGCGGTCGTGAGAGTCTTGAAGTCCGCCTTCAGGCTGGCTGGGATGGTCCCCGGGAAGGCGTCGAAGGCCGCCACGGCCTGCGCCTTGGGCAGGTCGTAGATGTTGTAGAACGCCTCTTTCAGCCCGTAGGCGGCGGCCAGCTCGGGCTCGTTGGCCAGCCACATGTCCAGATTGAACCGGCCCTTCTCGGCCAGCTTGGCGTACCGCATGTTCAGCATCGCCTTGGACTGGAGCCACAGGCGCCGCTCGCCAGCCTTGCGCTGCTTCTGGAGCCGGATGCGGACCCGCTCCATGCAGTAGTTCGCCATGCGGACGACGTGGAACTTGTCGATGACCACCGGTCGGCCAGGGAACATCTGGTGCGACACGTCCCGGTACGGCCGCCACATGTCGATGGCCACGCCCTTGACCCAGTGCCGGTCCTTGAACCGGTGCAGCCACCCCGCCAAGGTCGCCTTGTCCCGGTCCGGCAGCATGTCGAGGATGCGGCGCTCCCCGATGTCCGTCAGGACGCAGCGCATCTTCCCGTCGATTTGGGTCTCGTCGATGCCCAGCCAGTCTGGCATCTCCGGCCGGTGGCTGGCCTCCAGTTCGGCCATGTACTCCGCCCCCAGCGTCCGGACCGTCTTGTCGTCGCACCCCACGTTCTCCGCGATGCGGGTGAAGGTGTCCCGCAGGCTGTGGGCCTTGATGTAGGTGGCGCAGCGCTCCGTCATGCGCCGGCCCTCCAAGATGCCGCCCAGCGGCTGCAGGAAGGTCTCCTTGCAGGAGGTGCACCGGTATCGCTGGACCTTCGCCCGCAGCTTGGCCGGCTTCCCGCGCATCGGAATGTCGACGTAAGTAGTAGCTTTGGTGCCGTGCCGGTAGATGCAGTCGAGGGTGCCGCACTTTGGGCAGGCGGTAGGCATGGGCAGCGGGTACTCCGCCTCCAGCACGTCCGCCCCGTCCTCCTCGGTGCGACCCAGCACCGTCCAGCCCTTCAGGTCGAGGATGTCCGTCATCCCCGGATTGTCGTGTGGATGGGGTCACCGCTTGTCAATGGCGGCGAGGTACTTGGCTCGGGCGGCGTTGGCTCCCGCTGCGTAGTCGGTATCACCGTCACAGCGGTCGGAAGCGATGACAGCCCGGATGCGAGACAGCTCGCGCACCAGCATTTGCTGGGTGAAGGTGGCAATCCACACCGGCACATCGTTCTCCAAGACCGTGCCCTTGATGTACTTGGGGAAGGCGGGCTTCTGCCGGACGAGCTGCTCGGCAGCGCCCAACACGTCCTGCCAAGCCGGCAGCGCCGGCCTCTGGGGCGTGTCGATGCCCATTGGCGGGTCGCACACCTCCTCTTTGCCATGCTTCGCCATCGTCTGCCGGGCCAGTTTCCTTGCAGCGTCAATCTTGGCCAGCGCGCCCTCGTAATTCTCGTTCATAGCAGGAACCTCAGGATGAACCACGCGCAGTACAGGGCTGCGCAGATGAAGAAAAAGGCAGTCAATTCACTTCTCTCGGACCAAGACTTGAGCCGCCCGGAGAACCTCGCGTGCGAAGGTGCTGGGCAGGATATTCCCCGCCGCATCGAACGACCGACCCAAGCAGTCGGCCACATCTTGGTCCGTCAGCCGAGGCATCCGGTCATCGCATCCGTTCGCGCAGGAGCCCGTCTCGTTGCAGTAGTCTGCGTGCGGACATGGGCCGGTGGTCGCCTCGCCGTGATGCCACAGGAATGCGCAGTAGGCCGCCACATCCAGTGGGTCCCCTTTTGCAACGTGCTTCCGCAGTTCCTTGCGACACTCGCCCATCCAGTCGTCAGTCGCCCACCCGTCGGAGTAGCCGTACTTCTCCTCTGCGGCGGCGAGTTTTTCCTTCAGAGCTGCGGCGAACCGGTCCACAAGGGCGGCGGTCTTAGGATGCAGTTTCACTTGGTTTCCTTTCCACACGAAAATCCGACTCAGGAGGATACTGCATGGTCACCTGTTCCACAAGTTATTCCGGAGAGCC
>JAMHVU010000025.1:0-1583 GCA_035911355.1 Sphingobium sp.
GATGACGTGGATGATCCCCGAGATCACCCGTCTGTCATCCACCCGAGGTACACCGCGTGGCTTGTTCGGCAGCAGCCGCTCCAGACGCGCGAACTGCGCTTTGGATAGCCAGAAATGGTGGTCAAACATCACAAACTTCCCAGATTCCGGGAGTTTGAACCACATTTCAGGACGCACGGGAATCCAGTTTATGGGTCCTGAGCCTAGTGTCCCGGAAGATAGGTCTTGTAGGGTTCGTCGTTGATGAGAAGGATCACGCAGCCGAACGCCGACACGCAGGCGTCGTCATGCGGCTCGTCGGCGAGCTGCGTGCAATTGGAGCCGGGACGCAGATCGGCCGCATCAGCCATCGCCGAACCCACCTTCCAATGTTTCCACACACCGCCGATGACGACAGCGCGATAATCGGCTGTGTGTGCGTGGACCGGCGCGATGCAGTTGCCCGGAACCTTCAGTAGCGTGCCAGCGGGGCCGGTCGCGCGCTCGCCCCAGAGCTTGCCGAACTGCTGCGTCTGGTCCGGAGCTTCCAGGGCGTAGGGTATCGCCTCGGCCGGTATGAGGCTGTCCTGTGCCGCGAAGGCCGGCGCCGTGCCGATACCGGAGCTGCCGCCGACGATCAGTACGGTCTTGTTTGCCAAGGGACTCATCGCACATCCCCGCGTCATTTGCCGGGTGACAAGCTTGTTTTCGGCATCATTTTGTCAAGAGACAAATAACGCTCAATGATCCTCACCCGGGATGCCGCCCATGCCTGCCGACAGCACCGAGACGCGCAACCGCATTCTCTCGGCGGCGCTCTTACACTTCGCGGCGCACGGCTTCGACGGTCCGTCGGTGCGCGCGATCGCTAGCCGATCGTATTGGTCCCTCGCTTTGGTGGACACCTTTGCTCAGCCTGCGAGGGCAGGGAGGTGTTTTATGGTGAAGACGAGGCGGGAGTTTTCTCCCGGGTTTGAACGAGAAGCAGTGGCGCTGCTGGAAAGCAGCGGCCGGCCGCTGACGGGTGTGGCGACCGAGGTGGGATTATTACCGTCGATGCACTCGGCCTCTGCCGTCTCCGGCGGACTAGGCTTCGGAGATCACGCGTTTGAAGCGTGAGCTGGAGCGCACGCGCCTGGAGCGCGACGTGCTAAAAAGAGCGATCGGCCTCTTCGCGGAGGGCGGGACCGCGAGCCATGGCCGTGTCGCGCGATGGACGCGGCGCCACGACATCCGCGCGCTCGCGGGTCGTCGGTTCAGACCGTGTGCGACCAACAGCCGCCACAATCCGCCAGTCGCGCCGAACCCGCTGAAACAAGAGTTTGTCGCGGCGGCGCCGAACCGCGTCAGGCGCGCGGATATTACCTGCATCGCGACGGGTGAGGGATGGCGTCCGCCATGAGCTGGCCTGCCCCCATTGGGTGGCCCGGTTCAAGTCTAATGCATGATGGGCTTTGCGGCCACGGTTGAAGAGGCCGGAGCTCCCGGCCAGAGCAGGGCGGCCGGCGCGGGCGGCATGTAGCCGAGGCTCGAATGCGGGCGCAGGGTATTGTAGTGCCGGCGCCAGCTTTCGATGACGATCTTCGCCTCGGCGAGACTGTAGA
>JAMHVU010000026.1:0-1278 GCA_035911355.1 Sphingobium sp.
CCGCCAAAGACGAACCGCGAGGGCGGCTTCGCCTTCTCACGATGGGTCTGTCGGCAGCGCGATCTCGTGGAACGGTTCTTCAACCGGATCAAGCAGTTCCGAGGCGCCGCCACCCGCTACGACAAGGATCCGGAGAACTTCCTCGCAGCCGTCAAACTCATCGCGGTGAGAATCTGGTGCCAGAGCTTATGAGTCGACGCCTTAGGCGAACTGCTTCAGATTGCCATCCATCCTGACGCGGCCCAGCGAATTCCATCGTCGAAGATCATCGAGATGATCCGGAAGGAGCCCTGCGTCGTGATCTTCGATGGGCTCGACGAGATCGACAACCGGATCGGGCGCGAGCACGCGGCCGCGCTCTACCGGCAGCTCCTCGAAATCATCCCGCGCGCGACCTGGGAGGCGGATGCGAAGCGCGGCGCCGCCGACTGGGCTGTCCTGCCCACCCGGATCGTCGTCACCTGCCGGGCACACTTCTTCCGCTCGCTCGCCGAGGAGCAGAGCACACTCGCGGTCAGCGACCGCGGCGGACTGGCCTTGCGCCGCTCCATCCAGACGCTGCGCATGGCTCCGCTCAGCCTCGATCGGATCAGGGAGCTGTTCCGGAAATCGCTTGGGGAGGCCGAGGGCGATCGCGCCTTCGAGACGATCCGCTCCGTCCACGATCTCCCGGGCCTTGCCCGTCGCCCGATCATGGCGCGCTATATTGGCGAGATGGCCGGCGAGCTGATCGAGCGGCGAGAGCGAGGCGAGGTGATCAACATCGCCACGATCTATGACACTCTCTTTGAGAAGGCGCTGGAGCGCGACAGTGAGAAGGTTCCTTTGCTGACCAAGGGCGACCGGGTTGATATCCTGAAAGCACTGGCGCTTCACCTCCACGCGGTGAAGGTCGGCGACCTAGCGATCGAGGATCTCGAGAGGTGGTTCGATGCCTTCGCGTCGAACCATGCCGGGATCCAGCTGATCGTCAGGGGAGCCACCTCGCGCGCCCTGCTGCAGACGGAACTGCGCAATGCGTCTTTCCTGATCCGCGTGCAGGAGGATCGCTTCGTCTTCGCGCATTACTTAACCGGCCCGGGTTTACCGGAGGGCCAAACCCTCCGAGGATCGCCGACCATGGAAGAGAAGATCAGCAGGAAGCCGTACTCTCCCGAGTTTCGTGAACGCGCCGTAGGGCTGTTCCTCGAGCATCGCCCCGAGTACGCCAGCGAAGTCGCTGCGCTGCGGGCTCTGGCCGGGAAGCTCGGCTGCTCGCCCGACAGCCTGCGCGTTTGG
>JAMHVU010000027.1:0-2923 GCA_035911355.1 Sphingobium sp.
GAGGGTTATCACGGGGAGGCAAAGACCTGCCATGGCCTGGCACGCGCCGTCCGACGCGGCCTCGAGAACATGCGTATCCAAGCCTTCCTCACCACCGGGGCGGTTCAATCTGAAGCGGCTCGCCACCGCCTTCATCGCCACGTTCCTCATAACGCTCGGCGCAATCGCGGATCTGTTTGAAATGCTGATGTTCCGGCGGCGGCTGGTGCCAGTGGCCGGAAACGCCTGATCACCAGGGCATTCTTCAACGGCCCCACGCGGCAGCGCTGCCAGGTCGTGGGCAGGACGCGCGCCGTGGCGGCCTTGATGCTCTCGTGGGCGTCGCTGATCACCAGCTTCACGCCGGCCAAGCCCCCGCGAACGAGTTCGCGCAGGAATTCGATTCAGAAAGGTTCGGCTTCCGAGACGCCGATCGCCATGCCGAGAACCTCGCGCCGGCCATCCATGTTGACGCCCACGGCGAGCGGCGAGCCATATGCGGCATTGGTGCGAGCATAATGGCGAGCGCGACGCTGACGATGCGTCCGCCCTGACGGACCTTCAGATAGGTGGCGTCGATCCACAGGTAGGGCCATTCGCCCTCGATCGGGCGGGTCAGGAAGGCATCGACCCTCTCGTCGATCTCTTCGCAGAGCCGGCTGACCTGGCTCTTGGAAATCCCGGTGCCGCCCATGGCATGCACGAGGTCATCCATGGCGCGCGTGGAGTCACCATGGACGTAAGCTTCCTGGAGTGAGCCATTGGAACGCCATTGGTCCGAGAGACAATGGCGTACGCGGTCAGCGCCTTCTCGACGGAGCGGCGCGGCTCGAGGAACGAAGGAGAATAGGAGCCGGTCCGCAGACGGGGGATCCGGAGCTCGACGCTGCCGGCCCGCATCCGCCAGTCCCGGTCGCGATAGCCGTTGCGCCGCGCCAGCCGCTCGGCGGACTTCTCGCCATAGTTCGCGCCGGTCTTCGCGCCCACCTCGAGAGCCATCAGGCGCTCGGCGGCGAAGCCGATCATCTCGCGCAACAGGTCCGCATCGGAGCTCTTTTCCATCACAGCGCGCAGGTCCATCATGGGTTTGGTCATCGGGGGAATGCCTCGGTTCAGGTTGGCTCAGCAACCCGACCCTACGGCGAAACCCGATGACCGCCTCAGCTACACCACCTCGCGTGGCACGACCAAACGGACGCAGGAGGAGGGCAAACACCCAGGTATCGAAAATCGCTATACATGCAACCTCCAGCCCGGTCCGCAAGAGCGCGAAAAGGCGACGGTTCAGTGCGCGAGTGTTACTTTCTCGCAGGGCACTGAGGCATATGGCGGCGACTATTATCTCGTCGTGCGTTGTGAGAGCGGATGGGCAGAGAGTTTCGAGACCAGCCAAAGTTCGCGGTCGTAGTCGAACTGGGGCTTGTTGAGATTCAGGATTCCCCGAGGCCGTCGGTTCTGATTCAAGCTCCCAAAAGGGAGCAGTGAATGACGCGAATGATGCTGACGGACGCGCAATGGTCGCGGATCGAGCCGCATTGCCTAGGGAAGGCTTCGGACCCGGGCAGGACGGGAGGGGACGCGCGGCTGTTCGTCGAGGCGGTGCTGTGGATCGCCCGGACGGGAAGCCCGTGGCGCGACCTGCCGGAGGTCTTCGGGAACTGGAACACGGTGTTCAAGCGGTTCCGGCACTGGGTAAAGGCCGACGTCTTCAAGCGGATTTTCGACGCGCTCTCCGGGGAGCCTGACCTGGAGTTCGCCATGGTCGACGGCACGATCGTCAAGGTCCACCGCCACGGACAGGGCGCAAAAGGGGGACTCAGAGCCAGGCCATCGGCAAGTCCCGCGGCGGCTGGACCACGAAGATCCTCGCCCTGACCGACGCGCTCGGCAATCTCGTGCGCTTCGAGCTGCTCCCCGGGCAGCGCTACGACACGGTGGGCATCGCCCCGCTGATCGAGGGCATCGCCTTCGGCGGCCTGATCGCCGACAAGGCGTTCGATGCCAACCGGATCGTCGCCGACCTCGACGCACGGGGCGCACAAGTGGTGATCTCCCAGCGTCCGCACCGGACCGCGACCCGGCAGATCGACGCCGAAATCTACAAGTGGCGGCACCTGATCGAGAACTTCTTCGGTAAACTCAAGGAGTTCAAGCGCATCGCCCTGCGTGCCTGCAAAACCGACGCAAGCTTCGCCGCCATGATATACACCGCAGCGACCTTCATCAGCACACGGTGAATCTCAACAAGCCCTAGAGCATCAACCCGAAATCCAGCTATATGCCCGCTTGCGTGCCCGCATACGCGGATAGGCTCCTCCGATATGCACTCGTTGTCAGAAATTTCAGTGCCAATTACGGTCCCATTAGGAGCAAGTCGGCACCTTTGGCATCGGATTCACTAACGTCTGCCCGGTTCGGGCGCCGCTTCAGCGGCTTCGGACGGCAGCACCGAAGGGGCAAAGCGCCGCTCGCATAGGCCTACAACTGTCGGCTTTGGGAGAGTAGGTTTTAAACTGTACAATGACCGGAATGAGGGCGCGAAGCGGACGCACAGCTTGGCGTGACTGAACGGCAGCTGAGAACCTCGATTTACCTCGCGAGATCGGTCGTTTCGTGATTCCCTGATCCCGTGAGGCGCGGCGGACGAGCATGAGACGGCAGCCAGGATTGTTCGACATGGATGAGCGGCTTCGCCGGCTGAGCGACATCGGAGATCAACTCGAGGCCTTTGCTGGGGTGGTGGATTTCGAGATCTTCCGGGCGGATCTGGACGCGGCGCTGGCCTACGATGGATCGAAGGGTGGCCGCCCACCCCTCGATCCCGTCATGATGTTCAAGGTTCTGGTGATCCAGGCGACGAACAATCTGTCCGACGACCGGACGGAATTCCTGATTAACGACCGGCTGTCGTTCATGCGCTTTCTCGGCTTGGGGCTGTCGGATC
>JAMHVU010000028.1:0-2688 GCA_035911355.1 Sphingobium sp.
GCCATCGATCTGCGGGCGTGGGCGCGCGCCGAACTTGCATTGCCGCTGGTAATCGAAAACGACGCTCGCATGGCGTTGATCGGCGAGTGGCGGGCCGGGGCGGGTCGCGACTGCAATGATCTTGTGATGATGACGCTCGGCACAGGGCTCGGAACGTGTGCCATTATGGACGGTCGCGCAGTGCGTGGCCGTCACGGCCAGGCGGGTGTGTTAGGTGGTCACCTTTCGGTGCGCTATGGCGGCCGGTCGTGCAGTTGCGGCAATCTTGGCTGCGCCGAAGCAGAGGCTTCGACGGCGTTTCTGCGGCAGATGGCCGAGGGTTTGCCGGATTGGCCTCGGAGTTCGCTCCGGGAGTCCGTGACCCTCGGTTACGCCGAGGTTTTCGCCCACGCCGCTGCCGGCGATGTCGGCGCCGTGGCGCTACGCAACCATAGCCTGCTGGTCTGGAGCACACTGGCGGTGAATCTGATCCACTCCTACGATCCCGAAAGGCTCATCCTGGGTGGCGGGATCATGGCCAGCGGTGATGTGATTCTTCCGGCCGTGGCCAGCTATGTGGAAAGATATGCGCATACGCCATGGGGCAAGGTAACCGTGGTCGCGTCCTCGCTCGGTGATACGGCGGCCCTCTTGGCCGGCGAGTGGTTGCTCCGTGAACATCTGAACTCTGTCCACTCGCTGCAATGAGACCCGAAAGATCGTTGCTCTCAACCGGACCGACTATCGCCGAGGCCGCAGGCGATTCGGCCGAAGATATTGCCGCCCCGGCAGGGCGTCGCCCCCGACAATAATATCCGCGTCGACAAACGGTCATGCGAAAATCCAACTACGAAAAATTTCCCGCGATCAAGGTGCCCAACAGCGCAGGCGCTTCCGCCACCGGATGGCCGGACATCGCCGACCATCTGCGCCGGGCGCTGGAAGGCAGGGCGGCCGGGAGGACCGTGCTGGTAGTGGAATGCTATCCCGGGGTGGATGAGACTGCCGTGCGCGATGAACTTTCCCGTCGGCTCACGCCGGCGCTCACTGTCACCGCCAGCGAGGCGCTCTTACCTCCCGAGAAGGTTGACGCACTTGTCGCACCCTTCCTCGGTGGCAACGACCCCGTCTTCGGATTCCTCGCTGATCTGAATTTGCCGCAATTCTTCGACGAGGGTAAACTCGCGGTCTTGCAGAGCAGGGTCGCCACGGTCGCGACCGGACTTGTCTTGATCGTCGGTTGCGGCGCGCGCCTCATTGCTCTAGGAGACCTGCTGGTCTACGCCGATCTCGCGCGCTGGGAGGCGCAAGGACGATTCCGCCGAAATGTTTCCTCCAATCTGGGGGTCGCGAACCAAACACTGGCCGCCAGCCTGCAATACAAGCGCGCTTTCTTTGTGGATTGGCGCGTGGCCGACCGCTGGAAGCGACCGCTGATCGCCCGGTGGGACTTCGTGCTCGATACGAACGATTCCGCAGAACCGAAACTCGCCGAGGGCGCCGCCGTGCGTCGCGGCTTGAGCCATGCGGTGACTCGCCCCTTCCGGGTGGTGCCATTTTTCGATCCAGCGCCGTGGGGTGGCCAATGGCTGAAGGAAATCTGCGATCTTGACCGTGGGGTGAAAAACTTCGGCTGGGGCTTCGACTGCGTTCCCGAGGAGAACAGCCTGTTGCTCGACATCGGTGCCGCGCGGATTGAGCTGCCTTCGCTCGATCTCGTGTTTGACCAGCCGCGCGCACTGCTGGGCGACGCGGTCCATGCGCGTTTCGGTGACGAATTTCCCATCCGATTCGACTTCTTGGATACGATCGGCGGCGGGCATCTTTCGTTTCAGGTCCATCCGCTCACGGACTACATCAGGCAACATTTCGGCATGCCTTACACGCAGGATGAGAGCTACTACCTGCTCGACGCGGAGCCGGACGCCATCGTCTATCTCGGGCTGAAGGACGGCGTGGAACCGGCGGCGATGGTTCACGATCTGGTGGCGGCCCAGTCAGGGGGCGCGCCGTTAGACGCCGACCGCTACGCGAACCGGTGGCCGGCGAAAAAACACGATCACTTCCTCATTCCGGCCGGCACGGTGCATTGCTCCGGGGCGGGTGCGATGGTCCTGGAAATCAGCGCCACGCCCTACATCTTCACCTTCAAACTGTGGGATTGGGCTCGCCTCGGCCTCGACGGCAAGCCGCGGCCCATCCACCTCGCCCACGGCGCGGCCAACATCCAGTGGGACCGCACGACGGCGTGGACCATGAAAAACCTGGTCAACGCCATCACGCCGGTCGCCACCGGTGATGGCTGGCGCGAGGAGCGCACCGGCTTGCATGAAAGCGAGTTCATCGAGACGCGCCGGCACTGGTTCACGAAGACGGTGCCGCACGACACGCGCGGTGGCGTCAACGTGCTCAACCTCGTGCAAGGCGAGGAAGCCGTGGTCGAGAGCCCGACCGGCGCGTTCGCGCCCTATGTCGTGCACTACGCGGAGACGTTCATCGTGCCCGCCGCAGTCGGCGCCTACACGATCCGCCCGCACGGCCCGGCCATCGGCACCGAATGCGCCACCCTGAAAGCCTTTGTTCGCACCTGAAACTCTGCTTTTCCATGTTCGATCCCGACCAGATTCTCTCTCACTACAATCCCGCGACGGGAGAGCTCGCCGGGGCGAAGCCCACCGAGCGATTTCTCACCGACCTGCGCGGCTCCTT
>JAMHVU010000029.1:0-2298 GCA_035911355.1 Sphingobium sp.
CAGATTGAGCCTGCGATATTTTCGTCCGTCATGGGCGCGGTCCTCGACGAAGTCGTACGACCAGACCTGGTTCGGACGCGCCGGTCGCAGGCGGATGCACGACCCGTCATTCAGCCAGAGCCGGCTCCTCTTCGGCTGCTTCCCCGGCACCTTCAGCCCCTCCCGCCGCCGCTCGCCATTGTCCTCGGACCAATGGCGGACCATGGCTCGCCGCTCGACGCGCCTGGCGTTCACCGCCCCGCCCGCGTCGCGAAGCATCACCGTGATCCGCCGGTAGCCGTAGCGGCCATATCGGGTCGCGAGCGCGATGATGTCGGCCGTCAGCGCCGCGTCGTCGGCGCGCCCGCGCCCGCGCGGCGCCTTGCGCCGCGTCCAACGATGCTGCCCCAGCGCACGGCACGCCAGCCTCTCGCTCGCCATCGTCCTCGGACCGATGGCGGACAATGGCTCGCCGTCCAGCTTCGCCATGACGTGATCGACGCAGCGGCGACGGCGAGCCGGGCTCAGAAGTTTCCCGAGGCGTTCGCGCACGCGCTCGGACCGATGGCGCGCACGCGCTCACCGCGCAGGATCAGCTTCTCGAGCGTGAGATCCGGGACCGCCTTGCGTAGCCGCTCATTCTCCTTCTCGAGTTCCTTCAGCCGCTTGACCTGGTCGGTCCTGAGCCCGCCAAATTCCTTGCGCCAGCGGTCGTACGTGAACGGCGTCACGCCGATCGCGCGGATCGCCTCCGCGACCGGCCGACCCTGCGACGACAGCACGTCGACCTGCCTCTGCTTCCCGACGATCTCCTCGGGCTTGCGCGTTTTCCGCGGCATTCCTGGCCTCCTCCAAAGGCTAAAAAACCTACTTCAGGGAAGACCACTTTTCAGGGGGCAGACCACCCGTCGGCCGCCGCGGCTCACGGGCGTAGGCGATCCGCTCCGGGATCTCCGCCATCCTCAACGGCACGCCGCGGAAGAACCGCGACGCCGCCACCGACTGGTTGAGGCTCGCCCAGGCCACGCCCTTCGACGCCAGGTGGACCTGATCGGTGCGAACGTCCTCCAGCGTCAGCGTCTCTGGGGATCGCCCGAAAAACCGGCTGAACTTCGACACCGCGTGGACGTACAATCGGTGGGTCGCCGGCGAGAGGTCGCGGGCCGTCATGTCCTCGATCATGCGGCGGCGCGGAGGGCGGGTCTCGGCCATCGGAACACTCCTGTCTGGAACGGGTCTCAGCAATCCGATCATTCCAGTCAGCAGCACCAACGGCGAAGCCCTCACCCCGCCGCGCAGCGGCTTCGTTCTCAATCTTCTCTCTCGAACAGACAGTCAGAGCTGTCCTTTCAATAGCATCTGATCCATGAGTTTCGACGGCTCGGCGCATCCCGCTTCACCAACAATGCGGGCGGGGACGCCTGCGACCGTCTTGCACGGCGGAACGCTTTCAAGAACCACCGATCCGGCCGCGACGCGACTGCAATTGCCAATGGAAATATTGCCGAGGACTGCCGCGCCCGCTCCGATGAGCACTCCGTTCCCGATCTTCGGGTGGCGATCTCCGTCTTCCTTTCCGGTGCCCCCGAGGGTAACGGAATGCAACATCGAAACGTTGTCGCCGACCACGGCCGTCTCGCCGATCACGATGGAATGCGCGTGATCGATCAGAATCCCCCGGCCCATCCGAGCATTGGGATGGATATCTACGCCGAACACCTCCGACGTCCGCATCTGCACGAAATAGGCCATATCCTGGCGCCCTCTCGTCCAGAGCCAATGCCCTATCCGATAGCATTGCAGTGCCTGATACCCTTTGAAGAACAGGAGCGGTTGGAGATATCGATGGCAGGCGGGATCGCGCTCATAAACCGCCATGATATCGGCCCGGGCCGCCGTGCCAAGGACGGGGTCATCCGCGTAGGCTGTGTCGATGATCTCGCGCAGGATCAGTTCGCTCATGTCGGACGAGGCGAGCTTCTGAGCGATGCGATAGCTTAGCGCTCGCTCGAAGCTCGAATGATACAGGATACCCGCGTGGATCAGGCTGGCCATCAGAGGCTCATCACGAGCTACATCCTCGGCCTCGCGGCGAATCATCGCCCAAACCGGATCCAGACTCGTTACATTCGGTCGCAATTGTGCCATGTCGTGGCCCTCGGAAGCTACTTGGGCGCAACTTCGATGGTCTGGCCGCCGAAATCAAGTGATCCGCGGAGGAGTCAATCGCGATAAGTGTATCGCAAACCGTATCGCACCACCCGCGAAGGCGCCAGCCTCGGCGCTGATACGAAGTGGGGTATCGTTGTAATAGGTCGA
>JAMHVU010000030.1:0-1066 GCA_035911355.1 Sphingobium sp.
ATCGTCAGGATGTCGTACTGCCCGCCACCGGTCGCGATGTCGGTCGTGACCCGCTCGCGCAGCGTGTTCTCCTCGAGCGTCACCCAGTTCACCGCGATATCAGGATGCGCCTTGGTGAACTCCGACGTCAGACCCTGCATCCGGATCATGTCGCCGTTGTTGACCGTCGCAATCGTGATCGTTCCTGCGAAAGAACCGGTCAGGGCTGAGCAGGTGGCCAGGGCGGCAAGGGACGAAACCCTGAAAGCTTGCGACATTGATCCCTCCTGATTTTTATACGCGTCTCATATATTTTTAACGCGCGTAATATTTTTATATGCTGAGAGGGACATTATGTCAATCGGTGAATCCCGCCCGCGCCGTGTTCGCCCACGCGCCAGCTGCGCGACCCGGCACCGCGCGGATCTGCTTGAAATATATGGCATGAGGCTTCCGGGACGCTGCGGTGTCCTCCGCCAGAAGGGGGCATCGCCGCCCGCGCGATCTGCCCGAAGCATTCCTGGCGCGATTGCCCTTCGATATGCGAAGGCCGTCGCCGCGCGCGCGGATCCCGTTCCCTTGGATGGACGGCATACCGGAGCCCCGACGCACGGCCTCCGCCTCGCGTCGCGCGGCTTCCATCCATCACGGGAATGTCGCCTTCATACGGCCCGGGGCGGGGAAGGCGAAAAAGGAGCGCGGCGCCGACCTCCGCGCCGCTCGGCCTTCGCGCAAGGCAGCCCGATAACCAGGGTCGGCTTGCCGGCCCTGGTTCGAAAGAGGTCATCCAGGCACGCGATATCGATCGCGCCGGATCGGCGGGCAAGGGAGGTACGTTACAGATGGCGCGCTCGATGGCGCGCCACCGGGACTCGTTCCCGTCTTACGGGATCGGCGTGAACTTGAGCTCGGTCAGCGGGACGACCTTGTCGGTGCGGGTCATCTTGTACTCGGTCTCCGGGCCGAGCCACTTGTTCCAGAGCTCGTTGATCTGGCCCGCCTCGTCCATCGCGACGAGCGTCTCGTTCACCTTGGCGAGAAGCGCCGGTTCGCCCAGCTTCATGCCGATGCCGATCGGCTGGTCGAT
>JAMHVU010000031.1:0-45066 GCA_035911355.1 Sphingobium sp.
CTCCTCGATCGGCTTACCCATCACTGCCACATCCTGGAGACCGGCAACGATAGCTTCCGCTTCAAAAACAGCTCTGCCAAGCAGGCCAGAACCCAAAGGAGAAAACCACGGGTTGACCCACCCGTGACACCCGAAACATAATCCGCAGACGGGTCACTTCTCGATGGAAAACCCGGGTCACTTCTCAGTGGAAATCAACACTTGCGCTGCTGGAACGTCCTGTAAGGGTCGACCTTTGCCTGCAAATCGGTGAGCTGCATTTGCTGCAGATGGCCTTGATTTGTGGAGATCTGCAGTTGGCTCGATTCCACCATTGCGTCGAACCGCTCATCGCTTGCGAGGTTGTTCAGCAGTATCATGCCGTTGCGGTCGAGGCCGACGCGACTCCAGCCTTCCGGTATCATTTCCACGATGGCCATCGCATAGATCCGGCGTAATTCGGCCAGGCTGTTCGGCAGTTGCCTTTCCCCATCGGCGACGAGCTTCTCGAGGCGGGAGATCTCGTTCGTGTATCGAGATTCGCTCGCCGCGATGTTTCGATCGTGACTGCGAAGAACCTGTGCGAGATTGCCTTTTCCGCGATGGAGGCTCTCGAAGTCGCTTGGGAACACGTTCTTGTAAATCAAGACCGCCAACAGCTTGTTGACGTCCAGATTGTTTTCATTCTCGGTTTCGAGGTTGGCGACGTAGATGCCATACTCATTGAAAATGTTCTGTATGAGCCGAAGGTCGTTCAGATATCGAGAAACCTCCCGCAGAAACTGATGATCGAGCCTATTGTCCAGGGAAAGGCGCTTGCCCTGCTCCAGCACCTTGTCGATCGAATTTGAGCTGTTGATGATGGGGATGACGGGAATGATGAATTCGAAGAACTTGGTTCGATCGGTGTTCACGAACATGTCGTCGCGAAGCGCGTAAAGAAACCGGATGTGTCGCTTGCCGCGTAGATTTGCGTTCACGAGGCTGTTGATCTCGCGCAGTGTGACGAAGATGTCGGGATTGTTGAACCTGTCCAGATCCTCGATCACGACAAGGTCATATTGCGTGGATTGGAAGAAATATATGATCTCGTCCAAGTGACGGTTCAGGATGGACTCATCGGTCGCCGCTTTGGGCGTGATCTCGATATCCTTTAGAGATATGCTCTTTAGCGATATACCGAAACTCGCGATATAAAGATGATGGATGACCTTCCAAATGAATCCGCCGCCGATCGCGAAAGCGAGCAGATTGAACCAGTTCGCCATGGCCAACGGACGAAAATAGCTACCCGTAATGATCGCATCTCGCTGCTGGAACAGGTGCCAGCAGGAGATGACGCCGAAGATTATGAATAGAGAGGCCAGCATCGACCAACGGCCAGGCGACTGTATTCGCTTGAACCTCGAAAGCGGAAGCCGTCTGGCATCGGCGCCGTAGAGCATCTGCTGAAGGATGCTGCGCTCGATCTCCTGCCTGCCGACCTTGCCGTTGGTGGACCCCGTTTCAGGTAGAGCTTCGGGCAGGAACGCCGCCAGGGATATCTGCAGAACCGGTCGCTCATATCCTTTCAGGAAGGACTTGATGATGCTGCTCTTGCCTGATCCATAGGGTCCAGTGAGGGCGATATTCATTACGCGGGAATTATTGGTCGCCTTGGTCAAGGCAGCCGAATAGACACCCGCTGGGTCGGCTTGGTCCGTCGGGGCAAGGTCGACGTATTGGGATCCAGCGCCTGGTTCCTCGGGCTTCCGAGTGAGACAATCTGCAGCCGTCGCAAGCCAGCCCGCCAGTTTCGTTCGATAGTCGAACAAGTTTAGAAGCCCTGAGATAAAGTGTCGCCATAATCCGCGTATCACGGCTTCATGAGCGACCAAAGACGGATCTGAGACTCGGAAGGCCAACTGGCTGGCGGACAGGTGATGAGGAGGAGCAGCGCCGCGCAAACAAGCCCTGACGTTCAGGCTTTGTCATGGGTAAGACGGGTTTGTCCCAAAGGCGGTCGATCGGGTCCTCGCAATGGCCCGATGAACGAAGGTCAGCTTTTAGCGAGCCATTTTGAATGGTTGAACGGCCGCTATGTTGGCGGAAGCGGCGGCGCAAAGATGGGTGTAGTGCGCTGGACGATGGGAGGCACATGACCGTTGCTTCAGACCGAGACGGCGGAGGTGATATGATCGGCGTTTCCGAAGACCTTTAGATAACGTTCTATCTCGGCAGGATCGCCGGTCGCTTTTCCGGGATTGTCGGAGAGCTTGACCGCCGGACGTCCATTGGCGCGTGTCACTTTGCAGACCAGGGAGATCGGCTCCAACCCCGTCCCGCCGTCCGGGTCGCAACCCCGGAAATCATTAGTGAGATTGGTGCCCCAGCCGAAGCTCGTCCGTACGCGGCCGTGGAAATGACGATAGGTCGCCTCGATGGTGTCGATGTCCATCCCGTCGGAGAAGATCAGGAGCTTGGTTCTGGGATCGACGCCCTGTTCCTCCCACCAGCGGATGATCTGTTCGCCGCCCGCGATGGGCGGAGCGCTGTCCGGGCGGAAACCGGTCCATTCGGCCAGCCAAGCGGGGGCATTTTTCAGAAAGGCAGTGGTGCCGAAGGCGTCGGGCAGGGCGATCAGCAGGTTGCCGTTATAGTGCTGTCGCCACTCTTCCAGCACCTGATAGGGCGCACGGGCGAGCGCTGCGTCGTCTTCCGCCAAGGCGGCGGCGACCATCGGTAGTTCGTGCGCATTGGTGCCGATCGCCTCCAGGTCCGCATCCATCGCGAGCAATACGTTTGAGGTGCCGATGAAACGGGTCCCAAGTCCCTCTTTTAGCGCCTCGACACACCAACGCTGCCAGAGGAAGCCGTGCCGCCGCCGCGTGCCGAAGTCTGACAGGACGAGGTCGGGAAGCTCTTTCAGCCGTTCGACCTTCTCCCACAACTTGGCCTTGGCCCGCGCATAGAGGATATCGAGCGCGAACCGGCCCTTGTCGCGCATGGCCGCGCGCGATTTCAGTTCGTTGAGGATGGCGAGGGCGGGGATTTCCCACATGGTCGTATGGGTCCATGGCCCTTCGAAGCGCAGTTCATATTGCCCGTCGACCTTGCGGAGGTCGTAATCGGGCAGGCGCAAATCGGTGAGCCAGGCGATGAAGTCCGGACTGAACATCTGCTGGCGCCCATAGAAGCTGTTGCCGGCCAGCCAGATCAGTTCCTTCCTGGTGAAGCGCACTTTGCGCGCATGATCGAGCTGGGCGCGAAGTTCCGCTTCGTCGACGATGTCGGCGAGGCGTACCGATTTCGTGCGGTTGATGACGGAGAAGGTCGCCTGCACGTCCGGATGGATATGTCGGATCATCTGCAACATCAGCAGCTTGTAGAAATCCGTGTCCAGCAGGCTGCGGACGATCGGGTCCAGCCGGAAATTATGGTTGTAGGTGCGTGTCGCAATGTCGGTGACGGCCATGATGCGATCCTTACCCAATAACCAGCGTCAGCGAACGGGGCGCTGGTGACAGGGCCACCGTGCGCCCCCAGTCGAAGGCGATGAAATCCTGTTCGATACCGTCGGCGAAGAGAACACCGCCATCGTTCATTCGCGAGGTGACGACCAGTGGCGTGTCGGTCAACTTGCCGCCGCGCAGGTGCGTGCCCGTGGCAACACTGGGGAAGGGTTCGCGCACCCAATAGCCGACCGCGCGCTCCTCACGCCCGAGAGCAAGGTCGATCCGCGTCGCCTCCGCGATCGAGCGCGCCCAGCCGGTGGCCCCCGTGCCCGAAGCAACGATCAACCCCGAAGAACTGTGATTCTCCGCCTCACCCTCCACCTCGATGCGATAGCGAGCAGATTGGTGACTGCGGTGCCCGACGAAAATCTCGTTGAGCGCGGTCAGTGTCTGTCCGCCGTCGAGCGCCGCCTGCACCATGGTCCGCCGCTCCACCGTCGCAGCGCCGGCAAGGCTGGCAGGCAGGAGCTTCGCCAGCCGGTCCACCGCGTTGCGAGCGAGCACGCCGTCATAGAGATCGGGCGCCGGGTTGATACCGATCACTGGCTGCTCGGTAAGATATTTGGAGACGTTGGCGACGAGGCCGTCCTGACCCACCGGTACCACCACGTCGTCGGGTGCAAACAGGAAACGGTCGAGGTCGGCGCGTTTCACCAGCGCCTGCCGCCACTCCGCCGGCACCGCGCCCCGCGCCGCCGCCAGCACCGCATGGAAGCGATGGTGGCTTTCCTCGACGGCTTCGATCCGCTGGCCGCGCGTCTCCAGGAAGAAGCGGGCCTGGTCGCGCGTCGCGTGGTGAGCGACGAGCAGTTCATAGTCGGTCTCGCGCGTGACGAACACGGCGCGGGGCGTGAGAGCGGGCATGGCGATGTCCTCAGCGGGGCTCGATCATGGCCGGCGGTTTGCGGAACTCGCCGAGCACCGTCGCCAGCAAGTCGGGGGTGATGTTGACATGCTCGATTGTCTCCAGCTTGCCCGCGAGCTGCTGCGCGGCGAGGCCGAGCAGAATGGCGGGTGGCAGGTCGCGATAGACGGCGATGCGCTGTTGCTCGGCCTCGGCCTTCGCGCCCTCGATGGTGCGGATGCGCTCGGCTTCGGCTGCCGCCTCCACCTGGCTGGCTTCCGCGAGTCCGGTGGCGCGATTGCGGGCATTCTCCGCTTCCTCGGCGATCAGCAGTTTCTCGCGCCGTGCAAGCTCGGTCTTGGTGGCGAGTTCGTTCTCGGCGATGGCCCGCTCCTTCTCGACCGCCAGGGCGCGGCGTTCGAAGGTGGCCTCGTCCGCCTTCTGCTGTAACGCTTCGAAGGTTGGCGTCTGGAGCGCCCGTTCGAGTTCACTGCTCGGTGCGAGGTTGGTGAGCCGCACCGCTACGGTGGCGATGCCGATTTCCGCCAGCGCCGGATCGCCGGCAAGTACCGTCTCCAGCCGTGCGCGCAAGGGCTCGGGTCCCGCGTCGAGCAGCGCGCGCACCGGCGCCTGCGCCAGATATTCCAGCACCGCCTGGTTCGCGATGCCGGTGACGCGCGCCTCGATCCGTTCGATCGGCTCGCCCTGCGTCTTGCCGCTCGCGAGATTGATCGAGAAGTCGACGCGCTCGGCCAGTTGCTCGGGCGCGACGACGTGCCAGCCGATCGTGCCCTGGACCGAGACGGTCTGGAAATCCTGGCTGCGTCCCTTGACGAACAGGGTCATCTCCCGGTCGTCCATGGGGATTTCGGCGATGCTGGCGGTCTCCGGCCGGAACCAGAAGACGAGGCCGCGGCCGCTCTGCCGGACACGGCCGTTGCGGAAGCGGATGATGTGGCTGCTCGCTTCCGCGCGAAGCTGCGCGACGAGACCGAGATTGCGAATGGTGGCCATGAATAGTCTCCTTCAGAGTGGCCGTTGAAAACGGAAGAGTTCGGCGGGGCGGTAGGACGTGTGCTCCTCTCGCGTGCCGGTGGCGGTGAGCCAGCCCCTGTCGATCATGCGACGGCGAAAGGCGGGTTTGTTGAGCGGAACGCCCAGGATCGCCTCGTGCACGTCCTGCAACTGGCGCAGCGTGAAGCGTTGGGGCAGCAACGCGAAGCCGACATCCGAATAGTCGAGCTTGCCGCGCAACCTGAGGATCGCGAGCGCGAGGATGTCGGCATGGTCGAAGGCAAGGGGCAACGCGTCGCCCTTGGGGGAAAGGGCGGTGATCGGTCCGCCGGTCTCGCCCGTCCATGGCACGTCGATCGCGGCTGCGACCAAGGCAGGATTGGCGGCAAGCGCGGCGTTGAACGCCGCCTCATCAAGAGGCGCGAGCCACGCCACGGTGATGATGCGCATCCGCGGATCGCGCTCGACGGCGCCGAAGGTGTAGAGCTGCTCAAGGTGCGCTTCGGCAACGCCGGCCTTGTCGCACAGCACGCGCTCCGCAGCGGTGTCGAGCGCCTCGTCGATTCCGACGAAGCCGCCCGGCAAGGCCCAGCGTCCGGCGAAGGGATGCTCCCGCCGCTCGAGCAAGAGCACCGCCGGCCGGCCCGCGCGAATGCCGAGCAGGACGAGGTCGACGGCGACCGATGGCCGCGCATAGGCGGTGGGGTCGTAGTCTTTCAGGAAGTCGGCCTCGGTCATCTCAATGCCCTTATGTGTAATATGTAATTTACTTATGAGCGAGATGAATATATGTCAACGCCAGATGATTACTGGAGGACAGGACGATGCGGTTCGTGATCGTGGTGGATACCCAAAGGGACTTCATGCTCGCCAACGGCGCGCTGAGCATCGCGGGTGCGGAAGCCCTCATCGGGCCGATGCAGGACTGGCTGGCCGATCTGCGCCCGAGCGAGACGGCGGGCGTCCTTTTCACGTTCGACACCCACGATCCGGAGATCTACGCGGCCTCGCCCGAAGCCGAAGCCTTCCCGCCCCATTGCCTGCGTGGGAGCGGTGGCTGGGAAAACGTGCTGGATGTGGCGCTAATCGATCCGGCGATCCCCGTCTGGCGTATCGAAAAGGGCGTTTTCGATATGTGGGCCGAAGACGGGCTGACGATCGGGAATGCGCGCAATCCGGCGGCACCGGCTATCCCACGCGACGACTTCTTCGACGCATTGAAAGCGCAGGGCGCTTGCGAGGTGGCGGTGATCGGCGTCGCTGCTGACTATTGCGTCCGCTGGGCGATCGACGGTTTGCTTGCCCGTGAATTCGATGTTTTCGTCCCGGCGGCGCTCACGCGCGGGATCGATCGTCAGATCGAGGCGATTGCCTCGGAGGACTTCTCAGGGCGAGCTTTGTCTCTGGAAGCGAGTGAATGACAGAGAATGGAGTTGCGGTGCCTTAGCTCAACCGTGGATCAAGTAGATAGTTTTATTGATATTTCTGTTGGACGGGCCTCTTCCAGTGATAAACCGCGCTACGGATCGGCCTTAAAGGCGTCGCAGGATGGCAGAGCCACGGTGTGCAGCCAACTGTCTACGGTGCATTCACCCGCATGCAGGGCAAGCAGACCTTCGCGGATGACTTCGCTCGCGCTGGTATATTCACCGGAGGCAACCTTGGCGCGGACCTGGGCCGCCATTTCGTCGGACAGCGTCACGCTAAATCTCTGAGTCGAGCGCATCATGCTTCCTGCTATCGGTAAAATTTGATCCTATCGAGAGGCTCCTGATCCTTACGGTAGCCTAACCAGGTTGGTGGCAAGGTCAGAAAAGCCTGCGGCACTTGCCCTTGTCGCGATGGCACTCATCCTGCTCGTGCAACGGATGCGATTGCCAAATCAGAACAAGGAGGAGGTTCAGGTGGGCTCTCGACGTTGTTTTGCGAAACCCACTTATCGCGGCTGACGATTCGGTATTTCAGTGCCGGTGGGACCGCTGGAAGGTGAAACATCAGTGAAAAATTCTGTACCCGATGAAACCTCGCATCACCTCGGATTTGCTGCACACTCTGCTGCACAGTTTGAAAAAAATGAGCGGATGGCTTCAGCCCGTCATTCTATAAACCGTTGATTTTATTGAGAATTTTGGTGGACGCACTAGGGCTCGAACCTAGGACCCGCTGATTAAGAGTCGCGATTCAACCGCCCCACCGATGGTCCCGAAACGTCCAGTTTAGTCCTCTAGGTTCCACGAAAACGCAGGCATAACGCGTTAAACAGCGTTGACAGGTCATCGGGTCCTGTCCAGATTCGTCCGATAGAAGACAGTGCCGAACAGGCCGTTCTAGGTTCCACGGGGAACCTATGCGGGACCTACAGCGGCCACCGGACGAAGGGACGATTATGGCAACCCCGCTCACAAAGACCGCGATCGAAGGGCTCATAGCGCGCGCCCGTGGCCACAAGGGGCCGCAGCTTGAACTGATCGACGATCGGGAGCCGGGCCTTCGTATTCGGGCTGGGGAGCGCTCTGTCTCATGGTCCCTGTCGGTTCGGCTGAAGAATGGGCAGCGCACGCGGATCACCTTAGGCGCATGGCCGGGCATGGGCATCGCCGATGCTCGCCGCGTGGCACAGGACAAGAAGCGGGAGATCGCCGAAGGCGTCGATCCGAACGCGGCGAAGCGTGCTGCCGCCCGCGCAGCCGAACAGGCGGCGAAGAGCCGCCGAAGCCTGTCTGAAGTGCTCGATCAGTATGACGCGGCCAAGCTGGCGCACCTTCGTCGCGGCGCGGCCGTGCGGCGGGCGCTGGACGGAAAGAAAGGGCTGCTCCGCGACGTGCTCAATCGGGAGCCACGCGAGATCAACCGCACCGACATTGCCGATGCTGTCCGCAAGCTCGCGAAGACCTCACCGATCAGCGCCAATCGCAGCCTTGCCTATGCGCGGGCCTTCTTCAATTGGTGCGTGCACGAAGAGATCATGGAGGCCAACCCGGCCGGGACGCTGAAGAAGCCGACCCCGGAGCGGTCCCGCGATCGGTATCACAGCACGGACGAGCTTGCCGAAATATGGGCGGCCGCCGACACGCTCGGCTATCCCTTCGGCCCCATGTATCGGCTGCTCATAGCGCTGCCGATGCGCCGTGAAGAGATTGCGGCCATGCCCGTGGCCGAACTGGACCTTGGCCCCGATGACGATCCAACGCAGGGCGTCTGGACGCTGCCTGCGGACCGCACAAAGAACGGCCAGGCGCTTCGCGTCCCGTTGTCACCATTGGCGCGCTCGATCATCAAAGAGGCGCTGGCCGATAAGAAGCGGCCCGTCCACGGCACCGACGCGAACGGCCGCAAAGTGCCTAACCCCTACGTCTTCAGCAGCACCGGCTACAGCGCCGTTTCCGGCTTTGCCAAGGGCAAGCGGCGGCTTGATGCTGCAATCGCCGCCGCTCGGGCAGAGCGCGCCGCAAAGGCGGGGGCCGATGCAGAAGAAATGCCGCATTGGATCATTCACGATCTGCGGACGACGTTTGCGACCATGGCGAGCGATCGGCTCGGCATAGATCAGAGCGTGACCGATCGGTGCCTGAACCATACGGCCAGCGCCACGACTTCGAAGATCATGCGCACGTATAATCGGAGCGACCGTTTCGAAGATCGCCGCACGGCCTTGTGCGCATGGGCGTCGCTGATCGAGACGGACGCCCTTGGCCGCAAGGTCGACAATGTGGTGAACCTTCACCGCGCCGACGCGGCATGAAAGCGCGCCGGGGAATGCTGACCCCTGCGGTGAAGTCCCTCACTGGCGAGCGTTCACGCGGGCGGCCCTGTGTAAAGCCGTTTGCCGGTGCGCCAAAGCGTTCGGGCAACTGGCATGACGACGACGAGGCTCTTTCGCTGGCGATCTGCATTTCGGCGCTCGATCAAGCCGGGTCGATAAATGACGCTGCGACACGGGCCGTGCTGATCCGGGCAGGATTTGAGCAGCCGACGCAAGCGGCCTTCAATTCGGAAATGGATGGCCTCACGATCGCGAGCGCGTCCAGCCACGCCCTCATTCGGAGACGTATCCGGCGGGTGCGTGACAAGCTCTATGCCTACGAGAAGTCGGGCGCTCTCGCCGAGCACCTTGATTGGCTTGGGCGCTATCCGATGCTTCGGGAAGGCCAAGCGGCATTTCTCGACGCGGCAATCGCGAAAGGGAACCGCGCCCGATTGTTCGGAAAAGGCGTGGCGGCACTCCGCAGCTAGTCTTTGGGTGTCCGATATAATCCGGAGTGTCCGAGCAATGGCGCAACAGCATGTAACTATCGAGCCCGGCGCGCTTAGCGTTGCGGCGTTCTGTCAGTGGGCGGGCGTGAGCCGCGCATGGACGTATGAGAAGCTGCGCGATGGCAGCATCCGCAGCGTGAAGCGCGGTGGCCGCCGCTTGATCCCGCTGGAAGCTGCGCGGGAGTGGCTGGCGGGCGAACAGGAAGCCGCGTGATCCCCAAACGAAAAGCCGATCGCGCGAACTGGAGACCCGCGCAACCGGCTTAATGCGTCGAAAGGACCGACGATGTTTCTTAGCAGAATCCGGCCAGACGGCCAAACCCGCAACTGGTGCTGCCATGGCGACCCGCTCGTCGGTGTGCACCTCGATCCCTTTTCGGATCATCGCGACGCCGCCCGGTTTGGGGCGTTCGTTCGCATCGCCAACGCCGACGAGGACCGCGCAGAGGCGCTTCGGCCGCTGGAGCAGCCCGCGTATATCGTGCGGCGGACGTGCGACCCGCGCACCATCGTGCGGACCCGGGTCGCGTTTGCGCCGAACCGCAGCCCCTTTCCCGATTGGTATGACGCGGGCGAAAACGAGGATTGGCTTCGACCGCTCACCGCCGAAATTCTCGGCCAGGCGAGGCGGGTATGATCGGCCAGGGCGCGCGGGCGCTCACCTATGAGGTGACGGTGACGTTTCGCCCCACGAGGGCGCACGAGCGCGTCCCCGTGCCGCCGGGCTATCGCGCTGTCATTGCGATTGCCGACGTGCCGACCGGCCCCGAAGAGCAAGCGTGGGCGGTTCCTCACCGCGAAGCGAAGCGGGTGCTCAATCCAAAATACCGCGCCCCAGCGCAGCAGCTTGCCGCAGGGATAATTCCGCCCGGCTGGCAACGCCTCTAGCCCTTGAAATCCATGCGCCTTCGCGGCGCACCCGCTGCCCGAAAGGATAACGGCGTGGTCCAATTGAGAAACGACCATGGCCACCGCAACGATTATCGACCTATTCCGCGACCCGCCGAACCTCGCTGTCGCTCTCGACAGCGCGCGGGCGGGCTTCCCCGTATTTCCGTGCCACGCAACGCCTGAAGGCAGCTTCAGCGCGAAGAGCCCGCGTGTCAGTGGCGGCCACCGGGCAGGCACGACAGATGAAGCGCAGATAAGGGCGTGGTGGGCGCAGTGGCCCGATAGCCTAGTCGGGCTAGGGCTGGCCGAAGCAGGCGTGATGGCGATCGACGCCGATCGGCACGGCGGCCCCGATGGCGTCGCGGCATGGCAGGCCCTTTGCGCCAATCAGGGCTTTGACGCTGCGGAGTTCCCGGCGGTCGCTACGCCCGGCGATGGGGTCCATATCTACATGCGCCGCCCGGCGGCCATGAAGCCGACGAACGGCGAGGGCTCGCTTCCCAGCGGCATCAATGTGCGCGGGGCCGGATACACGATCGCGCCCGGATGCGTGCTGCCCGATGGCCGCAGCTATGAACCGGCCGCAGGGCCGCCGCTCTCGCTCGATATACCCGAAGCGCCGCAATGGCTCGTTGGCATGATCGGCGCGGCGCGGCGCGTGGTCGACGCGACGTTGCCCACGTGCGAGCTTGACACCCCGGCGGCGATCGAGCGCGCCACTGCCTATCTGAAGCACGAAGCGCCCCCTGCTATTGAAGGCCAGGGCGGCGACAACGCGGCCTATCGCGTAGCGTGCGCCGTGAAAGACGCCGGCATTTCGGAGCATGAATGCCTCGCCCTCATGCTGGAGCACTATCAGCCGCGCTGCGCTTCGCACTGCGGCCTTGAAGACGAAGCGGCGTGGCTGGAGCAAAAGGTCGCGAGCGCCTACGCCCACGGCCAGAATCCGCCGGGCTTCACGTCGGCGGCCGTCGATATGGCAGGCGTGGAGATCATCCCGCCTCGCTACTTGGCGACCGCCGCTCCGGCGGGGCTCAAGTGGGCGGACGACCCCGGCAGCGATCAGCCTATCCAATGGCTCCTGAAGGGCATTCTGCCCCGCAATGGCGTCGGCATCATCTACGGCGCGCCGAAGAGCGGCAAGAGCTTCGTGGCGTTCGACCTGTCGGCGCGGCTGGCGTGCGGCCTGCCGTGGTTCAATGTCCGCACACCGAAGGAACCGATCGGCGCTCTGCTCTTGCTAGGCGAGGGCGCTGGCACCGTCCGCACCCGCCTCAATGCCTTCAGGCAGGCGACGGGCGCGGCAATGCCGCCGCTCGCATGGTCGACTGTCTCCAGCCTCTCCACGGCCGCAGGGCTGGCCGTAGCGCGCACCATCATCGCGGACGCGGCGGCAGGCATGGCGAAGCGCGGGATGCGGCTCGGCCTGATCGTGGTCGACACGCTCGCGAGCGCCCTTGGCCTTGAAGACGAGAACAGCGCCCCGGAGGTAACGGCCGCCCTGAAGGCGCTGGAGGGCTTGGCGGCCGAGTTCGACGTTGCGGTGCTCGGCATTCACCATGCGGGCAAGAACGGCCAGGATCGCGGCTCCAGCGCCTTCAGGGCAGCGTGCGACGTCATGCTCTCCGTCGATCGCGGCGAGACGCCACCCGGCCAGCCCGACAATCACCGGCAGCTTTCCGTCGTGCTGAACCGCAACGGCGAGGGCGATTGGACGGGCAACTTCAGGCTCGATCGCGTGGTGCTCGGCATTGACGAGGACGGCGACGAGATCACGTCGTGCGCGGTGCGGCCATCGGGCGAGCCCGTCGCGGCTATCAACCGGCGCGAGATCGTGATGGGGCAATTCGATCCCCGCACGATCCACCTGAACGGCTTCAGGCTTGCGGGTGACGTGTGGGGGCTGACGCGGAGAGAACTGCGCGAGCGCTGCGCCGCCGTGTGGGACAACCTATCCGCCGACGCGGTGAAGAAGGCTGTCCAGCGGTGCGTAGCAGAATTGATTGCGGCGGGACGGCTGAAGGAAGTGAACGAGAGCGGCGGGCTATATCTCGTGGCGATCGAACCGCAGATTGGGGGCAGCGATGTACCGGCCAGCCTGTTTTAGCGGGACGAAATCGGGACACGCCGGGACAAGCGGCTTCGCGGCCGCGTCTGAAATGCCGAAAAACCCCGGAAATCTGCGGAAAACAGGCCGGGACAAGCGCCGGGACATGCCGGGACAAGCGCCCGAAATGCCCTCCAAGCCTGCCCCCATTGCGCCGCTCAAGGGCGCAAGGGGCGGGACAGCGGGACAGACACTAGGGGGAGTTTGTCCGTCCCGGCTGAAACCCGCAGAAATCCGCCATTCTTACGGGGTGGCCGAAACGGGTTGTCCCAGCCTTTGTCCCGGTATTCCGAAGAGGAGCAATGAACGATGAAATTGACCGATCCACCAGAAAAGGCGTTCGGTAGCGAAACCGCTACGCCCCGCGATCCTGCAACGGGGAGATTTCTTGATGGCGTTGGGGGTAGTTCCCGTCGAGGCCGTAAGGTCGGCTCACGCGTGAAGTTGGGCGAAAAGTTCTTCACGGCGTTGCAAGCCGACTTCGAAGAGCATGGGATCGAAGCCATCGCCCGGATGCGGTTTCTCCGGCCCGACGTCTATGTGTCCGTGATCGCGAAGCTCATGCCGCAAAAGATCGAGATCAGCACGCCCACGGACGGCATGACCGACGAACGGCTGGCCGAGTTGCTGGACTTCGCCGAACGCATGGCGGGCCTGAAGACCGAACAGGCGAAGGTGATCGACGCCGTTGCGCCGAAAGCCCTGGCCTTCGCGCCGCAGCCGCCCACGAGCGCAGAGCAGCGCGCAGAGACCGTGCGCCGCGACATGCTCGATCAGTCCGACGCTGCCAACGCCGCCGTGCCGAAGCTGCCATCGCAGGCGTTGCCGCACCCGGTCGGAAAGCCGTTCACGCGCCCCGAACATGAAGCGGCGCGGATAAACCGCGCCAAGCTCCACGACGATATCAACCCGGAGGACCTGTTCTAATGACCGATAGCGACCTGTTGAACGCGCTCGCCGCCGACAATCCCCGTCTTCGCCTGCTCGTGGCCAAATACGGCGAAGAGGGGCGTGCCGCGATCGAGCGCTTCATGCGCGACGAGCCCGTCCCTGCACTTGCGCTCGTGGCGGCCATGGTCGGCGCGATGCAAGCCGGACCCGCTGATACATGATCGGCTGATCGCCTTCGCTCTGCCCCGGATTTGCAGGCCCTTTGGCCCGCTCCGGGGCTTCGGCCGTTCATAGGCTCCGCATAGGTCCCGCGCCGTGGCGCGCTGCCCTGATCGGGCGTTGCCGTGGCCGTCGCGCTGTCGACGTGTCGGCGCGCGGCTTCACCTACGAAAAATTCGATCGGCCGATTGCCTCGCGGGGTGGGGGTGGGGGGCCGTAGCGCAGCGGGTCCCATTGGGGAGATTATACCTCATCCACACTACGGCCGATCATAGGATTATCGGCAAGGTGTCTCTGTGCAGTCGAACAGCCATGGCTCTTCAAGCCTCGCTCGCTCGATTTCTTTACGAACTTGCTGCCTTATCTCCCCATCTGAAGGCCCAAATATCACGGCCTTTTCGGCTCTGTCCTGAACGCCGCTAGGCGCAAGTCGGTTCATTGCGGCCGCAGCCCCCGGCGGAACCGGAGGCGGCAAGACTTCCTTTTCGTCTACAAGTACCCCGCCGGTTTCACGCGTGTGGTCGAGACGGCGAAGTCTCTGATATTCTGGATCGCGTTCATTTCGAGCGATCCATGCACTCAATGCTGCGTCTTGGGACAGGTCTGAATTCAAGTGTGGGCCAAGCGCAAAGTGGCCCACGATCGCAATCGAAGCGATTCCGAGACAAGCAAAAAGTGCCAGCCGGGTTTTTGTCATGGTGCAATCTAGCAGCACAACCTGCCGATTCCAATCGCGGTTACAAAAGCAACGGCCAGCCCGATTGTCCGTAATAGAGTGGGCGGGGCCGTTCCTGTCTAGTCCTGCCCATGGCTGATCCAGCGGAACAACTGCGCAAGCTCTATCTCCAACGCGAGCAAGTCTGCCTTGCCGGGCGCGTCGCCGACGAGGCCGTCGTGCGCGGCGACCGTAGCGCGCGGATCGAGGCCGAGCGCCTGTTCGCTGAATTGACCCGCATAGATCAGGCGATCAACCGACTGGAGGCAGGAAGTGACACAAAACATTGACACCGAAGTGACGGCCGCCGCGCTCGACGAGCGGTTGACGGCCCTCAACGCCGAATTGAGCCAGACCCGCGAACTTGCTGTCGCCGCACAGGTGAAGGCAGCGACCGGCGGCCCCGGCGTGCAGGAAGAAGCCGATCGGCTCGACGGCGAAGTCCAACGGCTAGAGCGGGCAATCGCCGCCACCCGTGACGCCCTGGCCGCAGTGGGCGAAGCCGGGGAAGCCATCGCCGACGAGATCGAACAGGCCCGCGCGAAGCAGCACCGCAAAAAGGTTGCCGCGATCGTGCGCAAGTGCCGGGGGCTGGCCGAAGCCGAAGACGCCGCGCTCGATAGCGTCATCGCCGCCCGCAAGGCGCTGCGCGAAGGGCTCGGCGAGCTTTGGGAGGCTGCGGACGGCCCGGCGCGGAGCGGCGAGCTTTCCGAGTTGCCGACGATCATCAACAATCTGCCCCTGATCGCAGTGGAGCGCTTGGCGCACGGCAACGTCATGGCCAGCCGCTCGTCGCTGCTCGATCGCAGCGCCCCCGCGCCTAGCGTCGCCGATCATCTCGACCGGGTGCTCGACCTGATCGCCGCCGGTCCCGGCCGCCCGAAGAATCTCGGCAGTGAAGGGACCGCAGCATGAACGACTTCACCACGCCCGCCGCAGCCGCACCGGCTCCCGACGCCGACGCGGCCTATGCCGCAGCGCTCGACACGGCCATGAACGCGGAAACGCCGCAGGCCCGCGCCAAGGCCGTCGACGCTCTAGAGATGCTGGCAAGGCAGCGCTCCGGCGACGGCGGGGCCAGCACTTCACCCGAAGCGGCGGCCGCGCCTGCGGAGGGGCTGGAGCCGCCGACTTCGGCCCTGGCCTACACGCTCGAAAATTCGCTCCCGCCGGGCGTCGAGATCGTCGACACGGCCGGGCTTGTTGCGCTCAAAACCGCCTTGTTCGATATCGGCGTGCCGGTGCCGATCGCGCAGGGTGGCTTCACCGAGATCGCCGCGCTTCATAGCGCCGGGGCCTTCGCCAGCGATGCGGCTTACGATCAGCAAATCGCGCTCTGCAAGGCGGCCATGGTGAAAACCCATGGCGAGGACGCGAAGTCGGTGATCGCCGATGGCCTCGCCTTCGTCGACGCCGCCGTGCGCTCCGGCAAGCTCCCCGAAGACGTCGCGGCGCAAATCATTGCCGCCCCCATGGCGCTGTCCGCCGCTGCCAATCTGAAGCGCCACGGCGGACGGCGCTGATATGACGACGGGCGTCACCTATCGCGCGTGGCAGGGAAAGCCGGTGCTCGAAAAGGACGGGGAAACCCGTTTCGTTGACATGATTTGCGGCGATTGGACCGGCGACACGGACGACACCGCGCTCGATATCGCGATCATCCGCAAAGAGGCTCCGAGCATCGGCGAAGGGAACTTTGCCGATCGCTTTGCCGCTTGGGGTCTCGTCGATCTGGACGGCTGGTATCAGTCCCGCGACCCGGCCCGCACACTCTCATGGCGTGATATTCGCCGCAGCTAGGAGGCCGTCGTGCCCTTTGTTGATATCAAGACCGTCATGCCTTCGCTCTACACGAATATCGGCGTGGTGCCGCTGCCCGAAGACGTGGAGAACCGCGCCCCGGCCCCGTCGATCCTGTCGACCATCGGCGCGGCCTTCGGTGCCGATAACACCGTCGTGAACGCCTTCACCTTTGCGCGCGACAAGCTCGCCACGCCGAACGAGGTGGAGCCGGGCTATAACCCTTGGGATGATATCAAGGGCACGCCCTACGAAGAGCATTGGAAGAGCTTCGCCAGTTCGAACAATCGGCGCTATTCCGACATGCTGAAGGCCCGGATTGACCGGGAAGAAGAGAACCGCCGCACCGTGGCCGCAGCGGGCACGACCGGCGTCATCGCCAGCATTGCGGCCAGCGTGCTCGATCCGACAATCTTGATCCCGATCGGCGGCGAAGTCGCCGCAGCGGGCAAGGGCAGCTATGCGCTTGGCCGTGCCGCCGTGCGCGTCGGCGCGGCCGCCGGGGCCTCCACGGCGCTTCAGGAAGGAGCGCTGCAAGCCACTCAAGAGACGCGCACCGCCGAAGAGAGCGCAATCAATATCGGCGCGTCCGTCGTGCTAGGGGGCCTGCTAGGCGGGGGCGTGTCGCTGCTGACGCGCGGCGAGCACGAGACGGCGGCGGCCGCCCTGCACAATATCGTCACCGCGCAGCCCGGCAGCGTCGGCGCTGCGGCCGTGGAGCACGCCACCCTGGCCGATTTGACCGTGGCAGGCACGGCGACCGAACGGCTTGCCGGGGCCACGAAGGCGATCAGCCCGAACCTCCGCGCCAATTTTCGCGCGAGCCCGGCCGCCCGGCAATTCAGCCAAGAGCTTGCGGAGAATACGCTGTATCAGACGATGCACGGCGAGGGCCGCTCGCTTGGCGCTGCGGCTGAAACGCTGGCGCGCAGCACCTACAACGCCCGCATGGTCGACGCCGTTGGCGCGCACAATGCAATCTACGCGGAGATGAAGAAGGCGGGCCTCACCATGAGCCGCCAAGACTTCGAAGAGGCGATCGGCGACGCCATGCGCAACGGCGACGTCGGCGCGAACGACTATGTAAGCCGGGCCGCGAAGGCGTGGAGGGAGCGCGTGTTCGACCCGTTCAAGAATGAGGCGATCAACCTTGGCCTGTTGCCCGAAGACGTCGGCGTCGACACGGCGGCCAGCTACTTCAGCCGCGTGTGGAACCGGGAAGTGCTCACGGCGCGGGAGCCGGAGTTCAAGGATATCGTGGCCCGGCACTACGGCGACCGAATCGCCGAAGAATACGCGGGCAGCGTCGACGCCCTGAAGAGCCGCGTCGCATCGCTCGATCAGGAGCTTGCCGATTTGCGGCTTTCGGCCGACGAGCGCACTGGCCTGCTCCAGACGATCGACGATGAAGCGACCCGGCTGGACGACGCCAACCCCGAACAAATTGATCGTGTGACACGGATCAACGCTCTGCGCCGACAGGCGCGGGAAGCGGAAAAGACGGGGAACCTTGGCGCGGCGGCTGATGCGCGCGCAGAGGCCGCCCGGCTGGCCGACGAGGGCGGTGACGGGCTCCGGTCCTACGTGAAGCAGCGCGGAGCCCTTCGCGGCCGCCGTCGCCGCGTCGATTTGAACTATGCAGGGCTTGCCGATCGTGCCGACACGGCATTGAACGCCCTGGCCGATATCGAAGAGAGCAACGCCCGGAGCCTGAACCGCCTGATCCAGCGCGGCCGCGTGTTCGAACGGGAGGCGCAGCGGCTCGATCCGGGCAAGCTCGCCGCCAAGCTGTCCGATCTGCGGACGGCGTTCTTCGACGTTGCCACCCGCGCCGACAAGGCGGCCGATCGAGCCGCCAAGGCGATCGAGGCCATGGGGCCGGACGCCGACAAGGCCATTGCCGCCCGGCTGGAGCGGGAAGCGGCCGCGCAACGCAATCGTGCCGACCGGCTCAATAGCCTGTCCCGCCGCATGGAGGCGGCCGAAGCGCTCGATCCCGACGCTGCCATGGCCGAATTGCGCGACGCCATGGAGGCGGCCGCCCGCGAATTGTCCGACACGACCTTGGCGCGCGGCGAGCGGGCGCAACGTCTGCTCGATCGGCTGAAGCGGCTCGATCCGGCCAAGGTCGACGCGCGGGTGCAGGCCATCGCGGACCTGAAGGCGAAGCTCGCGCGTGGCTTCTATGATCGGTGGGAGATCAGGCACGGCGGCGAAGGCGTTGATCTGGCCAGCGGTGCGCGGCCGGACTTCAGCGCGGCCGCGCGCGATATCGCCGACAGCGTGTTCGACAAGCTCACCGGCCGGGCCGTGACGGATAGCGGCTCCGCGCTCCCCGAATATCTGACGCCGATCACGCGCGGGCCGATGAAGGACCGGACGTTCAACATTCCCGACGCGCTCGTGACGCCGTTTCTCGACAGCAACGTCTTGTCCGTCGCGGAGCGCTACGGACGCCAGATGGCAGCGGAGACGGAGCTTACCCGGCGTTTCGGCCGCGCCGACATGCGCGATCAGATTGAAGCCATCCGCGCCGACTATCGCGATCTGCGCGCGGCGGCCGGTTCCGACGAGGCCCGGCTGAAGGCCCTGGCCGCCGATGAGAAGGGCGCGATCGGGGATTTGACGGCCATGCGCGACCTTGTGCGCGGCACCTATAAGGCCGCCGAAAACAACGGCGACTTCGGCCGCCTCGTGCGCGGGCTTACCGCCTTCAACTATATCCGCAGCATGGGCCGCGTCGTGCTGTCCAACCTCTCCGATCTATACCGGGGCGCGACGTCGCAGGGCCTTGGCCGGTTCATGTCGCAGGGCGTGCCCGCCCTGATCGGCAGTCTGGACGGCGTGAAGCTCTCCGTCCGCGAAGCGCAGCTTGCGGGGCAGGTGACGGAGCGCGTGCTTCAGAACCGGCTCGCCACCCTTGGCGAGATCGGCGACCCCTACCGCGCGGGCACGGCGATCGAGCGGCTGCTTCAGAACGGCACCCGCATCGGCTCCAAGTGGAACGGCATTTCGATTTTCACCGACGCTTCGAAGGCCATTGCGTCGATCATGTCGCAAAACCGGATTCTGGAGGGGGTGGCGGGCCATGCGGACGACACGCGGTTCCTCGCCTATCTCGGCATTGATCGGGACATGGCGGCCAGCATCGGCCGGGAGTTCGCGGAGCACGGCGAAACTGTCGACGGCGTGCGCGTGGCCAATACGGAGAAATGGGGCAGCGCCGAAGCGGTGCGCGCCTATCGGGCCGCCGTGTCGAAAGAGGTGGATAGCGTCGTGGTGACGCGCAGCGTCGGCGACGTGCCGCTCTTCGCCAATACGCCGCTCGGCAAGGCGCTGCTCCAGTTCCGCACCTACAACCTCGCAAGCCATCAGCGCGTGCTCTTGCGGGGGATGCAGGAAGGCAAGACGCAGTTCACGAGCATGATGGTGGGCATGACGTCTGTCGGGCTGCTCGCGGCATGGCTGCGCGCCTATGCGTCCGGCGGCCAGCGTTACGAGCGATTCAAGGCGGCGGCCGAAAACCCCGGCTATCTGATCGGCGAGGCGCTGGACGCTTCGGGCTTCTTCGCCCTGCCGATCGAGGCGGCCGCCACGGTCGACACCATGACGGGCGTCAATCCGCTGAAAGACCCGCTTATGGCGGCGTTCCCCGACGCGCCGCAGAGCGGCCAGGGCGTGCGCCGCATCGGCGTCGATCCAGTCGGAAAGCTGCTAGGCCCGACCGCTGGCCTTATCTCCGATGCGTCCAAGGCGGCCGGGGCTCCGATCGGTGCGGCCACGGGCGACGCGATCACGGACAGCCAAGCCGAAGCGGTGAAGCGGCTCGTGCCCTTCCAATCCTATGTGGGGATGCGACAGGCGCTCGATCTGCTGACTGCCGACGAGTGACTGTCAGGATATCAGCTTCTCGTATCCGGGCTGATCGAGTGTGCAATCGACGAGTTCAAGAAAGCTCTTCTTCGGAATGCCAAGCTGCTTCGCCATCTGCCCCAAAAGATTGTCTCCGATCGTCTTATGAGACGAACCATGGCTCATTCGCGTGCGCTTGCCCGTCCGTTGCCCAGCAAGGTTATGATAAATGTATTGGTGGTGATGCGTCTCGTCCTTTACAAAGCCCTTGCGGGTCAGTGCCCTGTCGATATCACTTTGATCGCGCGTCATTCTTCGATCACCGTGAAGCGCGAAAGCAGCGCCTTTTTCAGAAGCAAAGCGTCCGGTGCGAGTTCAGAAATGGGGGCCAGCGCGTAGTTGCGCCAAACGACGTCAAGCTCTTCGAGCACCACGTCGCGCAGGGCTTCGTATTGGTCACTGTATGCGTCGATACCCAGCGCCGGATCGCTGAAAATGAAGAGCCGCGATTCGTAGTCGAATGTCGCCGGGATGGAGAGGGGACGATTTGAAGCGACCCGTTGTCCGCCGGAGGTAAACTCCAAGATCGGATCGAGGCGGCTCTCGACTTCACCGATAGAGGTCAGTTCGGTGAATGAAGTGATATCGCCTGCATTGTTCAGCTTGGGCCGACCATGCAGCCGCAACCGCTCGCGCTTGTTGTGTTCGAGCATCGGCTCAAGCTGGAGCGGATAATCCATCCGAACCGCTCGGCTCGTGCTCGGCTTTATGACGAGAAGCGTTTGTGTAAAATTGATCGATTGAACCTTGCCGACGATTTCCTCTTCGTCGGCTTCAGGCACCGGCCCGGCTCGAAAGCGCTCGATCGCTACCCGAGCGCGATCTGCGCTAAAAGCGAACCGCCCCATTTTGCCGTCTCGCACGGTAACCCGGAGGCCACTGTTCGGATCGGGAATAAGGCCCTTAGCGGCGTCGGCAAGAAACCAACGCTCCCGAGCGTCGGGGAGTGCAGCAACGATCTTCTCGTCGTCGCCGCTGTCAAAAGCCTTCAGTGCAGCGAGCAACTTGCCCCTGGCCACGGCGGTCGCTGAAGTGTGCGCCCCGGATTGGGAAGCAATGTCTATGGGCTGGAGATGACTGCCGAACTGCGGAGCGCGACAGATGACGGCATATTCGCGCTTAACCTTCGCGGTGGGCTTCAATCGCTGCCCCAAGCCACGCCCTTCGGCTCGCATCCCGATAATGTGGACCATGCGCTGAAGCGCGTTGAGTGAAGCAATCACGGCTTCAGCCGGTGCGCCCCTCAATTTCTTGATGGGATCACCGTCGAACTTTAGCTGAATGTCGTGGCTTTGCTCGTCCATGTCCCGCCCGGCGACCGAAATCCGATGATCGCACAATTAGTTTGGCAGGTTGTTAATCAGGAAAAGCCGCTTCGCCAACACAAACCGTTCAAGGCAAAGGCGGCACCGTGCGGCGACCTTGGTCGCGCGAAATCATTTTCGGCCCGACCGGGCGCTGCCAAGTCAGTTTGAGGCGGGGAACCTATGCGGAACCTATAGGACGAACTAGGTTCCGGCCCCTTGCGGGTCATCCCTTGAAGCCTTTGATTTTCTGAGAAATTTTGGTGGACGCACTTGGGCTCGAACCAAGGACCCGCTGATTAAGAGTCAGCTGCTCTACCAACTGAGCTATGCGTCCATCCTGTTTTCTGTCCGCAATTGTACGCGAACATTTGAGAGGCTGGCTACCTCCCGGATCCGGAGCGGCCGATTAGCATCGCTCTGGAATTTTGCAAACAGGAAAAAGGGATTTTTCAACACTGGATGAAAAAACATGCGCTCGCGCGCTGCCGTGAATTGATGGGACGGCAGAACCGTCGTCAGTGCCAGGAGCCGGAGAGCCGGTCTCGACTGCGTTCAATATTTCGGATGATGCCAATGCACAGCATGACCGTCAGCATGGACGACCCGCCGTAGGACATGAATGGCAGGGGAATGCCGACCACAGGGGCGAGCCCCATCACCATCATTAAATTAATGGCAATATAGAAGAAGATAGTCATGGTGAGCCCCGCCGCAACGAGACGGGCAAAGCGATCCTCGGTGCGTTGGGCGACGCCCATGCCCCAGTGGAGCAACAGGAGGAAGGCGAGAATCAGGCCGATGCCACCGACCATGCCCCATTCTTCCGCCATGGTGGCGAATACGAAATCGGTGTGCCCCTCAGGCAGATAGTCAAGATGGCTCTGGGTGCCCTGAAGGAAACCCTTACCGAAAATGCCCCCGGAACCGATCGCAATCTTGGACTGACTGATATGGTAGCCTGCGCCAAGCGGATCGCTCTCTGGGTCGAGAAAGATCAGCACGCGCTTTTTCTGATAGTCGTGCAGAAAGGCGAAGGCGACCGGGATAATCGCAGCGATGGTCGCCCCTGCGCCGACGAATAGCCGCATAGGCAGGCCGGCGAGGAACATGACGCAAACCCCGCCAAGTGTCACCATGGTCGCGGTTCCAAGATCGGGCTGGATGAGCACCAGAACGGCAGGCACGCCGATGATCGAGAGGGCAGGCCAGATGGCTGTCCAACTGCGCGTCTGGCCGATCGGCAGCACAGCATAAAAACGAGCGACTGCGAGGACAACCGCAACCTTCATCATCTCGGACGGCTGAAACTGCATGAAGCCGAGATTGATCCATCGCTGGCTACCGCCGGCAACACCTCCGATTAGCTCTACGAGGATCAGCGCGATCAGCACCGCGCCATAAATCGGAAAGGCAAAGGTGGCGATGCGATCGAAGCGGATCCGCGAAACGACCTCGACCAGACCAAGAAGGATGACAAAGCGGGCCATTTGCATGCCCGCCCATGGCTGTATGTTACCGCTCGCTGCGCTGTAGAGCACCATGGCGCCAAAAAAGGCGATGGCGATGAGCAGGCCGTAGAGCTTCCAAGGCATCCGGGCGACGCCGTCGGGGATGACGCTTCTCATCGCGGCCCCTCGGGTGCGGGATTACTGTCGGGAAGGCTTACAGGGCTTGAGTCATGCGGTGATAATATGGACTCGCGCGCAGGATGCGGGGCAGGGGAGACCTGCGGCGCGGGCGTGGCGCCTTCGCGTGCTTCCGTCTCTGAGACGCCGCCTTCTTCTTCCGCTGTTTCCCGTGCTGTCGCTTCTCTCGTCTCGGATAGGTTGGTGCTTGCAGTAGCATTCTCCGCGGTGTTCGTCGATACGGTCGCGGCAAGGCCCATTTTGATCCGATGCTCGTTGAGTTGGCGCGCCAACCGCTCTTGCGGAGTACCTCCCCAGCCAGCTTCAAAACCGATGAGCTTTTCCATCAATTTAGGACGATCGTAGAGATAGGAGATGCAGTCGGCCGAGATCATCGGCGCATCCTGAATGCGATTTACGTGGCCGCCATGCTCGATGATGCAACTGATCGCGTAACGCGGTTCGTCATAAGGGGCGAACCCGAGGAAAAGCGCATGATCGCGCAGTTTGAAAGGGAGCGACGCATTGCCGCGTACACCGGAGCGCCGCTCCGCCATGGTAATGCGGCGTACCTGCGCGGTGCCGGTCTTTCCCGCCATGAGAAGGCCCGGAATGGCAGAGGTGCGCGCCGCACCGCCGGTGCCGCCGCCGTTCACCACGTCGCGCATCGCAGCATGGACAGTCTCCAGATGTTCGGCTGACATGCCGAGCGCGTCGCCCCCATGCATGCGACCGTCCATCACATATTTGGGCGAAAGCTCCCGACCAGAGGCGATCCGGGCCGCCATGACCGCCATCTGGGTAGGATTGACGAGCATGTAGCCTTGGCCGATTGTCGCATTCACAGTATCGTAGGCCTGCCATTCCTTGCCGTATTTCTTGAGCTTCCAGGCGGGGTCCGGCACGGTGCCGTAACTCTGGCTGGGAAATGGCAGGTCGAACCGCTGTCCCAGACCAAAGCGTCGGGCCATCGTGGCGATGGCATCCATGCCGATGCGCTGGGCCATCACGTAGAAGTAGATGTCGCAGCTATGCGTTATTGCGCGATGCATATTGACCGCGCCATGGCCGCGTCGCGCGTGGCAGTGAAAAAGCGTGTTGCCCACGCGGAGCGCGCCGCTGCACCCTACGGTTTCTTCAGGACGCACGCCTGCTTCCAGCAGGGCGAGCGCGATCATTGGTTTCACCGTCGATCCGGGCGGATAAAGGCCCTGAAGGGTCTTGTTACGAAGCGGCACATGGTCGTCTTCTGAGAGCATCGACCATTCGAGTTGGGAGATTCCATCCGAGAAGCTGTTGGGGTCAAAGCTCGGCATGGAAGCCGAGCACAGAATGTCTCCTGTATGGCAGTCCATCACGACGACTGCGCCGCTTTGCTCGCCGAGCCGGCGCCCGGCGAATTCCTGAAGGCCGGCATCGATGGTGAGGCGCATGGATTTTCCCGGAGTGTCGGGCCGGCTCTCCAGGTCGCGTACCACTTTGCCGCGCGCAGTCACCTCCACCCGCCGCGCGCCGGGCTTACCGGTAAGATAGCTATCGAACGACTTTTCTATACCCTGCTTTCCAACCTTGAAGCCCGGGGTAATGAAAAGCGGATTGCGCGATTTGCGATAGTCCTCGGCCGACGGAGCACCGACATAGCCAATGAGGTGGCCAACTGAGGGGCCGGCAGGATAGTTGCGTGAAAACCCCTGTGCAGGCGCAATGCCGGGCAAATCGCCCAACTGGACGGAAACAGCAGCGAATTGTTCGTAGGTCAGCCCGTCGGCGATCTGTACAGGCTGGAAGCCAGCGGCTTTTTCCAAATCCTCGTTTATGCGCTCGACGTCATTGGGGGAGAGGGAAAGCAACTCAGTCAACGTGCGAATTGTTGCTTCCGCATTCTGTAAGCGCTCAGGAATGATATCGACGCGAAAATCCGTGCGATTATCTGCGATAGGTAAGCCATTACGATCGACAATCCAGCCTCGCCGGGGTGGGATAATGGTCAGATTCACGCGGTTGCTCTCGGAGAGCAGACGATATTTCTCGTTCTGGGCGATGGCGATCCAGCCCATGCGCGCGGCAAGCAGCCCGCCTACACCTGCCTGCGCGGCGCTGAGGAAAAAGCCACGACGAGAGAATGTAAGCGATAATGTGGCAGTGGAAATATGCTTTTTGCCAAACAGGTTCACGGCAATCGCCATCGGTCGAGCGCGGCGCAAATCCGCACCACAAGCGGGAAGAGAAGGATGCTATAGCCTATTTGCGGCAGTATTTGAATGAGCGGGCCACCATGTCCCGTCAGGCGAACGACAAGCGCGCCACCCACCAGCCACGCGGCGATGCCCACGGCACCAATCAGCCAGTCCTGAGTATATTCACGGAAAAGATGCCGGTGACTGTCCAGTTCCACAGCGAAGAGTATGAGCGTCCAGATGACAATGCCCGTGCCAAGCGGCTGACCGCTTGCCAGATCATCGAAAAGACCCAAAGGCACGCCAATCCACACCGGCCATAGTTCCGGACGCAACAGCCTCCAGGCGAGGAACATCATGAACCCGAGAGGCGGCAGAACCGGGGATTGTGCGATAAGAGGGAGTGCCGTCGCCAGCGAAGCGAGCATCACCGAGATGATCGGCGTCGCCTTGATCCGAAAGGATGTGCGCGGGCGCGCGAGGCGGGCTGTGCTGGCTGGCACTACTGGCCCGCCGGAACTGGATTGTTGTTAGGCTGCGCCGCCGGTTGTGATACGGGGGCAGGGCGAAATGGCGCCAGCACTGCCACCATTTCCACGCGAGACGGGTTGGCGAGCGGCAAGCCAATGGCGACTTCGCCTTCCAGCCGTGCGACGATCGCCACCGGAAGGTTCGGCCTGTAGAGGCCACCAACTCCCGACGTGACGACAGCATCGCCCGGGCGGAAGGGATTGCGCTCGGCATTGAGTGGGCGGATCTCAACGGTGCCGTCGTCGCGTCCGCGAGAGATGCCAGGGATATTGTCCCGTGTGCGTCGTACGGGCACGACATTGCCCTCGTCGGTCAGGAGCAGCACATCGGCGGTGTTGGGTGTAACCGAGATGACACGCCCGATTAAGCCTTCTGGCGCACGTACGGGCATTCCCGGCAAGACACCGCGCCGTCGACCGATGTCTAGCCGGGCAACGCGCTGCGTGCTGGACGAGGTTGAACTGATGAGACGTCCAGCGGCAAGAATGCCCTCATCCTCGTCGGCCAGACGCAGCAGGCGTTTAAGGCGAACATTCTCCTCCCGGATCGCTTCCGCCTCAATCAGTTTGGTTCTGTTTGCTTCCACTTCGCGGCGTAGCGCTGCGTTTTGCGAGCCAGCGTTGACATAGGCGCTTATCGCTTCATCGGCATTGCCAATGCCACGAACGAACGAACGCAACGTCATGGAAACGGGCCGGGTGGCCTCGGCGACGCCCCCGCGCAACACGGAGAAGCCACGCGGGTCTACAACGGACACCACGATAAGCAGAAGGCCCAAGAGCAGGCCAATGATCGCGACGACATAGGTCGCGAAAAGTCCGTACTGGGCCTTCCGGTCATATCCGGGGCGCCGATTGTCGCCGGGCGCCATGCTGATTGGCCTCCCGGGCTCAGGCAGTCTGCAGCACGCCGCGGAAGATCGGGTCTTCCATCGCGCGGCCGGTGCCAATAGCGACGCAGGTGAGGGGGTCTTCGGCTACGCTCACCGGCAGACCTGTCTCATCGCGCAGTTCCTCGTCCAGCCCTTTGAGCAGCGCGCCGCCGCCGGTCAGAACGATACCCTGATCGACAATATCCGCTGCCAGCTCGGGTGCGGTATTCTCCAGAGCGACACGGACGCCATCAACAATGGCGCTGATCGGTTCGGCGAGGGCGTCCGCGATCTGACCCTGATTGATCGAGATTTCCTTAGGGACGCCGTTCACGAGGTCGCGACCCTTGATGAGGATGATCTCTCCAATGCCGTCAGCCGGCTTTTGGGCAACGCCATAGTCCTTCTTGATCCGCTCTGCGGTAGCTTCGCCGATCAGCAGATTATGGTGGCGCCGTACGAATGAGACGATTGCTTCGTCCATCTTGTCGCCGCCCACGCGCACTGAGGTTGTGTAGGCGAGACCGCGCAAGGAGAGCACGGCGACTTCTGTCGTGCCGCCGCCAATGTCCACCACCATGGAGCCGATTGGTTCGGTCACGGGCATGTCGGCGCCGATCGCGGCGGCCATTGGTTCCTCGATGAGGAAGACCTGGCTGGCGCCGGCGTTGCTCGCGGCATCACGAATGGCACGTCGCTCGACTCGCGTGGACCCCGAAGGCACGCAGATCACGATCTCAGGAAAGCGCAGCATGCGCCGGTTGCCGTGCACCTTGCTGATAAAATGCTTTATCATTTGCTCGGCAATGTCGATGTCGGCGATGACGCCATCACGCATCGGGCGGATCGCTTCGATCGAAGCGGGGGTCTTCCCCATCATCAGTTTGGCGTCATCACCTACAGCCTTGACACGTTTGACGCCATTCAGCGTCTCCACGGCTACGACCGAGGGCTCGTTGAGAACGATACCACGGCCGCGGACATAGACGACCGTGTTCGCCGTTCCGAGATCGATCGCCATGTCGTGCGAGGAAAATCTGAACATGCGAGAGAAGAACGACATTAAGGGAGGTCCTGTTCTTTGCTGGCGTATGATCGCCTTGGCCGCGCCGCGCACTGAATGGATTTTCAGTAATCCGCGCCAACGCGATGATGCGATGGCGATAGCTGAACTTCCTGCTCGCGGAGGTCGCTCGCTTGGTCTAGTCAAAGGTTAATGTCAATACGCCGCTTGCCCCCCGATCTCGTCAACCGCATCGCCGCCGGCGAGGTGGTGGAGCGTCCTGCCGCCGCTCTCAAGGAAGTGGTTGAGAATGCGATAGATGCTGGTGCGCGTCGGATTGCCGTTTCGCTGGTTGGCGGCGGTCTGGACGGTATCGTCGTCAGCGATGATGGGCGGGGCATGAATCGCGATGAATTGCCGCTGGCGCTGGAGCGCCATGCGACGTCCAAACTTCCCGACGATGCGCTGGAGCGTGTTGCGACGCTGGGTTTTCGCGGTGAGGCGTTGCCATCCATAGGCAGCGTGGCACGTCTGCGGATCGAGAGTCGGGTGGCGGGTGGCGATGGCTGGGCCATTATTTGCGATAATGGCGTCATTGATGGCCCATCGCCTGCTGCCATGGCATTTGGCACGCGGGTGTCGGTGGAGGGGTTGTTTGCCCGCGTCCCGGCACGGCTGAAGTTCATGCGGAGCGCCCGTGCCGAGTATGCTGCCTGTCTGGATGTGCTTCGGCGGCTCGCCATGGCGCGTCATGAAATTGGGTTCAGTCTGGATCATGATGGCCGGCGCGTGCTTTCGCTGGCTGAGAATGAAGACCGCGAGTCCCGCGTGGCTGGCCTGATCGATCGCGACCTTGCGGTGAATCACGTCATCGTCGGGCTGGAACGGGAAGGGGTGAGGCTGACCGGGGTGGCTTCGCTCCCCACCTTTCACCGCGGTGCGGCCGACCATCAATATCTGTTCGTTAATGGCCGTCCGGTGCGAGACCGGCTTCTTATTGGCGCGATTCGGGGTGCCTATGCGGATTTCATCGCGCGGGATCGGCATCCAGTGCTGGCGCTTTTCCTCACCGTACCGCCGGAGGAAGTGGATGTGAATGTTCACCCGGCCAAAACGGAGGTGCGATTTCGCGATCCGGCGCTCATTCGCGGCATGATTGTGAGTGGATTGCGTCGAGCGCTGGATGAGGCGGGGATGCGCTCGGTTCAGCGTGCTGATGCCGCGTCCGAAGCGCTGTGGCAGCGGGAGGGAGATGCTGTACCATCATTCCTTCCGGAACCCGCGCAACCCCGGTCTCCGGCGGGCTGGGAGCCAGTCGCCTCCATCGAGCGCAGTGTTTTTTTTGCTGACCGCCAGCGTGGCTTTTCGGGCTTCGCTCCGCACGCACGCGCGGAATTGCCTCAGCCGCAGGATGCGGCTGTCGAGCAGGCCCAGGCCTTTCCGCTTGGCGCGGCGCGAGCGCAGATCGACAAGACATATATCGTGGCTGAAGCCGGGGATGGTCTTGTCATCGTTGATCAGCACGCCGCGCATGAACGGCTGGTGCTGGAGCGGATGCGGGCTGCTCTCGGGGCTGGTGTGGTTGCCCGGCAGGCGCTGTTACTGCCTGAGGTGGTGGAACTGGACGAACCGGCTTGTGATCGGATTGAGGTTCGGCTGGCTGAACTGACGGAACTTGGCCTCGAAATGGAACGATTCGGTCCGGCTGCCATGCTGGTCCGCGCCGCTCCGGCGCTGCTTGGGCAGAGTGACGTTGCCGGCCTCGTGCGCGATCTGGCGGATGATCTCGCGTCGCTCGGAGAAGCGGTTAGCTTGCGCGAACGGCTCGACCATGTCGCGGCGACCATGGCGTGCCATGGCTCGGTGCGCGCCGGCCGCGCACTCAGCCTCGCGGAGATGAACGCGTTGCTGCGTGAGATGGAGGTGACGCCCCATAGCGGCCAGTGCAATCATGGTCGCCCGACATGGATCAAACTTGCCCATGCCGACATCGAAAAATTGTTCGGCCGGCGGTAATGGTTCGGTTCATCTTCGTCGGATATATCCGAGGCATGGTCAGTCCGTCCTTGTTTGCGCCGCTTGCGCTCTCCGTTCTTGTCGCAACGCCGCTTGCCGCGCAGAACGCCGGTTCACAAGCGCCATCGCCGGCAGTTGAAGCGCCTGCTACCTGCCCGGCTGCGCCTGTCGTGCTTGAAGAGCCCTGGAACCGTTGGAGCGCTACGCCCAGATCCATTGAGGCAGGGGCCAGTGCAGCGGCAATGCCAGCCCTGTTCATGGGTGAGCCGATGCTGCTCAGGCTGCTGCCGGCGCCTGCCGTTACACTCGCTGCGGCGAGTGCCCGCCCGCTTGATTCTGCATTGAGCGCAGGGCTGGCGACGATAGCTCTGGATCGTGCCGCGCGGATCGGCATTGCGCTTTCGGATGGTGCATGGGTCGATGTCGTGTCGCGTGGGGTCGAGCAGACGAGCATCGAGCATGAACATGGCCCGGATTGCTCCGGTATTCGTAAGATTGTCTGGTTCGATCTACAGGCCGGCACGCATGTCGTGCAGATCGTCAACAGTCCCAAGCCAGCGATTAGCGTGATGGTCGCCATCGCTCAGCCAGTGGTGGACTAAAGGCCGGCGATCAGATCACGGCAGTTCGTGCTGCCGCTATGCTGCTGGCCGCCGCCGCCACATCGCAATGGGAACTAAAGTCATCACCGGCTCGCCATGTTGGTTGGAGACAATGATCTTGTTGCGGATAATGCCCATGTCCGGGCGGCTCGCTGATTCCTTTTTGTCGATGATGACTGTTTCAACGGTCAGCGTGTCGCCAGGGTAGACAGGCTTCAGCCATCGCAACTCATCGACGCCCATTGCGCCCAGACTTGCTTCCTGAAAGCCGGGGATGGTCTGCCAGAAGTTGACGAGCATGTTCATCATCATGCCGGTGGTGTGCCAGCCGCTTGCCGCGAGCTTGCCAAAATGGGTTCTGGCGGCGGCTTCGTCGGAAAGGTGAAAGGGCTGGGGATCATATTGGCTGGCGAAGGCGATTACCTCGTCCCGATCAACCTCGTACTGGCCAAAGCTGCGTCGCTCGCCGACCTCGAAATCCTCAAAATAATATATTTTTGGTTCCGTCATGGGCACGGTGCTACGGTGCGCGCAGGATCGTGGCAAGCGTTTCGGCATTTCCGTCGGACGGTTTGGGTGTGATGCCGATCAGACGACAGAGCAGCGGATAAACATCCACATTGTCGAATCTGGCGAGTGTTCGCCCTGAGATGAACGCCGGCCCGATCGCGATGAACGTGGCGGCGAGACCGGGGGTGTCCGGATCAAAGCCATGTTCGCCCTTGGTATATGGGCGTGGATTGATGGGGAAGCTGTAGCCAGCATCGGCGAGGCAAAGCCAGGGTGGCACGCGCGAATTGCGCCCAAAGCGCAGATGCGTGGGAATTTTGTCTCGGGGCCAGCAACTCAGATGTGGAGGCGGGTTCGCGAGCTTTTCTGCGACCGCCTTCTCCTTGTCGGGCTTGGGGAAGATATCGAGCAGAGGTCCCTCGCTGATCGATTCCATAATTTCGGGGTCAATGACGTCGGAAAGCGGGCGGATATGCTCTGCAGGCACGGGGGCCATCCCGTGATCTGAAACAATGACGAGGTTGGCGGGTTGCCCCATTGCGGCCAATGCGTCGGCAAGGCGGCCGATCTGGCTATCCACTGTGCGGATCGCATCCAGTTCCTCTGGTGAGCCATAGCCGAGATTATGCGCGGCCTTGTCTACGATGTCGAAATAAAGCGTGACGAAGCGGGGACGGATCGCGGCCGGACGCCGCATCCAGTCGAGCACGGTTTCGACGCGGCGTTCACTTGTTACCTTGTCGTCATAAGGCCACCAGTCGGACGCCATTTTCCCATTGATGGGAACGTCCGAGCCTACCCAGTAAAGTGTGCCGGTGCGAATGCCCGCACGCTCGGCCTGTAGCCAGATGGGGTCGATCTGATTCCACCAGAACGGGTCGCGATTGGTCAGTGGATCGGAGTTGCGGAAGGTGACGCCGGGTTTGCCTGGGTCGCGCATGCGCTGGTCGACAATGCCATGATGGTCCGGGCGCAGGCCGGTCACCAGAGTCGTGTGATTGGGAAAAGTGTTCGTGGGAAAGCTCGGCCGCATTGAGCCCAGGACACCGTTGGCGGCCAAGGCGTCGAGGCGCGGGGTCAGCCCTGTACCAAGCCGGTTCGCGCCGAGCCCATCGACGGAAACGAGAATAGTCACGGGCGTGCGTGTTTCCGCCTGTCGCGTGGCCGGGGCGGAGGGCAGGGCATTGGTCGTTCGCTCGTGTCTCGTGCTGACGCAGCCGGCCAGCAAAGACATAGACACGACGAAGGCAAGAGCGCGGGCGCGAGCGGTGATTCGCATGATGCTCATGCCTATCCCGCTCGCTATGTCGCCGCTATGACAAAGAAGGAAAGGAATTTGCCTGCTGACGCGATTACACGTTGAAGCGGAAGTGCAGGACGTCGCCTTCCTGCACGACATAATCCTTGCCTTCGGCGCGCAGCTTGCCAGCTTCGCGCGCGCGCGCTTCCCCGCCTAGCGCTACATAATCCTCATAGGCGATGGTTTCGGCGCGGATGAAGCCACGCTCGAAGTCGCTATGTATGACACCGGCGGCCTGCGGGGCATGCGCGCCCTTATGAACAGTCCAGGCACGTGCTTCCTTTGGCCCCACGGTGAAGAACGTAATCAGGCCGAGCAGATCGTATCCCGCACGGATGACGCGTGCGAGTCCCGTTTCGGCCAGTCCCATTTCGCCGAGAAACTCGCGGCGACCCTCCTCGTCCATGCCTACGAGATCGGCCTCGATGGCGGCAGAAACGGTGACGGCCTGCGCGCCTTCCGCCGCCGCCTTTTCGAATACGCGGGCAGAGAAGGCGTTGCCATTCGCCGCTGCATCTTCCTCGACATTGCAGACGTAGAGCACAGGTTTGGAGGTGAGCAGTTGCGCCTGCGCGAACACGCGCGCTTCCTCATCATCGGAGATGTTGGTGAGGCGAGCCGGCTTCCCTTCGCGCAAAAGATCGAGCGCCTTGCCCAGCACGGCCGCGCCTATCTTTGCTTCCTTGTCTCCCTGAGCCGCCTTTTTCGCAAGATTGGGTACGCGTTTTTCAAGGCTTTCCAGATCGGCAAGCATCAGCTCGGTTTCTACCGTTTCCGCATCGGCGATCGGGTCGACGCGGTTGTCGACATGTTGGATGTCGTCATTTTCAAAGCAGCGCAGCACATGGACGATGGCGTCCACTTCGCGGATATTGCCGAGAAACTGGTTACCGAGGCCTTCCCCCTTGGAGGCGCCCCGCACCAGCCCCGCAATATCCACGAAGGCGAGCTGAGTCGGAATGATTTTTCCAGAGCCGGCGATTTTCGCGAGTTCATCCAGTCGCGGGTCCGGCACGGCGACCTGACCGACATTGGGCTCAATGGTGCAAAAGGGGTAGTTGGCTGCCTGCGCCGCCTGCGTCTCGGTGAGCGCGTTGAAGAGCGTCGACTTGCCCACATTAGGAAGGCCAACGATACCGCATTTGAAACCCATGAAACCTGTCCGTTCGTCTAAAATCCGGCCCGCCCCTTAGCGTTGCGCGGCTGGTAATGCCAGTTCGCTTGTTCCGGGTGTGAATGTCAGGTGGATTCCATTTCGTCGCAAAACGCCCTAGAAGCGCTGACATGTCGCGCTATCTTCCTATCCCGTTCATGCCGCTGGTTGGTTTCGTCCTTCTGCTCGGCGGGTGCGCGGGTGGCAATTACCGTCCGGTCAGTGATGCACCGGTACGGATCGGTAAGCCCTATGTCGTGCGCGGCACGACCTATGTGCCGGCTAGCCAGCCGGACTATGACATGTTGGGTCAAGCAAGCTGGTATGGCAGCGAGAGCGGCAACCGCACGGCCAATGGCGAACGTTTCCGCGTCAAGGCAGTAACGGCCGCACACACCACGCTGCCACTGCCCAGCTATGTGGAAGTGACTGCGCTGGACACGGGCCGGACGATCCTCGTACGGGTCAATGATCGGGGGCCATTCGCGGCGGGGCGGATCATCGATCTCTCGCGGGGCGCGGCCCGTCAGCTCGGTATGGAGCGGCAGGGCACGGTGCCGGTACGCGTACGGGTGGTCGAACCGCCGGAGAAGGAGCGGGCGCGGCTTCGCGAGGGCAAGGGCGTCACTGAGCGTCCGCGTGTATCAGAGGAAATATTGGTGCGGTGGCGTGCGCGGCTTGCCGCAGGAACGCGGCAGGCGGGTGAGCGTTTGCGCTGATGAGACGAGCGCGGGTCAGCCTTGCTGGCGCCGCGCGACGTCACTCATGAAACGGGCATCGTCGCCAGCCGCGAGCCACGGCGCCTCGGCGGCGATGGCGCCAAGCATATCGGTGAGCGCATCCTGTTCTGCTTTTGCGTAATCGCCCAGCACATAGCCCGTCACACGGTCCTTGTGGCCCGGATGGCCGATGCCGATGCGGACCCGGCGGAACTCCGGTCCGATATGCTTGTCGGTAGAGCGCAGGCCGTTATGCCCTGCACTGCCTCCGCCGCGCTTCACCTTTACCTTCATTGGCAGAAGATCCAGCTCATCGTGGAAGAGCGTGATATCCTGTGGAGCGAGTTTGTAGAAGTCGGCCGCCGCGCGGACCGCCCGGCCGCTTTCGTTCATGAAGGTGCCGGGTTTGAGCAGCAGAATCTTTTCGTGTCCGATTCTGCCTTCGCTGGTCCAGCCGTGAAATTGTTTTTTCCATGGCGAGAAGCCGTGCAGGTCCGCGATGACATCAAGCGCCATGAAGCCGACATTGTGCCGGTGGAGCGCGTAGTCGCGGCCCGGATTGCCCAGACCTGTCCAGAGCTGCATGGCCTCTCTCCGAGGAACGCCGTTCCCGCTGCAACAATCAAAATCCCACCCGCCATGAGGCGAGCGGGATTTCGATAGACCGGAAATCCGGAAGGGTCAGGCGATTACTCGCCGCCCTCGGCCTGGGTCTCGTTGTCACCTTCCTGGCTCTTGAGCGCCGACGGCGCGACAACGGTCGCGATCGTAAAGTCGCGGTCATCAATAGCCGGCTTGGCGCCTTTGGGCAAAACAACAGCACTGATGTGGATCGAGTCGCCCACATCTGCGCCCGTCAGGTCGACGGTGATATTGTCGGGAATGGCAGCCGCATCGACGATCATTTCCAGTTCATGACGCACGATGTTGAGAACGCCACCGCGCTTGATACCGGGCGCCTTGTCTTCGTTGATAAACAGCACGGGCACGTTCACGTGCACCTGAGCATGTTCGGAGACGCGCAGGAAGTCTGCATGAAGCGGGCGATCAGTAACGGGATGGAAGGCGACATCCTTGGGAAGCGTACGGACTTTCTTGCCGTCCACCTCGACCATCACCACCGAGTTGAAGAAGTGGCCGGTGCCAAGCAGCTTGGCGAGTGCCTTTTCCTCTACGTGGACGATTGTCGGCTCTTCGTTGTTACCGTAAATGACGGCGGGAACGCGGCCCTCCTTGCGGAGTGCGCGGGAGGCTCCCTTGCCTGCCCGATCGCGTGCCTCGGCCGACAGCACAAGCGTATCGCTCATTTTGCATGTCTCCATTGAAGCATAGGATTTACCCTGCCGCCACGCCTCCAGGGATGACCATGACGTAAGGTTGCGCGCCGGTAGCGGGAAAATGGCTGCAATGCAAGGAATAGCTTGCGTTACTGCACCCTTCGTACGGTCCAGCCCCGCGCCTCCAGATATGCTTGTACGCTCCTCGGCCCAACGAGGTGTCCGGCGCCGACGGCAATGAAAGGGGCTGCGCGGTGGCGCATCACAACGCTGTCGATCTGGGCGGCCCAGCGGGCATTGCGCGTTTCGACCAGCGCCGCCTGGAGTGTAGGGCGCTGGCCGAGGCTTTTGTCAAACTGGCGGGTTAACGCCGTCATGTCGCCACGCGCCCATTGCCCATAGGCCTGAGCGAGCAGGTGTTGGCTGTCGTCGGCTTCATCAATTGCCTGTGCTAAAAGTGCAGTCTGATCCGCAGGCGTGAGTCGATCAAAGAGGCCAAGTTGGCCCGCGATTGTTTCCAGCCCAGCCTGGGGCTTGCCTGCACGCGCAAATTGGCGGCTCAGCACTGCTTCTCCAGCATTGCGCGCGGAAAATCCGCTAGCAGCGCTACCGCGCGCGTTGACAAGCAGGGCGGCGGCCCAACTCTTATAGCCATCCAGACCATGCGCAAAGAACGGGTCTTGTTGGATGAGTGTGTGCAGCCGCGCGCGCGTTTCAGCAGGCAGGCGTGCCGCCACGGGCGGCAGCCCGGTTCCCTGGCCCAATCGGTTGAAGATGGCAGGGTCTCGCCGCTCAGTCTCTAGTCCGGTGACCTCAAGCCAAAGCCAGTCCGCCTCGTCGGTTGCGCGTGCTATAGCGGGAGACAGCCAGCGCGCATCGTGGGGAACGGCATGAATTGTACCGAAGAGCCAGCCACGCCGCCCTTGCTTCTCGATTTGCCAGAGAGCTGGGCGGGCATCGACAGATGCCGAGTGGCGCATCCAGATAAATGCGGCGCAGGTCAGAAGCAGAATCGCGGCCAAAAGCGCAAGCAAAGCCGGCCGCGGCGAGCGCCGTAATTCACTAAGGCGAACCAACCCTTGCTTCATGTCCGCACCCTATCCCTTTCAGGCACTCGGCACGTTGCTATTTATCGATCCGGCGGGTCTTGATGCCGAGCGCGGCAAGCTTGTCCTGCACGCTCTCTGGCCCACCCAAATGTCCCGCGCCAACCGCCAGGAACACGATTCCAGGGCTCTCCATGCGTTTGGCGATCCAGCTGGCCCAGTGCGTATTGCGGTCGTGGAGGAGCAGCTTTGTCGCATCCGGCGCTTCCTCCATCGATTTGTTCATCAGTGCTCCGAGTGCATCCGCATCGCCTTTCGCCCATGCTGAGACCATGGCTTCCAGCGTAGCGCGGGCCTGATCCTGCTCGGTAATACTGCTCTTTAGCATTGCGATTTGCTGGTCTTGCGGAAGGGAATCGAGCAGATTGATTTGTTCCGCTGCGGTCTCAAGGCCGACGAGCGTTTTGCCATCTGTTGTTGCCTGTCTCTTGATCACGGCATCGACGCCATGCGTCGGCTCGTAGCCGAGTTGGCGGTAGGGTGCCATTGCGAGGGTAAGCGAGACGAACCAGGGTTTCATCCGGTCGAGAAAGGCCATGGGTAATCCATGGGAGCGGGCCAGTGCGTCCAGTTTCAGGCGCATGTCTTCGGGCAGCATGGTACTGGTCAGGGCGCCGGTGGGGTTGACTGCCTTGGCAAGCATGGCGGCTGCACTTTGCTCATCATCTTCGATGACTTCCAGCACGACCTCGCCAGCGCTGTCATACGCCTTGCGGATAGAGCTATCGAACCATTTCACCTGTGGCTTCATGAGGTGGATGGTGCCGAAGAGATAAACGGTCGTATCCCTGTCCTTGACGGCCCAGAGTGCGGGATGGGCATGGATCGTCGCGGCTTGGGAGTCTGCGCTTGAATTGCCGGCGGCGCGATCCGCGCCTTTGGCCTGCTCCGCCGCCTTGGGCTGGGACTGTGCCGATACCGGAATTGGTGCCCATAAAAGGGCGGATAGCGCAAGGAGCGTGGCGCCGGTTTTCGTTTTCATGCTCGTCATTTCCATCACATTGTCACCATTATGTCGTAGCGGCATGTCCTTCATGCGCGCGTTGCTTGACCGCGACCAGCCCATGAGCCAAATGCCCCACAGTTTCCGCGAAATGGCTCGCGGGCAGGGCAGGCGGGGCGGAGATGCTGAGCTTTCAGCGATTGATCCTAACATTGCATGACTATTGGGCGGCGCAAGGCTGCGTTATTCTCCAGCCGCTCGATCTGGAGGTTGGCGCTGGTACCTTCCACCCGGCGACGACTCTGCGTAGCCTGGGGCCGGATGCCTGGAATGCCGCCTATGTCCAGCCCTCGCGACGGCCGACTGACGGCCGCTATGGCGAAAATCCCAACCGGCTCCAGCATTACTACCAGTATCAGGTCATTATGAAGCCGTCGCCAACCGACCTGCAGGATCTGTATCTCGGTTCGCTCAGCGCTATCGGCATTGATCCGTTGCTCCATGACATTCGTTTCGTGGAGGATGATTGGGAGAGCCCGACGCTTGGCGCCTGGGGGTTGGGCTGGGAGGTCTGGTGTGATGGCATGGAGGTGACGCAGTTCACCTATTTCCAGCAAATGGGCGGCTTTGACTGCAAGCCTGTGTCAGGTGAGATCACTTACGGGTTAGAGCGTCTCGCCATGTATATTCAGGGCGTGGACAGCGTTTACGATCTGGTTTTCAATGATCCCGTTGGGGATCGTCCGGCCGTCACTTATGGGGACGTGTTTCTGCGGAATGAGCAGGAAATGTCGAAGTGGAACTTCGAGGTGGCGGACACTGAAAAGCTGTTCCGCTGGTTCCGGGATTGTGAGGCGGAATGTCAGGCATCAATCGCTGCCGGCGTCCCGCTTGCGGCTTATGAGCAGGCGATCAAGGCCAGCCATGTCTTCAATCTCCTGCAAGCGCGCGGCGTCATTTCCGTGCAGGAACGCGCGAGCTATATCGGTCGAGTGCGGGATCTTGCGCGCGGAAGCTGCGAGGCATGGATGCACGCAAATGGATGGGCGGCATGAGCGTGGACTTTCTTCTTGAGCTACGCTGTGAGGAAATTCCGGCGCGGATGCAGGCGAAGGCGAGCGAGGATCTAGCCCGGCTGTTCTCGGCGGAGCTGGAGAAAGCCGGCCTGCGTGCGGCTCATCTCACGAGCTATGTGACCCCGCGCCGGCTGGCCCTCATCGCCCACGGGTTGCCCGCCGCAACCGATGCGGTGCGCGAGGAGCATAAGGGGCCGCGTACCTCCGCGCCGCCGCAGGCGCTCGAAGGTTTTTTGCGAAAGACGGCGCTTCGCCAGGATCAACTTGAGGAGCGGGACGGGGTCTGGTTCGCATTGGTCGAAAAACCCGGCCGTGCCACGGCGGATGTACTGGCGGAGGCGATTCTCGCTGTCGTTCGTGCCTTTCCATGGCCCAAGTCCATGCGCTGGGGGGCGGCAAGCGCGTCAAGTGAGAGCCTGCGCTGGGTTCGCCCGTTGCAGGGCATCATCGCATTGCTTGGGGACGTGATCGTGCCTGTCACGATTGAGGAGGTTGTTTCCGGTCGTGAAACGCGCGGTCATCGCTTTCATGGCGGCGGCATCATCACCATCGGGAGCGCGGCGACATATGCGGATCAGCTTCGCGCCGCGCATGTCATCGTCAATCATGAGGAGCGGCAGGCGATCATCGCTGAAAGGGCCGCCGCGCTCGCCGCCGCACAGGGCTATAGTCTTGTTGAGGATAAGGGACTGGTCGCGGAAAATGCTGGCCTTACCGAATGGCCCGTGCCGCTGCTCGGGGATTTCGATCCGACGTTTCTCGAGGTGCCGCCTGAAGCTATTCAGCTAACCCTTCGCGTAAACCAGAAATATTTCGTGCTGCGCGATCAGGCTGGTCAGTTGGCGCCGGCTTTCATCTGTACGGCTAACATTGATGCGGTGGATGGCGGCAAGGCGATCGTGGAAGGCAACCGTAAGGTGCTGGTTGCCCGCCTTTCCGACGCCCGTTTTTTCTGGGAGCAGGATAAGAAGACGCCGCTTGCCGTACAGGCCGGGAAGCTGGCCCGGATTACCTTCCACGAGAAGCTCGGTACCGTGGCGGACAAGGTGGAGCGGGTCGCCCGCCTCGCGCGCTGGCTGGTGGAGCAAGGCATCGTCAAAGGCGCGGATGCCGATCAGGCGGAGCAGGCAGCCCGCCTTGCCAAGGCCGATCTGGTGACCGAGATGGTCGGCGAATTTCCTGAATTACAAGGCTTTATGGGTGGCTATTATGCCCGCGCCGAGGGCCTGCCTGATGCCGTCGCGGATGCCGTACGTGATCATTACAAGCCGGTCGGGCAAGGGGATGATGTGCCCACTGCGCCGGTGACGGTGGCGGTGAGTCTGGCCGATAAGCTGGATACGCTGCGTTCCTTCTTTGGCATCGACGAGAAGCCTACCGGCTCGCGCGATCCCTTCGCGTTGCGTCGGGCTGCGCTTGGCGTCATCCAGCTTGTGACGATCAATGGCCTGCGACTGCCCGTGGCTGAGGGCGATCTTCTCGACTTCTTCGCCGACCGGTTGAAAGTGCAGCAGCGCGAAGCCGGGGTCCGCCATGATCTCATCGATGCGGTGTTTGCGCTTGGTGATGAAGATGATCTTGTCCGCCTGATTGCTCGCGTAAATGCGCTCCAGTCCTTTATTGAGACAGAGGACGGCGCCAATCTGCTGGCAGGCTACAAGCGGGCGGCGAACATCCTGAAGAAGGAAGGCGCGGCCACCGGCAGGGGACGGCAGGGCAGTCAGGCGGGTGAGGAAGACCCCGGTGTCGCAGTGGAGGATGCCGATGTGGCAGAGGCACTGCGCGCCCACGAAAATCTGCCGCTTTCTTATGATCCCGAGCCAGCCGAAGTGGCGCTGATCGAGGCAGTGGATGCTGCCGGTCCGCGCGCGGCGGCAGCCGTTGCGGCGGAGGATTTTGCAGGGGCAATGGCCGCGCTGGCGACGCTACGCGCGCCCATAGATCGTTTTTTTGACGACGTGACGGTCAATGATGCTGATTCGGTGAAGCGCAATTCACGGTTAAGCTTGTTGACCCGGATTCACGCTGCGGTGCACAAAGTTGCGGACTTCTCTCGGATAGAAGGGTAAGCGAACGGCGGACTCGTTCTCGAGGCGGTCCGGCATGACCAGCGCGAACAGAACATAAGGTCGTCCAAATCGAATCAGTGCAGGGATGAGACGGACAGATGACGAAATATGTGTATCGCTTCGGCGGCAGCGTGAATGACGGTGGCAAGGGCGACAAGAATCTTCTGGGCGGCAAGGGCGCCAATCTGGACGGCATGGCCGCCATTGGTCTGCCGGTGCCCCCGGGTTTTACGATCACCACCGAGATGTGCACGCGCTATTATGCCGATGGCGAGGTTTATCCAGAGAGCCTGAACGCGGAAGTTCAGGCCGGAATCGCGCATATTGAAGGCATTACTGACAAGCGCTTTGGAGACAAGGCCGATCCGCTGCTCGTCTCGGTTCGGTCCGGTGCGCGAGTCTCCATGCCCGGCATGATGGACACGGTGCTGAATCTGGGTCTCAATGATGAGACGGTTGAGGGCCTTGCCGCTGTATCGGGCGACGCGCGCTTCGCGTGGGACAGCTATCGTCGCTTCGTTCAGATGTATGCGGACGTGGTGCTCGGCCTCGATCATGCCGCTTTCGAGGAAGCACTGGAGATCGCCAAGGAGGATGCCGGCTTCTCCCTCGATACGGAAATGACGGCTGATCATTGGCGCGCGCTCGTCGCTGAATATAAGCGCCTTGTCGAGAAGCAGTGGGGCAAGCCGTTTCCGCAGGATGTGCATGAACAGCTCTGGGGCGCGATGGGCGCGGTCTTCGGATCGTGGCAGTCCGAGCGCGCCAAGGTCTATCGCCGGTTGAACAGCATTCCCGGCGAATGGGGCACGGCGGTCAACGTACAGGCCATGGTCTTTGGTAACATGGGCGAAACCTCGGCCACCGGCGTTGCCTTCACGCGCGATCCGGCGACCGGTGAGAACGCTTATTATGGCGAATATCTCATCAACGCGCAGGGTGAGGATGTCGTCGCCGGCATTCGCACGCCGCAATATCTGACCAAGGTTGCGCGCGAGCGCGCCGGTGCCAAGCCGCTTTCCATGGAAGAGGCGATGCCCGAAACCTATACCGAGCTGGCCCGCGTCTTCGCGATCCTGGAGACCCATTATCGGGATATGCAGGATATCGAGTTCACCGTGCAGCAGGGCAAGCTCTGGATGCTCCAGACCCGCTCGGGCAAGCGCACGGCGAAGGCCGCGCTGAAGATCGCGGTGGATATGGCGGCTGAAGGGCTTATCTCCCGAGATGAGGCCGTTGCCCGCGTGGATCCTGCCGCGCTCGACCAGCTTCTTCACCCTACGCTCGACCCCAAGGCTCCGCGCGACGTGCTGACCAAGGGCCTGCCTGCTTCGCCGGGCGCGGCCTCCGGGCAGATCGTGTTCGATGCGGACAGCGCTGAGCGACTGAACGAGCTGGGCGAAAGCGTGATCCTCGTACGCGTGGAGACCAGTCCGGAAGACATTCACGGCATGCACGCCGCCAAAGGCATTCTCACCGCCCGTGGTGGGATGACGAGCCATGCGGCGGTGGTTGCCCGTGGCATGGGGCGTCCTTGCGTGTCCGGTGCAGGCAGCCTTGCCATTGATATGGAAGCGCAAACCCTCAAGATTGGGTCGCGTCTTCTCAAGGCTGGCGAGATCATCACGATCGATGGCGCCAGTGGCGAAGTGATGGCTGGCGAAGTGCCGACCGTGCAGCCCGAGCTTGCCGGCGATTTCGGCATATTGATGGGTTGGGCGGACGAAGTCCGGCGCCTAAAGGTTCGCGCGAATGCGGAAACGCCGCTCGACTGCCGGACCGCGCGGGAGTTTGGCGCGGAAGGCATTGGTCTGTGCCGTACCGAACATATGTTTTTCGATGCCGCGCGCATCACTGCGGTCCGCCAGATGATTCTTGCCGAGACGGAAAAAGGCCGGCGCGAAGCACTGGCTAAGTTGCTGCCTGAGCAGCGGAGCGATTTCGCAGCGATCTTTACGGAGATGGCTGGTCTGCCTGTTACAATCCGTCTCCTCGATCCTCCGCTCCATGAGTTTCTGCCGCATGGCGACGGGGAGTTCGCGGAGGTAGCAGAGGCTGCGGGTGTCTCGGTTGACCTGCTCAAGCGCCGCGCGGCCGAGTTGCATGAGTTTAACCCCATGCTCGGCCATCGCGGATGCCGTCTTGGTGTCACCTATCCCGAGATATACGAGATTCAGGCGCGCGCCATTTTCGAGGCAGCGATCGAGGTTGCCCAGAAGAGCGGTGAAGCACCTATCCCGGAAGTCATGATCCCGCTCGTGGCAACAAAGCGCGAGCTGGAGTTGATGAAGGCGGTGGTGGATGACGCCGCAAAGGCCGTGTTCGCGGAGAAGGGGCGGGAGATCACCTACCTTGTCGGCACGATGATCGAACTGCCGCGCGCTGCCCTCAAGGCTGGGGAAATCGCAGAAGTCGGCGCGTTCTTCTCGTTTGGCACCAATGACCTGACGCAGACCACCATCGGTATCAGCCGTGATGATGCGGGCCGCTTTCTTACCTCCTATGTCGATAAGGGCATTTTCGCTCGCGATCCGTTCGTCAGCATTGATATCGAGGGTGTGGGCGAGCTGATCGAACTGGCTGCCGAGCGGGGCAGGGCAACCCGGCCGGATATCAAGCTTGGTATCTGCGGCGAGCATGGCGGCGATCCCGCGAGCATTGCCTTCTGCGAGAAAACCGGGCTCGATTATGTCTCGGCGTCGCCTTATCGCGTGCCGATCGCCCGCCTCGCCGCGGCGCAGGCAGCGCTTGCGGCGAAGTCCGCCTGAACCAGCATTCGGGTGTGTGGCAATGATATCCGTCACACACCTGTTTAATTATCGATATCGCCGAAAATAGGGGTTGCCAGAGGAAGCGCCCGCTTCTATCTGCCAACTCCCCGGCAGGCACTGGCCTCGCCGCGGTGACATGAATGCGCGCCCGTAGCTCAGCTGGATAGAGCATCAGACTACGAATCTGAGGGTCGGACGTTCGAATCGTTCCGGGCGCGCCATTTTTCAATAACTTAGCGGATAGGTTTAGTCCGGCTAAGCGTTGAACATCCAATCAGCAATCACATGGCAATCACCGCAGCCATATTGGGTCTGCGCTAGCATCGCTGGTTGAACTGGTAGTGATTGCTCAATCGCACAGATCCACAGCTTGACGTGGAAGAGATTAGATTTGGATATGGCTGATAACCATGACACCCACTGTCGAATGCTTGCTGTGTGGGTAATATGCCCCCGCTCACACGATGCCAGCTACCGACTATTATTCTTCGGGTTTCGGGTTCCGGGCGCAACGACGATGGTATCCAGATGGTCGGTAACGGTGCGTTGCCTTTTGGAGATATTCAGCGGTTAGGTCTGATATCAGAGATTGAGTGTGAGACGGTGTGAGACGGTGTTTCATCCGCCAGCAATCGTTTGATCTCGCCTAGCAAATCGCCATCCGGCGGCTTCAAGGTCAGCGTTGATTTCGGCGGGACATCGAACTCTTCCGCCCACGGTTCAATCCATACAAGAAGAGGGGCAGACCCAGGGTTAGAAATGCCCCATCGATTATCCGCTTCTTCCATCCTGATAGCATTCCAGATTGAACCAATGTCCGCAACCGCGTCGCGTCCGCCCAGTCTGCTCTCGGGCTACATGAACTCGCGGCAGAAGGTCAGGAATGGGGTGGGAAGCGGACTAGCTGGTTGCGAAAATGAGTCTGTTAGAAGCAGGCGTCAAAACCACGGAAGTTTGCGCGCAAACCCAAGTACGGCGACACAGCTTGGAGGTTCATGGTCGCTCGACTTATCAAAAAAATCGCGGTGATCGTATGACCAGTTCCGGTTCGCTTCACCTGATATCAGTAGTTCACCGTGATAATTCAGTGCGAATGTATGACCCTCTTGACCACGCATTATAAGGGGTGTCAAATCGAGAAAATTGGCTGCTGTTCGATAATTCGCACCGTGCGCAACCACCAGACAATAGGGTCGTCCGGTAGCCCTTTTCTCTGCGGCAGCAACGACGGCGAGCGGCCAAATCAAAACGGCGATTGCGCCACTAATCAAAGCCGTTCCAGCAGTGATGAACACCACCCGATGACGGGCGCCCCGCGTCGCCATACCAAAAATTGCCAGTGATAGGAGTAGCCCAAACGCTACGCAGGTTCCCGCCCCCACAAGCAATGGGACCATTGGCGTTAAGAGCCATGCCCCGCCCCAAATGGCGACGAATAAGCAACTTGCTTGGGCGGGTGTCCAATCAACGTCCGACGGCAAATCTACAATTGGTCGGTAAGCAAGTAGCAAACGACAACATGCCGGTATCATTCCCAAGAACAATGCGATCCAGATTATAAAGCGGTCTATCTCCCCCCAATTATTGCTGACTGGAAAGGGCCTGTTGATGATCCAGCATAACCACGCATAGGTAGGGGCTGCTACAGCTATAACCCAAGGATATGATCGCTTAGGCACGATCAACGTCGTAAGCGGTGTTTTCAGGCCACGGCGGTCCACGGCATGAGGTTGCCGACGCGGTTTGCGGGATGACCGTTGGCGAGGCTGGTGAGCGTATCGGTCAGCCATTCGTGGGGGTTGACGGCATTGAGCTTGCAGCATTCGATGAGCGTGGCGATGACGGCCCAGTTGTCTCCGCCCTCGTCGGATCCGGCGAAGAGCGCATTTT
>JAMHVU010000032.1:0-1151 GCA_035911355.1 Sphingobium sp.
CGTTCTAGGCGGCGTGGACAAATTTGAGCCAGTATCTGGCGGTGGCGATATGGACGATGCTGAGGAAGCTGTTGGCGAGTTGATCGTAGCGGGTGGCGATGGCACGGTTGATCTTGAGATGGCCGAACATGCGCTCGATGCGATTGCGCTGCTTGTAGAGCGTCCGGTCATGCTCGATCTTCACACTGCGGTTTGATCGACCGGGGATGACAGCCTCGATATTCCGTTCGGCAAGGTCGGCCCGGATGGCGTCTGCGTCATAGCCCTTGTCCGCAAGCAGTGCATCGGGCGCGCGTACGGGTAGATCGATCAGGGCGTCATAGGCTTTGCAATCTGCCGCCTCGCCGACTGTCAGATAGAAGGCGAGCGGTCTCCCGAGGGCATCAGCCAGGCAGTGAAGCTTACTGGTGAACCCGCCCCGCGAGCGGCCAAGAGCGCGTCGATGAGTCCCCCTTTTCCGCCCGCTGCCGAGACCATGGGCGCGAACTGTGGTGCTGTCGATACTGTAGTGGCCGCTGTCCACCATGATCTCGGCCAGCGTCACGGCGACGGTTTCCCAGACCCCGGCTTCACTCCAGCGCCTGAACCGGCGATAGATGGTGTTCCAGCTGCCATATTTGGGTGGGACGTCGCGCCAAGGAGCGCCGCAACGGAGGCGCCAGAGTATGCCGTTGATGATCGAGCGATTCCGCTCTGGTCGCCTGCCTCGCCCACCGATTTTCAGGCTCTATGGGCAACAGGTCCTTCAGAACGCGCCATTCCGCTTCGATGAGATCACCTCTGCTCAAGCCTGCCTCCAAAAAGCAGCCTTGAATCAATCAACAGCGTTCGCGTCAATTGCGTCTTCGTCGAATAGGCGGCAAACATACTCTATGGCAAAGCCAATACCCACGAGATTTACCGTCCTTCCCGAAAATGAGGCTGCTGCCATCGCGCACCTCGAAGCGCGCGGCTATTTCCCGGAGGCCATCGAAAAGGATGATGGCGGGTTGAGCATGTTGATCTTCACACCGCTTCCTGACGATCAGATGTTCGGGCTGGTCCAAGCCTTACCAGCGCATCTGAGCTCCAAGATCGGCATCGTTATGGCCGATCAACCGCCATTCGCATCAAAGCTCAATCAATGACCCGAATTCGTCCACACCGCCTAG
>JAMHVU010000033.1:0-1078 GCA_035911355.1 Sphingobium sp.
CCTTCTCGACCCAGATGCGGATCAGGTTCCTCGACAGGTCATGCCGGCGGGAAAGGGCGTGGAGCGTCTCGCCGGCGTGATATTCGGCGACGACCTGGCGCTTGAATTCGGCGCTATGGCTGCGGTGGTGTCTCGGCATGAGCTTTCTTCCTGGGAAAGCCCGGCACAGGTCAATTCCAACCTACCCGATCTGTCCACCCAAAGGGGCGCACTCCAACTTAGAGGCTGTTATGGACTTGCGGCGGCGATTTTCAGGAGTTGGGCGAGCATCAGAGTAGCGAAGGCGAAGATGTGGAGTCCTGCGAGGGTCTGGGATATCGCTCGTAATCCTTGACGAGCCTGCGGAAGCGGGTTGCCCATGCGAAGGATCGCTCCACTACCCAGCGGCGGGGTAGAAGCACGAAGCCGCGCTTGGCCTGTGGCAGTTTGACGACCTCGAGGGCGATGCCGTGTGCCTGGCGGCGGCTTCCCGGGCGCGCTCGCCCGTGTAGCCCTGATTGACCCAGGCGATCTCGACGCTGTCCTCGGTGACGACCTGGATCTCTTTGGCCAGCTTGCCGACTGCGCCGCGATCCTCGGCGCTGGCCGGGGTAACATGGAGGGCGAGCAGATGGCCGAGCGTGTCGACCGCGATATGGACTTTCGATCCCTTCTTGCGCTTGGCGCCGTCATAACCGGCGCGTTCGCCGCTTTCCGGCGTGGATCGCAGGGTCCGGCTGTCGATGATCGCGGCGCTCGGCTCGGCCGCGCGCCCAGAGGCCAGCCGGAGCACCACGCGCAAGTCCTCGACCAGGGCCTCGAAACATCCCGCCGCCAGCCAGCGCCGTGTTTGCTGGTAAACCGCTGGCAAGGGCGGAAGGTCGTTCGGCATCCATCTCTAGGGTCAAAACCCGATCATCATATTGATTTGATGACGCCTCTCTGATTCTGTTCTGTCGAGCGGCGCAGGAGGTGAGCGATGGCGGGGGAGTTTTGGCTTTCGGACAAGGCATGGGCTGCGATCGCACCACTCTTGCCGAGCAACCAGGCCGGGGCCCGACGGGTCGATGACCGGCGGGTGATATCCGGCATCGTTCAC
>JAMHVU010000034.1:0-47542 GCA_035911355.1 Sphingobium sp.
CTCCTCGATCGGCTTACCCATCACTGCCACATCCTGGAGACCGGCAACGATAGCTTCCGCTTCAAAAACAGCTCTGCCAAGCAGGCCAGAACCCAAAGGAGAAAACCACGGGTTGACCCACCCGTGACACCCGAAACATAATCCGCAGACGGGTCACTTCTCGATGGAAAACCCGGGTCACTTCTCAGTGGAAATCAACACGTCGAAGATGGCTTGCGCGCCAACATCGTCGGCGGCTTCGAGAAAGGCCCGGCGTGTCGCTTGCGCGAACGGCTTCATCACCGGACGCGGCAAATGTGATGCCGCGCTGCGATCCGGATCGATGGAGGTGATGTCATACTCTTGCTCGATAAGCTGAACAGCGAAATGATCGGCCAATTGCCTTGCGTATCGCCGCTCGTCGCCACTCGGATCACGCGTGGCTATGGTAACGCACGCAAAGTCTATGCCTTCGCTAGCAAGAGCAGCGCAGACGATCGACGAATCCAGCCCGCCCGAGACCGGCACCACAATCTTCCCTGCCGCGGAGCCCCATGCGGCAAGGGATTTTTGCACGTTGAACCGTAATATCTCGGATGCGTCGTCGAACCGCGGTATCGTGCGCGGCGATGTGAATGCCCATGGTGCCCAGATTTGCCCTCCTTCAGTACCATCGTCCGATGACAAGCAGAGCATTCCCGGCGAAAGCTCATCGACTCCTGCGAGACAGGTTCGAGCACGCCGGAGTTCGGGTGACCGCAGGTGCTCATGTATGGCGTCCCAACTGACAACGGCGTCGAGCACGCCCGCGTCGACCAGAATGCCGACGTCCGACGCAAAGATGCTGAATCCCGGTAGGGCGGTTCGATAGACCGGGAGATTACCCGTCGGATCCCGCATTAAGCTCACGGAACGATCCGACGCGTCGTAGATCACGGCAAGATAGGATCCCCAGCAGTTTCGAACGAGATGGGCGGCGATGGCGCGAGCGACTCCTGGCCCGCATCCAATTTCGCCGCGAACTTGCCGAAAACCGTCCCGGAGAAAGGTTGATCCGATGATCAACCCGCTCCCGCCTGAAAGCCTGCCGATCCGGGACGGCGAATTCGTCCAGAGTGCGGAACCGGCATGCGCGATCGTTTTCGGGTCATCGACGATTTCGATTGTTCCGGCATCTGCCCCTGGAGTGGAGTGCCGTATCGCGAGGATGAAGCGGAACTGGCTCACAGCACGAGGATCGGCTTGAATTTTCCGACCTCTTCGGCGCTGTCATTGAGGACATCACCTGCACTTTGCGCCCAACAATGGGCACGGAACGGGGCGATGCGAACGCCGATAACGAGGTTGGCTCTATGGCCAAACTTCGTCAGCTCGGTAACGAGAGCCACAGTCCGCGGCAGGCATTGATCAGCAGACGGGATCCAAAGTCGAGTATGCTCGAACGCGCGCAAGGTCTGAGCGAGGCGCTCCGATTTCCCCTGGTCTTCCGCTTTCGAGATCAGCCCGCTCTTTGTCAGTCGCTGGAACACGCGGTGAATTCCATTGCTCAGCAATTCGCATCGCGCGCGCCGAACTGCGTGCATGGCCCGGAGGGTCTGAGAAACGCGAAATCTGCCCGTGAGAGCAGCTTCGGCTTGCTGGAGGGGTTGGGGTATCGCGGGTTCCGGTCGGCAGGACCACGTGCGAGAGTCTTCAACTATGCCTGACTGCTTCAGGAGGTCAGCCGTCGATTGAGACAGATGCTCGGCAGCGCTAAAGGATCGGAACGCGCCCACTGCCGCCCCTGTAAGCATGAAATATCTGTCGGATCGGGCATCCAGGAAAATGTACGATCCGTCTATTTCGCAATAAGACACGCCTTCTCGAAGTGCATAAGAGTTATGCGCCGACGAAATGGGGTGCGAATGATCCATATTGCTCATGCGCACCCCGTATCGTCAGTCGGCAACGATACCGGCGAGGAAATGCAGGCGCCCGACACCGGGATCCTGATCGATCACCGCCTGCCCCTTCGTCTGTTCCGAGGCGATTCCGAGTTCGACGACTTCGTCGTTCAGGGTTTCACGTTCCATCACTCTTCTCCTTTCTGTTGCGGCCTGATCGCCGCTTTAGAAAGGTCACAGAATTTCATCGCACATACTATTTTATAATCGGATTATAATCGACCGCCGGAAGGAGCCTGCTTGAAGACCGGCTTCGCGCGGTAATAAGTCCCGGAAATTCTCGCTCACGAGCGTATTCGCGCGGTTAAGGAACAAGAGTGACCGAGCAGTGAAAACGTGCGTTGGAAGCACGCGCCGACACCTTTAGCGGGGGGCCTGGACATGCGCGCCGGCCACCCGGTCACCGCTCCGGATCACTCCCGAGCGGATAGAAATGTGGGCGTGGGCCGGTCGGCGCGCAAGTAAAAATCTCATTTGATCTGGATGTTAGCCGGAATCGCGCGATTTCCGGGCGAACCCGCGATCGGTCGCCATAAAGCGCGCCAGCATCGGCGCAATGAGTCGCTCGACAGTCAGAGGCTGTGCCAGGCCGGTCTCCTGCGCATGGGCCTTTGCATAGGCCAGAAGGTCACGGTGGACCGATCCCGGCAGCTCGATCTGGACCTTGATGGGTTTGTCATTGTCGACGGGGCCGAGCCGTAATTTCGTCATGATCATTCCTCCATTCGTTCAAGCACGAGATCGCGCGTCAGAAACACCCGGATCGGAAAGCCGGGCCGGATCGTCAGGGTCGGCGGCACATTCATCTCGCGCTGAACGAGCTGGCGCCCGGTTTGATTGACGGTATCCTGCGTGCCGGAACGGAGTGCCCGGGTCAGACTATCATCGCTCGCGGTCGCAAGTTCCGCGCCGACGCCGAGCAAGCTCGAGATGGCCGCGGCGCGAAGCATGTTTCCCCAATGATAGTTGGTGCGATCCTGCGCACCCGCCATGCCGGCGCCATCGGCACCGGGCTGACGATCGAGGAGAATCGAACGGCCATTGGGGAAGATGATCCTGTCCCATGCGAGCAGCACCCGATTCTGGCCTGCGGAGACCTCGCTGTCATATTCGCCGATCAGCCGGGAGCCTTGCGGGATCAGCAGGATGCGACCGGTCGGACTGTCATAGACATTTTGCGTGACCTGCGCACTGATCTGGCCAGGCAAGTCGGATCGGATGCCGGTGATCAGCGCGGCCGGAATGATGCTCCCGGCTTGCAGGATGTTCGTCGAGCTGGGCGACTGAATTCGCTCGGGGCTTTCGATTGCGCGATTGGCGCTGACCTGGAGGAACGATCGCTTCGCAGACTGCCCCGTCGTTCCGGTGGCCGCGGCCGGCGATGTCGTATCGGTCACCGAGAGCTGGTTCGGACCACCCGCCATCAAGGCCGGCAGCGCCAGCGCGTTTTCCGCACTCGCGGCGGCAGCGCTCGCTCCACCCAGAAACAGGCGGCTGGTGCGTGCCGTGTCCCGCTCCTGCGTCAGACGTTGCCGCGCCTGTTCCGCGGCCGCGATGCGGGGATCGGGCTGGCCCGCCTGCGATCCTATCGGCTGGACCGGAACGACTTCACCATTCTGCTGCGCGGAAAGGATGGGTCGGCCGAGATCGCCGGGTAGCGGCTGCCCAAGCTTCGGCACCTTCGAATAATCTGACGGAGCCGAGGTCACGACGTCCGATTTGGTGCGGCCATCGCCGCTATAGACATTCTGCGCCGAGGCCGCAGGTTTGTTCTGCTGGAGCGCATAGATCAGCGACCCGCCAATTCCGAGCCCGGCGACGATGCCGATCGATGCCAGCATTTTGCGTGACAGGCGCATGACGCGCGGCGGCGGCGCGCGCAAACGAAAGGCTTGGGGGTCGTTACGCGGTTCTGCCGCCGCCTCAGCCGGTGGTGCCGCCTCGGCGCCGGGCTCCGGCGCGGGTTTCGTTTCGGCCTCGCTCATGACCGCCCCCGCTGGCGACGTCCGGCGCCTTCGCGGGTGATCCGCACGCGCTGTGCATTCTTCTTCGTGCCGAGCCGCAACTCGGCGGCGCCGAACAGCCGGTCGACGATCATATACCGGCCCTGGACCCGATAATTGACCAACTCGGCGTTGCCGTCGCTGCCGAGCAGGAACAGCGGGGGCATATCGGTCGTGCCGATGCCATCGGGAAATTCGATAAAGGCTTGCCGGCCATCGTCGAAGGCCCCCACCGGACGCCATGCCGGTCGATCGCCGTCGATCCGATAGCGGAAATCGAGCGCCGCGGGGTCGATGCCGCCGGCAACGGGCATAGCCCTCGCGGCTTCCGCATTGGCCGCGTGCAGCGCGATCAACTGATCCTGCGGATAGGTCCAGGACACCGACGCCATATAGGTAGCCGGCGTCGCGCGCAGTTCGAGATGATAGGTGCGCCGGTCGGTATTGATGACGAGGTTGGTGAGGAGATCGGGCCGCGTTGGCTTCACGAGAATATGAACACGCTTTGCCGCGCCGACGCCGCTAACCGTATCGCCGATGATCCAGCGCACCGTATCGCCGGCAGCGACCGGGCCGGGACCGACCAGTTCCTCGCCTTCCTGAAGCACGATGTCGGTCACCTGACCGGGGGCAGCATAGACCTGATAGAGCGCCCCATCGGCCCAGGCATATTGCTGGATCGCGTTGAGCCACGCTGATCGCTCAGGCTGGACGCGGGCGGCGGCGTTGGCGCGTGTGACGCGTTCCTTCGGATCGGACGGTGCAGCCTCCGTTCGCGCTCGGCGCAGCGGTTTCAGCTGTCCGGGCAGCGGGAGCGGAACCGGCACCGTGATGATTTCAGCGGGGCGCTGCGTTTGCGGGGCCGGAGTATCGGCTGGCGCGGCGTGCGCGGCGGCGAGCGAGGGCGTGGCTATGAGGCAGGCAAGCAGCGACCCGTGCCGTCCGGCTATTGAGAATATCGTCATTGGCTGAGTTCCTTCGACCAGTTGAGGGCATCGACGAAGACGCCGAGCGGGTTACGGCGCAGGCCGTCCGCCGTGCGGGGCGTCTGGATCACCACGGTCAGGATCGCCGACCAGCGCGAGGTTTCGGCGAGCGCGCCATCCTGATATCGCCGCTCGGTCCAGGCGACGCGGAAGCTGTTCTTCGAAGCGCGGATCACGCTCGATACATCGACCGCGACCTGAACCTTGCCGACATTGGCGAAAGGATCATTGGCCCGCGCATAGTCGTTGAGCGCAACTGCACCCCTGTCGGTGGTGAAGTTATAGGCTTGCAGCCAATCCTGTTTGAGCACGATCGGATCGGCGGGAATCGCGCGAACATTCTCGATGAAACGCGCGAGGTGGAACGCGATCTGCGGATCGGTCGGCTGATAGCCGGCGTCGGCGGGTGCGACCGCCTGGGCCTCACCAAGCTTGTCGACCTGCACCACCCAGGGAATGATCGTGCCCCGCGCCGACTGCCAGACGAGGCCAGCGGTGAGGCCGCCCGAGAGGGCCAGGCAACCGAAGAAGGCCAGTCGCCAATTCTTCGCCTGTACGCGGGCCGAGCCGATGCGGTCATCCCAGACCTGCGCGGCGCGTTGATAGGGGGTGACGGGTTCAGAGGTTCGCCCATAGCGGGTCGAGGGACGTCGAAACATGCGTCAATCCTTTTGCGAGATGTCGGGACCGGCACCGCCGCCATGGCTGTCACCGGCTTTGAGCGTATGGCTGGCGACCGATGCGCCCTGCGAAATGGTCTGGCGGCGTTTCATCGCCTTGGCCCAGGCCGGCGGGCCGTCTCCGGCGGGCGCCGTGGATGCGGGCGCTGCATTTCCGCTGGCTCCCGCCTGACCCGCCGCGAAGCTTTGCTGAAGCGAGGTAGCGGCTTTGCGCAGCGGTGACATCGCCGCATTGCCGACACTCTTACCGACATTGCCAAGGCCGCCCGCGACCGCCGCGCCGCCGCTCTTACCGGCTGCGCCGGCGCTATAGGCGGCGGATGCTCCGCCGGCGGCGCGGGCGCCGCCCATCGCCGCGCCGCCGAGCGCACCAGCCGCTGCGCCGCTGGCAAGGCCTGCGGCTGCAACGCCGCCGGCAACCGTGGCGCCTGCGGCAAGCGCCGTTCCGGCCGCGGCGCCCGCACCGAGTTGGGGACCGCCGGTGACGATGCCATTGGCGATGCCAGGGCCGAAAATGGCAAGGCCGAGCAAAGTTAGCGCGGCCAGCGCGATCGTCATGGCCTGGTTGATGTCGGGTGCTTCGCCGAGACTGGCGTTGGTGAACTGGCTGAATAATGTCGTGCCGATGCCCGTGATCACGGCGAGAACCAGCACCTTGATTCCTGACGAGACGATATGGCCGAGCACGCGTTCGGCCATGAAGGCGGTGCGGCCGAAGAAGGCGAACGGCAGCAGCACGAAGCCAGCCAGCGTCACCAGCTTGAACTCGATGATCGTGATGAAGATCTGAATGGCGAGGACGAAGAAGGCGAGAACGACGATCACCCAGGCGAGGAGCAGGATGAGGATCTGTGCGAAATTGACGAAGACGCCGATCGGACCAGCCAGATTGTAGACCGCATCGGTCAGCGGCATGCCAGCATCGAGCCCGGTCGCCGCGATCGTGCCTGGTTTCATGAAATCGCCTATCGCCAGCGACCCGCCGCTTGCCTTCAGGCCGAGCCCGGCGAAGCTGTCGAGCAATATCGTCGCGAGGTTTGAGAAATTGCCGATGATGAACGCGAAGACGCCAATATAGAGCGTCTTCTTGATGAGGCGCTGAAGTACATCCTCGTCCGCGCCCCAGGCCCAGAACAGCCCCGCGATGGTGACGTCGATCACGATGAGGGTCGAGGACAGGAACCCGACCTCGCCGCCGAGCAGACCGAAGCCGCTGTCGATATATTGGCTATAGACCTGAAGGAAGCCGTCGATAACGCCGGTGTCATTCATCGCATTTCATCCCGGAAGAAGCGGCGGCGCTCAGCCTCCCATGCCGCCTCGCAGCCCGCGTCGGGCATGGTCAGCGTGCGGCAGCGCGCCAGTTGGTCGCTCGCGATCGCAGGCGCCGCCTGACGTGGCGCATCGCCATTCGCGCGCGGCGTTGGCTGCCGGGCCGCCATGCCCGCCATCGCCACGAGCATGAGGCCGGCGAGGCAAGCGACCCCGGCGATCTTCGCCGCACTGGTCACTGGCGGAAGAAGCGGCGGAGGCGCTCGCGCGCTTCGGCTTCCTCGGCGGCATTGCGGGCCGCGTCGAGCGCTTGCGCCCGGCCTTGGGCCGCGACCGCGGCCGTGAGATCTGCAAGTTGCTGCGATTGCAGCGCGAGGAGCTGATTGCCGGCCTGCGTTGCCTGGAGCGCGCCGCTCGCCGACTGGCTCGCCGATACCAGCGTGTCGATCGAGCTGCGCGCACCGTCGATATTACCGACAACGCCGGCCTGAACCTGAAGCGCATCCTGATAAGCGCCGACGCTGTCTTGCCAGCGCGCATTGGCATTGGCGACCATCTGGCCCTGCGATGCGGTCAGGTTCGCGCCATTATAGCGCTGGGTGAACGCCTTCTGGACGTCCTGCACGCTATAGGCGATGCGCTGTGCCTGGGAGAGCAACTGCCGGGTCTGGTTGACCTGGTTCTGGAGCGTCGACAGGGTCGAAACCGGCAGGCTGGCGAGATTTTTCGCCTCGTTGATCAGCGACTGCGCCTGATTCTGAATCTGGCGGATCTGATTGTTGATCTGTTCAAGCGTTCGCGCCGCGGTCAGCACATTCTGCGCATAGTTGGTCGGGTCATAGACGATCCCGCCGAGACCGAATTGCGCGAAGGCCGGTGCGGGCAGCATGGCGCCAGCAAGGGTGGACAGCGTGAGGGCTCCGGCGAGCAGTCGGTGCCGGGCAGACAATTTTATCATGGATTTTCCTTTCGGGCTTGGGTGAAGGGGGCGTCGACCGAGCTGGTCGGCGCTGCGGTGACGATGTCGGCCGCCCAGCCAAGGCCGCGATGCCGGAGCCACGCGGCTGCGAAGCCGCTCTGGCCCTGTTCGGCTATCAATTCGCTGATGTGGCGCTGGTCGGTTTTCGATGAGGCCGCCGCGAACGCGAGGGCGACTTCGCCGATGCCGAGATCAACCAGACGGTTGCCGCGCCGCGACTGGCAGTAATAATCGCGCTTGGGTGTTGCGCGCGCGAGAATATCGATCTGCCGCTCGTTGAGCCCGAAGCGTTCATAGACCCGCTTGATCTGCGGCTCGCCGGCCCGCTCGTTGGGCAGGAAGATGCGGGTCGGGCAGCTTTCGATGATCGCCGGCGCAATCGCGGACGTCTCGACGTCGGCGAGGCTCTGTGTGGCGAAGATGACGCTCGCATTCTTCTTCCTGAGCGTCTTCAACCATTCGCGCAGCTGCGCGGCGAAGGCGGGGCTGTCGAGGGCGAGCCAACCTTCGTCGATGATGATCAGCGTCGGCCGCCCGTCGAGCCGGCCTTCGATGCGGTGGAACAGGTAGGCGAGTACGGCAGGTGCAGCAGCCGAACCGACCAATCCCTCCGTCTCGAATGCTTGGACAGAAGCATCTCCAAGATGCTCATGCTCGGCATCGAGCAGGCGACCCCAGGCGCCGCCGACACAATAGGTCGCGAGCGCCTGTTTCAGGAGCTGGTTCTGGAGCAGAACCGCCAGCCCGGTGAGCGTCCGCTCGGTCCTGGGTGCCGAAGCAAGCGAGGTCAGCGCCGTCCAGATCTGTTCCTTGGCCGATGGGTCGATCGCCACGCCTTCGCCCGCGAAGATCGCGGCGACCCAATCGGCCGCCCAGGTGCGTTCGGCGGTTTCGTCGATCCGGGCGAGCGGCTGGAGCGCGACGCCGAGATCGGCCGCATCGTCGCTCAGCGACTGCCCAAGATTTTCCCAATCGCCGCCCATGCCGAGCGCGGCGGCGCGGATCGAACCGCCGAAATCGAACGCGAAGATCTGGTTTTCGGGATAGCGCCGGAATTGGAGCGCCATCAGGGCGAGCAGCACGGATTTACCAGCGCCCGTCGGTCCGACAATGAGCGTGTGCCCGACATCGCCGACATGGAGCGCAAAGCGGAACGGGGTCGAACCTTCGGTCCTTGCATGAAACAAGGCGGGCTGGCCGAAATGTTCGTCCCGTTCCGCCCCCGCCCACACGGCGGATAGGGGGATCATGTGGGCGAGATTGAGGGTGGAGACCGGGGGTTGGCGGACATTGGCATAAACCTGTCCCGGCAAGCTGCCGAGCCAGGCTTCGATCGCGTTCAAACCTTCGACCATGCAGGTGAAGTCGCGGCCCTGGATGACCTTCTCGATCTGGCGCAGCTTCTCGGCCGCAAGCGCGGGATCCTTGTCCCACACCGTTACCGTCGCGGTGACATAGGCGATGCCGGCGGCATCAGCACCCAACTCCTGCAGCGCAAGGTCGGCGTCAGCCGCCTTGTTGGCGGCATCGCTGTCGGTCAGCACCGACGCCTCGTTTGTCATCACCTCCTTCAGGATCGCGGCGACCGACTTGCGCTTGGCGAACCACTGCCGCCGGATCTTCGAGAGGAGCTTCGTGGCGTCGGTCTTGTCGAGCATGATCGCGCGAGTCGACCAGCGATGGGGAAAGGCAAGCGCATTGAGATCGTCGAGCAGGCCCGGAAAGGTCACGCTCGGTAGGCCCGTGATGGTCAGCGTGCGCAGATGATGATCGCCGAGCCTGGGTTCGAGCCCGCCGGTCAGCGGTTCGTCGGCGAGGATGGCATCGAGATAGGTCGGCACCTCCGGAACGCGCACGCGCTGGCGCCGCGTCGAGACGGTGCTGTGGAGATAGGTGAGCGTGTCGCCGTCATCGAGCCAGCCGCTCTCGGGCATGAAGCCTTCAACGAGGTGAAGGAGGCGGTCGGTGCGGTCGATGAAATTCTTGAGCAATTCGCTCGCGTCGACGCCGCCCCGCGAACGGCCCTCATAGAGCCAGCTTTCCGCGCGCGCGGCTTCCTCGGCGGGCGGCATCCAGAGCAGCGTCAGATAATAATGGCTCTCGAAATGCGCGCCCTCCTCACGGAATTGCTCACGCCGTTCGAGATCGACCAGTTCGGAGATAGCATCCGGAAAGCTGGATTCGGGATAGTCGAGCGCGGGTAGACGCTGCGCCTCGACGAACACCGCCCAGCCCGATCCCAGACGGCGTAGCGCATTGTTGAGCCGCGCCGTCACCGCCACCAGTTCGGATGGCGTCGAGCTGTCGAGGTCGGGACCGCGGAAGCGCGCGGTGCGCTGGAACGACCCGTCCTTATTGAGCACGACGCCGGGCGCCACCAGCGCGGCCCAGGGGAGGAAATCGGCAAGGTGTGCGGCGTGACCGCGATATTCGGCGAGCGACATCATGGCCGCACCCACGCCGGATATTTGAGGTGACGGCGGGCGACGTCGACGAATTGCGGATCGCGCCGCGCCGTCCAGACGCCGAGCGCATGGCCGATCGCCCAGATGGCTAGGCCTGCGATCCAGAGGCGCAGCCCGAGGCCCACCGCTCCGGCCAGCGTGCCGGTCAGAATGGCGAGCGAACGCGGCGCGCCGCCGAGCAGGATCGGCTCGCTCAGCGCGCGATGCACGGGCGCGTAATAGCCTGCGGGAAGGAGGTCGGCCTCACTCATCAGACCAGGGCTCCGCCACTGAAGCTGAAGAAGGAGAGGAAGAAGGACGAGGCCGCGAAGGCGATCGACAGGCCGAACACAATCTGGATCAGCCGGCGGAAGCCTCCGGACGTTTCACCGAAGGCGAGGCTCAGGCCCGTCACGATGATGATGATCACCGCGATGATTTTGGCGACTGGACCTTCGATCGACTGGAGGATCGAGTTGAGCGGACTCTCCCACGGCATCGATGAGCCCGAGGCCCATGCGGGACCGGCGAACAGCGATAGGCTGATGGCGACGGCGGCGCTGCTCTGGATCAGGCGGCGCACCGGGCGCCGCGGCAGGAAGGTCATGGAAGGTCTCCGTGGTTCGGGTCGGGAAGGAAGGTCAGGCGATAATCGCCCGTCGCGGGATCGAGCCCGTCGACGCGCGCGAGTTCGGCGAGCCGGCGGCCTGCGCCGTCGCGCACAAGCACCGCGATGAGGTTGATGGTCTCGGCAATGAGCGCACGCGGCACCGTCACCACCGCTTCCTGAATCAGCTGCTCCATGCGCCGGAGCGCGCCGATCGCGCTGCCGGCATGGATCGTGCCGACGCCGCCGGGATGGCCGGTGCCCCAGGCCTTCAGAAGATCGAGTGCCTCGGCCCCGCGGACCTCGCCGATGGGAATGCGATCGGGGCGCAGGCGGAGGGAAGAGCGGACGAGATCGGAGAGTGATGCGATGCCGTCCTTGGTGCGCAGCGCGACGAGGTTGGGGGCCTGGCATTGCAGTTCGCGCGTGTCCTCGATCAGCACCACGCGATCGTCGGTCTTGGCGATTTCGGCGAGCAGCGCGTTGGTGAGTGTGGTCTTGCCGGTTCCCGTGCCGCCCGCGACAAGGATGTTCGCGCGCGACGCGACGCCATCGCGCAGCACAGCGGCCTGCAGCCGTGACATGATGCCGCTATCGGCATAGTCATCGAGGGTGAACACCGCGACCGCGGGCTTGCGGATGGCGAAGGCGGGCGCGGTCACGACGGGAGGGAGCAGCCCCTCGAAACGCTCTCCCGTTTCCGGCAGCTCTGCTGAAACGCGGGGGGCCTGGGCATGGACCTCGGTGCCGACGTGATGGGCAACGAGACGGATGATCCGCTCGCCGTCGACGGGAGTCAGGGTCGCGCCGCTGTCGGAGATGCCTTCGCCCAATCGGTCGACCCATAGCCGCCCGTCGGGATTGAGCATGACTTCGATGATCTGGGGGTCGGCGAGCCACGCCGCGATCGATGCGCCCATCGCGGTGCGCAGCATCTTAGCGCCGCGGACCAGGGCTTCGGATCGGTAAGGCTCGGCTGCCATGGCATCCCCGTTTCCAGCGCTAGGCCAGGACGGCCGGTGCGACGGGGAGGATTAAGAGACGCAGGAAATGGTCAGCGGCAACAGCTATTTACGGCCGTAGTGGCGGGGCGAAGAAAGACAGGCGTTGGCGAAGTAGGGGAGCGTAGAGACCCGCACGCGCGCGGGTTCGACGCCGCGTGCGCGAACCCGAATCACTCGCCGGGCTCTACTTCGGCGGTCGGCCGCGACCGCTGCATCCGCTTGCTTTCTACATCGGCTTTGAGCTGACCGAGCCGCTCGGTGCAGATCGTATGAACAGCGGCGCCCAGTTCCTCGATATGCGCGGCGAGCCATTCGAGCTGCTCGACCGAAATGCGATAATGTTTCGAGTAGCGCGCCTTCACATAGGCTTCCTTCAGCTTCTCGAACAAAGCCTGCTCTGCTTTCGTCTCGCGCGGCCAGGCGTCAACGAGGCGGCGATCGAGCCTTTCGGCCTGCGTGCGCAGGAAGCCGATATTATGGACGTGCGGCGTGTAGAAGGTCACGACCAGCAGGACGCAGTGATATAGGCGCTCCGTCGTTTGGTGGAGGTCGAACGCCGCATCCTTGAGGTGGCCCATCTCGATATGGAATTTTGCGCCCTTGTAGCGCTTCATGGCGGCGGGGAACCATTCCTCGTAATATTCTTGTGCCATGGCGAGCGCCTGGGTCGGGGTCTTGGGCTTCGGTTTGTGAAGCTCGCTGTCGTCGAATTCGTAGAGCGCGATGCCATCGCGCGCGACGTCCATGAAGAAATAGCGGCCATGCGCGAGGCCGTCGTTCACCTCTTGCAGGGTATGGACGATGAAGTTGACCGGGGTGCGGAGCGTCCTGGTGATCGCCAGCTCGCGGTTCAGCCGATCCTCCAGCGTCAGCCAATAGTCGACACGATCGGTCAGGCGCTTGTCGTTGACGATGATCAGCAGATCAAAATCGGACTGGTAGCCTTTCGCCGTGTGCGGCTCGTCAACCCAGCCGCCGCGCGCATAGCTGCCGTAGAGGACAATCTTGTCGATCTTGCCCCGCTTCTTCCATTGATGCTTGGCGAGCGCGAGCGCATTCTCGAATTCCTCGAAGATGATTTGCACCACCCGCTCGAGTTCGCGTTGTTTATGCGCGGGGAGATGTTCGAGACCTGTTCGCATCGGGAACATCCTAGCAATCGGAATTGCCCGATGCACGTCCGGATTTGCAGCTTTTCCCTCTTATTCGAGGAGCAAGGCGAGGTTGCGGAGACTGGACTCCATGCCCTTGCGATGATCCTCCTCGCTGATACTGGCGGGCACATTCTCGGCCGTGACCGTCACTTTGGTGCCGCCCGTGACCGGCGCGAGCATCGTGGTGATCGTCATCCTGCCGGCATGGGCCGGATCGTCGCTCTGAAACTCCGCCTCCTCGACGATCCGATCATCGGGGATCAGTTCGGCGAAACGCACGCGCACGATGTCGCTGCTTGCGGTCGACTTGCCCTGGCCGGTGCCGTCCACATGGCTCAGTTCCATGTGATAGCCGCCGCCGGGGCGGGCCGAAAACTCATGCAAGCGCGCCTGCATTCCGTGAGGCGCGCGCCATTTGACCAGCACCTCCGGGTCGATATGAGCGCGAAAGATAGCGCGCGGCGTCGCGATGATTATGCGCGAAGCGCTGTGGGTCTCTCTGCTCATGATGGCGCTGATGGTAGCTGTCGCAGACGGCATCGCCAATCGCTCAATAGGGACATCCCGATGCGATGCACCCATTTGGTATTCCCAAATTGAAATCGGCCAAGCCAAATCAGCAATAAATCAGGGTTGGGTCAGAGAGTTTCGGCTAAGCTGGTACTCCGAAGATGACGCTCAACCTTTCTCTTGTGACCGAAGAGGTCGCGATCTGCGTGACGGATCGCCGATTGTCGGCGCCTGCGGGCGGCATCGTCAGCGAGCGGGGCAACAAGCTCATCGCCTTCACCTGCCGGAACGCACGCGGATTCATCACCTACACCGGCATCGGCCGCGATGATACCGGGCGGTCCCCCAATGACTGGATCGTGGAAAATCCGCTTCTCCCGACCTTGCCGTTCGACCAGTTTGTCGAAGCCTTGAAGAAGATGGCGGACCAACGCCTCGGTCGGCTCGCCGCGCAAGGGCATGATGTTCGCCATAGTTTTGTCCTGGGAGGGTTCGTCGCCGGTACGCCGGTCGCGGTGATGATCTCCAATTTCGAGAGCCTTGGGGAGAATGGCCATCGCGCGGAGGCCGATCCCGAGCTTTCCATCAGCTATTGCCTGCCGAGCCCGGATGCGCAGACATCCACTCTGATCGTTGCGACCGGAGACATATCATTCGACCGAAAAGGCCGGATCGAACAGATCGGCCGCCTCGCCAAAAAGGGTGCGAAGCCCGGCGAATTGCGAGCCAAGATGACCAAGCTCCTCCGAGACGTGGCGTACCAGGCCGATCGCGAAGGGAGCGTCGGAACCAGCGTCTCGCGGATCATCATCCCGCGATGGGGCGAACCGGAAATGGACACCGACGTCGTGGGCGGCAGCAGCCTGCTCGAAGGCCCCAACATCATTGCGCCCGATATGATGATCCGCGATTTCTATATCGACGTGTCCGGCGAAGGAACCGCGAGCCGCTACAGCCGTGTCCATCGCAAGGCGCTGATCAAGGAACGCCCTTGTTCAAAATGCCGCGCCCCGGTTCCCGAGGGCTATCGTCGGTGCGGACGGTGCGACCACCCGGTAGGCGGATAGCCCCAGGAGGCGCAGTTATTTGCCAAAGAAGCGCTTAAGGCGTTCTTTTGCGTCAGCCTCCTGCGCCGCCAGATCGGCGTTGTTGCATTCTTCGCCGCGGGTCGCTCCATCCTTGCATCCGGCAACGATCTGGCGGGCCTCATCCAGATGGGCGTCGAAATATTGCTTGCTGCGCGGCTCCTGCTTGGCGCAGCCGGCCACAGATAGAAGAATGGCAACCGCCGCAAAGAAACTTGGGTTCATCGACATGTTGGCCTCCCTTGATTTCGATTCGCTGCGCGGTTCGTGACCCACGCGGAAATCCCTATCAAGCCCTTGGCCAGCCTTCCCTCACACAAAAGGGGGAGGTATAGTCGATCATCGTGCTGCCCGTCAGAGAAGACCCTTAGCCCTGAGATCGGCGGCGAAGGTGGCGAGCGGCATGACCAGGGTGAGCGGCCAGCTCTCAAGCGGCTCGGCTCCATAGCTGGCATACCACTGGGCTGCGCGCTCGCCCTTGGCGTCGATGATCAGCAGTACACCACCGGCCTCGGCCGCGATCCGCAGGCAACGCAGCGCGACCGCCGCGAGGAGCTGGCCGCCCAGACCCTGGCCCGCAACCGTCACATCGGTCGCGATGCGCGCCAGCTTGAACCCGGACACTTCATGCTGGGCCAGCCCCTTCGTCATCGATGCGGGCACATCCTCATGCGCCACGGCCGAGGGTGCGACGGTGTAGAAGCCGAGCACGCGGTTGGGTATGGCAACGTCGATCGCGCAGAATGTTTTCGAGGCATTCTGCTCATGGCTTTGACGCGCATAGCGTCGGAGGAAGTCGTTCATCGCCGGATCGCCGCAGTCGAAGGACTGACGATCATGCGATTTGGCGATGGCTTCCTCCCTCCAGGCGGGCAGCGTCATAGGCTATCGGGCAAGGCCGCGATTGCCGCCCGCAGCTTCGCGTTGGGCTTCGGCGGATTTTCCAGCAGTTCGAGCACCCGCGCATGATCGCGCGCCGACAGGCGAACGACCTCGGCCGCCTCGATCACGGCTTCGGCTTCTCGCAAGGCGGTCTGGGTCACGAAGTTGGTCAGGTCGGTGTTACGCAGCGCGGCGGCGCGCACGAGCTTGGCCTTCGTTTCCATAGAGACCCGCAGGTTCATCCGTTTGTTGTCATCTACGGCAGCTTGGGGCATCTCCGTCGTCCTCGTAAATCGTACATGTTCAAGATGTACACGATCCGCCTTCTATTTTCAAGATCGTGTGTCTTGATGATGTACATAGGCCTTCCAATATTGGCGCGGCGCAAACTGGCCGCAATGCCTGGTCGTCATTCGCTGGCCGGAACGTCCCGCGAAATCTCAGCTCCCAGCCGCGGACCCGATTCCATCCGGCGGCTGAGTGATTCCACGAACCGGTCCCACCGCTCCTTGCCCATCGCCTGCGCAGCGCGCTGAGCAGAATCGGGCAGCGGAACCGTGCTGTTCAGCCAAAAGCGGATGAACAAGGCGAGGGTCTCGTTGGAAAGATCGAGATGCCAGGCGATGCGATCGAGCTGGCGGGTCAGCCGGTCGAGCCTCCGCGTTACCGCCGCCTCGAGCCGTTCGGCGCCATCGGGCGACAGATAGGAAGCCAGCGCCACCTCGACGATCGCCGCGCGCGATACCTGCCGGGTGCGGGCCGCAGCGTCGAGCCCGCGCATCAGCTCGGCAGGCAAGCGGAAGCTGTGCTTTTCGCGAGGGATGCTCACAGATCGATCCCGTCGTCGGGGTCAAGCGAAGCATTGCGGGCGTTGCGCGCCATACTCCGGTTGATCTGCCGCCGGTCACGGGCCGCATCATCGCCCGGATCGTCGTCAAAATCGAACTCCGTCTCGGGAGCCTTGGCCGGCGGCACGATCTCCTCATGATCGCCGAGGTCGGGCTCGCGGCGGATACCGGCGTTCGCCGTGTCGCTTTCAGAATCCTCGGCGGGTGTCGCTGGCGCATCGACGTCGGTTTCATCGGCCTGAGGAGCGGACGCCGGTTCCGGTGCCGGGGGCGCGGCGACCGGTGCGAGCGACGTCCAATCATCCTTCGGACGCCGGGCGGGATCGAGCGGTTTTGGTATCGGCGGCGGGAGAATGCGCGCCCTGAACCGCGCGTCGGCATAATAGCGCGCCTTGGCGGCGCGGATCGGCGGGGTGCCCGCAATCATCACGATCTCTTCGTGTTCGGAAAGCTGCATGACCTCGCCGGGGGTGAGCAAAGCGCGTGCGGATTCCTGCCGCGAGACCATCAGATGACCGAGCCAGGGGCTGAGGCGGTGCCCCGCGTAATTCTTCATCGACCGCATTTCGGTGGTGGTGCCGAGCGTATCGGAGATGCGTTTGGCGGTACGGTCATCGTTGGTCGCGAAGGCCACGCGCACATGGCAATTGTCGAGGATCGCGTTGTTCGGGCCATAGGCCTTGTCGATCTGGTTGAGGCTCTGCGCGATCAGGAAGCTCTTGATGCCATAGCCGGCCATGAAGGCGAGCGCGCTCTCGAAGAAGTCGAGACGTCCGAGCGCTGGAAACTCGTCAAGCATGATGAGCAGCCGGTGCTGCTTGCCCTTCGCCGTCAGTTCCTCGGTCAGCCGCCGCCCGATCTGGTTGAGGATCAGCCGGATGAGCGGCTTGGTCCGGCTGATGTCCGACGGCGGCACGACGAGATAGAGCGAGACCGGTCCTGCGCCATCGACCAGATCCCGGATGCGCCAGTCGCAGGCGCGAGTCACCTGGGCGATGACAGGATCGCGGTAGAGGCCGAGAAACGACATGGCGGTCGACAGCACGCCCGATCGCTCATTGTCCGATTTGTTGAGCAGTTCGCGCGCGGCCGAGGCAACAACCGGGTGAACGCCGGCCTCGCCTCGATGCGGTGTCGTCATCATCGCGCGGAGCGTCGTTTCGATCGGCCGCCCGGGATCGGAGAGGAAGGCGGCGACGCCTGCGAGGGTCTTGTTCTCCTCGGCATAAAGGACATGGAGGATCGCGCCGACCAACAGCGCATGGCTGGTCTTTTCCCAGTGGTTGCGCTTCTCGAGGCTCCCTTCGGGATCGACCAGCACGTCGGCGACATTCTGGACATCGCGCACTTCCCACTCGCCTTTGCGCACCTCGAGGAGCGGGTTGTAGGCAGCGGACAAGGGATTGGTGGGATCGAACAGCAGCACGCGGCCGTGCCGTGCGCGGAACCCCGCAGTGAGCTGCCAGTTCTCACCCTTGATGTCGTGGACGATCGCCGAGCCCGGCCAGGTGAGCAGGGTCGGAAGCACGAGGCCCACGCCCTTGCCGCTTCGCGTTGGCGCGAAGCAGAGAACATGCTCGGGGCCGTCATGACGAAGATAGCGCGGGCCATGGCAGCCGAGCACCACGCCGTCCTCGCTGAACAGGCCCGCGCGCCTGATCTCCTTTTCGCTGGCCCAGCGTGCTGACCCGAAGGTCTCGGCTCGTTTCGCCTCGCGCGCGCGCCAGACCGACATGCCGATCGCGACGATCACCGAGAGGATCCCGCCCGACGCCGCAATATAGGCGCCGGTCAGGAAGATATCGGGCGCATAGGCATCGAAGCTGAACCACCACCAGAAGAAAGCCGGCGGATAATAGATCGGATAGCCCACGAACTTGAACCAGGGGGCTCCCAGCTCTGGCTGATAAGCAAGAGCCTGCGCGGTCCATTGTGTCGCGGTCCAGATCGCGGTCAATATGATCGTGAAGACGGCAATGACCTGGCCCCAAAGAATCCGGGTGGCGTTCATGGTTCGACCTTTCTGGAGGATGGTGAGAGCGCTGATCTCCCGCGCGCGATGATGCGGCAGCAGTCTATCGGAAGAGGTGGATGGCGGCTCACAGCCCGAGCCCCCGGCCGCGACCGAGCGTCCAGTCGACGCTGCCGCCGCGACCCATCGTGCCGGTGATATGCTGGCCCAGATGCTGGTCGAGCGCCGGCCGCCAGGGCACGAGCTGGAAGCCGAGGCCATCGTCGATCATCGCGAACCGCCCCGACGCCAGCGTCACCCCCTCGCGATAGATGCCGCTCACATAATCGCCTTCGCCCGATGGCCGGTGAGCAAGGCCGGTGCGCGCGGCGATCGCATCGGTTTCGTGCGCCAATTCCCGCGCGCGAAGCGTCTCGATCAGGTCGCGCTCGAAGCGGAAGCCAGTGCCTTGCCGCCGCGCGAAGCCGGAGGATTCCAGCTCGCGTGATCGCGCCTCCATCGCATCGCGAATCTCGGTGCCGAAGCCGTTTCCGGTCGCGACAGGCTCGCGCGCGACAAGCTGGCGATCGAGCCAGGTGGCGCCGGGCGCGGTGATCTGCTCGCGCAGCGGAAGATCGGACCGGGTCGCGAGCGAGAACCGATCCTGGCCCTTGCCGTCCTGCCAGCGCCGCACCTCGACGATTGCGCCAGGCTTGGCATCGCCGGTCATGTCGAGATCGTCGAAGCGAAGATGATGTGCGCGCCCGTCGGCGCCGTCGATGACGGCATAGGCTGTGCCCGCCAGTTCGTCGTGGAGGCCGCGGTCGACGAGACGGCCGATGATCGGACCATCGGGCGTGGCATCATGAAGCGCGAACGTATCGAGATCGGGTGCCCGCCCTCCCTCGCTCATCGCCCGGTGCATAGTCTTGATGATGTCGGTGCGGATGGCGAGATCACGAAGCGTCTGTTCCGCACCGGGCCGGACGCGCCAAATCCCCGGCGCCTGTTCTTCAGCGAAGCCGAGCCGTTCGAGCTTGTCGGCGCGTCCGCACAACAAGCGGCGGGTATCGTCGTCGTCCGCGCCGCCGGGGCGCAGGTCGACGGTGCCTGTGACTTCATCGGCCCTGTCACGGAGCCTTCGATCGAGGCTGGTCCAGCGATCCGCCTCGACTTCACGTTCGAGCGCGGCGCGGATATCGCGCTCGCTGCGCGGTCCGAGTTCCAGCGTGACGCGCTCCTCGGCCCGCGCTCTCAAGCCCTCGCGGACATAGTCGCGGTCTATGACAAGATCGGTGCCATCATCGGCGCGCCCACGCACCAGCACATGGATATGGGGATTGTCGGTGTTCCAGTGATCGACCGCCACCCAGTCGAGTTCGGTGCCGAGATCGCGGGCCATGTCCTGCATCAGCTCGCGGGTGAAGGCATGGAGATCGTCCATCTGCCCCGCATCTTCGGGCGAGATGATGAAGCGGAAATGGTGGCGGTCGTTCGCGCAGCGATTGGCAAAGGCGTCGCTATCGGCGCGATCCGAGCCAGCGTCGAACAGGCTGGCGTCACGGCCGTCCTTGGTCACTCCGTCACGCTTCAGGTAAGAGAGATGCCGTCCCAGCGGAGCGGCGCGGAATCGTGCGCCCTGATGCCGCACCACGCGCGCCATGACCACGACGCGGCGGGCATTGGCCGGGCGGTGGATCCTGAGCATGGCGTTGCGACCGCGTCCCCGCGCTCCCTGGCGGCGGCGCGCCGTGCCGCGACCGCTGCCCTGGCCAAGCGAGCGGGTGTAGCCGGACCGTCCCGCCGCGCGCTTGACCTGGGCCGCGAGGCTCTTGGCCTTGCGCCCCGAACCCGCGCCCCGATCCTTCCCCTTTCCCGGCCGAACCCGGAAATCCTCGTCGTCCAGGCTCATGGCGACACCAAACGGCCGACTGTCCGACGAGTGCGGCGGGGAAATCCGGCAATGCCATGCTTTCCTGTCGGACGCCCAAAACGGCGGTCGGACAAAAAAAGCGAAAGCGCACAACCACATAAGTGTCGATGTCCGACACGCCTTTTATCTTGCGATGACCTGCCTCCGTCCTCCACAACAGCCCATTCCCTACGCTGAGCTATCGTCTCGCCCGCCACACCACGCCAAATGACGCCAGCACCGCTCATTGCGCGACCTGACCGGAAAGCGGGACGAACAGCGGGTTCGAGCTAGGTGATGAAGCGGCAGAACGAGGTGGTGCCGCCGTCATCGCGATACGCTTGGGCAGCGTATCGGGCGCAGCGATAGTGCGCTCGGAAGCCCCATCGACACGCGCTGTGAACAGCACCGCGCTGCGCCAATCCGGAAGGACGGCAGCGGACCGAGCGGACGAAGTCACGCTCGGTTCGCCCAGCGCCGGTGCAACGCGCGCGACATAGGCGATGGTTTCGGCGGGCAGAGATCGCGCGCCGGCTCGCCAGTCGTCAACGCGCCCCGGCCCCGCATTATAGGCGGCGAGCGCTGCGCTCAGATCGCCATAGCGATCGAGCATCGCGCGCAGATAGGCCGCACCGGCGAGGATGTTGGCGCGGATGTCGAATGGATCGGTGCCGAGCCGATGACGCGCGGTGAGATCTGCCCAGGTTCCCGGCATGATCTGCATCAGGCCCATCGCGCCTGCCTGCGACAGGGCGCGCGGATTGCCGGCGCTTTCAGCACGCATCACCGCCCAGATGAGATCTTCGGGGAGGCTGAAACGAGTGGCGGCTTCGCCGACATGAGCGGCATAGGGGTGCACCGTCGTTGCTGGTGGCGGAGCGGCGCGCGCGCTGTTCGTGACCGGCATGGCGGTGGCGGCGGAGCCCGCGATCAGCAGCGACAGGGCGATGGGAAGTGTGCGGCGACGGGGTGAACGAAACACGGTTCAATCTCCCCGCGCGCGGCGCGCCTGCCGCGACCAGAGCAGAACATGGACATCCGGCTCGCCGCGCGCTGGCACGAGATTGGCGCGCAAAGGGCGGCTGAAGGTGGGGCAATCGAGCTGGACCGCGACGAAGTTGCCGCCGCCCTCGCGTTCATGCGTCCAGCCCGATCCGACCTCCGGACCGTCGCCATTGTCGCCCTGATGGACGCGCCAGTCGGGCGCTTTGTCGCTTTGGCGCTGCGTCGGCACCAGTCGTAGCGGAACATCGAGCGTGAGGGTTTGCAGCCGACCGGCATAACCAGTGCCGGCCTGAAGAAAGCGGCCTATTTGCATGGGTAGTCTCCTTTGCAGTGCGAGGGGGAAGCCGGATCGGTACGCAGTCCGCGCCAGCGGAGTGGCTGGCCGGGAGCGTCGCGGGTGAGGATCGGAGAAGCGCGGCCGAGCAATCCGGCGGCAGGGATCGGCCCGAAATAGCGGCTGTCCATACTGTCGGGGGCGCCAGCGAGCAGGAAGAGTTCGCCCCGCCCGATGATCCGGCAGCCCTGCCATGTCGGCAGGGCGCGGCCGAGGCGATCGCGCTGCCGCGCCAAGGCCGTCCGCACGCCATCGACCGTCACGACACCGCCGCGGCGGCAGACGCGCGCACCCGGTTCGGCGGCGACCTCCTTGAGGAGCGGCACGCCGACGGGGAGATAGCGGCGCGCGGCGAGGAAGTGCGCGAGCCGCGCCGGCGGCTCGATAACGACAAGATCGCCGCGCACCGGCTGTTCGCCGGGCGTCACGCGATAGAGGCCGATCGGCTCGCTCGCGCTCGCATTCCAGATGACGCGGGGATGCGGCGAGAACAAAGAAACGGCGATGAAGAGACCGCCGAATGCGCCCGCGACGAGCGCGGTCGTGTGCATATAGCCGCACCGGGTCATGACTCGATCGCCCTGCGCTTGAGCCACGCCGCGTGGCGCTCGGCGGTATAGGGTCGCGGGCGTTCACCAACCGAGAGCCGGTTATGGACGTGCCGCCAGTGATCGGGCGCGGCATCGCAGGGATCGACGCCAGCAGCATCGACGGCGTCGATTGCGCCCAGCACCACGCGCACCTTCGCCCAGCCCTTGAGCGACAACAGCAACTCGCCGCCGGGCCGCACGAACGGAACGGTCGTGTACGGCTCGCCTGGCGCGACGGCATGCAGGATGTCGATGCGGGAGTGGACCGTGCCGAAGTCGTTCGATGCCCAGCGCACGAACGCGAAGATCGCGCCGGGCCGGAACGCGACGATACGCGTCTTGCGCGTGAGGACGCGTTCAGCGGCGACCCGGCCAAAGCGTATCCAGTGCTCGAGCCGCTTTTCGATCCAGATCAATTCAACCTCGGTCATGGCGGTCGGCAGCGACGGAACGGCGCCGGCGCTTGCGCGGTGGACGGGCGGCGGATGGTTCATCGAGCGTCTCCGGGATTGAGATCGGGCGCTGCCGGAACACCGCCGAGCGGCAATGTGGCGGCGATGCGGGCATTGGCGCGGGCGGCCATCGCGGTGTCGATTTCGCAGCCGAGATAGCGCCGGCCCGTGGCGCGCGCGGCTTCACCGGCGACACCGGAGCCGGCGAACCAGTCGCCGATCAAGCCGCCGGGCGGGCAGCTTGTGCGGATCAGGATTTCGACGAGGCCGAGCGGCTTTTCGGTCGGATGGATCGCACGCCCGTGACAATTGCGCGCGAAGATGACCGAGCGCATCAGCCGTGGCCCGCCATCCTCGCTGACATAATATCCGCGCTCGATCTGGCCGGTATGGGGCGGCCGCATTTTGCGCCGCACCGTCCGAGTCACAGCATCGGATGTCGTTTGGACCTCATTATAGATGCCGTCCCAGCGCGCGTCCGAGCGATAGAATTGGACGATCAGCTCGTGGACCCGCTTGAAGCGATCGGCATGGAAGGCGCTGCCGTTCTGCTTCTCCCACACGATTTCCTGCGCGTAGTGGAAGCCAGCGGAGCGCAATTCGGCCGCAATCGTCAGGAAGCTGCGCAGCGATCCGAACAGCCAGAGCGAGCCCGAAGGGGCAAGGCTCTGGCGCGCGATCGCAAGCCAGCCTTCGACACGCCGATCCCAGCCGAGCGACGTGTCGCCATAGGGCGGATCGGCAAAGATCATGTCGAACGGCGCGTGGTTCGGCATGACCGTGCGGCAGTCACCGACCAGCACAGTCATCGTGCCCTCCGGCAATGCCCGAGCCTGCACACGGCCGCGAAATCCACAGGCGCGCGAGGCGTTAGCAAGAATCCGAAGGATTCTTTTCTATTAGCATGGTTAGAGGGGGCCGGAATCGCCGAGTAATTTCCATTAGTTATGGGCAGACCCGGTTCCCAATAGGACGACTCTGCGGTTCCCGTTCGGACGACTCGCGCGGTTCCTGATAGGACGAGTGTCATCGCCGGTTATCCACGCGCCTTGATCCGGACGCGACGCAGGGCGGCGTCGAACGGATCGACCGGAAGGGGAGCGAAGGCGAGGCGTTCGCGGCCATGATCCTGCCCGATCGTGAGCCGGTATCCGGGCAGTGGCTGGCGCCGCACGATTTCGCGCAATTCGAAGGCGAAGCGCTTCAGGGGCGACAGCGCACCTGATTTCAGATGCAGATGCGCGACGTCGAAACTCCAGCCGCCGTGCTGTCGTCCGCCATGTTTGCGCACGATCCGATACAGCCATCGTTCGAGGCCGCCGGTGAGGCCGAAATAGGCGCGGTCGATCGTCAGCACGAGCGCACGATCGAGCACGCCAGCATAGAACCAGTCGGGCAGGATGAGCTGGATGCCGAGTGCGCGCCCGCTGTCGTCGGTCAGTTCCTGCCATTCGTTGATCCAAGAGAAGCGATGGCGACGGCGCTGATGCTGCTGGCGAATCGAGGTGGCGACGGTGGTCGATTGCAGCCGGTCGAGCGCGGCCTTCAATCGTTCATAATTGTCGCGGCCCGTCCCGCGCCCGACGAAGGTGAGGATTTCGTGAGGCGTGGTCGCCATGAGCCGCGAGGTCGGGCGCCGCGCATCGCGCGCCTCGACGAGCTGGCTCGCCGCCCAGATCAGGATGTCGGCGTCCCAGATCGTGGCCATACCATGTTCGGGCACTGCCTCGACCGAGATCCAGGTCTCGCCCATGCGGAACTCGATCGGCGTCGTGCGTCTGGATTTGGCGAGACTGAAGAAAGGCCAGGCCATCAGATCCTGGGCATCGCGCGGGGCTATGTCGCCCGGTACGGACCGGAACAGGTCGAGTTGAAGCCGCTCGCGATTGAGGGGTGCGGAGCGCACGATCAACGCCGGACCGGGCTGGCCGAGCGCTTTGCCGCGAGGCAGACGCCCGATCCGGGGTCGGAGGTCGAGCGGCGCAGGCCGAGCGCGACCCAGGCCTCGAGCGCTTCGATCGAATAGACGACGCGGCCACCGAGTTTGTGAAAGGCAGGACCTGTGCCATAACAGCGATGCTTTTCCAGCGTGCGCGGGCTGAGACCGAGCCACAGCGCGGCGTCGGGCGTCTTCAGAAGTTGCGGGGCGTTTGTGTCCGCCGGTTCAGGCATGATCGTCCTCCATCGCGTCGGCGGCGGCGGAAGGCAGCCATCGACAGGTTGGAGGGACTTTGGCGAACAAGGATCGGCGGTGCGGAGCGGCAGAATTCAGCGTCTGATTTTTGTCGCACCGGACTCAGCCCCGGAGCAGAGCGCGATAGCCGCCATCGCGCAGCGCAAACGCTTCCTCCATAAGGCGTTGGGTGCGGCGACGCTGTGTCGAGTTTCGCCAATGGATGCCTCGGCCGATAGACATGTTCCGGTAAATGAGCGTCCGCGCGATGTCGTAGGTGGTGGCATCGGGATCATCCCGATCCTTCGCCATGTCGATGATGTCGAGAAGCAGCGACAGGCGGCGGCGCTGGAATGCGGTGGGGCGGAAGCCGGTCGGCAGCTTCGCGGGCGGCGCGCCGGCCAAGCGGCGATCGAGTCGCCGCACGGCGGCAAGCCGAAGGTCGAAGCTGGCATCCCTTGCGATCACATAGGCAACAGGCCGGCCTGGCGTGGTATCGCGCACCCACAGGCGATGGGGACCGTCGACATCCGCGAGGACGAGGTGGCGCCCGTCGCCAAGCTTATGATCGGCTAAGATCAGCGGCCAGTGATCGAGATCAACCGAGGTGGCATTGCCGAGCGCACGGTCGACCGCGTCGAGCACGACCGTCGTGGGAGAAATCGCCGCGAGCCAGATCGCCGGTTCGATTGCCGCTGATCGGTCCGGCGCACATGGGAAAGCTCAACCCCCAGGGGTGCGCCATCGCCTCCTGTGCGACAGTCGGCCGATCGACTTCACGGCCACGCATGACTGACCTATATGCGGCCCTATATATCGGATTACGGCGCAGGAACTCTTGCGCAAATCCCGCGAAATCGAGCGTATGTCGCTCAGCGTCGAGTATCGTTGTCATCGCCGTCTCCGCGAACCCGTTGAAAGGGCACGAAACATGACGAATGGCTGGGGCTGGCGGCATTCCCGGTAAGGGGGAGGCCCCTCCCCAGAAAGGGGGAGTCGTCAACTGCGCCGGAACCGATAAACTCGGACGGCGTCCGGAAGGCCCGCCCGGCGAACCGGGCGGGCCGGGCGGTTTCAGTCGCGGCCGCGGTGGACCGGGCGGGTCCAGAAGAGGTCGGATTCGCCATTCTCGCCTTCGAAGAGCTGGGCGAAGATAGGGGCGACGAAGCTCGGATCATCGAGCTTCAGCGAGAGATAGGGACGGTCGTCGTTGGTCCGCTTGCTCCAGCCCGCACCGATCTCGGTGGAGTCGCCGATATAGACCCGGTGTGTGGGGGCATTGCCGCTGGCCTGTTCGTCCGCGACGATGCGAACCGACTTGACCTGAAGCGTGAGGGTGACGATTTGGCCCCGGAGTTCGCCCGAAACCGTCTTGAAGCTGCCGATCTTTGCCATTGTGCTGTTCCTTGCATTTCGAGCCGCGCCATTGCGGCCTCGATGCGCTGGTCGGGCCGGCAGGTGACCGGCGCCGCAGCCGAAGGCCCGAAGCAAAGCGAAGGACGGATTGGGGCGGGCTTTCTTGGTCCGCGAGGAACGGCGGCACGCCGGGGGAAGAAAGTTTGTCCCAAGCGGTTGCGGCAAGCCGGGCGAGCGTCAGCGTCTGTGACGGCATCAGGCGCATCGATCCGAGGCCGTTATGGCAGCGGCGGGCTTAGGAATGGCGTGAGCAATGACCGGCAGCGAGGGCTTTCGGCATTCGGGGCTGATCGTGGCCAAGACAGGGATTAAGGGGAGAGCCTTCGGCGCCCATGACAATTGGGCACGTCACCTGCCGCAGCGGCGATATGCTCGGCTGGAACCGATGAAGCTCGATGATGGCTAGGCGGCGTGTGCCTTCGGACTTCCCGCTACGCTGTGCGGTGCCGATCCGGTAGCCGCGAAACCGGAGAGCCGCGTCCAGGCCGTGGCGGCGATCAAGATCGCGCCGATCCAGCTCAGCAGCGACAGCATGATGCCCGGGTCGATGGCGAGCCCGGCGACCCCTCGGACCGCATGATATCCGGCAATCCCGGCAGGGATCGCGAACAGAAGAGCGACGCAGAAGCGGATCAGCGGCGAGCGGATATTGGCGAACAAGAGCTGGCCGACGACAACCACGGCTACCCCGGCCGCAAAGCCGCCGAGGACCGAAGCGGGATAGCCGTAGCCTTGATCGTGCATCCAGAAGGCCAGCGAAACGCCGGTCGCAAACGGGAGCGCATAGACGGCGAGGCTGAAGAGCAGCCAGAGCATATAGAGACCGGCGAAAAGACCGAGAACGAGAAAGATAGTCATAAGGCGTCCTTCCAAGACGAATGATCGTCGGACGCGCTCGCCACCACCTCCACAGCGCTATCGTGCGTCAGCAGGATAGCGCCGCGAGATGCGGCGCGAAAGCCGAAATTGCTTCGGCGAAACAAGAGCGTGTCTGTGATCATGAGGGGAAAGGGTCATATTCCTGCACCACTTGGGCAGGATTGCCGTCGAATTCGTTCCAGGGCATGACGGCATACCCCTTGTCGGTGCGGATGAGGACGATGACCGTCATCAGCGTGCGCGCGAGACTCCAGGCGAGGGACTGGGCGGTGGAAAGCGACATGCTAAGGGCTCCTGTCTGAAGGAGCGGAGGCCACCCCCGCTCGACAGGTGCCCCGCAGGCCGGGGCCTGGCCGCAATCACCGCGCCGGCTTGCCAAGCGGCCGCACGCGCATGCGTAGCGGACCCTTTACGGGTTGATTGAAGGAGGCCGGGCTTCGGCCACAGGGATCAGCGCCTCAAAGGAGTGGGGATGGCCTTCGATCCTGAGAGCAGATTGATTGTCGCGTCGGCGACCAGTCCCTCGGCTGGAATCTCCCCAGCCAAATGACGTGGCCTCATTCGGTCCGATTGACGATGGCTATGTTGTGGTGCCATCGATCCTGACGGCGATCCGGGCAGATGAACATGGAAAAAGGCCGGAGCGAGCAAATGCCCGCTCCAGCGTTCGCGTTCAGCGAAGGGGCCAGCCGCTGCGTTCGACCAGCGACGGTGTCGACGGCGAGTCCGCCTCAAGCGCCATTTGCGTGGCGATGTCGTCGGTGAGGCCATCGAGCGCGAACCCTTTCGCGCCAATGGCTGCAACCAGGTTTGCGAGGTCGGGATATTCTTCAAGTCGCGTGCCAAGCCACAGACGCGGATAGTCCGTTTGCGGATCCTCGAATGCCTGGAGAAAATAGGTTCGCAGCGGTGGATCGTAACCGACGGTCGCATCGGTGTCCGCGGCCTCCGCGGAACTGACGGTGACCGGATAGCGGCTCATGGGCCTCTCCTCAAATTCGAACAGAAGCGGAAAGCGGCCCCGCCCGAGGGCGGGGCCGGTGCCGGCAGGTCAGGCCGGCGGGTTCCAGATCGCGACCTTCTTCGACGGATCGTCACCCGGCGCGTTGGCGATGTTGGCGTAGATGGTGCCGAATTCGGGCGCGGACAGCGACAGCGAGGTATATTCGGCGCCGGTGTTCTGCGAGAAGCGGTCCCAGCCGGCGCCCAGCTCGAAGCCGTTCTTGCGGCTGACGACGCGCCAGTCGGGTTCGTTTTCCTTGGTCTTGCGGCCATTGCGGATGATCGAGATCGGCGCGGTGACAGTGAGGGTGGCAAGGGTGCCGTCCATGCTGCCGTCGGACTTCACGGTGAGGTTTGCGATAGTGGCCATGATCAAACTCCTTTGGTTGATCGGGGACCATCCCCGATGGCGCCCAAAGGAGAGCCCGGATGCCGACGTCACCGTAGCGCAAGCGGAGGGGAACCCCTTCACGGGGTTGACGGACAAGGCAGCCGAGGATCGTATTCAGGCGACAGAAAAGGGGTTGGTCGTCGATCGGCCAGTGCGTTGACGCACATGGCCGCTGACCACATCGGAGTCCGAGCAGAACTGGCGATCTTGCTGGCTTCGCTGCGCGCCTCCTTCCGATCGCCGCTCGAAAGACAGGAGCTTCGGCCGATCTTGCGATCTTGGTCAAAGCCGGACGGGTGCGCTGGGTGTTAGCGACATCTTCACAAGATCGGGGCAAATATCCTCGCCCGTCACGACGCCCGGCAGGTCATCGTTTGCGCATTGCCGCATTCAGCGGTGACAAGTGAAGCAGGCGCTTCTTCCGGACGGTCTCCGCTTGGCACTAACCGTCGAGAGCGGCTAAGCTCGTAGCGTGGAACCCGTTGACGAAGGCAGAGCATTTCAGATCGCCCGCGAGCTGATCGCGAAGTATGGCGACGATGTTTCCAGCTTTCTTCAGGCAAAAATCGACGCGATGATGGCGACCCATGATCTTGAAAGTCTCGCAGCGTGGTTCGTCATCCGGAACGCCGTTGCTCTCACGCTCGAATCCGACTCCACGCTTCACTGAAGATGCACCTCGGCGTGGCAAATGCGATCAACGCGCTGACGGCCCCCGACGCCGGACGATGATGTCCCGTGCGTCGAGTTCATCGGCCAAAGCCGCGACGCGAAGGAGGTCAATGGGCTTTGACGCCCGCAATCGGGTGAAGGCGCGATCAAAAATGGCTGCGCAAGGCGCGTCGGTCAGGCGTGAACTGAAGATGATGCCGTCCACGGTCGTTCGCCCATGCAACGCCTCGGCGAAGGCCTGTCCGGCGGTATGCGCGCGGCTGCCCTTCGCATCGGTATCGATCCCCATGTCGTAAGCGCCAGTCCCGAAGAGATCGACCAGCATAAGCGGCGCGGTCGTGCTGATCGTGGTGGCTGCCAGGCTTTCGAGAAAGGGCCGGTAGAGATAGCGCCGCTCTTTGCCGACGAAGCGATCGCGGATCACCGCCTCGGCAAGCGCCGTCGGAAAATTCTCAGCCGCATACAGGACGCGAAACAATTTTCCGGGGCTGGAAAAGCGGCTCGAACCGAAACCAGCATCGCAGGGCGTCGCGCGATGCCGGTCGGGAATGATGCGCGGCCAGTCGGTCAGATCGACCGGTCCGGTGCGCGCTGCAATGCGCCGGAGATCGAGTTTCACTGATAATCCAGCGCGCCTTCGGCCGCGCGCGCGACTTCATCGATCTTGCCTTTGCGCAGCCGCTCGATCGGCGCGGCATCGCCGGTGTAGCGATTAGGCGTCACCAGCCATTCCCAAGCGGTGTCGTCATCGCTGAAATGGGCGCGGACCCGGTCGAGGCCCTCAAGCGGCGCGAGGCGCTCGAACTGGCGGACCGGATAGACATAATTCCGCACCCCCTTGCGGAAGGCCAGAATCTTGTGCGCGCGGCGCCAGTTGTCGAGCGAGGTGCGGGCTACGCCGAGACGTTCGGCCATCTCGCCCGCGCCGAGCAATTCGGTTTCGGCCGACAAGTCGCTGTCGTCCTCACGCGTAATCGTGTCGAGCCTTGCCATGCCCTCAGCTTTCGAGAGCAATTTGCCGAGCCCGCCGCCGCCCAGGTTGCGCGCTTCCCCCGTTTCCTCCAGCACACGCCGAACCAGCCGTTCGGGGTCGGGCCGCGAGCGTTGCAGGGCGTTGGCGAATTTGAGCAGCGTGGGCGCGCTCAGCGTATCGAAGAAGGATGCCACCGCGTTGCGCGCATCTTGCCGTGTCTTGATCTGAGTCTGGGCCATGAGCGATTCCTTTGTGCCCAATATAGAAAACTTGTTCAATTTGTCCAGAGCGTATCGAAAGTGTAGCGACGGGTGTCGTTACTCCCGCTTGCGAAAGTCCCAGACGCGGATCCCCATCTTGCGGGCCTTGTCGGCGATATTGTCCTGGATGCCCGTCCCAGGGAAGACGACCACGCCCTTGGGGAGCGTTTCCAATATCTCGTCGTTGCGTTTGAACGGCGCTGCCCGGCCATATCGACCCCAGTCGGGCTTGCGCGGATCCTGCGGCACATTGTGATCGCGTGCCCAGCAAGCACCAATGCGCTCACCGCCAGTGTTCGTCGCGCCGTGAATGAGAATCATGTCGGGGATCTGGGCGCGAACCTTGTCCAGAACCTCACAGATCAGCCGGTGATTATTGTAGTTGGGGCCAGCACTCAGCGCGATGCGGACGCCGTCGGGATTGAGGACGCGGGCATCCTGGTAAGCGCGTCGGTCGAGCGCCTTGCGGCTGTCGAGCACCGCCGAGGTCAGCGCCTTGCGGTTCACCATCGGACCCGACCGCGGCATCCAGGGCTTGCGGAGATGGATACGAAACTGGTCGGCGCCGGCGTCTCGAAACAGCTCCATCGTGTCGCGGCGCTCGATCATGGTGATTCCTTCCGCGATCTTGCGCTCCAGTTCGACGGATTTCACCTCGCTGCCGTCCTGTTGCCGCTGGAGCCGCTTCTGCGCCTGCTCATTATCGTCAAGCTCGCGCTCGATCCGTTCACCGGCGCGCTGGAAGACATTGACGATATTCCAGGCGATATCCTCAAGGTCGGGTTCGATCCGCGTGTCGGACAGGCAGGACACGAGTGCGTCGAAGATGTCGGCGATCGCACCTTCGGCGATGCGGCCTTCCGGTAGCGCCCGCTGATCGGGTTCGTCTTCGAAGGGCCGGTAGCCATAGAGTTGCATTTCCTGAAGGACGTAAGCGGTCGAACCGGGCTGCGGTTCATCCTGTTCGGGCTGGTCGGGGTCGATCGCCATGGTAGGTCTCCGTTCAGAAGCCGCGCCTCTCGCGGCCTTCGTGGCGACGCCCGGCGGCAGGCGGAGCGGGGCCGCACCGCGCCCTTGGGCGCGGCCGGAGCGCCAGCGGAGGATGGCGGGGCCAAGACTATTTTGTTTCGCGATGCAAAGGGGTGGGCGAAGCCCGCGCCGGCGGAAAATAGCCGCCGGACACGCCATTGTTGCCCCGCACCGTTTGCCGCAGTCGCCCTCTCAAGAAGGCCGAGCGCCTGGCGTCTCTCTGGACGGAAACCCTATGCGGTAGACCCAGCCCGAGCAGGGTGAAGCGCAGCTTGCCCTGTTTTCAGGCCGGAATCAGGAAATGCTCGGCGTCATTGGCCCGGAGCTGACTCCGCATCGCGGTCGCGAGATGGGCGCGCCCGAAGGCGGTAAGGTCGCTGTTGAAATCATCAAGCCTCGGCTCCAGCGGCAAGACCTCGATTCCCGCCCGGATCGCGCGTTCGGTCAACGTCGCCAGCGCGCCCGCTCCGGCGGGGTCGTCGTCGCGCGCGACATAGAGACGGCGAAGGACGGCCGGGAACAGGATGGCGGCGAGATGCGCGGCGGACGTTCCGGCTATCGCGGGAATCATGGGCATGACCTGCCGCAGCGACAGGAGGGTCTCGATGCCCTCGCCGGCGATCATCACCGCACCGATGCCGCCGAACCTGATGCCGTTTCCGAGAAGGTGACCCATGGCGCGGCGGGGATAGGCGACCGGCGCCTTGGCCGTTCCGTCGCGCATCAGCCAGGTCCGGTGAACGCCGGTGACGGTGCCGTCGAGGTCGGTCACGGCCGCAATCATCGCCGGCCAGGCAGGGCGGACATCGGGTTCGTCTTCGTCGGACGGCCGATACCAGCAATGGGGGTGGAAGCGCAGCGCTTCGCAACCGCTGAGGTTGATGATGCTGCGACCGGCAAGATGCGCCGCGGCGATCGTGCCACCCAGCGACTTTGACGCCGCGAGGAGACGCCGAGCCGCCTCCGGCGTTCCGGTCGGCGCCTTGCTCCGTCGGATCGGTCGCTCCGGCGTCGGTGGCGGCTGGGGCAGACACAGAAAACGGCGCGCTTCGTCGAGTGTCTCGCGAAGGTTTCGGTAATCGCGCGAGGCGGCGATGATGTCGAGAAGATCGCCATGATCGCCATTCTGGGCATCGGTCCACTTGCCGGCCTGGCCGCGTCCATCGGGGGACGCGACCAAGCGGACATAGAGGCTGCGACCCGGCGTATTATGCACGTCGCCGACCAGCCAGTAACGGCCGTCCCTGCGTCCGTTGGAGAGATAATGCCGGCACACCGCTTCGGCGTTGTCCGCAAGAGCGGTGGCGATCTGGCTGGCGGGGCTGTACGTGACAGGACGGGGCATAGCGGGGCTCCTCAGGCGACCTTGCGCGCCGAGACCCGCTCGATCGGATAGCGTTCGAGCAGACGTTCCAGCACATCGGCGCCGACAGCCCCTGTCGGCACATAGAGACGCAGTTTCCACGAGACGATCTCGGAGATCAACCCCATCGCCTTCAGCCGTTCGACGCCAAGGTCGCTAAAGCCGGTGAGTTCGATCCGCCAATCGTTCATCGCGCGGACTCGTTTGAGCGATTGCCCCTCGGCTAGGTGCAGCACGCTGTCGCCCGCCAGCAGCATGGCGAGCGCTTCATCGCCCGACAATTGTGCGCACCTTTTGTCATTGGCGATGCTTGCCGCCCAGGCCGGCGACACGCGGCGGCCGATGATGCGCTCGCCCTCGTCGGTCTGGAGCCGATAGACGCGGGTCGACTCGCTGGGGAGCTGCTTCCAGATCGGCAGTAGCAATCCCGACACCATATAGAGAGTCGAGCTTTCAAATTCGGGCAAGCTGGCCAGTTCGGACGACCAGGCCGCGCCGAATGCCGCTCGATCGGCCGGCTGCCATTCGCTGAGCGCCATAGACGCGGTGCGGACAACCGCATCGGTCAGCGGCCACACCAGGCGGACGCGCGGATGAACCTCGCCATCCTCGTCGGTGACGCTGCGCGCCCGGCGCTCGATCGCCGCGCGGCCCGTCTTGGCGCTGACCAGCATCTTGGCGCCCCGATCGTCGACCAGCGCCATCGCAGCATCAAGCGACAGCGGCGCGAGCCGATCCTTGCGCTCGATCGTCAGGAGTGCCGTTTGCGCGCCGGTGCCGGGATGGTTGTAGATCGGCGTCCGGCCTGCGACGCGGAAGCTCGCCGCCTGAAGCGTCTCGAGGCCGAGTTCATAGGTGCCGCTGGCCATCGCGCCTTCGATCCGGGCGCGGAGCAGCCCTTCGAACACGTCGAACAGTAAATCCTGCATCGCGATGGTGAGCGCCAGCATCCGATTGAGGAAGGTGGTGATGCCGGGGAGTTCGTCGCGCAGGCCGCCTTCCTTGTCGAGCAGGTTGAGGCCGGTCGCTTCCTCGAAGGCGGAGAGCGAACATCCTTCGACCTTGCCGCGCGCAAGCAGGCGATAGAGCTGGATCAGCGCATCGCGGGCATAGAAGGATTCCAGATTATCCTCTGGCCGGAACATATTCTGGCTGCCGGCCTGACGTTGCCCCCGCGTGATTGCACCGAGCGAGTCGAGCCGGCGCGCGATCGTCGAGATGAAGCGCTTCTGGCCTTTCACATTGGTCGTGACCGGCCGATAACGGGGCGGCTGCTTCTGATTCGTGCGGTGATCGCGCCCGAAGCCTTGGATCGCGGCATCTGCCTTGAACCCGAATTCGAGGCCATAATGGATACGCAGCCGCTGATTCCGGCAGGCAAGATCGGCATGATAGCTCCGCCCGGTCCCGCCAGCCTCGGAAAAGATGAGGATAGGCTTCAGGTCGTCCATGAAGGCTTGGGTCTCGGCGAGGCTCGCGGACGCTGGCCGGTTCTCCACCGCGAAGCGCACCGAACCGTCATCATTGCGCTTGGGCACGATGCGCCGCGACCGGCCCGTGACCTCGGCCACCTTGTCCGCCCCGAAATGCTGGATGATCTGGTCGAGCGCGCCTGGCACCGGCGGCAAGGCGGCGAGCCGCTCGATCATCGCCTCGCGGCGGCGCACCGCTTCGCGATTGACGACGGGATTGCCGTCGTCGCCCTTCACCGGGCGCGACGAGAGATTGCCTTCGCTGTCGGTGAACGGCTCGTAGAGTTGCACCGGAAAGCTGTGTTCAAGATAGTCGAGGACATATTCGCGCGGGGTGATGTCGACCGAGATGTCGCCCCATTCGTCGGTCGGAATTTCGGCGAGACGCCGTTCCTGCAGCGCCTCGCCGGTCGAGACGATCTGGATCACCGCGGCATCGCCCGCGGCGAGATCCTGCCCGATGCTGGCGATGACGCTTGGCGTCTGCATGGCCGTGATCAGGTGATTGAAAAAACGCTGCTTTGCCTGCTCGAAGGCCGATCGCGCGGCCGCCTTGGCCTGGGCGTTGAGGGTGCCGTGCATGGCGCTGGTGATGCCCGCGGCCTGCATCGCGGCATCGAGATTGTTATGGATGATCTGAAACGCACCGGCATAGCTGTCGTAGATGCGGACCTGCTCGGGGGTCAGCGCATGTTCGAGCACCTCATATTCGACGCCATCGAACGACAGCGATCGGGCGGCATAGAGGCCGAGGGCCTTGAGATCGCGCGCCAGCACTTCCATCGCAGCGACGCCGCCATTCTCGATCGCGGTGACGAACGCAGCTCGCGTTTCGAACGGGAAATCCTCGCCGCCCCACAGCCCGAGCCGTTGGGCATAAGCGAGATTCTGGACGGTCGTGGCGCCGGTCGCCGAGACATAGACGATCCGCGCATCGGGCAAGGCGTGCTGGAGGCGAAGCCCGGCGCGGCCCTGCTGAGAGGGAGCGACGTCACCCCGCTCGTTCTTGCCCCCAGCGGCATTAGCCATGGCATGCGCTTCATCGAACACGACCACTCCGTCGAAATCTGTTCCCAGCCATTCGACAATCTGCTCGACGCGCGACTTCTTGCCGCCGCGCTCCTGCGAACGCAGCGTGGCGTAGGTCGTGAACAGCACGCCCTCGTCGAGCCGGATGTCGGTGCCTTGCCGGAACCGCGATAGCGGCGTCACCAGCAATCGTTCCTGTCCCAGCGCCGACCAGTCGCGCTGTGCGTCTTCAAGGAGCTTGTCGGATTTGCTGATCCAGACTGCGCGCCGGCGTCCTTTCAGCCAATTGTCGAGCATGATCCCGGCGACCTGTCGTCCTTTGCCGGCGCCTGTGCCGTCCCCCAGAAACCAGCCCCGGCGGAAGCGGACAACGCCTTCAGTATCTTCGGCGGCGGCGGAGACGATGTCCCAGGTCGGATCGACCTTCCATGCGCCGGACAGATGGCCCGAATGGGCTTCGCCGGCGTAGATCACGGATTCGAGCTGCGCGTCGGACAGGATGCCGAGCGTGACGAGCGACGGGGGCAGATGCGGCCGGTAGGAGGGTTTGGGCGGGGCGACCGATGCCATCGCCGCAGACTGAACCAAGGGTGTCGGATGCGGATTCGCGCCGGGAATTGCGATCGACTGGAGCGCATAGGGTTCGTAGATGCTGTCGCCCAGCCGCTCGGCGGGCGGCGTCCAGTCGGCCGTCTGATAGGCGAGTTCTACCACTTCCTGCTCAGGCGCGGACGGCGCAGGAGCTATCGGTCGGACGTTTCCGCGAACAAGAGAGGCGGATGCAGCGACCGGCAAGGCGACGGCCGGCGCGGGCGTGGTCGGGAAGCGCGGCGGCACCTGTTCCAGCACCCATTCGAGCAAGGTCGCGGCATCGGGCGCCTTGCCGACGCTGGGCGGGAATTGGGCAGGGTCGTCCGCCGCGATCTTGTCGATCACCGTCAGGCGCGTCGGAATCGTCGTGCCATGCTTGGCATAGACGCGGCCGTCGATCGCCGCGGTGAATAGGATTCGCCCTTGCTCCTGAAGGCGGGCAAAGGATGCGCGCCATTCCGATGCCGACGGCGCGCAATTCGCGCCAGTGATCGCAACGAGGCGGCCTCCCGGTTCGAGCCGGGCGAGCGCCGAAGCGATATGGCGCATCGCGGCATCCTTCATGGTGCGGTCGACATGGGCGATCGCCGAGAAGGGCGGGTTTATCAGCACGACGGTTGGACGGATCGCCGACGGGAGCCGATCGTCGATCGAGGCCGCATCGTGGCGCGAGATAGCGACAGCCGGGAACAGATGATCGAGGAGTTCAGCACGCGCTTCCGCCAGTTCGTTGAGCGCGAAACCAGCCCCGGCCAGCTCGGCATGGATCGCCAGCATCCCCGTGCCGGCGGAAGGTTCGAGGACATGATCGACAGGGCGAATGGCGGCGGCAACAGATGCGACGAAGGCAAGCGCCGGCGGCGTCGAGAATTGCTGGAGCGTCTGTCCCGCTTCCGATCTCCGCGTATGGGTCGGGATCAGTTTGCCGATACGCTCGATCAGCGCGAGCGAATTGGCGGGGGACCGCGCAAGGATCGTGCGGCCATATTTGCGCAGGAACAAGATCACCGCCGCTTCGCAAGCGTCATAGGCGGTCTTCCAGTCCCAGGCGCCTTCGGCATCGGTCCCGCCGAACGAATCGGTCATCGCACCGCGCAAGGCGGCGGCGTCGATCGGGCGGCCGGCCTCAAGACTGGGCAGCAGGGCGTGCGCGGTCGCTATCAGGGCAGGCCCGGCTGCCTGGAAGCCGGACGCGGCCGAAGGACGCGCGGCGCTAGGCGCCGCGTCGGACAGGTTCTGGTTCATGGGTGGAAGTCTCCGGGAGAGCGCGACATGGGAAACCCGCCGGACGCTCTCTCTTACCCCGGCCGGGTTCGCTCTTCCTGGGCAGGTCTCTGCTCTCGCGAGCCAAAGCTCTGGGCAAGCAACCTCTGCGCGGCAGGCAGAAAAATAGCCCGCCCCGAGAACGAGGCGGGCTGCATGTCAGATAGGCGTTGAACGATGACGTGCAGGATCGATAACAAATCCGTGCCGCCCTGTGGCATATTCGGCCTCCGGAACGAGGAATTGCCGTCGTTCGCGGGCGTCACGGTGGCCGCCGATCGTCGCCATCGTTTCGACGAAGCCGCTATGCTGTTGGGAGCGGACCGCTGCGATAACCACCCAGTCATCGGCATGGTCGCGCTCGAACCGCTCGCGATCGCGCGTGAACGATTCTTGCGGTGTCAGCGTCCGGCCCTGGACGGCCTCCCAGGCATCGGGCTCCCAATCACGCAAGGTCCGGTCAGCCCGTTCCTTTTCCCGGTCGGTGAAGAGGTCGGGATAGCCGATTGCGACGCGCGCCCAATCGCCATCCTCTTCATACCACCCGCCCTTATTCCGCAGCGCAGGATGCAGGGCGGCATTGCGAGCACGATCGAGCTTGAAGCCACCATGCGACGCGGTGGAATGGCACACCACTCCGTCAGCATAGACGGTTGCGCTCTGCGACATGCCCCAAGGGGTCGAGACGCGCATCCGCACCTCTTTGCGACCGAGCGCCGCACGCTGGTTGAGATGAACGGCGACTGCATCGACGTGCGCTCGAAATCCCGCTTCGTCGGCAACGCTGCCTTCGCTGCCATAGACGTCGGTCGCGGTCCATTCGGCGATCGGCCGACGCAGGCGCCAGCCTGAGGCAAGCCGGAAGCCGGAGGAACAAGGGACCGCTATATAGCTGATGTCGCCGACACGGGCCGCGAGCAGCCCGTCGGCGGTCGTGCCATAGTCGGGCGTGGTCGCGCTCATGTCGGCCTCCCGAGCCGGACGGGGGGAGTGACCGGATCGGGGTCTCCAACGGCCTCCATAACCGCACCGTGATAGCGATGCTCCGCCGACTAGGCTTCGGCCGCCGCCATGTTTGGTGCGAGATGGTGCAATTCCTCCCGCCCATCGCGACGGGAGAGGATACGCACCATGCCGGCCTTGGGCTGCTCGGAAATCTCGAACCGAAGCGCGCTGTCGACGGTATAGATTCGGCGAACCACCATGACGATCGTGCCTTGGCTGTCATAATTGCCGAGATGAAGAGCAAAGGTCGCGGGCGACGGATAGGCTCCGGCGCGGCCCGCCGAACGGTCGACTAGACGGCCCATACCATTTTCCTCGTTCCACGCGCGGAGCTTTCGAGTGAAGCGCGCGGCAGGCCGCGGCTCGCCATTCGAGAAACGGATCAGGCTGCCGAGCGGTGCGCTGTCGTAGATATGCTGTGCGGACATGTTGAAGGCTCCTTGAAATGCGAAAGCCCGGCGCGAACGGCCGGGCTTCGAGGTGATGTGTTGAGGAAAAAGAGATCAGGCCGATGCGGTGCGCGCCAACTGGATCGCCAAAAGGGCTGCACTGAATTCCAAGCTACGAAGTTGTTCGTCGAAATCCAGCGTGGGCAGGAGGCCAAGGCAGGCTTGCCGAATATGGTCGTCATCGACCGTCACGGCGGCGGCATCTGTTCCGGCATAGGCTGTCTGGACATCAGCGACCACCGACCGAACCTCCGCCTCATCGAGCAGTAGGGTCGGATGCTTGCCGTGACCCGGTGCGCAACCGAGGTCTCCATAGTCGGCATGCTCGAGCAATCGGCCCTCCATCTCATTGGTGGAATTGGAGAGAATCTGGCCAGCGGTCACAACAGTTACCGCGCCGCCAAACCCGTCCGGGCGCATCTTCGAGCAGGTCCAGGCCGACGTGATCGTGATATGGTCGAGTTGCTCGCATCGGGCGACGATCGCCTGGAAAATCCTTGCGGCGCCGAGATCGGAGAGGTCGAGTTCGATTTCGATGTCGTCGGGTGCGGCATCGGCGAGCTTGTCGCGGACCAGTTCCGCGATGCCGCCGGGAACGATAGGTTCGTCCGCTAGAAGCTCTCGAAGTTCGGCGATGTCGAGCCAAACCATGTCGGACGGCCCTTCGCTGGAAAAGAAGTAGATCGCATCATCGACGGTCTCATGCTCATACATGCGGGTCAGCAAAGCGAGTTCGAGCGGCGTGATCGCATCAGCCGGGATAAGCGGCTGAACGACGGTCTGAGAAAAATAATCAGCCATGTCATGTCTCCTTGAAACGCGAAAACCCGGCGCGCGGCCGGGTCTTCGAAAGTGGAAATGGGAGTCTGGTTGCTGGCGTTATCCGGGCGCGCCAGCCTCACCCTTGGTGTCATCAAGGACCGATACGCGGAGCGTCCAGATCCGGATGAGGACATCGGTTTCGATGAAGCCGTCGCCCATCAACCGTGTACGAATCGCATGATCGGTATCTGCCGCCGCGCGGTCCAACAATTCGCGATCGTTGATCGGAGCACCGTCCCAATCTTCGAGGTCGAATTCAAGGATAGCCTGGATCTTCATGCGGCCTCCGATCCGGCAGGCGCCGGCGCTGCAAAGGGATCGACGTCGCGGTGGATCGGCTGGGCGCGCCCCATCCAGGGCTCGGGGCGGATGCAGCGGACCCAATCCGCGAAACTCGGGATGAAGCCGAGATCCTCGCGAACATGTTGCTCGCCAACGAACCGGACCGGAACGACCCGTCCGGTCGAGATGGCGATCGTCGCCCCGAAGAAGCGTTCGAGCATGAAAATGGCCTCGGCATGATGGCGGAGCGCGCGGTAACGGAAATCCGCGATGATGAGCTTCGACGGCTCATCGAACCATTGATGCAGCGGGAGATAGTCCTCCGGCTGGCCGCCCCATTTGCGCGCCGACGAGAGGGCGTGATGATAGCAATGTCCCATCATCGCCTCCTCACCATTCGTGGACGTAGTTTTCGGACGACGTGAACCGCTCGTTGTAATCCAGCGTGATCGTCCCCGCCGCTATGTCGAAGGCGAATTCGCCAAAGGCACCGTCATTATTCTCCCAGCCGCTATGCTTCTGATGGAGGAGATCATAGGCGAGCTTCTCGACTGCCTCACCGACCGGGAGGACGTGGGCGACGGGCTCGGTAGCGCCATAATCGAGTGTTAGCAGCTCAACGGTTCCGGGCGGAAGATCGACCTGATCATCGCCCTTGAAGGCGGCGACATCTTCGATCTGGCCGCTGTCGCCACAGCCATCGAAATTGACCATGATGCGGCTGATGCCCGCCATGGCAAGGAATGAGAGAAGCGTCGTCTTGTTCCCCGCTATAAGCTTTGCGGCATCGGTTTCCCATTGGTGGAAGCGCTGCGTCACTGCTCCCCAATCGATCACGGGTGGTGTGGTATCGGTCATTTCGATTCTCCGAAGATGCGAAAGCCCGGCACGGCGGCCGGGCTTTCGGGAAGGTTGAGGGTTGGCGAGGGTCAGCCTCGCATCATTCGCGAAGGCTGCCGGAGGCGATGTCGGCGATCCAGTCGGCCGCCTCATCGAATTCGCCGTCATCGTCGGCGACAATGCGCGCGAGCGCCACGGCACCCTCGCGCCCAAGTTCGCCCAGGCGTTGCAAGGCGGCGAGCAATGCTGGCGCGAGCTGCTCGGGTCCGGCGGTGGAAAGATCGGTGAAATTCATGATCCGATTCCTGAAATTGAGGATGTGGGAAGCGGGGCGACCAAGGGCCGCCCCGCCGACAGGTCATTCGGCGGCGACCGCGAAATCGCCGTCTTCGCCGTCATCGCTAGCCTGATCGTCATCGAGGTAGGCCGGGAGCGACTGCGCTTCCTCGCCGGACTCGGTGCCTTCGGTCGCCAAGGCGTCGGGAAGGATCGGCGTGCGCATCGGTTCGGGCAGCCAGACCGAATCCTCCAGCAACCGCTCCGCCTCGCGGGCCATGTCCGCCTTCTTGAGATGGTCGATCATCTCTGCGAACTTCGATCCCTTTGCCTCCGCAACATCGGCGATGATCCGCGGCTTGGTCACGCTCGTGAAATAGCCCGGGACCGTTGCACGCCATCCGGCGCCGATCAGGTCGAGACCCACTACACGCGCGAGGACGTGGCTATGCGCGATCCGCCGTTCGACCATGTGCTTCGAGATGCGACCATTGTCATATTTGGGCACTACCTCCTGCTGCGCGTTGACCGCCATCGATGCGCAATGGGCGAACAGCGCGGCTTGCTCTGCGCCATCGAACTGGAGCAGCGCGTCCCACAATTCCTTGTCGGAATCCGGCAGTCGGTCGGCCCAGCGTTTGTGGCGCTCGGCGATCGCCTTGGCCGGCGCACTGTCGCGCAGCCCCGTGGAGGCGAGCCCGAACGACACTTTCCCCAACGACACTTCGAGACAGGATTCCCGGCTCGCATGATAGAAGCATTCGAGCACGAAGGCGTGGAGAACCGCCGCGAAGGCCGTCGAAGGATTTTGCGCAAATGCGTCCTGAAGCGCGAGCGTCCGCCATGCGGTCAGTTCGGCGACAAGTCGGTCAGACAGCGGCTTCACCACCTCACCGTCTTCATCCTCCTCGTCCTGTGACGCCGCGCCGATCGATACGACGTTGGAGCCGGCGGCGTTGCCGTCCGCTTCGACTTCCGCACCCACGCCGGGATCCGCATCACCGGACGTCTCGGGCGTGTCAGCTTCGACGGTCGCCTCGTCCTCGGGGCGGACATATCCGCGCTCGATGCAAAGCGACCCATCGCGCTCGATCGAGACGAACGCACCGGCGATGGCCATATCCGCCGGATCAAAAGCCTTCGGACGGTCGACGATCGCCCCGATCTCTTCGTCCAGCGCCACGAGCCGCGCATGGATCTCTTCGGGGATTTCGGGTGCGTCGCTCCATTCGCTTTCGAGCGTGTCGGCCTCTTCCTGGAGCCGGGCAAGCGCCGCTTCCTCCTCCGGCGTAATCGGCGTCTCGACACCGTCCAACTCGCGCATGTCGTGGGTGACGCCCCAAGGAATATCGACCGCCGTCGCGACCCATTTCCAGCCTTCGGCAACGATCTTCTCGCTTTCGGCCTGGAGCTTTTCGGCAACGAGCCGATCGAGCAAGGCAGGGTCGGTGAGCCAGCCGCCATCATCGGGCTGGAACAGGTCACGCATCGCCTCGCTGCCGCCAGCGGCGATATAAGCGTCGAGGCCAATGAAGCGGACTCGTTTGTCGGCGACGCGCACCGCATCCTCGGTCAGCCGGTCGCGGATGAACTGCGCCGACCTGTTATAGCTGTGGGCGAGCATCTCCCACACCTGCTCTTGGCGAGCATGATCGTCCGAGACCGAGAAACCCATGAGCTGTTCGAGTGTCATGCCATCCTCGGCATAGATTTCGCGTAGCTTGGGCGACACCTTCGCCAGCCGCAGGCGTTGGTTCACAACCGCCGGGGTGACGAGGAAGTGTGCGGCGATCGCCTCGATTCCTTCGCCCTTGTCGACCATCGCCTGCATGCCCGTGAACTGGTCGAGGGGATGAAGCGGCTCGCGGAACGTGTTTTCCGCATAGCTGTCCTCCTCGGCCAGCACATCGTCATTGGCGGCCTTGACGACACAGGGGATCGGCGCGTTCTTCGCAAGGCGCTTCTGCTTCACGAGCAGTTCGAGCGCGCGGAACCGCCGCCCGCCCGCCGGAACTTCGAAATCGCCGGTTTCCGCTCCCTCGCTGTCGAGAATGGGCCGGACGTTGAGGCTCTGGAGCAGCGTCCGGCGGACGATATCCTCCGCCAGTTCGCCGATCGACACGCCGGCCTTCACCCGGCGTACGTTGGACTGGGATAGCGACAGCCGGTCGAATGGAATGTCCCGCGAGCCGCTAAGGACGATCTTCTGGGGCGCTTTGGCCATGGGTTTTCTCCGTGACAGGCCGCCGCGAGACTCTCTCTCGGCTCCAAGCCCGTCATGAAGCCCCGGCCTTCCTCTCCCTCTGGCGGGCCGCCCTTGGGCGGCACGCACCGCTCGTTGGCACCGTCTGTCGTCCCGCTCGCCACCTGGAATCTAAAAGCTTGCCTTGGTGTTCGCTTTTTGTTCCACTTATTCCATGGAACGAATCGAACGAGATGAGCTGTCCGCCATCCTGCTTTCCGCGCCCGGCTGGGCGCGGGTCGGCCTGACGATGCCGGATGAACGAATGCGGGAGCGAGCGGCCGACACGCTTGCGGCAACGATCATCGAGAAGTTGGAGGGCGTGTCTGTGCCCGATGTCGATCAGCTCCGATTGCCACTGTAGAAGGCGCCATGCCGACGCGCGGCGTCGCCATCGTCGGCGCAACGTGCTATTCTGCCGGGATGGGTGACGACTTGGACGATATCCTTGCGCAGGCGGATTGTCCGCGATGCGGACGTGAGTTCAGCGTCCGCTATCGCACGCTTCGTCTCGAGCGCACCGTCGACTGTCCCGGCTGCGGCGAAACGATCCGGCCGATCGACGATACGCCGATCGGATTGGTCCAGAGGCTGATCGACGAGGCGCAAGGCCGCGCCTAGCGATATTCATCAGGCAGGTCTTCCTCATGCCCCTGCCAGACAACACGTTCGCCCTCGTAAATTCTGACAAAGCCGCGCCCGCGCGGGATTGGCGGCCGGGGCTTTGCGGAGAAATTGAGGCAGCCGAACGTGTCCACCGTGGCTGAGAAGGCGAGTGGCTTTCCGGGATGCATTAGTACCCGGCCGCAAGAGCCGGCCGACCGTTTCACCCGCCGACGCGACAAGCCCAGTTGGAACCACTCATAGGCCCGGACCTCGCCGTCAGAAGGTGGCGACCAATGCCGACAATATTTGCAGTATCGCGGGACCGGTGGGCCGTCCTCGTCATCGAGCGGCGGTCCGCCATTATGGCCTGAGGGTGCTGAGGGCGCGGTCATCCCCCGCGACCCTGTTCGAGCCAGATGCGCAGTCGCTAGCGCATCACCCCGATCCCGGCGTTGATTTCGGTGATCTCGGCATCGGGCGTGATGCAGCGCATTTCGCGGAAGCCTTGGAGAAAGGCGCGCATCACCTTGATGTAAAGGCCCCTTCCGACCAGCGCGACATCGGTGAATGGACGGGTGCCATGATAAGCGAGGGAGGCGATCTCGCAGCCGGGATGCGAGCCATAATTGTCGGGCTTTCGTGGCGATGGCGGGCGCGGTCACCGCGTCGTCATTCCCCCGGCGATCATCCGGTCCGCAAGGTCGGGCGTCAGCCGCGCATCATAGTCCTCGATCGGGCTGTCGCCGGTGCGAAAGCCGTAGCGCGCCGATAGAAACCCGACACGGGCAAGGCGACGTTTCGGGTCAACCGCGCGCCATGTCTGCCAAAGCGGCCCGTCATAGCGTTCCCATGCGGGTATCCAGCCGGGATCGCGATGCTTGGTGGCGGAGCAGGCGAGGATCAACAGCCGATGCGTAAAACCGCCGGTCCGCCTCTGCGGGACATCGACCCGCACGACTTTTACGACCCGCTTGTTGGCCTCGGCGGCAAGACAGCCGATCAGCGCGATGTCGGCGTCGGTGCATACCCCGCGGACGCGGATCGTCATGTGGTCGGCCGGCGCGGCGGGTGGCACCCCGTCGAGGAACAGGATGCCATTGCCGAGATTGCCGACATACCGCGGTGACCCGACCTTCGGCAGGCCGGGCGACGGCTCGATCATACGCTGGCCGATCCGCTTGAACGCATCGGCGAAACATTGGGGATCGAGGATCGTCCGGGGCCGCGTCGGCGCATGAAATCGCCACGGCGGCCGATCAGGATCGAGTTTCCCCATGCGGATCTGATGGAGGAAATCGGCAAGGCCATAGGGATCGGCGGGATAGGGGCAGTCGCGCCAGGCGCGCCGGATCGCGCGTCGTCGTGGTTCCGGGAAGGCGAACAGCTTCGAACGCGCTCGTCGCCAGACCTTCGCGCGTTCGTCGCGGAGTCGCTGCTGCTGCTCGGGCCACCATTCGGCGCGGCGGGCCATTTCCTCGTCGACGCTATGCTGCCCATCGGCGATCAAGTTGGCGAACAGCGGAAAGCCCTCGCGCTCGCGGCGCTGCTTCGTGACAAAGGCGGCGCGCTTGCGCGAGGTTTCGACATAGGCGGTGGGCTTGGGCCATTTTGCGAATCGCATCACCGGCCTCCTGCCAAAGAGGCCGCAGCCCGGTTAAGCTTGCGTTCGCCGAGCACGAGCGAACCGGCGCGGCATGCCGCTTCAGCATAGACCGACAAGGGGAATTCGCCCTCGAACAGGGTATCGCGTTCGATGCCGAGGCCGAACGGCAGCCGGATCGATTGCAATTCCTCAAGCGCGAAACTGCCCAGTTCAGGTGTGCCGAAGCCAAGATCGGCAAGCCCGAAAAGGATATCATCCTTATCGATCTCGGTTGCCAGCCAAGTGGCCTGACCGACCGGGTTGAAGAAGCGAACGACAGGAACGGGATCGGGATCACGTTCGCCTCTGGCGAGTGCGGCGTACCGTGCGGCGGCATTAGCCTGCAATTGGGCGCGGATTTCGGAAGTGAGGAGCATCATGCCGCAATCCTCCCTTCGAGCGCCATCGCGCCATCCGGGTCATGGTCGGGGTCATCGTCATTGGCGGCGACCCCCGTCGGAGTCCTGAAGGCGAGCAGATAATCAGCCGCTTTCGACGCCGCGCTGGCGGCCCGGAGGATCGCGCGATTATCGGCGCGGATGATCTCCAGCCAGGATCCGAGATAGTCGGCGTGGCGGACGGTCGGCTCGATGCCAAGTGCGGCGCAGACGAAAGCGCCTGTCAATTCGGCGCACAATTCTTCCTTGCCGTAAGGCACGGAGCCGAACGCGCCTGTCTGATCGCGGTTCAGTCGGGAGGCGCCGCCCGCCCAGTGACCCAGCTCATGAAAGGCCGTTCTGTGCCAGTTGGTCGGATCGAAGAAATCATCGGGCCGCGGCACCTGCACATAGTCATGCACGGGGGAATAGAATGCCGACGCGCCGCCGATGCGAAAGTCCGCGCCGGTCGCTGCGATCAACGCCTCATCTTGCGGAAGGATCAGTCCCTCGGGAATGGGCGGAGGCGGCTCGCAGATGTGCGCGGGCAGTCCGTCGCATTGTTCGACCGAAAAGACGGTGAACCATTTGAGAAACGGAATTCCGCTCGACGGCTCACGGCCTTCCACGTCGGCGCGGCGGCGTTCCTCGCGCGGCACGAAGCGGCGGGTGTAGATCACGCCGACCCCACGCTCACCCCTGCGAACCGAGCCGCCGAGCGCGATCGCCTGACGGAAGGTCAGGAAGGCGTGGCTCGAATAGCCACGTGACACCACGGCGTCCCAGAGCGTGAGAATGTTGATGCCGCTGTATTTTCGATCGCTGACCGCATTGTGCGGCATGCCGATGCCAGCCCGAGCGCTATCCCAAGGCTGGACCCATGGGATGCGGCCGGCTTCGAGTTCAGCGATGATCCGGTCAGTGATCTGCTGGTAGAGGTTCGCCCGCTCGCTGGCTGGGCGGTTCGCGCGTTGCTGTGCCATTGGCCTGTCTCCGCGACGGCCGGTGGAGAGCCTCTCTCTCCGCGCTCAGTCCGTCACGGCCAGACCGGCCGTTCTCTCACTCTAGCGGGGTGTTGCGGGGCGGCAGCCCCGCACGAAGGGGTCCGGAGAGACGCGACAGCGGCTCGCCGGTAGGGGAAGACCTTCCCCAAATTATGTGTCGGGATGCGCGAAAGCACGACACCGCTCGCCAATTTACGCGATCTCGGTGGTGAACGCGTGGTGAACTGGCATTCGAGCGCAATCATCGCCGAGAAAACTCTCGGCATAAGTATCTGATTTTCGTGAATAAACTGGAGCGGGCGAAGGGATTCGAACCCTCGACCCCAACCTTGGCAAAGTTGCATGAGCGCTTCTCCACTCAACGCCACAGGCCGCTATTCTACGATTAAGATTATGATTTTACGTTTGTTTTTAGCATCTCTCTACGCTATATATGGCCGAGACGAAACCTATAATTTCCCCTTTTCGTTGTAGCCCGGTTGTAGCCCGGAACGGTGATCAAGGTCTCGGAAAAGCAGAGAAAATGGCGAAGCAGTCCGAAATTAAGCTGACAAAAACGGTGGTGGACGCCGCTGAGCCACGAGCCAAGCGGTATATGCTGTGGGATAGCGATACGAAGGGTTTCGGCGTTCGCGTCGGGGTGAGCGGCGTCAAAACCTTTGTCGTCAAGTATCTGGCCGAAGGCGGTGGCCGGAACGCGCCGCAACGCTTTTTCACGATCGGGCAGTTCGGCCCCCTCACGGTCGAACTGGCGCGCAAGCGGGCAAAGGAGATCGTGGCTTCCGCGCTGATGGGCAAAGACCCTGTTTCGGAGCGGAACGCCAAGCGTAAGGAAATGCGAGTTGGCGCGTTGATCGACCTGTA
>JAMHVU010000035.1:0-77936 GCA_035911355.1 Sphingobium sp.
ACTTTTTCGATTGTTTCAATCTTATCCCAGGAATTGGAATATCTTGGCAGTCCTTTCTCGGCCAATGTCTGCATTGACCAGATCACATCTTCCTGGGTGACCGGCGCGCCGTCGGAAAAGCGCGCGTTCTCACGAAGGGTGAAGACAACCGATGCGCGATCTTCCGCCACATCTATCGATTCGGCGAGAAGACCATAAAGACCGAAAGGTTCGTCCCAGTTGCGCGCCATAAGAGTCTCAAACACATGGGCCTGAAGGGGGTATGGCGCCCTACCCTTCAAAATGTAGGGATTAAGCGAGTCAAACCCGCCCACCTCGCCGAAGACGATCCGCCCTCCCTTGGGCGCTTCCGGGTTGGCATAGGGGAGCGCCACAAAATCGGGTGGGAGCGCGGGTTCGCCATACATAGATATGCCATTGCGGGGCTCCGCGGCGATGGCAGCGGGCATGAGCGCCAAGGCGAGCGCGGCCAGTCCCGCCGCGAGGGGCCTGCGTGTCATTCCTGTCACATTCCGTGGTTGAAGGGACAGATCCGACCTTAATCCATGCTCTCAATGGGTCGCACGAAGATTTTTGGCTTGGCGGTAGGTGTTTGATTTTGTATAAGGGTTTCACTGCTCGATAGGTTTCTTGCCTGTATGAAACCTGCCTCAACGACTTAGCGCCCTCCCTTGGAGGGCGTTTTTTTTGGCAAAACACGCAACTTTCGCCCAGTCTTGCCAAACTACGCGAATTCTTACAACCACAGAGTGTCCATTCGTGGACAGATACACGTGAAAGCGGCGGAACCATGCCCGATGGCGCTGGTCGCCGCGAGTCTGCTTCAAGTATCGTGCGAACGACTCACCCCTCGCGCGAACATCGCCGCGTCGCATGAAGTTATCGTGGCGGGCTCTTGTTCGACTGATCGCGCAGGAAACAGCGTCCCGCGACTCGGATCTTTTCGGCGTCGCGGGCCCGGAACGCCGGACAAGGAGACGGAATTTGGCTCGATGGACAGTGAACCTCGCGCTTCAGGGCGGCGGCGCGCATGGCGCCTTCACCTGGGGCACGCTTGACCGCCTTCTCGACGAGGAGGAGATCGCGATCGAGGGGGTGACGGCCACCTCGGCCGGCGCGATGAACGCAGCGGCGCTGAAGCACGGCTGGGTCAAGGGCGGGCGCGAGGGCGCGCGCGAGGCGCTCTCCTCGTTCTGGCTTTCCCTGACCGGATTGACGGGCGCGGGGGCCGAGGCGGCGATGGAATGGCTGCGCCTGTTCTCGCCCGCGCCGGCCGTGACCGCGCGGGCGCTCGAATGGAGCCCGGCGGTGGCGGCGGGCACCGCGATCACGCGGATCTTCTCGCCCTACCAGTTCAATCCGGTGAACTACCATCCGCTGCGCGAGACGGTCGAGAATCTGCTCGACGCGGAGACGATCGCCTCGGACGCCGGCCCAAAGCTCTTCATCAATGCGACCAACGTGCGCAGCGGCCGACCCAGGATCTTCCGGGGCGCCGAGGTCACCACGGATGCGATTCTCGCCTCCGCCTGCCTGCCGACGCTCTATCAGGCGATCGAAATCGATGACCCGAAAACCGGCCGGCGGGAAGCTTACTGGGACGGTGGCTATGTCGGCAATCCGGCGCTCTACCCGCTGTTCTACCACACCACGACGCCCGACATCATCATCGTGCACATCAACCCGCTCTACCGCGAGGAGCTGCCCACCAAGGCCTCCGAGATCGAGAGCCGGATCAACGAGATCAGCTTCAACGCCTCGCTGCTCGGCGAATTGCGGGCGATCCAGTTCGTGAACCGGATGCTCGACAACGGCACGATCGCGGAGGGCGCGATGAAGCGCAATTACGTGCATTCGGTCAGCGACGACAAGCTCATGAACCAGCTCGGCCTCGTCTCGAAGATGACGCCGAACAAGGCGCTGCTGCTCCAGTTGCGGGACGCGGGCTACGCGGCGATGGACGGTTTCCTCGCCCGGGATCGCGCCAATCTCGGCCGCTGCTCGAGCATCGACCTGAGCGTCGTGGTCGCCTCGGACGGCCCGACGGCCTGAGCCTCCTATCCCGCGGGGGCGAGGCGCTTCGCGAGCCGGTGCAGCCCGGCGCGGCGCAGGAGCGGGCGAAGCGGCTTCGGCTCACCCGAGATCGCTTCCGCCTTCGCGCGCACCCGCTCCACGACCGCGCCGAGCCCGGGGCCGCGCGCGTCGATCTCGACGAGGAAACCATCGGGATCGCGCGGGATCACGCCGAGCGGCGTGAGGATCCGGTTCGGGAAATCCGCGCGGTTGCGGGTGACCAGCGTTTCCGCGCCACCGGCGAGCGCCGCGGCCAGCACATGCGCGTCGTCCGGGTCGGGCAGGACGATTTGCCGGACAAGGTCCGCGGGCGGTGTTACCGCCGCGTCGGGCCATCCGACGCCAAGGAGCGCGATCTCGCCCCGGGCGATCTCCTCCGCCCCGGGACCGAGCCTGCGCGCCGCGCGCGCCCACTCCTCGAGGATGCGCGCCGACCAGAGCGGAACGAAGGCCCCGGCGGCCGCCGCGCCGATCAGGATCTCGCGCAGCACGGTCGGGAGGAGCACGTTCGCATCGAGGAGAACCCGCTCCGCCCCCGGCGCCGCCGTCATCCGTCGAGGCGCAGGAAGAGCGCCTTGAGGTAGACGCTCTCGGCGAGATGCGCGTGCGCCGGATGATCCGGCCCCGCGCCACCCACGGCGAGGATCTGCGCCGCCCGGCCGGCCCGGCCGACACCGCGCAGGCTCGCCTCGCGGAAGCGGGCGAGATCGGCGGCGTGGGAGCAGGAGCAGAGCACGAGGAACCCGCCCGGCTCCACCAGCTCGGCACCGAGCCGCGCGGTGCGCTCATAGGCCCGGAGCCCCGCCTCCAGGGCCTGCTTGCTGGGCGCGAAGGCCGGCGGATCGCAGACCACGAGGCCGAAGCGCCGCCCCTCCGCGGCGAGCGCCGCCATCGTGTCGAAGGCATCGCCCTTCAGCGTCTCGAAGGCGGCGGCGACCCCTGTCGCCTCGGCGCCCCGCGCGGCGAGCGCGAGCGCCGGGGCGGACCCGTCGACGGCCAGCGCCGAGACCGCCCCGCCCGCGAGCGCGGCGAGCGCGAAGCCGCCGACATGGGAGAAGACGTCGAGCACCGTCCGCCCGCGTCCGAGCCGGGCGGCGAAGGCGTGGTTCGGGCGCTGGTCGTAGAAAAGGCCGGTCTTCTGGCCGCCGAGCAGGTCGGCGAAATAGGTCGCCCCGTTCATCGGCACCGGCACGGGCGCGTCGATACCGCCGAACAGGGTCTCGGAGCTCTCCGGAAGCCCCTCCAGCGCCCGGGCGCGGCCCGAGCCGTTCTTGATCACCGTCTCGACGCCCGTGACTTCCCGAAGCGCCTCCGCGAGCGCGTCGAGCCGCGCCTCGGCCCAGGCGGCGTTCGGCTGGACCACGGCGGCCGCGCCGAAGCGGTCGATGACCACGCCCGGCATCCCGTCGGCCTCCGCGTGGATCAGCCGGTAATAGGGCGCGTCGAACAGCGTCTCGCGGAGCGCGAGGGCGCGACCGAGCCGGGCGGCGAACCAGGCGCGGTCGATTTCCGCGCCCGGCTCGCGGTCGAGCATCCGCGCGGCGATTTTCGATTCCGCGTTGAAGGCCGCGGCGCCGAGCGGGCGCCGCTCCGCGTCCTGAAGCTCGACCACGGTTCCGGCGGGAATGGCCTTCGTTCGCCGGTCGAGCACCAGCTGATCGGCATAGGCCCAGGGCGCGCCGAAGCGGATCGCCTGGGCGTTGACGTTGGGCCGCAGCCGGACGGCGGGCCGGGTCGAGGACTCGCTCTCTGTCATGGCGGCTCTCCTAGCCGCTCCGCCGCCGGCGCGAAAGCCCTGAGCGGATCATCGCGACAGGGTGAGATGGCGCAGGTAGCGGTTCTCGAGTCGGCGGAAGATCCAGATCAGAAGGAAGGTGATCGCCATGTAGAGCAGCGCCGCGGCGATGAACCCCTCATAGGCGAGGTAGAACTTCGCGTTCAGAGTCCGCCCCGCACCAAGGATGTCCTTCAGTGTGATCACGCTCGCCACCGCCGAGCCGTGCAGCATGAAGACCACCTCGTTGCCGTATTGCGGCAGCGCGCGCCGGAGCGCCGAGGGGATGAGCACGAGCCAGGTCGCCTGCCGGGCCGAGAGGCCGAGCGCCGCCGCCGCCTCGGTCTCGCCGCGCGGCGTGGTTGTCACCGCGCCACGAATAATCTCAGTCGCATAGGCGCCGGAATTGAGAGAGAAGGTGATGAGCGCGCACCACCAGGGATCGCGCAGGATGCTCCAGGCCCAGCTCGCGCGGATCCAGCCGAATTGCGCGAGGCCGTAATAGACGAGGAACAGCTGCGCGAGCAGCGGCGTGCCCCGGAAGACATAAACATAGACCGCGAGGACCGGCTCCCAGAAGCGCTTGCGCCGCGCCCGCGCCAGCCCGGCGGGCAATGCGATCACAAATCCGATCAGGAGCGAGAGGACGGTAAGCTGCGCGGTGATCCAGACGCCCTGGGCGAAGAGCGGCCAGTTCTGGAGGATGAGATCAACGCGCATGGGCGTATCCCCGCTCGGCACGGCGCTCGAGATGCGCGAGAACCCGGGTCGAGGCCCAGGTGATGACGAGATAGCCCGCGAGCACGGCGAGGAAGAAGAGGAACGGCTCCCGCGTCGTCTTGCCGGCGTCGTTCGCGTAGCCGACCAGATCGCCGAGCCCGATCACGGAGACCACGGCGGTCGATTTGACCAGCACCTGCCAGGTATTGCCATAGCCCGGGAGCGCCGCGCGCACGATCTGCGGCAGGAGCACCTCGCGAAACAGCCGCCAGCCCCGGAGGCCGAGCGCGGCCGCGGCCTCGGCCTGCCCCTTGGGCACGGCGAGGACGGCGCCCCGGAAGGTCTCCGCGAGATAGGCGCCGTAGATGAAGCCAATCGCGATCACGCCCGCGAGAAAGGGCGAAAGCTCGACCGTTCCGCCGCCGAACGCCCCGGTGATCGTGTTCAGGAGCCGCTGCCCGCCGAAATAGGTGAGCAGGATCAGCACGAGGTCGGGCACGCCGCGGATGATCGTCGTGTAGACCAGCACCACGCCGCGCGCGACCGGCGAGCCGCCGAGCCGGCCCCAGGCGCTGAGCGCGCCGAGGAGCGTGGCGAGCAAGAGGGAGACCACCGCGAGTGCGATCGTGACGAGCAGGCCACGTCCGAGAAGCGGCAGGTATACGATGAGATGTTCCATCCGGGCGCCCCGCCCGCCGGGTCAGGCCGCCTCACCCGCCATAGATGTCGAAGTCGAAGTATTTCTTCTCGATCGTCTGATAGATGCCATCGGCCCGGATCGCCGCGATCGCCGCCGAAAGTTTGTCGCGCAATTCGGTATCTTCCTTGCGCACGCCGATCCCCGCGCCCTCGCCGTGATATTTCGGGATCAAATAGGGTTCGCCGAAGAAGGCGTAATCCGCGCCGGCCGGCGTCTTCAGGAAGCCGAGATCGAGCACCACGCTGTCGGCCATGCCCGCGTCGATCCGGCCGGAGGTGAGATCGAGGATCATCTCGTCCTGGGTGCCGTAGGTCTGGAGCTGCACGTCCGGGAACTCGCCTTCCATGAAGGCCTGATGGATCGTGCCTCGTTGCACGCCCACGACCTTGCCCTCCAGCCCCTCGGGCGTGAAGGTCAGATCGCTATTCTTCGGCGCCACGAAACGGGCCGCGGTCTGGTAATATTTCTTGGTGAAGTCGATGACCTGCCTGCGCTCGTCGGTGATCGACATCGAGGCCACGATCGCGTCGCATTTCTTTTCGAGCAGGGCCGGGATGATGCCGTCCCAGTCGGTTTTCACCATGACGCAGGTCTCGCCGATATTGGCGCAGAGCGCGTTGGCGATGTCGATGTCGAAGCCGACCACCGAGCCGTCCGGCGAGGTTTCCGAGAAGGGAGGATAGGCACCCTCGACGCAGATGTTCATGGCCAGCGCGGGCGTGGCGCCCGCGAGCAGAGCCGCGGCCGCTGCGAGACGGAGGATGCGCTTCATACGGGTACTCTCCATTAGGTGCTCGCCTCCTACCCTGAGAACCGCGGCGCCCCGCGTCAAGCGGCGCTGTCGACCAAGCGCTCATCCGCGCATGTTCAACTTTCCGCGAAGCGTGTTCCGCGGGCGCGCGGAGGGGCCGTTCGGCGGGTTGTCGGACGCTCGTGGCGGCGCCATCCGCAAACGGATATGCCGGGTCGTAGATAGGAAAACGCCGCCTTCCGTCTTAAACTCAATTATAATTATTATTCTTCAATATATTGATATTATTATATTTAATTTCATGACATGATGGTCGTTAACCGTCCGCGCCGGAATCGTTGCGCGACAGTGTGTTCTTGTTTTATTCTCATTGGAAAGCGAGATCGTAGCGAAGGGGGAATTTGCGATGATCGTCGATATCGAAGCCATCCGCCACGCGGCCGAACAGGCGGAGGCGCGGCTTGCCCGCCTTTCGGGGGCGCGGCCCGCCTGCGAGATCCGGACCGGCCATCGCCCGCGCGCCGCGCCGCCCCTCGACGGCCGCCTCGCACGGGCGCGCGAGGATTTCCGCGCCGCCTGGGGCGCCTACGTGGCCGCGCGGGACGCGCGGGCCTGACGCATGGCCGGGCAACGGCCCACCGTCTCCACGGGCGCGGCGACGGCCAGGCGGAGTCTTTCGCGGGCGCGCGCCCGGCCGGCACCCGGTCACATATCCCGACGCCGCGTTCGGCCCCGTCCTGCGGCCAAAGGCCGATTGCGCGCCGGACGCCGAGCCCCTAGGGTCCGCGCCCGGAAAGGCACGGGTGGTATGACGGGAACGGTTCTTTTCTGGGTGATCGCGCTCGTCCTCGCGCTCGCATGCTTCGCCGCGGTGCTCGCGCCGCTCATGCGCGGCGCCGGCGCGGCGGAGCCGCGGTCACGTTACGCGGCGAAGCTCTACCGCGATCAGCTCCGCGAACTGCGCGCCGACTCGGCGCGCGGGCTCGTCACGCCGGACGAGGCCCGGGTTACCGAGATCGAGATCTCCCGCCGCCTGCTCACCACCGCCGATGCGGACGCGGACGCGCCCGATGTCGCGCCGCGCACGCTCTCGCGGCGCGCCGGCGCCACGTTGATCGCGCTCTTCCTCCTCGCCGGATTGGCGCTCTATGGCCTGCTCGGCGCGCCCGGCGTGCCGGATCAGCCGCTGGTGCCCCGGCTCGAACGCGCCGCGGCGGAACGGGCGAATCGCCCGCGGCAGGCGGAGGCGGAGGCCGCCATCGCCCGCGCGGCCGCGCCCGACGGCCCGCGCGCCACGCCCGGCTTGAACGCCGGTCCCCGTGTCGACGCGGCCCCGGAGCCCGGCGTGGCCGAGGACCAGGCGCTGATCGACAGGCTGGAGACGATCCTGAAAACCCGCCCCGACGATGAGCAAGGCCACCGCCTGCTCGCCCGGGCCCGGGCCGGCATGAGCGACTGGGCCGGCGCGCATCGCGCGCAGGGAGAGGTGATCGGCATTCTTGGCGATCGCGCCGGGGCCGAGGATTACGCGGAATGGGCGGAGCTCATGATCCTCGCCACGAGCGGCTATGTCTCGCCCGAAGCCGAGGCCGCGCTGGGCCAGGCGCTCACACGCGACCCCGCGAACAAGCTCGCACGCTATTACTCTGGCCTGACCCTGCTCCAGGAGGGGCGGCCCGACCTGACCTATCAGCTCTGGAGCGCGCTGCTGGCCGAGGGGCCGGCCGATGCGCCGTGGATCGCGACCATCCGGAGCCAGATCGGAGAGGTCGCGCGGCTGGCCGGAATGCCGCCCCCCGAGGGCGCGGCGAGCCAGCCAGGGGCTTCCGCGCCGCCTTCCGCCGCGCCTCCATCGGCCGCGCCCGGACCCGACGCGGCCGAAATCGAGGCAGCGGGCGAGATGTCGCCCGCGGAGCGTCAAGCCATGATCGAAGGCATGGTCAACCAGCTTGCCGGGCGCCTCGCGGCCGAGGGCGGCTCGGCCGGGGATTGGGCGCGGCTGATCCGCGCGCAGGGCGTGTTGGGCCGGACCGACGCGGCGCAAGCCAGCTGGCGGGCCGCCCGCGAGGCCTTCGCCACCGATCCCGAAGCGCTCGCCACGATCGACGCGGCGGCCGGCGCGGCGGGGCTGCGATGAGCGCGGCCTCGGTCATCGAGGACACAGGCGCCTTCGCCCTCGCGCTGCCGCCCGGCCGGGCGCTGATCGGCCTCGATCTCGGTGTTAAGACGATCGGTATCGCCGTCTCCGATACGACGCGCCGCGTCGCCACCCCGCTCCGGACGCTCCGGCGCGGCAAGTTCGGCGCCGACGCCGCGATTCTCGCGGCGTTGATCGCCGAACGCTCGGTCGGAGGCCTTGTGCTCGGCCTGCCCCGCAACATGGACGGCACCGAAGGCCCCCGCGCGCAATCGACGCGCGCCTTCGCACGCAACCTCACAGGCGTGATCGACGTTCCGATCACCTATTGGGACGAACGTCTTTCCACCGTCGCGGCCGAACGCGCGCTGCTCGAGGCCGACACCTCGCGCGGGCGACGCGCGCAGGTGATCGACCATGTCGCGGCGGGCTTCATCCTGCAGGGCTTTCTCGACCGCCTCACCTATCTCGCGCGCTGAGGCGAAGGGCCCGAGCCGGCGGCGGGGGGCAGTCGCGTATCGCACCGCCTCCCTCGGGCTGGCTGCCCCGAAGCTCGCACATGAAAGCGGCTCACGGCTTCGGGGCAGGATCGACTGGTGCGAAGCCCGGATCTCGGCGCGCGGATCTCCCACGCCCGGCCGGGCATCGCCTCAATAGCCGACCGCCTTCCTCAGCATGTTGAGCGCGACGAGGATCAGAAAGGCGCCGAAGACGCGCTTTAGCGGCTTCGCATCCATCGCATGGGCGAGCGCGACGCCCCAGGGCGTGGTCAGCATCGTCGTGACCACCACGATCGCGAAGGCGGGCAGGTTCACGAGCCCCACCGTGCCGAACGGCAGCCCGTCGAGCCCCCAGCCGCTCAGGAGAAAGCCGATCACCGAAGGGATGGCGATCAGCATGCCGAAACCCGAGGCCGTGCCGACCGCGCGGTGGATCGGCACGTTGAAGAGCCGCATCAGCGGAACACCGAAACTGCCGCCACCGATGCCCATCAGAACGGAGAGAAAGCCGATGACCGGCCCGGTGATCCAGCGTCCCCAGCGCGTCGGCATGTGATCGCCGAGCCGCCAGGAATCATGGCCGAAGGCGATATAGAGGCCGATCACCGTGCCGAGCACGCCAAAGATCAGCATGAGCGCGGTCGATTTCATGCCGCCCGCGACGACGACGCCGACGATCGCGCCGATCACGATCCCCGGCGCCCAGCCCCGCAGGATGTCCATGTCGACCGCCCCCTTCGCCATATGGCCGCGCACCGAGCGGCCGGAGGTGGCGGCGATCGTGGCAAGCGAGGTGGCGAGGCAGACCTGCATCAGGACCGGGCTGTCGTAACCGAGCGCGGTGAAGGTGTAGAGGAAGGCCGGAACGAGCACGATCCCCCCGCCCACGCCCAGCATCCCCGCGATGATCCCGGCGAAACCGCCGATCACGAAGAGAAGGGCGCCGAGGGTGATGAGATGAGTGGGATCGGTATGGGGCATGACGGACTCGAGACAGGGACAGGGAACAGCCTACCCTCCCGAACTAGCCCGCCGCCCCCGCGGGTTCAAAGGGAATTCGGCGCCACCGCGACGACGGCCTCCGGCGCGGCGCGCGTGATCTCCTCGAGCGCGGCGGCGACGAGCTCCGGACCGGCGCCGGGCAGATGCGCGCCCTCGGAAAGCCGGCGGCGCCAGGCGCGCGCGCCGGGCCGGCCCTGGAAGGCGCCGAGCATGTGGCGGGTCATCGCGTTGAGGGGCGTGCCGCGGTGGCGCTCGGCCTCGATATAGGGGAGCATCGCGCGCACCGCCGTTTCGGCCGCGACTGTTTCCCCCTCGCCGAAAAGGCGCGCATCGACCGCGCCGAGGAGCGCGGGATCGTGATAGGCGGCGCGGCCGATCATCACCCCGTCGAGCCCGCGCGCGAGCAGGGTCTCCGCCATGTCGAGATCCGTGATGCCGCCGTTGATCGCGACGCGCAGGTCGGGAAAGGCCCGCTTCATCCGGACGACGAGGTCGTGGTCGAGCGGCGGGATCTCGCGGTTCTCCTTCGGGCTCAGCCCCTGGAGCCAGGCCTTGCGGGCGTGGACCGCGAAGCTCCGGACACCGGCGGCGGAGATGCGCGCGAGGAAGGCGGGCAGCACCTCCTCCGGCTTCTGCTCGTCCACGCCGATCCGGCATTTCACCGTGACGGGCACCGCGCCCGCCGCGCCGATCATCGCCGAGACGCAGTCGGCGACGAGGTCCGGATCCCTCATCAGCACCGCGCCGAAGCAGCCCGAGCGCACCCGATCGGACGGGCAGCCGACATTGAGGTTCACCTCGTCATAGCCGAGCTCCACCGCGATGCGCGTCGCCGCCGCGAGATCAGCGGGATCGGAGCCGCCGAGCTGGAGCGCGACCGGGTGCTCGTCCGGCCCGAATTCGAGCAGGCGCTCGCGCGGACCGCGCAGGATCGCGCCGGTCGTGACCATCTCGGTATAGAGCAGCGTGCGCCGCGTGAAGCGTCGGTGGAAGGCGCGGCAATGACGATCAGTCCAGTCCATCATCGGCGCGACGGATAAACGCATACTGCTGATATCGCTATATATTTTCATATTATCAGCGACTTGCGCGGTATCTGCCATTGCTGGTTATGTTCCGTTTGCGCCCCATATTGACCGTTCCTGCTGCGCCGGGGCTACAATGTAGCCCGATTCTTAGCTCTGTAGCCCCGGCACGAGGTCCCTCATGGGAGTAATTTCCGCCCGCCCCAGAAGGGACGGGACGATAGGATATACCGCGCAGGTCAAGGTGAGGCGAGGGGGCAGGATTGTCTTTTCAGCCGCGCAAACATTCGACACCGAGGCTCAAGCCCAAAAATGGATGGCGCGGCAAGAGAAGGCCATCGCCAAGCCGGGCGCGCTGGAAGCCGCGATGCAAAAGGGCGGGAGCCTTTCGGATGCCATTGAGAAGTATGTCGCCGAAAGCCGCCAGAGGATCGGGCGCACGAAGACGCAGGTGCTTGAGGCGATCAAGCGAGCCCCTATCGCAAGCATGGCGTGCGCGGATATCGGGTCTCGGGACATAGTAAGCTTCGCGCAGGACCTCGGCGCTGACCGGCAGCCCCAGACTGTGTTGAATTATCTTTCGCACCTGTCCGCGATATTTGCCGTCGCCAAGCCCGCTTGGGGTCTCGATCTCGACCCCGCGGCGATGGCTGAGGCGATGAAAGTCTGCAAAAGGCTCGGCCTGATCACAAAATCCAAGCAGCGCACGCGGCGGCCTACCCTCGCTGAAATTGATCTGCTCATGGAGCACTTCGTGGATCGGCAGCGGCGCAGGGGCACAATCCCGATGCCAATGATCGTCGCCTTCGCGATCTTCTCCACTCGCCGGCAGGAAGAAATCCTAACGATCCAGTGGGCCGATCTCGAGCCGGGGCGCATTCTGGTTCGAGACATGAAGCATCCGGGCGAAAAGGCCGGCAATGACGTTTGGTGCGAGCTTGTGCCAGAGGCGGAGCGCATTATCCGAGCGATGCCAAGAGCTAAGCCGCAGATCTTCCCGTTCACGACGGACGCTGTATCTGCTGGTTTCACCCGAGCGTGTAAGCTGCTCGGAATAGAGGATTTACATTTCCACGACATGCGCCATGAGGGGATATCGCGGCTCATGGAAATGGGCAGGACCATCCCCTTGGCGGCATCGGTTTCAGGGCACCGATCGTGGCAATCGCTACAGCGGTATACCCACCTTCGCGCGACCGGAGACAAGTACGAGGGGTGGCCGTGGCTCGATCGTCTCGCCCCGCTGCCACAGAGAAGCGAACTCCCTACCCCACCGCCGCCCGCCGCCGCATGACCCGCGCGCCCTGCCGCATGATAAGCTCGCGGTCCAGGTACGCGCCCTGAAGGATCTCCCAAGCGGCTTCTCGAACCGCGCCCTCGCAAGTCAGGACGAGCGAGACATAGGCCCGCCCGTCCGCCGTCCACGCCTCGATCTGGTAGCAAGGGGCGGCTTCGTTTCGGAATTCGCGGTGCATGGGTAGGGCTCTCCGTTTCGAAGAACATACCGCGAACATGTCGATTCGGGGAGAGCGGTCTAAGCTGGAGGCTCTTCCTTTTCGCGCCGGTCCAGTTCGTTCTCGATAGCCTCGCGAATAAATGAGGCCATGCGGTTGGGGCCGACCAGCGCCTCGATGCGCTGACGCTGGTCGGCAGTCAGGCGAACCTTGGTCTCTTTGACGTTGAGCGGAGGGCGTCCCATCTTCCGGGCGTTATCCGTCCCCGGAAATTTTGTCAAAGGCATCACGAAACCGTCCCCGCTTATTGACACGAATAACCGTCCCCGTATATATAAGAGGGGACGGTTATGAAGGCAAGGGATGTGTGCAAATGAGCGAGGATCAACAGTCCCCCATACGGGCGTCTGACCAATGGGACGAAACCCTGCGCGGTAAGAAAATGTCAGGCGCGTCGGGCCGCGTCATCTTCAAGTACCAGATGCCCGTGATGGAGCGATTCACGATGCGCCTGCCGCGCGGGGCGTGGATCATCCGCATGGCGGATCAGGGCGGAATGTTCTGGCTCTGGGCCGTGGTCGATACACGCGAGCCGGACGAGGACCGCCACTTCGTCGCTGTGAAATGCGGCGCAAACGTGCCGGAGACCCATGGCCTAATCTATCATGGCTTCTGCGCGATATTCGTCCAGCAGGAGCTTGGCCTCTACATTTTCGAGGACCCCTGCCATGAAGACTGACGCGATCTATGGGGCGTTGCCGATAGATCTAGGGGCGATCGACATCCGTCCGAGCGAAATGATGTTCTGGCTCTACTGCCCAATCAAGCTGCCGGGGATGTCCGCAACGCTGCCTCCCGAAAATCTCGGCCAGTTCGCTCCGATATGGATGGCGGCTCGGGAGAACGCAAAGGATCGGTGGCTGGACAGCTTCGTCTACGTGACCGCGAAGACGCTATGGGTGACGCCAGAGAACCCGGGGAACCGGCCGGGTTGGCATAGCGACGGATTCCTGACCGACGACCTAAATTACATCTGGTCCGACGCCAATCCGACCACGTTTTTCGACGCCGGAGACCAGAGGTTTTCGTTCTCGGCGGATCACGCGACGAGCTTGCCTGAGATGGACGCGCTCTGCGAACCCGATCCCATTAAACATCTGACGTACTCCAACAGGCACTTGCTCAGGCTCGATCAGACCGTGCTGCACAAGGTCAGCACGGATATCCGCTCGGGGCTGCGCACCTTCGTCAAAGTCAGCGTCTCGCAGCATCGCTACGCTCTACGCGGCAACTCCATCAACCACGGCCTTGCGCCGGATTGGTCCTATGCGAACCGCGGCGAAAATAGGAACCATCCGGTTGCATGACCGTCGGCGCCGGCCGCCGCTGCTCCTCGCACAGCAACGTGGGGTAGAGGGCCAGGACGAGACTCAGCTCTGCGTCCCGACGACCGTTCCGTCAGTGTCGCTCGTCGGCGCGCCAGACTTGATCCGCAGGCGGCCGGATGAATCGATCCAGAGGTGATAGGCGCCCATGACGATATGCTGGCCGTTCCAGCCGCCCGAACTCGGCCCACGGGTGCGCAGGTTCCCGGCGCTGACCGGGTGGCTCGCGATATAGAGCCGGGCTCCATAGATCTCGACGGGCGCGCCGTTGACCGCCTGCGGCCCCGAGATGCCGATCCGCAGCCGCACGTCGCTGTTGCCGAGGCGCGTCATGGTCACGGGCACGCGGACGAGACGCCACGCGCCGCCCTCTACCACGATGTTGACCACGCGGTCATAGCTGCTGGAGCCGATGACCAGCCCGATGAACGCGCCGGTGCCCCCGCCCGATGGCTGGCGCACATAGGTCTCCATCCACGCGGTGCAGCCCTGTAGCGGCGCCGGGGACAGTGCGGAGATGACGGAGGCCAAGTTCCCGGAGGTGTAGCTGGCCGCCGAGCCCGTGGTGGTCGGGTTGACGGAATAGGCTTTGGTGCCCCCCGAACGGGTCGGCGATGCTGCCGGTGGCCGTGCCGCCCGAATAGGTCATGGTCTCCACGTCGAGCAGAGACTGATAATCCGCCGGGTCGCCCGAGCCCCAACCCGAAGTCGTGTCGACCGCGCCCTCGAAGCAGCCGCCGAAATCAGGGGCGATCGGCACGAACGCGCCGCGCATGTTCCTCGGCTTGCAGCCTGCCGCCGGGGTTACGACGCCCGCGTTGCTCCGGGACATCCGGCCGCCGGAGCGGATCTGAAGGGAATTGCCGGCGTAGTCGGTCAGCACGTCCGACGAGTACTCGACGAGCTTCGTCGGCGCGAACCCGGTGATCGAATTGTCCGGCGTGAAGTCGAGGCCGTTCAGGCGATACGTGGTCGAGTAGATGAGGCTGTCGCGGTGGTTGTTGTTGCCGCCGAAGTCGTTCTTGCTGATGCGCGCGCCGACCGCGTAGCCCGTCGATTTCACGGTGCTGTGCGGGCGCTGCCAGGAATAGGTGTTGGTCGTGTCCTCGTCGGCGAACAGGATGCGCGCGACCGTGGTGTTCTCGATCCCCTCCGGCCCAAACTTGTTGCCGTCGATGATGAGGCCCTGCCCCGCGTTGGTCTCGGTCGAGCGCGGCACGATCCAGATGTCCGCGGACATGCCGCCGCTCTGGTTGGGCCGGCCGAAAATGCCGTTGTTGACGACCTTCGCGTGGTTGCCGCCCTGCGTCAGCTTGATCCCATAGCGAACGCCGCCGATCGAATTGTTGCTGATGAAGACCTCATCCGAGAGACCGGGGAAGCAGAGGCCGTAGAGCGCCTGAGCGACGTTCGACGTCACCACCCCCTCGATCTGACAGTGGGTGACCGAAATGAACGGGAAGTCGGTCGAGTTGTGCCCCAGCGCGCATTCGGTGAAATTCTTGATCAGCAGGTTGTTCGCGTAGATCCCGCCCCGGACGTTGCCCGCGGTTTCCTGTCCGACCCAGAGGCCCTTGCCGCCGATGAGGGAGAAATGCTCGAATGTCAGCGCGTTGGTGTCGCTGGTCTTGAGCAGGTAGCAGTCCGACTTGTTGATGATGATCGACGCGCCGCGATGCTCGCCCCGGATCGCATAGGCTTTGGCCCGCAACTCGCTCGTCGTCGTGGTGCGGTCAAGCCCCGCGCCCTCATAATACCAGCGCCCGGCGGGGATGTAGACGGCCGGGCCATCGGCGGTGAGCGGGTACGACCCCACCACATCGGAAACGCTGCGCTGCCAGTAGGCCGCCTCGGCCATGGCCGAGTCGAGCGCCTTCGTCGTCGCGGCGGCGCCGGCGCTGCCTTCGACCGCGCCGAACGCGGTGATGTCCATCCGCGCGGACCCGGCGAACTTGAGCGTTACGGGAGCGGCGGCGGCCGTCTGCATCATCCGCTTCGGGACAGACACGCCCGGGTCAGCGACGACTTCGTAGGCCGCGCCTCCCGCCGTGACGATATCCCCCGTCGCGATGGGGAGATCGGCACTGCCGAGCGTCGTGTCGGCGAGCAGCGCGGTCGCGCTCGTCTTCGTCTTGTTCACCATCTTCCGGCCTCGGCCGGTGGCGTTCATCCCGAAAATGTAATCCGCATCGCCCGTGGGGAGATCGGAGGCAGGCGTGGTGCGGGCCATGGTCAGTCCTTTACCGTGAAGATGATTTCGGCGTCCTCGGTCTCGATTGTGACGAGGGTCGGCTCGTCGTCCTCGTCATTGACGAGAAGGCTCCAGAGCCCGTCCCAGCCCGAGTAGATGCCGCTCAAAGAAATCCCGATGCTGATCATCACAGCTTGTGTCCTTTTCGCCGGTTTGGCTTACGCGGCGGCCACGCCCTGAAGGAGCGGCGCCAGAGATGTGCCGAGCAGATCCGCCCCCGCCTCATTCGGGTGGGTGCCGTCCGATGTGTGGAGCGAGGTGTCGAATCCGATCGCGTTGTTGTCCCAGAGGATCACGTCGGCCTGCTGCCTGATCCACTCATTGAGCGGGAGGCGATGCGCCTCGCGGCCGTTGGTGTTCGGCAGGACGGTTCCGAGGACCACCTGCGCGCCGTAGCCGTTGTAGGCGTCGATCATCGCGCGGATGTTCGCCTGCGTCGTCTCGAGCGCGATTGGGCCGTTGGCCGGATTGGGGTCGTTGGTGCCGATCATCAGCACGACGACACTCGGGCCGTAGGCGGAGACGATCGAGCCCTGCGTCGCAAGCTGCGTCGAGGTCCAGCCACTATGCCCCTGGTTATAGCCGGCGTTGCGCTGGAGGTTGATCGAGGCGAGGGCGAAAGCACGTTCATGGTAGTTCTTCGCGGCGTCGGCGGCATAGGTGATGCTGTCGCCGATCGCCAGAAACGAGCCGCCGGAAGGCGCGCGCGCCCATGGATAGACCGGCAAGACGGCATCGGTGCGGCCCGCCATTTCGACGGTCCAGCTCATGCCCTGAATGTTCGACGCGGCATCGGTGGCCACGTCCGCCGCGAGATCGCCATAGACCGGCAGGCTGTCGGGCGAGATCCAGCGTAGGTTCGCGGCGTTGTTGCCCGTCGTCGTGTCGAGGTGCCAGCCGGGGAGCAGTATCTGCGCGGTGTTCTGACGGATGCCGCTGGCCCGCGTGAAGGCGGCGCCGCGAGAGGCATTGGCCCGAGCGAGCGCGGGATAGGGCATCGTCAGCGCGGCCGTGCTCTGTGTCCGCCCGGAGAATCCAGCCACGGGCGTGGTCGCGTCGGTCAGAGCCCATGCCTGATAGAGGATCTTCCCCGCGTTGGGGAACGTCACGCTCGGGTTGTCGCCGTCCTGATAGAACCGGCCGCAGAGCACGCCCGCCATGCTCGATCCGCTGCGGGCTTCGATCGTGGTCCAGCCGTCCGGTACGACAGGCGCGGTCGTGTTCGTGCCGTTCCACGCCAGCACCTGGATGTAATAGCCACTCCGGCGCGTCTGCCCGCGCAGCTTGATCGTGGCGCTCGATCCGGTGCCGTGCGCCGTGATGAGCACGGGCTGCCGATAGACGGGGCCCCGGCTTTTCATCGTGGCGCCGCCGACGCCGAGCCCTAACGAGAGCATCATTCCTCTCCCCCCACATCCCGACAGCCGTCCACGACAGTTTCAAGCTTTCCGAGCCGGTTCACGCGCTGGAGCCGCCCCTCGATCAGCACGACGAGCAGATCGTCCGTCCCGACCGTGGCGAGGATCGCGTCGTTGGTGTCCGCGTATTTCGGAGCGCGCGGGAAGCTCTTCGGCACGCAGGAGACCGGCACGGGAACGCGTACCTCCTGCGTTTCGATGATGCGCTCGGGCTCGGGGCGGGCGCAGGCGGCGAGGAGGAGCGGCAGCAGCAAGGGGAGCGCACGCTTCATCGCAGCATCTCCAGGAACCGGCCGCGCACTTCCTGCGCGCGCTCGCACTCGGTCGCCCCGGTCAGCGGCGCGGCCCACTCGGGCGTCATCGCGGCGTCAGAGAACGCGCGGAGCCTCTCCTCGGTCGCGGCCATGGCGGCCTGCCCCGCGGCGCCCTGCGCGGCCACGGCGGCGCTCTGGCGGTCGAGCGCGCCTTGCAGCCGATCAGCGTTCGCGCGGGACAGCGCGAGGCTGGCCTCGGCGGCTGCGAGGCCGCGCTCTAGCCGGGCATTCTCGGCGCTCGCCATCCAGAGCAGGATTGCGAGCGAGGGGGCTAAGATCACCGCGATAGCGCTCAGGAACGGGGCGATCAGGCCCATGAGGCGAGCTAGGATCACGACCAAACCTTCGCGTCCGTCGCGCCTAGAGAACCGGCCGCCCCACAGGTGGTGTACCACTCCTTGACCGAAGGCGTCGGAAGCGTCGAAAGCGCGTAAGGGTTGGGGGAGTATGGCCTCGGAGCGGCCGGAATGCTGACCGCCTGAACCTCGCTCAGCTTCTCCCGGATGGTCGCCCACTGTTCAACCGTGGGGGCGCCGTTGATCGCAGCCGAGAATCCATCGAGCCACGCCTTGAATTCACCAAGGGTCATGTTGCGATTCCAATGTGTTGAGAGGTGTGGTAGGGTGCGCGGGCGCTGACGCTGATGTGGGATCAGGGCAGTTCAAATCTGCCGAGAGGCCCTCGGGCCTCTCTCCAAGTGGTGGAACCCAAGTTCGATGCTTGGAGCGTCAGCTGCTTCATCGCTCCGGAATAGCCTAGTTGGCAGGGCGTCGGGCTTTGGTCCCGAATGGCCAGGTTCGAGCCCTGGTCCCGGAGCCAGCCTAAGCCTCAATCTCCGCTTTGATCGCCTTCACGCGCTGAATGATCTGGCGCTGGAAGATCAGGCCGATGCCGAGCAGCAGGATCAGCGCGACGGCGATGACCGCGACAAGGCGGTAATCCTGCCCCTGTAAGGCGGTCAGAAGCGCAGAAAGGCCGCCGATGCCGCCGACTCTCTCCCAAAAGCTGAAGCGCCTCATCTGAGGCTTCGCGAGCTCCTTCGGAACCACGGCTTCCTTCTGGACAACGGGCGCGGCCATGACGGCCACCGAGCGCGCCTTGGCTGGCGTCATGGCGACAAGCGCCTTATGCATCGCCGCCCGGGTCTTCGGACCGCTGATGCCGTCCGCGGTCAGACCATGATCGCCCTGAAACGCCTTCACGGCGGAGGGGGCAAACCCAAGGATCGCAAGCGCCGCGCGCTCGTAGAGCCTGATCCGGTCGGCGAGGCCGTTGACGCCGCCGTTGATCTTGCGGGTCAGCATTTCGATGTCGCCCTGATCCGCGAAGCGGTTCAGGTTCCGGCTCTCCCAGTACCAGATCGGCGCCAGACCCTCCCACGGGTCGGTCAGCACCGCGTCGGGCTGCTTCTCGAAATCCGGCGGGTCCATCCCGCATTTCCGGCACCAGTCACGGAACTGCCGGTAGTTGGACCGGCCCGTGATCTGGATGCTGGCGCGGCCCTTGAACCGGGCGCCATCGCCCGCCTTCGTGTTGCCGAGATCCTTGCGCCCCTCATATGCCTCGCCCGAGGCGATCTCCCGATCGTATCGGAACGATCCGCTCTCGTGCATCACCTGCGCCAGGAACTGCGCGAGCCGGTGCGGCTGCTCGATCCCGTCGCCATACGCGGCGAGCCCTTCGATCAGGCTGGCAGCGTTCGCCTTCGCCGCCTTGGACAGACGACGGCCGGCGACCTTCTCCAGCAAGGCAATGCTGAGGTCCATCTGGGATTCCAATGTGTGAGGGGTGGCCGGTCAGCGCCCGGCCCGTAGCGTCACCGGGCGGGCCGCTTCTCTTCGAGTGATTTCCGCAGGTCACGGACGTCGGCGCCGAGTTGGATCAGCGAATTATTGATCGCCTGAAGCGTAGCTGTCGTCGCGGCGGACTGCGCTTCGAGCGGCCTGATCCGCGAGTCGATGACGGCTTCGCGTTCCCGACTCGCCGCGGCGATCTGGTCGATCCGCGCTTGCGTCTCAGCCTGTCGGTCGTCGGCCCGCTCCTTGGCTTCGTCCTGATTGACCTGCACCGCGTCGAGCCGGCTCTTGATGCCGCCCGACCAACTCCCGAGCCACCAGGTCAGCGCGACCGCTTGGAGGATCAGGAAGACGCCGATGGCAACGGCGGATCTGATCCCTATCGACCAGTTTTCGATTTGAGTTTGCGTCACGCCGGGGCTCCTTCGAGGGGTGGTAGGAAGCGGCCCCGAAGAGCCGCCCCGAGGATCAGGCGTCCGCGAAGTAGGCCGCCTCGTAGCGCTGTACGGGCTTGTCGGTGGCGATGGCCTCGATCACGTCGCCGAGCGCGAACCACGGGAGGATGCCCCACTGCTCGGACTGCCCCGAGGTCATGAGTGTCCAGCCCCAGGGGCCGGACATCTTGCGCCCGGCCTGCGCGTAGCCGTCCCAGCCGACGCTATCGCGGGTGATTTCGCGGAAATGCGCGAGGCCGATCGCCAGCTTCGCGAGGGCGGGTTTCATGACGGCGGACTTGGGATCGACCATGCCCGCGACGATCGGCACGATGGTTCCGATCGTCATCGCGCGCACGGCCTTCATGTTGTACTCGGGCGAGGACCGGTCGCCGATCCCCTGCCCGTTGGCGTCGTCGAAGCCGCGCAGCTCGAGGATCATCCCGCGCTTGCCGAGCAGCGCCTTGAGCGCGTCGCTGGCTTTGCCGAGGATCTTGCCGACGCCCGGATAAGCCGTGGCCTTGGACTTCAGCGCCGCGACGCGGGACGGAACCTCGGTCGCGCATTCCTCGGAGCAGGCGAAGTCGATCTCCGCCGCGAGCAGCTTGTCGCATTCGAGCAGCGAGAAGCCGCGCGAGGTCCAGTTGGCGAGCTTCTTCACCATCTGCGCATAAGTCGGCGCGCCGCTGGCCCGCTGGGGGTTGAGGCTGGCAGCCGTGTTCTTCACGCCGGCCGCGACGAGCCGGTCATAGAGCGCCTTGAGCTTGGCCTCGCTGGCGTAGCTCTTGAGCAGCGCGTCGCCCGCCTGCGCGCCGCCCATGATCGCGGCGCAGATGACGACGACGAGCCGGGACGCCGATCCGATGTTCGGGTTCGCGATGAGCGTCGAGGAATTGGACGAGCCGAGATGCGTCTTCCAGCCTTCGCCTTCCTCGCGCGTGGCCGAAGCGAGCAGGACGAGCGCCGCCTCGGAGATGAGCAGGATGAGCGCCTGTTCGTCGGCCGTGAAGCGCGCCCAGATGCGGGGCGTGTTCTGCGCGAAGAACACCGCGCCGAGCCAGCCCTCGTCGTGCTGCGTCGCGTAACCACCCTGCGCGGAGATTTCCTTGCCCGGCTTCAGCGCGGCGCGGATATGCGCGACCACCATGTCATCGGTGGCCGTGTCGCCCGCGAAACTCGCGTAGCCCGCCGGTCCCATGCCCTCGCCGCGCGGCCCCATGCCGCTCTTCACGTCGTACCCGGCCATGCTGCCAGGGACAGCTTCGAAGGCGGGGAGCACGTAGAATGCGCCGCTGGCCTTGCCCTTGTAGACGTAGGTGCTCAGCAGTTCGTTCGTGCCGGTCCCCGTGCCGTAGAGCGCGGGCCATTTCGCGGTCTTGATCGGCGCCGCCTTGACCGTGGCGGGGCCGACGATGCTCGGCTCGGTCCATTCGCCGACGAAGGTCTCACCGCTCGGGAACTTGAGCGTGGCGCGCGCCTTGAGCGTCTTGCCCACGGCGCCATCGGACGGCTTCACGGCATCGCCCTTGATGGCGGTCGTGGGCGCGCCATCAGCGAGCCATTCCCAGGTAATCGCCGGTTCGCCGCTGATATCGGCCACGACTTTCGTGACCGCGCCCGCGACGAGCGGGCCGGAAAATGCAGGCATTGGGTTCTCCATGAAAAAAGGGCGCCGATGAGGCGCCCTTGTGTCGGGTTAGGTTGTGGTCAGGTCAGAGCAGAAAATCGCTCGCGCTGTAATCATCCGCGCTCACCGCGCGCCCATCCTTGAGCAGCACCTCGAGCACGCGATGCCCGTCGTCGGCGAACAAGAGCGAGCCCGTGGTATCCGGATCTTCCTCGATCCAGGCCCGGCCGGTCCCCTCGCGCGTCCCGAAGCGGAAGCTCTGCTCGCCCGCCCGGTCGCGGTTCGCATCGATCTGGCTGAGGTCGATCACGTCCTCGCCGATCACGAAATCGGAGATCCGGTCGCGCTCGCCGGAGCGGATGAAACCGAAGAGGAAGATGTCCGCGCCGCCCTTGCCCTGGAGAGCATCGTCGCCCTGCAGGCCGATCAGCGTGTCCGAGCCAGAGCCGCCGATGAGCGTGTCGTTGCCCGCTCCGCCGTTCAGGATGTTGCCCTCGCCACCCCGGACGGTCAGGCGGTCGTTGCCAGCGCCGCCGTAGAGTTCGGAGCTGATCGCGAACTCGCCGTCCTCGACATTGCCAATCACGCGAACCGAGATCCGGTCGTCGCCCGCGTCCCCATAGACAAGGCTCTTGGCCTCGCCCGTGAGCGGGTAATCGTCGGATGACGGATCTGGTGAGAGATCGAATGAAATAGTGGCGATCAGGCGGTCGTTCCCAGCGCCGCCATGAAGTTCGTTCGTTCCGAAGCCAGAGAAGGAGAAAGCTAGTACGCCCTCTATGGCGTCGTCGCCGTCACCTCCGGAGGCCGTGTTATTCCCAAACTCGGGTCCGCCGTGCCAAGCCTGCCCAAGCGCAGCCGTGACCTTGATCCGATCGCCGCCTGTACCGCCATCAGCAGTATTGTAGTCACCGATGAGGGTTATTCTGTCGTTCCCCGATCCGCCATCTGCGTTATTGTCTACCGCATTGCCATTCAATGTGTCGTTGCCGCTGCCGCCGTAGAGGCGACTGGTACCCACGAGCCCGCCGGTGACATCCACAAAAAGCGCGCTGCTCTCGACCAAGTCGTTGCCGGCTCCAGCTCGCACCGTTACGTCGCCTCCGGCATAACCTCTGGCGTAGATGTTGACTGTGTCGTTGCCGCCACCAGCCTCCACCGAAAGGGCGCCGCTACCGTAAAGTGAGTCCCCGTCGCCAAAAATGCTCACGCGGATATCGTCCGCTCCGGCGCCGCCATCCAAAGCCGCATCATACTGCGTTTGGTAGTTGAAGATATCGAGCCAAATCTGATCGCTTCCGCCCCCACCGGTGAGCTTTGTGACAAAGTTAAGCCCTGCACCGAATGGGTCATCGCTCGTTCCGCGAAGGCTTGCACGGATATGGTCGTCGCCCGCATCGCCATTCATCTCAGTGGCGATATCTTCGATGTTCGGCTCCGAGCCGCCGCCCCCGCCATCGACGGGCTCTGCGGTGATGTTGATGTTGGCGGATAGCCAGTCGCTTCCGCCCCCACCATTAACGACCGCGCCGCTCGCATAGACGAGAACGGTGTCGTCATCGTCTCCGGCATCGAGGTTCGTGTTCTCAGAATCAACGACATAATGAGCCATGTCCCACCCCCGTGGTTAAAATGGAGGCAGGCCATCACGAGCTTCGATGCCCGGTCAATGATTCCTTTCTCCGATGATGCCCCGCCTGCGCGGCGGGGCTAAAATGCTTTGGTCAGGCGGCTTTCTTGTCCGCCTGAGAGGCTTGCTCATTCTGCGCCCGCCGGAACTTCCGAAGCGTCGAACGACCGCTCCAGCAGCTTGGCGAGGTCCGCGATTTCAACCGCACGGCTCCAGAGATCGTTCATGGCTTCGTTCGTCACCATGGTCACGCCCTCCCCGGCGCCTGCGTAACGCCGGTGAGGCGCCGAGCCTCCATCCAGAAAGGCGCCTCGGCGTCGATGCCGGAATAGTCACCGAATTCGTGCGTGATTAGGGCCTTGGCCGCGAAGTCAGCTGCTGTAACGCTCGGAATCGCCTCTAGCTCACGCTCAATGTCGCGAAGTCGCGTGCAGAAAAGGCGGGCGAGTTCGCGATCCTCGTCGAGCCCTGCGGGCACCTCGTATGTTTGGTACTTGGCGCTCAGATCGTACCACTCTCGAAACAGCCGTATGATCTGATCCTCGGGCTCCGACGCCACTGACACCGCCGGGATGGCGGCGAGCGCGGGCGCGGCCTTGATGATCTGGCGGCGGGTCATGTCCTTCTCCATGATCACGCCTCCTGCGGCAGAAGCTGCGCCAGCCTGGCCATGCCTTTCGGCGTGATCACCATCTGGATACGCGTCCGATCCTCGCCCGTCTCCGCATCTTTGAAGGTTTCCAGCCGGTGGTCGAGGTAGCCCGCGTTCCGCTTTTCGACGTAGGCTTGCAGCGGCCCCTTCCCGCTCTGGCGAAACGCCCAACGATTGATCTCCAGCCACTTCGTCAGCTTCCGCTCCGGGTACTCCAGCATCTTCGATGCCGGCCGAACGGTGTGGCTTCCTTCGGCCGCGTCGAGCCGGTCGAACGCCTCGGCCTTCGGCGTCATCTCGACCACCTTCGCCTCGGCGATCTGCGTCCGCTGCGCGTAAGCCGTGAGCAGCGGGACGAGCTGTGCCGGGTCGCTCAGGTCGATCGTCGCCGCCTGGGCCTGAGCGCGGAGTTGCGCCTCCATGGCTTCCAGCCGCTTGATGACCTTGTACCGAAGATCCGCGCGGTAGCCGGTGATCAGCGTGACCGTCAGGTCCTTCGGAAGGCGGATCTCGGAAACATAGCCCCGAGCGTCGTAAGCCTTTGAAACTCCTTCATGGTCCAGATTTGGGCCATCTCCGAACACATCCACGAACATCTTATCAATGTCGCGGATGACGTGCTTGTGCTCCTTTTCGCACAGATCGGCGATCTCGCGCGACGACATGGCGACGGTGTTGAAAGAATCCGGGTTTGCGGGCATATTCATGCTCGAACCTTTCCTAAGCAGTTGGGTTTGAACCGAAGGCCGTTGGGAGGGCAATCCCAGCGGCCTTTACTTTTGTGCAGCCTCGTCCAGCGCCACCTGCGCACGCAGCATCAGGTTGATCTGCGCCGTGACCGAGCGGCTTTCGCGCAGGGCGATCTCCCTCAGGCGCTCCATCAAATCGGTGGGCACGTTCAGCTTGAAGTGCCGAGTGTCTGGCTTCATCTCCTTCTCCCTTTGTATGGGCATTTATGGCCACAACATGGCCATTGCGTCAAGGCCCTAAATTGGGCATCCATGCCCCATGGCTCAGGAACCGTCAGTCCACTTCAAGCTCAACATCCCGGTCGCCCTGAAGGACAGGCTTTCGGCGGCGGCCGACCGAAGTGGTCGCAGCCTAACGTCGGAGATCATCACGAGGCTTGAAGCGTCCATCTCACTGGCTGACGACAATGGTCTCGACTTCACCTATGAGGCGTTTGAGCAAATGATCCGCGATGTCATCAGCGGGGATCTGGTCGACATCGAGGACCGCCTGCGGGAATTGGAGCATTTCGTCGGGTCCAGAGACATGAACCGATCTCGATGACCCTGATTCGTAATGAGCGGCTGAAGCTCCTCGCCAACGCCCTCGATCGGGTGTCGACGGCCTGCATCGTCGCCGGGATTATCGGCCCTTTGATCTCCGCCACCTCCAATTCCGCGCCGTTTCACCCATCTGGCGTGCTCGTCCTGTCGAGCCTCTGTTGGATCGGGGCCGCCGTCGTATTACATTTCGCGGCGAGGCACGCCCTCGGGAGGCTCCGACCATGAACGCCGCGACCCTGTTCTTCCTCTTCGGTCTGCCGATCATCCTCGCCGGCGGCGGCTGGGCCGCCGTGCTACTCAGCGATTGGAGCGAGCGGCGCCAACACCGCCCGGGCGAGTGATGACCCAGGCTGAGCAATCCCTTGCCGACGACAAGATGCGCGCCGAGATCGCCGGCCTGATCGCGGCCACTGCCAAGCTGAACGCCGAGACGGCGAAGATATCGCGCGAGCGGTACTGGATACCCTTCACCGTTTTCGCGGGCGTGATCGTCGCGATTATGACCGTCGTGCCGAAACTGCTGGGGCTCCAATGACCGCCGTCGCATTCGATACGCTCAAATTCGTCCGCGCGCTTCGAGAGAAGGCGCAGATGACGAACGAGCAAGCCGAGGGCTTCGCGGACGCCATCGCGGAGGCGATCCAGAGCGACCTCGCCACCAAGGACGATATCACCAAGACCAGGACCGAACTTCGCACGGAGATCCGCGAGACCGAGCTGCGGTTGGAGGCGAAGATCGAGGCCAGCAAGGCCGAGATCATCAAGTGGATGTTCGGGACCATTGGCTTCCAGACGCTGATCATCCTTGGCGCTGTGATCGCGCTGGCGCGGGTGTTTCAGGTTTAGGGTTAGAGGGCAAAACCCGCCATGAGCATGTGGTTCGCCATTTTGGTAATGCCCGTCTCTGGATTGATCGCGGGCTTTTTTGTGGCAGCTTGGGCTCGACGCGAAGCGGCTAGTCTACCCTCCCAGCATCTCCGGAGGCGTACCAGAGCACGTTATCGACGCTCCAGAGCTGCTGCAGAAAGCTCCCGTTCTTCTGGCCATAGGTGAAGTTCGCGATGTAGTTCGCGCCCATCTCTATGGCTTGCCGCGCCATGACATCCTTGACATCCCGAAGCGACTTTAACTGATCCTGGCCGAAGGCATTGTTCAGGGTTGTGTCGATCCGGCCGAGTGCGCGAAAGCCCGGCGGCTGCCGCTCATCGAACCTTACCCCTCCACGTTCGGTGATCGGCGGCAACGCTCACACCTCGCGAAAAAACAGAACGATAACCTCGTCGCGGGGGCCGCCGAAAGCCGGAATGCTCGCCGTCGCCATCGAGACAACTTCCCATCCCTGCTCCGCATAGGAGTTGATCGCCGCTTCCAGCATTTGCGGATCGAATTTGCCGCTGAAGAATTTGTCCTTTTGCGACAATACTTTGTATTCTTTCGCCACAGCGCGCCCTCCCTTTTGCCTCAATAGGTCTACGGGTTGGCGAGGTTTCGAGAAAGACGAAAGTGAAGCCCTATCCACCTCAGCCTTGGGAGCGGCTTGTTTTCTGATCTCCTTCGGATTACATTTGTGGGCGAGAGCGTTCCTGAAGGGACTTGAGCCATGACCACCCTCGAAGTGATCGCCATTCTGATGACCCCGGTCGGCGGCCTTCTCATCGCCGGCATCATGCTCCTCATCGTCAGGCACGAAGAGGCTCAGCGCCGCAAGCATCACCACCTCGGCGAGTGACCTTGTTCGACATCATCGTTCCGGTCGCCGCCCTCGCCTTCGCCGGTGTGGCGATCCTGATTGCCCAGTGGACTGATCCGGGACGACGACGGGTTTGCCGACTTCCACAATATTTTGCGGAAGTTCGCTGAGATCTTGGCTCCTGGTCCGGAAAATGTGCAAAATTTTGGCGATTATATACCTTGCAAACACGTTGCCCGGTGAAGCCTGCGCGGGCATGATGCCCTCCGGAATCAGAGGGGGCTTCGATGCGCGTTTGCGTGATGATCCAACTTGGCGGAATGGTATCAATCGACCGCATCCGAGAGGATGTTCCGCGACTTCTTGAGATCGCCAAATCCGCATCCAAGGGCGACTTTGAGCAAGTGTTCCGATCCCCGAATGCCGACTTGTTTGGATGGTTCCTACAGGTTCCGGATGATGAACTTCATCTCTTGAAGGAGCGGTTCGTCGGGAGCACGGCGTTCCGAAATCAGGACTCGATCCTCGTGCTGGAACTCGGCCCGTGGTTCACCTGGAACGGCTTCAGTCGCGCTGGGACGTGGCTTCAGCGCCATCGAGGCTAGGCAGGATCGCCTCAACCTGGGCGGCTCGCAGCGCCATTCCAATCCGCGCTATCCAGTCGGCAGGTGCGCTGAGAAGCAGCCACCTGCGGCTAGCTCTGAGAATGCTCATCGGACGCCTCATCGGATTTCGCAGGGGTATGAGACGCCATTTTTCGCAACGCCTCTCGCAGCTTCTCTTCGTCAATCTCCACCCCTAGCTCGCGGGCGGCTTGCTCGAAGCGTTCGCGTTGACCAGTTGCTTTCTCTCTGTCTTTCATGCTCGCCACGTCTGATTTTCTGGGGGTAGATTCGATTTGTCAGACATTTATCAATTCGATGCGTTTCGCAAAAACAACCCTCACTGCACGATCAGCATTAGAAGGGGGGAAGACGGAAAAGGCTTCGCACACATAGAGCGGCCTTGGGACGACTCCACCCTTATTATCGCGGTGAGCGAGGATGATTATGACCAGTTCGCAAATAACCTCTCTGATGTACTTCTACCGCCAGAGCTTAGCGCAATTTATCACAAACAACAACGATCGCTTGAAGTTATATGGACATGCTATCGATTGAGTGAAAAAAGTTCAGAAATAAAGGATAGAGAGTTTACATTTGCACACGAAGGCCAAGAAATATTTTGTAAATTTGGAAAATCCAGTGAAACTCTATTAATAATATCTAAATTTGCGCGGCCAATTGTAGAAGCTGAGAGAACTAATTTTCGTAATTTGCGTTCATTTTGGATGTACTCTAACATGAAGTCCAGTGAAGGCAGAACTGTTATTGGTATTGATGAGCCAAGGTCGCTTTGGATACATAATGTAGACTATGAATCAGATGCGATTTTGAGGCTGTTGCGTCATTTAAATTTTTATCTTTCCTACTACGACCGCGACACACCACTGGTGTTGCTGCACGAGACTGCCGATGGAAACCCTACAGACATCCGATATCTTGAAGGGCAATTCCCGGCGCATGTGACATCCAAGCCCGTAGAAGATAATATACTAAGCTTTTGGAATTCAGCCCATCTAACCGAAAATCCCATGCTACAGTATATTATATATTACCGAATAATAGAGTATTGTGCTTTCAATTTTGGGAGGCCAGATCTAAAAAGAAGTATAAAATTTCATCTCTCAAACCCAACAAGACATTGGAATGCAGAGAAAACTGCGAATGACATCATTTCAATCATGAACCTAGAAAAAGAATACTCTGATGTTCAGCGGTTTGAGGATTTAATCCGAGATGCCGTCCGGCCGTCTACCCTCTGGAAAACGATCGAAAAAAACAAGATCTTTTTCTCCGAGAAAGTGAAGTTCGAGGGAGGGTATTCCGTGGCACCTCTCATCTCGAAGGATTGCACCGACGCCAACTTCGAGCCGCAAGGTGTTACGAACGTCGCTCGAACGCTGCGAGGGATTAGAAATGTCCTGTCGCATGGCAAAGACTTTGGCTCCCAAGGGGTAATACTGCCGTCTTTGGCAAATATGTCAAAGCTCCTTCCTTGGACAAGTCTAATCAGGACCGTTTCTGGAGAGGTAATATTATACGGCCCCGTGTAAAAAGTACGTTAGCACCTTATTGACTTTTCAATGTCGGAATCTAACATCGGAACGGCCACAATGGAGGCTTCGCCATGAGCACTGGGGGCTAGCGAATACAAAATGTTGAGAGCGGCGGGTGGTCCGCTCTCAACATTTTGAGGCTTTACCGCTGATCAGGTTGAGAGTAGGTCAACCGCTTTCCCTTTGCCCCGACCAAAGCGATTCGTGCGCGCCCTGCATCGTCCACGCCAAGAGCGACGCGGTTATTATAGCGGAATTCGAACTCGGCGACGTAGCGGTGCAGGTGCTGCTTGCCGCAGTGCTGATAGACGCCCTTCATGCCGCGCTTGAAGATGGAGAAGTAGCCCTCGATGGTGTTGGTGTGGATCGTCTCGTCGTCGCGGTTCACGTACTCGCCAGCGCCGTGGCGCACGAAATCATGGCCCGCGAAGTCAGCGGCAAGCTCGGCGTACTGGCTGGCCTCATCGGTCATGATGTGAGCTTCCTTGGCGATGTTCTCGCGCAGGATCGGCAGAAGCGTGGTCTTCTTGAGATCGTCCACCACGATGGACTTGGCCTGACCGGTCGCGCGATCCACGAGGGACAGAACCTTGTGCTTGTGGTGATAGCCGCGGCCCTTCTTCGTGCCCTTCGGCTTGATGCTGCGGTCGTTGCCGATGAAGGTTTCGTCAACTTCAACGACGCCGCCGCCGGCGCCGAACGGGGTCAGCGCGCCGGAGCGCATCGCCTCGCGGATGCGATGCTCCATGAACCATGCCGTCTTGTAGGTAACGCCAAGGGTACGGTGGAGCTGATGGGCGCTGATACCCTTCTTGCTCGCCGTCATCAGCACGATCGCCTGCACCCACAGGTGCATCTTGACCTTGCTGTCCTCGAAGATCGTGCCGACCTTCACGGTGAACTGCTTCTTGCAGTCGCCGCAGCGCCACAGGCCGACGCGGATACGCTTCTCCGGGTTCGCCTTCACCTTCGTCACGCGGTCAACGCCGCCACAGTGTGGGCAAGTCGCGCCGTTCCGCCACAGCACGCTTTCCACGAACTCGTGGGCGGCGGCTTCATCGTGCAGGTACGGGGCGCTGAGGCTGGACATGGCGTATCTCCTTGAGATCTTTATGCCACATCGCTACCGTGTTTGCAATGTATATAATCGCCAAAATTTTGCACATTTTCCTAATGAGAGCAGCCGGACCGAGCTTCCCCGATCCGGCCCTCCCGTTAGCAGCTTAACCGGCCGCGCCTAGCCTTGCCCTGCCTTACCTTGACCGCCGAAACGCGCCACACCCGACCTCGCCCTACCGGGCCGTACCAAGCCTCGCCTTGACCGCCTTAACCCGCCTCAGATCAACGCGCCGAAACATGCCTAGACCGCCTAGCCGTAACCCGCCTTACCGAAGCGCACCGAAACATGCCTTGACCGCCGAGCCTCGCCGTAACGAGCCTAGCCTTGCCGATCCTAGACCGCCGCGACACGCCTTGCCAGATCATACCTTGGCAAACCATCCTGAACCGCCGTGACCAGGGCAGGCGACCTAAGCCGCCTGCCCCACGCTGCCCGCAGCTTCAAGCTCGGCAACGATTTGCTTCATCATGGAGAGATCCGCGCCACGAAGCAACATGGCCCCCTCGTAGCGCTCGATCCATCTCGCCAGATCGACCGCGGCCTGGCGATAGATTTCCGCCAAATGCTCGCTATTCTCTGGGTCGACCGGCTGATAGCCGCCGCCAGACTTGCGCCCGCCGATCGGGGAAATCATCGCAGGCAATGTGCATTCGCGGACGCGGACGCTGACGGCGCCGATCCTTTGATGCGTCTGGCTCTGCACCTGAACCGAGATGCGCAGTCCGCTGACCCAGCTTCGCACCATGTCCACACGATAGGACCGCGCGGCGGCCTCGTCATCCATGCCGAAGAAAAGATTATAGACGGGATGATCCGGCCGATCGCCGAGCCAGTCGAGGAACTCGGCCGGGATGAAGGAATTCCGCCCGGTCGCGTTCAGGTACTCGTCGATCACGGCTTGACGCTCCCGCTTCGCGAAGCCCGCCATCATGCCGCCCTCCGAATGCGCTCGTCCTGCAAGATCTCCATGAGATCCGCGGTTTCCTCGTCTGCCGCTTCCGGGAAGTCGAGCGCGGCTTGCTGGACATCACGGCCCTCGGCCGTCACCTCGGCCCAGTATTCGGCGGAGTCGCCGAGATCATCGCCCGCGACCGAGAAAGTGCCGTAGCTGCCGCGCCCCTTCTCCTGCCGAAAGTCCCCGATGCCGACGATGACGCCCGCATTGGAGAGCAGCGAGACCACCGAATGCACCGAAAGCGTCGGCGTGACGAAGGCGATATCGACCTCGGCGCACCAGCGCGGCAGGAAGGCCCGAGTCCGAATGTCGGGCGTCTTGTTCATGTCGGCCGACCTGACCACGTCCATTTTCAGGAACGGCTTGCCCCAGATCTTGATCCGTTGCTCGGGCAGGAAGATCAGGCGCTGAACGCTGGTCTTGGTGACGCCCGGGGTTTCCAGAGCCGCCGTGCTCATCGCGCCCTTGACCCCTGGCGCCGGGAAGCAAAGCAGCGTCGGGCCGGTCTCGGCGCGATAGACGCTGTCCCGGAATTCCTCCTCGGGTACGTGCTTCATATCCTTCTTCTCGGCCGCCGTCTTCTTGCCGCCGCCGAGCAGGAATGTCCGCTTCGCCTTCGCGCTCATCGCGTTGAAGTAGAGCGGCGTCGTGCCGATCATGCGGAGGGTGACGCGCCCTTGCTTGAGCGCGTCGATGCGGAGTTCGGCCTCCTGTTTCACCGCCATCTCAGAGCGCCCCCATCGACGGTTTGCCGAAGGGTAGATCTGTGGTATCGAATTGGTTACGCATTTGAGGGGTCCGATCCCTTGAATGTTAGATGGAACCGCCCGGCAAGGCGGCTTCGTCGTTTTCGGCGGCGGGGGTATCGCGGCCAAGCTCCTCCCCCGCTGCCATCCCGAGAGCCTTCCTGAGGTGGAAGATGATCTCGGCGTTCATCGTTCTCTCGTTCGCTTTCGCCGAAGCCCTGACCGCCTCTCTCATGCCGTCAGGAAGCCGCACAACGAACTGATCTGAAAGTTTGCTCGGGGCAACCATTACGCCACCCCCGGTGCCGTCCTGATCTGGCCGTAATCGAACAGGCTGATCTGGCGAGAGTCCTGAAGCATCGCCGGAACGACCGGAAGCCCGAGCTTGAACCAGAGCTGCGCCGCCGCCTGCGTCCCGAAGGTCTGGCGGCTTTCGGTCACCATGCGAATCTTCGCTCCATCGGGCTCCTGCGCGTCGATATCGCCGACGACCTCGACCGTCGCAGCCTTCCGCTTGCCGTAGAAGTGCTCGAACAGAACCGAGTAGCACTCCCGCTTGTAGGTCAACACTCGCTGGCGGGTTTCCTCGTCCTTCACGCGGCTTTCGTCGATGGTGAAGAGCCACCCGTTGACCAGTTCCAGCTTCAAGCAGGTGCTCTCTTGCGCTCCGCCGGGCGAAGGTATGACCGTCACGGTCATACCTTCCGACAAGATCGGATCACGTTTGAGCCGCTCAAGCTGCTTGTTCCAGGCCAGACCGAGCGCGTCCGAGATCGGCTTGACCGCGACGAACACGCCATCGTCTCGCTCGACCGCGAAGAGCGTGTCGCTCCGAAAATTCACTGTGATGATCTGCCCCATGTGGGCAATCCTCCATTTGATACGCAACGCATATCAGTATGATCTGCGTATCATTGAAGTCAAGATGTTTCTGCTCGCATCTGCGTATTATGGCAAAGAATGATTCGGCGCTCCCGCCAAGCAAGCTGTTGGACCAGTTCGTCGTTCGCCTTCCAGGTGGAATGCGAGACAGGATTCGCCTCGCCGCCGAAGCGAACCAGAGGTCGATGAACGCCGAGATCGTCGCGACACTCGAAAAGGAATACCCCGCTCCCCGAAGGGACGTTCCGCTTGGGGTGCTTCTCGAAGCTATCGGTCAAGTGAAACGGCTGAGCATGAAACAGAGCGCTGGCACGACATCTCCCGATGACGACCTCGCGCTGCTAGAGCTTTACAGAAAGCTAGCCGACCTTGCCCCAGATATGGCCCTAGAAGAGTACGAACGGCTATTTAGCATAGCTCTCGAAGCGAACGGCCCAGATGACCATGATTCGTAACGAGCGGCGGAATGTGGAGAGCGCCGCGCCGAGGGTGGTCGAGTTCATCATGAAGCCGAAGGGCTGAGGCAATAGGCCAACCTTGCCGCGTTATACATTTTTTTGTATAAGCCTGGCATGGTCAAGCCGGTCAGATTCTGTGGCAGCTCGGGCAAGGATCTTCGAGGCTTCCCTCGCGAGGCGAAGCACGAAATGGGCTATCAGATAAATCGGGTCCAGCACGGCGAAGAGCCTATCGACTGGAAGTCGATGAAGACTGTAGGCCCCGGCGTCCGTGAGATTCGCGTGGAAACAGATGGGCAAGGCTATCGCGCCATCTACATCGCGACCTTGGGCGAGGTGATCTACGTTCTGCATTGCTTCGAGAAGAAAACCAGGAAGACGCCAAAGAGGGATATCGACCTAGCGAAGAGCCGCCTTAGCGAACTCATGAAGGAGATCCGAGGATGACGAGTGAAGTGTACGAAAGCGTTTGGGATGCCATCGAGGATACGCCGCGAGAAGCGGAAAACATGCGAGTTCGCTCCGAACTGATGATCGAGATCGAGCGGTACATCAAAAGCCAGGGCTGGACGCAAAAGGAAGCAGCCCGCCAGTTCGGAGTCACCCAGCCCCGGATTTCCGATCTGATGCGTGGCAAGATCACCTTGTTCAGCATCGATAGCCTTATCGAAATGGCCAGCGCCAGCGGGCTTCGCGTCAGCGTCAGCATCGCCCCGGCCGACGCGCCGAGAGAGCCGGAACTCGCGTGATGGACGATCCTATCGCAATCCCGGCTGATCCGAACGACCCTACTGAGACCACCCTTTTCGACGCGGCCGAGTATCTGGGCAGCCCGGAAGCTCAGGCTGTTTTCTTTCGAGATGCGCTGGAAACCGGCGACGCCGGGTACATCGCCCATGCGCTCGGCGTGATCGTCCGCGCGCGCGGCATGTCGCAAGTCGCACGTGAAGCTGGCTTGAGCCGGGAAGCTCTCTACAAGGCGCTGTCGCCAACGGGCAACCCGACTCTTTCCACTCTGCTAGGAGTGACCAAGGCACTCAACATCCGGTTAGAGGCGTCCGCGATCCCTGCCGGTTCGGAGGGATAGCCCCCCGGCTCACGTATTCCACCCCGCCCGGTAGCGGCCGCTGGTGCCGGGATGACGAAAAGGCGGCCCTGACGAGCCGCCTTCGCGAGTTGGCTCCATGGAGAGGGAGCGCGCAGTGTCAGAGGAGGAAGTCGCTCGCCGAATAATGGTCCGCCTCCACGCCTCGACCATCAATCAGCAGCACTTCCAGCACTCGCCGCCCATTATCGGCCACCAGGATGGTCCCCGTGCTGTCCGGATCTTCTACGAACCACGCATGGCCACGCCCTTCGGCCCCATCGACGATGAAAGCCTGATCCCCCCTCCGCGCGACATTGGCGTCGATTTGACTGAGATCGATCACGTCGGAACCAATCTCGAAGTCGGCGATGCGGTCCCGGTTTCGCGCCGAGCTATCACCGATTTCGAAGCGAAATATATCAGCGCCGTCCCGTCCGCGCATGTAGTCCGCGTGCCCTCCGCCATCGAGGATGTCCACGCCTTCGCTCCCGAGCAAAACGTCAGCCCCGGAGCCACCGTCGAGGACGTTCCCCTCGCCCCCTCTGACAGAAAGCCGATCATTGCCAGAACCGCCGTAGAGTTCGGAGCTAATCGAGAACTCGCCATCCTCGACGTTGCCGGTTACACGAACCGTGATCCGGTCGTCGCCGCCATCTCCATAGATCAGGCTCTTGGCCTCTCCCGAAAGGGGATATTCGTCCGACGATGGATCTGGCGAAAGATCGAATGAAATCGTGGAGATCAGACGGTCATCCCCGTCGCCTCCGTGCAACTCATTAGTTCCAAATCCGGAATAGAAGAAGTCGAGCGTGCCTCGGATGGTGTCGTTGCCAGATCCCCCATAAGCTGTGTTTTCCGCGAAGCCAACGCCGCCGTTCGCGTCGGAGTCAACCGCCGCCGTCGCCTTAATTCCATCGTTGCCGTCATCACCACTCGCACCATTGCGCGTTCCGTCGAGAGCAATTTCGTCATTGCCCGAGCCGCCCTCGGCGTTGTTAATCCTTGCCCCACCATTCAGTGTGTCATCGCCACTACCGCCGAAAAGATCGGCTGTGCCCGACCCATTCCCATCAGGGCCTATGAACCACGCAGACGCTTGTACGAAGTCATTTCCGCTTCCGGCATCCACTGTCACGCCGCCTTCGGCGCGGCCTGTGACATCCACCAGAACCTGATCGTCACCTCTGCCCGCATCCACCGCGACCGATCCACCGCCAAACGTTGAATCCCCCTCGCCGAGCGCGGTCACGCGGATATCGTCCGCCCCTGCGCCGCCGCTTACCGTCGCCTCGAAAGGTGCCTGATAGTTGTAGATGTCGAGCCAGATCTGGTCATTTCCTGCTCCGCCAGAAAGCAGGGCTGCGAGGCTCAGAACATAGAAGGTATCATCCACCCCGCGCAGGCTCGCATGGATGCGATCGTCTCCATCATCGCCGCGCAGATCGGTCGTGACTTCCTGCGCATCAGGATAGCCGTCCCCATCGGCATCTTGATCCGGGTCCGCGGTCACGTCGAGGATCGCTGAAATCCAGTCGTCGCCCTGACCAGCGTTGACCCGCGCGCCGTTCGCAAGAACTGCGATGGAGTCCGCCTGGTCGGAGCCATCGAAAACGGCCCCGTCTTCGATAATCGTCGTCATAATCCACCCCACATAAAATGTGGGATGAATTGGAGTCCAGCGATCACTCTATCGTCAATGATTCTCGCGCGAGAACACCCGCCTCACGAATTCCAGCCCGCTCGATACCGACCGCAGGTGCCGGTAGGGGCCGCCGGGCTGGCCTGAAAGATCTTGCTGGTGAGAGCGGAGTTGGTCTTCGTGAGTGTAACCCATCCCGTGGGGCGGGCAGTCCGGGCCTGGCTAACCAAATTGTTGGACGTCGTGACGTGCCCTGTGGCATCCCAAGCGCCATTCCGCGGCGCCGGGAGCAAGCCATATTCAGCCACGTTGTTTCGAACGGTCACGTTGTGTTCGAAGCCCTTGGTTCCGAAATAGACGGTAGCGCCGTCGCTCGATGATGACGGCGCCTTCAAAAACACGTTCCGCTCAATCACTGCGTCCCAGAGCGCTTGCGACCCAATTCCATTGAGGTCGTAGCCCTCGATGTAATTGTTCCGGAAAATCAGCCCATTATGCGACCGGTCGGCAGTGAAGGCGTTTCCGCTCGTTACGACTGTTGTCGCCCCAAAGAAACACTGGTGGCAATCCGTGATCTTTGAGTTGTTAGACGGGTTTACCTGCTTGTTTTCAGCCCAGTTGTTTTCGATAAGGACGTCTTTTGTGTAGTCGTTGGTCCCAATTATGTCGAGCTGCAACAGCGTGTCAGGGTGACGGGTCTGTACCGATTTGGTTTTGGCGGTATTAAAGCTGTTTTCGCTCGCCCTATTATAATCAACATGCATCTTGTGAGACAAATTGTTTTTCACAATTAGATTGTCGAAAGTTCTAAATGCGTTGATTACATCCATTCCGCATTCGGCGAATTCATTTCCGATGACCTGCACGTCACGGTGTGCAGGCGCTCCATTGGTGTCCGTGCTGCGCCATTCGATGCATCTATGCTGATACGTAAACAGGCAATTGGTGATGACGATCCGCTGAGACTGCCCGCCGTCAAACTGAATTCCTTTATTGTCTGTATCCGCGACATAATCACCGGGACTTGGGTAGTTCTCTGAAATTACATTGCTGTAATATACGGCCGGGAGAGCCGTTGGCGGTGGGTTTCCATTAGGGCGCTCTGTGCAGCGAAGGCTGTTCCCGTGATCGTCGATCTTCCCCCGTCCGTCGTGCCATATCCCATCCCACCAGATACCGGTGCTGCTGGTGAGATTGACCGTGCCAGTAAAGCGCGGCGGGTTGGCGCGGTCCTGCGGTCTGATCCAAACATAGGTTGTTTTGTTATTGAGGTCGGTGCGCGCTGAGTTCTTCTTGAAATCCGACAGATCGGCCGCGCCATAGTTCCCGGCCGCGATCTCGATGATCTGGCCAACCGTCGCGCTAGTCAGGGCCGTCCGCAGCCCCGCCGCGGTCGTCACCGTATAATCCGGGTCCCCCTCGTCCCCCGTCGTTGGCCGATTGCTGACCGTGACCTCGGTCGAGAAATCGGAATAGACGATGTTGCCGCTCGCATAGGTGAGCTTGACCCGGCCTTTGACCTTCTTTCCCGGGGATTGGTTGGAGAGCTGAAAGCTCGACGCGGTGAGCGTCGTGGAGAGAACTCCGTCGACCACCCATTCATAGGCCTTGGCAGTCGGCGCGCCGCGATAGGTGCCGTCTGTCGTGGCTACAGTGACACTGGGATACCAATCCGCCGCTTTGCTCGGCGTGACGACGGGCTGAGCCGTGAAGCCCTCGCCCTCTGGGATCTGAACCCGGGGCGCCCAATTCGAGGTCGTGGTGCCGGCCTCGTTGGTCGCCACCACCTGGTAGGAGATCCATTTGCCGGCATAGCTCGCAGGCGGGGTCCACTCCCACCATGTCGCACCGGTGATGCCGGTAAGCGTGCCCGTTTCGGTGTCCGCGCTATAATACCGCCGCGTCTCGCTGGTCCCGCCGGTCACGGTGTAGTTCGCCATGAAGACGCCCGTCGTGGCGTTGCGGGTGATCGTCGGCTGCACCGTGAAGACCGGCTTTGTCACAGCCGCGTAGACCGCGATCCCGGCGGTGACCGCGACGGCCGCTGTTCCGACGCCGTTCGAGGCCGTCACCTCCAGCGTGATCGTCTTGCCGTCGTCCCCCGAGACGGTCGTGTAGCTCGCTCCCGTGGCGCTCGTGATGGCCACACCGTCGCGCAGCCAGCGCCGGGTCTTCGTCGGCGTCGGCGAGCCGGTCGCGGTGCCGTCATTGGCGGTGAGGACAGTGCCGACCACGACACTGCTCAGGCCGCCCGAGCCAATCGATGGCTGGACCGTGAAGGCCGGCGCGCCGGTGACGACGGTCAGGGTCGCGGTAGCGATCCCGTCGATGGTGCGCCCATCGGTCGCCTGCATCGTCTCGGTCAGGGTCAGCGTGCCACTGCCGGCCGTGCTCGGGATCGTGTAGGCGGCGCCGTTGCGGGCCTGCACGACCACCCCGAGACTGTTCTTGAGCGTCCAAGTCCAGCGCGCGCGGGAGAGCCCCACGGGCAGGTAGACGCCGCTCACGGCCGCGAGTGTCTGGCCTGGCGCGATCGTGCCGCTAATGCTCGGCTGCGACGATACCGAGAGATCGGGCAGGATCGCCTGCGGCCACGGCGTCACGTAGAGCTGCCCGTCCTGCGTCCGGGCGAGGTAGCGCGCGTCTGCCATGTCAGTACACCGGGATCGCCGCGACGAGATCGCGCCCGATGCCGCCGGAACGCGCCGTCGTGACCGCGCTCCACGCCGTGCTGGCCTCGAGAATGCCCGTGATGCCGAGGTAGAAACCGTTGTTGCTGCCGGCATTGCCGAATACCGGCGAGCCGAACTCGCTCCGCAGCGGTTCAGTCGTAGTGTCCGTGCTGAGCTGCGCATGGACGCCGATCATGATGCCGCGCTGCGCCATCGTGATCGCGGGCCAGCTGATTGAGGTCTGACCATAGAGGGTGGAGTGGTTGAAGACCGGAGTGCCGACCACGGGTACCGAGCCGGCCTTGCGGATCGCGATGCAGTGCAGCCGGGTCGCATTCGCGCAGCTCACGGCATCGGTCGGTCCGGAGCAGGTCTTCGTCGCGACCGTGAAGCCCGGCGTCATGCCGTCGCCGCCGAGACCAGAGACCACCGTCCAGCCGGAAGAGAAGGTCGCCTGCGTCGGACTGTTGACGTTGATCGAGATCGCGATGAGCAGATCGCCCGCCGCCATCCCCGCGGGCATGTTCGCCGCGGCGATGCTGCGCGCCCCCGCTGCGCCCGTATCCGGCGTCGCGCTCGACAGATAGGCCGGGGCCGAATTGGCGAGGGGCGCGCCGATGCCGAGCAGCCGGAGGATCGGGACGCCGCCGCGTCGCTTGCCCAGCAACCAGGAAGTGACTTTCCCCGCTGGCATCGTGAAGGGCAGCGAGATCGAGCCGTCGCCGTCCTGAGCGACAAAGCCGTCACTCGGGAGCGCCTGCGTCCCGACCACCGTCCCGACATTAATCGTCCGGTCGGTAGCGCCAGTGACCTCGATCGAAAGCTCCGCGTCGCCGAGGAACGGAATCTGCCGCAGCGCGGTCCAGCACGACGGGTGCAGCATCATGTTCGCGGAGATGCTGATCGAGGCGCGCGGGTTCGCATTGGCGTCATAGGCCAGCACGTTCGAGACAAGCGACGGCGAATGGTTCGACGTGGCCAGCGCGGCCTTGATCGCAGCCAAGAAAGCCTCGGCGGAGGCGTATTCGATGAGGCTGTTGAGGTTGACGAGCGGGAAGCTTGACGGCGTGGGGATCGACGCCAGTGGCGTGATCGACCCGGCCATGCGGACATGTGCCGCCAGTTCAGCGCCGACAGTCACGATATCGCCGGGGGCGGCGCCCGCCGGGATAAGCAGCGCCTGACCGCCCGCGCGATAAGCGAGATCACCCATGCCCCCCAGGATCTCGGCCGCCGGGAGCGCGCCCTGCGCGTCGTAGACCGCTTTGCCGATACGGGCCGCGATTGGGTCCGTCCCCGTGGTCAGGAGCGCCGCGTCTTCCATCCGGTCGACGAGCGCGCCGGTCGTCAGGAACGCATCCGGGTTGGACGACTGGATCGCCGAGATCAGCGCGGCGCCCAAATCTTCCGGCTCCGTCGCGTTCTGGATCGCCGAGATGATCGCATCGGCCGTGACCGTGCCGCCGCCGCCGGAGGTCCGCACCTCAAGGGTGAAGTCGTCGCCGTTGATGAGACGGGACGAGGAATAGGCGATGTCTTCTGGCTCGCCGATCAGCAGCCCGGTGTTGCCGACCGTGTTCCCCGCGTTCACGAGCGAGCGGAGCTTGTTGTTCGGGTCGATGATGATCGGCGCGACGATCACGACGCGGGCATTCGTGACGTCGGTCGCGAAGGAGACCAGGTCGTAGGTCGCGCCGGTGAAGTCGGTCAGGTCCAGCCGAGGCTGGATGAGCCAGATCTCAGCGTCGGAGGCGAGCGTGAGAGCATTGGAGCCGGAGAGCGAGCCCACGGGCCGGATCTCGGCATTGAGGATCATGCCCTTGTCGGTGCGGGCCGCGTAGAAGGTTCTGAGGTTGTCCTTGACCCGGTACGTGCCGCCGTTGACGCGGGGGGCCTTGAGCAGCACACCAGCGGCCTGCGTGCCGAAGCGAACCGCGTCGCCGTCGCCAGTGTAGTTGATCCCCTCGGCGCTGAGATGCTGGCCGTCTTCCGCGTTCTGCGCCCAGAATTGAAGGCCGTGCGCCGTCCCGGTCGCGGTGAGGCCGACGACGCGGCCATTGCGGCCACGCAGCTGGGCAGCGACGCCAGAGCCATCCTCGCCCGCGCTGCCGCCCGTGACGCTGACGTCGTGGATCACGCAGCCGTAAGCGCTCGAATGAAGGTCGAAGCCGGCGCTGGTCGAGCCCATGACCGAGCCCGTGATCCGCGCTCCAACCGTGCGGCCGTACTGATAGGTCGCGCCGCCGGCGCTCGTCGTCAGCGTGCCGGTCGTGAAGAAGTGCCGCGACTCGGCGCCGTAGACCTCGAATTCGTTCAGCCAGCCGCAGCAGTCCTGCACGCCATAGGCCGAGATGCCCTGCGAGTTGATCTTGTTTTTGAAGCCCCAGATGCCGGTGCGGAACTTGCCGAGCAAGCAGCTCTGCGGCTGGAGCCCGCAGTCGTAGCCGTCGTGGAACTCGGCATCGACCGTCGCGCCGACCAGGTTGCGGAGCGTCAGTGCGTTGACCTGCCACGTCTGCCCAGCCGTGTGGCGGATGCGCGGGCCGATCCAGCTAAAGTCGGTGTCGCGCACGAAGCGCTGGAGCCGGATGCCGGTGGCGAAGCTGTCGATGGGCTGGCCAGCGAGATACACGTCGTTGCCGTCGACGGCGCCGACGCGGAAATACTCGCCGACTCGCCGATCCGTGCTGATCTCGCCTGGGATCGCGTCATCAGCGAGCAGCTTGACAATATCGCCCGCCGCGCAGCCGTGGCTTGCCGAAGTGAGCTTGATGCACTCCGTCGCGCTCGACCCGCCGTCCATCGTGTAGGTCGTGAGAGAGAGCGCCGTGACCGTGGTCGCCGCCGGAAGCACAGCCTCGACGAGGATCGGCCGCGCGATGTCCGCGGCGATGATGATCGAACCGGGGCCGCGCACATCGAGCCGCTGGCCAGCCGTGAGCGAGACCGTCGTCAGCGCCGAAGTGATCGAATAGTCCCCTCCGAGCCAGAGCGGCTTGCCAGCGCTGATCGCCGCCGCGATGGCCGCGTTCAGCTTGGCCTCGGTCGTGCCGCTGTAGTCTTCGGGGAGGATGCAGAGGGATTGGCCGGTAATCGGCGCCGCGTCGGCCGCCCAGCCCCCGCCGACGACCTTGAGCACCTTGCCGTTGTCAGGCGCGCCAACCGCCGGGAGCGAGGCGGGCAGCGTCGCCGCCGCCCAGACGCCGGAGACCACAGTAAGCGCTTTGCCATTGTCGAGACTGGTGACCGCCGGGAGCCCGGTGACGCCCCGCCCGGTTACGATCCAGTCGTTCGCGGTGATGCGCTCGATCCGGAAATCGGACTGCGGCGGGATCACGACGGAACCCGCCGCGGTGCCGTTGACCGTCACGCTCGCCGAGCCAGTGATCGTCAGCGCATTGAGCGATGAGCCCTCGACAAGCGTGTGATCCGTGTAGGCGACGTCCGCCTGATGCCGGATCGTCAGGACTGGCGTCGCATGCGTAGCCCGGAGCCGCACCCGGTTGTCGGTGGCCGCGAGATCGCGTGTCGCGGTCGAGAAGGTCAGGAAGCCGTGCAGCGGCTCCTTGGTCGCGAGCGCAGCCGCCGTCGTCGCCGCGTCGGCCGCCGCCACCGCGAGGGCGAGCTTGGCCTTCGCGTCCGCCGTCAGGTCGAGCGTGCGGTTCGCGGTCAGGTTGCCGCCGCCGGTCAGGTCGCCCGTGCCGGTGATCGTGCGCGAAGTCGGCACGCCGCCACCGCCACCCGACGCGTCCTGCCATTCGAGGTCGAAGTCGGCGCCAGAGAGCTTGGCGAGCACCTGCCCCGTCGTGCCGCCGCGCAGAGCATCCACCGGGCTCGGCACGTTGGCGAGGTAGAGGCCGCGATAGCTCGGCAGGTTGAACGAAATCGGGTTCGCGCTGTCGTAGCCGTTGATGTCCGAGATCACGGGAACGTAGTTCGTGCCGCGCGCCCAGGTGCCGGGCGTAGAGTTCGTGGCCGCGCCCCACATCGAGACGACATGGCCGCCCTCGGTCGGGTAGACTGACGCGATACCGGCGCCCTTGAGGTTGGCACCGTTGACATCGACCAGCGCGTTGCCGCCCGTGCCGATGCTGACCGCGTATTCCCCCGCGCCGGAGAGGTCGATGCGGTTCGCGATGATGCGGCAACCGTGAGAGGCTTCAATGCCCCGGAAGGTCGCGTTTTTCACATCGGCATCGGTCGCCGAAAGCCATGCCCGGTGGCAGCCGATGCCGTGGCCGCCCGAGTTATTCGCCGAACCGTCCTGAAACTGGATGCTCGATGCGCGCGAGACATAAAATGCGCACTGGGAGGTTAGCGTCCGAATGGCAGGGATGCACAGAGAGCCATCGATATTTGCGCCCTGGAACGAGCCCGTGCAGCCCTGCTGGCAGCGCACACCCTCGCCGCCGGCCCCGCCGAATTTCGAGTGGAGGGCATAGACCTGCCCGCCCTGCTGGACGAAGCCCGCCCTGCCCGCGTTGATTACGCCGCACTCCGGGCTGATCTGGCTCTGGGTGTTGACGCCGGCATAGCCGTTGCCGTCCTTGTGCTCCATGTCGAACAGAGCCGCGATCGTCGGCGCAACGCCCCCGTTGAACACAAACAGATTGTTCGCGCTCTGGTAGACCTCGGAGAGCATGCTGACGTCGACATCGGTATTGTCCGCGCCAACGAAGCCCGCGGCGAGCTTGACCGCCCCGGTTCCGGCATAGGTGATCCGGATATGCCCCGCGTATGCGCCGTCCGATCGAAGACCCTTGGTGAGCAGGTGCCCGCTCGCGATCACAATGTTGATCGTCTTGGCGCGCACCCACAGCGCCGCGTCGAAGGCGGCCTGCAGGTTCGGGTAATCCCCCGGGACCGCGATCTCGAAATCATCGACCGGATCGGGAAGCGAGCCTCCCCCGGACGTCGTTACGGGGTCGACGCCGAGCACGACGCGATAGTGCGGGTCCGTCGCGGCCGGGCCGTAGCGCCGCAGCACGTAGAGCCTGTCGGCCTTCAACGCCCCGACGCGCAGAGGCGTGCCGTCCACGGCCCGCACCGGGAGGTGGGCGCCGTTGTCGCCGATCCTGAGCGTGACCGAGCGCCCGGCGTTCGCCGCGTTGGCGACGAGCGAGAACAGCATGCCCGTAGTCACGTCCGAGACCGCGCCGACGACGCCGAACGGCTCGCCCGTGATGGTCGTGCCCGTGCCCGAAACGTTGGTCAGCTGGATCAGCCCGGTGCGCTCGGTGATCGCGAACCGCTGCTTTTCCGTCATCGTGTTCGCGATGAGGCGGTAGTTCCGGGTATTCGCCGCGCCGCAGCGGATCATGTAGTATCGGTTGGCGGTGATCTCGCCCGCGAGCAGTTCATTGCCGTCCGCGTCGAGCAGCGGCCGATCCGGCTCCGTGCCGATCGACACCATCACCGTCCCGGTGTTCGTGTTCGCCGCCTGAACGATGTATTTCTTTCCGGTGACGTAATCCGTCGAACCCGCGAAGGCCGCGCGCCGGGTGATGACCCAGCGGTTGGTGCCGTACTGGCTGTCGACGTCCTCGACCTCGCCATGCCGCTCGCGCAGGAGGGTCGCGGTCGAAAGCGCGCCGATCGCCGTTTCCGTCTGCGTGACGATGGAGCCGAAGCCGGCGTTGATCCGGTTCTCGAGCCCGGTCTCGGTCGCGTACTGGTCCGGCGCGGTGCCATTGACCGGCAGGTCGAAATTGGGAGTGTCCATGCGGGCTCCGGAACGAAAAAAGCGCCCGCGAGGGGCGCTTCGAATGCGGATGGGGTTTGGGGGGGGGCTTAGGCGGAGGTGTTGACGCTGCCCGAGATCGTCGCCGAGAAGGCGGAGGTCGAGCCGTAGGGGCCGCGCGTCTTGCCGCGGTAGATCCAGGTGCCGCCGATGCCGGTATGCGTGAATACGATCGTGCTCGACGCGGCACCGCCAAGCCGGGCGATCATGTTCTCGTCGCTGGAACCAAGTTGGCGCGCCCAGATTTCGAGGCCGATCACGTCGTCACTCGATGGGGTTAGGAACGCGACCGTGATGCGACCTACGGCGCCCGTGGTGCTGACTGGCGTGGGCGCGCTTAGGGAAATGTCCGGCCCGAGCGCCACGACGCCGCGCACGTAGGTCCAGACGGAGGCGGAGGTCTTCCCGTCCATCGAGCGGACGCGAATGTCATAAGCCTGCCCCTGCTCGACCGGGCGCAGGAAGGCGAACACATTGCTCGAACTGTCGCGAATTTCGTCGTCGACGTACCCGCCCGACTGCCACGACGCGCCGGACTCTCGGAACTCCCACTGGTAGCGTGTGACCCGGCCGGAGTTGACCGGAGCCCAGTAGATTTTGATCCGGGCACGATCCGCGCCGGACTTGGCGGCGGCGGCGCTACCCGTGACCGCTGTGATCGCCGCTGGCGCCGGGATTTCCTTCCGCGTCGCCACGATCGCGACGGCTTTTTCTACGTCCTGTTCGTCCGTCGCGGGCGTCCAGGCGTAGTCGCTCTCGGCGATCTCCAGCATCTCGGCGGGGCAGCGCATCGCGACGCCGCTCTCGCCCGTGATGTCCATCGCGGGCTGGATCGTCTGGGCCTGATAGTTCCCGTTCATGGGGCCGTAGGGCGACGGCAACCTAAGCCGGATGTTCGACCCACCGACCGCGTCGAACGCATCGGGCGGCAGCGTCGACGTGATCCGCCGCTGCGCCCGCTGCCGCATCGCCTCGAATTTCGCACGTCTCTGGCCTTGCGTCGGCGATGTCACAAATGGCAGCTCGATCGTCATGATCGTGCTCTCGCCGCCGTCGATCGCCGCCGCGCCTGGCACGACATAAACGCCCGCGTCGGACTGCTCCCACTCGCGATCCGGCGCGATGTATGTTGCACGCACCTCGGTCGCGAGATCGGCGCCCGGCTTCAAAACCTCGTAGGTCAGGCCATCGTCTTCGAGGATATCGGTTATCGTGATATCGGGCGTCTGCCACGCGCCGGGGATCATCCCGAGCCGTCCGCCGACCCGTGTCGTTCCGCCCGCGCCCGCGAGGATCAGCGGCGCGACCTGATCCTCGATCTCGGCGTCGTCCCATGTGAGCAGGCCGTTGCACGCGTAGCGCGGCTCGGTCCCGCCAGCCTTGAGCGGCACGCGCTCGTCGTCGATGTCAGCGGATACCCGGAACGTGTCGATCATCAGGGACCGCGTGCGGAACGGCCGGATCGGGTTGCGCATCAGCGCGTCCAAAACGCAGAGCGTCCGGTTCGCCGAGTATTTCCATGTGCTCGCGTCGCTCGCGCTCTGCGCGCTGTCTCGCGGGTCCCAGAGAAATGACCAGTCGCCTTCGAATTCGATGGCGGGCGGCGTGCTTGGCCACCGCTCGGCGCGGTCCTCGTTGCTGCCGCAGTCGAGCCGGAAAAAGGCAACCGTCAAATTCTGCCAGCGGTCGGTCGATTTGAACTTTTCCGGGCACTCGCTCACGAACGCGCTCGGCGGGCTCGCCTGGTCGCCCCGGCCGATCCACATCTTGACGATGCCGTCGTCGAACTCGTCCTCGACCCCGACCGCGCCCGGCCCAGCCAGGTTGTACGGATCGCCCGAGATGGTCATCTCGCGCTTGTCGAAGAAGACCCGGAAATTCCCTCGGCTCGGGCGGCTGTTGAAAAGAAGGACCCCGTAAAGGATCTTGTCCTTGACGTACCAAGGCCACGGAGAGCCGTAGGTCCGCGTATGGCCGTAGACGAAGCGGTATGGCGGGAGGCTCGATGGCCGCGCCAGCTCGCGCTTCAGGTCGGCTTGCCCTCTCGCCTTATTCTTCTGGATCTGTGCGCCAAGCGCCGACAGCGCCGTTCCTACAGCGAGTTGAGCGAGCGACAGGGCGAGCGCCGTATAGCCAACCGCATAGGCCCAGCCAGAACTTGCCGCCGCAATAGCGATGACAGACAGCGAAACCGGGTCGGCGTGCGCGGGCGCTGCGAGGAGCGCCAGCGCCAATGCGAGCCTAAGCACTCCAGGCACGCTCCGCGCGCTGGAGGATCGCAAAGCCACGCGAGGTTTTCGCGGCCCAGCCAGCGCCGACATGGATCATCAGGCACCGGCCGCCAGACGCGACGCGCGGCCCGCTGACGCCGATGTCGCCTTCCAGGCCGTCGCTATCGCGAAGCAACGACGCCACGGCCAGACGCGCGGCCAGCACGTCCAGCCCGCCATAGGCTGCCATCATGGCCTCCGCCTCCGCCTTGGTCTTGTATCGGCCCCGGAGCGGCGCCATCGGGTCGATGCCGTGCAGGCGCTGGAACACGTCGCAGGCGGCCGCGCAGCAATCGGCCGTGCCCCAATTCCAGGGGCGGTCCATCACGGCCACGACGGCCTCCAGTGCGCTGGACATGGTGGTCAGTCGAGGAACGGCTTCGTTGCCCTTGCCTTCGCCGCGATCTGTCGAGCCGCGCGCCTCACCATCCGGTCTTCAAGCGCGACCCAAGTCATCGGCGTCCCTTCTGCGTTCACCCACGTGACCGGTCTGCCGTCCTTGTCGACCCACACGACTTCGCGCGGCTCGGAGCGAGCCGGTTCGCTGGCTTTGGCCATATCTGGAACTCCAAGATCTCAGGGGGGCGGAGCCTTAGGCTTCGCGGCCGGTCACGCCGGCCATGTCATCGTCGTGGCGTAGGCTTCGAGGTTCAGGAGGTGCCGCCCAGAGGTATCGGCCGGGTACTTCCGCTTCTGGTCCTCGGGGCTGTGGACGATCGAGGCTTTGGCGCGCACGCGCGGGCCGGAGCCAAGATCAAGATGCATCGCGTGGATCAGATCCTTGCCCTCGGGCTGGATCGTGTAGCGCATGGCGTCCATGGCCCCTGAGAACAGAGACACAGGATCGGACACCAAAACCCGGCCGCCCGGCTCTGTCGTCAGGCCGAACAGGATCTCGCCCGGGCGATTGCGGATCGGGTCGTCCAGCCGCTCGAAGATCTCCGGCGGCACACCGAGCAGCGTCAGCGTCGCCTTGCTCGCGGCTAAGCTCGCGGTTTCAGCCGGCACCTCGATCGTGCCGAACTGCCCGACGCCGAGCCATGTCTTGCCGTCGGAGCTAAGATCGCCGACGCCGGAATGCAGCCGAACCGCGCTGCCGGGCCAGTCGAGATAAACCATTGCCAGAGGGTGGAAACCGCCCGCGGTGATCTTCGCCATCATCGCGGCCGGGACGCCCCGGGTCAGCCCCACGTCTGCACCTCGGTGAAGCCGTCGGAATACTCGTCCTCAAAAATTTGCGTGAAACTCCAATCGTAGGTCCAATCGCCTATATTCGGGCGCACCACGCGCGGCATTTCATCAGCGAGGAACACGCCCGTCTCGGGGACGCCGATGTTGACGCGGCCGCCCCCCGCGGTTTCGGATTCGAGCCAGAGCGTCGTTTCCCCGGACGAATTCGTGTAGGCGGGGCGGACAATCATCCGCGTGTCCTGCACGTTCCCGTAGACGCGGACGAATTCGCCAACCCGCGCGACCAGAACACTCGGCGGCAGCCCCGTAACCTTGAGCCGGCCCATGCCGCTCGCGCCCGAAGCCTCTTTCGTGGCCGTCGCGATCATCCCGTTGTAGCCGCCAGTGTACCAGCGCAGCCCCGCCGGGCCGTCGCCGGCGCGCCACGCGAGATCCGCGTCGGCCGCCGTTTTCCAGCCGAGCGGCCACGACTGCCGGATGCTGTTCGGAACCGGCCCATGCCTGAAATTTATCGGGTAGCTGTTCAGCCGAACCGCGTTCAGACCGCCTTGCAAAAGGCGCTTCAGGGCCTCCATGTACCCGGCGCCCTGATCGTCATGCGAACGGCCCGAGGCCTGCATGACCGCCTTCCGCCGCCGCCGCTTGGCCGCCGACTGGTAGAGCCTGCCCGTGATCAAAGACGCCGACCGCGAGACCGGTTCTTCCACGGTCCATTCGCGCCCGACGACGCCAACACAAGGCCACTGATGGACGATCATCGCGCTATCCGAGGAAGCTCTTGGAGGCGCGGTTCCCGGCGCGGACGGCGCTAACGCTCTGTCTGATCGTCGCGGGCTGCGAGCGCCGCACCTGGTTCCGAGACACGCTCTCAACGAACGGAAGGAGGTTGCCGTTGTTGTCGGCGGATACCCCGACCGTCACATGCATGTTGCCGCCGGACTGGCTTTCCCCGGGGCGGCTTACACGCTCGCCGCGCAACAGGATCGCGGGGACCTCGTTCGGCTTCAGCCCGGCGATCCCGCCGTTATGGTAGCGCGGGGCATTGGCCCAAAGGCTCGGCGAGTAGGCCTTGCCCGCGCTCGCCCCGCCGAAGCCCACGACGCCGCCATTGTGATAGAGCGAGGGGACGACGCCTCCCGCGCCCGGCGCGACCGTAGCGGAGCCACCCGACCACCACGTCGCGAGAGCGTTTCCGATACCCTGAAATACACCGGTCTTGGAGTCGAAGAGATTGTCGAACGCCATATCGAGAAGCTTGTCGCCGACGCGGCCAAGTGCCGACGCGAGTGCATCGGCCGCGCTTTTCCCCTCAATCAGATCGTCGACGAAACCACGCGCCGTGCTTTGACTGAGATCCTGGAAATCCTCAGCGGATCTGCGGAGCCGGTCCTGGCTCTCCGTCAGCTTCTCCGACGCGACGACTGCCTGAGCGTAGCCCTCGGCCAGCGCCTCCATCGCCGCGCGTTGCTCGACCGTGACCTTGATGCCGGCTTCCTTCGCCGCCGTCTCAAGGTCCTGCATGGCCTTGGCCTTGGCGACCGCGTAGCCGTAGTCATCCACCAGCGGGTTAAGCCCGGCCTGAGCCGCCGTCTCGGCATTCAGCGCGGCCGTGCGGCGCGTGATTTGCTCGGTCTCCTTCTCGAGATCGTTCTGCTTTTTCTTTTTGCCCTTGCCGCCTCCGCTGTCGGGCGGCGTCGGAGGCGCGTTGCCGTAGCCCGCCGTTGATGTTGGCGTCTCGCTGTCGCGTGCGTCTCGCTGCTGCTGGCGACGGTCGAGAGCGCGAATGTTCGCACCACGCTGAACAGCCCCCAACGCATCGCCGAGGTAGTCTTTATTGAGCGCGTCGGTGATCGCGCCTTCTGCCGCGTCATTCAGTTCCTTGTAGAACCCGTTCTCAAACCTGCCGAGTTTCACCGTTGGGATTTCAGGAATGACAACGCCAAGTCCGACTTTGTCGGCCCCGAAATTGACCGCTCCACTGAGAGTATTCACGGCGCCAATGACGTTGTTTACGCCTCGCTCGATAGCGGCGACCATCAAATTCATGGCGCCTACGGCTGCCGCTCCAATAGCCGTGGGTAGGTTGCTGAACGCGGCTTTTCCAGCTTCGTACAGAGCCATGACGGCGCCGATTGCCCCATTGACGGTCTCTTTTATGAAGGCCCCCACGTCGGCCCACGAAACCTCGACCCCAGAAATGGCGTCCGAGACGAGATTTATCGCCGCGAGGAACCCGCCGGAAATTGCCTCTCCGGCGGCGGCGGCTCCCTCGGAAACCACACCCCACGTCGCCGCCGCGTAATCCTGAAGGTTCGCCATGTCTCCGGCGACCGGGTGGATCTCGTCGCCGAATTCCGCGATCGCAATCGTCGCGGCGGCGGCACCTGTCGCGAGAAGGAGGAATGGATTCGTCGCGGCGACAAGGGCCTGTGCGCCGACAACCCGCGTCATGGCGGGGACGTAGCGGCTGAGCAAGATGACACCGGCCGCCGCCGCCGCGTCCGCGACGACATTGAGGTTACCGGCAACCGCGCCGAGGATCGCATTTACGGTCTTGGTCAGTCCGACCGACTGCCCCATGGTCCCGATATACTGGGTGAGGGCGTTCCCGATCGCGATGAAGCCCTCGGCGATCGTCTGGTTCGTGGAATCGAACTGCGCCTCGATCTGAGGGCCGTAGTTCAGGATTGCCCTGAAGACTCGATCCGCGCTGAGCTTGCCTTCCTCGCTCAGCTTCTTCAGGCCGCCGACCGTGGTCTCGAATTCCTTCGCGATAGCCGCCGCGAGCACAGGCGCGTTTTCACGCAGCGACCGGAACTCGTCGCCCTGCAGCACGCCCGATGTCAGCGCCTGGTCAAGCTGCTGGATCGCGGCTTGTTGCTCCTGCGTAGAGGCACCGCCGGCCTTCATGGCTTTGGAGACAAGCTCGGTGGCCCGCGCGATTTCAGCCTCGGATTTGGCGACGCCTGAAGCCGCCCGGATCAGGTTCGCATACAGGCCAGCGTAGGCCTCAAGCGACACGCGCGCGTCGTCGGCGCCCTTGCGCAATTCCTCGAGGCTGCGCGTCTGAACGCCCGACGCCTGCCCCGCCGCGCGGATAAGGTTGCCCGCTTGCGTCCATGCGTCCGCGTAGCGCAGGACCTCCTGCGTCGAGAGTGCCGCGCCGAGCCCTGCGATCGGCGCCGCCAGAGAACTGGACAGCGTCCGGTTCATCTGCTTGTAGCGGTCTTCGATCTGCTTCACCTGCCGATTGGTGACGCCGACCGCCTTCTGCATGGCGTTTTGGTACCCACGCACGTCCGCACTAAGTTGGACCACTAGCTTTTCAAGGTCGGTACTCAATTTACCTACCTCCGCCTATAATAGAGATGGCTGAAATGGCTCAATTAGTTTGTCATTTTTGCGCAGATTATCCTCTGCCCATAATGGGCGAAGATTAGAAAGCGCCCAGGCTCGGCCAAAATCGAAACATTGGGGTGTGGAGTAGTTAAACGCCGATAGAGGCACGATATGATCGATATGCCACTTGCCATAGTTATCCCATGACATTCCTGGCAAAAACTGCTTCTCTAGATGATTCCGGAGATCTTCCGATGAATACCCTAGGAGATCAAATGCCCTACGCCCGGCCTTCGACCCAATTTTGAGGCCGCGATGCACATTTGAACTAATTGAATGCTCCAGGCGGCCCTTTGGGGTTGAACGCCTTCTCTGGTCGATGCCCTTGCGCACTTCAGGGTTTGCGAAATTGTAGGCCCTATCCCTGGAGCGGTAATGTTCAGGATTTTCCTGACGCCTCTCTCTATTCTTGCGAAGTATCTCGTCTCGGTTGGCCCGGTGATATTCCAGCGAGTACAGGCGCAGCTTTTCAGCATTCGCTTCGCGCCAAGCAGCGGTCGCCTCTCGATGTCGATTGAGGTTTGCAGCGCTCCAAGCTCTGGACCGGGCCTTCGCGCGCTCAAGATTGTTCTCCCGCCATTCACGCGCCCTAGCCCGCGCCCGATCGGCGTCTAGTGCGTATTCCGCCTTTCTCTTGGCCCTCAGTGTGGGGTCCGAGGCGTATTTCTCTCGGCGTTCTCGGTTAAGACACAAAACGCATTTTGCCGTGCGCCCGTCTTTGCGCTTCGCCTGCGCATAGAAGCTATCTAAAGGCTTCACCTCTCCACACTTGGTGCAGACCTTCGCTTCGGGTATCGTGTTGTCAGCCATTTTCACTGCTCCAACAGTGCTATTGGTTAGGGGCCGTGATGCTGCTCCAACAGCGTCCGGCCTCGACCAACTATATATTATTATTAGGCAAATTCACATGAAAACCATCGCGCTTCTCGCCGCGATTATTGCGATGCCGGCTTACGCGGGGCCCTGCAACAGGGACATGCTCTCGGTCGCGGCATGGTCGATTGAACCTATCGACGCCGAAACCAACTGGCTGAAAACCGAGATCAAATCGACCTCCGACAAGCCGATCCGAATGATCGACGCGATGGTGTCCTTTCAGGACGCACTCGGCGGAAGCATCGCGTCCTTCGAGATGAACCGAGACGCAAGCATACCAGCCGGGGGCGCCGTCGAAGAAACCGGCAGATGGGGGCGCTACACGTTTGAGCGGTTGCTCAATCTGCGGCACGATGAGGTGACGACGTCAATCTGCGTAAAGGCGGTCGTCTACGAAGACGGTACGATTGAGCGCTTTGACGCTCAGTGAACCACCTCGGGCTTGTCCTGCATCCACGCCCAAAGCTCCTCCTTCTCAGCCTCGCTGAGCGAAGGGCCGCCTTCATCCGCCGTATTTGCGTCCATCCAGCCGTCGACAGCCGCCTGGAACTCCCACGGTGAGCACGCCTTGAACTCGGCTGGGCTCATGCCAATGGCGGCGGCGGCTCCGACAAGGGCTGAGAAGCGGATCTTTCCGTTTGGGAGGTCGTCGACCGCTTCCGAGCCGCCCTTCCGTTTTTTTTTGAGCGGTCATCCTCGGGCGCGCCCATCAGCGACGCGCCGAGAACGCCCTGAGCGAGGATCACGTTTTCCATCGGGGGGCGCTGTTCGACATACTGCCGCGTCAGGCGCAATGCGTCGGCGGGCTTGAGGCCGCCGCCGATCAGCGCCAGCCGGATCGTGTGGGAAATGTCGTCGACCTTCCACGCCCCCGACGCGAGCCGCTGCATGACGACGTAGGGGCCAGCGTCGGTAGCTTCCTGGAGTTGGATCAGTTCGCCCCAGCCCAGCCTGAACGTGTAATCGCCATCCGCGAATGGAAGGGTGAGGCTCCCATCGCGGCTCATCAGGAGCCAGCCGCCCAGCTAGACGAGATGATGCCATCGCTCTGCATCGAGACGTTGATGCTGACGCGCTGCCCCTGCTGACCAGAGTAGGAGGCCGTGATGTGAAACGCTCCGGCGAAGGTTCGCGTGCCGGTTGTGAATTCCAGCTCGACGCGGACGTTGACGGGCTCGGTCGAGAAGTTGGCCGCGTTCCAGCGCTCCTCGTACTCAGCCGCCAGAAGGCCCTCGCCGCTGATTTCCATCGACAGGCTCTCGACGTCCCGCGCGAGCCAGTAAGGCGCATCGGGGTCATCGCAGTCCGGAATGGAAACGTCCGAGAGGTTCTTGTTGAGTGAGAGGCTCTTGGAAGTCAGGCCGCAGGGCGCGGTAAAGGCTTCGGGGCTTTCGCCGTCGCCAAGAAGCACGCGAAGCTTTGAGGGCCTCACCGTCGAAGGCTGCGCCATTTGGGGCTCCATCTAAGGGAATGGCGCGCTGTCACAGCGGGCCGGGCGGCTTGCCGAAGGCCGTTTCTCAGCAAAAAGCCCCGCGCGATGGCGGGGCTGTTCGGGGGGTTAAGGCGTCAAGGAGATGAAATCCGGCCGGGATTTAATCCCCGGTCTCCACCACCGCTGAAAACTCAATCGCGACATGGCTGGTCAACCCATCCGGGTCTCGCATCACGTCAGTGCGCTCGTGCTGGATCATGACCAGCGCGTTTTCGCTCAGGCTCAGGTCCGCGTTGTGCAAGGCCCGCCGAACCACGTCGCCGATCCTCCGGGCCTCGGCGAAGCCGATGGCTCGGGACCACACATCAATGCGAAAGCCGACATCCATGCCGTCGATGCACTCGGCATCGTCTGGCGTTTCCCAGCTCGCGCCGAGCGACACGTAGGGGTACGGCGCGTCGGTCGGCACGTTGTCGAATACCCGGTCGCCGATCAGCGCCGCGAGGGTCGCGTTGCCTTTCAGCGCCGCGACGACGGCGCCTTGCAGTTCGAGAGACGGGCTCACTTTTTCCGACCCGGGAGGAAACGGCCAGTCTTAGGATCGCGCTGCACGCCCGGACCCGATTTCGGAAATTCCTGCCTTACCGCTTCTCGCATTGCCTTGCGAATATTCGCTTTGGCTGTCCGCTTTCCCGCACGCCACCCAGGGTAGAAGAACGGCTGTGCCTTCGTCCCGGGGTGTTTGGAGCCTGCGAACTCCCCACCATTCACATGCGGAGCGGTCCCAAATTCTACCAGGCGGGCATACCAAGCATCCGCGTTGCCCGCAAAAATCGTAATGCTCAGGTCGCCCTTGCCCTTCGTGGCGATCGCCATGGCGCCCTTGGGGACGTTGTTGCCCCAAGTCCAGCTAATGCTGTCGCGCAGATCCCCGCTATCCACCGGGGCCAAACGGCTCATCAAGCCGCAGATCGCATCCGCTTCTTGGGCGAGCGCCACTCGAAAAGCCGCGCGGGCCTTATCAGGCATTACCTTCAGCTTGCGGATCAGCGGGTCCATCCCGATGATCTTGGCGCGGACGGCGATGCTCATCGGAGAGCCCCACTACCGAGCCAGTTGGGGCGCTCATCCTCGACGTCCCGCGCGAGCCAGTAAGGCGCATCGGGGTCATCACAGTCCGGGATCATCACAACAGCATGTGTCGTCGCCGCGACGAGGCGAGGCGCCCCACACGATGCACACCGATCTCTCCGCACAATCGAACCGCAGTAGGCGCAGGCGTAGGAGTGCGCCGCAGCCGAGCCGCTCGGGACAATCGCGCTCCGCGCCACAGGCGGCTCGGGGTTGCGGCCCTTCGGCTGACGAACGCTAAAGCCCATCACGCGCGGCCCTTCGACTGCATCCAGTCCCACAGGTCGTTCGGCTCGGGTTCTTCTACCCTCCGCGCGCGAAAATATTCCAACGTACGGCAACGCTTCACATGCCGATACGAGCCGCGCCATCTGGCAATAGCAGGCATGAGCGGGAAGAACCACGCATGCCGCTCCACCCAAAGCGAAGGACCAGTTGTCGTTATGATCAGTCCGATCGGGACCCCATGAACGACACGGGGCCAAACCGATACGCCAAAAACATGCAGCCACCAGTCGAACTGGACTCTGTCCAAGCCACGCTCAGAAAAGATGCGACACTTGCCCCGATACAAGGCGCGACGGGAAATCCGCAACCAACTCATCACGCCGCCACTCCCCGCTCGCACAGCAAATCGACCACCGCCCGTCCCGGATCGATCGTCACGTCGCGGATCGCGTAGTCCACGCCCGTCCTCACATCCGTCACCTTCCAGTCCGACGCCACTTGCCGCGTGAGCGCAGAGGCCCGAACCCGGATGATCTGCGGGTGCTTGTTTTGCAGCCGCGCAGCCATGACAGACTCGCCGCCGCGCATGTGGATGTATTGCGCCCAGACCGTCCCCTGCCCCACCCAATCGGAAACCGTGTTTCCGTAGTCATTCGGGGCGTCGGGGTTGGTCTCGATCCGGCGCGACAGCGTCACCCGCTCGGTAAGATCTCCGGATTTCATCGGCCTCCTCCCGTGTCATCCAGCGCGACAGGACGTCATTGATCATCAGCCGGACCATGCCGCAGACGCGGCATGGGTTAGCGGCTGACACCGGGGGACTGGATCGCAAGAGCCAGGACGGAAGTCGTCTTCGCCAAGCCGAGCACACAGATGTATTCGCCAGCGCCCACGTCAGCCTCGGGGCAAATGCTCCCGGCCGTATCGGATAGCGCGTAGATCGCTCCCGCCGTCAGGGTGGCGCCGATCGTGATGTCGCCAGAAGTCTGCACCGCGAGCGGCTGGTTGAGCGCCGCGCCGTTCAGCGCGATGCCAGACGCCTTGCGGGCCTCAGCCGTCGCGGAATTGCTATCGGCCAGCATCCATTTCTTGCTGGCGCTCGCCTGATAAACGACTTTGCCAGCCGTTATCGCTTCGCCCGCGATGCCATCCTTCTTGGAAGCGTTGGCGCCCGCGATGACGTTCGCCGCGGTTATGGTGAGATCAGCCATGGATGTCTCCTAGACGAACATCTGTCGGTAAAGATTCAGGAGCGTGTGCGCGCCCATCGGGGCTTCCGCCATCGCGGTCTCGGACGCGGTTTCCCGGGTTTCGTACCAGTGCCCGACGAGAAGCAGGATCGCCTGCCTCACAGCGGCGGGGACACCATTCCCGGCCGTGAAGCGAACCACCACGGATGAGCCTGACGGCCACTCCCCCGAAACTGACACCCGTCCCGAGTTGAGGGCGAAGCCGGCGATAGTCGCCGCCTCGTCATTCGAATCGACGTAGGAGATCGAAGCCACGGAGGTTACGGGAGAGAGTGGAAGCTCGATCGACCCGGACGGGAAAGCATCAAGAGCGTAATCCCAGGTCTCCGGCGCGAATTTTTGGCTGCACCACCGCTCAGCATAGGAAGTCGCCGCCGAGATCAAGCCAGCGATCAGGAAGTCATCGTCATCATACGAGACGCGACTGTTGGCCTTCGCGTCATCGACCGTCACCGGCCAGACCGCTGGCGTCACAAGTGTCAGGCTCATGCCCGCAGTTCCCGGCCATCGGCAAAAGTGATGACGGCTTCGTCCGCGTCCCGATAGAACCCGACGACCTCGGCCGCGTCACGTCCCGGCTCGCCTTGATCCCCACGGTCGCCCTTGATCGCCTGACCCGGCTTGCCTCGGCTCGCGACAAGCTGCCAGCCGTCGCCGGGGCACGGGCCGGGCGCATCACGCAATGCGACGAAAGACCCGCCGTTGAGCGCCACCACGTCAAGCGCCCGGTACTCGCCGGCCTCGTCATACGTTCCGACAAAATCGGGGGTAGCGCCGTCCCTGCCCGGCGCGGCGAGGCAGATCCAGTCCGCGTGCGGCGGCTCATGCCCCGTGTCAGTGCTCGCCTGCCATGTAGCGCCGCGATGCGTCACCACGGCGCCCGCGTAGTGCACCGCGTCAGCCCATGCCCTCGCGACGGGCAGCATCCCGTCTTTGCCGGGCTCGCCGTCTTTGACCATAGCCAGTCGTGCATCCACGCGGCTTTCGATTCCGGCCATATGCGTCGCCGTCGCGTCCGCGACCATGCGTGCGATTACTTCCGGGTCAGCGTCTCGGCCCGGGTCGCCGTCCTTCGGCGCTGGTATACCCTCGATGCCGCGCGCCACGGCGTCATCCACCATCCGCGCGATCAACTCCGGGTCCGCGTCCTTGCCGTGGATCACTTCCGGCATCTCCACGGCCTCGACCATTCGCCGGACCTCGGAGATCTCCGGTCCGAAGTCGTGCGGGGCCGGCAGCGCCGCCAGATCCGCTTTCGTGACAAAGCCGGTCAGGTCCGGCGTGGCAGGAATGACGGCTTTGACCGCCTCGAGATCATCATGGGTCGCGAAGCCGGACAGATCGGGCGCGGCCGGAATTTCCGGGATCTCGCGTCGGACAGATTCGACCTCCGCCCTGGTGGCGAAGCCCGAGAGGTCTGGCGCCGCCGGGATCGCCGCCACCACGGCCTCGACTTCCTCGCGCGTCGCAAGGCCGCTTAGGTCAGGGGCGGCGGGAATATCGTCCTTCGCGGCGAACCCGGACACATCCGGGATCTCGGACCTGACGGCATCGGATGCCAATCTTACGTGTTCCGCCACAATGCCAACGATCTCATCTCGGCCTATCGGGATGAGGATATCGCCCTTCATTGCAAAGCCGCTCAGGTCGGGGGCCGCCGGGATTTCGCCCCGCACCGCGTCCACGTCGTCCTTCGTAGCAAAGCCAGACAGGTCCGGCGCTTCCGGAAGAGAGGGGACCACCGCCTTGACCGCCTCAACAGCCGCCGCGAGTTCATCGCGGGTAGCGAAGCCCGTCAGGTCTGGCGCGTCCGGAAGCGCCGGGATCGCTCCGCGAACAGCTTCCAGATCTTCCCAGGTAACGAAGCCGGACAGATCGGGGGCCTCGGGGATAGCGCGGCGCAAATCTTCGATGGCATCGGAATAGTCGGTCGGAATCGGCAGCGCCGCGATAGACGCATCAACAGCATCGCGCGTCGCAAAGCCGGACAGGTCGGGAGCCGGGGGAGCCTCGGGAATAGCCGCGCGCACAGCGTCAACGTCGGCCTTCGTCGCGAACGGGCTCAGGTCAGCGGGCGTGGGCAGGCCAAGGACCATTCCCCGGATTGCCTCGACGTCCTCTTTCGTCGCGAACGGCGTCAGGTCTGGAACGGGAAGCGCGTCAACGGCGCGAGCGATATTGTCGACGCCTTCCTGAAGGCCGGACGGGTCGAATTCCGCCGGGATTTCCCTCGCCTCAACCGCCGCGAGACGGCTCTCCAGCTCGGCGTTCCGCGCGGCCATGGCGGCGATCTCGGCGGCGAGGGGCGCGGTCGCCCGCTCCACGAAGCCGCGCACGATGCCGACCATTTCCTCGCCGAATGCCTTCCCGTCAAACATCAGTGGAGGCCTTTGTACATCGCGAGAAGGGCCTTCGTGGCCTCTGTGTCGCTCGGCTCATCGCTGGTCGGAGACGGCGCCGCCGGGGCGGCCGGCTTTGGCGGGCCATCTACCAGAAGCGCCAGCGGCACGTCCTGCTGCTGCGCGTAGATCAGATCGCCACCTTCGACCGTGGGGAGTTCGAAGTCGCCACGCGCCTCGTTGCGCTTGAAGATGCCGCCCTTAACCCCGGCCGCGTATGCCTCGACGCGTTCTTTGAACGAAGACCGCAGGAGTGGCGACGTGCTGAATTCGACGTATTCATCCGGGACGCCGCGCAGGCCGAACATCAAGCCGAAAGCTTCCTCGATGTGGTTCAGAGCGAAGCCAAGGCCCGATGCGATCCACGACTGCATCAACATCTCGGTCGATGCATAAGGCGTGCCGCCGATACCCAGGATCTGGAGAGGCACCCGGAACGCCAATGCCACGGCCTGATCGCTCATTTTGAGCGTCTCGGCCAACTGGGCATCCGTCGCGCTCGTCTCTACCGGGATCGGCTTCAACCCCCCCGACAGGATCGGCGTCCCACCGGCCCCGGCGCCCTTCGTCTGTTCCTCCCAGGCCGACCTAAGTTGCCTCATCTGGTCCACGTTCAGAACCTGATCGCTGGTCAGGATGAAGGACGGCTTGCTTTCATTGCGGAAGAATTCGATCTGCCGCTGCACAGCCGCGTTCCCGGCCGCGATGTCCATGGACGCGGCCAAGATCGGGCTCTCGCCCTTGAGCGGGTGGCGAGGAGTATGAAGCCGGACATGCAGCACATCCCGGGCCGGAACAGTGAAGGACTGCGCCCCAAGCCGCCGTTCCAGGATCTCGTTCCCACCGAGCCTGTAGAAGATGGAGCCGTCCTCGCCGACCATTACGCCGACTTCGCGCGGGCGCATGAGGTGGAAGCCGCTGATCTCAAACCTGCTGTTCCGGAGCGCCATGGCATAGGCGTTGCCATCGCAGTAGAGCGAGCGCGTCAGGTTCAGAAGGAAGTCGCTGATCGACTGGTAATCGTTCGGCTGGCGCAGAATTCTCGACAGGGCGGATGTCGTCACCCGCTCCCGCCCACCATCCGGCTTGAGCCGCCAATGGTCGCCGGCACACATCGCCACGGTCTGCGCGTAGGCCGAGACACAAGCCTCGACCATTGCCGAGTGCCCGCCATAGGGCCGAACGTTCTGGCCTTTCTGCCAGAAATTCAGCGCCGTGCCAGCGGGCAGCCAGCCACCATCCATCATGTATGGACCGGGCCTGAATTCCCCTTCCGCGGCTTTGCGGCGGAATAGCCGATCCCAGAATGCCATGTCAGACGGCGGCCACCACGGCGACCTTCTGGCCCGCCGTCACCCCGATATGGACCAATGTATCCGCCGGCACCTTCAGCGCATTCGTCGTCGCGGTCGGGTTCGAGCCAACGACGTAGTGGAACGCGGCCGAACCGATCATCGCGACGAACGTCGTGCCGGCCGCGAAAGCTGCCGACTGTTGCGACGTGGTGAACGTCACCGCGCTCTGGTCAAGGCCCGGCTCCATCGCAGCGGCGACCGAACCTCGGCGCGCAAGGCTGCTGTATTCCCGAATCCAGAGCGTCGCCATATCAGTTCGCCTTGCTCTCGCGGGTCTTGTAAGTGCGCTTCGGAGCGGGCTTCATTTCCCGCACCTGCTCGGCATCTGCCTCCGGACGGTCTTCGCCCTCATCAGGCTCGCGCTTCTTCTCCGAGCGCAGCGCATCGGCGTCCACGCCGCTCGATCGCGGGCCATGCGGCCCATAGGCGACGGCGCGGCCATCTTTGTGCCGGAGCACACCGTGTTCGTCCGGGCCGATCTCGTGCGGATCGCCGGGGGCGCCATCTTCGAGGATGTACCAGGTCTCGATCATCTGTTCCTCCGATGGAAAGGACGGGGCCGAAGCCCCGGCCAGATCACTTGCCGTCGTCGACGACGATCTTGAACGAGCCGGACTTGGCGTTGCCGCCCTGCGCGATGACGATCTTCACGCGGTCACGGCCGAGAGCCACGCGCTCCATGACCGCCGTGCCAGCCGAGGCGTAGAGCGCCGCGACGCCAGCGGTCGAGGCGACGCCCGCGCGGGGAAGCTTCGTCACGGCCGCGTTCACGTCGGATTCGGTCCAGATCGTCTGGCCCGTATCCTCGGCGGTGATGGTGAAATCGACGCCATCCGCGAAGTCAGTCTTTATGTACTGGACCGAGTGGATGTAGCCCGAGAGAACGGCGCTATAGGCAGTGGCGCTGCCGTCAGCCGCCGTGGTGACGGGCACGGTGTATTTCCGGATGGTCATAGAGGTTTCTCCCCCGCACTAACGCGGACATGGTGGAAACGCGGAAAGCCCGCCGCGCCGGGGTACAGCAGCAGCCCGAGAGACTGCGCGGGTTCGGCTGGCCCCGGCTAAGACGCGCGGGGCCGATCGTCCTGCTCTGTTGATTTGAGAGGCCGCTGCTGGGGCCTCTCAAGCCTAGATCAAGTGCCCCGAGAACTCAGAGGGGCACCGGCCTATCACCACGAAACGCCGTCGACCCAGCGGACCATGCCCGAGCGGCGCATGCCCCAGGACACGTCCATCAGCATCCGAACGCCCACCGTGGCCGTCTGGAAAAAGCTCCGGACCGGATCTGCTACCGTCCCCGCAGCGGAGACAAGCTCCAGCGGAGTGGTGTCCTCGAGATGGACGGAGGCGGTCTCAGAAATATCAAATTCCGGCTCGCCACCCGCCGTCACGAGATCCGAGGCGCGGATCGCAATGAGGCGGCCGGCCGGAACGTTGCCGGACTCGATGATCGTCACGCGCTGGCGGATCGGTTCGAACCAATCGCCAAGTTTGCCGTCCGCGCCGGCGATCAGCGAAAGATTGAGCCCCTGCGACGGGTTCATCAGGACGACGACTCCATCCGCCGCGTTCGCCGCGATGAAGGGCGCGAGCAGCGCCTTGAAGTCGGCGATCACCGACTCGTAGTCGCCACCGCCCACTCCGGTCGCCACGGCGGAAACTCCGTTCAGGAGGCCGGCCGGGCGCGCGGTGGACGAAGCCGTCGCGTCGATCACGGTCTGGTCGAGGGTGGCGGAGGTGTCTTCGCGAATCCAGCGCCGGACTTCTTCCTCAATCGCCGGGGTGCTGCGCTTGGCGAGTTCGCGCGAGAACGGAACGATCACGCCCATCTTGCGCGGGGTGAGTTCGACCGAAGTCGTGGTGGCGCGACCGACGCGGATCGGCGAGCCTTCCGCGACAAAGCCGCCCGCCGCGCCGCCAGCAGCGCGACCGGGGAGGATGGCCTTGCCGTAGCCGTCGAAGGTCAGGCTCACGCCGCGCCCGCGAAGCTGAGCGAAGAACGAAGTCGGAAGCAGCGCCTCCATGAACTCGCCATAGACGCTCTGAACCAGCTCCGACGCCCAGCCGGAGACGCCGGTAGTACCGATGGTCTGATCCGCCTTGACGATGATCGCGGTCGCCTCGTGGCCCTTGTACCGCTCGTCCAGCACCTGATCGACCGACTTCCGGCCGAAGTGCGCCACGCCGTGGACGGTCGCGGAACGGACCAGAAGTTCGAACCCGCTCACGTCCTTCTGCCGGCCTTTCGTCGACACGGCGGGAGCCGCCGGAGCAGCCGCTTCGGTGCGCGCCGCGAGCGCCTTCTCGGCCTTCTGGAGAGCCTTGAGCCGGGCATCGGCTTCATTCATCGAAGCCTCCAGCCCCTCGGCCGCTGCGATGTCGAAATCGTCTTCAGCGACGTGATCGTTGTAGGCGTCGCGCGCCACGACGAATGCCTGCTGCGCGTCCTCGACGCGCTGCGAAAGGGTCTTGGTCATCTGGTTACCTGTGGATTTTCGGTTGGGGGTGGCGTGCTCGCCGGCAGTGCCGCGACGCACCACCCCCAGGCCCCGGTTGGCTTGCTCGCCAAAGGCCAGATGCAGCACATCATCGGAAATCTTGAGTGACCGCGCCACCGCGAGGGCGGCGGGGTTGGCTGGAACGCTCACGAGACTCGTCTCGAGCAATTCCTGCTTCGTGTATTTCTGCGGGCCGTAGGGCCTTTTCGCGTCGATCGGCTCAGCGTCCAGCGGACGAAAGCCCACGGAGACGGCGCGGAGGATGCCTTGCTCCACGAGCCGGCGCAGTTCGTCGATCCGCGCCGAAGTGCCCTCGGCCGCGAAATTCAGCTTGCCCTTGAGCTTCCCGCCTTCGACACGAACATCGGACCAAGTGCCGATCGGTTCAGCCGACGAATGCCCGAAGAGCGCGATGGGGTTCTTCTTGAACCAGCGGAGATCCCACCCAGCCGGCTCGACCACATCGCCGTAGCGATCGACCGTGGCATCAGACAGGACAAATTCCAGGTTCGGGCCAACGTCCGAAGACGTGGCCTTTACGATCATGTTCATGTTTGGCTTTCCCTTTCGGGCTCAGGCGATCATGGCCGCCACGTCGAAGGCGGCGTCAGGTTCGAACGTCGCCGCGACACTCGACGCCATCGCGAGCGCCACCATTCCATCTATGCGCCCGTGGCTCTTCGCCTTATCGAGCTTCCGGTTGCCCGCCGGGTCGAGCCGAACGATCGCGTTCGAAGCGCACATCGTCAGGACCGGATGCCCACCATGGGCGATCCGCTTATTCAGAAGATCCGCCTCGAGCGTCATCAAAGCCGGGCTCATCGACGCGAACCCCTGCCCGAACGGTTCGAAGATCGCCGCGTCGCCGTCCAACTGCGCCTCACTGAACCCCTGCTCCGAAAGCAGCGGCTTGAGGTGCCGATAACCCCAACGGTCGAACGCGATCTTGCGAACGTCGTGGTCTTGGCAGAACTCCCAGAGGAACGTGGCGACGAAGCGATAGTCGATCGTCGGCCCCGGCGTTGTCTTCAGGAAGCCTTCCTTCGCCCACAGGTCATAGGGGACGCGATCGGCCTTGGCCTTCTCGCGCAACCCATCCCCGGGCAGCCAGAAGGTCGGGTGCACCTGCCAGACGCTACCAAGCGGGCTCAGCGCGACAAACGCCGTCAAGTCCGCGACGTTCGACAAGTCTAGCCCAGCGTAAACAGGCCCGGAGATCGGCCCGGGCTCAGCGCCGCAAGCTGTCCAGACGCCGCGCGAGATGAATGGTGACGAGGCGTCGATGCGCTGGTTGAGAAACAGTTGGCGAGCCCGCGCCTCGGCGGCGGGCATTCGCGCGGCCTGCTTCATTTCCTCTTCCAAGTCCCGCCGAGAACGGAACAAGCCGAGAGCCGGGTTAGCCGCCTCCCATGCTTTTTCGTCCAGAAGGTCGCATTCCTCCGGCGCGGCGTAGACATGGCAGACGGTCGCCGGATCTTGCGAGGCGATCGCATCGTCTATGATCACCGACATGAAGTCGGCGTCGGTGGGGGCCTGCGTCGAAATTACGAACAGCACGGCGTCATCATAAGCGCCTTGTGACGTGATGATCGCGTCGAAGAAATCGTCGGACGGGCCTTTGACTTGACCCGCTTCATCCAAGATGGCGACAACATACGAACCGCCATGAGCCGTCGCACCTTCCGCTGATAATGCCTCGTATTCCGCGTTCATCAGGAGGCCAATCAGCTTTTTGCTGGACGGAACTACTCGAATTACTTTCCGTAGCTCCGGAGATAGCATCGCCATCTTTGACGCGTAGTTGAAAACCTCGGCGGCTTGTTTTCGAGACCTGGCGCCAGACGCGATCCGGCTATTCTGACGAGCCTCCGGGCCAACCGTATGGATCAGAACCATCATGGAGATGGTTGCCGTCTTAGCATTCTTCCGGGCCATTGAGGCGATGGCACGTCGCGTCATCACGTCGTTGTCGTAAACGCTGCGAAAAAACGCCTCTTGGTAGGCCGCGAGTCTGATCGACTGGCCTACCAGGTCACCCTCTGGAACCCGCAGGTATTTCTCGCAGAACGCCATGTTGCGCTCGGCTCGGGTCCATTCGCGCGCTGGAAGCGAGCGCCAGTCTCGCATCTCTGGCACAGGGCCGCATTTGATCGCAGCCCGAACATGATCAGGCAGCAATCAAACCCCTCCAAACGCGAAAAGGGCGGCCCCCGAAGGAACCGCCCTCTATGTCGTTGACCGCCTGAGCTTAACAGACCTAGCCAGAACAAACCCGGCCAAGACCGCCTCACCGTGCCCCGCCGCGCCTCAACTTAAGACGCCTTGGCAAACCAGGACCGCCTGACCCAACCGGACCGTGCCGCGCCCAGCCCGGCCGTACCTTGACCGCCTTACCTTGACCAGCGCCGCCCTACGCGGGCAGCACCACGCGATCCTCGACCGCGATTTCCTTGAGCGCCGACAAATCGACGCCGGCCTGCGCGAACGCCCCGCCGTACCGCTGGAGCCACGAGCTCAGCGCCACGCGCCCCTGCCGAAGCAGTTCTCCAAGCGCCGCCTCGTCGGCCGGGTCGAACGGCTGATAGCCGCCGCCCGCGCGCCGGCTCGCAACCGGCGACACAAAAGCCGGATACTCTCGCACCGTGATACTCACCACCGACGCCTTCGTGTCCTCGACCTTGGCGATGATGCGAAGACCGCTCGCCATCTTCCGGGCCATGTTGACCCGATGCTCGCGCGCCGCCGCTTCGTCGCCTTGGGCGAAGAAGGCCGCGTAGGCTTCGTGCTCAGGCCTTTCCGCCAGCCAATCAATGAACTTGCCCGGCTGAAACAGATTTTCGCCCGTTTGATTCAGGAATTCGTCGATGATCCGCTGACGGTCAGCTTTGGTGAAGGCCATTAGGTTTCTCCTGTGAGGGGTGGACCGCCTAACCAAACCACGCCGCGACTTGGCGTGCCCTGCCCTAACCGTCTGGCCCCGCCCCGCCTTGCCCAACCGCGCCTAGACTAGACCGCCTTTGCTTACCAATCCCGACCTTGCCGGACCCGAACGCGCCATTCCCTGCCTAGACCGCCATGCCCGGCCGAGCCTAGCCTTACCTAGACTAGACCGCCTTACCGTGACCGCGACGGGCGACCGAAGCCGCCCGCGCCAAGATCATGCCGCCCTCTTGAGGCGTTCCTCGTCCAGCACTCCGAGCAAGTCCGCGGTTTCCTCGTCGGCCGCTTCCGGAAAGTCGAGCGCGGCTTGCTGGACATCACGACCCTCGGCCGTCACCTCGGCCCAGTATTCGGCGGAGTCGCCGAGATCATCGCCCGCGACCGAGAAAGTACCGTAGCCGCCCTTCCCCTTCTCCTGCCGAAAGTCGCCGATACCACAGATCACGCCAGCATTTGCCAGCAAGCTCACGATGGAATGCGTCGAGAGCGTCGGCATGATGAAGGCGATGTCGACTTCGGCGCACCAGCGCGTCAGGAATGCCCGGGTCCGAATATCAGGCGTCTTGTTCATGTCCGCGCTTCTTACGACGTCGCACTTCAGATAAGGCTTGCCCCAGATCTTGACGCGCTGCTCGGGCAAGAAGATCAGGCGGTTCACGCTGGTCTTCGTAACCCCCGCCGTTTCCAGCGCCGCCGTCGCCATCGCGCCTTTCACGCCCGGCGCCGGGAAGCCGAGCAGCGTCGGGCCATCGGCCATCCGATACACGCTGTCGCGGAACTCCTGCTCCGGATCGTGCTTCAGCTCCTTCTTTTCGGCCGCCGTCTTTTTGCCGCCGCCGATCAGAAGTGTCCGCTTCGCCTTCGCGCTCATCGCGTTGAAGTAGAACGGCGTCTCGCCGATCAGCTTGAGCGTCACGCGCCCGCGCTTCAGCGCGTCGATGTGCAGCCCTTCGGATTCGGCTTTCTTGATAGCCATGCACAGTCTCCTTTGAGACTGGCGCCAGCCGCTATTCCTATGGCATAGGAATAGGCAGGCCGAACACCAGATGCATCCTGGTTTCGGTTTAGGCTCAGAAAAGCGAGGACCAGTCGCCGATCTGAGCCGCCCTATTGGGTATGCCATTTATACCTTTACTGATTCTCGCGAGCAACAAGTGATTTCCGCAGGCCCTATAAATCTCCACAGCGGTCGCGGGAATTTGTCCTACATGATTTCTAGGCCAGCACGTCACTGCTTCGACGGCCTGCCAATGCCGGAAGCCGGCGGCAACTTTTTCGCCAGCGCCTTCGCAGAGGGCCACGGCCCGGCAGGCGCCGCGCCCCGCGTGGTGGCGTATTCATCCCAGATGCGCTGAAACGCGCGTTCGCCTTCCGGCGAGGCCGCGCTCCAAAGGCGCTCGGCCCACTCCGAAAAGAACGCATACATTTCGTCACAGGCCGAAATGTCGAACTGCTCAAGCTTCAGGTTCTTGTTCAGATTCATCGACGCCCGGCACACCATGCGGACGTTATCCGATGCGACCAGCGCGATCTTCGCATGGATGCTCGCGTCCCGGAACGCTCCGGCCCCAAACACCTCGATCATCGGAACGGCGTACTTCGGCGCCTTCGAGAAAGTCATGCGGTCCAACATGAACCGAATGGACCGGATGGCGCCCTGAGAAGCCAAGACTGCGGCGCGCTCCACGTCGTAGATGCCCGAGCCCCAGGTCGTGATGAACACGTCGCTCGGGCCGGCCTCGCGCACCATGTGCTCGACGATGTCGATCATGGAGAATTGGCCGCAAGTCAGGCCTGAGATCTCGTCCCCCGGCCGTATTGCTCCTATCGTCTCCGCCGCGCTCTCCAGCCTGGACGCGACAAAATACCTGCGCTTCCATTCCCGGCGGAGAGTAAGCCCCTTCGCCATCGGTTAGTTCGGCCGGGCCAGAAGGTCGTCCGTGTTGCTGCCAAGGTCAGATTCAACGGATTTCGCTTGTGATCGGCGGTTGGCTACATCGCGGGCCTCGCCACCCTGCGCTCGGGCATGAAGGGATAGCGACCGCCGGAACGACAGGATCGACGAGGCGTGCATCTGCACGACCGCCTTACGCGGGTTGACGACGGGCGTCCCTCGCTCTGTAGCGACAACCGAGCCCTCGGATCGAAGGTCACGCTGCTCTCGCTCGAGATCCGCCATCGTCCGGGCTAGCATCGCGGCCAGTTCAAGCTGATGCGCCGTCCATTCCGACCGGGCGAACTCCGCGATGACCGACGAAAAGAACGGCATGTCCTCAGCGTCGAGCGGGACATTCGAGGGCGCGACTACCTGCGGCGCCCGCGCGATCTCTACTGCGGCCGATGTGCTGTCAACACGCTGGCGTCTACTCATCGACTGCCCTCTCGCGCTGCGCGCACGCGCGCGAGGCGAATTTCTGTGTTAGCAATGGGGGTTGAGGACCACGCCGGTCCGGGAAACCGGTCATGCGCAAAACTGGAGATACCCCCCCCGGGGGTTATCTGTAAAACCGGTCGCGCACGTGCCTGCGACTATATCTGTAGTTGCACGTCCTCGCGTCAGCTCACTCGACCGGCCAGCCGTCCGCCCCGATGCGCCGCCTTGGCCGGTATGCCCGGCCCTGTCCCTCAGCCGCCTCGCGCTGGGTCTTGGCCTGATGGCACTCGCGGCATAACGGCTGCAGGTTCGCCATGTCGTCCGTGCCGCCCTTGGCCTTCGACAAGATGTGATCCGTCTCGGTCGCGGCGACTGCTCGCCCGGCGCCGAAGCACACCCGGCATAGCGGCTCGGCCATTCTGACCGAGCGGCTAAGCTTCTCCCACTCGCTACCGTAACCCCTCGCGTGGCGAGAGCCCTTCCCGGCCCATGGCCCACTCACCCTGCCAGCAGCGCCTGAAGCGCGGCCTTGAGGCTATCGCTGAGAGCGATGGCCGCGGTGATCTTCTGCGCCCTGCGCTCCGCCATGCGGGTGGCGACGTATACGGTGTCCTGCTCCTCACCGACCTCGGTGAAGGGCTCGCCTTGGTGGGGCGAGAAGCGGACCTCGACATCAGCCCCGGCGGCCAGGAGGTTGACCCGGTCCACGATGACAAGGGCGGCGTTGACTGCCTCGCTCAGGGCATCGCAGGTGTCTCGGATGTCGGTCATTACCATCTCCGGATGCTTGCCCAAGCTCGGTCAAGTTCGGCTTCGTCGCTTGCCATGGAGACCTGCTCGCTCAGCCATCCCAGCGCCTCGTCGGCGGTGGCTTCGGCGGCGGTCACATCGAGCGCGTGCGTCTCACGTTTGGCCTCCCGCGTCGCCTCGTAGATCGCGAGGCGCCGGCCTCGATAGGTCAGGCGGCGGGAGCGGCGGGGAGGGCTGGAGTCCATACGGGCCTCCTGAAACGACAACGCCCGGCCGAGGATTTCTCCCGCCGGGCATAGTGCGTCACACCCCTGTGTTTATGCTGCAAAATGATTCGGAGCGCAAGGGGTAGTTTGTCAAGGCGCTCGTCGTGGCGTTTGGCGCGGCTTCGGGCTTGGTGCGCTTGATGCATCAACGCCGAAAACCATGCGGACGATTTGCGTCACACCATCCCCCTCAGGCATGCGATCAACACTGCGCGGTCCCGCACCTGCTCGTCATTCAGGATGCAGCCCTTGAGCCAGCGGGCGAGCCCGAGCCGCTGTTCGCACATCATCATGGCGCCAGTCGCCGCCTTGACCTCCTCCTCGACTGAGAGGAGGTCTCTGGCCCACGCGGTATCCGGCGGGGCGACCTCATCGCCATCAGGCGGCGGCGTCTCGGCGTAGAGCATTCGCGCTGTGGGCGGATACGGGTCCGGCAGGCCTATGGCGCGCCAGTACCGGGCATACGCCCTCCGTACCGCCGAGATCGCCCCCCAAAGATCGGCGCGCTCCGACGCCCAATCCTTATCGGCCGTTCCGACCGGCGGGGCTTCGATAGCCCTGCCCGCGTTGCACCCCATCCACGGCTGCTTGAGCCGCACGACGAGATCCGCCGTCAGCCTCTCCTTGCCGTCCTTCCCGCGCTCGACTGCGATGCCGGCCAACCGCGCCCGCGCCAGCAGCGCGTCCCGGAGCGCGGCGTTCGGGCGCGCGGCGTTACCGATGCGGCGGCCTCCGCTCGGGGCATCCCGCGCGATACCCTGCATCGGCGGCCGCCCCCTGCCCCGCTTCTCCGCCTCGGCGAAGGCTTCCTGGTTCGCCTTGGAGCGGGCCTCCCGCTCCTTCTTGTGCTTTCGCTGACGGTCGGACTTAGACATTCACACGCGCTCCGCTTTGGGGCCGAAGGCGACCTTGATCGCCGAAAGCGTCTTCGTCATCGCAACGATCTCCGCCCTGATGCTAATGGCCTCCTTCTGCGCGGAGGCCGCGTCTCCGAGGGCCGCCGCCGCTTTCGCCTCGGCCTTGTCGGCGCGGGCCTGCATCTCGGCGAGCTTCGCTAGGGCATCCTCCACCGCCGCATTGCCGCCGTCCGGGCCGAATAGTTCTTCCCGAAGCTCCGCGACCCAGCCCAGCATGCAGCCGCCGCCGATGGCCTCGGCAACGGTCTTGTCGGTGTCGGAGCCCTTGTAGCGTTTCGCCTCGTCATCGTAGCTCACTTCGAGCAACGAGATGATCTGGCGCTTCTGCTGCGGGGTCGGCTCCCGCAGCGGGGTGACGGTCGCTGAGTTCTTCACAGCCATTACCGGCGGCTCCTTGCCAATGGGGTCATCATCGTCAGCGAAAGGGTCCCAATCGTCAGGGACATTCGCCTCCCGCTCTCGCCGTTCACGCAGCATGCGCAGCCACTTCTCCTCCCCTTCGGGCGCCGCTTTTCGCTTCGCACGGCACGCCGGGCAGTAGTGCTTGCCCTTCACAAGCTCCCAGCCCTGCCCGGTGATCTTGCGGTTCGCTTGGCCTTCGTTCGGGATGCCCGGGAGACCGGCTCGGCGTTCGTAGTCACACGGGACAACTTCATCCTTGCCGCACTCGTCGCAGGTAACGCGCACAGCCGTAACGCGCGACTTGCCATTCATAGGCTGGATCACCTCGACCTCTCCTTGAACCGCCGCTTCGATTCCGCGTTGCACGGGCAGTCTTCGCCGCACCGGGGCAACGGCCCGGTGAGCGGTATCCGCAGGCTCGCGCCGCACGGGGCGCGCGTCCCGATCATCACCTCGTCGCCTTTTGCGATGGTCCATGCGCCAAGGAACCCGGCGCGCGTGATTTCCTGCCCTCGCGCGGCGATGCGTGTGAGCGTGTCGCGGGGGCGAGCAGGCTGGCGGCGTTGGAGATTCACGATTTCCTCCTGAGCGCTTCGGATACCGCGTCCTTCATGAGAACGAGGCCGCCGAGCAGCCCCGCGCTTTCGACGTGGCCGACGAGGTGCCACGACGCGCGCTTGCCGCTTTTCACGCAGGAGATCGCGACGCCCTGGATTTCTCCCGCTCGGGCTTTCTCGAGCGCCGCCTCCAAGATGCGCACCACGTCAGGGTGCGGTTCGACCTTGCAGGCCAGCGCCATGTCGACGACGCGCGGGGTCATGGCAGCACGCACACCGGCGGCTTGCTGGGCCAAAGCCGGGTCAGCCACCACTGCCTATTCTCGTCCTGATACTCAGCCCATTCCTTTCGGCATGCTTCACGGCTCCGTTCAGCGGCCTCCTTCTGCGCCTTGTCGTACGCCTCACGCTCTTGAGCGCTCGTGGGCGGTGCCAGCTTAAGGCGCGCCGCTTCCAACCTCTGCCTTCGGCGGCGGCGCCTCGCCGATCCCCGCGCCTCAGCGATACCAGGAGCGACGACAACCGCAGCCGCCCCCATGATGAATGCTCGGCGTGTGGTCATGCTTGCCACCTCTGTTCGATTTCATGCGTCGGGATGACGGGCGACTCCGCGTAGACGTGCAGGCAGCCGATCAGCGGCTCCCAGACGGTGGTGACGAGCAGGCCGGGCCAGTGGAATTCCCAGAGATCGCGGGCCACCACGCGCACGTCTCTGCCGCCTCCGACGATGCGGATGGCTTGCTCCCGGCTGATGTGGAAGGCGCGGAGGCGGAGGGCGCTACTCATGCTGCGATCCTCCGCGCACCCAACGCCGGCCAGATGACCTCCCGTGCTGCCCAGACAATTCCCCGGGGCCCCACCTCGGCCGGAATGTGAAACCGCGCCCCGGCGGTCTCGCAGTGCGACGGCCTCACGGCGATCCTCGGCATCAGAGCGCGGGGCCGCTGGACGACCCCGGCCGGGGAAACGATCCAATCGGCTGCGCTGCTCATTGGTGGCCTCGGCCGGGAGCCACATAGTGCTCATGCAGCATGTCGCTGATGACCACGTCCGCGCGGCTCTGGTCGTCGTCATCGGGATGAACGCGCGCGATCAAATCGAACGGGCTCATCGAACTGGCGCCGTCGAGCAGCGTCAGGATCGAGAAGGCAACGCCGTCGCATCGGCCCTCTATGGAAAGCGGCGTCCCCGTCGCGCGGTCAATGTCCGGCAAGCGCGCCCAGTAGAGTACGATGGAGCGGATCTCGGCGAGCAGTTCGTCGCGCAAATCCTCAGGGGACATTTTCTCCGTCTCCGGCATCACTCGTCTCCTTGCCCAATAAAGCCCGGCCCCTCGCCCTCGACGCGATCCGGCGCCTCCGGGTCTGGCAGCGGCACGATCACGGGTTGCGCGCGCTCCATCTGCGCCCGGCGGGCGGCGCGGGCGGCTTCGATGCGCTGGCGCGTGGGGTCACAGGGGTTCATGCGGGCACCCGAGGTGGCAGATCGGCCGGCGGAGCCCCCCGTTCGATTTCGGCTAGGATCGCATCGAGGACTTCCTGCCCGCGACCAAACGGCGCAAGCACGGTGGCGTCGATGCCGGAAAAGACCACGCGGTCATCGGAAGCAGGTCGTAGGAAGCCCTTTGTCTCTCTCAGGGGGGCGTCATCGTCTATCTCACAATAGGCCAACGACCGCGCGCCCCCTTTCTCCCGCAATTCGAACATGGCGCCGCCGGGCTCGATCCCCGGAAGCAAGGGGGCCACCTCGTATCGCTCCCCCTTGCGTGCGCGCTTCGGCAACGGGTGCGTCACGAATGAGTAGCCCGACCCGACCACGATCTTGCAGCCGTATTCCAGAACGCCGTTCTGATCGACCGCGTGCCCCTCGACCAATCTGATGTCTCTGACCTGGGACAGGTTGACCGACGTCGCGAACTGCTTCGCCGAGGCTTCATTCTCCATCCAGTTCCGGCCAATCCGCCTGATGAACAGGCTGAGGAAATCGCCCCACCGCTTGCACTCGAACGAATAGGCCGCGGCGTCATCCGCGTGCGCCTTGCGGGCTTCGTCCATGAGCGCGGGGAGACGCGCCAAGGCGTCGGCTTCGGCCGCGTCGATCAGGGGGCCAAGATCATCCGCCTCCGGCTCGGGCGGGGCAGACGGCTCCGCTTTCGACCGCACGATGGGCGTTTCAGGTTCTTGTGTCAGCTTGCTAAACCAGCTCATGGCTGATCCCATCCTTCGATAGCTGCGATGGCGAGCGCGAGCGCGATGGCGACGAGCGCCCACGCGGACGAGGCATCGCCCGGAATGGTTGTGGCGACGCCGGCGTATTCGGCGGGGTTCATTCGCCCGTCCTCCGAAAATGCACGCGCTCTTCGCCCCCGCGACGCACAAGACCGACGCGGACAACCAGGCCATCACGCTCCAGCGCCTCATATCCGGCGATCGGCGGGGCTTCCCAATCGGCCTCGTACAGCGCGTAACCGCGTCGTTCGTCGCGCGCTTGCTCCTGCGCCCAAGAGCGCGGCCAGCCTTCGCCATTCTCTTCCAGCCACTCCTCGGCACCATCGCGGGAGCGCGCTATGGCCTCTTTCGTGTAGGCGGTGGCGCCCATCAGAGAGCCTCCCCGCTGACGAAGTGCTCATCCCATGTGCGGCCGCAGCCGGAGCAGCGCACCGGCCTATCCCCATTCAGCACGAAGTGCGCCCCGTCGCACTCGGGGCGGTGGTCAATGTCCGGAATACGCGCTGGTCGCGGCGCGGGAGCGGCCCTAGGGGCGGCCGTGGCGCCTGCGTCGGGGGCGTGCCAGTCGAGGGGTTGGGCGAGAGCCGCTTCGACCGCCGGGTAAGCCTCATCAGCGCGGAGGATGTCCTCTCGAATGCTGAGCAGATCGCCCATGAGTTCGAACATCGACTGAGCGCGCTCGCTTCTAAGCGGCGTCGCGTGGAATTCGAACTCCAGTGCTCGCCGAGCCGCATCGATCAAAGCTCGGGCCGTTTCTATCCGGGTGGACTGGGCTTCGACCTCAATACGAGGCGCCTCAGATCGCGCGATCTTTTCGCGCGGCCACGGCAGGATCGGCCCCTCGATCTCGCTTCCGCTGAGGTAGTCGAGCGCGCGCTGCACGTCCGGGGTGCCGAAAGTATCCGTGAGGTGCGATAGCGCGCCGACGATCTGATAAGCCGCTGCGACGCGCTTGCGCTCATGGCGCAGCTTGCGCTTCAGCTTGCGGAGCCATGCCTCAAGCTTGGCGCGGGCTTTGACGTGCTTCGCCCTCCACGCCCGGAGCCGGTCGATCTGCTCGTCTTGCAGACGGATCGTCTCATCGCGGCAATAGATGCCGTCGTACTCATCCGGGATCGGGACACGGTTGCCGTTCCCGTCAGTGCCCCAGCCCATTTCAAGCCGCTCGCGAAGCCTCCCGATCTCCGCAGCGTCCGCGCCCCGAGCTTCGGCGGCCGCGCTCTGGGCCTTATCCCGCTCTGCCGTCATCTCGGCGAGGGCGGCGGTCAGGCGGGCGCTTTCGGCGTAGAGAGCGGCGATTTCGGCGAAGAAGGCATCCACCGAATTTCTGCATGGCCCCGCATGCACGGGCTTCCCGCACCCTAGGCACCGCACGATCAGATCCCCGATGTTCACGGCGTTGCTCATGCTCCATCATCCTGATGATCATTGTTCGGCCAATGCGGCGCTCTCGGCACCGGGAACCCCGACGCAATCAGCTCTGATGGCGGGATGTATGGGGCTCGGCTTGCCCAGACCCTCAGATCCACAAGGGCGCCTTCGGCCGCTATGACGACGCGGTTGAACGGCCCCTGCACGGGATCAACCCGGGCAAGGCTCGGGTAGCCCTTCGCGGCGCCGGCGACGGTGTCGTAGGGGTAGGCGGACCAGTCGAGGGGCTCGGTCATGCCATCACCTCATCCGGGGTATCCGCCAGCAGCGCGTCGAGGATCGTCAGACCGCGCGGCTTGCGGACGCGGTAGGCGCGGATGTCTGCGGGCACGGGGCCGGATGGCAACCACACCCAATTCGACGCGAACCAGTCATCGGGGCTGACGCCGCGCGCCCGACACACGCTCCCCGCGATTCCCTCCGAGATTTGGCCATTGAACTTCTCGACCCGCACATACTGCCCGTCGACCGGGCAGCCCTTGCCGTCGTGCTGGGTCCAAGGCCCCCATTCGGGTTCGTTGGTCATGCGCGCTCCTCCACGGGGGAATCGTCGCGGGGAGAAGAGATCGGAGCGTTGAAGGGCGCCGCCTCCAACGCCGCCCTAGCCTCGCTCATGGCGGAGAGCCCGGCTTTCTCTATCTTGTCCGCACAGGCGCGCCCTTCGGCGTCGAGAGACCATGCGAAGGTGACGACGCCATATCGACGCCCCATGGCGATCTGCTCGGGGGACGTCTCCATCAGTTTGGCATGGGCGTAAAAAATCGGCCGGATAATGGGTGGCGTGATACGCTGCGCAATCCATGCCAGCACCGTAGCCGCGTTCAGACGAAACCGTTCGATGCTCATTTCCCCAGCCCTCCGAGAAACCCCGCCACGACGCCGATAGCGCTGACCGTGCCGCCCTGCTGCCGGAAGTGCTCGGCGAGCGCGGCTTCGAGGGCGGCGGCCATGGCGAGGTGCCCGAATTCTGACAGAGCCCATTCGGTGTCTTCGGGGGCGCCGCCGATCCGGCGCTTGTCAATCTCGCGATCGAATGCCTCGCGTGCCGCCGCTACGACGGGCGAATTCGGGTCGATCATCGCGCGGCCTCCGCGTTGAGAGCGGCGGCGACGCGGGCGCCGAGCGGGGTGATTACGCAAATGCCTGCTACGCCTGCGTAAATTCCCTTGATCTTAAGCGAATCTACAATCTTTGCTGGAAGCGCGTGCTTGCCATCGGTCATCCAATCTCGCTGCGCCTTCGTCAGCCCCTCCGCGATGGCGCGGACTTCTTCGTCGGTCGGCTCGGTCATGCGGCTTCTCCCGGATAGTCGAGCGGCCACAGAAACGTGTCCTCCATGGCGTCATTGCTGGTGAGGTTGGCGAGGTACTTTCCGTCCTGCTTCTCGGGCCGGACGAACTTGGCGAGGAAGTCGAAGGAGCCTTTGTGCTCAACCCGCCAGACAGCGCCCTCGATCGTCTCCTCGGCGCCGTGAAAGCCCCGATCACCGAGCAGGACAAGCGCACCGGCGATCGAGAGCGGGCCGCCGTCGTGGATCACCTGAGCGCCCTTCAAGCTTGTGGCCGCCATCAGCGCCCGGGCCTCGTCATGCGGCAGCCGCTTCTGGCCCGCGATCACGTCGAACGGAACGAACGGCTCGCCCTCGGCGCGGTACATCGTGCCATGCGCCTGATAGAGCCATTCACCCACGATGCGCTGGCCTTCCGGGACCGCGGCGAAGCGCTCCGCGTTCTGGCGTACCCACCACGCGAAAACCTTGTGCTGCGGATACGGGCTGGTCTCGGCCAGATAGCCCGCGCGGCCGAGCGCCACGATCTCCCCGCCCGTCTTCGCTACAGCGACGCACGAGCCGTCCAGCTTCTCGGTGACGATGACCCTGTCGTGCTTGTCGCGCGCCTTCTCGGTGCAGATAACCGCTTGCCCTTCATGGCAATGGTGATCGCCGACACCCATTCGCGACATGGGGAGATGAGCGATGGAGCCATAGGCTTTGACGCCGAGGGGTTTCAGATTTTGGTTCACAGGCGCATCTCCGTGCTTGGCGGCTTGCCAGGCAGCCGCATGTCGTGGCCGAGGTGGGCGAGCACCAAGAGTGCCTGCTCGTCCTCTTCAGGCGCGTTCTGCTCCGCCCACGCGATCTCCTCGGCGCTGTAGCCGCGAGGCGGCGGGATAGCCTCGGACGCGCGGCGCCGGGCCTCGTCAGTGGCCGCGCCGGACGTCATGCCCGTGCGGCCGCGCGAGAGGCTAATCCGGTGCGCCCGGCGGTACTTCGTCAGCGCGCTGTGGATCGAGTGGATGCTCCGGCCGGGGAACAGAGGCCCGAGCACTTCAGCCGGGGTGCGCTGGTACGCCAGCACGGCGATCTTCGCCTTTTCGTCGTCGGTGAGCGCGCGGGTCATTCGATGCTCCGCAGGTTCGCGACGCAGGCAACGGCGTTGAGGGCGATCACGGCGCAGTGGAATATCGCCCAAGCCCCCCACCCCTGCGAGATTTCTATGGCGAGCGCGGCGGCGACGAAGCCAGCGCAGGCCGCATGGATCGCGGCGTCGATCGCTCTCTCGCGGGCGATGCTCATTCCGCGTCCCTCCTTGCCATTATCAGCGCCACACGCAGCGACGCATATGCGCTGGCCTCCGCCTGACGAGCGGCTTTGAGATCAGCCCTCGCGGTATCGACCCGCGCGCGGGCCTCCGAGAGCGCGATGGCAGCGGCCGTGAGGTTGGTTTGGATTTGGCTTGGCTTCATTCCGCGCCTCCCTGCGGGCCGTACACGGCGAACTCGATTCCGGGCTCCCCAAGGCCGGCCGAGGCGGAGATGGCCGCCCTGCCCCGCTCCTGCGCGCTGGGAATGGGCTCCAAGCACTCAGCATCCACGATCGCATCGAGATCGCTGTCCCGGCGCGGCGGACGCGGGGCGTCGAACCGCACGGCCACGCCAGCCGTGGTGACCCGCTCGACCGTGGCGTGGCGCGCCTGGAGCGCCCATCGGCGCAGCTGACGCGGAAGCCAGGGCGCGGCGTCGCGGCGGAGCCGGACGCGGGCGCCGGGGGTGAAGGAGGCGGGCATCATTCGCCCTCCACCACGGGGGCCAATTCGTCGACCATCAGCGTGACGGTCTCGCCTTTGACGTCGAACCGGGTGAGCAAGCCAAGTTCGGCTTCGGCGGACTTGCGGTCAAAGCGGCTGGTGACGCGCTTGGCGAAATGCGCGATGGCAAAGTCGCCGACCGTCGAGGCCTCGCCAGAAAGCATCGCGCCCTTGATCTCGGCTTCGCGCGACTGGAGTTCCTTGATGCGCTGGCGGATCGAAAGCAACTCGTCCGCCGGCTTCATGTTCGTCATCATCCTGACTGCCTTTCTGGTGCGGAAATGAGTGCGGAAGTTGGCGGCCGGTTTTGGCGTCGCCGCAGACTTGACAAGTCGCCTTTCCGCACTTACACTCGCCGACGAAAGCGGCGAGAATAAGCTAGTGCGGTGCATGCGGAGGCGACTTCCGCACTCGACTTCGGGAACTGCGGAACAACTGCGGAAGTGCGGAAATGCGGGGGTCATGTCGGGCTCCCCACGATATTCTCGCCGCGGACAATGACGGGCACTTCGCGCCCGTCTCTCTTGCTCAGATGAGTCTCGATCCGCAGTACGTCAGTACGAATCCACTCCTTTAGGAGAAGGTTGACCCTGGCTTTGTCGGCCGGGCTCTCAAGATCGAGGCCCAGGGTTTCAGCGATTAGCGTTCCGACCCAATTTCTGGCCCGCACATCCGCTTGGTCTGCCCCCAGAAAAGTGGTCCTCCCTGAGGTAGGCTTTTGAGCCTTTGGAGGATGCCAGGAATGCCGCAGAAGAAGCACAAGCCCGAAGAAATCGTCGCGAAGCTGAGGCAGGTCGACGTGCTGTTGTCGCAGGGCCGCCCGGTTGCGGAGGCGATCCGGGCGATCAGCGTGACGCCGTTTACCTACTACCGC
>JAMHVU010000036.1:0-29224 GCA_035911355.1 Sphingobium sp.
GAGCGATTTTGGCGTTCTCTCGGCTTCATTGAGTATCGGCGCGTTGGGCCAGACACCTTCAAAATGCGTAGCCATCGCCGGATAGAACTGAGCCGTCGCCTTTCTGGCGCGACCGTAGAAGGCAGCAACAAGTAAGATCTCGCGCCGGCTATCTGGGCGAGCTTGGCGTAGGATTCCGCCCCCTCCCGCAAACGCCCCCAGGTGTGGCCTTCCGATCGCTAACGGAGCAGATGGACACAAGCACGCCCCATGGTGAATTGCTGTTTTCGCTCTTCGGCGCGCTCGCCCAATATGAACGCGCGCTCACGCGTGAGCGGGTGATGGCAGGCTTGGTCGCAGCTCGACGACGGGGCCGGCGCGGGGGCCGGCCGCCCAGCATTGACGCGGAAACGATCGAGCAGATCACGGCAGCCCTCGATGCCGGCGCAAGCAAGGCGTCGGTGTGCCGATCATTCAAGGTGCCGCGATCGACCCTCATCGGCACGCTCGATCGCATTGGCTGGACGGGACCGGTCAAGGCCTGACCCGATGCCCCGCCGCTCTGTTCTGACCGAGGCGCAACACGCCGAGTTGTTCGCCTTGCCGGAGAGCGAGCCAGATCTGGTGCGATACTGGACGCTCAGTTCCGCAGATCTGCGCGTCTTCACGAGCCGGAGGCGTCCCCACAACCGCCTCGGTTTTGCGCTGCAGCTCTGCGCCTTGCGATATCCTGGCCGATTGCTGAAACCCGGCGAATTCATCCCTGATGCTCCTCTCAGGTTCGTCGGGGATCAGCTCGGCGTCGAGCCGGACGCGCTTGCCGATTATGCCACGCGTGGTCCCACCCGGTATGAGCAACTCGATACGCTGCGCGAGGTATTCGGTTTCCGGCAATTGAGCCGTCCGATCCATGCAGAACTGCAGGCTTGGCTCTTGCCGATCGCACTGACCATGACCGGTGGAATCGATCTCGCGCGGATCCTGATGGAAGAATTCCGCCGCCGGCAGATAATCGTGCCCGGTATCACGTCCCTGGAACGCATGGTGAGCAAAGCTCTGTTAGATGCCGAGCGGAACGTGGGCAACCTGCTGACGGGAAGTCTGACTTCAGTGCAATGCGGCCTGCTGGACTCGCTGCTGCTGCAGCACAATGCAGGCCGCATCAGCATTCTTGCCTGGATCCGCCAACCACCCGGTAGACCGGGACGACGTGCCTTCGCGGAAATTCTCGAGCGATTGTCCACATTGCGGGCAATCGGCTTGGAGCCTGTCCTGCTCATCGCCTGGTTGATGCCGATCGTGACGCTGGGCCTGGCGCTGCTGCTCCTCGGGATCGTCATCGCGCTGGGCCGCACCGCCTGGCCACGCTGGTTCGCAGCGCTGGCCAATCCCGTCTCGCTGGTCGCGATCGGCATGCTGATCGCGCGCATCCTGCCCGAGCCGGCGCACACCTGGCTTGACGGTGCCGCGTTCAACCTCGGCTGGCTCGTTGTCTATGCCGTCTCGACGGCGCTGCTCTGGAATGGTGGCCGTTCGCCGGTCGCATCACGGGACGAAGCAGCATGACCGAAGCTGCGACAGCGACAGGCGACGAACAAGTGGGGGAGGAAGCATCAGGCGCTTTCAGCATGAAGCCACTGATGTTCGAGACCTTCGTCTGCTCGATGGCGATGATGTCGTTCGTGGCGCTCGCGGGCCCCATCGCGCGCGTGCTTGGCCTCGAGCCATGGCAGGTCGGCGGGGCGATGACCGCGTCGGGCATCGCCTGGATGATAATGGCGCGGTTCTGGGGCGGCCTTAGCGATCGGCGCGGCGCTCGTCGCTTGACGGCTTGATTGGATCGGGGGCGCCGCGATCAAGCGTTACCGCTCGGTTAGAGAATGGGATGACCAAATTATCGCTGCAACTTTGCCATCGCTTCCACTTCGATGGTTGTAAGCTCGTCGATTGTCAGGTCGAGCGCAGAGCGCTGCGTCTTCAAGTCGACCAACCTTTCCCGGATGCGGGCAATCAATCGCTCCATTTGCTCCTTATGCTCGGGATCGGCATCGTAGAGATCGAGAAACTCCTTGATTTCCTTGATGGAGAAGCCAAGGCGTTTGCCGCGCAAAATCAGCTGTATGCGTCCGATCTCACGCCTGGAATATGCCCGGGTACTGCCTACCCGTTGAGGGGCGATAAGCCCCTCCTTTTCGTAGAAGCGTAGCGTGCGAAGTGTCAGTCCGAGTTCCTGAGCGACATCCTGGATGCCGTACACTTGTAAATCCGCATCCTTTGCGCGGGTTCTCCCCTTGTGCGTGGGGTTGTCGCGATCCGCGTCCTTAAGCGTTTCATCGTCCTCGGCGAGGTGGAGCGAGTTCCCCATGCCATCCACTCCCTGTCCTCCAATCACGGCTACCCTACCACTCAAGCGCATAAGCCTCGTAGCTTGACAGGGGATAGAGGCTCAGGCGAGCTTTTTGTTCTCCTCCTCGATCAAATCCTTCTTCGAAAGTTTGCCGATCAACGTCTTGGGCAGGCTGTCCCGGAATGCGAAGGCCTTGGGCATCTCGATCTTGCTGAGGCGATCCTGCAAAAAGACCTTGAGTTCATCGACGGTCAGGTTCGATCCCTCGTGCAGCGCGATGAACAACTTGGGAGATTGACCTCTGTAGGCGTCAGGAATCGCGATTGCGATCGCCTCCTTTACCGCCGGGTGCTGGTAGGCCGCATCCTCGATGATCCGGGGATATACATTATATCCGCCACAGAAGATGATGTCCTTGATGCGGTCGACGAGGAAGAGATAGCCATCCTCATCAAAATAGCCGATATCGCCGGTTCGTAGCGCGCCATCGACGAAGACAGCACTGGTTTCTGCAGGGCGCTGCCAATAGCCCTTCATCACCTGAGGGCCGCGGGCGCACACTTCTCCGCGTTCTCCCTGGGGAAGAACCCGCGAGGGATTCTCCGGATCTCGGATCTCGATGATGGTGCCGGGGAAACTTGGGCCGCAGCTATTGTCCTTCACCGTCCCAAACAACGGGTTGCAGGCGATGATCGGGGCGGTTTCGGAGAGCCCATATCCTTCCACGACCCTGGCACGCGTGCGTGCCTCGAACTCCTCGCGTACCTCGAGCGGGAGCGGTGCGCCGCCGGATATACAGGCGCGCACGGCCGAGAGATCGGGTATCTCGTCGTCCGGAAGCGCGTTCAGGGCAACATAGATCGTAGGCACGCCGAAGAACTGTGTCGGCGGCTTGCGCTTCATCGTGTTGAGAACCTGCTTCATCTCAAACCGTGGCAGCAGGACGATTTCGGCGCCGATTTCGACTGAGAAGTTGAGCACCGTCGTGAGTGCGAAGACGTGAAACATGGGCAGGACGCCGAGAGTTCTCTCCTGCTGCGGGCGAAGTCCTCCCACATGCACCACCATCTGGGCGCTGTTCGCCGTGAGGTTGGCGTGGGTCAGCATTGCGCCCTTGGGCACGCCGGTTGTGCCTCCGGTATATTGAAGGACCGCGACATCATCAGGGTGACGTTCTACCGCGTCAGGTTCGGCATCATGGGCGAGAAGCGCCTTGAGCCGGACATGAAGGCCTTCGTCGAGTATCCGCGCGTGGTCTTTTCGCTTGAATAGCGCAAAGCCCAGGCCTTGCAGCCAGGGCAGCATATCCCTCATGCCGCACAACACGATCTTGTCCAGCCCGGCACGTGGCGCGACGGCTTGCACTTTCTCGTGGATTATCCGGACGTCCGGTACCGCCATCATGCGCGTTCCCGAGTCCCGGATCTGATGCTCCAGTTCGCGCTCCGTGTAGAGCGGGTTGAAGTTGACCACGATCGCACCCACGCGCAGCGCCGCGAAGTACAATATCGCGAAATAGGGGCAGTTCGGCAGGCACAGGCCGAACCGATCGCCCTTGCGCAGCCCCTGATCCTGCAATCCACGTGCTGCACGGCGAACGAGTTGCCCCACCTGCGCATAAGTCCAGGTTCGCCCGAGAAAGTCGATGGCGACGCGTTCGGGATAAAGGTTCAACGCATTGTCGAGGAGGTCGGTCAGGAGCCGTGGCGGAATTGCCGGTTCCGGTATCGACGGGAAGGCGCTGATGGCGGGCTGGGGCATGGCGATCTCCAGCATCAGAAGTGGAAACGTCCGCCGAGCGACAGCACGACGGCGTGCGCGTCCTCGAGCTTGCCGTCCATCAGGATCGGCGTCTGCACGGCCGTGCCGGCATAGGCCGCTGTCGTGCGATCAATAGTCGTATCCTTGAACGTAATATACGCTGCGCCCGCATCGAGCGTGAACCGGGAAGACACGGCATAGCTTGTGCCGGCAGCGAAATTCCAACGGTTGCTGTCAGGCACTCGAGCGTCCCGATTGCCGTTGCGCGTCGGGGTCTGGGCGTGTTGAACGCCGGCACGAACGGTCCAGGCTGGTGTGACCGCGTAATCGATGCCGCCTGCGAAGCTCCAAGTGTCCCGGTAATTTTCCGGGATTGAAACGTTGAGCGGCGCGCCGAGCCGGATAGCGTCGAATTTCGACCAACCCATGCGGGTCACCTGACCGTTGAGGGTGACCTTGGGCGACACCGCCACGCGCGCTCCGAAGATCGCCTGCCAGGGGGTCTCGAACGTGGCGTTTGCATTCACTACGCTGTTTTGCCCGGCGAGCGGACCAAGAAGACCGGTCGTCGTCACCGAACCGTCGAGATTATGCTTCACGCTCGACTTGTAGCTGGCGCCCAGTTGCATGGGGCCGGCGCGATATTGCAGCCCGGCCGACCAGCCAAGATCCCAACCATTGCCTTTCAGCTCCTGGTGGCCGTCGGCGAGAAGAGGCGATAGGTTCGGCAGATAGTTGGACAATGATGCGTCGGCATATTCGATATTAAGCGCGGCGCCGATGCTGAGATTTGGCGTAACGAGGTAGGCGATCGATGGCTGGATGTCGTATGTTCGCAGCTTGGTCTTGTCGGCGCTATACCGTGCCCAGCTGTCGGCATCATAATTGGTTGTGAAGCTATAAGGGGAGGCGACGGTCAGCCCCAAAGCGAGCCGTGATGTCAGGCCGACGGCTATCGCGCCGGAGGGTAGTACGCCATTATTGATCGGATCACGAGAGCGTTGGCTCCCGCCTACAGCCGCAGCCGACTGCCCGGGACGGACAATGAGCGTGTTGACATTGTCAACCGACCCTTTGGGAAGGATTACGCTTACGGCCTGGTGGGCATCGACTCCTTCCATGCCTGCGATCGCAGCCGGATTCCACCAGAGGGACTGTACGCCCTGGTCGGCGACCTCGCCCGAAAAGGCTCGTCCGGCACCTCTGGACGATTGTTCCTGAAGGTAAAAGGCCTGCGCGCTCGCGGCTTGCGGCGCGAGCAATCCAGCCGCCACGGCCGATGTTGCGATCCCAACTTTCCAATTTTTGCCTGCCACGCCCATCTCCCCTTTCGTGATTGTCAAATTCCTCGTGCTTATCGGAGGCGCGTCCATGTCTGCGTCTTGCACAGGGGCCAGACGATGCAGCCCTTGAGGCGCAAATGATCCCGATCGGCTAACGTGACCGTCGCGCTGTATGTACCGCCATCCTCAGCGTTGTAGATGGAACCACCCGACCAACTGCCCGACTTCCACGTAAAACCCTGCAGAATCTGCAATCCACGAAGCGGACGACCGCGCAACGCAGCGGTCTTGTTCTTTTCGTCACGTAGTTCGGGGTTGGCTTTGATCCCGTCGGAACTGATCAAGGCACCGCAGATCGATTGCCCGCAGCGGGTGATTTCCACGACGCCATGACGGCTCTCGGTTTGCCAGCGACCGACAACGGTGTCGGCGGGCAATGCAGTGCTCGAAGCCAGTAGTGTCAGAATGATCGACATTGTTCCTCTCCGCGCGCCTTCAGGCGACCGTCTGTTTCACGTCTGGAGCCAATATGCGGCAAATCAGCGTCCCATAACCATCTCAATGACGTATAGGTAAGTCAATAGCTCAATGCGTCATCAAAATGCCTATTAGGTTGTGTGCGAATTGGAGGGGTCAGGCGCTGCTGGCCCCGTCGTCAGGGTTCGGGCGTGTTCGTGTGTGACGCCGTCAAGCTATTGATCTGTGCGTGCCTTCAAGCAAGGAAAGATTGCGATAATTGCCCAGTTCCTGAATGCGCTGGATGGAACGCGACACTTCGCCGTCAGCCGCCCCGTTCGCGGCAACGACCAGGCGCCCGTAGCCGCCGGCGTGAATGCGAAAGTCGCTCCAGATCCGGACGCTATCCCCGATGATGCAGGAGACGAGATGGCCCGGATGGAAGTCGGCCCGATCGACAACCGGCTCGGCGTAGCTATCGTTCGCCACAACGACGATGTGGGTTGCGCGGATGACCAGGCCCGGCAGCGTTTCCATCCACTGCAAGGTATCACTGAAGGGGCCGACGTCGGGAGCAGACCAGAACTGCGCGTCCGCGCTGACCGAGGTTGACGTTAGCGTCGTGGTGACCGCTTCACTGTGCCTTTCCCAGGCCAGCCGCCCGTTGGCGGACCACTCCGTTTCCAGGTGGCGCAGGTTGCGATCGAGTCCAGAGGCACATCGCTGCTCCAGGATCAGCCATTCCTTCTCCCGGTCATTCTCATCGACCAGGCGAACCGTCTGAAATGCCATGGCGGGCAATTCGAGTGCAGGAAAACGGCGCAGATGCATTTCGCCGACGATCTGACGCCGGAGGGGATGCTCAGAAAATCGCATGTGTGCGCCTTCGAAAACAGGTGCAGTGGCGCTTGGGGAGAGGCGCAGCCGTCGATAAGACGGGCGCGAGCATCATCGCCGGGATGAGAGTGCGCGGTTTTTCACTGGCGAGCATCCGTACGTTCCTCGGCCAAGACCTCCGATATCAAGCCTCCCGGGAACCGGTGCATGACGATTCCCTCGACGGCGTGAGAAGAGTGCCAAAGATTTTAGTTGACGTAAACGTCATTTCACGCACCATTAGGTAATCAGATGTCCGATTCCCTGGAGAGGCTATCATCGATGCGTAATGTGGTTGTTGCGGGCTATGCCCGGTCCCCCTTTCACCTGGCAGGCAAGGGCGCGCTGGCGCGCGTCCGCCCTGACGATCTGGCCGCTCAGGTCATTCGCGGACTGATTCAGCAGACCGGCGTGAAGGCCGAAGATATCGAGGATATCGTGCTGGGCTGCGCTTTTCCTGAAGGCGAGCAGGGCTTCAACATCGCGCGCCTTATCGGTCTTCTCGCCGACCTGCCGCTCTCTGTCGGCGGCATGACCGTTAATCGCTTCTGCGGATCGTCGATGAGCTCGGTCCACATCGCTGCGGGCCAGATTCAGCTTGGCGCCGGCGAGGCCTTCATCTGCGCGGGCGTGGAGTCGATGAGCCGCGTGCCGATGATGGGGTTCAATCCGCTGCCGAACCCCGAGCTCGCGAAGAAGAGCGCCGCCTATATGGGCATGGGCGACACGGCGGAGAATATCGCGACCAAATATCAGATCACCCGTGCCCAGCAGGAAGCCTTTGCGGTCGCCAGTCAGGACAAGGCGGCCGCGGCTATCGCGGCCGGCAAGCTCGAGGCCGAGATCGTGCCGATCACGACCAAGGCGGGCGTGGTCGACAAGGATGGCACGCCGCGTGCCGGCACGACGACGGAAACCCTCGCCGGGCTGAAGCCGGCCTTCAGCCAGGACGGCACGGTAACGGCGGGAACGTCCTCGCCGCTGACCGATGGCGCAAGCGCAATCCTGGTCACGAGCGAGGATTATGCGCGCGCGCATGGACTGCCGATCCTTGCCCGCATCAAGTCGGTTGCTGTCTCTGGCTGCCAGCCGGAGATCATGGGCATCGGACCGGTCGAGGCCTCGCGCAAGGCGCTGCAGCGGGCGGGGCTCAGTGTGGACCAGCTTGACGTTGTCGAGCTCAACGAAGCCTTTGCGAGCCAGTCACTGGCCTGCATCAGCGACCTGGGGCTTGACCAGTCGAAGGTCAATCTGGACGGCGGCGCCATCGCGATAGGCCACCCTCTGGGGGCGACCGGTGCGCGGATCGTGGGCAAGGCCGCGGCTCTGCTGAAGCGCGAAGGCGGCAGCTATGCGCTTGCCACCCAGTGCATCGGCGGCGGTCAGGGCATCGCCACCGTGCTGGAGGCGGCGGAATGAGCGAGCAGGCCATCAAGCCAGTCGGCGCCCCGCCGGAAACCATCAAAAAGGTCTGCGTGATCGGCGCAGGCGTCATGGGCGCCGGCATCGCAGCGCAGGTCGCCAATGCCGGCGTGCCGGTGCTGCTGCTCGATATCGTGCCCAAGGAGGGCGGCGATCGTGACGCCGTGGCGAAGGGTGCGGTCGCGAAGATGCTGAAGACCGATCCGGCGCCCTTCATGTCGAAGGCTGCGGCGAAGCTCGTTGAAACGGGCAATATCGACGACCATCTCGAGCGGGTGGCCGAATGCGACTGGATCGTCGAGGCGATCGTCGAACGGCTCGACATCAAGCAGGCGCTCTACGCCAAGCTCGAGCAGCTCAAGCGTCCGGGCACGGCGGTATCGTCCAATACCTCGACGATTCCGCTTGGCCATCTGGTCGAGGGGCGGGACGATCAGTTCAAACAGGACTTCCTGATCACCCATTTCTTCAATCCGCCGCGCTACATGCGGCTCATCGAAATCGTGACCGGCCCCGACACTGATACGGCTGTGGCGAGGCGCGTCTCGGATTTCGTCGATCGAAAGCTCGGCAAGCGCATCGTGCCGGCGCGGGACACGCCGGGCTTCATCGCCAATCGCATCGGTACCTACTGGCTGGCCGTCGCGATCAATGCCGCGATGGACCAGGGGCTGACGGTGGAGGAAGCCGACCAGATCGGCGGAAAGCCGATGGGCGTGCCCAAGACCGGCATTTTCGGCCTTGTCGATCTCGTTGGCGTCGACCTCATGCCGCTGCTCACGAAGAGCCTGTCCTCGACGCTGCCGGCAGGTGACGCCTATTTCGACACGGTGAGGCCGATGCCGCTCGTCGACAGGATGATCGCGGAAGGCTTTACCGGGCGGAAGGGCAAGGGCGGTTTCTACGCGTTCGACAAGGCGACGAAGACCAAGAAAGCGCTCGATCTCGCGACCGGCGAATATCGCGTATCGGTGAAGCCGGCTTCCTTGCCGGGCCGGGCCGAGAAGGACCTGGCAGCATTGGTTGCTGCGCCCGGCAAGGTCGGCGCCTATGCCTGGGAAATTCTCGGCAAGGTTCTTTCCTATGCCGCGAGTCTGGTCGGTGAAGCTGCGGACAACATCGTCGGCATCGATGACGCGATGAAGCTCGGCTACAACTGGAAGTTCGGGCCGTTCGAACTGATCGATCGCCTCGGGCCGGGCAAGCTCGCCGAACGGCTGGCCGCCGAGGGGCGGGATGTTCCCGCGATCCTCAAGGTAGCCGGAGATCGGCCTTTCTACCGGGTGCAGGACGGCCGTCGGCAATATCTCGATGCCGCCGGCGACTATCATGATGTCGTGCGGCCCGAGGGCGTGCTGCTGCTGGAAGACATCAAGCTCCATAGCCAGCCGATCCTCAAAAATGGTTCGGCGGCACTCTGGGATGTCGGCGACGGCGTTGCCTGCCTTGAGTTCACCGGCAAGATGAACGCGCTCGACGGCGATGTGATGAAGCTGATCGGTCAGGCGATCCCGGTCGTGCAGGACAAGTTCAAGGCGCTCGTCGTCTATAATGAGGGCAGCAATTTCTCCGCCGGCGCCAATCTCGGTCTTGCTCTGTTCGCACTGAACATCGCGGCATGGGGCGAGATCGAAAAGCTCGTCGCGGGCGGGCAGCAGGCCTACAAGGCGCTCAAATATGCGCTGTTCCCGGTCGTGAGCGCTCCGGCCGGCATGGCATTGGGCGGCGGTTGCGAGATCCTGCTCAACAGTGATGCCGTGCAGGCCCATGCCGAAAGCTATGTGGGTCTGGTCGAGTGCGGCGTGGGTCTGATCCCTGGCTGGGGCGGATGCGGTGAAATGATCGATCGCTGGCGCTCCAGTCCCGGCATGCCCAAGGGGCCGATGCCGGCCGTAGCCAAGGTCTTCGAGACGGTATCGACAGCCACTGTGGCAAAGTCGGCCGCCGAGGCGAAGGAGCATGGCTTCCTGCGTCCCTCGGACGGCATTACGATGAACCGGGACCGTCTGCTGGCGGACGCCAAGGCGAAGGCACTGGAACTGGCCGACGGTTACAAACCGCCTGTGGCTCCGGAATTCCGCTTGCCTGGCGCGGGAGGCAAGTCCGCTCTTTCGATGGCTGTCGAAGGCTTCCAGGCCCGTGGCCTCGCCACATCTTACGATGGTGTCGTATCCGGCGCGCTCGCCGACGTCCTGACGGGCGGCGAGAAGGATCTCATCGACATCGTGACCGAAGAGGATCTGCTGGCGCTCGAGCGCAAGGCCTTCATGCAACTGGTGCGCGACCCGCGGACCCAGGCGCGCGTCGAGCAGATGCTCGTCACCGGCAAGCCGCTGCGTAACTGATTGGCGGCCGGCGGCCGGATGGCCGACCGGTCAGGAGATATAAATATGCAAGTCTATGACGCCCCGTTGCGCGACATGCGCTTCGTGCTCAACGAACTCCATGCCGATGACGGCTTCGGGGATATTCCCGCGCTGTCGGAGTTCACACCGGATCTCACCGATGCGATCCTCGAGGAGGCGGCGCGCTTCTGTCGCGACGTCCTGTTGCCGATCAACCGGTCGGGCGACGAGGAGGGGTGTCATCTGGAAAACGGCGTCGTGCGGACGCCGGCGGGGTTCCCCGAAGCCTATAAGCAGTTCGCCGAAGGTGGCTGGACCGCGCTCGCATCCGATCCGGAATGGGGTGGGCAGGGGCTGCCGGAAGCGGTCAACAAGCTGGTCGAGGAGATGATCTGCTCGTCCAACCTCTCCTTCGGCCTCTACCCGGGCCTCACCCATGGTGCCACCACTGCGATCGAGGGCCATGGCAGTGACGCGCTCAAGCAGGCCTACCTGCCCAAGATGGTGAGCGGCCAGTGGTCCGGCACGATGTGCCTGACCGAGCCTCATTGCGGTACCGATCTCGGGCTCCTGCGCAGCCGCGCGGTCCCGCAGGGCGATGGCAGCTACAAGGTCACCGGCTCCAAGATCTTCATCTCCGCCGGTGAGCATGACCTGACCGAGAATATCATCCATCTCGTGCTCGCCCGCCTGCCCGACGCCCCCAAGGGCGTGAAGGGCATCAGCTTGTTTCTCGTCCCCAAATATCTGCCCAGGGAGGACGGTACTCCCGGTCAATCGAACGGCGTCGCCTGCGCCGCGATCGAGCACAAGATGGGTCTCAAGGCGTCGGCGACGTGCCAGATGAACTTCGATGATTCGATCGGCTGGATCGTCGGTGAGCCTGGCAAGGGCATGGCCGCCATGTTCACGATGATGAACACGGAGCGTGTCTCCGTCGGCATCCAGGGCCTGGGTGTGGGCGAGGCGGCGTATCAGGCGGCGGCCTGGTATGCGAAAGATCGTATTCAGGGTCGGGCGCTCTCGGGACCCAAATATCCCGATCAGGCAGCCGATCCGATCATCGTTCACCCCGATGTTCGCCGCATGTTGATGACGATGCGGGCTTATAATGAGGGATGCCGGGCGCTCTCGGCCTGGGTCTCGCGCGCCCTGGACGCGGAAAAACATTCTCCCGAACCCGAAGTGCGCCAGCGTGCGAGTGACTTCATTGCGCTCATGACCCCCGTCGTCAAAGCGCTCTTCACCGACCTTGCGTTCGACAGCGCGAACCTTGCGGTCCAATGCTATGGTGGCCACGGCTACATCCGCGAAAGCGGCGTCGAGCAATATGCCCGCGATGCCCGGATCACCATGATCTATGAGGGGACGAACGGCGTTCAGGCGCTCGATCTCGTCGGCCGCAAGCTCGGCGCCCATATGGGCCGCTATCTGCGCAGCTTCTTCCATCCGGTGTCGGCTTTCATCGAGGAAAACAACGTCGACGGACCGATGAAGCCGATGATCGAGGCGCTCGCCAAGGCGTTCGGGGCGCTGCAGCTTTCGACGGCCACGGTCGCGCAGCGGGCGCTCAAGGATCCCGAAGAGGCGGGCGCGGCGTCGGCGGACTATCTGCGTCTGATGGGCCTGGTGGCCATGGGCTATTGCTTTGCCAAGGCGACCAAGATCGCAGGCTTGCAGCTCTTCTTCGGCAGCGAGGACAAGCGCTTCTACGATGCCAAGATCAAGACGGCGACGTTCTTCTTCGAGCGTATCCTGCCTCAGGCGACCGCCAGCTTCCTGGCGATCAAGGCGGGCAAGAAGTCGCTGATGGCGCTGGAAGACGACGTGTTTTGACGCTTCCGGCAAGCCTCGAAAAGCGGCTGGCCATTCCAGCCATCGTTGCGCCGATGTTCCTTGTGTCGGGACCGGACCTTGTCGTCAGTTGCTGCGAGGCGGGACTGCTTGGTACTTTCCCGGCGCTCAACCAGCGCACCAGTCAAGGTTTCGGTGAATGGCTGGATGAAATCGAGGAGCGGCTGGCTCCCATGCCGGGAGCGGCGCCCTTCGGCGTCAACCTCATCGTCCATAAGAGCAATCCGAGGCTCGACGCCGATCTGGAACTGATCGTTCGGCACCATGTGCCATTGGTCATCACCTCGCTCGGCGCCGTCGCGGATCTTGTCCAGGTGGTTCAGGGCTATGGCGGGCTGGTCTTTCACGACGTGACGAACGTGCGTCATGCGGAAAAGGCGCTCGAAGCTGGCGTCGACGGTCTGATCGCGGTCGCTGCCGGCGCGGGAGGACATGCCGGCACGATGAGCCCGTTCGCACTGGTTGACGAGATACGGCGCTTCTTCCAGGGGCCGCTGGCGCTTTCCGGCGCCATCACGCGCGGCCACCAGATCGCGGCCGCGCAGATGATGGGGGCCGATCTTGTCTATATCGGATCCCACTTCATCGCGTCGGAAGAGAGTCTCGCCTCGCCGGCACAGAAAGACATGGTGATCGGGGCCGGACCAGCGGATATCGTCTATACGGACCGGGTCACCGGCGTCGGGGCCAATTTTCTCCGGCCCTCGCTGGAAGCCGCGACTCTCCCTGAGCCACATGGCGCGCTGTCGGTTTCGGAGGAGGCCAAGGCCTGGAAGACGATCTGGTCGGCAGGCCACGGTGTCGGCGCTACCACTGCCGTCCAACCGGCCCGATCCATCTGTGAGAGACTCATTGCCGAATATCAGGCGGCATTACAATCAGAGTAGGATTGATCCATGAAGGTGCTTGTGCCCGTCAAGCGGGTTATCGATTATAATGTGAAACCGCGCGTGAAGGCGGATGGGACGGGCGTCGATTTGGCGAACGTGAAGATGTCGATGAACCCGTTCGACGAGATCGCCGTCGAAGAGGCTATCCGCCTCAAGGAAAAGGGAGTCGCGACCGAAATCGTCGTGGTGTCGATCGGCGTCGCCAAGGCGCAGGAAACGCTGCGCACCGCGCTCGCCATGGGGGCCGACCGCGCGATCCTCGTCCAGACTGACGATGAGGTCGAGCCGCTCGCCGTCGCCAAGATCCTGAAGGCCATCGCCACCGAGGAGGCTCCGGGCCTGGTGATCCTCGGCAAGCAGGCCATCGACGATGATGCCAATCAGACCGGCCAGATGCTGGCAGCCCTTCTCGGTTGGGGGCAGGGCACATTCGCCAGCAAGGTCGAAGTATCGGGCGAGACTGTCGCGGTGACCCGTGAGGTGGATGGCGGTCTGGAGACCGTAAGCCTCAAACTGCCGGCGATCGTGACGACCGATCTGCGTCTCAACGAACCGCGCTATGCGAGCCTGCCCAATATCATGAAGGCCAAATCCAAGCCGCTGGCGACGAAGACGCCGGCCGATCTCGGTGTTGAGATCGCCTCGCGCCTCAAGACGCTCAAGGTGACCGAACCCCCCAAGCGCTCGGCGGGCATCAAGGTGGCCGACGTCGATGAATTGGTCGCCAGGCTCAAGGAAATGGCGATTTGATAAACTTTCAAACGCGCCGAACTTGCCGAACCTCTCCCATGCAAGTGACGGCGCACCCCGCTTCATCCTGTGCGCACAGAGATGAAGCGGGGGCGGATTTCTCGGAGAATAAGTTATGAATACGCTCGTCTGGGTTGAACATGACAATGCGTCGGTCAAGGATGCGACGCTATCGGCCGTCACCGCCGCTGCCAAACTTGGTGAGGTCCATCTGCTGGTTGCCGGTGCGGGCATCGGCGGCGTGGCCGAGGCTGCTGCGAAGGTCGCGGGTGTCGCCAAAGTCGTAACGTTCGACGATGCGGCGTTCAAACACGCTTTGCCCGAGAATGTCGCGCCGGCCGTCGCGGACCTGATGCGCGGCTATGACGCGTTCGTGGCGCCTTCCACTTCGAATGGCAAGAACATCGCGCCGCGCGTGGCGGCCTTGCTTGATGTGATGCAGGTCAGCGACATCCTGTCGGTGGAAAGCGCTGACACGTTCACGCGTCCCATCTACGCGGGAAATGCGATCGCGACGGTCCAGTCGTCTGATGCAAAGAAGGTTATCACGGTGCGTGGCACAGCCTTCGAGAAGGCGGCCCGTGAGGGTGGCTCGGCCAGTATCGAGGCTGCGACGGGCACGGATGCGGGACTTTCCAGCTTCGTGGGTGCCGAGATCGCCCAGTCCGAGCGCCCGGAACTCACCTCGGCCAAAATCATCGTCTCGGGCGGGCGGGCGCTGGGCTCGGCCGGGCAGTTTCATGGCGTGATCGATCCGCTGGCCGACAAGCTGGGCGCGGGTGTGGGCGCAAGCCGCGCGGCGGTCGATGCTGGCTATGCGCCCAACGATTTTCAGGTCGGCCAGACCGGCAAGATCGTGGCGCCGGAAGTCTATGTCGCCGTCGGCATATCGGGTGCGATTCAGCACCTTGCTGGCATGAAGGATAGCAAGACCATCATCGCGATCAACAAGGATGAGGACGCGCCCATCTTCCAGGTCGCCGATATCGGCCTGGTCGGCGACCTCTTCAAGATCGTTCCTGAACTGACCGAAAAGCTTTGAGGTAAGCGATGACCGGTCTGGAAGAGATCGAACAGTTCATGGCGGCCGGCACCCGGCCGCCCATGATGGACCTGTTCGACATCGATCTGCTTGAGGCGGAGGAGGGGAAGGTCGTCTTTGTCGCGACGCCCACCTCGCAGACCTACAATTTCATGGGCATCGCCCATGGTGGCTATGCCGCGACGCTGCTGGATTCGGCCTGCGGCATCGCGGCGAACTCCGCGGCCCAAGTGCCCATCAACTGCGTCACGCTCGAACTCAAGGTCGCCTATCATGCGCCCTTGACCGACAGGGTCGGGATGGTCCGTGCAATCGGCCAGGTGGTGTCGATGGGCAAGAGGGTGGCGCATACCGAGGCGCGTCTGATCGACATGGCCGGCAAACTCTATGCCTCCGCGACATCGACCTTGCTGCTCGTCGATCGGGCGGCCTGAACAGGAAAGAAGATATGGAAGTCGTTATCCCGCACAGCCTTGGTAAAATCGAAGCGAAGAGCAGGATCGAGGCCGGCCTGCCCAAGCTGGCAGCGCATATCCCGGGAGGCGGTTCGCTCAGTTCCGAGTGGGTATCGGACTACGCACTACACTTGGTCATCGGGGCGATGGGGCAGAATATCCCGGTGCAACTCGACATTGAGGATAGCGAGATTCGCGGCGACGTCAGCGTACCGCTGTTCCTCAAAATGATGTCAGGACAGATTTCGGATTTTGTGAAAACGAGCGCCGAGAAAATGCTCAGCAAGGCATGATGAATTTACTGGCCGCAGGACAATATCGTTGCTCTGCGATGATTGAGTTTACGAGAATCTGCCCTGTTTCCTAGCCGATAGTGTCCGCGCGAGGGCTTTGTGATGGAAGAAATCGCTCCCCGAGTTCTCAGGATCATTAGCCGTCAGCTCGGCCTCTATCCGGATCAGATTGCCCTTGCTTCGTCTTTCTACGATGACATCGGCGTGGATAGTCTCGATGTGCTGGAAGTTGTGATGGCGCTTGAAGACGAATTCGGACTCACTATCCCGGATGAAGCCGCCGGTGAGGTCAAAACAGTAGAGGATGCGGTCAAGCTGGTCGAAGCATGGATAGCCAAGTGAGATAAAACCCACGATCCTCTGAAACCGCAATTCACGACGACAATGAAATCTAGATAGCTCTTTGGTCGCCTGACGTATCACTTCCATGATCAAGGCTACCGTGATCGCGCATAGCCGCCATATGCTTTGCGCCAGAAACGGGATTTCATCTATCGCTTTGCCCACTCGATGACGGAATGGTGTTTCCGAAAAGAATATAGCGAACCATGTTATCTAATGACGAATCGCTGTCTTCTCACATTTGACGAACTGGCTGGTAACGTCGGAGCGGGAAGATGCATGAAAGAGGTAGATCATGCGATACCGTTCATTAGGCCTGGCTACAGTCTTGATTGTCACGAGCACCGCTTGGGCGTAGACGCCGTCGGATAACCAACATGCGCTGATCGGACCGCCCCAACTCCACGCCCTTCCCGTCACCGCTCCGACGCTCGTCGAGGCCTATGGTCCTGATCCTCTGCAGATCGGTGAACTGCGCTTGCCTGCAGGTCCTGGCCCGTTTCCCGTCGTCATGGTCATTCACGGTGGCTGCTGGACCAAAGGCTATGAGACACTGGCAGGCACGGCGCCGTTGGCGAGCGCCTTGACGGACAAGGGCGTGGCGACATGGAATATAGAGTATCGACAGGTTGGTGACACCCGCGGCGGGTGGCCTGGGACCTTCCAGGATTGGGGAGCGGCGCTCGATCACTTGAGGGTGCTGGCACGAACCCAGCCTCTGGACCTGAAGCATGTGGTGACGGTGGGACATTCGGCCGGCGCCCACGCTGCCCTGTGGCTGGCGGCCCGTCCCAGATTGCCTGCCGACAGCGAGGTCCGCGGCGCTGATCCACTGAAGGTTTCCGCCGCGGTCGCCATCGACGGCCCAGGCGACCTGCGAACCCTGTACGGGTTCGACAAGGATATTTGCGGCCGCCCGATCTTCGTCAACCTGTTCGGGGGCGCTCCTGACGCACAGGCGGGCCGCTACCGTCAGGCAAATCCGATCGAATGGCTGCCTCTGGCCGTGCCTCAATTCATGGTGGCTTCCGTCGTGCTGGAGCCTTCAGCCGCGCAAGCCTATGCAGCAGCCGCACAGTCGGCCGGCGATAAGGCCACGGTGATCACCCTGGAGAATGCGGGCCACTTCAACATGCTTTCGCCTGCGGACCCCACCTGGGCGCCGGTAGAGGCCGCGATCCTCGCGGCGGCGAAAGCAGAGCAATAGTCGAGGCAGCCTCCGGTTTATCCCCATCTCGGTGATCTCTATCTGATGAAGCCCTGCAGAGGTCCGCTTCGAACACCTCCCCCTGGGTTGCGCCAAGGTCGCGTCGGCCGGGGCGAGAGGGTTGCACTTGGGGTGCCCCTGACGATCTCGTTCCATTGAGGCGTCAGTCAGGCTTGAGAGACTGAAGGTCCGGCGCGGAAATCTTCGTGAAGCGCCACCAGGCCAGGCCTCCGTAGACCAGAATGAGGATGGCGAGGTTGAGCACCTCCCGCGTCTGCTCGGCAAGGCTCGCGCCCATCTGATTGAGCCCGACCATGAGATGAATGCCCGCGGTGGTTGGCAGGAGGCGCGCGAGGAGCGCCAGCCAGGCCGGCGTCGCCTCCGCCGGCCAGGAGAGACCCGCGAGGAAGAAGATGGCGAGCGACGTGCCCATCCACAGTTGCAGGGGTCGTTCCCGTGTCCGGAAGAGGCTGGCCAGCGCAAGCGCCGCCGCCACAGTCGCGCCCACGAACAAACTGCCGCCCACGATCAAGGCGCCAGGAGAGCCGGCGGCGCGGGGATAGTCCTGAAACCAGAACACAAAACCCGCATAATAGGCCACGTCGGCCCAGCCGATCACGAAGAAGGCCAGGGCAATTCCGATAAGGGTGCGCGAGGGCAGACGAAAGCGTCCCAGTGTCTCGCGCAGGGTGGCGGCGAGCATCGTCAGGCCCATCAGCAGGGTCTGGTGAATGATGAGGAAGCCGACCCCGGGGAACACCGTGCTGCCATAGCCTTCGCGCGTGTTGAACAGCGGGCGCTGAACGAGCGACAGGGCAGGGCGGGCGGGTGCGCCCTGCGCCATGGCCTGATCGCTCGCCGCCTCGCCGGCGATCGTGGTGACCGCCAGGCCGATGCCTGACAGCGCCGTGCTGCTGCGCAGCAGATAGGCGCCGTTGCCGTAGAGCGCGACCGTGCCCTGGGCGCCGTTCAGAATATGTCGCTCGAACCCCTCGGGGATGATGACCACGGCCCCTGCGCCGGTCGTCTCGAGCCAGAGCCGGGCGGCTCCTGGAGAGGCCGGGCGCGCGGCAAGATCGGCCTGCTGGAGCGCTGCGATCCGGCGCACGAGACTGCGGCTTGCGCCGCTGTCGTCGAGATCGACGACGGCCACCGGAATGCGGACCGCGACCTCCCCGGAATAGGCTGAAGGGTAGAAGAAGGAATAGAGGATCGTCGACACGACGATCAGCATGAAGGCGGAGCGGTCGGAGAGAACGGCGCGGAAGGTAGCGAGGAAGGCGCGGCCGATCATCGTCGTCCCCAGACCTCCGGGCTCATCCGCGCCGAGACATAGCGCGGCAGCCCGGCGCCCGAGCCGACGACGAGAAAGGCAAACAGCGCCAGGATCGATCCAAGAGATGCGAGCACGGGTGCGCCGATCATCCATTGCTCCGCGACCAGCCGCGCGAAGCGGGTAAAAGGCAGCAGCGCGCTCCATAGCCGGGCGAAGGCGGAGGCCGACTCGATCGGGAAGATCGCCCCGGCGAAGGCGAAGGAAGCGCCCGCATAGAGGGCGGTCATCGACAGCGCCTGCCCCATGGAAAGGGTGGCCCCGACGATGAACAAGGCCATGCCCGCATAGGCGAGATAGAGGGCGAGATAGCCGCCCATCAGCATCGCCACGCTCCCTTGCACGGGCCAGCCCCGGTAGACCGCGAGATAGCCGGTCGCAAGCGCCCCCCAGAGCAGGAAGATGAGGATATAGGGCGCGATCTTGCCGGCGACGGCGGCGACCGCCTCGCCTCGAGGCCCTGCAAGCCATGCTCCGATGGTCCCGTCCCGCAGCTCGCGACCGAGCGCGCTCACGACCGCGATCATGAACAGCAGGTGCAGGAGTGCGGGGTGGATCAGGGCGACGAGTTGCAGCTCGTAACTGGCCTGCGGGTTGTAGAGGATCCGACTCTGCACGCTCACCGGCTGCGGCCGCACACGCGCGGGACCGGCGATCGCGGCGCTTTGCTCCCCGGCCAAGGCCTTTGCGTGGGCCTGGACCACGGTGCCGACTTCACGCAACACCGAACCCGAGGGCGTGGAATAGCTCGCATTGTAGAAGAGGAGGATCTTGCCGGTCTCGCCGCGCAGCACGGTGCGCTCGAGATCACGCGGGATCAGGACCACGGCATAGGCGGCGTTGGAGCGGACCAGATGCTCGGCCTGTGCCATGTCCGGTGGCCGCGCCGCGACCTTGAGCCCGGGTGACGCCTCCAGCTTGCGGATGAGGTCGCGCGCGACGCCGCCGCCGTCCTCGTCGACCACGACGATCGGCAGGTTCCGCATGACGCCTGCCGACAACTGGACCGCGACGATCGCCAGCAGCAGCAGAGGCAGCCAGGTGACCAGCGCCAGATCCCAGACGCTGCCGCGCAGGAAGGCGGTTTCGCGCCGGGCGCTATCGACGAAGGCCCGGATCATTGCGGCCAGTCGAACAGGACCGTCATGCCGGGGCGCAGCCCATCGACCCGCGACACGGGCGACAGGCGCACGTCAAAGCTCTTCACGTCAAAGCCGCTCGACTGGCGGGTCGCGCGCCATGTCGCGAAATCGCCGGCGGGCGCGATGTAGAAGACCCGAAACTGGGCGCAACGATCGCCGAGCGCAGGTATGCGGCCGGTCAGGACCCGTCCCCGGCGGATCGCACTGAACTGATCTTCTCTCAGGGTGAGCGTCACCCAGGGATGATCGATGTCGGTCAGGACGAAGACGGGAAATCCCTGCGGCACGAGTTCGCCCGACTGCGCCAGCCTGCGTCCGATCTCACCGTCCGACGGCGCGAACACCCGGGTTTCCTTCTCGGCCGCCTCGACTTCGGCCAGGGCGCCGCGCGCCTGGCGCACCTGTCCGCTCGCGGCCTGCCGATCCTGTCGCCGCGCCCCGGCCAGCGCCAGATCATATTGCGCGCGCGCCGCTCGGGCCGCTTCATTGGAGGCCAGGGCGTTTGCGCGGCTCTCGTCGCGTTTCTGCCCCGCCAGCACACCCTGTTCAAAGAGGCGCTCGGTGCGCTGATAGGTGGTCTGGGCGAGGTCCGCCGCCGCCTGCGCGCGTCGCCACTGGGCCTCGGCAGCCCGGATATCCTCCGGCCGTGCGCCTTCATCGGCCTTGTCCGCATTCGCCTGCGCGGCGGCGAGCGCGCCGCCGGCCTGTTCGGAGCGGGCTTCGACCTCGGGACTGTCGAGCGTATAGAGCAGCTGTCCCGTCTTCACCGGCTGGCCTTCCTCGACATGAAAGGCCGTGATCCGAGCCGAGACCTTGCTCGTGATCCGCAGTTCGCGGGCCTCGACCATGCCCTGGAGCTGATCGGGAACCGGGCGATAGGCCAGCCAGAGACCGAGGCCGAGAATGACCACGACGAGGAAAGCAATGAGCGGCAGCAACTTGCGCTTCCGCCCGGTCGGAACCGGCGGAGCCGTCTCGTCCGGGGTGACCAGGGTTTCCGATGTGGCGGTCATGGCGTGACCCTTTCACCCTGGTCGATATAGTCCGGCAATGTGGCGATCTGACCGCTGACGTGGAGAAGCTGGGCGAGCGCGACAACGAAATCATATCCGGCCTGGGCGCGCTGGATCCGGGAGCGGGCAAGACCGAGCTGCGCATCGATCACGTCGAGCGAGGTTGTCTGCTGCTCCTGATAGCCGAGGGTCTGGACCCGCAGATTCTCCTGCGCCGCAGTGATGGCCGTGTCGGTCAGCTCAAACCGCCGTCGCGCGGCTTCCGCATCGTTCCAGGACCGCGTGACGCCGATTTCGATCTGGGTGCGGGCTTCGCGCAGGCCCGCATTGGCTTGCGTCACCGTTTCCCGCGCGGCCTGCACCGCTTGCGAGCGGCCCACACCGGAGAAGAGCGTGTAGCGCAGCCCGACGCCCACGGACCAGTCGGGATCGGTCAACAGCGTGTCGCGCCGATCGAAATTATACTGGGCGAAGCCATAGATCGTAGGCCGGAGCTTGGCGCGCTGAAGGGCCACCCCCGCTTCAGCCTGGTCTTCCAGCGCGCCGAGCCGATCCAGTTGGGGATGGGCGCGCAGGGCCGCGTCCACATAGGTGTCGAGCGAACGGAGCGGCTGACGGATCACGAAGATCGGGGAGACGGGATCGACGCCGGACGGCGCCCGCAGCGCGCCGGCAAGCGCTACCTGCGCACTCGCGAGATCGGCCTGCGCCTTTTCCAGTTCGCGCGCGGCGTCGTCGCGCGCTACCTGCGCCTGGAGGCGTTGGGCCCGGCTTATGAACCCTTCCTGTTCGAGCTTGAGGGCGTCCGCGACATGCCGCTCTAATCCCGCAAGCGCATCACGGCGAACATCGCGCACGCGCTCGAGCAACTGCTGGCCGAAATAGAGCTGGGTCATCTGCAACAGACCGTTGTCGATGACGATCTGGCGTTCGGCGCGCGACTGTCCCAGTTGCGCCGCGGCGCCCGCCTGGGCGGCGGGAATCTGGCCGCCGGAATAGAGCGGCAGCGTCGCCGTCACGATCGGCCGGGTGCTGGTGCGCTCGATCTCGAAGCGCAGGGGGTCAGAGATGGAATAATCCTGGGCCACGTCCGCCAGCGGGCCGAGCGGCAGATAGAGGGTTTTCTGATAGCGGATCATCTGTCCTTCGAACTCGACGGTCGGACGCCGCAACGTGCTCGTGGAGCCTTTCTGGGCCTCCTTGCTGCGCACATCGGCGTCGGCGCCCTGGATCGCGTCCGACCGCTCGAGCAGCCTCGCCTGGGCGCTTCGATAATCGAGATCAAGCCTGTCGATCGTTTGCGCCTGCGCGCCCTGACAGACCGCAGTCGCCAGCGCGGCAACCAGCATCGAACATCGCAAGGTCATGAAGAACGTCTCCTGCTCCCGCACGGTAACGTTGACATCCAACCGACTCAATACATATTTGTATCGAAATGCTCCCGCCCGTGATCCCGTGAGCCGCCGCCCGGCACGAACGCGCCCGACCCGGGCGCAGACCCGGGAGCGCATCCTGGATGGCGCTCTCGAGGCCTTCGCCGAACGTGGCTTCCATGGCTCCACCCAGGAAGATATTTGCGAGCGCGTCGGTCTGAGCCGGGGGGCCTATAATTCCAGCTTCCGATCCAAGGACGAATTGTTCTTCGCCCTCTATGACCGGGTGATCGAGCGCTTGCAGTCGAGGCTGGAGGAGGCGACCGCTTGCGCCCTGTCCATGCCCGGCTCGACGGCCGACAATTTCCTCAAGGCCTTTATCGCCAGCTATCCGTTCGATCGAGACTGGTATCTGCTCCAGGCCGAGTTCGGCCTCTATGCCCTACGCCATCCTGCCATGGCGAGCCACTATGCCGAACGGCAAGGACGGATCCTCGCCATCATCGAGGGCGCGCTCGCTGACATCCTTCGCGAGGACTCCCGCATCGTTGCCCGGGGCCTCCCGCGCATCGCGCGACTGATCCTGGCTGTCCACGAGGGAAGCATGTTCCAGGGCCTGCTCGAACCGCACGAGGTCGCAAGCGGAGAGCTTCTGGACTTTCTCGTGGATCTCATGCTGGCGAGGGCGGCAACGAGAGTCGACTAAGAATGGATTGCTGATCTTGCCTTGCGGGAGGCCGCGCAACAGCATGCCTGCCTCTATTTGTGACGTGGGAGATCGTTTAGTGAAGGAGACCGCGCTGTATCGCCGTGGCGACGGCCTGGGTGCGCCTGTTGACAGCGAGACACTTGAAGATCGCGCGAAAATGCCATTTTACGCCATCTTCGCCGATACCCAATATGTTGGCGATCTCCGCGCTCGTAAGACCATCCCGCGCCAGGCCGAGGATATGGAGTTGGCGGCGAGACAGGTCGGATCCTTCGGTATGTTGTGAACTCGGCAAGTGATGTTGTGCTGCGGACCGATCAAACCTCGCCTTTACGGCCCATCCCGCGTGAATATGCTCCAGGATATTCCGGAACTCCCGCGCTGTTTCCTTCAGTCCTGTGCTGTCGCGAATTTCCGAGGCCTCTTCCGCTGACCGTATGGAAAGTTGCAGCGCCTCTTTACGTAGATGCAGCACCGAACGCAGCATGAGGGTTTTGAGTATGATATGTTGCCATCCTGCCCTGCGGATGCGGGCCAGGATACGGTCCGTCAATTGGCGCGCGAGGTGATCCTTCCCGTCGGCAAGCGCCCGCGTCGCAGACAGAAGCATGCACTCGACGTCCGCAATGGCGAGGTGAGCCGAAGTGATGGCGTCGTTCCTGGGAATATTGGGGATGGTGACCGATCGACCCGACGCGATTTCATGTTCCGCAGTCAGGATATCGGCCATGAGTTGCAGTCGCGGCATGTGGTCGCGTACGGCTTTCACGTCCAGTTCGGTCAGGATTTTTTCGCAGAGGTCCGCATCTCCGGCCAGACGAGCGGCCCGTAATATGGCCCGTGCCGTATGAATGCGGACGTCGACGATCTGGTCGCAGAAAAGCAACGGCCATTCCAGTTCTGCCAGAGGCACGCCGCTTTCGGCCAGCACAGCGAGGCGCAATGTTTTCAGCGTCTGCTCGGCGACCGGAGACCATATCCGTCAGATGCGCGTCGATCCTATTTCGTGCGGGAATGATCTGCCCCTGCGTCAGCAGGAGCAGCACTTCGGCAATCTTTGCCCAGTCGCGGGCAAAGCCCTGATCGGCCAGGGCACAGGCTTGATCCAGTAGGGGACGTAGTGCCGCGAACTCGGCCGCGTTCGACTGGCTCGCCACGATGCTCGCGAGGCAGGCCAGGGCGGAGGCCTTCATCATCGGATTTTCCCGGGCGTGCAGCTCGAGCCATTGCCGGCAGAGCATTTCCGCCCGGACGACATCGTCCCTCAGCGCCGCTGTCGTCGCACCGAGCAGCGTCAGCAATTCCTCATGCGCATCCGTGCGTGACAGCAACTTCAAAAGGTGCGTCGCCCCTGCATGCTGCTGCTGGAAGGAAAGGGCCCATATCTTTCCCAGGCCAGCCATGGGATTGGTCAGCAACGCTGTGTCGGGCACGCCCTCGAGCCAATGGGCCAACTCATCGATACGGCCTTGTCGCAGGGCGACATCCATGACGATCTCACCGCCCAGCCCCCGCGCCCAGGCCGGATCGCCGGCCCGCAGCGAAAGCGCTATCGTTTGCGCTGGCCGGCCGGCGCGCCAGTGATGAAAAGCCGCACGTTTTAGAAGATGGCTTGGAGAGGAACGAAGCTGCGACTGTCCGCTCAAGGCAAGATGGTGTCGCAGCGCCGGATTGAGCGCAAACATTCCGTCACTGTCCGGCCTCAATAGGAGGCATTCGCGTTGCGCACGTGCGATCCATTGCGCGCCGTCGTGGACGCGCAGGGCAAAATCGTGGCTTTCGGCATCGAGGGGAGCGATTAATGCCGCCTTTTTCAGCCATGTGCGCAGAGCGGGCGATAAGGGCGCCAACACCATCTGATCGAGATAACAGATGATCTCGGGCCATAAATGCAGTGGCTGCATCCGGTGGGATACACGGCCCGCGATGCGGCACAATGCGGGCCAACCCTGTGTGTCCGATATGATCCGGTCGAGGGCTGAAGGGAGCCGGATCAATTCCTTCAGATCCTGGGCGCGGCAGGCCAGGGCATCGGGGCCGACTTCCTGCCAGTCAGCGTTGAGGACGCCAAATCCCCAGGGGGCGGAGGTTGCAAGGACCGCTCGCCAATCATCGGGAAGAGCATCCATCATGTCTCTTGTCAGCGTTTCGAGATGCGGCGCTTCCTGAACATCATCGAGGCAAATAATCCCGGGCCTGTCCTGATGCCATATCCATTGGAGAATGGACTCGATGTCCGCGGCGGTTCCGGCCTGAAAGGCGAGGCGACGCAGGGTGCCCTTCTTTGTGTCGTCGCTTGCAAGACTTGCCCAAAGCGCCGGGCGACCAGTGTCCGCCGCCTCCTTCCAACCGGCCGCGAGCGTCGCCGATTTGCCGTAGCCGCAAGGTGCGCGCAGCAGGCTGACGCGCGCGGTCAATTCCACACGGCGAAGTGCCGTTTCCGCCAGTCGCGAAAGCAGCGTTGGAGTCCATTCGGTTCCCAGGCCCATGTCGGGTCGATACTACATGTTCGTGTAGTTCCCTATTGCTTTTGCGCTCGTAAGACTCGCGCGAAGGTCATGTTTTCGACGAGAATGAAATGATTGAAGAGAGCCATTCGATTTCGCAGGAACCCTGTGATGGCCGCCCGGTGGAAATGCTCTTCACCGCGCAAAAGGCAATGTCGGACGAGCGCCGGATGCGCTTTGGCCTTGCTGAAAGACGCGCTGCGCTGGCGCGCCTCGCGGCTGCCATACGAAAGTTCGAAGGGGAGATCGTCCAGGCCATGGCGACCGACTTCGGCAAGCCGGAGGCCGAAGTGTTTCTGACGGAAATTCTTCCGGTCATGCAGGAAATCCGCTACAGCCGTCGTAATCTGCGCCGATGGATGCGGCCAGTCCATGTCGGACCGACATTGATCGGTTTCGGCACGGCCGGACGGATCGTGCCGCAGCCACGCGGCGTGTGCCTTATCATCGCGCCCTGGAATTACCCATTCAATCTCTGCCTGGGGCCGCTTGTCTCCTGCCTTGCTGCCGGCAACAGCGCTATCCTGAAGCCTTCGGAGATGACACCTGCTACCTCGGGCGTCATCGCGCGGCTGATCGCCGACACATTTCCGCCAGACTTGGTTACCGTCGCCCTCGGCGGGAAGGAGATGTCTCAGGCCCTGCTCGCGCTGCCCTTCGATCATATCTTCTTCACCGGCAGCCCCGAGGTCGGGAAAGTCGTAATGCAGGCAGCCTCCCGCCACCTGACCTCCGTTACGCTGGAACTGGGTGGCAAGTCGCCCACGATCGTGGGACCGGATGCCGACATAGAGACGGCCGCCAGTTGGATCGCCTTCGGCAAATTCTCCAATGCCGGTCAAACCTGCATCGCGCCCGATCATGTGTTCGTCCACGCTTCGATCCGCGACCGGTTCGTGGAAGCGCTGCGCCGCCGGATCGCCGCCGCTTATGGTTCGGGCATGACGAGCCCCTATCTCGCAAGGATCGTCAATGATCGCCATGCGGACAGACTGGGGGGCCTGATTGCGGATGCCCTGGCCACGGGCGGGCGGATCATTGTCGGCGGCGAAAGGCAGGGAAGGGCGCTGGCGCCCACAGTGCTGGAGGCGATCGCTCCCGAGGCGGCGATCGACCATGAGGAGATATTCGGTCCCGTCCTGCCGGTCCTGACCTATGATGACATTGAAACCGTGATCGGTCGGATCAACGCAAGACCCAAGCCGCTGGCGCTTTATGTGTTCGATCGTGACCGGGCGAGAGTGGATCATATCCTGGCGGCCACGACTTCCGGCAGTGCAGGCGTCAACCTTACCATCGTCCAATACGTCCACGATCATCTGCCGTTCGGCGGTGTGAACAATTCCGGGATCGGGGCGGCACATGGCCATCACGGGTTCCGGACTTTCAGTCATGAGCGCGCCGTTCTCCAGAACCGCTTCTCCGCTCTGCCTCTCGTCTTTCCTCCCTATTCGGGCCGGGCAGCGCGTCTGATCCGACTTGCCAAACGCTTTCTGGGGTAAATCCATGTACGACTATATCATCATTGGCGGCGGCTCGGCCGGCTGCGTCATGGCCAACCGCCTTTCTGCTGATTCGGATAAAGCTGTCTGCCTCATCGAGGCGGGGCCGCGCGATCGCAATCCCTTCATTCACATGCCGCTTGGCGTCGGCGTCATTGCCCGCACGGGATGGGTGAACTGGAACTGTGAGACCGAAGTCGAGCCTCACCTTAACAACCGGCGGCTCTATTGGCCGCGCGGCAAGACGCTGGGTGGCAGCAGCTCGATCAATGCAATGGTCTACATTCGCGGCGATCGGGCGGACTATGAGGGCTGGGGGGCGGCCGCCGGAGCTGACTGGGACTGGCCGCGCATGCGCGAGCTTTTTATCGCGCTCGAAAACAATCAGGCTATCCACGACGAGCATCATGGCAATGCCGGGCCACTTTGCGTCTCCAATCTTGGGCGAGTGAACCCACTTACGGAAGACTTCGTCGAAGCTGGGGTGGAACTGCACTACCCGCGAAATCCCGACTTCAATGGCGTGAGCCAGGAAGGCTTTGGTGTCTATCAGGTGACCCAGAAAGACGGGCAACGGTTCAGCACGGCGCGAGCGTTTCTCGATCCGGCTCGCTCGCGCAAGAATCTCGCCATCGAAACGAACGGCCTCGTCGAACGGATACTGTTCAAGGACCGTCGCGCCATCGGGGTCCGCGTCGGCGGCCGGGACCTGCTGCTGCGCCCCGGTGGAGAGGTGATCCTTTCGGCTGGCGCGGTCAATTCGCCGCAGATTCTGATGCTGTCGGGCGTCGGCCCAGCGAGCGAACTCAGGCAGCATGGCATAGAGATCGTTCTGGATGCGCCCGAAGTCGGAGCCAATCTCGCCGATCACCTCGACTATACGGCTGTGGCAACCACGGCCGATCGCGAAGGATTTGGGGTGGCGCCCAGTTTCCTGCCTCGTGCGATACGCGGCGCATGGAGCTATTTCCTTCATCATGAAGGCGAATTGACGTCAAATGCCTCGGAGGGCGGCGCTTTCCTCAAATCCGACGCCGGCCGGGAGCGGCCCAATCTTCAATTCCATTTCCTGCCGGCGATCCTGCGTGACCATGGCCGCAAGACAGCCTTCGGCTACGGAATGACCGTGCATGTCTGCGACCTTCTACCGAAGAGCCGCGGCAGGATCGGGCTCAAGATCGCCGATCCCACGGCTCATCCGCGCATAGAGGGCAATTATCTCAGTCATCCCGATGATGTGGGCGTCTTGCTGAATGGCGCGAAGCTAGCCCGCAAGCTCCTTCATGCGCCGGCGCTCGCCCGTCACTTGCGCGAGGAGGTGCGACCGGGACCCGCGGTCCAGACCGACGAGGCTCTGATCGACGACATCCGCGCGCGCGCTGAAACAATCTATCATCCGGTAGGAACATGCCGCATGGGCAGTGACTCGGCATCCGTGGTCGATCCGGCAGCCCGTGTACGGGCTCTGTTGCAAACTCTGATGCGGTTGCCAACGTTGGGCCTTGTCTTGGTAAGGTCGGTTGTGATGGACGATTTCAAAGGGCGGCATTTTACCGGAGAAGTCATCCTATGGGCGGTCCGCTGGTACTGCCGGTACGGTATCAGCTACCGTGATCTCGAGGAAATGCTGGCGGAACGTGGCATCGATGTCGATCACACGACCATCTATCGCTGGGTGCAGCGCTACGCGCCGGAGATGGAGAAGCGGTTGCGCTGGTTCTGGCGGCGCGGCTTTGATCCGAGCTGGCGTCTCGATGAGACTTACGTGAAGGTGCGGGGCAAATGGACCTACCTCTACCGGGCGGTCGACAAACGGGGCGACACGATTGATTTCTACCTGTCGCCGACCCGCGGCGCCAAAGCTGCGAAGCGCTTTCTTGGCAAAACCCTTCGCGGTCTGAAGGACTGGGAAAAGCCGACGAAACTCAACACCGACAAGGCGCCAAGCTACGGCGCCGCAATCGCCGAGTTGAAACGAGAAGGAAAGCTCGCCCCAGAAACCGAACACCGGCAGGTGAAATACCTGAACAACGTGCTCGAGGCCGACCACGGCAAGCTCAAGATGCTGATCAAGCCCGTGCGTGGTTTCAAATCGATGCCGACAGCCTACGCCACGATCAAGGGCTTCGAGGTGATGCGCGCCCTGCGCAAAGGGCAGGCCCGGGCATGGTGCCTGCAGCCAGGGATCAGGGGAGAGGTGCGTCTGATCGAAAGATCATTTGGCATTGGCCCCTCGGCCATGACCGAGGCCATGGCCATGCTCAATCAGCATTTCAACAAAGCGGCCTGATCCCAACAAAGGCGCGGTGCCGCTCGGCGGTCCCGAATGTTTGCAACAGAGCC